>NZ_JBQFIW010000001.1:3142500-3724862 GCF_056535725.1 Ruegeria sp. BB10
AGCTGGATGATCGCGATTGATTTGATTGCTAGCGCAGCTTCGGTTGTGTGCGGTTAAACGCACTCAAGTAGCCGAATAGGCGGTAGTGCCAATATCAAGTCTTTCTTCTGGATCAAATCAAGCGCGAGAAGGGCGTTTGGTGAATGCCTTGGCAGCAAGAGGCGATGAAAGACGTGATACTCTGCGATAAGCCATGGGGAGCTGAGAATAAGCTTTGATCCATGGATTTCTGAATGGGGCAACCCACCTGAAAGCTTCATATTGTTATCTCTGATAATCAATATGTTGCTTAAACAGGTACTTAAGACCTGAATACATAGGGTTTTAAGAGCAAACCCGGGGAACTGAAACATCTAAGTACCCGGAGGAAAGGAAATCAATTGATACTCCCCTAGTAGCGGCGAGCGAACGGGGACCAGCCGAGCCAGATAAGTGACTAGAACATGTTGGGAAGCATGGCCATAGCGGGTGACAGCCCCGTATAGGAAGCTTTGATGGACGTATTAAGTAGGGCGGAACACGTGAAATTCTGTCTGAAGATCGGAGGACCACCTTCGAAGGCTAAGTACTCCTTGCTGACCGATAGCGAACCAGTACCGTGAGGGAAAGGTGAAAAGCACCCCGACGAGGGGAGTGAAACAGTACCTGAAACCGAACGCCTACAATCAGTCGGAGGCTCCTTGCGAGCTGACGGCGTACCTTTTGTATAATGGGTCATCGACTTGGTCTCACGAGCAAGCTTAAGCCGTTAGGTGTAGGCGTAGCGAAAGCGAGTCTTAATAGGGCGCATGAGTTCGTGGGATCAGACCCGAAACCGAGTGATCTAGGCAGGTTGAAGGTAAGGTAACACTTACTGGAGGACCGAACCCACATCCGTTGAAAAGGATCGGGATGAGCTGTGCCTAGGGGTGAAAGGCCAATCAAACTCGGAGATAGCTGGTTCTCTGCGAAATCTATTTAGGTAGAGCGTCATCCGAATACCCCGGGGGGTAGAGCACTGGATGGGTAATGGGGCCCCACAGGCTTACTGATCCTAACCAAACTCCGAATACCCGGGAGTACTAGATGGCAGACACACTGCGGATGCTAACGTCCGTAGTGGAGAGGGAAACAACCCTGACCTACAGCTAAGGCCCCCAATTCATGGCTAAGTGGGAAAGCAGGTGGGACGACCAAAACAACCAGGAGGTTGGCTTAGAAGCAGCCATCCTTTAAAGATAGCGTAACAGCTCACTGGTCTAAATAAGTTGTCCTGCGGCGAAGATGTAACGGGGCTCAAGCCATGAGCCGAAGCTTAGGATGCCGTAAGGCATGGTAGCAGAGCGTAGTGTGACATAGTCTCATTCCTCCTTCACGTCTTCGGGCGGATTGGAGGAGAGAGGCTTTCGATGAAGCCGGCCTGTGAGGGATCCGGTGGAGAGATCACTAGTGAGAATGATGACATGAGTAGCGACAAAGAGTGTGAGAGACACTCTCGCCGAAAGTCCAAGGGTTCCTGCTTAAAGCTAATCTGAGCAGGGTAAGCCGGCCCCTAAGCCGAGGCCGAAAGGCGTAGGCGATGGGAACCAGGTTAATATTCCTGGCCGTGGAGTGGTGACGGATCTCAGGTGTAGTTCAATCTTATCGGATTGATTGGGCTGCTGAGAGGTTCCTGGAAATAGCCCTCCTATCAGACCGTACCCTAAACCGACACAGGTGGACTGGTAGAGAATACCAAGGCGCTTGAGAGAACGATGTTGAAGGAACTCGGCAAAATACCTCCGTAAGTTCGCGAGAAGGAGGCCCGGTTCCTAGGCAACTAGGGGCTGGGGGCACAAACCAGGGGGTGGCGACTGTTTATTAAAAACACAGGGCTCTGCGAAGTCGCAAGACGACGTATAGGGTCTGACGCCTGCCCGGTGCCTGAAGGTTAAAAGGAGAGGTGAGAGCCTTGAATTGAAGCCCAGGTAAACGGCGGCCGTAACTATAACGGTCCTAAGGTAGCGAAATTCCTTGTCGGGTAAGTTCCGACCTGCACGAATGGCGTAACGACTTCCCCGCTGTCTCCAACATCGACTCAGCGAAATTGAATTGCCTGTCAAGATGCAGGCTTCCCGCGGTTAGACGGAAAGACCCCGTGCACCTTTACTACAGCTTCGCACTGGCATCAGGATTGTGATGTGCAGGATAGGTGGTAGGCTTTGAAGCGGAAACGCAAGTATCCGTGGAGCCTCCCTTGAGATACCACCCTTCGCACTCTTGATGTCTAACCGCGGTCCGTTATCCGGATCCGGGACCCTGCGTGGCGGGTAGTTTGACTGGGGCGGTCGCCTCCTAAAGCGTAACGGAGGCGCGCGAAGGTTGGCTCAGAGCGGTCGGAAATCGCTCGTTGAGTGCAATGGCAGAAGCCAGCCTGACTGCGAGACTGACAAGTCGAGCAGAGTCGAAAGACGGCCATAGTGATCCGGTGGTCCCGAGTGGAAGGGCCATCGCTCAACGGATAAAAGGTACGCCGGGGATAACAGGCTGATACTGCCCAGAGTCCATATCGACGGCAGTGTTTGGCACCTCGATGTCGGCTCATCTCATCCTGGGGCTGGAGCAGGTCCCAAGGGTACGGCTGTTCGCCGTTTAAAGAGGTACGTGAGCTGGGTTTAGAACGTCGTGAGACAGTTCGGTCCCTATCTGCCGTGGGTGTAGGAGACTTGAGAGGAGTTGCCCCTAGTACGAGAGGACCGGGGTGAACGATCCACTGGTGGACCAGTTGTCGTGCCAACGGCAGTGCTGGGTAGCTATGATCGGACAGGATAACCGCTGAAGGCATCTAAGCGGAAGCCCCCTCAAAACAAGGTCTCCCTGAGGGCCGTGGAAGACCACCACGTCAATAGGCCGGAGATGTAAGCGCAGTAATGCGTTCAGTTGACCGGTACTAATCGCCCGATAGGCTTGATTTGATCCAGTAACAGAAAGACAAAGCTCACCGCCTCAAGTAGCGAAGCGGTAGGCGATCAAACAAGACCAAAAGCATACACCGACCTTGAGTTGGACAACGTTGATTGATGTGAAACCCCGTAAGGGGTGACATAACAACCGAGTGGCAACGCGCCTTTGCACGCAAAGACGCTGCCTGCCACCCGTCGCTTTCTTGCTCAGCAAGAATGCAGACATGGGCTTTTCCTCGGTTTGGTGGTCATAGCGCAAGTGAAACACCCGGTCCCATCCCGAACCCGGAAGTTAAGCACTGCCGCGCCAATGGTACTTGGGCTTAAGCCCCGGGAGAGTAGGTCACCGCCAAACCTAGTAAAAGCCCAAAACATCTCTCTAACGATGATACAAATCTGACACTGACGCGGGATGGAGCAGCCCGGTAGCTCGTCAGGCTCATAACCTGAAGGTCGTAGGTTCAAATCCTACTCCCGCAACCAGCGTCAGAAAATCTCAGAACAGCCCGGTCACACTACAATTGATCCCCAAGATCAATCGCTTAACAAACTCAACCCGTCAGAACCATAAAACAATGGGGTGAGAGCTAAAAATCCTGCTCCCGTAGCTGAGAAAAACCCCGCCGGAGCGGGGTAAATCAGGGAAAAAACACGCCAGAGCTTAATGCATGCAGCAGAAAGAGCTTAATGCATGCAGCAGAAAGCGCCGTGCTTAACGTCTTTCATCATCGTGTCGAAATCCTTCCCGCGCATTTCAATCAAAGTTTGGTGGTCTCCAGCTTCGAACCAAACCCTGTCGAGGCCAGTGAGACTGTTGTCCACAACAGTCGGCAGATCATAGGCATCGCCTACAGGTGGTATAGCGCCAAGGGCGCAATCATCAAACAATTCGCGCATTTCGGATTCAGGAGCTAAACCAAGGCGCCGATCCATCATCGATTGCAGAGCTGTGAGGTCGACCTGATGGTTGCTGGGCAGCACTGCAAGTATGGGCCCCTCTTCCATGTGTATTAAGACGGATTTGGCAAGGTGGTCGCCGGGAACATGTGCCGCTTCTGCACATTCGCTTGCAGTAGCGGCATAGGGATGCGGGACAGTATCAAACGGAAGCCCCTGGGAGTCCAAATGGTGTTTCAGGCGAGATGCAATAGTCATGGTGCCCTCCATTTCATAGAAGGCGTCCCGGACGCGAAGCGTGTCACGGTGCGCACCCAGGGCGCAATTTTGTGTATGAGCTCATATTGTGCGCCCAATCAGTCGATCCGGCAAGGGGGGCAGTCGCAATGATCAATCCTGATGTAGGTGTTCAAGTATTGAAAAAAGGTTGGGAGGGCTCTGCTTGCCTTGTTTGTTACGGTGATGAGGTTGCCATGCATATCTTACACATGGCTCTTGGCGTCGTGATCGTATGAGACGACAACGCGTGTCAAAAAATCTTGCAGCCTGTCCCTCGCTCTGCCCGACACGCCTTAATCGAGACGAGGCGCGGCGAGATTGTCGATATACTTATAAACTTAGGGCCCGAAGCCCGATACTGAACCAGTCATGCCTGTTTAAATTTGACTAGTTTGAGCATTTATTTGGCTTCAAGCACCTTTCGCGCCACACGGAAGCATTCCAGCGCCTGGGGTACACCGCAATAGATGCCGATCACGTGGATGATGGCCCTGATTTCCTCTTTCGAGACGCCATTGTTAATCGCGCCTTTGCAGTGGATTTCCCATTCGTGCATCTTCCCCAGCGCGCCGATCATCGACAGGTTCATCATCGATCGGGTCTTGGCGTCGATCACGCTGTCACCCCAGCCAAAGCCCCAGCACCAGGCTGTCATGGCCTCCTGAAACGGGCGCGTAAAGTCATCCGCGGACGCCAGGTTCTTTTCTACATATTCGGCCCCAAGCGTGCCTTTGCGTTGTTCCAAGCCTTTGAGGAACAGGTCTTCGTCGAAAATGTCTGCCATTTGGGGTCTCCGGTTCTTTAGCGCGTCAGACGATGTTTGTAGAGGTGATCATAGTGCGGTTTCATCCGGCGATGCACCTGTTTGACCCGATCAGGCGCCTCTTCGATTGACACATATTTGCGAGGTTGCGGCGCCAACCCGGTCGAGTTCGCGAGATTGGCGTGAAACGACCCGCCATCCCACCAGCTATGTGCCGAAGGATCGCCACCGGCTTCCCAGGTCAAGGCGTCTTCGATAAAAGGAATGCCCACTGCGTCACAGAATTTCTCTGTCATTGCACGGGGGTCTTCCAGCAGATCATCGCTGTCAATCACAGGCGGAGGGGTGCCGTTCAGGGCGGTTAGCAAGTCGAATAAGGCGCGCTGTTCGGGGAAGCCAACCTCTCCTTCCGCGAAGTCTGGCCAGCGCTTGAACATCGAGGTGATCGTTTTGGCCGGATCGCGGATCAGGAAGGCATGATTGAAGTGGGACAGGAATTCGGCATCCCACATATGGTTGATGTAGTGCGGAAAGTCCTTGATGAAGACCGGCGCATTTTCGGCTCGGGCTTTGATGCCCTGCCACACTTTCCCAAGCGTCAGGCCGGGCGTTGTGACATCCCCCGGTTTGAACCGGTGCCAAAGTGGGTCTTCTCCCTGATACCATGCCTCGCCGAAGGGTTCGTGCAGGCAATCCAGATCGCCGCGCTGGCGCATCATCCATTCAAAGGCCGTTGAAGTGGATCGGGGCACCGCCCAGAGCGCGAGTATTCTGTGCATAGGTTTCAGCCCTCTTTGATCTACAGGCTTTTCAGAAGCCGACCCAATGGTGTCGCGGGCCGCAAGTCAAGGGATCTGAAGATGCGCCAATAGAGCGCGATGTCGTGGCCGACTACAGTTTTACCCAAGGCGGCCTCCAGATCGTCTACCAAATGCAGGGGGCGTTGTGGCAGACCGTTCGGACCCGTGCGGAAATTGCACATGCCGTTGATAAGGATCGCATCGGCATTCGGGGCTTGCTCGGCAACGTATTCGAAGCTTTTGAGCGCCAGATCGCCTTCAAAGACCCAGCGATAGCTGTTCACATCATCTTGGCTGGCAAACCATCCCTGATCATGGAAATTGCCGGCATACAAAACATCGAACCCGGCTTCTTGAAGGAACCCGACTGTGCCTTGCCACCATTCCGGCCAATGGTAGGCAGCGTTCAACGCCACCTTCTCCACATTCATCTCGTGCAGCGCTTCGATCATGGCGTATCCTGCCATATGAAACTGCGTGCCGTATTTGTCGGACAGATCCGCGCAATGCTGTCGTACGCCTTCAACGCCCAGCCCGCAGGCATGCGCCCAGTTCGACCCGATCTGACCGCACACATCGACGCCGTTTCGGGACATGCAGTGGACAAAATCCTCAAGCATCCCGAAATTCTGTTTTCGCTGATCCAGCCCATGCACATAGTCGGGGACATGCAGCATCCAGCCATGTACCCCTACGGTGCCCGGGCTGATGCGCAGGAAATCGGATGGAGCCGCATCGAAGTCGAACGGTGGAGAGGTAAAGCCCACTTGATGCGGAAATAACTTGTGCTCCGGTCGCCAGTCTTCGGGCATCAGCATGGGTGGATCACCTTGATCATCAGTCCACGGCCTCACGCATCCATTGTTGTAACCGGGCAATCGAGTGTTCCGACATCACACCGCATCGGGGATCCAGCACCAGCGGACCGGGGCGATAGCCACGGGATTTCAAGCCCCGGTGAACGCTTTCGACCAGATGGATATCTTCTTCGACCGTGGTTTCACGATCCTGCACGGCCAGTTGCCGGATCACCGCACTTTCCGACCCGCCTTCGGTATACCAGCCGCGCCAGACGGTGCAGTGATCGGCATCGGCCGCGCGCCAGTGGTAAGTATTCAGCACATTGCCCGGGTAGCATTGGAATGAAAACATCGGCCACAGGAACCACGACTGATAATCACCTGCATGAGGCACCGACATGTCGATGGGATAGGTCATCTTGTCGAGGCTCTGGCATTCCGTCGTGTGGCGCAGCACGTAGCCGCCGCTTGGATCGGGTTGAATGTCATAGGTCTCGGGTTTGACCACGCCTTCGGCAAAGGTCGGGTGATTGGTTGGGCAGTGATAGCATTCCGAGTAATTCTCGATACTGACCTTCCAGTTGCAGTTCTCGGGTATCTCGACCCATTCCAGCGGTTCCAGATCGTCGATGTGAGGGACGAAGGCGCGGATTTCTTCGCGCACGCCGGGGTACCATTCATCCATTGGCGCGGCGTCATCGTCGAGATTGACGAAGATGAAGCCGTTGAACACTTCGGTCCGGACAGAGGTCAGGCAGATGGTGCTACGGTCAAAGCCGGGGACGGATTTGATGTTGGGCCCTGCGCGCAGCTGGCCGGACAATTCATATGTCCACGCGTGGTAGGGGCAGACGACGACGCGGGTGTTTCCGGCGCCGGTGACCATCTCGTGCGCTCGATGCTGACAAACGTTGTAAAAGGTGCGGATTTCTCCGTCGCGACCCCGAATGCAGAACAGGTTCTGCCCGGCAATCGTGAAAGCAAAGTAGTCCCCTGTTTCGCGGACTTGCGCCACGTGTCCGGCGAATTGCCATGTTCGGGCCAGAAGGCCCTGCATCTCTTGCGTGAAAATCGCAGGGTCGGTGTAGTATCGCGCATCAAGCGAACGTGTCAGCGGGGCGTTCATTCGGGCTCCTCTGCGTAAAGGCCAAGCTGGTGCCTGCGTTGGTGAAACCGTTCCACCCGTTCGACGATCTCATCGCTGGAAACCGCGATCACGAAGGACAGCAGCGTTTCCAACAAAGCGATGGTAGATACGGAGGACGGGAAGAACTGCGGCGTGTCAGCAGCGACCACAAAGCCATGCTGCGCGTTCAGGATTACTGGGCTGGCGGGGCTGTCGGACAGGCCGATGACCGTCAAGCCCTGCTGCCGCGCCAGTTTGATCGCGTCGATCACTTCGGTCCGGTAGGGGTGGCAGGTGATCGCGATCAGCACATCCTGTTCGTCAGCCCAGGCCAGATCGTCCACCGGGGTCGAGCCGGGGCGGGGGATGGCGTGAAATTGCTTCATGCCCGTAGAGGCCAGATAGGTAAAGTTGCGCGCGTTCGCGTTATTGACACCAACGCCCAGCGTGAAGATCTGGCGACAATTCCAGATATCCTCGGCGGCGGCTTTCAGTCGGTCGGCGTCGATTCCGGCAAAGGTGTCTTCGATGTTGCGGATCGCGGCGCCGATCATATCGGCATATAGGCCGCCCAGCTCACCCGACTTGCCGATGGTCTGCAGCCAGCGCGCGCGATCTGGAAACGACACGGTGCCTTGGCGAATCGCGTCGCGGAACGGGGCGCGAAAATCCTCGTAGCCTTCGAAGCCCACCTGCCGAGCCATCCGCACGAAGGTGTTGGGTTTCACATTGGCAGCCTCGGCAATCTCGCGCACGGTCGAAACCCCTACATCCGTGGGGTTTTCCAGCACGTAACGCGCGGCTTTCTGTGCCTCGGGCGTCAGGGCGTCCCACTCTTCGGTGAGCCGGTCGAGAACGATTGATGATACATTTGTGTCATTCATGATTGACGATGGTACATTTGTGGAATTAGCCTGTCGAGCAGAAACGCGACTCGGGAAGAGGAAAAATCATGTCCGAGAAGAATCTGCCGTCACATGCCCGCGTGGTGATCGTGGGCGGAGGTGTCATGGGGGTCGGTCTGGCCTATCATCTGGCGCATGAAGGGTGGGGCGGTGATACTGTCCTGCTTGAAAAGGCTGAACTGACCAGCGGCAGCACTTGGCATGCGGCCGGGCAGATCACGCATTCGACCTCAAGCTTTGGTCTGGGCAAATGCGTCGACTACAACATCGGTCTCTATTCCGGTGCGTTGGAAGCTGAAACCGGCCAGCCTGTGACGTGGCATGGGTGTGGATCCTTCCGGCTGGCTTATACCGAGGATGAGATGGACTGGTTGCGTCACACCCTGTCAGTTGGTCGCTCGCTTGGGTTCAATATCGAATTAGTCGGCCCCGAACAGGTGGCGGAGCTGCACCCGTTCTACAATCTCGACGGCGTGTTGGGCGCGCTGCATACGCCCGACGATGGCCATGTGGACCCGACCAACGTCACCATGGCGATGGCAACTGGCGCGCGTCTAAAGGGTGTGCGCATCTTCCGCAACTGCCGCGCCACCAACATTACGCAGGCTAAGAATGGGGAGTGGGTGATAGAGACCGAACAGGGCACCATAACTTGTGAGCATGTGGTGAACGCTGGCGGCACCTATGCCCGTCAGATGGGCGAATGGTCGGGGCTACAACTGCCCATGACTTCGATGACCCACCATTACTTCGTGACCGAACCGGTGCCGGAGTTCCAGAACCTGGACACCGAACTGCCGGTGATCCGCGACGATCGCAAAGTCTCGGGCTATATCCGGATGGAGCAGCAGCGCGGGCTGATCGGGATTTACGAAAAAGAGAACCCGAACTCGGTCTGGCATGATCATTGCCCCTGGGAATACGAAAACTGGTTGTTCGATGCGGACTACGACCGGGTGATGCCGTGGCTTGAAGAAAGCCTGAACCGGATGCCGATCTTTGCTGAACTGGGCATTCAACGCGACGTACATGGCGCGATTTCGCATCCCCCCGATGGCAACCCGTTGATCGGCCCTGCGCCGGGTGTTCGGAACTATTGGTGTTGTTGCGGAACGCAGATCGGCATCGGCTGGGGGCCAGGTCTGACCCGCGAGCTGGCGCGCTGGATGGTGCATGGGGCGGCGGATATTTCGATGCGCGAATTCGACCCGCGCCGGTTTGGGGCGTATGCCAACAAGGACTGGCAGGTGATCAAGGCTGAGGAAGACTACTGCCTGCGCCATGAAATCCCTTTCCCGCATTTCAATCGCCTGGAAGGCCGCCCGATCAAGCCGTCGCCGCTGTATGAACTGCTGAACTCCAAAGGCGCGGTGCATGAGGAGGTGTATGGTTTTGAGCGCCCCCGCTGGTTCGCACGGGACGGGGTCGAACAGCGCGATCACTATTCCTTCCGCCGCACACCGGCAGACGACATGGTCGCAGCTGAGGTCAAAGCGGTCCGCGAACGCGTCGGTATCATGGATGTCACCGCTTTCACCAAGGTCGAGGTCTCTGGCCCGGACGCCTATGCCCTGCTGGACCGGTTGACCGCCAACCGGATGCCGCAAAAGGTGGGCTCGATCACACTGACGCATATGCTGAACCGACGCGGGCGGATCGAATTGGAGACGACGATTGTCCGCATGGCCGAGGACCGCTTCTATCTGGTCTGTGCAGCTTTCTTTGAACAGCGCCTACTGGATCATCTGGCACACCAGTGCGCCGATGAGGATGTGCAGATCACCGCGCTGTCCGCCGACTGGTCGGCCTTGTCACTGAACGGTCCCCGGTCACGCGACGTACTGTCCCGCTGCACTGATGCCGATCTGACCAATGCTGGGTTCCGCTGGCTGTCGGCACAGGAGATCACCGTCGCAGGCCACAAGGTCTGGGCCTTCCGCATGTCTTACGCAGGTGAACTGGGATGGGAATTACATATGCCTAACGGCGCCTGTCTTGACGTCTATAATGCGCTTTGGGCTGCGGGTCAGTCGCATGGAATCACCGACTATGGCAGCTTTGCCATGAACGTGATGCGGATGGAGAAGGGCTTCAAAGGTGCGGGTGAGTTGACCAACGAGGTCACACTGGCCGAGGCTGATGTGCTGCGCTTTGCGCGCACAGACAAGGAGTATCTGGGCAAAGACAAAACCCTGAATTCTGACCTGCCCTGGATCTGCGCCTATCTTGAGATTGAACCCGACGGAGAGATCGACGGCCATGGCGGCGAAGCGGTCATGTTGGATGGCCGCGTCGTGGGCTCGACGGCTTCGGTGGCTTATGGCCATACGGTCAGTAAGATTCTGGCCTTTGTCTATATCAAGCCCGAGGCCGCAACCCCCGGCACCGCGTTGCAGGTCGTGATCCACGGCAAACCCCGCGCGGCCCGCGTGTTGGGTGAACCAGCCTATGACCCCGACAGCCTGCTGCCCCGTACCGACGCCATGCTGGAGACTGCACAATGAGCCTGCCCGATACAATGAAAGCTATGGTCACGATGGGCCATGGTGGCCTTGAACAAATGGTGTTGCATGAGGACTGGCCGCGCCCGGAACCCGCTGCGGGCGAGGTGCTGATCAAGGTCGCCGCCTGTGGTTTGAACAATACCGACGTGAACACACGCTCGGGTTGGTATTCCAAAACGGTGACGGATGCGACAACGGGTGGCGCGTTTGAAGAAGTGGGCGAAGATGACCCGACATGGGGCGGCGCGCCAATTACGTTCCCGCGCATTCAGGGCGCCGATATCTGCGGTCAGATCGTGGCCGTCGGCGATGGTGTCGACAGCGCCCGCATTGGTGAACGCGTGATCACCGATGGCTGGCTGCGAGATCCGAACGATCCAGGCAACAAGGACAAGACCGGATACTACGGGTCCGAGCGGGACGGCGGATTTGCCGAATACGCCACGACACTTGCGGTGAATGCAGTGCCGATCAAATCAGACCTCACGAATGCGGAGCTGGCGACGTTTTCCTGCTCGTATTCGACCGCCGAAGGCATGCTGACCCGCGCCAACGTGACCGACACCGACACCGTGTTGGTGCCCGGCGCCTCGGGTGGCGTTGGCGGGGCACTGGTGCAATTGGCCAAACGGCGCGGCGCGCGTGTGATCGCAATGGCGTCCGAGGCCAAGCATGCAGACGTCGCCGAATTTGGCCCCGACAGGATTTTGCTCCGCGCGCCGGAAAACCTTCGCGCGGCTTTGGGGTCAGAAAAGATTACCGTAGTTGCCGATGTGGTCGGTGGCCCATATTGGCCGAACCTGATCGACAGTCTGGAACGCGGTGGGCGCTATACTTGTTCGGGTGCGATCGCGGGGCCGATGGTCGAGTTTGATCTGCGAACATTCTACCTGCGCGACTTGACCTTCACAGGTTCGACCGTGATCGACCCGCAAGTCATGCAAAACCTCGTGAAATACATCGAGGCCGGAGAGATCAAGCCTGCGTTGGCGGCTACCTATCCATTGGAAGAATTGCGTGAGGCACAGGCGGCCTTTATCGCCAAACAACACACAGGCAACATCGTGGTGATCCCGTGACAATGGACGACGTTCTAGAGGCCGCCCGGCAGCTGCATCAATCCCACCCTGATCTTTCGGGTTTTGGTGCCTGGCCTGACGATCTTGTAGCGACAGGTTTGGAACCAAACCAAATCCCGGCAGTAGAGTTGGTTCAGCAAACTGAATTCCCGACCGGCGACGCCACGCAATCCCTGTCCGATGCGATCAGGGCAACCGCACATCTGGCGCAATGGAAGCACACCTATACCGAAGAAGAGGTCGGGGCCGATTTCCTAAACCGCTTCGGCTATTATGAATTGTTCGGGCCAACCGGGCATTTCCACTCGACCCAATTGCGCGGCTACGTCGCCTATTGGGGGGCAGGTTTGAATTATGATTGGCACAGCCATCAGGCTGAGGAACTCTATTTGGTTGTCGGTGGCGGAGCAAGGTTTCGCATCGAAGGGAACGAAACCTATATCGGTCCCAACCAGACACGCCATCACCTCAGTTGGCAAAGCCATGCGATGACCACAATAGATGAGCCGATCCTGACCTTCGTTCTTTGGCGCGGCGAGGGAATGGGCGATTTGCCACGAATGGATGCCGCATGAAGATTACCCGTGTGCGCGTGTTCCAGACCGGTCTGCCTTATGTGGGCGGTGCCTACGTTTGGGGGGCGGGCAACGCGATTGAAACCGCAACTGCGTCAGTCGTCGTCATCGACACAGATGCGGGTCTGCAGGGGTGCGGAGAATTCACGCCTTGTGGTGAGAACTATATGGTTGCGCATTCCGAAGGCGTCGCCGCGCTGGCCCGGTTGGTTGCTCCGTCGCTGTTGGGCGAGGACCCGCGACAGGTGGGGCGCATCGAACAGCTTATGGATCATTTGATTCAGGGACATGGGTACGCAAAGGCTCCGTTTGATGCCGCGTGCTGGGACGTTCTTGGGCAGGCTTGTGATCAACCGGTTTGGATGCTGCTGGGCGGTAAGCTGACCGACGGCGCGCCGATGTATCGCGTCGCGCCTCAGAAAGCGGTTGATGAGACGGTCGCCGAAATGAACCGGTACCGCGAGCAGGGGTACCGGCAGTTTCAGATTAAGGTCGGCAGCGACTGGGTCACGGATATTGACCGTATCCGGACGACACTGCCTTTGCTTCAACCTGGTGAAAAGGCGATGGCCGATGCCAATCAGGGCTGGCGCGTTGACAACGCGATCCGGGTGGCGCGCGCAACGCGCGATCTGGATTACATTCTGGAACAACCCTGCCGCACCTATGAAGAATGCCAGCAGGTACGCCGCGTGGCCGAGCAACCGATGAAGCTGGATGAATGCCTGACTGGTATGCACATGGCGCAGCGCATCGTCGCGGATCGCGGGGCCGAGATCTGCTGTCTCAAAATCTCGAACCTTGGTGGGCTAAGCAAGGCGCGGCGGGTGCGGGACTATCTGGTCGAAAACCGCATTCCGGTGGTCAGCGAAGATACCTGGGGTGGGGAAATAGCCACCTCGGTTGTCGCCCATTTTGCTGCCTCGACCCCGTCCGACTACCTGCAAAACACGACCGATCTGATGAACTACAACACGCGTTCTACCGGATTCGGCGGACCAATGTCGCGGAATGGCAAGCTCTACGCCTCGGATGTACCAGGAATGGGTGTAGTGCCCGATTTCGAAAGCCTCGGTGCGCCTGTTGAGGAGTTTAGATTATGAGACCGCAAGCTGTTGCAACCCAGATGATCGATGACGCGCGTGTGCGGGTGACGCGCTTTGACTTTGCCCCCGACGCTGAAACTGGCTGGCACCGTCACGCGATGGATTACGTCATCATGGCTGTCACCGATTGCCAGATGCGGTTGGAGTTGCCCGATGGAACAGCCAACGAAGTGACAGTTCCCGCTGGAACCGCCTATCGCCGCGACGAAGGGGTGGAACATAACGTCATCAACGCTGGGGATACCCCCATGTCCTTTGTCGAGGTGGAGTTGAAATGAAGATCACCCGCCTTTCGGTCTATCACGTCGATTTGCCGTTAGAGCATCCCTATTGGCTGTCTGGTGGGCGGCTGAAATTCGACGTGCTGGATGCGACGCTGGTTAAGGTGGAAACTGATGCTGGGCTGATCGGCTGGGGCGAGGGCACTCCTTGGGGTCACACCTATGTGCCTGCGTATGGGCCGGGAATTCGCGCGGGCATTCAAACCATGGCGCCGTTCATTCTGGGCCTTGATCCGCGACGAGTGCTGGATGTGGAACGGGCTATGGATACCGCGCTGCCCGGACATCTCTATGCCAAAAGCCCGATCGACATGGCGTGCTGGGATATTGCCGGTCAGGCGGCAGGCCTGCCGATAGCGGACCTGATGGGCGGTGGGTCGCGTACGCCCCGTCCGATTGCGTCCTCGGTCGGGGCCAAGACTGTGGAAGAAACCCGTGAGGTCATGGAGCGGTATCGCAACCGCGGCTACGTTGCCCATTCGGTAAAGATCGGCGGTGACGTCGAACGTGACATTACTCGTGTGCGCGACGTGGAGAGCATTCGGCGACCGGGTGAGATCGTCCTATATGACGTCAACCGAGGCTGGACCCGGCAACAGGCCCTGCAAGTAATGAGCGCCTGCGAGGATCTGAACGTCATTTTTGAACAGCCCGGTGAGACGCTGGATGATATTGCCGCGATCTCGGGCCGTCATGCCTCACCCGTGTCGGTAGATGAAAGCCTGGTCACCTTGCAGGACGCTGCGCGGATTGCCCGCGAGGGGCTGGCCGAGGTGTTCGGGATCAAACTGAATCGCGTCGGCGGTCTGACCAAAGCAGCTAGGATGCGAGATATCGCTCTGGCGCACGGGATCGACATGTTCGTGATGGCCACTGGCGGCTCGGTTCTGGCCGATACCGAGGCACTGCATCTTGCCTCTACCATCCCGGACGACAATTGCCACGCGGTCTGGGCTTGTCAGGATATGATCACGGTTGATATCGCCGCCGGGCGCGGGCCGCGTAACATCGAAGGTCACCTGCACCTTCCGGAAACACCGGGGCTTGGTGTTCATCCCGACGAAGAGGCGCTTGGCGATCCGGTTGGAGTTTATCAATGAGGATCAACAAGATAACGCTCTGGTCCGTCGATCTGACCAGTCACGAGACCTACCACATGGCCGAGGGTAAGACCTGTGCCACAGTTAAAACCCATGTTCTGTGTCTGGAAACGGATACCGGCCTGAAAGGTTGGGGCGAGGTCTGCCCGATCCCCCATTACCTGCCAGCCTTTGCTGATGGCGTGCCGGGGGCAGTGGCGGAAATGGGACCGCAGATCATAGGGGTTTCCCCGTTTGGCATCGACGCTCCGATGCGTAAACTGGACGGGTTCTTGCAAGGGCATCTTTATGCCAAATCCATTGTCGACATTGCCCTGTGGGACCTGTTTGGTCAGGCCACGGGCCAACCGATCTATGCTTTGCTGGGCGGGCGGACGCGGAAGGACATGCCGCTCTATCATTCGATCACCTGTATCGCGCCAGACGACATGGCGCGGATCGCCAAAACCGCTTATCAAACCGGCATTCGCCAGTTTCAGGTCAAGCTGGGGGTTGAGGGCGACTGGCAGGCCGATGCGGCACGTCTGATCAAAGTGCGTGAGGCCGTGGGACCGGGCCCTCTCGTCTATGGCGACTGGAACTGTGGCGCGTCGCGGTTGCAAGCCACACGCACGGGGCGGGCCGTTGCGCATCTGGACGTGATGCTGGAGCAGCCTTGTAAAACGCTGGAAGACTGCGCCGCTGTGCGACAGGCCACCGGCTTGCCGATGAAGATTGACGAAAACGCATTTGATCTGGCCTCGCTCATGCGGGCGCATGAACTGGGGTGCATGGATGCAGTGGCGTTGAAATTGTCCAAATTTGGCGGCTTGTCGGCCATGCGCCGCGCGCGGGATTTGACCGTTCATCTTGGGGCAGAAATTTGCGCTGAATGCACCTGGGGGTCGGATATCGTTACGGCCGCATCGTTGCACTTTGCGGCGTCGACGCCGCATGGATCATTGCTGAATACCTGTGACCTGTCGTCCTATGTGACCCCTCGCCTTTGCCAGGATGCACCAAATCGTGAAAACGGCCGGATTGCTCCGCCCGAAGGTTCAGGATTAGGTGTTTCACCTGACCCGGAAGTTCTTGGTTCCCCGATATTGGAGATCGTTTGAGATGCTGAAGATAGGCACACAATCCGAATGGATCGACCGCGCCAATGCAGTTCTACCCGCCGGAGGGTTTGGCAATTTCGACCCCGGCATCATCATTGCCCGCGGCGAAGGCAGCCGTGTCTGGGATGAGGACGGCAATGAATATATCGACTATCTGATCGGGTCAGGCCCCATGTTGTTGGGTCATGGCCACCGCGAGGTGATGGAGGCCGTACTGGAGCAATTGCCCAAAGGCATGACCTTCTTTGCCAACAACGCCAAAGGCATTGAACTGGCCGAGGCGATCATCGATGCGGTGCCTTGTTGCGAACAGGTGCGGTTTGTCGCCTCGGGCGGAGAGGCGGACATGTATGCAATCCGTCTGGCCCGCGCCTATACGGGGCGCAGCAAGATTCTGAAATTCGAAGGCGGCTATCACGGCATGAGCGCCGAGGCACAGATGAGTCTTGCGCCCAGCCGGCAGGTCAACTTTCCGCAAGCCGTGCCAGACAGTGCCGGTATCCCTGACAGCGTGGCCGAACAGGTGTTGGTTGCCCCTTTTAATGACCTTGAAGCGGTGGCCGCCCTGTTGGACGAACACAATGACGTCGCTGCGATCATGGTTGAGCCGTTGCAACGGATCGTGCCGCCTGAACCCGGTTACCTGCAGGGCTTGCGCGATCTGTGCGACAAGCACCACGTTCTTCTGATCTTTGACGAGATCGTCACCGGGTTCCGCCTGGCCTATGGCGGCGCGCAAGAAAAATACGGCGTGACGCCCGATATCTGCACTTTGGGCAAAGCTACAGGCGGCGGCTTCCCTCTGGCCGCGCTGGGTGCCAGCGCCGAGATTATGATGCATTTCAACAAGGCGCAGGTCGGCGAAGAAGGCTGGCTGATGCAGTTGGGCACCTTGTCTGGCAATCCGGTGGCTTCGGTTGCAGGTTTGAAAACCCTAGAGGTTTTGCGGCGCGACGGGGTTTATGACCAGCTGCGCGCAACTGGGGTGGCATTGCAGCAGATGCAGATCGACGCGCTGACCAAGTCGGGTATTCCGCATCAGGTCGTCGGAGATGAAACGCTGTTCGATATTTATTTCACCGATAGGGCCTGTCGCGATTACCGCAGCGCCAGACATGACGATCCACAACGAAATACCCTCTACAACGATACGTTGCGCGCAAATGGGATCTTCAAATCTCCGGGCAAGCTGTATCCGTCATTGGCCGTGACCGAAGCCGATCTGGAACAGACCCGGGTGGCTGTTGAAAAAGCTGTACAGGCGATCAGTGCAGCCTGAACGATTGATCTGAAATGAAATGGGCCGCTGTCAAAATATGACAGCGGCCCTAACCGATTAGTGATTTGGTGCAGTCTCGCCCCCTCGAATACCACTTAAGCGAATATACTGAAAAAACTTTCGACTTTATCGAGATCGCCCCTTCACCACATCGGTATGACACCTTGATGCCAGATCGGAATGCAACCTACAGTGAAGTAATTCACATTACTCAAATTTTTCTCAACTTCTCCAATCGAAGAAGCCCGGACCTGCTTGTTTCAACAGTGTTTGTGCCATGACGCGGCCCATCTCGGGGCCGTCGGAAATCGTGCCAGTTTGGTCTTCGGCAATCGCCTCGGACCCATCGGGGCGCAGCACTTCGCCGCGCAGGCGCAGTTGTCCGCCTTGCACTTCGGCAAGACCCGCGATGGGGGTTTCGCAGGACCCGTCCAGGGCCGCCAGCAGGGCGCGTTCAGCGGCCAGGCGCTGACCCGTCTCGGTATGGTGGATCGCTTCGAGCATACCCGCTGCACGGGAATCGTCGCTACGACGCTCGATACCGATGGTGCCCTGTGCAATTGCGGGCAGCATGTCCTCGGGGGCAATGGCCGTGGCGGGAACCTCGGCCATGTTCAAGCGGCGGATGCCTGCCATGGCCAGAAAGGTGCAGTCCGCCACGCCGTCGGCCAGTTTCTTCAGGCGGGTCTGCACATTGCCGCGAAACTCGACCACATTCAGATCAGGCCGTCGGTTCAGCAATTGCGCCCTGCGGCGGAGCGATGAGGTGCCGACCACGGCACTCTGCGGCAGATCGTGGATCGAGGTCAGGCTGGGTGAGATGAAGGCGTCGCGCACATCTTCGCGCGGCAAGAACGTGTCCAGCACTAGACCTGTGGGCTGTTCCACCGGCATGTCCTTGGTGGAATGCACCGCGATGTCGATATCGCCGCGCAGCATCGCCTCTTCAATTTCTTTGGTGAACAGGCCCTTGTTGCCGATCTCCTTCAGCGGGCGGTCCGCGTCGATCATGGCGCGGTTGTCGCCGGTGGTCTTGATCACCACGATCTCGAACGCCTCGTCCGGCAAGTCAAATGCAGTGCCCAGCCGTTGCCGGGTTTCGTATGCTTGCGCCAGCGCCAGAGGCGAACCACGGGTGCCAATCTTCAGCGGTGAGTCGGGGGAAGGCAGGGTCAGTGTCATGCGCCAAGCTTTAGTCGCGTCACATTGCCCTGACAATGGGGGCACACCTTGACAAATTGCCACTGAGGGCCGACCCGTTGCGACAAACCAGACGATTGGGGGCAAAGATGGCCGATACAAAGAAACTGCTGCGGGCACTGGCGGGTGAGGTGCAGGATGTGCCGCCGATCTGGATGATGCGTCAGGCCGGGCGGTATCTGCCCGAGTATCGCGCAACCCGCGCGCAGGCTGGGGATTTTCTGTCGCTATGCTATAACCCTGAACTGGCGGCCGAGGTGACGCTGCAGCCGATCCGCCGCTATGGGTTCGACGCAGCGATCCTGTTTGCCGATATCCTGCTGGTACCGCAGGCGCTGGGCGCGGATTTGTGGTTTGTCACCGGAGAAGGCCCGCGTCTGTCGACCATAACGCAAGCTTCGGAATTCGATGCGCTGAAACCGGTCGAGGATATCCATGACACCCTGTCGCCGGTTTATGAGACGGTGCGCATCCTGTCGCGCGAATTGCCGTCCGAGACCACCCTGATTGGATTCGCGGGCGCGCCGTGGACCGTTGCGACATATATGATCGCCGGGCGCGGCACCCCGGATCAGGGGCCCGCGCATGCGCTGCTCGAGGAAAACACCGTCCTGTTCGAGGCGCTGCTGGAGCGGATCACGCTGGCGACGATCGAATACCTCTCGGCGCAGATCGAGGCCGGGGCCGAGGTGGTCAAGATCTTCGACAGCTGGGCCGGGTCACTGAAAGGGGATGCGTTCCGGAAATACGCGCTTGAGCCCTGTCGGGTGATCACGCAAGCCATCAAGGAACGCCACCCTGGCATCCCGGTGATCGGCTTCCCGCGTGAGGCGGGTGACGGATATATCGGTTTTGCCAAGGCAACCGGTGTGGATTGTGTGGCGCTGGACAACTCGGTGTCGCCGGAATGGGCGGCCAAGCATGTACAGGCGGATGGTTGCGTTCAGGGCAATCTGGCCTCGTCCCATATGGTGTCCGGAGGGCAGGCTTTGGTGGATGAGACGCGCCGGATTGTCGAGGCGTTCTCAAAAGGACCACATATTTTCAATCTGGGTCACGGGATCACGCCGGATGCTGACCCTGCGAATGTGCAGCTGATGATCGATACAGTTCGCGGGCGGTAACCGGGAAGGGGCCAGCCCCCTTCTTGGACTGTGGCCAATTCATCCCCCGAGGTATTTTTAGCCAGATGAAGAGGCGGATCGGCGAAAGGTTTCGAGCTCCGCCCGAATTTCCACACTGTGTTCGCCACGGGCCGGGCTTGGTTTCGGCGCCCACGCATGGTTGGAAAATCTCGGGGCGGCGGCGGCCTGAAGGTCACCGTCGATACGCAGCCATGTGTTTCGGGCGGAGTTCATTTCATGGGCCTGTGCCTCAGCCGGGCTGAGAACCGGGGCGACACAGGCATCTGTTCCTGCGAACAGGTTTGCCCAGTGGTCGCGCGGCTTTGCGGCGAATATGGTGGCAAGACTACGGGTTTGCGCGGGCCAGAGTGACGGGTCGAACTGGGGCTGAAAAATCTTGTCGTCGGACAGGCCCATCTTTTGCAGAAAAAGCGCATAGAATTTGGGTTCGAGGCATTGGACCGTCACGAACCCGCCGTCGGCACAGGCGTAGGTGCGGCTCCAATGGGGGCCGTCCAGCAGGCTTTGACCGCGTGCGTCAGACAGGTTGCCGGATTGGTTCAGACTCATAAGCAGGTTCATCATATGTGCCGAGCCATCATAAATGGCGGCGTCGACGATGGTGCCTTGGCCCGTGCTCTGCGCGTTCAGAAGCCCGGCCAGAAGGCCAGCGACCAGATACATCGCTCCTCCGCCGATATCACCGACCAGTGTGGCGGGGGTCTGCGGCGGTTGATCGGGGGGTGATCCGTACCAGAGCGCGCCGGACAGGGCGATATAGTTCAGGTCATGCCCGGCCGTGTCCGACAAGGGGCTGTCCTGACCCCAGCCTGTCATCCGGCCGTAGACCAGCTTGGGGTTCATTTCGTGACAGGGTTCGGGACCAAGGCCGAGTTTCTCCATCACTCCGGGGCGAAACCCTTCGATCAGCGCATCAGCCGAGGCGATCAGCCGTTTGGTAATTTCCAGATCGCTCTCGTCCTTCAGGTCCAGATCAATCGACCGTTTTCCGCGATCCAGAACCGAGCGTTCCGGCATGCCAGGTGTTGCCGCCCGTACCTTGCGGTGGATGGTGATGACGTCCGCGCCCATATCCGCCAGCAGCATGGCGGCAAAGGGGGCAGGGCCGAGCCCTTCGATCTCGATAATCCGAATACCGTTCAGCATTGCGCCCCTCCGTTTCGGCGCAGGGTTTCGACTTGTCCGGTGAATTGCAAGGCCGGAGTAAGGCCGGAGTTACGTGCAATGGCGCCTTTCCCTACCGCAAAAAAGCGCAGGGCGGTGTGCGGAATTGACCTGTTCTGTGTCGGGCGGGCGGGGTAGGGTCGCCGCCAGAACGAGGAACCTGCATGACAACCATTCTTTCGATCAAGGATCTGCGCAAATCCTACGCCGGAGGGTTTGAGGCGTTGAAGGGCGTCTCGCTGGATATCGAGCAGGGGGAGATCCTGGCGCTGCTGGGCCCGAACGGGGCGGGTAAGACAACGCTGATTTCGACCATTTGCGGCATCACCACACCGACCTCGGGTTCGGTTGCGGTAGGCGGTCACGATATCCTGACCGATTTTCGTGCCGCACGCCGGATGATCGGGTTGGTGCCGCAAGAGATCGCGTTGGAGCCGTTCGAGAAGGTCTGGAACACGGTCCGCCTGTCGCGTGGTCTGTTCGGTTTAGGCCGCAATGATGCGCGGATCGAAGAAATTTTGCGCAAGCTGTCCCTGTGGGACAAACGCAAGAACGCGATCAAAGAACTGTCCGGCGGTATGAAGCGTCGCGTTCTGATCGCCAAGGCACTGTCGCATGAGCCGCGGGTGCTGTTTCTGGATGAACCCACCGCCGGCGTTGATGTCGAACTGCGCAAGGATATGTGGGAGATCGTGGCCGAACTGAAACAGGCCGGCGTCACCATCATCCTGACCACGCATTACATCGAAGAGGCCGAGGCCATTGCCGACCGTATCGGCGTCATCGACAAAGGCGAGTTGTTATTGGTGCAGGACAAAGACACGCTGATGGCGCAGATGGGCAAGAAGCAGATCGAGGTGATGCTGACCGAGCCGATCCAGACCATTCCCGACAGTCTGGCGGCGCATAACCTGACGATGAATGGTAACGGTGATGCGCTGATCTATACCTATGACACGCATGCTGATCGTACCGGAATCACCACGTTGTTGAATGATGTGGCGCAGGCGGGGCTGGTGTTGCGTGATGTGCAGACGCGGCAGTCGAGCCTTGAGGAAATCTTTGTCAATCTGGTGTCCGGAGAGCCCGCATGAACTGGTCCGCCATTGCCGCCATCTACCGGTTCGAAATGGCCCGGTTCTTCCGCACCCTGGCGCAAAGCTTTCTGTCGCCCGTCCTATCAACCTCGCTGTATTTCGTGGTCTTTGGCACCGCCATCGGCAGCCGTATTCAAGAGATCGAAGGCGTGTCCTACGGTGCCTTTATCGTGCCGGGGCTGATCATGCTGTCGGTGGTGATGCTGGCGATATCCAATGCGTCTTTCGGCATTTATTTCCCCAAGTTTCTGGGCACGATATATGAGCTTCTCTCGGCGCCGGTGAACTTTATCGAGATTGTGATCGGCTATGTCGGGGCAGCCGCGACCAAGTCACTTTTCGTTGGGTTGGTCATCCTGGTTACGGCCTCTTTCTTTGTGGATTTGCGCATCGAACACCCGGTTGCGATGGCTGCATTTCTGATCCTGACCTGCCTCAGCTTTTCTCTGTTGGGGTTCATCATCGGTATCTGGGCCAGTAATTTCGAGCAGATGTCGCTGGTGCCGCAGCTTGTCGTGACGCCGCTGATCTTTCTGGGTGGCACGTTCTATTCCATTTCGATGCTGCCGCCGCTTTGGCAGACGGTCACCTTGTTCAACCCGGTGGTCTATCTGATTTCGGGGTTTCGCTGGTCGTTTTATGGGCTGGCGGATGTTCCGATCGGGCTTAGCCTGTTGGCCATTCTGGCCTTTACCGGCCTGTGCCTTGGCATCATCTGGTGGATCTTTAAAACCGGTTGGCGCATTCGTAGCTAAGCCACAGAGAGGCGTTGCATTTTTGCCCTCTGGCTTCAGGAAATGTGTTCACGTCACGTCTATCGGTAAATCGGTCCCTTGTTTACCGGTTGGGGGCACTCTACATCGGCACCCATGAAACTCAGCCTGCCGTTTATTAAAAAGCAACCCTGCGTGGCCGTTGTGCGCCTGTCCGGTGCAATCGGAATGGCCGGTCGTGGATCGATGTCCGACACTGCGCTGGCACCCGTACTTGAGAAAGCCTTTCGCAAGGGCAAACCTGCCGCCGTCGCGCTTGAGGTCAACTCGCCCGGTGGATCACCGGTCCAAAGCTCTCTGATCGGCGCGCGTATTCGACGGTTATCTGAGGAATTGAACGTTCCTGTCATTGCTTTTGTCGAAGACGTGGCAGCCTCGGGCGGATATTGGCTGGCAGCAGCCGCGGATGAGATTTACGCCGATGACAGTTCGGTTCTGGGGTCGATCGGGGTGATCTCTTCGGGATTCGGAGCGCATGTCCTGTTGCGAAAACAGGGTATCGAGCGCCGCGTGCATACTGCCGGCAAATCGAAGTCTATGCTGGACCCGTTTGCACCCGAGAAAAAAGAAGACGTCGCTCGGCTGGAAGTGCTGTTGGCCGACATTCACGAAAATTTCATCACCCATGTCAAAACCCGGCGCGGCGGCAAGTTGGACGAAAGCCAGGACCTGTTCACAGGCGAGGTCTGGCTGGCCCGGCGCGCGCAGGAACTGGGGCTGATTGACGGCATCGCGCATCTGAAGCCCAAGTTGCAGGAACGCTTTGGCGAAAAGGTCAAGTTCCGCCGCTATGGGCTGCGCAAACCTCTCTGGTCGCGCTTTGGGGCTTCGCTGGCACAGGATGCCGTTGCCGGCCTTGAGGAGCGTGCAGCCTACGCGCGTTTCGGTTTGTGACGTGATTATCAAGATTGTCACCCTGTTTCTGATCGCCATGGGTGTGCTGGCGATGTTCGGAAAGCTGCGCTTTCCAGGGCAAAAGAGGCTGCAATCGTCAAGGTGTCCGCGCTGCGGGCGGTTCAGGATCGGCAAAGGCCCCTGCGCCTGCGAAAAAGGAGGCCGGACATGACGGCATGGCTGTTATCCGGCCTTGGATTGCTGATCTTGCTGCTGGCGGGTGATGCGCTGGTACGCGGTGCGGTGAACCTAAGCCTGCGCATGGGCGTGCCTGCATTGATCGTTAGCCTGACCATCGTAGCCTTTGGCACATCCGCGCCCGAGCTTTTGATTGCGATCAGCGCGATCAAGGAGAACGCGCCGGGGATTGCGCTGGGCAACGTGGTCGGATCGAACACGGCGAATATCTTACTGGTTCTGGGCCTGCCTGCTTTGCTGGCCACGTTGCACACCAGCGAATGCGACAGTCGCAAGAACTATGTTTTCATGCTGCTCGCTTCGGTTCTGTTCATCGGGCTGGCGTTCTGTGGCGTGTTCAACATGCTCAGCGGGGCCATTCTGCTGGCTGCGCTGGCTCTTGTTTTGTGGAATGCGTTCCGCGAGGCCTATGCGCACCGCAAGGCCTGCGGTGAGGCTTGTTCCGATGATGATGAGTTGGAAGGTCTGGAAGAGGCCGATCCCAACATGGCCTACTGGAAGGTTTCGATCTATCTGGTGCTGGGCCTGATCGGCCTGCCCATGGGCGCGCATCTTTTGGTCGACAACGCGACCGTCATTGCGCGCACCTATGGGGTCAGCGAAACGGTGATCGGCCTCACACTGGTTGCGGTGGGAACATCCCTGCCGGAATTGGCCACCACGGTGATGGCGGCGCTGCGGCGTCAGGCGGATGTGGCGCTGGGTAATGTGATCGGGTCAAACATGTTCAACCTGCTGGCCATTGTCGGGATTGCCACGTTGGTTGGCCCTATTCCCGTAGACCCGGAATTCCTTGAATTTGACTTGTGGGTCATGTTGGGCGCGTCGCTGTTGCTGATCCCGTTCGTGTTTTTCAAGCGGGACATCACGCGTGCCTGGGGCATTGTGTTGACTCTGCTCTACGCGGTCTATGTCATCGTTTTGTTGGCGTAACGTGACGAAGAGGGATCATTCATGACCCGAGCCGTAGTGACTGGTGCCGGAATTCGCCTTGGCCGGGCCATGGCGCTGTATCTGGCGAGTCGCGGCTATGATGTGGCCGTACACTATGCCACCTCTGAACAACCCGCGCTGGAGACCGTGGCTGAGGTTCAGGCGCTGGGGCGCAAGGCGGTCGCCTTGCAGGCCGATCTGCTGGATGAGGCACAAGTCAGCGCCCTGCTGCCCCGCGCGGCCAAGGCGCTGGGCGGACCGATCACCTGTTTGGTCAACAATGCCTCGATCTTTGAATACGACAATATCCACACGGCCACGCGACAAAGCTGGGATCGTCACATGGACAGCAACCTGCGTGCGCCTTTTGTGTTGACGCAGGCGATGGCCGAGCAAGGGCTGACGCCCGACACGGACGACGCCGGAGAGCCCTTGGCCACCGGATTGATCGTCAACATGGTCGACATGCGCGTGCGCAAGCTGACCCCCGAGTTCATGTCCTACACCATTGCAAAGATGGGCCTGTGGGCGCTGACCCGTACCGCCGCGCAGGCGTTGACTCCAGCGATCCGCGTCAACGCCATCGGGCCGGGCCCCACCATGCAGGGCCATCGCCAGAGCGAAGACCACTTCAAGGCACAGCGCGCCAACACGGTTCTCGAGCGGGGCGCGAACCCGTCGGATATCACCGCCGCGCTGGGCTATTTTTTGGACGCGCATGCGGTGACTGGACAGCTGTTATGCGTGGATGGCGGACAACATCTGGGCTGGCAGACACCGGATGTCCTGGGCGTAGAATAAGTAATTCTGCCGTAAGTTTTGCACCGCTCGCATTCCTGTTACCTGCACGTTACAAAAATGTCTTTTTTTTCATACACTTGTCATGTGTAGGAAATAGTTTCGTTTAAAAACAATAAGTTAAAATGCTGCCTAATTTTTGTGCAGATCAAGGAATCCTTAATGAAACAAGGGAAATTCGCGATGCCCGGAAACTTATCTCCACAGTTATCCACAGAAACCGTGGATTTGTTTTCTCTTGATCTGAAAGGCACAAGATTGCAGCCATGGTTAGAGAATCATATCTCAGGCCCATGACCATCCAAGACGACCCAACATCGAACGCTCAGCCCACCGGCTATGCCATCATTCAGCGCTATGTAAAAACGCTGAACAGCTCACCCGGTGTGTATCGGATGCTGGATGGTGACAGCCGGGTTTTGTATGTTGGAAAGGCGCGAAACCTGAAGGCGCGGGTGTCGAATTATGCGCGCCCCGGCCATTCTGGACGGATCGAACGGATGATCGCGGCGACCGCCTCGATGATGTTCCTAACCACGCGGACCGAAACCGAGGCGCTGCTGCTGGAACAGAACCTGATCAAGCAGCTCAAGCCCAAGTACAACGTGCTGCTGCGGGACGACAAAAGTTTCCCGAATATTCTGGTGGCCAAAGACCACTCCTTTCCGCAGATCAAGAAACATCGTGGGGCAAAGAAGGAAAAGGGCGCCTATTTCGGACCCTTTGCAAATGCCGGGGCGGTGAACCGGACACTGAACCAGCTGCAAAAGGCATTCCTGCTGCGCAATTGTTCGGATTCCATGTTCGATAGCCGCACACGACCCTGCCTGTTGTATCAGATCAAGCGATGTTCAGGGCCTTGTGTCGGGTTGATCTCCGAGGAGGATTACCGCGAAAGCGTCAAGGATGCGGAACGCTTCCTGTCCGGCCGGTCGACCAAGGTGCAAGAGGTACTGGCCGAGCAGATGATGGTCGCCTCCGAGGCGATGGAGTTCGAGCGTGCCGCCAGCCTGCGTGACCGTATCCGGGCGCTGACGCAGGTGCAGACGTCTCAGGGCATCAACCCGCGCGGCGTGGCCGAGGCGGATGTGATCGGCCTGTATATGGACAGCGGTCAAGCCTGCGTTCAGGTGTTTTTCATCCGGGCCAACCAGAACTGGGGCAACAAGGATTTCTATCCTCGTGTAGGGCCGGACGTGTCCCCGGCCGAGGTAATGGAGGCGTTCCTTGGTCAGTTCTACGACAACAAGGAACCGCCCCGGCAATTGATCCTGTCGGATGCCATCGAAAACGCCGATCTGATGCAAGAGGCGCTGACCGAGAAGGCCGGGCGCAAGGTGGAGATTCTGGTGCCTCAGCGCGGCGAAAAGCAGGAACTGGTCGCCGGTGCGCTGCGCAACGCGCGTGAATCTCTGGCGCGGCGAATGTCGGAAAGCGCCACACAGGCCAAGCTATTGCGTGGTGTGGCCGAGGCGTTCGATCTGGACACTCCACCCGACCGTATCGAGGTTTACGACAACAGCCACATACAGGGAACCAATGCTGTGGGCGGCATGATTGTGGCCGGCCCCGAAGGGTTCATGAAAAACGCCTATCGCAAGTTCAACATTCGCGGCGATGATCTGACCCCCGGCGACGATTTTGGCATGATGAAAGAGGTTCTGAATCGCCGCTTCACCCGCCTGCAAAAAGAGGACCCGGATCGCGAAAAGGGGCTGTGGCCCGATCTGCTGCTGATAGACGGCGGTGCAGGGCAGGTCAGTGCCGTGCATGAGATTATGCAAACCCACGGCGTCGAGGATATCCCGATGGTGGGTGTCGCCAAAGGTGTCGATCGGGATCACGGCAAGGAAGAATTCCATCGCATCGGCCAACGCCCCTTTGCCCTGAAACGCAACGATCCGGTGCTGTATTTCATTCAGCGCTTGCGGGACGAGGCACACAGGTTCGCCATTGGCACCCACCGGGCAAAGCGCGCCAAAGCCGTGGGGGCGACCCCGTTGGACGAAATCCCCGGTGTGGGCGCGGCACGCAAACGCGCTTTGCTGGCCCATTTCGGCAGTGCCAAGGCGGTCAGCCGGGCCAACTTGGCCGATCTCAAGGCGGTGGACGGTATCTCAGCCGGGTTGGCGCAGAAGGTTTATGACTTCTTCCACGACAAGGGCTAGACCTGCCGTCCGCGCCACAGGATATAAAGACCCGAGGCCACGATCAGCCCGCTACCGATCCACATGGTCTGATCCAGCCTTTCGCCAAACATAACTACGCCCAGGCCGACGCCGAACAGCAGGCGGGAATAGCGGAACGGCGTGACGGCCGAAACCTCTCCTGTCCTCATGGCTTTCATCAGCGATGCGTAGGCGGCTGTTCCCATCAGGACGGCTCCGCCAACATGCAGGCTGGTGTGCAGGTCCACGGGTGCCAGTGGCGCACCTTCCCAGAACCGATAGGCCAGCCCGGCGACGATGATGCAGAGAAAGCCGTAAAACCCCAGCACCTCGGTTCCCAGTGTGGCCGGTGCGGCCCGGCTGGCCAGATCACGCCCAGCAAAACCCAGCATCCCCAGCACGGCCAGAATGGACAGGGCCGTGAAACTGTCTCCGGTTGGTTGGATGATCACCACCACGCCGATCAGGCCGATCAGGATGGCGCTCCACCGTCGCCAGCCGACCGTTTCGCCAAAGAACAAGGCCGCTCCGGCGACCACGACCAGCGGCGTGGCCTGTAGGATCACCGTGGCCGCCGACAGAGGTGTCAGTGTGATCGCCAGCACATAGAACAGCCGCCCGAAGATTTCGAATAGCACGCGCACTTTCATCGGTCGCGACAGCACATCCGGGTGAAACAATCGTGTTCCGCGGACGATCGCGACAATCGCAAAGACCACTGTTCCGCCCGCGCCGAACAACAACAGAATCTGCCATATAGGTAACGTGGCCGAGGCCCCCTTGAGCAGCGCGTCCTCTAACGCGAACAGCGCCATGGCCGAGATCATCCAGGCGCTGCCGATCAGATTTGATCGGGGATCGGTTTGAATATGTGTTGTCATTGCTCTGCCACGTAGAAACCGCGCCAATCTGACCGTAAAGGGATCGCGCGCCAAGGGGGTATCTGGCTGAGAGTTCCAGCTTGCGACCCTTTGACCAACCGTGCCGCAACTGCCTGTGATCGGGTCCGTTTTTTGCGGTGCCGTCTTTTATGTCTGCAACCAGCGATGTAATGTCCAAACCATGAAGTGGAACCTGCCCAATATCCTGACCGTGCTACGCCTTATTGCAGCCCCCGGTCTGGCCGTGATGTTTCTGTATTTTACCCGACCCTATGCGGACTGGTTCGCGCTGATCCTGTTTTTAACAGCGGCGATCACCGACTGGTTCGACGGCTATCTGGCCCGCGCGTGGAAACAAGAAACCAAGATCGGGGCCATGTTGGACCCGATTGCCGACAAGGCGATGGTGGTGATCGCGCTGATGATCCTTGTGGGCTATTCAGCCGAACATTGGACGCCGTGGCTGGTGCTGCCCGCCACCGTGATCTTGTTCCGCGAAGTGTTCGTGTCAGGCTTGCGCGAATATCTGGGCGACACGGCCGGAACGCTGAAGGTGACGAAGCTGGCGAAATGGAAAACCACGGCACAGATGGTGGCGATAGCGGTGCTGTTTTCGCAGGGTATCTTTGAGCATAATTTCGTGATGGGCTCTTTCGGGATGAACCCGGAATTGATTGATCAGGCTCTGACCGGGCAGATCGAGGATGTGAACCACCTGCGCTGGCATCTGGAGGGGATGTTCTGGTCGGGTCGCGTTGGGCTGTGGCTGTTGTGGATTGCCGCGACGCTGACATTGATCACCGGCTATGACTACCTACGTAAAGCCATGCCCCATCTGAAGGAGAGTTAAGCGATGGACGTGCTGTATTTCGCCTGGGTTCGCGAACGGATCGGTCTGCCGAAAGAGCGGGTCGAGACCGAAGCCGCGACGGTTTCCGATCTGGTTGCCGAACTCAGTGCGCGCGAGGACCGCTATGCCGCAGCTTTCGCAGACCTGTCCGCGCTGCGGGTGGCGCTGGATCAGGAACTGTCGGACTTTGACGCTTCGCTGGTCGGCGTGCGCGAAGTGGCGTTTTTTCCGCCCATGACAGGCGGCTAAGATGCGCATTGCGGTTCAGGAAGAAGAGTTCGATCTGGGGGCTGAGGCCAACGTCTTTGCCGTAGGTGACGACGCCAACGGGGCGATTGTGACCTTCACCGGTGTTGTGCGCGATCTGGCCTCGCGCGATCTGGATGTGATGGAGATAGAGCATTACCCCGGCATGACCGAACGGGCCCTGACCAAGATTGCCGAAGAAGCGCAGCAGCGCTGGTCTTTAGGCGATGTGCTGGTGATCCACCGTCACGGACGGCTGGCACCGGGGGACCGGATCATGATGGTCGCCACGGCCGCGCGGCACCGTAAGGATGCGTTTGAGGCGGCGGAGTACCTGATGGACTATCTGAAATCCCGCGCACCGTTCTGGAAGAAGGAAATCACCAATTCCGGCGCGCAATGGGTCGACGCCAAGGACGAAGACGAAGACGCGCTGAACCGCTGGTGACATTGCCAGCCGTGCACAGAATGTGACCGTCAATCTCAACTCAAAAGCCTGTTAAGTTCTTCGCCGGGGATCGCATCCGCCGAATAGCTGAAGGTGCCTTTTGATTTCACTTCGTCAGCCGCCCGCTTCAATGCGCCAAACGCAGCGCGCGCAAATGATCCGCCGACGCTGATCCGTCGAACGCCTGCGTCGGAAAGTTCGGATACGGAATAGACAGGTCCGCTGAGTCCCATCACCACATTCACCGGTTTGTCGACTTCGCGGCACACGGTTCTGATTGCGTCCAAATCCGGCAGACCGGGGGCGTACAACACGGCAGCGCCTGCTTCGGAAAACAGCTGCAAGCGTTTGATCGTGTCACCCAGTCCGCGCGGCCCCAAAGGTAATTCTCTGCCCTTGCGGTCAACAGGAATGGCAAATCCGCAGCGGCTTCCGCGGCCGCCTGAATGCGGTTAACCGATTGGTGCAGATCGTAGATCGGGGCATCTGGATTGCCGGTCGCATCTTCTATTGACCCGCCAACCAAGCCTATGTCCGCCGCCATGCGAACGGTTTCGGCACAGGTTTCGGGTGCATCTCCAAAACCTGCCTCAAGGTCGGCGGAAACGGGCAGGGGAACCGCTTTGACGATGTCTGAGGCATTGTCCAGCAACTCATCCCTGCTTAGGTCAGCAAAAGAGTCGCGTTTGCCTTTTGTGAACGCATAGCCGGCACTGGTTGTCGCTAAGGATTCAAAGCCCAAATTGGACAGCAACCGGGCCGAGCCCGCGTCCCAGGGTTGGGCATGACAAAGCCTTGGACCCAAAGTGCAGGTCTCTGAACTGTTCGAATTTGACTCTTTGATTTGACATGGATCGCCCTCACGTTTGGGACGACCCTACAGCAATGTAACCGGATTCAGAGCGAAAAATCCGGTTCCTCAATCTGCGTTGTTGATACGTCCACGCAGTTCTTCGGCCTCTTGTCGGGCGGCGCGCAGACCGTCCATGGCGGCGGCCAGTTCAGCCTCGGCCTGAGTCAATTGATTGGTCAGTTCGGCCTCGCGCTGTTGCAGGTAGGTGATCGCCTGATCGCGGGTTTCTTCGGCCTCGTGCAGCTCTTGGCTCATGCGGTCCAGATCGGCCACGTCACTTTGGCGCACGCGTGACAGGCGATGGGCCAGCCAGTTGGCGAACCAGCCCATGCAAAAGGCCGAGAACAGGATAATGGCGGTGGCGATGATGAATTCGATTCTGTTCAACTTACTGGTCCCCTGCATCCGCGTCTGAGGCGGTATTGTCCGTCTGTTCGCCCTCGATCATTTCCGCCTCGATCGCATCCAGCCCGGTTTCCGGGTTCTCAACCGGTTCGGGCCGGATCAGGCGGAACTCGATCCGGCGGTTTTCTTCGCGGCCTTCTTCGGTGTCGTTATCGGCAATGGGCTGCGTTTCCCCGTATCCCATGGCAGTGAAACTGGCGGTGGGCACCCGGCGCGCGCGCAGCTCGTTCAGGATCGATTGCGCCCTCGATTGGCTAAGCTGTTGGTTCATCTCTTCCCGGCCCTGACTGTCGGTGTGGCCTTGAATCTCAAGCCTGATGGGGCCGCATTCGCGCAAGATGTCAGCAATCTGGTTCACCGTATCGCGCGAGTCGGTGGCAACAGTGGCCGAGCCAGGTTCAAAGGCGATCTTGGTGCCCGCCTGAACCTCGGCGATGCGTTCCTCGCAAACTTCGGGATCAGGCAGTTTGTCGGCGGGTTCGGGGGGTTCCTGATGGGTGATCGACAGGGTGAATTCCTGTGCGTCGCCCAGCTTCTCGGACAACAGACCCGCGATCTGCGCCTTTGTGTCGGGGTCATGGCTGACACCGGACAATTCAAGATCATCCGGCGTCACCGTCAAAGCACCGTTATGCAGTTGGGCCAGCGCCTCAAGCCCGGTCAGAATGCGCACGGGCCAGCCCGTCGGCAGGCCTTCGGGCGCAATGCGGGTTGCGGTGTGGACCTGTTCCGACCCGAAGGCAGCGCGGGCATAGCTGTCGACCATGTCGCGCTGGGTGTCGTCGCCCAGCCGTCCGCGTATCTGCACCAACCCCTCGGGGCTGCGTGTGGCGGTGAATTCGGGGGGGCCGGAAACGGTATCGGTTTCCGGGGGCGGTAGGATCGCGTGCAGGGCAAAGACCGGAGGCAGCGCATTTTCAAGCTCGCCCACCACGCGATCAAAGGTCCCGGCATCGGTGCCCTGCGCCGCTGCCAGCGTGATATCCGCATCCGACATCGTAACCGATCCGCTACCCAGATCCGCCAGCGCCTGAATGCTCAGCGTGGCGGCGTCAGACCAACGTGGCGAGGGTACGCCCAATCCGATGGTGCAGGAGTAGGTGGCGCTCAGACCGGCCTCTTTCGCTGCGGCAATGATGGCATCGCGGGCTTTTTCGTCTTGCGCCGAACAGGCGTCGAACTGGCCGCCATTTTCGTCGATCAAAAACCGCAACGTAAAAGGCGTGATCACCGGGCGCGGGGCCGAGATCGCCAGGCCGATCCGCAGGCTGGGCGGCGCGGCACGGGTAAGGCTTTGTTCCAGCCGTTCCTTTTCCTGCTGGCTGTCGGCAATTGCGGTGATCTTGACCAGACCCGGGCTGGCCGAGATCTTGGCGCGGGGTAGGCTGGTCAGCGACTCGACGGCATAGGTGATCGCGGCGTCCCAGCCTTTTGGCTTGGGGTAATCGGCGGTTTCCATCAGGTCTGACACTTGGCTGCCATCGCTCAGATCACGCAGCCGCTCCATCAGTGCCTCGCGGTCCTGACTGGTTGGGATCAGGCCGATCACAGAAATCCCGCTGTCGTTGCGCAAAATCTCAGCGGAAAACCGGGGGGCGGCCAGTTGCGAGGTCGGCGCCACATTCATCTCGTCGATCACACGCGAGGTATCGACCTCGGTCCCGGCTGCGGTCAGGGCGTTAAAGCGGGTGGCCTCATCCGTGGCAGTGCCCGTTAGCACAACGCGCAACCCGTCGGAATACACCTCGGCCCAATCGTGCCCCTTCAGGTCCAGCGCACGGCGCACGGCAAATTCAGAGGACTCTTCGACCTTGGTCACCGCAAAGCTGGCCGCCAACAGGCAAAGGCCAGCCGACACGAGGAAGATAAAGGCTACGGCAAAGATATAGGGCAAACGCATGTGCGGGTTAACGACTCCTCAGGCGAATGTGCGAACTCTTACCTAGCCCCGCGCCAAGGTGCAATCAGAGCAACAGTGCGACGCAGAGGAAGATCAGCGGAATAAGGCCGGTGTCCCGATTGGCGCGGAACAATTGCAGCAGCTTCGCGTTATCCTCAAGATCCAGCCCGCGCAATTGCCAAGCCATGTGCCAGCCCATCGCCCATGGCCCGGCCAAGGCCACGGCCAACGACATGATTGAGGCTTGTGCCAGCGCTCCGTCGATGATGGCCAGACCCATCAGGAAAACCGTCGCCACCAGAAAGTACTTCAGCCAGCGCCCTGTATCGGTGCCAAACAGCCGGGCGGTGGATTTGATGCCAATCAGCTCATCATCTTCTGCGTCCTGATGGGCATAAATCGTGTCATAGAACAGCGTCCAGGCGATACCTGCCAAGTACAATATGATTGCAGGCGCACTGACCGTGCCCGTATGCGCGGCCCAGGCCAACAGGATGCCCCAGTTGAAGGCAAGCCCCAGAAACACTTGCGGCCACCATGTGAACCGTTTGGCAAAGGGATAGATCGTCACTGGCAGCAAGGACAGCACACCCATGGCGATGGCGGCCTGGTTGAAGGTTAGCAGAATCCCCAGCGCCAGCAGGCATTGTAGGCCCATCCAGATCACCGCCTGCCGCACACTGACCTGACCGGATGGAATCGGGCGCGAGCGTGTGCGCTCCACCTGCCCGTCAAATTCGCGATCGGTGATGTCGTTCCACGTACAGCCTGCTCCGCGCATCAGGAATGCGCCAAGGGCGCAGCCGATAGCGATCCACAGATCCTCCCACCTGGGATTGCCGTCGCTAAGGATCGCCAGCGCCAGACCCCACCAGCACGGAATCAGCAGCAACCACGTACCGATGGGCCGGTCCGCACGGCTGAGGCGCAGATAGGGGCGGGTGAATTCAGGCGCGTGGGTGTCGACCCAGTTGCCGGATACGGCATCGGCGACCTGGCCGTCTGGTGTTGGGGCGTTGCCTTGCATATGTAAGGCCTCATGAGTGCAAAGATCAGACTGTATGTAGAGCACCCTCTGGGTCAGGGGCAATCCGTTGATTTGACGCGCGAGCAGGGCCATTACCTGTTCGGTGTCATGCGCCTGGCTGTGGGCGGCCACGTGGCCCTGTTCAATGGCCGGGACGGAGAGTGGTTGGCCGAGGTTGCCGAAGCGGGAAAGCGCGGTGGCGTTCTGACCTGTGTGGAACAGACCAAGCCGCTGCAAATGCCGCCCGATCTGTGGTTCCTGTTCGCGCCGATCAAAAAGGCGCGCACTGATTTCATCGTTGAAAAGGCGGCGGAAATGGGTGCAGCTCGGATCCTGCCCGTGCAGACCGAGTTCACCAATTCCGAACGTATCCGACAGGACCGCCTGCAAGCCCACGCGGTTGAGGCCGCCGAGCAATGCGGAGGCACCTTCGTGCCCGGGGTCGCCGATCTACAACGGCTTGACCGTGTTCTGGATGCATGGCCCGATGGCCGTCAGCTGATGTTTTGTAACGAGGCCGAAGTTGGGTCGGCTCTGCGCTTGGCGGCACAGGAGAAGGGGCAGCCCTGGGCCATACTGATTGGCCCCGAGGGCGGTTTTTCGGATCGTGAACGCGTGCGTCTTGTTGGCCTGCCCTTTGCCCATGTGGTCAGTCTGGGCCCTCGTATCCTGCGCGCCGATACGGCGGCCGTAGCGGCGCTGACCATGTGGCAGCAGGCGCTGGGGGATTGGTCGTGAGGCCCCCGCCACGTCTTCATGTGTTGACGGCGACCCGTTCTAACCGAGCGGTTGTGCTTCGACGTGGACCATCCGATCAAGTCGCCGTCCTTTTGTGGAACCGACGCAGCAACCAGATTCAACTTGGTCAATGGCTGAAGGCCCGTGTCCATGAGTTCAGGTGCGATATATCACCAGATGGCCGCCATCTGGTTTACTTTGCTTGCCGAAATGGGCGCTGCTGGACAGCAGTGTCGCGGGTACCTTGGATCAAAGCCCTGGCCTTTTGGCCGCAATCAGACAGTTGGCATGGTGGCGGTGCTTTCACGGATGACGGGCAGTTGTGGCTGAATGGATCAGCGCCGCCCAAAGTTTTGCCAGATGGCCTTTCCCCGGCGGCTACGGATGCCTTTCCTCACGCAACAGACGGCTTTTACATGGGCAATCTTGTTTGGCGTCGGCTTGAACAGCGCGGGTGGAATCATCTGCGTGGCAGCGGATATGACGCCGAATTGCAGCTTGATCTGGTCGCCAATTGGAAACTGAATCAGTCCTTTGTTTTGGGAGCAGGGAACCGCTCGCTTATTTCGTCGCGGTTTGCTTTGGAATCCACAGCGGATCAGTCGCGAAGGGCGCTATACGGATGGGAATGGGCGGATCGACATGGATCCAGCGTGCAATGGGCAGAGGCAGGAGCATTGTGGCAGGCACATATTTCCGGAAACGGAACCCTTGAAGATCGGCGATTGCTTTACGATTTCACGAGTATGGAATTCGAAGCACTATCAGCGCCATACGAAGGCGTAAACACAGGAGCAGACCGTTGAGTTTCATCCGACCCGAAGCCAAACTGACCCTGTGGCGCTGGCGCGAAGTGCTGGTGGCGGGGGCTGTCCTGCTGGTGGGGCTCAGCTGGATCAGCGGCCCCGGTGGGTTGCTGGGATGGCTCGGCTGGGTGCTGGTTCTGGTCTCAGTCGCGCTTGCGGTCATCGGCATTCAGCGTGCCCGCTTCCGCACCGGGGCCGGTGGACCGGGCGTAGTAACCATTGACGAAGGCCAGATCACCTATCTGGGCCCGTTGGACGGCGGCATGGTCGCCGCGCGTGAAATTGAGCGTTTGGCGCTGGACCCGACGTCGTCGCCTGCGCATTGGGTGCTGGAACAACCGGGTCAGCCGGTGCTTCACATTCCTGTGAATGCCGAAGGGGCCGAGGCGCTGTTCGATGTTTTCTCGGCGCTGCCAGGGCTGAAAACCGAACAAATGCTGGCGGAACTGAACAGTGGCACGGGACATCAGGTGGTGATCTGGGAACGTACACCCTCGCGTCCGGCGCATCTCAGGCTGCATTGACACTGGCGCGGTTTCCGACCACGAAAGACCGAACGACAGACACATCAGGATCGGAGAACGGTTCATGTCCATCCCCCAGTCCGGCGGCGGACCGATCGAACGCCATGAGCAACTGGCCGAATATCTGGAATCGGGCTGTAAGCCCAAGCAGGATTGGCGCATCGGGACCGAGCATGAAAAGTTCGGCTATTGCAAAGACACGCTGAAGCCGCTGCCCTATGAGGGCGAGCGCTCGATTCTGGCCGTTCTGAAAGGTCTGCGCGACCTGCACGATTGGGAGCCGCTGGAAGAAAACGGCAAGCTGATCGGCCTGCAAAAAGACGGCGCCAATGTCTCGCTCGAACCCGGTGGACAGTTGGAACTGTCGGGTGCGCCTTTGGAAACCATCCATGAGACCTGTGACGAGGTGAACGCGCATCTGCGCGACGTGAAGGATATTGCTGACAAGATCGGCGTCGGCTTCATCGGTCTTGGTGCCGCGCCAACGTGGTCGCACGACGATATGCCCCTGATGCCCAAGGGCCGCTACAAGCTGATGAATGACTACATGGAGAAAGTCGGCACCATGGGTCGGTCGATGATGCGCCGGACCTGCACGGTTCAGGTCAATATCGACTTTGGGTCCGAGGCCGACATGGTGCAGAAACTGCGCGTTGCGCTGGCCTTGCAGCCGGTGGCGACGGCACTGTTCGCCAACTCCCCGTTCTTCGATGGCAAACCCAACGGCCAGAAAAGCTGGCGCAGCTATATCTGGCAGCATCTCGACGATGCGCGTACCGGGATGCTGCCCTTTGTGTTCGAGGGCGGGTTCGGGTTCGAACGCTGGGTTCAATACGCGTTGGATGTGCCGATGTATTTCGTCTATCGCGACGGTCAGTATATCGACGCGTTGGGACAGTCCTTCCGCGACTTCTTGCAGGGCAAACTGCCCGCGCTGCCGGGTGAAACGCCGACCCTGTCGGATTGGGCCGATCACTTAACCACGGCCTTCCCCGAGGCGCGGATCAAGAAGTTCATGGAGATGCGCGGCGCTGATGGGGGCCCCTGGCGACGCCTGTGTGCGCTGCCTGCGTTCTGGGTTGGCCTGACCTATGATCAGGGCGCGCTTGATGCAGCCTGGGATCTGGTCAAAGGCTGGGACGCGGAAACTCGTGAGGCTCTGCGGGTCGAGGCCGCGAAGGACGGGCTGCAGGCGCAGGTCGGCAACATCAACATGCACGATCTGGCGCGCGAGGTGGTTGCGATCTCTGAGGCTGGTCTGAAATCCCGCGCCTTCCCCGGTGCAGGCGGTCTGGTCCCGGATGAGACGCATTTCCTCAACGCGTTGAAGGACAGCATCGAAACCGGCAAGGTTCCGGCGGATGAGTTGCTGGATCACTACAATGGCGACTGGAATGGCGATCTGACGCGGGTGTTCCCGGAATACAGCTATTGATCCGCGCTGTGCGGCTTGCATTCATCCGGATTGGCCGATAGCAGGTTCTTGACCAAATTCAGGGGCCGGTTTCGGAAAGCGTCATGGACGATCTTAAGTCAAAATATCTGGGGCAGATCGCCGAAGCGGGCGATGAAAACGCGCTTGAGGCGATCCGCGTCGCCGCCGTGGGCAAAAAGGGCGAGGTCGCGCTGAAGATGCGCGAGCTGGGTAAAATGACGCCCGAGGAGCGGCAGGTCGCAGGCCCCGCGCTGAATGCCCTGAAGGACGAGATCAACTCGGCGCTCTCCGCCAAGAAATCCGCGCTGGCCGATGCCGCGCTGGATGAGCGTCTGCGCACCGAATGGCTGGATGTGACTCTGCCGACCCGCGCGCGCCGTCAGGGCTCGATCCACCCGATCAGCCAGGCGACCGAGGAACTGACCGCGATCTTTGCCGAACTGGGCTTTTCGGTAGCCGAAGGGCCGCGGATCGAAGACGACTGGTACAACTTTGACGCCCTGAACATCCCCGGCCACCACCCCGCGCGGGCCGAGATGGACACGTTCTATATGCACCGTGCCGAGGGCGATAACCGCCCGCCGCATGTGCTGCGGACGCACACCTCGCCGGTGCAGATCCGTTCGATGGAGAAACAGGGCGCGCCGATCCGCGTCATCTGTCCGGGCGGCGTGTACCGCGCCGACTATGACCAGACCCACACGCCGATGTTCCATCAGGTCGAGGGGCTAGCCATCGACAAGGACATCTCGATGGCGAACCTGAAATGGGTTCTGGAAGAGTTCGTGAAGGCGTTCTTTGAGGTCGACGATGTCGAACTGCGCTTCCGCGCCTCGCACTTCCCATTCACCGAGCCGTCGGCCGAGGTCGATATCCGCTGTTCCTGGGATAACGGTCAGCTGAAGATTGGCGAGGGCGACGACTGGATGGAGATTCTTGGTTCGGGCATGGTCCACCCCAAGGTGATCGCCGCCGGTGGCATCGACCCCGAGGTCTATCAGGGCTTTGCCTTTGGTATCGGGATCGACCGTCTGGCAATGCTGAAATACGGTATTCCGGATTTGCGGGCCTTCTTTGATTCCGACTTGCGCTGGCTACGCCACTACGGTTTTGCGGCGCTGGATATGCCAAACCTGCATGGTGGTTTGTCTCGTTGAAGCGTGATCGCGATTATATTCGCGAACTGCTATTGGAAATGCAGAATAGTCGCGAGGGGTTTATCCTGCATGCGATGGTTCTTGATCCGTCGGATCACGACGTCAAGCTGGATCACCATCTCGATCTAATGATGGATGAAGGTCTTGTGGCGAAGAAAGATCGTCATGGCTACCGATTGACGCCTCTCGGCCACGATGCGGCAGAAGCGCTGGAAAAGTCTGAGACTTGGTCCAAGCTGAAGGAGGTTGGCCCTAAAGAAGCATATCAGATTATCAAAGATATTGGTTCCTCCTTGGCGGTTACTGCTCTGTCGAAGGTTATGGGATGGGGATAGAACAACGTTGGATGATAGCTATATTGTTCGAGTTGTCATAGCGCGGGGCAAAGGCCGATAGGCCGCCGCGCCATCGCCAGACGGCCCGCACGGGCTGGCGATTTGTCTCCGCAGGCACTCCGTTTGAACGATGCACGGACTTGGCCAGCATAAACCGCCCACCATAACTTGAGGATCGCCACCCCGCGGTCTGGCGATGGCGCGGCTTGTTACATGCGCCCACGGGGTTGTGACGTGACAGCGGGCGCAGGCTCGCTAGGGTTCGACGGATGATTTACCGACTGCTCTGCCTCTTCCTGCTGACCGCCACTCAAGCCTCTGCAATCGAATCCTGTCACGGCGATACCGCCTGTCAGGTCGGCGACCGTTCGTATCATGTGCTGGAGCCAGACGGGTGGGATGGCGAAACGCCTCTGCCGGTGTTGCTGCATTTCCACGGTTGGGCGCGGCAGGGGAACGTGGTGGTGAACCATGAACGCATCGCCGGGGCGACGAAACTGCGAGGCGTGCTGCTGGTGGCCCCAAACGGGTTGGGCAAAAGCTGGGATTTCTGGACGTCGGACACTGGCGATGTGCCTTTTGCGGACCGGGTGTTGCAGGATGTGGCCAAACGCTATCCGATTGACCCGGACCGCATCTATGTCTCGGGTTATTCCTTTGGCGGCGCGATGGCGTGGCGCTATGTCTGCCAGTCGGGGAATGACACCGCGGCGCTGCTGGCCGTTGCGGGCAGCATCCGCCAGACCGAGGAGTGCCCGCAGGCCCCGCGTCAGGTGCGCCATGTGCATGGCCTCAGCGATACGGTGATGGATTTTCCCTATGGCGCGGATGGCGACACCACCTATCCGGTGGCGCTGTGGCGGCAGAAATATGGATGCCACGACGCGACCCCGCGTGGGGATTGGAGCGTGGTGCCGATCCTGACGCTCAGCCGAATGGAGTGGACCGATTGCGCGCAGGGGCAGGTGGTGCTGGACACGCATCCGGGCGGGCATTTCATCCCCCACGGCTGGATCGGACGGCAGTTGGATGAATTGTTGGGCCGCACCCCAAGCTATCCCTGAACCGTTTGACATCGCCGTGCGTCCCCCTTCCAGTTAGGCGAAACGATCTGACACGGGATTCCTTGCCGCATGAAACTGCTTTTGCCCTTCGCCCTGATCCTTGCCGCCGCACCCGCCTTTGCGCGTGACATCTATCCACCGGTTGACGTGCTGCTGCAGACCGAAACTTCGGTCATCGGCGAGGCGCTGGAATATCCCGACGGCACCCCGCAGATCACCATGGCCATCGTCACCATGCAGCCCGGTCAGAAAACCGGCCTGCACCGTCATGACGCTCCGCTGGCGGCCTATATCCTCGAAGGTGAGATCACCGTCGATTACGGCGATGCGGGCAACCGGACCTATAAGGAAGGTGATGCGCTGGTTGAGGCGTTCCGGTCGCCCCATGCGGGTGAGAATACCGGCGACGGGATCGCGCGGATTTTGGCGGTGTTTGCTGGATCGGACAGCGTTGCCAACACAGTGACCGCGGAGTAGGCGCGGCGGTTCTACGCGCCCTCTTTCCCCTCTGCGCATTATCCGGTAAACGCGGTCTGACCCGAGATTTACTGGCGGAAACCGACCGATGAAATTCACTCTTTCCTGGTTGAAAGACCACCTCGACACCAACGCTTCGGTGGATGAGATTGCTGAGGCGCTGACTGATCTGGGCCTTGAGGTCGAAGAGATCGTGAACCCGGCGGACCGGCTGAAGGACTTTACGCTGGGCTATGTGAAACACGCCGAGAAACACCCCGACGCCGACAAGCTACGCGTCTGTAAGGTGGACACCGATGAGGGTGAATTGCAGATCATCTGCGGTGCCCCCAACGCGCGTGAAGGGATCACCGTCGTGGTTTGCAAACCAGGTATGTATATCCCCGGTCTGGACCTGACCATCAGTGTCGGCAAGATCCGCGGCGTCGAAAGCTTTGGCATGATGGCGTCCGAGCGCGAGTTGGAGCTGTCGGATGAGCATGACGGCATCATCGAGCTGCCTTCGGGCAAGGTAGGTGACAAATTCATCGACTGGCTGGCCGAAAATGAGCCATCCAAGGTCGACCCGATGATCGAGATCGCGATCACCCCGAACCGCCCCGATGCGCTGGGCGTCGAAGGGATTGCCCGCGATCTGGCCGCGCGTGGCATTGGTAAGTTGAAACAGCGTGACTACACTCCGGTGCCGGGTGATTTCGAAAGCCCAATCAAAGTGACGATTGATGAGGATACGCTGGACGGCGCGCCCCATTTCACCGGACGTCTGATCAAGGGCGTTAAGAACGGACCCAGCCCGCAATGGCTGCAGGATCAGTTGAAGGCCATCGGTCTGCGTCCGATTTCGGCTTTGGTAGACATCACCAACTATATGACCTTTGACCACAATCGCCCGCTGCACGTCTTCGATGCGGACAAGGTGCATGGCAATCTGCGGGTACATCGCGCCAAGGGTGGTGAGAAGCTGGTTGCGCTGGACGAGAAAGAATACACTCTGCAGCCTGGCATGATGGTGATTTCCGACGACAAAGGCCCGGAATCCATTGCCGGTATCATGGGCGGTGAGGAAACCGGCTGTACCGAAGAAACAGTGAATGTCTTCCTGGAAAGCGCGTTCTGGGATCACGTGCAGATCGCCCTGACGGGGCGGGCTTTGAAAATCAATTCGGATGCGCGCTATCGGTTCGAACGTGGGGTAGACCCGGAATACACGCTGGAAGGGTTGGAGCAGGCAACGCAGATGATTTTGGATATCTGCGGCGGCGAAGTGTCCAAGGTCGTTGAGGCCGGCAAAGCGCCGGATCATTCGCGCGCCTTTAAACTGGATGCCGAGCGGGTTCAGTCTCTGGTCGGAATGGATATCCCCGAAAGCGAACAACGCCAGACCCTGACTCGTCTGGGATTCCGCCTTGAGGGTGAGATGGCGCATGTTCCCAGCTGGCGCCCAGATATCATGGGTGAGGCCGATCTGGTGGAAGAGGTCGCGCGGATTGCATCTTTGACCAAGCTGCAAGGTAAACCGCTGCCGCGTATCACTGATGGCATCCCGAAACCGGTGATGACCCCGACACAACGCCGTCAGTCGATGGCGCGCCGCACCTGTGCAGCGCTGGGGTACAATGAATGTGTTTCCTACACCTTCATCGATCAGGCCTCGGCGGCCTTGTTTGGTGGCGGGGACGAAGCGACACAGTTGGAAAACCCGATCTCGTCCGAGATGAGCCACATGCGCCCCGATTTGCTGCCCGGCCTGTTGCAGGCCGCCGCCCGCAATCAGGCGCGCGGTTATGCCGACGTGGCCCTGTTCGAGGTCGGTCCGGTGTTCCACGATGGCGAACCGGGCGATCAGAAAACACAGATCACTGGCTTGCTGGTTGGTCGTAATGGTCCCAAGGACGTGCATGGCGCATCGCGCCCGGTCGACGTGTTCGACACCAAAGCGGATGCCGAGGCGGTGTTGGCTGCCATTGGCGCACCCGCCAAGGTGCAGATTCTGCGTGACGGCGATGCCTGGTGGCATCCGGGGCGTCACGGCAAAATCTGTCTGGGCCCGAAAAAGGTGCTGGGTGTCTTCGGCGAGTTGCACCCTCGTGTGTTGCAAGCGCTGGATATCAAAGGCCCGGCGATGGCCTTTACGATCTGGCCGGACGAGGTGCCTCTGCCCCGTAAATCCGGAGCCACCCGTGCTGCGCTGGAACTGCGTGACCTGCAAGCGGTTGAACGCGACTTTGCCTTTGTCGTTGACGAGGGGGTCGAGGCGCTGACGCTGGTCAACGCCGCGGCCGGTGCTGACAAGGTGCTGATCGAGGATGTGCGTGTCTTTGATGAATTCATCGGTGGCAGTCTGGGCGAGGGTAAAAAATCGCTGGCCATCACCGTGCGCCTGCAACCAACCGACGCGACGCTGAAGGAAAAAGACATCGAAGCGGTGGCCGAGAAGATCATCGCCAAGGTCACCAAGGCCACAGGCGGTGTGTTGCGCGGATAGGGGCCCTGCCATAAGACTTCAAAAAAACGCGCTTCCGGGCGCGTTTTTCATTTCACCTACGGGAATTAGGGCGTGTTTGGGATAAGTGTTTCTGGTTTTTCTTGATTGGGCTTCCCGCAAATGCGCCTTAAGTAGGTTCCAAATCAATACCGGAGGTCGAAATGGGCTTGAACGTATACCTATCAGGGGAAATTCACACCGATTGGCGTGAGCAAATAATCGACGGTGCGCAGGGGTTGGACATCACATTCAACAGCCCCGTGACCGACCATGATGCCAGCGACGATTGCGGTGTGGCTATTTTGGGCGAAGAGCCGAACAAATACTGGCACGACCACAAGGGCGCGATGGTCAACGCGATCCGGACGCGCAAAGGGATCGCGGATGCAGATGTGGTGGTCGTCCGGTTTGGTGAGAAATACAAACAGTGGAACGCCGCCTTTGATGCGGGCTATGCGGCAGCGCTGGGCAAGTCGCTGATCGTGCTGCACGGCCCCGATCACCAGCACGCACTGAAAGAAGTTGATGCCGCTGCTCTGGCCGTGGCCGAACAACCATCGCAAGTGGTTGAGGTCTTGCGCTATGTGCTGACAGGCAAGTTGCCGGGCTGAATTGACCCATTGAAATTGGGCTTGCAGCATAGTGTGGCTGCAAGCCCGAACAGGCCCGAGGGGGCGGGCGGTCAGTCCCGTGGCGGTGTCACAAGACCTTTCTGAACGGCAGGGCGTTCCAGAAAGCGGTCCAGATATGCTGTTACATTGGTGTGGTCGTCCCATCCGACCAGTTCCCTGGCACCATAGAAATCCAGCCCGCGCAGCCAGGGCGCGATGGCTATGTCGGCGATCGAGTACTCTCCGACGACCCAATCCTGCCCTTCAAGCTGCTGGTTCAACACGTTCAGCAGCCGTTTGGCCTCGTTCACGTATCGCTCGCGGGGGCGGGGGTCTTCGATCTCGCTGCCAGCGAATTTGTGGAAAAAGCCAAGCTGGCCGAACATTGGACCAATGCCGCCCATCTGGAACATCAGCCATTGAGTGACCTGGTGCTTGTCTGCCTGGGTCTGACCAATAAACTTGCCCGATTTTTCTGCCAGATACAGCAGGATGGCACCGCTTTCGAACAAACCAATGGGCTGTCCGTCCGGGCCGTCCGGGTCGATGATTGCGGGGATCTTGTTGTTGGGGTTCAGCGACAGGAACTCGGGGCTTTTGACATCCGCGTCCGACAGGGTGACCTTGTGTGCCTCATATGGCAGGCCGGTTTCTTCCAGCATGATCGAGGCTTTGACCCCATTGGGCGTAGGGAAGGAATACAGCTGAATCCGGTCCGGGAACTGTGCGGGCCAGCGATTCATGATCGGGTGTGGTTTGGTGTCCAGCATTGGGGGGCTCCTGAGTGGATACCCCCAGAACGTAGGGCGCGAGGGGCCATCTTGTAAGCCCCCGAAGCTGTGCGCGACCGGTCAGCGCGTGTTTGCTGGCGAACAACGGGGAAATCCGGTGGAACTAGCACCTAGACCAAAGCGTGTTTTTGCCTCAGACTTTGGCAATTCCCGCGCGAAAGCCGCGGGTTTCTTGTTGTTGAAAGGAGATGGCCGTGGATGAGGTCGTAACACAGGTGGGCGCGTTTGCGCCGCTGATCATGAACGCGGTCAAGGCGCTGATCGTTCTGATCCTTGGCTGGATCGTGGCTGGGGCCGTGGGCGGCCTAGTGCGTCGCCGGATCAACTCGACTCCGCAGATTGATCCGACGTTGGGCAACTTCTCAGCCAGCCTGGTGAAATGGGTCATCCTCGCGATGGTTCTGGTGGCCGTTCTGGGGATATTCGGGATCGAAGCAACAAGTATCGTTGCCATTCTGGGTGCCGCGTCGCTGGCCATTGGTCTGGCGCTGCAAGGGACACTCAGCGATCTGGCGGCCGGTGTCATGCTGGTGGTGTTCCGCCCCTACAAGCTGGGTCAATATGTGGATATTGGCGGCACGGCCGGGACGGTGAAAGACCTGAACCTGTTCACCACCGAACTGGTGACGCCGGACAATGTGCAGATCATTGTCCCCAACGGGCAATCCTGGGGGTCGATCATCACCAACTATTCGGCGCATGACACAAGGCGTGTCGATCTGGTGTTTGGTATCGACTATGGCGACAACGCGGACGAAGCGATGAAGATCATTCTGGATGTCGCCAAGGCGGACGAGCGCATTCACAGCGATCCCGAACCTTGGGTGCGCGTGACCAACCTGGGCGACAGCTCGGTCGATCTGACGGCCCGCCTGTGGTGCGCAGCGGCGGATTATTGGGACGTGAAGTTCGAAATCACCAAAGCGGTGAAAGAGGCGTTCGACGCAAAAGGCGTGTCGATCCCGTATCCGCATTCGGTAGAGATTCACAAAGAGGGGTGAACGCTCCCGTCCGGTGATCGGGCATTGAAATGCCCTCCTCCGGTTGGGCCCGGCGCCGCGCTGGTCGCGCGGCGTTTTTCTATGTCGCGCGGGTCGATGAACTTTGCGTAACGAAAAAAGGCGCCCTTTGGAAAAGGGCGCCTTTCGATTTCTATGTGCCAGCCTTAGGCGTTGACGATGTCGCTGGGCGATACAACGTCCAGACCCAGTGCTACACCAACGGCCTCATAGGTGAGCTGACCAGCGTGAACATTCAGACCAGCCAACAGGTGCGCGTCATCCTGGCAAGCCTTTTTCCAGCCTTTGTCGGCCAGCGACAGCATGAACGGCATTGTCGCGTTGCCCAACGCGATGGTCGAGGTGCGCGCAACGGCACCCGGCATGTTGGCAACGCAATAGTGCATGATGCCGTCGACTTCGTAGATTGGGTCAGCATGGGTTGTTGCCTTGGAGGTTTCAAAGCAGCCACCCTGGTCGATCGCAACGTCAACCAGAACCGCGCCGGGCTTCATGGTCGAAAGCTGTTCGCGTGTCACCAGTTTAGGAGCAGCCGCGCCCGGGATCAGAACGGCGCCGATAACCATGTCGGCATCCTGGATCAGTTCGGCGGTGGCACCAGCGGTCGAGTATTGGTTCTTGAAGGTTCCGCCATACACGTCATCGAGGTAACGCAGACGCGGAAGCGAGCGGTCCAGGATGGTAACATCTGCGCCCATGCCAGCCGCGATTTTCGCGGCATGCGTACCAACAACGCCGCCACCGATCACAACGACCTTGGCCGGTCCAACGCCGGGAACGCCGCCCATCAGAACGCCACGACCGCCATTTGCCTTTTGCAGGGTCCACGAGCCTACCTGCGGCGCCAGACGACCGGCAACTTCGGACATCGGGGCCAGCAGCGGCAAACCACCGCCAGGTGCGGTGACGGTTTCGTATGCAATCGCGGTGCAGCCCGATGCCAGCAGGTCGTGGGTCTGATCTGGATCGGGTGCCAGGTGCAGGTAAGTGAACAGCAACTGGCCTTCACGCAGCATCTTGCGCTCGACCGCCTGGGGTTCCTTGACCTTGACGATCATGTCGGCAGTGGCGAACACCTCTTCTGCGGTGTCCAGGATCTGGGCGCCAGCAGCGATGTAGGATTCGTTGTCAAAGCCCGAACCGATCCCGGCACCGGTTTCGATTACAACTTCGTGGCCGCGCGCGACGGCTTCTTGTGCCGCGTTGGGCGTCATGCCGACGCGGAATTCCTGTGGTTTGATTTCCTTGGGGCAACCGATCTTCATTTTTCGCTCCTCCATTCATAAACTGCCTAAATAATGGGCGATCCAGAGCGCAATTTCTGTGAAACTCTGCCTGCAAGATTGCTTTTTTTCAGGAGAATCTTCGTTATATAGTCGGAAACTCGCAAAGGATTTGCGCAAATGAGCTTGGATGCGACGGATAAAAAGATTCTGGCAGCCCTTCAGCGGGATGGCCGTATGTCAAATGCGGAACTGTCCGAGCAGGTGAATCTGTCGCCTTCGGCCTGTCACCGGCGCGTTCAGCGGCTAGAGGCTGAAGGCTATATCCGCAAATACGTGGCGCTGCTGGATGCGCGCAAGATGAATGTGCCCACGACGGTGTTTGTCGAGATCACGCTACAAGGGCAAGCCGAAGAGCTTCTGAATGCGTTCGAAAAATCCGTGGCGCGCATTCCTGATGTGCTTGAATGCCATCTCATGGCCGGTACGGCGGACTATATTTTGAAGGTTGTCGCCGAGAACACCGAGGATTTTGCCCGTATCCATCGCCAGTATTTGTCGCGACTGCCGGGGGTGGCGCAGATGCAAAGTTCCTTCGCGCTGCGTACGGTGTTCAAGACCACTGCGCTGCCGGTGTGACGTTCAGCCCGGGCCGGGATAGGTGAACAGGGCCAGGTGCAGGGCGTTAAAGCCGAAATGCATCAGAACCGGTACCCAAAGACGCCCAGTTGCGTAGTATCCCAATCCGCAGGCGACCCCGAGGATCGAAGCGAAGACAACCAGTGCCGGACCGCCACCCGCATGGGCCAGACCGAACAACAGGCTGGCAGCTGCGATCCCGAGCGCCGCGCCGATTTTCGACGTCAGGACCGATTGCAGATAGCCGCGGAAAAAAACCTCTTCAGTCAGGCAGGTCAGGAACAGGTTTGAAAGCGCAAAAATCAGCCACCATGCGGGCAGGCCGATCTCGGGCCGCACAGCACCCAAGGAAAGCCCCAACGCAAACAGGGCGGGCAGCGCCGCCAACCCGATCAGCAAAGGCCCGGTTCTGACCGGCCGCGCGCCATGGATCATGCCCGGCCAAGCCAGCAGGACGGCAAACAAGACCATTGGTTTGTCCAGGTTGAGATATATTGTGAACGCAGCGCTGCCCGGGCCTGCCTGTACCTGATCCAGAACCAATAGATTGTGAAACCCGGGGACCAGATGCGCCCCCAGAGCCAGACACCATAGGATCAACACCAGATGCCCGAAAACGGCGGGCACACCGGTCAGACGACGCAACCCAGCCGCGCCCAGCAGGCCGGCTGCCGTAATTGCCAAGGCCAGCGGGGTCAGCAGGCCAAGCACTGTTGTTGAACCCATGAACACTGCCAACAGGGCCAGCCCCAGCCCTTGTCGGCCTGATACCATGCTTATTTGTGCGGCAATCAGGATGAACCAGGGCCAGATCGCAGGCAGTAGGGAAATGAAATGCGCCACATTCACCTCAGGGGGGTTGAAGGGTACTTGTGCCGACAGAATAATCCGTCTGGCAAGTAGGTTTGGGGCGGATTTATGCCAACCTGTTGGTAATGCGGCAAATCTGCCGCTTGTATCCCTAGGCGTGTAGGTTCAGATTTAAAAAAGGACCAAACCTCTTTTCGCATCGCCTTGACCTTGCTGCCATAAGCGGTTTCGCTTGGGGAAGGGCTTTATTAGTTATTCTGATGACATCAGGCGATTACACGCGCGTTGTATGGTCCGGACCCGATAGACGATAAGGATAAGACCTTGGCTTACGAACATAACGATGCCCCAAAAGATTGGCTGGAAGCCGAGTTGGAAGACACGCTGGACGAAGATTTCGAGATCGAGTTCAGCGAACCCATGCTCTCGATGGAAGTCCGCAAGATCTATAAGGACCAGCATCCCGACATGCTGGATCGCAAAGTCTATTTCCGCAATCTGCTGCGCTTGCAGGCCGAATTGATCAAGGTTCAGGACTGGGTACAGCATACCGGAGCCAAAGTGTGCATCCTGTTCGAAGGGCGTGACAGCGCCGGCAAGGGCGGCGTGATCAAGCGGATCACCCAGCGGCTGAACCCGCGGGTCGCCCGCGTGGTCGCCTTGCCAGCGCCCAGCCGCCGGGAGCAAAGCCAATGGTATTTCCAGCGCTATGTACCGCATCTGCCCGCGGCCGGCGAAATCGTGTTGTTCGACCGATCCTGGTACAACCGCGCTGGGGTGGAACGGGTGATGGGGTTTGCGTCCGAGGATCAGGTCGAACAGTTCTTTCAGGACGTTCCCGAATTCGAACGGATGCTGGTGCGGTCGGGGATCATTTTGCTTAAATATTGGTTCTCAATCACTGATGAAGAACAGCAGTTGCGGTTCCTCATGCGCATTCACGACCCGATGAAACAGTGGAAACTGTCGCCGATGGATCTGGAATCCCGCATCCGCTGGGAGGCCTATACCAAGGCCAAAGAAGACATGTTGTTCCGCACCAACATTCCCGAGGCGCCCTGGTATATCGTCGAAGGCAATGACAAGAAACGCGAGCGCCTGAACTGTATCGAGCATCTCCTGACCAAGATCCCCTATACGGATGTTCCACAGGAAAAGGTCGAATTACCGGATCGAAGATACAACCCAGAATATGAACGGCGCGTCCTGCCGGATGAGCTGCACGTTCCTAAAATCTATTGATCAAAAGAAAACGCCCCCAAAACCGGGGGCGTCATTAATTTGGAAAACCTGGGGTCTCAGAACACGAAATGTTCGTTTGCCAGGTCTGCGATCTGAGTGTTTTGCAAAGTCAGAGTATTCCCTGCGTTGTCGTCGATGATCACATCTTTGCCGGATTGCGAGATGTGGTTGTTCATCAGGTCGTTATACCCGGTGATCGCACCATTCAGGCTGAGGTCGATGAAGTCTTCAGAGGTGAAATCTGTGACGGTGTCCGGCCCGATGGTGAATACGAACGTGTCCGCCCCGTTGCCGCCGGTCATTGTGTCAATGCCGCGGGCACCGATCAGAGTATCGTCGTCGTCGCCTCCGATCAGGGTGTCGCGGCCACGGCCACCCCTAAGCACGTCGTTGCCAGAGCCGCCCTGCAACCTGTCGGCACCCATGCCCGATTGCAGCCAGTCATTGCCGGTCGCACCCATCAACAAATCGACGCCTTGGCCACCCAGAAGGACGTCATTGCCGCCATGACCGCTCAGCGTGTCATCGCCGGTGCCGCCGGTCAGCGTGTCGCGGCCGAAGCCGCCGTCAAGAATGTCATCTCCTTCGCCGCCGTTCAGCGCGCCGGCCTGACCGGCTTTCAGAATGAACCAATTGTCTGAGGCGTCGCCCACAGTGCCTGCGTCCACGGCCTGTTGGCCGGGTTGGGTAGGTGTGCCGCCGCCAGAGCCGCCACCCGAGCCGCCACCCGACCCGCCGGTGTCCAACTGCACCGGCGCCGAGGTCGTCGCAAAGTTCTGGGTCACGATCACGGCATCCCAACCGTTGAAATTGCCTTCTTCAATCCCGATCCCGATATATTCGAAATCGGGGTTCAATATGTTGGCCCGGTGACCGGGGCTGTTCATCAGGCTTTGGTGAAGCTGTACCACATCATCGCTGGCACCATTGGGCCCGCGTTCGGATTGCCAGGCGATGTTTTCACCCGATCTCCAGCTGCCGGTGAAATCGAAACCGGCATCTCTCATCCGCTGGGTCGCGCTCGAGCCGCCCTGACCGGTGTGGCTGAAGGTATCTGTCTGCAACATCCATTCGCTGTGATCTTCGGCCGAGTCGTTCAGCTGAAGCTCAAGCTTGAGGGGTTGCAGCCCTCGGCTTGTGCGTTCGTCATTGATCAATGCAAGCATCTGCCGTTCTAGATTGCTGGCCGTTGACATGATTCTGCCTCCAATTGAATTGAGTTATTTTGGCGAGACATTAATGGCGAGAATTTGACGGGATACAGACACAATCTGGACACCCCGACCCGTTCGGCGATTTGCCACCGCCTGATTCGCGTTGTTTGTGCGAAAAACTGCGCAAGTGCGCTGTGAAAGCGGTGTGAGGCACCGTTTCAGTGCCTCACACGCTGCATCGGACCTTAGACAAAGTCCATCATGCATCCGCTGTCGGCCGGTATCAGGATAAAGAAGTCATCCGGTGCGTCCGCCTCCATAACCGGGGCATCGTCATTCGCCGCCGGAGTGTCGTCGCACATATCCAGGGTCAGCATGAAATCATCCTCGGTGGTGTCCGCATCGGTCACCAACGGGTCGTCATTCATTCTGAAATCGTCGACCAGCGCCAACAGGTCGTTCACGAAATCCTCGATTGCTGCCAGGAATTCTTCCACGTCGAAGCAAACACCTGCGGTCGTGTCGGTGACATCCGGTTCAGGTGTTTCCGGGGCATTGGGTTCGGTGACGTCAGTGTCTGGTGTTTCCTCAACCGGGTCATCGGTCTCGGTGACGTCAGTGTCCGGCGTTTCCTCAACCGGGTCATTGGTTTCGGTGACATCGGTGTCTGGTGTTTCCTCAACTGGGTCATCAGTTTCGGTGACGTCAGTGTCTGGCGTTTCCTCAACCGGGTCATCGGTTTCGGTGACGTCGGTGTCTGGTATTTCTTCAACCGGGTCATCGGTTTCGGTGACGTCGGTGTCTGGTGTTTCTTCAACCGGGTCATCGGTTTCGGTGACGTCAGTGTCTGGCGTTTCCTCAACCGGGTCGTCGGTCTCGGTGACGTCGGTGTCAGGCGTTTCCTCAACCGGGTCGTCGGTCTCTGTGACATCGGTGTCCGGTGTTTCCTCGCTCGGGTCTTCGGTTTCGGTGACGTCGGTGTCAGGCGTTTCTTCGACCGGGTCTTCGGTGACAGGGTCGTCCGGCATTGCCACGTCGTCCGTGGGCGGCGTTGGTGCCGCACCGTTGTCCAGCACCACTGCAGCGTCGGTAGTGGCAAAGTTCTGGGTCACCATGACGGCATCCCACCCATTGTAGTCGCCTTCTTCAATCCCAATTCCGATAAATTCGTAGTCAGGGTTCAGGATGTTGGCGCGGTGGCCGGGGCTGTTCATCAGGCTCTGGTGCAGTTGCTCGACATCGTCGCTGATGCCTGCGGCACCGCGTTCCGATTGCCAGGCGATGTTTTCACCTGACCGCCAGCTGCCGGTAAAGTCGAACCCGGCATCTTCCATGCGCTCGGTCGCGCTAGAACCGCCCGAACCGGTGTGGCTGAATATATCGGCGTTCAGCATCCAGGTGCTGTGATCTTCGGCCGATGCGTTCAGGCGGGTTTCCAGTTGCAGCGGGGATAGCCCGCGGGATGTGCGCTCATCATTGATTAACGCCAGCATTTCTTGCTCGAATGTACTTGCAGTCGACATGGTAGCCTCCGTTTTGAATGGTCGTCTGAGTAGACGAGGCCAGTTACAGGGGGCGTCGAACGGACGGACAGAGCGGTTTAGATTTCAGGCGAATTTCAGCAGGGGCGTGCTACCGATACGGGATTCGCTGCGCTGCAAAATGCCGGGCAAAATGTTGCTTGGCCCGATTTAGCAGCTTGTCGCCTAAGGCTGAGGCGGACTCGGCGGAATGCAACCGGTGATAGAAACGACAAACCCCCGGGCGATGCCTCGGGGGTCGTCAAATAGTGTCATCCAAAGCTGGACGAGCGAGGTGCTTAGAGCAAACCTTCGCGCTGTGCTTTCTTACGTGCCAGTTTACGGGCACGACGGATCGCTTCAGCCTTCTCGCGCGCTTTTTTCTCGGACGGTTTCTCGAAATGTTGCTTCAGCTTCATTTCACGGAACACGCCTTCGCGCTGCAGCTTTTTCTTCAGGGCACGAAGCGCCTGATCGACGTTATTGTCGCGAACACTAACCTGCATGTGGTTGTCACCACCTTTCTAGATAGAGTTGCAAGGAAATTGCAGGAGTTGGCCGTATAGCAAAGCCGGTCTATCTTGTCTAGTACTGGCCCCGAGAACCGGAGACCCGCCATGACCGTTACCTATGAAGATGCAAAACAACAGCTTTTGGATGCGATGCTGACCCACGTGCCCTTTGACGGTTGGTCTGAAACCAGCTTTCGCGCCGCGATCATTGATTGCGATCTGGATGACGGTTTGGCGCGCGCGATCTGCCCCAGAGGCGCGGTTGATCTGGCGCTGGCTTTTCATGCGCGCGGGGATGCGGTCATGGTAGAGCGTCTGAAATCCACCGACCTGAGCGAGCTGAAATTCCGCGAGCGCGTGGCCGCTGCCGTTCGGTTCCGGCTCGAGGCTGTGCCTGACAAGGAATTGGTGCGCCGGGGCATGACGCTGTTTTCGCTGCCGACCCATGCGGCGGATGGGGCCAAGGCGCTGTGGCAGACCTGCGATCTGATCTGGGACACGCTGGGCGATACCTCGGACGACGTGAACTGGTACACCAAGCGCGCGACCTTGTCTGGGGTCTATTCCTCGACCCTGTTGTTCTGGTTGGGGGATGATTCGCCGGACCACCAGAAAACGTGGGAGTTTCTGGACCGTCGCATCGACAATGTCATGCAATTCGAAAAGCTCAAGGCGCAGGTGAATGGTAATCCGCTGTTCAAACCGTTTCTGGCGGTGCCGAACTGGTTTGCCAGTCAGGTGAAACCGCCCGTGAAAATGCGGGTCGACCTGCCCGGGATGCTGAATCCGCGCAAGTAAGCATCTGGGCCTTCCAGAAATTGCCTGCTAGGCATTGGGCAAAGGAGATTTGCCCATGACCGAGACAATGCGCGCCGTTGAGATCACCAAACCCGGCGGACCGGAGGTTTTGCAACTGACCGACCGTCCCGTACCGGAACCCCAAGCCGGTCAGGTGATCCTCAAAGTGGCATATGCCGGGGTAAACCGCCCGGACGCGTTGCAGCGCGCTGGGGCTTATGATCCCCCGCCGGGTGCCAGCGATCTGCCAGGCCTGGAGGCATCGGGCGAGGTCGTGGCGATCGGTGCGGGTGTCGATGGCCTGTCGGTTGGTGACAAGGTCTGTGCGTTGTTGCCCGGCGGTGGCTATGCCGAATATGTCGCTACGCCCGCTGCACATTGCCTACCGGTTCCCACAGGTATGGAAATGAAAGAGGCCGCCTGCCTGCCCGAGACCTTCTTTACCGTCTGGTCCAACGTATTCATGCGCGGTGGGTTGAAAGCGGGTGAGCGTTTTCTGGTCCATGGCGGGTCCAGCGGTATTGGCACGACGGCCATCCAACTGGCCAATGCGTTTGGCGCACGGGTCTTTGCAACCGCCGGGTCGGCCGATAAATGCGAGGCTTGCGTCAAACTGGGGGCCGAAAAGGCGATCAATTACCGCGATGAGGACTTCGTGGGTGTCCTGCGCGCCGAAGGTGGGGCGAACCTGATCCTCGACATGGTTGGGGGCGATTATATCCCGCGCAACGTCAAGACTCTGGCTGAAGACGGGCGCCTGGTGCAGATCGCCTTTTTGCAGGGCCCGAAGGTCGAACTGAACTTCGCCCTGATGATGGTCAAACGGTTAACCCTGACCGGCAGCACCCTGCGCCCACAAAGTGATCTGGCCAAGGCAAAAATTGCGCAGGATCTGCGCGAGGCGGTCTGGCCATTGCTGGACGCCGGAAGGGTGGCGCCCGTGATGGACAGCGAGTTCGCGCTGGCCGACGCCGCCGCTGCGCATGCGCGTATGGAAAGTTCAAATCACATCGGCAAGATCGTTTTGAACGTCGCCGGATAAGCTGACCAGCGCGCGGTTCAGGCCGCGCGCTTTAGGCGACGGCCCGGCGGTACAGGTGCCATGTGGCGTGGCCCAGCACGGGCATCACCACAATCAACCCCAGCAGCATCGGGATTGCGCCAATCACCAGCAAGGCGGCGACAATGAAGCCCCATGTCAGGATCACTCCGGGGTTTTGCCGCAGCACCCGGACCGAGGTCACAACCGCAACTGGTAGACCCACTTTGCGGTCCAGCAATAACGGAAAGCTGACCACGCTGATGGCTAGTGCGACCAGAGCAAACAGGAATCCTACCGCGTTGCCAAAGATGATCATTGTCCAGCCCGCACCGGTGGTGAACACCTGCGTGACAAAGGCGCCTAAGGATGTGGGCAGATCAGGGCCCAGCGTGTGGACATAGATGCTCTGCGCTACCATCAGCCAGACAAGCAACAGCATGACCAGATAGAAACCCAACATCAAAATGGCACCGAAAGATGGCGATCGGAACACGCCGAACGCATCCAGCCAATGCACTTCTCCCCCTTGTTCGCGTTTGCGGCTGATCTCGTACAGACCCACTGCGGCTATTGGGCCGATCAGAGCAAACCCCATGATCAGCGGCGCCAGCAGCGGCACCATGTTGCGGTTCAGCCCGAACCCGAACATCAACAATCCTGCGATCGGGTAGATCAGCACGATGAATATGGCATCTGCTCTGGTTTCCAGAAAGTCATTGTACCCTGCCTGTAGACAAGCCCGCAGGTCTTGCATCGTTAAATTTTGCACCACCGGCAGATGCCGCGTATCCGCGCTGCCGATATGGTTGACGCTTTCAGCTATGTGATCACCGGTCGCACCGATATTCTGAGCGGCCCAGCTAATCGGATTTCCAATCGTTTTAGCCATTGATATCCCCTCCCTTTGCGTATCGCGCAGCAGGGTGGATCCGGCATCGATTGCCTGAGGCCGGACCAGCCGGCAACGCCCAGATAGCAGTATAGCACATTTTTTCACGTTACGGTTGCGTGACGCGGAATTGTGCCGATTGCCCTGATTTTCAGGCGTGTTAGCTTGGTCGCAGGCAACAGGAGGTCAGCATGCAGCAAACGGCAAGAACCGTCGTCATTCACGAACACGGCGGCCCCGAAGTTCTGAGGATCGAAGACCGCCCCGTCGGGGACCCGGGCCCCGGCGAGGTGCGTATCCGCCATCATGCCTGCGGATTGAATTTTATCGACATCTACCAGCGGATCGGACTGTATCCGATGGACCTGCCGCACGCCTTGGGTATGGAGGCCGCAGGCGTGATCGAAGCCGTAGGCGAAGGTGTGACCCATCTTGAGCCTGGCCAACGTGCAGCTTATGCGGCGGCACCGGCAGGCGCCTATTCCGAAGCCCGGGTGATGCCCGCAGCGCAGGTTTGTCCACTACCTGACGGGATTCCGTATGATGCGGCGGCGGCGATGATGCTAAAGGGATTGACGGTCGAATACTTGTTTCACCGAACGACGCCGTTGAAACGTGGCGATTCTGTTTTGTTTCACGCGGCCGCTGGTGGGGTAGGGCTGATCGCATGCCAATGGGCCAAATCCGAGGGGATTACTCTGATCGGAACCGCCGGGACCGACGAAAAATGCAGCCTTGCCCAATTCAACGGCGCTGCGCACTGTATCAATTATCGCACCGAAAACTTTGTCGAGCGCGTAGCCGAAATCACCGGCGGCAAGGGAGTGGATGTGGTGATGGATTCCATCGGGGCGGATACGTTCACCGGATCGCTGGACTGTCTCAAGCCGTTGGGGATGATGATTTCCTTCGGCAATGCGTCAGGGTCTGTGCCGCTGATAGATATTGGGATGCTGGCGAAGAAGGGCTCGCTCAAGATCACCCGCCCGACTTTGTTTACCCATATTGCCGATCACGCGGTCTGTCAGGCGATGGCCCGACGTCTGTTCGGCAAGGTTGAGGGCGGTGAGGTCAAGATCCATATCGACCAGCGCTTTCCGTTGGCTCAGGTGGACGATGCGCATCGTGCGCTTGAGGCACGACAGACCACCGGCAGCACGGTGCTGGAATTGTAAAACTCATCAAGTCCTGAGCAAATGTCACAGGGCCTGTCGCCAGCGGGAACAAACAAAAACGGCGGCGAGTGACCTCGCCGCCGAAAGACTGTCAGATGTCAGCAAATTATTGCTGCAGCTCAGCCGGATCTTTGTCAGCAATGTTTTCCCAGTTCACACCGGCTTTTTCGATAAAGCCCGGAACGTCGCCTTCCCAGCGCTCCTGAATGTCTTTCGACAGGTTCAGGTACAGTTTGTTGTCAACGATTTTCCAGTAGTTCGGGTCGCCGTCGAACTTGAAGCCCATCGCAGTGCCGAATGCGCAGTAACCACCATATGCGGGCAGGTACGCTTCTGGGTTTTCTTCAAAGGCGGCTTTGTTTTCTTCCGAAGCAAAACGGTACAGAGCGTCGTTGTGCAGGGTCGAGATGCGGTAATCGCCTTTGGTCGGCTCGCCTACGGTGAAGTATGCAACCGGGTCATAGCCCTGCATTGCCAGACCGGTCGAGCTTGCGTTGATCTCAACACCAGCGGCCAGCGCCGAGCTTGCGATTGCAACGGACAGCGCAACGCCGCCCAGAATGGATTTGAACTTGTTCATGGTTTCACCTTTCGTGAATAGGCTCGCTCTAGAGCACCTGAATTTTGCCCGGGCAAACCGGATTTTGTTTTTGCGACGCCGGTAATTGGCCGTCACAGAAACTCAATTGGGCAGCGCCCTGATCACGTTCAAGACAATCAATTGTGAAGGTCCGGTAACACAAAATTTGGTAATGCAGATTACGTATCCGGGATCAGAGCGGTGACGAATGAAACGACCTTATCGGCAGGCATTTCACAGGGGCGCAGCAGGGCCCCACTTTGTCGCGTCAAATAAAGGTTCATGCTGATATAGTCCGGGCCGCCAAGCTGATGGGCCACCAGTTTGAGAGACCTTTCAGCGCCAAAAACCGAACGGCTGACCACATAGCGCCGCCCATTGGCGTAACCGGTAAACGTACCCTCGGGCAACGCGAAAAAGGCGTTCAGAAAACCGGTTGGCGCAATCACGATTTGCCGATTTTCGGCTCGGTTCCCGCCTTGATCCGCGCCAGATTGGCGCTGTGGCGCCAGTAGACCAGCAGAGTTAGGATGATGCTCAGCGCAAAGGCTGAACTGTCCGTCAGCACAATCACCCAGACAACCGACATGGCCGCCGCCACCAGCGCGCCCAGTGATGAAATCCGCCAGATCGCTGCAGCCACCAGCCATGTCAGACAGCAGGCCACACCTACGCGCCAATCCAGCGCCAGCCACAGGCCCAGAAAGGTGGCCACGCCCTTGCCGCCGTTAAAGCCCAGCCAGACAGGAAAGCAGTGGCCCAAAAATGCGGCCAGTGCCGCGATCTGGGCGGCGTCTTCCCCGGCCAGTGCCCGCGCCAACAGAACGGCCACCGCGCCCTTGGCGGCGTCAAAGATCAGCGTCAGCGCCGCGGCTGCCTTGTTGCCGGTGCGCAGCACATTGGTTGCTCCGATATTGCCTGACCCAATATTGCGCAGGTTGCCCAGCCCCATGACCTTGGCGACGATCATGCCAAAGGGAACAGACCCCATCAGATAACCAAGCACAGCCCAGAGGATCAGCTGGGTCATCGAACTGTCAAATGGCGGCATCAGGGTCTCCGGTAAACTTCTTGTCCAGCCACGTAGGTTGCGGTGACCTTACCTTGCATCCGCTGGTCGTCAAACGGTGTGTTCTGCGATTTTGATCTTAGCGAGAACCGGTCCAGCACAAAGGGCACATCCGGGTCAAACAGCACCAGATCGGCGGGCGCGCCCTCGGACAGGCGACCGCTGTCCAGCCCCAACCGTTTTGCCGGGTTCAGCGCCATGGCCCGGAACAGCGTCGGCAGGTCCAACTGTTCCGAATGATACAGGCGCAGGGCTGCGGGCAGCAGCGTTTCCAGCGCAACAGCGCCCGAGGCGGCTTCTTCAAACGGCAGTCGTTTGCTTTCCTCGTCCTGCGGTGTGTGCATCGAGCTGATGATGTCGATCAAGCCGCTGCGCACGGCCTCGATAACCGCCTGACGGTCATCTTCGGACCGCAGCGGCGGCTTGACCTTGAAGAAAGTCCGATAGTCGGCCACGTCCAACTCGTTCAGCGTCAGATGGTGGATCGAAGTGCCCGCGGTGATGTCCAGCCCGTTGCGCTTGGCGCGTTCTAGCGCGGGCAGGGCACGGGCGGTGGTGATCTGATCGGCGTGATAGGCAGCGCCGGTCATTTCCAGCAGGGCAATATCGCGGTCCAGCCCCATGCGTTCGGCCATGGGCGTGACGGCGGGCAATCCGCGCAAGGTTGCAAACTTGCCGCTGGTAGCGGCGGCCCCGGCGCTCAGGACAGGTTCCTGTGGATGCGCGATAACCAGCGCGTCGCAAGACCGCGCATAGGTCAGAGCGCGCGAGAATACCTTGGTGTTGGTGACAACGTGATCGCAATCGGTGAACGCCACCGCGCCCGCATCTTGCAGAAAACCGATCTCGGTCATCTCACGCCCGTCGCGTCCTTTGGTCAGGGCGGCCATGGGCAAGACGTTGACCGGCGTATCCGCCTGCGCGCGGCGGGTGACAAATTCAAGGCTTTCGGGCGTATCGATGGCCGGGCTGGTATCTGGGCGGGTAACGATGGTGGTCACACCGCCGGCTGCTGCTGCCAGACCGGCGGATTTATAGCTTTCCTTATGCCGCTCGCCCGGTTCGCAGACTTTGACACCGATATCGACGATGCCAGGGGCAAGGCAGTGCCCGCTGCAATCGATGATCGGCGTATCCGTGGACGGTGCGTCGCCGTCACCGCGCGCGGTTATCTGGCCGTTGCCCACCTGCAGCCAGCCAAGGCTGTCCGTGCCGGTTTCCGGGTCGATCAGGCGGGCGTTGGTGAAGGTCAGGTTGCTCATGCCAGTGCCCTTTCGATTGCGGCTTTAGTGGCGGCGGAATCCGCCTGATATTTGATCAGGTGCTTGTCGCCGCCCTTGGTGACGATCTGGACAAAACTGCCCATGGTGTTGACCGCCTTGATCTGGTTCAGGGCCACCTTGCGCGAGCCGGAGCCGGTGAGGGTGGTGTCCGTCATCGTCCAGGTGGCGACCAGTTCTTCCGAGGCCATGTACCATGCCCGGATGCCGACGGCGGCCAGACCGGCAGGCGCGCCGGTCCAGGGATAGGGGTTTCCAATCAGCCAAAGCACAATCATCGCACCCGCCATGGCTACGGCGGCCAGCCATGCGTTGGTGCGAATATAAGTGCCTCTGTCGGGCGAGAAGGTCACAGGATCAGCCACAGGATGCCTCCGACGGCCAAAAGGATCACTAATGCCAGAACGGCAGAACCGATGCGGCGGGGTTGGTCGTTTTGGAATGCGGGTTGAGGGGCCGAGAACGGTTTTGCGCTTTCTGTTTCGATCGGACCGCCGGTCCAGTTGGTAGCCTCTTCGGTGAATAGCCCGATCAGGCGCAGCCGTTTGTCGGGGATCAGAGTGGCTGCGCGACCGCCAAAGGCAGCGCTGCGGACCACCATGACCCAACCCGTTATGGCTTCAAGCGCTGTGCGATCCAACTGATCGGCGGACACGCCGCAGCCCTCGTTCAGATAGCCATAGAGCCCCAGGTCCTCGAGGTCTGAGACCGCAAAGACGTCGATCTGTTCAGGGTCCAGCCCCGCGACGCCCAGAATTTGATCGGCGGCACCGGGTTCACGCAGAAATTTGGCTTCTTCCGGGCGCATGTTCAGCGTGAACAGGCGGATCACGCCGCGTTCATGGGGGGCAACGGTCAGATCGCTCATGCCACCTCGCGCAGGTTGCGGGCCAATAGTTCCATCGCGGCCATGCGGACGGCGACCCCCATTTCAACCTGTTCCTGAATGACCGAGCGGTTGATGTCGTCGGCCAGGGTCCCGTCAATCTCGACCCCGCGGTTCATCGGACCGGGATGCATGACGATGGCGTCGGATTTGCCCAGCGCCAGCTTGGCGGCGTCCAGCCCATAGCGGTGGTAATACTCACGCTCGGACGGAATAAAGCCGCCATCCATCCGTTCCTTTTGAAGGCGCAGCATCATGACAACATCAACGTCCTTAAGGCCCTCATTCATGTCGTCATAGATCTCGGCACCAAATTCGGCAAAGTGGTCGGGCACCAAAGTGGGCGGGCCGATCAGACGGATGCGGTTTTCCATCTTGCCCAGCAGGATCAGGTTCGACCGTGCCACGCGGGAATGCGCGACATCGCCGCAAATAGCGATGTTCAGCCGGTGCAGGCGGCCCTTGGCACGACGGATCGTCAACGCGTCCAGCAAGGCCTGTGTCGGGTGTTCATGCTTGCCATCGCCCGCATTCAACACCGCACAGTTGACCTTTTGCGCCAGCAGATCGACGGCACCGGAATGCGGATGCCGCACCACCAGCAGATCAGGATGCATCGCGTTCAGCGTCATGGCGGTGTCGATCAGGGTCTCGCCCTTTTTGATCGAACTGGCCTGCATCGCCATGTTCATTACATCCGCGCCCAGCCGCTTGCCCGCCAGTTCAAAGCTGGCCTGCGTGCGGGTTGAGTTTTCGAAGAACATGTTGATCTGCGTCAGCCCCGACAGCACGTCGGAATGCTTGGTCGATTGCCGGTTCAGGTCGACATATGTCTCGGCCAGATCAAGAATAGCGGTGATATCGGATTGCGACAGATGCTCGATGCCAAGAAGGTGACGATGGGCGAAACGCATGGGCGGGCTCCTGTCTGACAATCGGGCCGCTTATAGGAAGGTCCGCGCGCCTAGGCAACCTAAGGATCGGTTCCTTCGGGCAGTTTCTCGCATCCACCCTCGGGCAGGCATTGTTCGCCGGGTTTGCACCATTTGCCATAGCCGCAGTCGATGGCCTTGATCGGCACGCATCCCTGATGTTCGGAACACTTGAACCCGGGGCGGCATTGCGAGCCGGTGTCCTCGCACAAAAACCATCCGGGGCGCGAGCATCCGCCGCCCGGCAGACAGGCCGATCCCGCGCCGCAGGTCAGACCGTCTTCGCAGAGGGTGGGCAGGCCTTCGATCGCTGTGTTGGGGTCAAAATCGGGCGTGATCCGTTCACATTCGCGGCGGGCATTGCAGATCGAGCCGCCCGGGCAATCCGCGCGCGAAGTACAACTGTTCGCCCCCGCAGGCGCGCATCGCGTGCCCCCCGCAACGCAGCGCTCAAACGGGCCGCAGGTGCGCCCGCCCCCGCAATAGGTGCCACCCAGAGGAATGCAATGGCCATCAAAGCTGCATCTCTGTCCGCCCGAACAGCACCTTGTGCCGCATTGGAACTGGCCGGGGCGGCATTGGCCGTTGCGGTCGAAAAGCTGCGCAAAAGCAGGGCCGCTGAGGGTGGTCAGCAGCAAAGTAATCATAAGGAATCGCAATAGAACCATCATGAATACTCTCATGGTCGGTGCGACGGACCGCCCGATCAAGGCCTATTCGCTTTCCCTCGTTCAAAAGCTGGTTAGATTGAAGAGTATGGAATCGGCTTTGGACTATCATACGGCACGGGCTCTGCTGGAGTGGCAGATCGAACTGGGTGCAACGGACGCAATCGGCGATGCGCCGGTTGACCGTTTTGCTTTGCCTGACACTGCGCCCAAGACTAAAAAGCCCGCCGTGGCCCAGGCTGCCCCGGGCAAACCCAAGAAAGTAGATCCAGTTGCCGTCGCGAAAGCGGCAGCCCAAGGTGCTGGGTCGCTGGACCAATTGCGTTCGGCGATGGATACGTTTGAGCATTGCGAGCTGAAGCGTGGCGCGCGGCAGTTGGTCTTTGCAGATGGCACGCCGGGCGCACGGGTCATGATCATCGGCGAAGCGCCGGGCCGTGAAGAGGACCGTGAAGGCAAGCCCTTTGTCGGCCGCGCCGGGCAATTGCTGGACCGGATGCTGGTGGCGATTGATCTGGATCGCACCCAGAATGCCTATATCACCAACGTCCTGCCCTGGCGCCCGCCGCAGAATCGCGACCCGAAACCCGAAGAGATCGGGATGATGAAACCGTTTCTGGAACGGCATGTGGCGCTGGCCAAGCCCGAGGTTCTGGTGATTATGGGCAATATCAGCTGTCAGGCGGTGCTGGGCAAGCGCGGTATCACTCGGTTGCGCGGGCAATGGGCACAGGCGCTGAACCTACCGGTCATCCCGATGTTCCACCCCGCTTACCTGCTGCGCCAACCACAGATGAAGCGGCAGGCCTGGGCTGATCTGCTAGAGCTGAAAGCCCGGCTGGAGGGCAAGTGATGCGCATTCTGGCCTTTTCCGATCTGCATATGGCACGCAACCGCGCGGCCGAGGTCGTCGCGGCCAGCGCCGAGGCCGATCTGGTGATCGGGGCTGGGGATTTCTGCAATGCGCGACAGGGGTTGGACCAGGCGATGGCGATGCTGTCCGGCATCACCGCACCGTTCGTGATGGTGCCCGGCAATGCCGAAAGCGCGCAGGAACTGGTCAAGGCCGCGCCGGAAGGTGACCATGTGCTGCACGGCGCCGGCATGACATTGGACGGCCTGCGGCTGTTCGGGCTGGGGTATGGCGTGCCGGTTACACCTTTTGGCGACTGGTCCTGTGACCTGACCGAGGCTGAGGCCACTGAATTGCTGGACCGTTGTGACGCGGCGGATATTCTGATCGCGCATTCACCGCCCAAGGGGTACGGCGATGTCACGTCGCAGGGCGATGCGGTGGGGTCCGTGGCCGTGCGCGACGCAGTGGAACGCCTGCAGCCGCAACTTGCGCTGTGTGGACACATCCATGACAGCTGGGGCTATCGCGGCAGCCTAGGCCGCACGCAGATCGCCAATCTGGGCCCCAAGGTAAATTGGTTCGAGGTCACCTTATGATAGAAATGGTCACGCTGCTGGCGTTTATTCCGGCAGCTTTGGCACTGAATTTCACCCCCGGCGCAGACATGTTGTTTTGCTTTGGGCAAGGTTTGCGGTCAGGTGCCAAACCGGCTTTCGCTGCAAGCGCGGGAATTTCCCTCGGATCGATGGTTCATGTTTTTGTAGCGGGGCTTGGGTTGGGGGCCGCCGTAGCTACGATGCCATGGCTGTTCGATGTAATCCGCTGGATGGGGGTGGCTTATCTGCTGTATTTGGCATGGGGCGCGATCCGGAACGGGGCGGTGTCCGCCGATGCGCCTGCAAAGCCCACAAGCCACGCCTTTCGCGACGGGTTGGTGGTGAACCTGACCAATCCCAAGGTCATCCTGTTCGTTTTGGCCTTTATCCCGCAATTCGTGAATCCCGCCATAGGTCCGATCCTGCCCCAATTCCTGATTTTGGGCGTCATCATCGCGCTGGGCGGGTTTGTGGTGAATGGGCTGGTGGGCGTATTTGCCGGGGGCGCGGGGAAGATTCTGATCTCGAACCCGCGCGCCTCACGTATTATGGGCTGGGTGACCGGGGGAATTTTCGCTGCCCTCGCCATCCGGCTTGCCATCATGGAAAGGGCCTGACACCACATGTCACGCATCGACGAAAGCATGGAATTCATTCCGGTTCGGATCGCCGTTCTGACCGTCTCGGATACGCGGTCGCTAGACGATGACCGCTCGGGTCAGACATTGGTCGACCGGATCGAACGCGCGGGTCATTCGGTGGCCGACCGCAAGATCATCCGCGATGAGCGCGGTGAGATCGCGGCGCAGTTGCGGCTGTGGGCCGGTGACCCGGACATTGACGTGGTGATCTCGACCGGCGGCACCGGTTTGACCGGCCGCGATGTGACGGTTGAGGCGCACCGGGACGTCTATGAAAAGGAAATTGAGGCATTCGGCACTGTTTTCACCCTCATTTCGATGGAAAAGATCGGCACATCAGCGGTGCAATCCCGCGCCACGGGTGGCGTGGCCGAAGGCACTTATCTGTTTGCACTGCCCGGCAGCCCCGGTGCCTGCAAGGACGCCTGGGACGGTATTTTAGAAAAACAGTTCGATTACCGGCATCGTCCCTGCAATTTCGTGGAAATAATGCCAAGATTGGACGAACATCTCCGACGGAAGTAGACTGGTTGCACGTATAACTGATTGTAACCGCTTTGTGGCTTGGCATTTTTCCGTGCCCGGCTACGTTTTGCATATGGTAGCCTGATGCGACCGGGGTAAGTGATAGATGCGATTTTTGAGGCAAAGCCTTGTTGGTGTCTTTCTGGCGTTTCTAACGCTGGCCTTGGTATTTGTCGCGGTACAGCTGATTGTCAGCGCGGTGCAAGAAGCCCTGAACCGCGACAGTGAGCCACCCGAGGGCCGCGAACGCATTTTTGCCGTCAGCGTGCAACCGGCTGAGTTAGAGACGGTAACCCCCTATCTCGAAGCCTTTGGCGAGGTGCAAAGCCGCCGCCGCCTGGAGCTGCGCGCCGCATTGGGCGGGCGCGTGATCTCGTTGGCTGAGGATTTTGAGGATGGCGGCGTCGTCACCACCGGCGAGGTTCTGGTCGAACTGGACCCGGCTGACGCACAATCGGCCCTGGACCGCGCCAAGTCCGACCTGCTGGACGCTCAGTTCGAGGAACGCGATGCCGAACGCTCACTGCTTTTGGCGCAGGATGAGTTGAACTCGGCCGAGGCGCAGGCGGCCTTGCGTGGACGTGCCATGCAGCGTCAGAAGGATTTGCAAAGCCGCGGGGTGGGCACGCCTGCCGCCGCAGAAGAGGCCGAACTGGCCGAAGCGGCCGCACAGCAGGCGGTTCTGGCGCGTCGTATCGCACTGGCGCAGGCGGAATCGCGCGTCGATCAGGCAACCACGTTGCTGGCCCGTGCCCGTATCGCGCTTGAGGCCGCTGAACGCGATCTGGACGACATGACCGTCCGCGCGCGGTTTGCCGGGACGCTGACGGATGTGACCCTGGTCGAGGGCCGGTTGGTTGCGGCGAATGAAAAACTGGCGGAATTAGTGGATCCCAACGCGCTTGAGGTCGCGTTCCGTGTCTCGACTGCGCAGTTTGTGCGCCTATTGGATGCCCAGGGTAATCTGATCGAGGCGCCGGTGACTGTATCGCTTGAGGTAACAGGAACCGATCTGATCGCCACGGGGCGCATCAGCCGCGACAGTGGATCAGCGGGTGAGGGGCAGACTGGCCGTCTGATCTATGCCCGTCTGGACGACGCGCCCGGTTTCAAGCCCGGCGATTTCGTTACGGTCACAGTACAGGAACAACAGCTGGACAATGTGGTGCGTTTGCCATCATCGGTTCTTGATGCGGCGGGCACGGTGCTGGTGCTGGGCCCCGATGACAGGCTCGAGGCGCTGCCTGTACAACTGATCCGTCGCCAGGGCGATGAGGTGTTGTTGCGCGGTGATGGTCTGGTCGGGCGCGAGGTGGTTGTTGGCCGGACGCCGCTGTTGGGTGGCGGGGTTCGGGTGCGGCCACTGCGGATCGAGGCCAATGCCGGTGCGGAACCGGACATGGTTGAATTGTCGGATGAACAGCGCGCCCAACTGGTGGCGCGGGTCGAGGCCAGCGATCAGATGCCGAACGACGTCAAGGCTCGTGTTCTGGGACAATTGAGCGAGAGCCGTGTCCCGGCCTCACTGGTGCGCAGCATCGAGACCCGGGCAGGAGGGTAAGCGCCATGATGCGCGACATCCCCGGCGCGGCGGGCGGTATCCTCAGCTACTTCACCCGCCACCGGACGGTGGCCAACCTGCTGTTGCTGGTGATGCTGGTGCTGGGTGCGGCGGCGATCCCGTCGATGCGGGCGCAATTCTTCCCGGACGTCATCCTTGAACGTGTCGATGTCAATGTCGAATGGGAAGGTGCGGGCCCCGAGGATGTGGACAATGGCATCGTCCAGCTGCTGGAACCCGCTCTGCTGGCGGTCGAAGGGGTTGCCAGCGCGATTTCGACCTCGCGCGAGGGGCGCGCCAATATCCGACTGGAGTTCGAGCCAAACTGGGACATGTCGCGCGCCGTAGATGAGGTCAGAACTGCCGTCGACAGTGTGACCAACCTGCCTGATGACGCCGAAGAACCCTCGATCCGGCGTGGTGCATGGCGGGATCGTGTGACGGATGTGGTCGTGACCGGCCCCGTTGACCCGGATCAACTGGCCAAGTTCACCGACGAGATGATCAACCGCCTGTTTGCCGCTGGCGTGACCCGCACCACGATTCGCGGCCTTGCCGCGCCGCGCGTGGTGGTCGAAGTGCCAACGGCGCAATTGATCGCCAATGACATCACCCTGTCCGAGATTGCGCAGGCCATAGCCGCCGAAGCGATGGCCAGCCCCGCAGGTGATGTCACGGGCGCCAATGCGCGCATCCGTACCGGCACCGAAAAGCGCACCCCCGAAGAGATTGAGGGCATTGCGCTGCGCAATTTTGCCGATGGCTCAAAACTTTTTATCGGGGATGTTGCGGATATTCGGGTGGAAGGCGTCAATCGCATTCGCAGTTACTTTGTTGGCGAAAACCCCGCCATGTCGGTGCGCATCGACCGTTCGAACCTGGGGGATGCGATCCAGATTCAGCGCTCGGTCGAGGATGTGGTGGCCGAACTGCAGGCCAGCCTGCCCGAAGGAGTGACGATCGAGCTGATCCGCACACGTGCGCAGGCGATCACCGACCGCCTGGATATTCTGGTGGACAACGGTCTGATGGGGTTGGGCCTTGTGGTGTGCCTACTGTTTTTGTTCCTGAATGCGCGTATCGCCTTCTGGGTTGCGGCGGGTATCCCGGTGGCAATGTCAGCGGCGATTGCGTTCATGTATATCGGCGGGCTGTCGATCAACATGATTTCGCTGTTCGGGCTGATCATCACGCTGGGCATCGTGGTCGATGACGCCATTGTTGTTGGCGAACACGCCGATTTCCGTGCCCGCCGCCTAGGCGAGGCCCCGATTGTGGCCGCCGAACGTGCTGCGCGGCGCATGGCGATGCCGGTATTCGCCGCCACCCTGACCACCGTGATCGCCTTTTTTGGCCTGACTGCCATCGGCGGACGGTTTGGGGAACTGATCTATGACATCCCGTTTACTGTGATTGCGGTGCTGATCGCCTCGTTGATCGAATGTTTCCTGATCCTGCCCAACCACATGGCTCATGCCATTGCTCATTCGGCGAAAGAACATTGGTATGACTTGCCCAACCGCGTTGTCAATCGCGGATTTCGCTGGGTGCGCGATCACCTGTTCCGCCCGCTGATCGCCTGGGTGGTTTGGGCCCGCTATGTGGTTGTGGCCGTGATGGTGGTGATCCTGGCCAGCCAGATTGCGCTATTTATCAAAGGTGACGTGAACTGGCGCTTTTTCAACGCGCCCGAACGCGGCTCGGTCACTGGCAACTTTATCATGGCCGAAGGTGCGACCCGCGAAGATACGCTGGCGATGATGCGCGAGATTCAGCGCGCTGCCGAAGAACTGGGACAGATTTACGAAGAACGCCATGGCCGCAATCCTATCGATTATGTGTTGGCCGAGGTGGGTGGAAATGCCGGATGGTTCAACCCGCCCGCCGCAGAAGGCAAGGATCAGGACTTGCTGGGCGGGATTTCAATCGAGCTGATCGACGCCGACCTGCGCCCCTATTCCAGCTTTGAGTTCGTGGGTGAGTTACAGGATTTTGTACCGCGCCATCCCAAGGTCGAGATGCTGACCTTCCGCGGCTGGCGATCCGGGCCCGGCGGTGATTCAATCGAGGTGCAGTTCTATGGCGCCGACGTGAACACGCTCAAAGCAGCGTCCGAAGATCTGCGGGCCGAATTGGCGAAATACCCCGAGGTTTCGGCGCTGCAGGACGACCTGGCCTATGACAAGGAAGACTTCATTCTGGATCTGACACCCATAGGGCAGGCGCTGGGTTTTCGTATGGAAACACTGAGCCGTGTGTTGCGGGATCGTCTGAACGGGATCGAGGCCGCGACTTTCCCCGATGGTCCGCGCAGCGCCGAAATCCGTGTCGAATTGCCCGAAGGTGAACTGACCGCCGATTTTCTGGAACGCACCCTTATGCGCACGCCGGATGGCGTTTATGTGCCGCTGGCCGATATCGTCTCGGTCGAGCGCAAGTCGGGCTTTTCGACGGTGCGGCGCAATAACGGCCTGCGGGTGATTACGGTGGGGGGTGACATATCCGAGGATGATCCGGCCCGTGCGGCGGAAATTGCCCGGGCGCTGAATGACGAGATCCTGCCCAATATCGCCGCCGAACGGCAGGTCGAATGGCGGTTGACGGGCCTGAGCGAGCAAGAAGATGAATTCCTGACCGAGGCGCGCACTGGCCTTATCCTGTGTCTGACCGGGATCTACCTTGTGCTGGCCTGGGTTTTTGCCAGCTGGACGCGACCTTTGGTGGTGATGGCGATCATTCCGTTTGGATTGGTGGGCGCGATCTGGGGGCACTATATATGGGATGTGCCGCTGAGCATGTTTACCGTGATCGGCCTGCTGGGGATGACTGGGATCATCATCAACGACTCGATCGTTCTGGTCACGACCATCGACGCCTATCAGCGAGAGCGGGGATTGGTGCCGTCGATTGTCGAAGGCACGGCGGATCGACTCAGACCCGTGATGCTGACGACGCTGACGACGGTTTTGGGGCTGACACCGTTGCTGTATGAAGGTTCGCAACAGGCGCAGTTCCTCAAACCTTCGGTGATCACGCTGGTGTACGGGCTGGGTTTCGGAATGTTTCTGGTGTTGTTACTGGTGCCGGCGCTGCTGGCTATTCTAAACGACCTGTCACGCCCGATGACTGCGTTGCGCCGGGCGATGCGGGCACCGGATCGAGTGGTGCAGGGCACGGTGATGGCCACCGGGCTTGTGTTGCTGCTGTGGTTTGGCATGACGATGATTTGGCCCGCGATTACTGGCGCGCCAGTTGGTTTGTTGTCAGGGCTCTACCCGGGGGATGAGGGCATCGCGGCGCTGCATATGGGGCTGGGAGCGTTCCTTGCCGGTGCGCTACCAATTCTGATGCTAAGCGTCGTGTTGTCCGGCTTGCTTTACGTGCGGCTCAAGGGACGGGCGGCCTGACGCGCCTGCAGCGCGGTTTCCAGCAGATCGACGACTCGATCACTCATGGGCAGGTCACTTTGTCTGATCTGATCTATCGAAAACCAGCGGGCGTCCAGCGCATCGTCCCCTGCGACGGGAGAACCTGAACGATATTCACAAGCGACCCCGACCAGCAGGTAATGCGACTGCACAACGCCATGCTCGTCGCGGCGCAGCAAATCCAGATTATCAAGGTAACGCAGCGGTTCCGCGATGACCGAGGTTTCCTCGCGCAACTCCCTTTGCGCGGCTTGCATCACCGTTTCGCCCCATTCCACATGCCCGCCGGGAAATCCCCAGAGCCCCGCATCTGGCTGTTTGCTGCGCTGCACCAGCAGCACGCGGGTTTCATGCACAACAACGGCCAGCGCGCCGATCTTAGGAGTACTCCCCATCTCTCAGCCCGCGCTACATCCCTGAATGTCGACGGCATGATTGGCGCCCAGCACCGTGATCCGTATGTCGGACCGGTCCAGCGCAAATGGTCCACCCGAGGCGCTGATCACCTCGGATGTGGCCACCAGGGTCCCGCCCTGCCGTGCCGTTTCGGGTTCCGAGGCCCAAAGCGTGGGGTTTCCCGGTTCGATCACTGCAACCTCGCGCCCTCCGGCCGAGGGCATGGTTACGCGGGCTTCGATCCGCATACCGTCTGATGTGGGGGTCAGATGACAGCTGGCGGCAGTCACCTGAGCCTCTTTCGCGGAATAGGGGCGTTGGGCCAGTGCTGCGGCAATGGCTGGGTTGCGCCCAGCGTCAGCGTCCAGCGTATGGTCGAAATCCAACGTCTCGGGGATGCAGACATCCTTGCAGACGCCCAAATCCATTTCCCCACGCAACCGCACGGGTTTGGCGGGGTCGCTTGGAGTAATTTCAACAGGCAGCACCAGTTGATCGGCATAGCCCAGCGATTGCAGGCCATTTTGTACAAATACGTGGGGCGCAGGCCAGGTGATCGCCACATCACCCACATTTTGCGAGCGGTTCCAATCAAACTGCGGCGGAATACCAGCGTCACCGGGTGCGCGCCAATAGGTTTTCCAGCCGTCCTTCAGCGTCAGCCGCAGCGCCCCCAGATAGGTGCCATTGGCCGTACGCCCACCATCAAGCACATCCAGTTGCACAACGTCGTCCTCAACCTGCGCATGGGCGGGCGCGGTCAGGGCAAAACAGGCGGTCAGGGCGGCCGCGGTTGATTTAAGATAACGCGTCATACTCCATAGATGCGTGGTCTTGCCGGTGATTCCAAGTCACGTTCCGGTCACTGGGGTGAAATCTGGCAAAATGTGACCTGATCCCTTGCCAACCCCCACGTGCCGGGGCCATTGTTGAAGGAAGACGAAGCAAGAGTTTTAAATCCATGGATCTGACCGGAAAACTGTTGATCGCGATGCCTGGAATGGGTGATCCACGTTTCGATCACTCGGTGGTGTATATCTGCAGCCATGGCGAGGACGGGGCAATGGGCCTGATTGTCAACAAACCGTCGGATTTGCGGATCAAAACCCTGCTCAGCCAGTTGAACATCGCCTGCAGCATCCCTGTCGTGGGCGAACGTCTGGTTCATTTTGGCGGCCCGGTCGAGATGTCGCGCGGATTTGTCCTGCACAGCGCGGATTACGATGCCAACCTGCATTCCATGCAAATCTCGGATGATTTCAGCATGACCGCGACATTGGATGTGCTCGAGGATCTGGCCTCGGGGCGGGGGCCTTTGAACTCGATGCTGGCGCTGGGATATTCCGGTTGGGGTCCCGACCAACTTGAAGATGAGATCGCCATGAACGGTTGGCTGACCACCGAGGCGACCTCGAAACTGGTGTTCGATGTGCCCGATGATGAAAAGTGGGAGGCTGCGCTGGCGACGCTGGGTGTTGACCCGCTGACCCTGTCGGCCAGCGCCGGGCGCGCCTGATCAGCTGTCGCGCGGCGCGGCGGCGCGGCGCAGGCGGTCATTGATAGCCGCGCCCAACCCATGATCGGGGATCGGTGACACCGCAATCGGGCGGCCTGTGGTGTTCAACCTGTGCAGGGCCGAGAACAGGTTTGCGGCGGCTTCGGTCAAATCACCGCTATCTGACAGGTTCAGATCACACGGAACAGCGCCAAACCCCAGCAAAACCTCGTCACCCTGCGGGCCGGCCGCATTCAGGCGCACGGGTGCGTCGGGGGCGTAGTGCGATTGCAACTGGCCCGGCGCGGTCAGTACATCCGAGGCCTGATGCAGGTGCAGTTGTGTATTCAAAACGGTTTCGATCTGTTCCAGCGCCACACCGCCGGGGCGCAGCAATGCGGGCTCTCCGGCCAGTCCAACGATGGTGGATTCCAGACCAATACCGCAGGGGCCGTCATCCAGTATGGCCGCGATACGCCCATTCAGACCCGCGCGCACGTGATCGGCAGTCGTAGGGCTGATCTGACCCGAGGGGTTGGCCGATGGCGCTGCCACCGGCCCATCAAAGGCTGATAGCAACGCCCGAGCGGTGCCATGCGCGGGCACCCGAACCGCCAGCGTATCCAGCCCGGCAGTGACCAGCGGTGAAATCCCGTGCCCCTGACGCAGAGGAAGAACCATTGTCAGGGGGCCGGGCCAGAATGCGGCAGCCAGCGTCTCGGCCCGCTCGGACCATTCGACATATCGCTGCGCTGCCTCGGCAGAGGCCACATGCGCAATCAAAGGGTTAAAGCTCGGTCGTCCCTTGGCGGCATAAATGCTGGCCACGGCTTCGGTATTGCGGGCATCGCCGCCCAACCCATAGACAGTTTCAGTGGCGAAGGCGACCAGCAGGCCTTGCCGCAGCAGGTCAGCTGCCTGTGCGATTCCGCCCGGATCGGCGGCTAAATCCAAAGTGCCGTTAGGGTTCATTTCATGTGACGCCGCGTTTTGATTGCTTGCAGAACAAGGCCAGTTACGTTTCCGACCAATCAAGGATGCATAAAGGTGGGCATTGCAATTTCCAACCCCACCCGCCAAAAACCGACCCAAACAGACCCGGGGGAAGACATGCCATACCGCGCGCCCATTTCCGACTATGAATTGTTGTTCCGCCACGTCGTCGGATTCGATCAAATCGCGGCGACCGAGAAGTTTTCGGAAGCCAGCGAAGATGTGGTCGGTGCGATCCTGTCTGAGGCCGGCAAGATGTGCGAAGAGGTAATGGCCCCGCTGCAACGCCCCGGTGATCTGGAGCCATCGCGGTTGGAAAATGGCGTGTTGCGTACATCGCCCGGTTACGTAGATGGGTGGAAAGCGATTGCCGAAGGCGGTTGGATCGGGATGAGCGGCGATCCAGAATTCGGTGGTATGGGCCTGCCGATGGTCCTGACCACCGCTGTAAATGAGATGATGTCGGCCGCGTGCTTGTCGCTGCAACTGGCACCGTTGATGACGCAAGGCCAGATCGAAGCGCTGGAACATCACGCCAGTGACGAGCTGAAATCTCTGTACTTGCCCAAGATGATGACGGGCGAATGGTCGGGCACCATGAACCTGACCGAAGCGCAGGCCGGATCGGATGTGGGGGCTTTGTCTTCCAAGGCAGTGCCCAACGGCGACGGGACCTATTCGGTTTCGGGTCAGAAGATCTTTATCTCTTGGGGTGACAACGACTTTACCGAGAATGTATGCCATCTGGTGCTGGCGCGTCTGCCGGATGGTGTGCCTGGAACCAAGGGGATTTCGCTGTTTTTGGTGCCCAAGTACCTGCCCGATGAAAACGGCAATCCCGGTGTGGCCAACGATCTGAAAGTGGTGTCGCTGGAACATAAGATGGGCCTGCACGGCTCACCGACCTGTGTGATGCAATATGACGGGGCCAAGGGCTGGCTTGTTGGTAAGGAACATGGCGGCATGGCTGCGATGTTCACCATGATGAACAATGCCCGCCTGGGTGTTGGTGGTCAGGGTGTTGGGGCTGCCGAGGGTGCCTACCAGCACGCGCTGGCCTATGCGATGGACCGCAAGCAGGGCAAGACGCCCTCGGGCACCATCATCGACCATGCGGACGTGCGCCGGATGCTGATGAGCATGCGCGCCGATACCTTTGCCGCGCGCGCCATCATGCTGGCCAATGCGGCTGCTATCGATATGGCCACGGCCACCGGTGACGCCGAATGGTCCGCACGCGCCGCGCTGCTGACCCCGATCTGCAAGGCCTTCGGAACTGAAACAGGCATGCGCGTCTCGGAAACCGGTGTGCAGGTTCACGGCGGAATGGGGTTCATCGAGGAAACGGGCGCAGCCCAATATTACCGCGACGTCCGCGTCACCGCGATTTATGAGGGCACCAACGGCATTCAGGCCATGGACCTTGTGGCGCGCAAGATGATGGATGGGGGCGAAGCAGCCTCGCGCTTGTTGGACGAGATCGAGGATCACGCCGAACAGGCCCGCGCCAGCCTGCCGGGTCTGGCGGGTCCCGTATGGGAGGCGACCGAAAGCCTGCGCGAAGCCACCGAGTGGATCGTGGCGCAATCGGACTTGAACGCTCGGTTTGCCGGAGCTGTGCCTTATCTGTACGCCTTCGCCCGCGTTTTGGGCGCGCATTACCACCTGAAGGCGGCGCTGGCTGACCCCGAAGGTCCGCGCCTGAAACTGGCGCGGTACTACATCAACGCATTGCTGCCGGAATATGCCGGTCTGCTGACGCAGGCGCAGAACGGGGCCGAGGACATCTATGCGCTCACCCCTGAGGAGCTGGCGGTGTAATGGACGGGGATACACCTTTGGCAATCCGCTATCCTTGGCCTGAGCCTCCGGCGCAGGGCGAGGCGATCGAGGTTGCTGAAGGGGTGCTGTGGATGCGCCTGCCGCTGCCCATGGCGCTGGATCACGTCAACATCTATGCGCTGGACGATGGCGATGGATGGACAGTGATCGACACGGGCATGTCTTCGAACAAGACCCGTCGCATCTGGGAAACCCTAATGGGGGGTCCGCTGGGCGGCAAGCCGATCAACCGGGTTGTCGTGACCCATCACCATCCCGACCACGTGGGCAATGCAGGCTGGTTTCAATCGGAACACGGCGTGGAACTAGTGGCCTCGCGTACCGCATGGCTTTTCTCGCGCATGCTGCAGCTGGATGTGCAGGAAAGCTGGCCGCAGGAAACGCTGGATTATTACCGCAGCGCGGGCATGGACGCGGGTGTTCTGGCCAAACGGATGACCGAGCGCCCGTTCAACTATTGCGACACGGTCTATCCTATGCCTCTGGGATTTACCCGGATCAAGCAGGGCAGCGTCATCCGCATGGGTGGCCGTGACTGGGACGTGCATATGGGCAACGGGCACGCCCCTGAACATGCCACGTTCTGGAGCCGCGATGACAATCTGGTGATCACCGGGGATCAGATCCTCAGCTCGATCAGTCCCAATCTGGGCGTCTATGTCACCGAACCTTTGGCTGATCCCGTGGCCGAGTGGCTGGAGGCATGTGAGCGTCTGCAAGGCTTGGCGCGGCCTGATCATCTGGCGCTGGGTGGGCACAAGCTGCCTTTTACCGGCTTGCCGCTGCGCATGAAGCAATTGATCGACAACCACCACGGCGCGCTGGACCGGTTGCAGGACTATCTTGACCAACCCAAAACCGCGGCCGATTGTTTCATGCCTCTATTCAAGCGCCAGATCAAAGAAGGCGAGTACGGGCTGGCTTTGGTCGAAGCGGTTGCACATCTGAACCATCTTTACCACATTGGAACTGTCAACCGGACGCGCCGCGCTGACGGGGCGTGGGAGTTTCAGCGCAAAGGGTAAAGCCATGCAGGACCAGATCGAAACATCGGCCGAGGCAGCAGAAGCGGCAGCTTTGCCCCGTTGCTATGAGGTCCACGCCAACCCGGACGCGAAATCCGGTGCCAAGGATCTGCCCGGACAGCTGCAAAAACCGGTCGAGACCAAAAGCCCGGCGCAATGGGCTTATGAGCGGCTGATCTTGTATATCCAGAACTTCGAACAAACGCTGACCGGTGATCAAGAGGTCGCCATGGGCTTTACCGGTGGCGATGCGGGCGTGATGCGGATCGAGGGCATGGGTTATTTTGATCCCGATATCATCACTTTTTACGGCTCGGACGCGACCGGTGCGCGAACCCAGCTGGTGCAGCATGTCAGCCAACTGAATGTGATGCTGCGGGCCCTGCCCAAGTCGGTCGAGGACAAGCCCGCCAATCGCATTGGATTCCGGTTGGCCAAGGATCTGGAAGAAAGCTGATCCTCTGACTTGCAATTCACGTCTGCGCAGCCTTGAATGAGTGCAACATTCAAGGGGGCCACGTGACCAGTTTCTCAGCCGTTACAACCGCCTACAGGCGCGCCTGGGCGCGCCGTCGCGTGTTCGTGCCGATCTACATCGCCGTGCGCCTGCTGCTGGTGGCATTGATTGCACCGGGCGTGGCGATCACCGTAAACTTTGCCGTGTCGCTGTCGAATCAAACCGCGCTGACGGATCAGGCCATCGCCGCCTTTATCCTGTCACCCGCCGGTTTCATCGCTGCTGTTGCTGTGCTGAGCCTGTTTCTTCTGGCCGAAGTGTTTGTTTTCTCGGTCATGGCCGCATCGTTGCGGATGGGCGAAGCCGATCCATGGCGCGCGGGCAGTTCCGCCATCGGCCTGATCCTGTCGCGCCTTCCGGCACTATTTGGATTTGCCGTGCGCTTCGTGCTGCGCGTTCTGCTGCTGGTGCTGCCTTTTGCTGTGGTTGCAGCACTGATCGCGTGGTGGACGCTGACCGAATATGACATCAACTATTACCTGACCTTCCATCCGCCCTCGTTCTGGGTCGCGGTGGTATTGATCGGAGCGGTAGTTCTGGTCATGGCCTGGGTGTTGATCCGCAGGCTCTCGGCTTGGGCGCTGTCGCTGCATCTGGTGCTGTTCGAAAATGTCCACCCTGGGCATGCCTTTAACATCAGCACGACCCGGATGGAGGGCAAACGCGGACGCCTCAAGATCGAGCTGGCGATATGGCTGATCCTGCGTCTGATCATCGCTGCGCTGATTGCCTGGGTGGCGGGTATCCTGTTCGCCATCGTTCCCCTGCAGGGCGCCAGCCATCTGCGTCTGGCCTTGCTTTACAGCCTGTTGGTGGCAGGAGTTTGGTCATTGGCCGGATTGGTGCTGGCGGCGACTGCGTTGGGCGCTTTGGCAGTGATGCTGGATGGTTTTTTTGAGATCAAGACAGACGAGCCATTGCATCCCGAACCCGGCAGTCTGCGTATACCGCTGTTGGCAACCGTCGGCGCAGCCGTGGTGGCTGTGTTGATCGGGTTGTGGTTTGGTCAGCATTTGCTGGAACGTGTGCAAGCTCCCGACCGTGCCGAGGTCATCGGTCATCGCGGCGCCGCGGCGGTGCGCCCGGAAAACACTATGGCCGCAGTGCTCAAGGCCATCGAAGACGGTGCGGACTGGGTTGAAATCGATGTGCAGGAAACGGCGGATGACGTGGTGATCGTCGCCCATGATAGCGATTTCATGAAACTTGCGGGCGTGAACCTTAAGGTCTGGGATGCGACGATGGAGGATGTCGCCCAGATCGACATCGGCAGCTGGTTTGGTCCCGAATACGCCGATGAACGCACCCCGACTCTGCGTGAGGTGCTTGAGGCCGCAAAAGGTAAAGCTAAGGTCATCATCGAGCTGAAATATTACGGCCATGATGTCGATCTGGAAAACCGCGTGGTGGCCCTTGTCGAAGAGTTGGGGATGCAGGACGACATTGCCACCATGTCGCTGAAATACCCCGCCGTGCAAAAGATGAAGTCCATCCGCCCCGATTGGCGGGCTGGCGTTCTGGCGGCAACGGCGGTGGGTGACCTAACAGGGCTTGAGGGCGATTTCCTTGCCGTCAACGCCGCGATGGCGACGCCGGGTCTGGTGCGCTCGGTCCATGAGGCGGGCAAGGATATTTATGTCTGGACAGTGAATGATCCGTTGCAGATGTCGGCCATGGCCTCGATGGGGGTGGATGGGCTGATTACCGACCGTCCTGCAATGGCCAACGAGGTACTGCGGGTGCGGGCCGAAATGGGCCCGGCCGAGCGGTTGTTGTTGTGGATGGCGACCACCTTTGGCATGTCCATCGACACAGAGGCGATGCGCGATGAAAGCCCATAAGCTGGCGGCCTTGCTAGCAGTAATGGCCGCCTCGGCAACGGCACAGGAATTCATGCGAAACATCGAAATGCCAGCCCACCGCGCGCTGATCGCGCAACGTGGGGATGCCGAGCCCATTCCCTTTGAAACAGATGGCTGTTCCGGCGGTTTGTCGGCCAGTTGGCGCTTTGTGGCTGAAACCTTCCCCAAATTCAGCGCGCTATACGAGGCGCACCCGCCGTGGGAATATTGCTGCGTGACCCATGACCGCGCCTACCACAACGCTGGTGGCGCATCGAACGCCGAGCAAAGCTTTGACGCGCGCCAGTCGGCGGATGACACGCTGCGCGCCTGCGTCAAACAGCACGGCGATGACCATGCCGAGGATTATGCCCAACGCTATGACATGACCCCCGACCAGATTCGTACGGCACACTTCTTTACGGCAGAGGCGATGTATACCGCCGTGCGTTTGGGCGGCGGGCCCTGTTCCGGCCTGCCCTGGCGGTGGGGGTTTGGTTATCCGGGATGTTCCGTGTTTCAATCCGTGACCCCTGCGCGCGAATGACGTGGTGACAGGCCTCGATTTTTCGATTATCCAACATCTCAAACACGCGAATTAGGAATCTCTGAGTCATGGCTGAATACAAGCACGGCGAAATGGACATCACCGTCCAAACCAAAACCTTCAACGGTTTCATCAAGGCCACCACATGGTGCGTGGTTGCGATTGCTTTCCTTTGCCTGTTCCTGGCGGTCTTCGCCGCGTAATCCAAACCGGGGTCGACCGTGATCAGGATTTTGTTTGCCTGCCTTCTGGCGGCAACTGTTGCAGGCTGCACCGGGTCGCAGCGCCCTCAGGCAGATCAGTCAGAAGTCGTGGCACGGTCTTACCGTGATCCGGGTCCGTCGACGCTGACGCTTTATACAATGATCAGCACCCGAACCGGTTCGGGGGCGCATACCTCGTTGATGATCAGTGGTAGTGAGCGGGTGATTTTTGACCCCGCAGGTTCATTCCGCGCGGATGTTGTGCCGATCAAGAACGACGTGCTGTACGGCATCACTCCGAATGTCGAGCGCGCCTATCGCAGCAGCCACGCGCGCGAAACGCATTTTGCGCGTATCCAAACCATCGAAGTCACCCCACAACAGGCGGAAATCGCCCTGCAGCTGGCCAAGCAGATGGGGCCGGTATCCAGTGCATACTGCGCCAACTCCACCTCTCGATTGTTGCAGCAGGTGCCAGGGTTCGAACAGATCGGAACCACGTTTTATCCGGTCAAACTGTCCGAGCAATTCGGCCAGATACCGGGGGTGTCCACCACCGAGTATCGCGAAAATGACGATGCCGATCTGCAAAAGGGTCTGGCGGCGAACAATGCCCTGCTGAACCAGCAGAGCGGTGCGCTAGCCCAATAGGTACAGCAGCGCGTAAAGGGTCGCGGCCCCGGAAAAGATCGCGGCAAGCACGTTTTTCGTAATCAACCCGGCCATCAGCGCGACAGCGGCTGCCGCCATGCGCGGGATGTCCGGCTGGCCGCCGGTTGCGGTCGGCCATACCACCAGCGGCGCGATCAGGGCAGGCAGGATCGCCACGGCGGTATAGCGTAAATGGCGCAGCAGCCAGGGGGGCATCGGGCGATCGCCGACCAGTCCGAGGAACACGAACCGCAGGCCGTAGCTGCCCAAAGCCAGCCCGACGATGATGATCCACATGGTGACCGGATCGACAGCGTTCATGACGTGACCTTTCTGCGTTCCAGCCACAATTCCGCCTGCGCCCCGGCCATCATACCGGTGCATCCGGCCACCAGCAGACCCAGATTATAGGGCACAGCAACCGTCAGCAGCGAGACCGTTATGGCAACTAATGCCGCTACAACATGCGGCAGTGTGCGCATCATCGGTCCGATCATGGCCAGAAACGTGATCGGCAAGGCGAAATCCAGCGCCCAGCTTTCGGGTATTCGCGTGCCCAACACTGCCCCCAGATAAGTGGACAGTATCCACAAAGGTGTGATCGGTGAGACCGAGCCAAAGAAATAGGCCATGCGTTGAGGTACGGCCATGTTGGGCTCTTTTTCGAACCGAACCATGCAGCTGGCGTAGGACTGGTCCACGACCAGATATGCGCCAATGGCGCGTTGCCATAGTGGCGCGGCCCCCAGATACGGCGTCAGCGAGGCTGAATACATCGCCATCCGCAGGTTCACAGCCAGCGCCGAAGCCAGGATAATCAGGGTTGGCGCATTGTCTTGCAGCAGTTGCAAGGCCGCGAATTGCGCGGCCCCGGCGAAAACCGTTGCCGTGAACGCCATCGTCTGAATGATGGTCAGCCCGGTTTCGGTGGCGAATACCCCGAACAAGGTGCCGAAAGGGATGGCGACGAAAATGAACGGGGTCCCGTCGCGAAAACCCTTCCAATAGTATGACTTGGATGTGGTGTCTGCCATGGCTAAATCCTATGGTGATAGCCGCAGCAGTAGCGGTCTTGGGAAAGGGTTGCAATTGGCCAAGGAACTGGATGTCTCGGACTACATCATCGCCCCCGATCCCGGCGCGGCCCGCCTGACCCGCGCGGTCGAGGGCGTGGACCAGAATGGAGAGGTCAGCCAGATCTCGGTGGTTGAGGAGCGCCCTTTGACGATTTTCCTGAATTCCCAGGAAATCGTGACCGCGATGACCATAGGCGACTATCCGGAATTTCTGGCGCTGGGGTTCCTGCGCAATCAGGGCATGTTGCTGGATGATGATCAGATCACGCAGGTCGATTATGACGACGAACTGGAAACCGTGATCGTCCGCACCGCGCGCGAGACGTCCTACGAGGACAAGCTGAAGAAAAAGACCCGTACCAGTGGCTGCGCAGTCGGCACCGTATTCGGGGACATGATGGAGGGGTTGGAGGACGTGCGTCTACCGCAGGTTTCGGTGCGGACATCATGGCTGTATGAGTTGGCGGCCAAGATCAACCGAACCCCGTCGCTGTATCTTGAGGCCGGGGCGATCCACGGAACGGTTCTGTGCCTTGAAAACCGCCCTCTGGTCTACATGGAGGATGTCGGCCGCCACAACGCTGTCGACAAAATCGCGGGCTGGATGCTGTCCGAGGGTGAGGCGGCGGACGACAAGATCCTCTACACCACTGGCCGTCTGACATCCGAGATGGTGATCAAGACGGCGATGATGGGCATCCCAGTGCTGGCCTCCCGTTCGGGCTTCACCGCATGGGGCGTCGAGATCGCGCGCGAGGTCGGCCTGACCCTGATCGGCCGCATGCGCGGTCAGCGGTTTGTGTGTCTGTCGGGCGAGGACCGGTTGCTGCGCGATGTGGACCCGGCCAGCGTGGCGGTTGAGGATAAGAAGCATCGCAGGAAGAGTGCGGGATGATATCAGAGACACTTTGGATTTTCGTCACTTTTGTTTTAGCAGTCAGCATTCTGCCACTCTATGTTTTGGTGCTGGTAACCTACTTCCGCAGCAAACGAGCCGTCGTTGAAGGCATTTGTGCGCATAGTAAGAATGTGCTGGGTAAGTTGGGCTGGAGCGCCCGGAAATATGTTGGGGTGCTGGATTTGGTGGTTTTCTGGGGACCTGGATGGCAGCAAACCAGCCTTGACTACCGACTTCAGAACACATCGCTTCAGCGTATTGCGATGCATGGGCTTCCGCAGTCGCTTGAATTGATGCCATCGGTACAAAAAGCTGCGCGGCGCTATCGCTTGTTGTTTTGGTGTGGCGTGCTTCCTACCTTGATTCTCGGTTATTTTCTGGGCGCGGTAAATCTTGGTGTTCGGTTGGGTGAAACCACGTCAACATCTCCGCGCATTTGGATACTGCTTCTTTTGGCTGGCATCTGCCTTGCGTCGGCGCAGCCGTTCACGAAATTCAAGAAGTGGCCAGAGATCGAGGGCACCGCATGATCCGCCCACTTGGCATCATCCTCGCAGGTGGTCTCGCCACCCGAATGGGTGGCGGAGACAAGGGTCTGTTGCAGATCGGCGGGCAAAGCCTGCTATCTCATGTGATCGACCGGCTTTCGTCGCAAGTGGATGGCCTTGCGCTAAACGCCAATGGTGATCCCGAACGGTTCGCTGATCTGAACCTGCCCATTCTGCCTGACACGATCGAAGGGTTCGCGGGGCCTTTGGCGGGCGTTTTGGCCGGGCTCGACTGGGCAGCCACGCAAGGGGCTGACTGCATTGTCACCGCTGCCGCCGATACTCCGTTTTTCCCGCGCGATCTGGTGATGCGGCTGAGCGACGCTGCCCAGGGGCAAGCGCTTCCGCTGGTGCTGGCCACCACGCCACGCACCGGGGATGAGGCGTTGAAATCCGGTGGTGGAAAACGGGTCAATCGGCACCCGACCTTTGGTCTCTGGCCCGTGGCATTACGCGACGATCTGCGGGATGCGCTGAATGACGGCCTGCGCAAGGTCGTGCTGTGGACCGACAAACATGATGGGCGCGAGGCGCTGTTCCCGGCCGATCCCTTTGATCCGTTCTTCAACGTCAACACACCCGACGATCTGGCGCGGGCGGAACAACTGCTGGAGCAGGCATGAAGGTTTACGGCGTCACCGGCTGGAAAAACGCGGGCAAGACTGGGTTGATGGAGCGGCTGGTGACTGAGATCACCGGGCGCGGCTTTACCGTCTCGACTCTGAAACACGCCCATCACAATGTCGATGTCGATCAGCCGGGCACTGACAGCTATCGTCACCGCGTTGCGGGCGCGTCCGAGGTTCTGCTGGCCTCGGGTCAGCGCGTCGCGATCATGCAAGAGCTGCGCGGCGTGCCCGAGCCTCCATTGAATGAGTTACTAGAGCGACTGTCGCCAGTCGATCTAGTGTTGATCGAGGGGTTTAAAAGCGAGGCCCACCCCAAGGTCGAAGCCTATCGGGCCGTGGCCGCGAACCCGTTGATGGCGCCTGAGAACGCGACGATCCGCGCCGTCGCAAGTGACACGCCGCTCGATGTGGTTGTGCCGGTCTTTGACCTGAATGACACCGCAGCCATCGCCGATTTCATTCTGCAAGAGGTTGGTTTGTGACCGGTTTCGATAGTTTTGCCATGGTCGATTGGTCCGGTGGCAATGACACCGGCCTTTTTGAACGCAAGGATGCCATCTGGGCCTGTGTGGTGCGTAAGGGCAGGGCGGAAGAACCGACATACCTTAGAAACCGCAAGATTGCCGAGGAATGGCTGCACGACCTGATTGCGGATGAGATTGCCTCAGGACGGCGGCTGTGTCTGGGGTTCGATTTCCCCTTTGGCTATCCCAAAGGGTTCGCCCGTGCGCTGACCGGATCGGATGATCCGTTGCGGTTGTGGGACTGGTTCGAGAGCCGGATCGAGGATTCGCCAAAAGCCAACAACCGGTTTGATTTGGCCGGAGAGATTAACCGCCGTTTTGGCGGCAAGGGTCCGTTCTGGTTCAATGGCCTGCGACGCGGCATCGACGGTCTGCCCAAAAACAAGGCGGACTATCACAACCCATTTCCCGAACGCCGTTGCGTCGAACTGAACCCCGAAACCAAGGGCAGCTTTACGTGTTGGCAAATGGGCGGGGCCGGTGCTGTGGGTGGTCAGGTCATGACTGGCCTGCCGGTTCTGGCCCGTCTGCGCCGCGCATTTACCGGACAAATCTCGGTCTGGCCGTTCGAGCCGCTGGACACCCCGGTCGCCTTTGTGGAAATCTGGCCCTCGCTTACCCTGGGGGCCGGGCCGAAAGACCGGATCAAGGACGCCTGGCAGGTGGAACAGGTTGCCCTGTCACTGGCCGGGATGCGACCCGAGGAATTGGCGAACCATCTGAACGTCAACGCAGCAGAGGAAGGCTGGATTTTGGGAGTGTCACAACGCAAGCCGGATATTGCCCCACCGCCCCTGCGCAACGATTGCTTTGCTTTGCCTGCCGGGGTGAGCTGGACGCCGGTGGATGACGCGCTGGCCCTGCTGCGCCAGCGGCTGACGGTAGTTGTGCCTGTTGAAACAATTGCGCTCCCGCAGGCTATGGGGCGCATTCTGGCAGAGGATATCATCGCTAAACGCTCGAACCCGCCGCAACCGAATACGGCCGTTGACGGCTATGGATTTGCGGGTGCGATGCCCGAGGGTGCGCAGGTGATGCCATTGCATCCGGGCCGCGCGGCTGCGGGTATCCCGTTTGATGGCACGGTGCCGCATGGCCATGCGCTGCGGGTGTTGACCGGCGCGGCGTTGCCTGCGGGTGTGGATACGGTCATTCTAGAAGAGGACGTGACCGTACAAGATGACCACATCGCTTTTCACGGCCCCCTGAAACAGGGTGCAAACACCCGCCGTGCAGGTGAGGACGTGACCGCGGGCGATCTGGTTCTGTCTGCCGGGCGAAGGTTGACGCCCGCCGATCTGGCGTTGTTGTCGGCTACCGGAATTGCAAAAGTTCCAGTGCGCAAGACGCTGCGTGTGGCGGTGCTGTCGACCGGTGATGAACTGATCGAACCCGGAGACAAGGCCGGGCCAGGCCAGATATTCGATGCCAACCGCCCGATGCTGCTGTCACTGATCGACCGCATGGGGTTTCAGCCGGTGGATATGGGGCGGGTTTCTGATGACCGGGAAGATTTGCGCGATCGCCTGAATGCGGCGGCGGAACAGGCGGATGTAATCCTGACCAGCGGTGGCGCGTCAGCCGGGGATGAGGATCACGTTTCGGCCCTGTTGCGAGAGGCGGGGGCGATGCAGGAATGGAGGATTGCGCTCAAACCGGGGCGGCCGCTGGCTCTGGGATTGTGGGAAGGCACACCGGTCTTTGGCCTGCCCGGTAATCCGGTTGCGGCTAAGGTCTGCACCCTGATCTTTGCGCGCCCGGCTTTGGGTCTGATGGCGGGTGGGGGCTGGCAGGACCCACAGGGGTTCGATCTGCCCGCCGCCTTTGAAAAACGCAAGAAACCGGGCCGCCGCGAATATCTGCGCGCCCGAGTGCGCGATGGCCGGGTCGAGGTGTTTGCCTCTGAAGGATCGGGCCGGATCAGCGGGCTCAGCTGGGCCGAAGGGCTGGTCGAGATCGAGGACGGCGCGCGCGATATCAAACCGGGCGATCTAGTCCGGTTCATCCCCTATGGCAGTTTTGGCCTTTAGTCGAAGGTTCCAGCCACACGCCCCAGTAACATGAAGGCTCGCGCCGTTCGGGTCTCACCCAATGCGGTCAGGTCGGCATCGCTGGCCTCAGGTTCAAAAGCCACGATCATGTGGTCAAAGCGGCGCAGAAAATGATGTGCGGCGTCGCGAAAGATCGGGTCCTGCTTCATCCGCGCCGCCGTCAGCGCAAGCGACGACCGATCCCGAATGCCGCCCAAAGCCGCCACCGAGCGACCACGGGCACCCTGCGCGAATTGCCGCCAGATCTCGGGGCGGGACATGTCGGGGCGCAGGTCATCCATATAAATGCCTTCCTGGCTGAGCAGCGTCAAAACGTCCTGCGAAGCCTGCACCAGTTGGGCGGTCTTGCGGTCCTTCAACGCCAGACGCAAGGCGTCGAACCCTTCGGCGTCATCCTGCGTTTCGGGGAAATTCAGCGCTCGGATGAAAATATCGGTGCTGAGTGGCGGCGCGATGTCCTCGGCCTGCGTACCCAGCTCCAACGAGGTTTGGTCGCCGGTTCCGTTTGACGCTGCCGCCCGCGCGGGTTCGCTACGTTTGGTCGAAAACGTGGCCAGTGTACTTTCTGTCTTTTTCGCGGATTCAGCGATTTCGTCCAACTTCTTGCTGACGGCCGGTTCGTGGGAAATGGCGGCCCGCTGTTGCTGGAGGACATAGGTCTGCCGGATCGCATCAATCGCAGTCTGCAGACGTTCGCTTTCTTCGCGCATGACGCGGCTGGCGCGCATCGCCGTGGCCGCGACCCAGATCATTGCTACCGGCATGAACACCGCCAGCAAGGTCACCACGAACCCACCGCCCTCGACGTCGTCGGGCAGCACCAGAAACACCACCGAAACCACCAGCCAGATCACGCTAAGCACGATGGCCGCAATCTCGATCTCGGTCACGGACGGCCGCGAGGGCTTGTCGTAAATACCCAACGACGTTGGCCGCTCGGCTTCCTGCTCTGGCGTGGGCTCGGACATGAAGGACGCTCCGGTCAGGCGTACTCGATACTCAGGACTTCGTAAGACCGCACACCGCCGGGGGTGCGGACTTCGACACTGTCACCTTCGTCCTTGCCGATCAGGGCGCGGGCGATGGGGGATTTGATGTTGAGCAGCCCGTTTTCGATATTGGCCTCATACTCACCCACGATCTGCCAGGTCTTTTCCTCGTCAGTGTCCTCATCGACCAGCGTGACCTTGGCGCCGAATTTGATCGCACCGGACAGCTTGGCGGGGTCGATCACATCGGCCAGCGATAGGATGCCTTCCAGCTCTTTGATACGGCCTTCGATAAAGCCCTGTTTTTCGCGGGCCGAATGATATTCGGCGTTTTCCTTTAGGTCACCCAATTCACGGGCCGTAGCAATGGCCTCGATGATCGCAGGGCGCTCAACGGATTTCAGGTTTTTCAGCTCTGCCGCAAGCGCGGCATTGCCCATAGGCGTCATCGGAATTTTTTCCATGGTCTTGTCGTCCACGCATAAATTGATGCGCCCCGCCGCATGGAACCAGCGTCGGGGCGAATTGATGGGTTGGCAAATACCTGACCCAAATGAGGCGTGAATTGCAAGAGGTCTTGGCCCCGCAGCGGGCGGATTACGGCCTATGATGTTCGGGAAAAGCTTGAATCGCCAATACCCTGCCGCACTTCGTGCTCTCGGGGTGTTGGCGATAACGAGTTTGTAAGATGTTTCCCGGAACGCCCTAGTTGTAACTAATCACTTCGAATTCGATGCCATTGTCGTCGTCAAAGTAGAACCGTTTTCCGGGCTCATAATCCGCATGTGACTTGGGCGTGAAGCCGGCATTGATCACTTGCTGCTCGGTGGCGTCGATATCTTCGACCAAAACACCCACGTGGTTCAGCCCTCCAATGATGTCGTAACTGCTTTCGCCGGATGGCTGCGGATCGCTGGGCGCATAAAGCGCCAGATAGGTATGCGCGCTGCCCACATGCACGGTATAGCCGCCCGCAATGGCCGGGCCTTCCCAGCGGGTTTTCCAACCAAACACCTTGTGCATCCAGGCGGCCGAAGCCTGCGGGTCGCGAACCGTGAAGTTGGTGTGTTCAAGCGTCGCCATCATGGGGTCTCCTTTGCGAATTGAGGCTTGTCACGACTCACTGTAATTTCTAAACCTAACTTTAGGTCAAGGGATTAAATGAGGATAATGGCAGTTTCCGAAGGGCTGGCAATTGGCGCATTGGCCCGGCGCACGGGGTTGGCTGTGTCGGCCATCCGGTACTACGAGGCGCAGGGGCTGATCGCGCCCTGGCGCAATGCGGGTGGGCAGCGGCGGTATCAGCGCGCTGATATTCGGCGGTTGAGTTTCATCATGATCGCCCAGCAGTTTGGCCTGACGTTGCCCGAGATCAAGGATGTTTTGTCCGACTTGCCTGGCAACCGCACACCAACGCCAAAGGATTGGCAGAAAATCAGTGTCGGGCTGCGTGACCGTCTGGATCAGCGAATCGCTACCTTGACGCGGTTGCGCGACAATCTGGATGGGTGCATCGGCTGTGGCTGCCTGAGCCTTCCGAAATGCGCCCTTTACAACCCGGACGACCGCGCCAAATGCCATGGTAGCGGTCCCAGGTACCTTATGGGGGACTCTCCCGATACATAACTGCCGCATTGCAGCAATGTTACGCCGTGTTTTGATTGACCAAGGTCTTAGCAACCATGTAATCAGCCGTGAAACAATATTGCGCCGACAGCATGTAGAAAGCGCCAATTCGGAAAGTTAGCTAAGGAGCCCGCGATGGCCGAGATTGAACGCGAAGCGATGGAATACGATGTGGTTATCGTGGGCGCAGGCCCGGCGGGCCTTTCGGCAGCCATCCGTCTGAAACAGCTGGATGCGGACCTGAACGTCGTTGTTCTGGAAAAAGGCTCGGAAGTGGGCGCGCATATCCTGTCGGGCGCGGTATTGGACCCCAGTGGTCTGGATGCGCTGATCCCCGACTGGAAGGAAAAAGGCGCGCCGTTGAACACGCCGGTGACCGAAGACAATTTCTACATGCTGGGCGAGGCGGGTAAGATCCGTATTCCCAACTTCCCGATGCCGCCGCTGATGAACAACCACGGCAACTACATCGTCTCGATGGGGAATGTTTGCCGCTGGATGGCGGAACAGGCCGAAGAGCTGGGCGTGGAAATATTCCCCGGCATGGCGTGTTCAGAGCTGGTTTACGGCGACAACGGCGAGGTTAAAGGCGTTGTGGCCGGGGTGTTTGGCCTGGAACCCGACGGCTCATACGGCCCCAACACTGAACCTGGTATGGAGCTGCACGGCAAATATGTCTTCCTGTCCGAAGGTGTCCGCGGTTCGCTGTCCAAAGAGGTCATCGCCAAATACGACCTGCAGGCCGGCAAAGAGGTGCAGAAATACGGCGTCGGCATGAAAGAGATCTGGGAGATCGACCCCGCCAAGCACAAGGAAGGCACCGTTACGCATACGATGGGCTGGCCTCTGGGCAGCAACGCGGGCGGCGGGTCCTTTATCTATCACCTTGAAAACAGTCAGGTCTATGTCGGGTTTGTGGTTCACTTGAACTATAAAAACCCGCATCTGTACCCGTATATGGAATTCCAGCGCTTCAAGCATCACCCAATGGTGGCCGAGCTGCTGAAGGGCGGCAAGCGCGTGGCCTACGGTGCCCGTGCGATCACCGAAGGCGGCTATCAGTCGATGCCGAAACTGGTAGCGCCGGGCGTGGCACTATTGGGCTGTTCGGCGGGTATGGTCAACGTGCCGCGCATCAAGGGCAACCATAATGCGATGCTGTCTGGCAAGGCCGCGGCCGAAGCTGCCTTTGACGCCATCAAGGCCGAACGATCGGGCGATGAGCTGACCGATTACGAGACCGATGTGCGCAATGGCCCGATCGGCAGCGATCTGAAAAAGGTGCGAAACGTCAAGCCGATCTGGTCGAAATGGGGTCTGACTGCCAGCCTGATGCTGGGCGGTCTGGATATGTGGACCAACACGCTGGGCTTTTCGCTGCTGGGCACAGTGGGCCATGGTAAGAACGACGCGGATTCGACCGAAGAGGCCAGCAAACACAAGCCCATCGATTATCCCAAACCCGATGGCACGCTGTCGTTTGACCGCCTAACCAACGTCTCATTTGCGATGACCAATCACGAGGAAAGCCAGCCCTGCCACCTGAAACTGGCGGACCCGGACATCCCGGTCAAAGTCAACCTGCCCAAATACGACGAACCGGCGCAGCGCTATTGCCCGGCGGGCGTGTATGAGATGGTCGAAGATGAAGGCAGTCCGCGCTTCGTGATCAACTTCCAGAACTGCGTCCACTGCAAGACCTGCGACATCAAGGACCCCAGCAAGAACATCACTTGGACCACGCCGCAGGGTGGCGACGGGCCAAACTATCCAAATATGTAAGCAAAAAACCGGGCACTGGCAGGGTCGTGAAGGCTCTGCCATTGCCTCTTGCCAGCCAAAGCCCTAGCTTATTGCGCAGACAAGAATAGCAAGGCAGGATTTTGGTGATTTCTCTGGTTCGTCGCGCCGCAATGGCTGCGCTCTTCACCTCGTCGATTGTGCTTCCAGCTGTAGCGGATTCGGGGTCCGGTGCGTATTTGGCTGGCCGTCAGGCCATCTATCAGAACGACTATTCAGCCGCTGAAAAATACTATGCACAGGCCCTGAAAGCCGATCCTGAAAATGCAGCATTGTTGGAAAGCGTGGTTGTCGCACGGCTGGCGCTGGGCGATGTGGCACGCGCGCTGCCTGTTGCGCAGATGATTGAGGATGCCGGTCTGCCCAGTCAGGCAGCAAGGATGGTGATCACCGCCAATCTGGTGGCCGACGGCAAACTGGATGAACTGCTGGCCCGTGATCCCGAAACGCAAGGCGTGGGGCCTTTGGTCGACGGTTTGGTACAGGGATGGGCATACATTGGCCAAGGGGCCATGACCCGCGCGATGGAGCAGTTTGACGAGGTCGCAACGCAGGATGGCTTGCGCGACTTTGCACTGTACCACAAGGCGCTGGCGCTGGCCTCGGTTGGCGATTTTGAAGGGGCTGAAGAAGTATTCACGGCCCATAACGGTGCGGTTGCCCGCTTTTCGCGACGGGCCGCTTTGGCCCGGGCCGAGGTTTTGTCGCAACTGGACCGCAATGAAGAGGCACAGCAATTTCTGGGTGAGGTATTTGCGGCCGGCAGCGACCCGTCGATCGAAGGTTATGTGGCGCGCCTGTCCGATGGTGATACCCTGCCGTTCACCCATGTTCGATCGGCGCAAGATGGCATGGCCGAGGTTTTCTTTTCCGTTGGCGCAGCGCTGAGCAATGAGGCGGCGCAGAACTATGTCCTGCTTTATGTGCGCACGGCTGCGTTCCTGCGTCCCGGGCATGTGGATGCGATCTTGCTGAGTGCCGAATTGCTGGACGTGCTGGAGCAATATGATCTGGCCGTGGAAGCCTATCGTCGGGTGCCCGCCAGCAGCAGTGACTATCACGCGGCCGAACTTGGCCGGGCCGAGGTGCTTAGCCGGTCAGACAAAAAGGATGCTGCTGCCGAGGTGTTGCAAACCCTGGCCAGCCAGAACCCAAACCTGCCCAGCGTTCATGTAGCGCTGGCCGATCTGCAACGCCAGCAAGAAGAATACACCAGCGCTGTCGCGTCTTATGATCGTGCCATCGAACTGACCGAGGGTGGCAACTGGTTTTTGCACTATGCCCGCGGCATCTCGCACGAACGGCTCAAGCAATGGGATCAGGCCGAGGCCGATTTCCGCCGCGCGCTAGAGTTGAACCCAGATCAGCCGCAGGTGCTGAACTATTTGGGATATTCCCTGGTCGAACGGCGCGAAAAACTGGACGAGGCGCTGAACATGATCGAACGCGCCGTCGCGGCGCGCCCCGACAGCGGTTATATCGTCGACAGTCTGGGCTGGGTCCTGTTCCGTCTGGGCCGCTATGATGAGGCGGTCGAACATATGGAGCGCGCGGTCGAGCTGATGGCGGTTGATCCAGTGGTGAATGATCATCTGGGTGATGTCTATTGGGCTGTGGGCCGCGCGCGCGAGGCTGAGTTCCAGTGGAAACGCGCCTTGTCCTTCATTGATCCTGAAGACACGGATGCCGAGGCTGATCCCGACCGTATCCGTCGCAAGCTGGAGATTGGCCTCGACGAGGTTCTGGCCGAGGAAGGGGCGGAACCGTTGAAGGTCGCCAATGGCAACTAAGGCCTTCGCGCCCGCCAAGATCAACCTGACTCTGCATGTGACCGGCCAGCGGGTTGATGGATATCACCTGTTGGATTCGCTGGTCGTATTTGCTGATGTGGGCGACAGGTTGCAGTTTACACCAGGCCCTGAATTGTCGATCTCAGTCACCGGAGAACACGCGGCAGGCGTGCCTGCAGACAGTCGCAATCTGGTTTGGAAAGCGGCCCAAGCCGCCGGGTGGACGGGCCATATCGATCTGAACAAGGTGCTGCCGCATGGTGGCGGGATTGGCGGCGGTTCGTCTGACGCCGCCGCGACCCTTTGGGCGTTGGCTGGTCAAGGGGTCGACATACCAGAGGACCTGCCTGTTTCTCTGGGCGCTGATGTATCTGTTTGCATGGCCGCCCAAGCGACACGAATGCAGGGAATTGGCGATAGGCTAACGTCCGTGTCCCTTCCGAATTTGCCCGCAGTTCTGGTCAACCCGGGTATTCCGGTGCCCACATCTTCGGTGTTCCAGGCGTTGGCCCGGCGGGACAACCTGCCCATGCCGATTGATATCCCGGAATTCGAGAATGCCGGGGCCTGCGCCGAATGGTTGCGTGACCAGCGGAATGATCTGGAAATCCCCGCAATGGGCATCGCCCGCGAAATTGAGTTTGCGCTGGATTCACTGCGATTGACTACGCGGGCGCTGTTGGCCCGCATGTCGGGGTCAGGTTCGACCTGTTTCGCGCTCTATCCCACAATGAAAGACGCGCATTTTGCAGCGTACGAGATCGGCGCGGCCCATCCCGATTGGTGGTGCCGTGCGGTGCAGCTTAATTGAGGCGCGAAACCACGTAATCGGCCAGATCACGCAGCAGCTTGCGAATCTCATGATCGGGCAGGGGCGCCAGCGCATCCTTGGCCTTGGCGGCCCAGTCGAACGCATCTGACCGGGTGGCGTCAAGCGTGCCGTATTTTCCCATCAGGCTCAGCGCGTGGTCCAGGTCACCCTCTTCTTGGCGACCCCGGCCAATCGTGCGCTCCCAAAAGACATGTTCATCAGGGGTGGCTTGCGCCACGGCCTTGATCACCGGCAGGGTCAACTTGCGTTCGCGGAAATCGTCGCCGACATTTTTACCGGTGGCCTTGCTATCACCTTGATAATCTAGCAGATCATCAGCGATCTGGAAGGCAATACCCAAAGCATCGCCATAGTCATACAGCGCCTTGACCTGTTCCTCAGACGCTCCGGCGATTACACCGCCAACCTCGGTCGCGGCAGAGAACAGGGCGGCGGTCTTGCCACGTACAACCTGCAGGTAAATCGCCTCATCCGTGCCCAGATCGGTGGCCGCGGTCATCTGCAACACTTCACCTTCGGCAATGGTGGCCGAGGCATTGGCCAGAATGTCCAGAACACGCAGTGACCCGGTCTCAACCATCAACTGGAAACTGCGGGAGAACAGGTAATCGCCCACCAGAACGCTGGATTTGTTGTCCCACAGCAGGTTCGCCGTTGGGCGGCCACGCCGCTGGGCGCTTTCGTCCACCACATCGTCATGCAGTAGGGTCGCCGTGTGGATGAATTCAACCGTCGCGGCCAGCCGCACATGGTGGTCGCCCGCGTAACCGAACAGACGTGCGGCCGCCAGGGTCAGCATCGGACGCAGACGTTTGCCACCGGCCTCAACCAGATGTGCTGTCACTTCGGGGATGCGTGGCGCGTGATCAGAGACCATGCGCGTGCGGATCAGCTCATTCACCGCAGCCATTTCGCTGGTCAGAAGGTCAGCCAACCGCTCATGCGGTTTTGTGATCGCGTCGATTTCCATCACACTCCTGATACAAGGCTCGACTTTCGACTTACCTTGCCCTTACATCCATCCCTATGAAAGAACTTTTGCGCAGCACCGATCCGACGATCCTGGCCTTTGCTTCGGCCCTTCTTGAGGGTGAGGATATAGACTGCTTTCAGATGGACGTAAATATGAGCATCCTCGAAGGCGGCATCGGAATCTTCCCCCGTCGTCTGATGGTGCGGGCTGATGACCTGACGCGGGCTGAACGGGTGATGCGCGATAATGAGATTCCGCTGGGTCGATGAGCCATTTGCCGGATAATGATCTGACCTGTAACGATTTTTTGAATGGCCGTGTGCGCCTGTGGCAACCGCGTTCGGGATATCGTGCGGGCGTGGACCCGGTCTTGCTGGCTGCCTCGGTTCCGGCGACACGTGGTCACACCGTGCTGGAACTGGGCTGCGGGGCAGGCGCCGCGATCCTGTGCCTTCTGGCGCGTGTGCCGGGATTGCAAGGGGTCGGGGTGGAATTGCAGGCCAGCTATGCCGCGCTGGCCCGTCGCAACGCAGCCGAGAACGCCGCGTCGTTCGAGGTGGTCGAGGCCGATCTTGCCGCCCTGCCTGCCGACCTGAAGCAGCGCCAGTTTGACCATGTCATCGCCAACCCGCCCTATTACCGCGCCGGAGCGCACAGTGCCGCTGCGGATGACGGCCGGGCAATCGCGCTGGGTGAGGGCACACCACTGGGTGTTTGGTTCGACACTGCGGCCAAACGTCTCGCACCGCGCGGCTATTTGCACATGATCCAAAAGGCCGACCGTTTGCCAGATATGCTTTTGGGCTGCACGGGGCGCCTGGGCTCAGTTGAGGTGTTGCCTTTGGCGGCACGCGCGGGTCGGGCTGCCGAATTAGTGATTTTACGCGCCAAAAAGGGCGGAAAGGCCGCGTTTCGGTTGCATGCGCCGTTGATTTTGCATGCAGGCGCGCGCCACGAAAAAGACGGTGAAAGCTACACACCGCAGGTTTCGGCGGTGCTGCGCGATGCGGCCGCCCTGCCGGGGTTGTCCGGCCAATAGGCAGTAACCAGCCGAATTTGTCGGATTTATTACAGAATCTGTGCGTATGCAGCGTGACAGGGTGGAAACGATGTGATCAACTTCTTACGTGAAACTCAGACACCAACAGAGGAGTATCGCCATGAGCGTGAGCGCACACCTGACCGAACTGAAGAAAAAGCACGAAACACTCGGTCTTGAAGTTGAACAAGCCCAACGCTCGCCTGGCATCGACGATCTCCATATTGCACAACTCAAAAAGCAGAAGCTTAAGCTAAAAGAAGAGATCGAGCGCTTGTCAGCCTAGCGACGCAAGCTCGCCCGCGCGGCAATGGCCGCGCCGCCAGTGATCAACACGGCCGCGATCGCCAGACCCCAGGACGGGGCGGCGATCCCGGCCCCAACCAAAGCCAGCGTAGACAACAGCGGTGCCGCGTAAGAAGCAGTACCGAGGATTTGTATGTCACCCTGCTTTACCCCGATATCCCACACATAAAACGCTAGACCCACCGGCCCCAGACCCAGTGCCACGACCGAAGCCCAGCCAAAGGCGCTGTCGGGCCAGATGGTTTCTTCAACAGCCAGATGCAGCGCGCCCGAGGCAATCGCCGCCGCGATGCAGAACACGGCGACCGAACTGGTCGGAGTGTCCCCCAAACGGCGCGACAGGACCGAATACCCCGACCATGTCAGCGCGCACAGCAGCGCCAGCCCATACCCCGGTAGATGAGCGGTCTGAACCCCTGCGCTACCGCCTCCTGCGATGATGATCGCAGCTCCGGCAAAGCCCAGACAGGCCCCAAACAGATGACCGATACGCAGATGCTCGCCCGGCAATAGCCCGGAAAACAGCACGATCAGCAGGGGCCAGAGATAGGCGATCAACCCAGCTTCAGCTGCTGGAGCCATGCGCAGGGCCGAAAAATACAAGGCGTGATAGCCGAACAGGCCCGCGGCACCGAACAGATACGTTGTCCAGGGCACCGCCAATAATTGGGGCAAACCGCCGTTGGCCCATGTCCAGATCAGGCCCAGCGTGCCGCCGATAGAAAAACAGATGGCGTTCAGCAAAAGCGGTGGGGTTGGGGTCGAGCCGACTGTGAACAGCGCCAGTAAAGACCACAGCAGCACAGCCACAAACCCAATCGCTGTTGCCTGAGCTTTTGTCATAGGGCCGTGACCTTTTTCACCGATCTGCTTTGAAAGGATACAACGACCGGGAAGACGTGCAATTCTTTAACTGTCGGTTTCAGAACGAAAAAGGCCGATCCAAAAGGACCGGCCTGAATTATTCGTGGGTCTGCAGATCAGACGAAGAATTGCGCACCGTTGGCCGAAATTGTCGAGCCATTGATGAACTGAGAATCGTCCGACGCCAGAAATGCCACGCAGCGCGCGATTTCCTCGGGCTCGCCCAGTCGACCAGCCGGGATTTGACCGATGATGGATTCACGAACCTTCTCGGGAACCGCCATCACCATCTCGGTTGCGATGTAGCCGGGGCAGATGGCGTTCGCGGTGATACCAGCACGGGCCCCTTCTTGCGCGAGGGATTTCACAATACCGAGATCACCCGCTTTGGTCGCGGCATAGTTCACCTGCGCGAACTGGCCTTTCTGACCATTGATCGAGCTGATGACGATCACACGGCCAAACTTGCGCTCGCGCATGCCGGACCATACCGGGTGGACGGTGTTGAAAACGCCGGTCAGGTTGGTGTCGATCACCTGATGCCACTGCTCAGGGGTCATTTTGTGGAACGGGGCATCGCGGGTGATGCCTGCATTGGCGACCACGATGTCGATCGGGCCAACTTCGGCTTCGACCTTTTCGATGCCCGCTTTCGATTCGTCATAGTCGGCCACGTTCCACTTGTAGGTGGCGATGCCGGTTTCCTCGGTGAATTTTGCGGCGGCTTCGTCATTGCCGGCATAGGTGGCTGCAACATTGTAGCCTTCGGCCTTGAGCGCCTTGGAAATTGATGCGCCGATGCCGCGGGAACCGCCGGTGACGAGTGCTGTACGTGCCATTGAGGAATCCTCCAATTAAGTCTGACTTGGTAATTCTGTTACTCTGAGAGAGATTGCTGCGCAATATCGTTTCGTCTTCGTTTTGATCTTTCTGTTCGGCGATATTGTCGCATCTAAGGGATAGGGCCGGAATGTAACAAAAAAGGGCGCCCAGTAGACGCCCTTTTTCATTTAGTTGTCAAAGCACTTAGTCGCGCTCCACACACAGGGCGACACCCATGCCGCCGCCGATGCAAAGGGTCGCCAGACCCTTTTTCGCGTCGCGGCGCTTCATTTCGAACAGCAGGGTGTTCAGAACGCGGCAGCCCGATGCGCCGATCGGGTGGCCGATGGCGATTGCGCCACCATTGACGTTCACGATGGATGGGTCCCAACCCATGTCCTTGTTCACGGCACAAGCCTGCGCAGCAAAGGCTTCGTTGGCTTCAACCAGATCCAGATCGTCAACCGACCAACCCGCTTTTTCCAACGCTTTGCGCGAGGCATAGATCGGACCAACGCCCATGATCGCCGGGTCCAGACCCGCCGTGGCATAAGAGGCGATCCGGGCCAGAGGCTCGATCCCGCGTTTTTCGGCGTTTTCGGCTGACATCAGCAGGGTTGCGGCGGCACCGTCATTCAGGCCCGAGGCATTGGCTGCGGTGACCGAGCCATCCTTGGTGAAGGCCGGGCGCAGCTTGCCCATGGCTTCCATGGTTGCGCCGTGGCGGATGTATTCATCCTTGTCCATCACGATGTCGCCCTTGCGGGTCTTGATGGTGAAGGGCGTGATTTCGTCGGCGAATTTACCAGCCTTTTGCGCCGCTTCGGCCTTGTTCTGCGAGGCAACGGCGAATTCGTCCTGCATGTCACGGCTGATCTGCCATTTTTCAGCAACGTTTTCAGCGGTTTGGCCCATGTGATAGCCGTTGAAGGCATCCCACAGACCATCGCGGATCATCGTGTCGATATATTTCATGTCGCCCATCTTGTGACCGGCGCGCAGCGCGGCGGCATGGGGCGAAAGGGTCATGTTTTCCTGACCACCGGCGGCCACGATTTCGGCATCGCCCAGCTGGATGTGCTGTGCGCCCAACGCAACCGCGCGCAGACCCGAGCCACACACCTGGTTGATGCCCCAAGCCGCGCTTTCTTGCGGCAGACCGGCATTGATATGGGCCTGACGCGCCGGGTTCTGGCCCTGTGCAGCCGTCAGTACCTGACCCATGATGGTTTCGCTGACTTCTCCCTTGTCAACTCCGGCACGTTCTACAACTGCTTCGAGTACGGCAGTGCCAAGGTCATGTGCGGGTGTGTTTGCAAACGAGCCGCCAAAACTGCCGACACCGGTACGGGCTGCAGATGCGATTACTACGTTAGTCATATAGACAATCCTTTACCATCAAGGTCCAGTGGGAACCGTGATGACGCAGATCGCAGAGGTCCGGCCTCTAAGATCCAGAGCGCCTCATGATCCCCCGCTCCAACTGCCCATGGAATAGCGTAACGCTGCAATTGCAGCAACGGTCAGCTTGTCTCAGGTAAATTGGAAATGGATTCTAAATCTTTAACTACCGGTTTTCTTGAGTTTTTTGTCTTTCCAAGGGCCCGACACAGTGGGTGCGCCGAACAAAAATCCCTGCAAGCAATCCACGCCATTGGCCACAAGGAATTCGGCATCGCCCCTGGTTTCGACCGATTCGGCGGTTACTAGAATTTCAAATTCCCGGGCCACAGCGACCAGTGCCCGGACCAACGCTTGATTGTCCGGGTTTTCGGAAACTCCGCGGACGAACTGACCGTCGATCTTGGCGGCATCAAACAAAAACTCGCGAAAGTGGCGGAAACTGAAATTGCTGGCACCGAAATCGTCCAGCGCAAACGCAACGCCGCGCGGTTGCAGCCGGTCCATGAAATCGATCACCAACTCGGGTACAGTCATGGCCGAACTTTCCGAAATTTCCAGGATCAACCGTTCGCCCAAATTGGCGTCTTTCTTGAGAAACCGATCTAACACCCGAGAATACCGCGCATAGCCGATCGAACGTGCGGACATGTTGATGGACAGGCGGATTTCGGGGTTATTGATCAGTGTCCTCAACCCCATTTCCAATGCGACACAATCCAGATCCCGCCCGATCGGGGTGTTTTCCAATTGCGGCATGAAATCCCGTGCAGGAATAACCCGCCCGGTTTCGTCCAGCACCCGAATGAACCCTTCGTAGAACGCTACACCGAATGGTTGATGCGCCTGCATGACCGGCTGAAAGGCCAGTTTGCATTGTTTGTGCTTTACCGCCTCGGTCGCCATCTGAACCGAGGATTCGTCACGGGATGCGACGGCCGCGTTCAGCGGGCTTTCGGCACCCTCGGGCGCATCTGCCTGTTTCCTGTCCCGCATGTCCTTGCCAAGCCCCTTAACGTCACCGGTCAGGGCCTTATTTCAAGGCAAAGGTATGAATCTGCGGTTAAGAGGGGCGAATTTGCCAGGTGTCAGCGCGCGGATTCCCAAACCCGCCCAAGTACAGCGGCGGCGCCGACCACGGCTCCCATGAAGCCCAGTGCAAGCATGACAAAGCCCAATGCAACGATGGTTGAGGGGCCACCCGTCAGTGCCGTCAACATGGCCAAAGCCAGACCGATCAAACCAAGTGTGGTCGATACTGTCATCAAACGGGTCATGGCGGCCTCCGGGTTACTGGCTACGGGTCACATCCGCTGAATATGGAATGTGAAATCCCGTTTTCAAGAAAGCAGAGAGTCGAACAGGCGGATTTAAGCCTGTTTTGCCTGTGTATTGGGCGTCTGGGCCTCAAGTTGTTCAAAACCGGGCGTTCCGTGATCTTCGGGATGGCGCGCCAGATGCCGGGCTTTGATCTGTTCCGAGCTTTCGCGGCTGCCATCATGGCTGTAACCCGGTGGAGCAAAGCAATAGGCCAGACGTTCGCGCAACGTCAGCCCCGGCTGGGTTGCGTCGCGCCAGATACTGACCCATTCGTGAAAGGCCACGCGCAGCGGGTTGAACGTGCCGATATTGTGGACCAGCCCGTAATCGACGCGGTCGTCCTTTTGTTCGGGCACAAACGTGCCAAACAGTTTGTCCCAGATGATGAAAACCCCGGCATAGTTGCAATCCAGATAACGCGCGTTCCGTCCATGATGGGCGCGGTGGTGGCTAGGGGTGTTCATCACCGCCTCGAACCAGCGAGGCATTTTCCCAATCGCCTCGGTATGAATCCAGAACTGATAGATCAGGTTCAAACCGCCGCAGAACAGCACCATCGCCGGGTGGAAGCCCAGCAGGATCAGCGGCGCACGTACCACCATCATGAAGGTAAACGTATAGGTCCATGTTTGCCGCAGCGCCGTGGTCAGATTGTAGTGTTGAGAACTGTGGTGGTTCACGTGACTGGCCCAGACCCAGCGGATGCGGTGACCGAACCGATGCACCCAGTAATAGCGTAAATCATCCAGCACAAAGCACAGGATGATCACCGGAATCGAGGTGCCCAGGTTCAGCGGCGTGATCTGCCACAGCCAAATGAAAAAGCCATATGCGATGAACCCAAGCAGCAACCCCGAGGCGATATTTCCCGCCCCCATGATCAGCGAGGTGACGGCATCGCGCGTCTCATACCGTCCGCCCCTGCCTTTGAAAGCGATCCACAGGAACTCGGCCAGAATGGCGGCGATGAAGAACGGCACCGCCCATTGCACGGCGTCGGGAAAGCTCACTTGGTCGGTCATGCGGGGTCCATCAGGTTTTGCCAGTGGGGGCGTTCGAAATCGTCAAGGCGGATCAGGGCTTTGGGCGTGCCGAAGTCATGAAATTGAATTTCGAACCCCTCGGGGTGATCGATCCAGTCGAAATCCAGAAGGTGGCGCGCCACCGTATCGGCACCAAAGGACCACAACAGCCCGTTTCCCGTCTCGGTACGGATCAGGGCGGACCGCTTGTCATGTGCGATTGTTATATCAATAATTACGTCGTCCGGCGCATGGCGCAGCCATTCCGAACGCGCGGTCTGGGGGGTCAGTTCGCGCACGCGTGACCGCCCTGACAGGTGCAGCAGAACGGTGATGCCGACGATGCCTCCGACCACCAGAACCAGAAGTATTTCAAGCGGCATTCTTTCCTCCCGCCCGACAGATTGCAGAGCGGCAATGACGCTGTCAAAGGTAGCGTTGCGTCAGCCAGCTTCGAGCGTGTCCAGGACTTCGTGCTGCACCACGCGTTCGACAAAGGGCACCAGCCCATCAGGCCCCGAGGCCCTGTCTTTCAGGTGTATGCAGATGTCTGGCCTGCGTGCTGCGATGATGCCGACCATCTCGCCGCGGATCTTGTCATCCAAGCCCGCGCCCATGACCGCACAGACGATCCGGGGTTCGGCATCCAATTGCCGCCGGACCTCATCCTGATCATGCGCGCCCAGCCATTGGATAGGCATGTGATCCAGACGCCGCGCCACGTCGCCGATGACATTCGGCAAGCGACCGATCAACAGAACCACTGGTTTCATTGTCGCCTCCTTTCACTGGTAACCAACAGAAAAACCGGCCCCGAGGGACCGGTTCTATTCTAGCACAGATGAATTCTGTGTTTCTGCCTAGTTGGAAATGGTCATAGGCACAGCCTCACCTTTTCCTTTATCGCGTGTGAAGGTTACCTGATTGCCGTCGATTGTAACTTTCTGGCAATCTTCGGGAAGTTGGTTGGTTCCAATAAAAACATTTCGGCAAAAATACCTTTTGTTCCAGACCCAAGCCCCTTTGATTTTGTCTTTTTTGGCGGTTTCTCCCTGAATCGTTCCGTCTGCCGCGACGACAAGCCAGGACCCTCCGCTTACGAGCTTCTTGCCAACGATTGTGTCCATGAATTGTTGTTGCTTTTTAATGTCTTTGGCGTCTGCTGTCGTCGCTGCAATACAAAGAACACTGACCGCCGCGATCAGGATGGCAATTGATTTCATAGCTATTCCCCCAACGATTAAAGCTGAGAGAATAGCATGATTCGTCGTTTTTCGTGTGTGTTTACTTAGCTTTCAGCGCCGACAAGCGTTGCGATAATCGCCTTGGCACTTTCTGAATTCCATTCCGCATCGCCGATTAACCGGGCAATTTCCTGACCCTCAGGATCCAGAATAACGGTGATTGGCAACGCAACAACGCCAAACTCGCGCGCGGCGGCTGAACCGGGGTCTTGATGGCGCGGCAGGTTATTAATGCCGTTTTCCTCGAAGAACTTCTTGATCCCGGCGGGTGAGTTGCGCCCGGTGGCAAGTGTAAGAACCTCAAACTTGTCACCGCCGAACTCTTCTTGCAGCTCGGCAATCTGCGGCATCTCTTTGCGGCAAGGCGCACACCACGTGGCCCAGAAGTTTACCAGAACATACTTGCCGGCATAGTCCTCAAGCGTTCCAACTCCGCCCTCATCTTCCAGCTGAAACTCGATTGTTTTTGCGGGCTTGGGTTCTTTGTGCAGGATCAGGCGTTTCAGTGTTCCATCACGCAGCGGGCCAAGCGTTTCGGCATCTGTCGCCAAAGCGGCGTTTGCACCCAGCGCGAGGGCCATATAAAGGGGGATCAGACGAAATAGGCGCATATCAACTCCGGGTTTTCCAACATGACCGAACAATCCTCGAACCAGATGTGGGGCGGCCGCTTTGCCGCTGGACCAGACGCGATCATGGAGGCGATCAACGCCTCGATCGGGTTCGATCAGCGGATGGCAGCCCAGGACATTGCAGGCTCGCGCGCCCATGCCGCCATGTTGGCCGCCACAGGCGTTATTACTGATAGTGATGCGCAGGCAATTCGGGAAGGGCTGCTCACCGTTTTGTCAGAAATTCAGAACGGCGCGTTTCAGTTCTCGACCGCGCTGGAAGACATCCACATGAATGTCGAGGCGCGTCTGAAAGAGGTGATCGGAGAGCCCGCAGGCCGTTTGCACACAGGACGGTCGCGCAATGATCAGGTGGCGACCGATTTCAAACTCTGGGTCCGTGATCAGTTGGATGCGGCGGAAACTGGTATTCTGGCCCTGATCCGCGCGCTTTTGGCGCAGGCCGAGGCCGGGGCCGATTGGGTCATGCCCGGCTTTACCCATCTGCAAACCGCACAGCCGGTGACATGGGGCCATCACATGATGGCCTATGTCGAGATGTTCGGGCGCGATCTGTCCCGCGTCCGCGATGCGCGCGCGCGGATGAACGAATCCCCCCTTGGGGCTGCGGCGCTGGCGGGCACGTCTTTCCCCATCGACCGCCACATGACGGCCGAGGCGCTGGGCTTTGACCGGCCCGCGGCCAACTCTCTGGACGCCGTCAGTGACCGCGATTTCGCGCTGGAATTCCTCTCGGCGGCCTCGATCTGTGCCGTGCACCTGTCGCGCTTTGCCGAGGAACTGGTGATCTGGTCCTCGGCCCAGTTCCGCTTTGTCACCTTGTCGGATCGCTTTTCCACCGGGTCGTCGATCATGCCGCAGAAGAAGAACCCCGATGCCGCTGAATTGATCCGCGCCAAAGTGGGCCGCATCTACGGTGCGAATACCGCGCTGATGATGGTGATGAAGGGCCTGCCACTGGCCTATTCCAAGGACATGCAGGAAGACAAGGAACAGGTCTTTGACGCTGCTGACAACTGGATGCTGGCGCTGGCGGCGATGGAAGGCATGGTCAAGGATATGACCGGCAACCGCGACAGCCTCGCCGCCGCTGCGGGGTCGGGTTTCTCGACCGCAACCGATCTGGCCGACTGGCTGGTGCGGGTGCTGGGTCTGCCGTTCCGCGATGCCCATCACGTGACGGGATCACTGGTGGCCATGGCCGAAAACAAGGGCTGTGACCTGCCTGACCTGACGTTGGAGGACATGCAATCGGTTCACGCAGATATCACCGATGACGTCTATTCTGTCCTTACCGTCCAAAATTCGGTAAACTCGCGCCAGTCTTATGGCGGCACCGCACCGGATCAGGTGCGGGCCCAGATCAAGCGATGGAAGGCGTTGGTATGATGCAAATTCTCCGTGTTGTCCTGCTGATTGCGGCTGGGTTTGCCCTGGTCGCCTGTGGCGCAGATGGCGAGCCGATCCAACCCACGATGAGCGCCAATGTAGGCGTCGGAAGCAGCGGCACTTATGTTGGTGGTGGTGTTGGCTTTCGGCGCGGTGGATTGGGTGTTTTTCTTGGGGTTTAATCCTCTGAGGTAATTGCATTTTGCCCACGCGGCGCCCATGTTCGCACGTATGATCGGCCTGGTGCCGAATTTCCTGAGCTAAGATGACATCATGAAGATTTTCGGCCTGATCCTGACTATTGCCGTACTTGCGGCCTGCGAGCCTTCGCACAACTCCCGCCCCGAACCCGAGGCGAATTCCGGCAGCTCTGGTGTTTCGATTTCGGGCTATGGTCGGGTTGGCGTTTCTGTCACCAACTGACCGAATACCGCCGGATGTGCGGAATCCATTGATCCACCGGGCGGTTTTGGTCTAAGCGCGCTGTCATGGATCACTTTCTCTACCGCGACGGCGCGCTTTACGCCGAGGATGTCCCAATCTCCGAAATCGCTGCCGCGGTCGGGACCCCGTTTTACGTCTATTCCACCGCGACTTTACTGCGCCATTTCCAGCTGTTCGATGACGCGCTGGAAGGGACCGAGCATCTTGTCTGCTACGCGATGAAAGCCGCCAGCAATCAGGCGATTCTGAAAACGCTGGCACAGGCGGGGGCGGGGATGGATGTGGTTTCCGGCGGGGAATACCTGCGCGCCAAGGCGGCGGGCGTTCCCGGCGACAAGATCGTGTTCTCGGGCGTCGGCAAAACCGCTGATGAGATTCGCACCGCGCTGACCGGCGGTATCCGCCAGTTCAACGTCGAATCCGAGCCGGAAATGGAAGTGATCAACGCCGTTGCTCTGGATTTGGGCGTGGTCGCCCCGATCACCGTGCGGGTGAACCCGGACGTGGACGCCAAGACCCACGCCAAGATCGCTACAGGAAAGTCCGAGAACAAGTTCGGTATTCCCATCGCCCGCGCGTCAGAGGTCTATGCCCACGCCGCGTCCCTGCCCGGGCTTGAGGTGATTGGCATCGACGTCCATATCGGCTCGCAACTGACCGAGCTGGAGCCGTTCGAGCTGGCCTATACCAAAGTCGCAGAGTTGACTGAGCAGCTGCGTGCCGAAGGTCACAATATCCGCCGTCTCGATCTGGGCGGAGGTTTGGGCATTCCCTATACCCGTGCCAATGACGCACCACCGCTGCCCGTAGAATACGGTGCGTTGATCAAGAAAACGCTGGGCCATCTGGATTGCGAGATCGAGATCGAACCTGGTCGTCTGATCGCGGGCAATGCCGGTTTGATGATCAGCAAGGTGATTTATGTGAAATCCGGTGAGGGGCGCGATTTTCTGATCCTCGACGGGGCCATGAACGACCTGATCCGCCCCGCCATGTACGAGGCGCATCACGATATCGTTGCCGTGCAGGAACCGGCGCCGGGCGTTGAACAACAGCCCTATGATATTGTCGGTCCGGTCTGTGAGACCGGTGATACCTTCGCCAAACAACGCAACATGCCACCGCTGGCGCCGGGTGATCTGGTGGCCTTTCGCAGCGCCGGAGCCTATGGGGCGGTGATGGCCAGCGAATATAACACGCGCCCCCTGATCCCTGAGGTTCTGGTACATGGGGATCAATTTGCAGTTATTCGTGAACGGCCAAGCTTTGACGAAATCATAAACCGCGATACCATACCTGAGTGGCTTTGACACGATGACCGTGCGGGCCCGCTCAGGAGGCCTGCCTTGAACGCAAGACATAACCTGCCGATTCCAAGACTTTCCCTGTGGCTGACGCACGCAGGGATGCTGGCCGAGCAGGTTTTGCGTTCATTCTGGCCATTTTTCTCGATTTTCATGGCGATTCTGGCTGCGTTGATGCTGGGGTTGCAGGATCACGTCCGGGTCGAGGTGGTCTGGGCAGTGGGTGTTGTCGCAGTGATTGGCCTGCTGGTGGCGCTGGTTTGGGGTATCAGGCGATTCCATCTGCCCAGACGGGCCGAAGCGCTGATGCGGGTGGATGCGTCACTGCCGGGGCGTCCGATTCAGGCGCTTATGGACGATCAGGCCATTGGGGCGATGGATGCCGATTCAGTCGCGCTGTGGCAGGCGCACCAGACGCGTATGGCGCAACGGGCGGCGCAGGCTGAACCGGTCAAACCAGATTTGCGGCTGGCTGATCGCGATCCTTATGCGTTGCGTTACTCTGCCTTGCTGGCGCTGGTGATTGCAGTTTTGTTCGGATCGTTCTGGCGCATTGGTTCAGTGGCCGAGATGACGCCGGGCGCGGCCACGGCTGGGCAGGGGCCCAGCTGGGAAGGCTGGGTGGAGCCGCCACGCTATACCGGCTTGCCGACGCTTTACTTGGCGGATCAATCAGACCCGACACTATCTGTTCCGCAAGGTAGCCGCATCACCCTACGTTTTTATGGCGAAGTCGGCGACCATAGCTTGACCGAGACAACATCGCCCCTGGGTGCCGAAGACGCATCTGAGGTGGAACAGGATTTTCTTGCCACCCGTTCAGGCCAGTTGACGATTGATGGTCCGGCAGGGCGGAACTGGGCCGTAAACATCATTGCTGATACGTCGCCGAAGATTGCGATCGCCGACGAGGCCGAGACCGAGGCTGGCGGACGCATGAAACTGCCGTTCACTGCTGTGGACGATTATGGCGTGGTCTCTGGATCAGCCGTGATCGCGCTGGATCTGGCTGAGGTCAGCCGGAGCTATGGTCTGGCCGCTGTACCCGAACCGCGCGAAGTGATCACCGTGGAACTTCCGATGCCGATTACCGGCGACCGGATCGATTTTACCGAAGACCTGATCGAGGATTTCTCGCAGCACCCTTGGGCGCATTTGCCGGTCAAGATTACATTGATGGCACGGGATGCGGCCGATCAGGAAGGCCACTCTAATCCGTATCAGACTACATTGCCTGCGCGACGTTTCTTTGATCCGCTGGCCGCTGCAGTGATCGAACAGCGGCGTGATTTGCTGTGGGCCAGGGATAACGCGACCCGGGTGTCTCAGATTTTGCGCGCGGTCTCGCATCTGCCCGAAGGGTTCTTTCGATCCGACACCGCGTATCTGCGTCTTCGTGTGACCCTGCGGCGTTTGGAAATGTTCGATGACTACGGGCTGACACTGGAACAACAGGAAGAGATCGCCCAGGCCCTATGGGATCTGGCGATCATCATCGAAGACGGAACGCTGGCCGATGCGCTGGAACGGATGCGCCGGGCACAGGAACGCCTGACAGAGGCGATGAAGAACGGCGCCACCGATGAGGAAATCGCTGAGCTGATGCAAGAGCTGCGCGAGGCAACGCAGGATTACATGCGCCAACTGCAGCGTCTGGCACAGGAAAACGGTGAGTTTGACGAAAACCAACAAGGCGAAAATGGCGAATCCCTGCAGATGACGCAGGACGATCTGCAGCGGATGATGGACCGTATTCAGGAACTGATGGAACAGGGCCGCATGGCTGAGGCTCAGCAGGCGCTGGAAGAGTTCCAGCGGATGATGGAAAACATGCGCGTCACTCAGGGCCAGGGGCAGGGCCAGCAATCCGAAGGCCAGCAGGCGATGGAAGGGTTGGCCGAAACCCTGCGCGAACAGCAAGGCCTCAGCGATCAGGCTTTCCGCGATCTGCAGGAACAGTTCAACCCCGGCGCGCAGGCTGGTGAAAGCCAGGGCAACGAAGGCCGCAATGGCGGTCAGGGTCGGGGACAAAGCCACGAAGGTCAGGGTGGTCGCGGCTCGGATCAACAGGGCGACGGCCAGCAAGGGCCAGGATCGCTGGCTGATCGCCAACAGGCTTTGCGCGACGAATTGGGTCGCCAGCAACAGAATCTACCCGGTGCGGGCACGCCAGAGGGCGATGCCGCGCGCGATGCGCTGGGCCGCGCAGGGCGGGCTATGGACGAGGCCGAAAACGCGCTGCGCAATGATGATCTGGCTGATGCAATCGACAACCAGTCCGAGGCGATGGAAGCCCTGCGCGAAGGCATGCGGTCACTGGGTGAAGCCTTGGCCCAGAACCAGCAGAACCAACCGGGTCAGGGATCGCAAGAAGGTGATATGCAGGCCAACAGCCGTGATCCGCTGGGCCGCAACCCGGGTTCGAATGGCTCGATCTCAACTGACGACAGCCTGTTGCAGGGCGAGGATGTCTATCGTCGCGCCCGCGAATTGCTGGACGAAATCCGTCGCCGCACCGGCGAAACGGATCGTCCTCAGATCGAGTTGGAATACCTCAAGCGGCTGTTAGAGCGGTTCTAGGTCCGTCTTTCAATCAGGTCAGTTCTGTGCTGTCCCCGAAGTCTGTGCTTCGAGCCACAGACGCGCCTGATCCACCAGCGACACATATGGGGTCAGGATCGGTTCGGCCTGCGGCACAGCTTCGCTGATTTTTTGGGCGTTGCCATAGACCAGCAACAGAATGATGCCAACAATCAGGATCAATGCAAATCCGCGCACAAATCCGCCAGATTTACGCGGCGCGGGCTCGTCTTCTGCGCCCATGATGTCGTCGCTGCGCAAGCTGGAATTGATCGCCTCGACATCGGGCAGGTCATCTTTCTGGCCCGCGTCTTCTGCGGTTTCCGTGGCCGTCAGTTCCTTGATGGCGTGTTCGGGGTCAGGTTCCGGAGGAGTGTCCAGTGCCAAATCGGGCTGAGTTTCTATGCTGCCGCCTTCCTGGGCACGCAGCTCAGCCTCTCGGGCGGCTTCCTCTTGCAGGATGCCGGCAACAGCGGGGTCGATATTTCCGGTTGTTTCGGGTTTTTCCGGCTCGGGGGCTGCTTCAGGTTCTGGTGCGGGTGTTGCTTCGGGTTCCGGCGCAGGTTCAGATCTAGGCTCAGCCTGCGGTTCCGCGGCAAACGCTTCATCCACCGGTGTGGGGGTCGGGTCTGTCGCGGCTTCCTCGGCTGCAGGCTCTTCTGAAATGGGCGTGACCGCTGCGGGCGCGGGTTGGTCCGGGTATTTGGCCTGGAACCAGGTGTTCTCGCAATTTGAACACTGAACGTCGCGGCCCTCTTCCGGGATGACTTCGTCTGGCACCTCATATTGGGCACCGCAATTCGGACACGTAAGACGCATGCTGCCTCCTGGTCGGGACCTCGACCTGATAATAGTTTTTTTAGGGATGTTATTCCGTTAAGACCTGACCGCAAAGGGTGTTTTCGGTTTGGCAGCATAAATGTCACCAATTCGCCCCGGTGCAGGCATTGAAACCACAACCACGCTCGGGCAAGAAGAGCAGCAATTAGAACGGGGGCCCCTGTGATCGAGCTGGAAAATGTCAGCTACACCTATGGTGGAGGTGAATTGCTGAGCAACGTGTCCCTGCGACTGCAGCCGGGTTCGTTCCACTTTTTGACCGGCCCTTCGGGCGCGGGCAAGACCACTTTGCTTAAACTGTGCTACGGCGCATTGCTGCCCACGTCCGGACGGTTGAGCGCGTTTGAACAGGACGTGGCCCAGTTGGATCGCGATCAGATGGCCCTGCTGCGCCGCCGGGTTGGCGTTGTGCATCAGGATTGCCGGTTTCTGGATCATATGACGGTGGTCGAAAATGTCTCGCTGCCGCTGATGGTGTCGGGGCGTTCGGAATCTGCATTGCGGGATGATCTGACTGAATTGCTGAACTGGGTGGGTCTTGGCACCCGGCTGGGCGCGCTTCCGCCCGAACTGTCGGGTGGTGAACGTCAGCGCGCCGCGCTGGCCCGGGCGGTGATCCTGTCGCCCGATGTTGTTCTGGCAGATGAGCCCACTGGCAATGTGGACTGGGAGATGTCGCAACGCTTGCTGCGCCTGTTGGTCGAGCTGAACAAGATGGGCAAAACCGTGCTGATCGCCACCCATGATCTAAGCCTGATCCGAGCCGCCAAAAGCCAGGTGCAGGCACGCGTGCTGCGTATTTCGCAACGGCAGGTCCAACTTGCGGGGGCAGACCTATGAGCAAGGGGATGATCCGAAACTTGCTGAAACGGGATGCGCGCGCCGATCGGGTGGTGCCCCCCACCGGTTACACCGCACATTTGACCTTGTTCGTATCGGGCGCGATGGCTTTTCTGACCGTGTTTGCGCTGGCCCTGTCGCTGGCGTCCGGGCGATTGGCCGACCGTTGGGCAACCGAACTGGCCGGGGCGGCCACCTTGCGGATCAATGCCCCCGCCGACCAGCTGGCCGCCCAGACCGAGGCTGCGTTGACCGTGCTGGCCCAAACCCCCGGCGTCGCATCGGCCCGGGCGCTGACGACCGAGGAGCAGGCCGCGCTGTTGTCGCCATGGTTTGGTTCTGACCTGCCGCTGGACACATTGCCCGTTCCGCAACTGATCGAGATCATCGAAGGCGATCCGGGTCTGGATGCAACCGGACTGCGGTTGCGGTTGGGGGCCGAGGTACCGGGCGCTGTGCTGGACGACCACACCCGCTGGCGCGAACCTCTGGTCGATGCGGCCATGTCACTGCGCCGGCTCGGTTGGGTCTCGATCCTGCTGATCGGTGGCGCGACCGCAGCCATGATTACGCTTGCGGCTAATGCCTCGCTTGCGGCCAACGCGCAGATCATTGAGGTGCTGCGTCTGGTTGGTGCCAGGGATCGCTTTATCGCCCGCGCCTTTGTCCGGCGCTTTACCTACCGGGCATTCTTTGGCGCGGTTGTCGGGGTATTGCTGGGTATGACCGGGGTGCTTTTGCTGCCCGAAGCCTCGGACGAGGGCGGGTTTTTGACCGGTCTGGGCTTTCAGGGGGCAGGCTGGTTGCTGCCTGCACTGATCCCTGTATTGGGCGCAACTGTTGCCTTCCTGGCCACGTGGACCGCCGCCAGCCGCAAATTGAAGGAGCTTTCGTGATGGCCACAGCGTTTCAATGGGTACGCTCTTTGATCTTCATGATCGTGATCTATGTCTGGATGCTGATCCTGGGCATCGTGTTTGCCCCCTTTGCCCTGTTCAACAAGCGTGGTGCGTTGCGGGCGTGTAAGACCTATGCCCGCACAACCCTGTGGCTGGCGCGCTGGATGGTTGGCATTCGATCCGAAGTACGCGGCACAGTGCCGGTGGACGAGGTGGTGATTGGCGCCAAGCACCAGTCCTTTCTCGACATCATCATAATTTTCGACGCCATCCCCCACGGCAAATTCATAATGAAGAAAGAGCTGCTGTGGACCCCTGTCATTGGCATGTATGCGCGGCGTCTCGGCTGTATCCCAGTCGATCGCGGTAAAAAAGGCGCGGCCGTTGCCAAGATGGTCAAAGACGTCGCCAAAGAATTCACTGAGCCCGGTCAATTGGTGATCTACCCGCAGGGCACACGCGTTGCGCCAGGGGTGCAGAAACCTTACAAAGTGGGCACAGCGGTTCTGTATGAGGGGTTGGGATTTCCCTGTGTCCCGGTGGCGACAAATGCCGGAGTTTTCTGGCCGCGCACAGGTGTTCTGCGCAAACCGGGTTTGGCGATTGTGGACTTTCTTGATCCGATCGAGCCGGGGGTTGCGCGCAATTCGTTTCTTGGTCGATTGGAAGACGTGATTGAGACGCGATCCAATGCATTGATGAAAGAAGTGGGGTTTGATCCGGATGGAGTTCATTAAGGACATCAAATCGCTCGAAGAGATCTACAACAGACCGCCCGGCGCGGCCTCTTTTCGAAAAGTGGTACACAGCCTGACACCACTTTATCGCAAATGGATCATGAGCTCGCGGCTTTGTATCCTCAGTACCGTGGGTCCCGAAGGTGTGGATGGCAGCCCCCGCGGAGATGATGGCCCGGCGGTGTTAGAGCTTAATCCAAATACGCTGGCCCTTCCGGACTGGCGCGGCAATAATCGATTGGATTCACTGCGCAATATTGTGCGTGATCCGCGTGTGGCCTTGATGTTTATGGTATCGGGCTCCAACAACGTGGTGCGTGTAAATGGAACGGCCCGACTGACTGCGGATGCAGACCTGCGCGCCCGGTTTGAGAAACACGGCAAACAGCCAGCCACGGTCATCGTTATCGAAATCACCGAGATCTACACGCAATGCGCCCGTGCCTTGATGCGCGCTGAAATTTGGACCTCGGGTGACAATTCCGCCGAGTTGCCCAGTATTGGTGAGATTTTGGCCGAGGCAAGTCAGGGTGAGGAGGGCGGTGAACGCTACGATTCAGAATGGGGCGCACGCGCTGCAAAAACGATGTGGTAAATGGGGGCTCTGCCCCTGCTGCGGCAAGACGCAACTCCCCCGAGGTATTTAATGGCCAGATGAACGAGGAATCCGTCTTTTCATCTTGCCAAAAATATCTCGGAGCGCGAGGCAGAGCCTCGCTAACTCCGGTTGAGTCAGTGTTGTCCTACGAGTGGATCGGACCGTCACCACAAGCCAGTGCAGCTTCGCGCACCGCTTCCGAATAGGTCGGGTGGGCGTGACAGGTCAGGGCCAGATCCTCGGCTGACGCACCGAATTCCATCGCCACGCAGACCTCGTGGATCAGATCACCCGCTGCCGGGCCGATGATGTGACAGCCCAGAATGCGGTCCGTGTCCTGGTCGGCCAGAATCTTCACAAAGCCATCGGCGGCAAAGTTCGCCTTGGCGCGCCCGTTGCCCATGAACATGAACTTGCCGACTTTGTAGTTGCGGCCCTGTGCTTTCAGCGTCTCTTCGGTTTCACCCACATTGGCCACTTCGGGCCAAGTGTAGATCACGCCGGGAATGACGCCATAGTTCACGTGGCCATGCTTGCCCGCGACCTGTTCAGCAGCGGCCATGCCCTCATCCTCGGCCTTGTGGGCCAGCATCGGGCCTTCGGTCACGTCGCCGATGGCGTAGACTCCCGGTACGTTTGTCTGCCAGTCGCTGCCAACTTTGATCTGACCGCGCGGTGTCATTTCGACCCCCAGAGCCTCCAGTCCCAACCCGTCAGAGAACGGCTTGCGCCCGGTGGCGACCAACACGGTATCCGCGTCGATCACATGCTCGCTGTCGTCTTTCAGAAGTTTATAGGTGACCTTGGCCTTGGTTTTGGTCGCTTCGGTCTTTTGCACCGCTGCGCCCATCACAAACTTCAAGCCCTGTTTCTTGAGAATGCGCTGGAAAGTCTTCTGAACCTCGGGGTCCATGCCCGGTGTGATTTCCTTGAGGAACTCAATCACCGTCACTTCGGCCCCCAATCGCTGATAAACCGAGCCAAGTTCCAACCCGATCACACCGGCACCAATCACGACCATCTTCTTGGGAATCTTGCCAAGTGACAGCGCACCAGTCGAGGTCACGACAACCTTTTCGTCAACGTCTACACCAGGCAGCGAGGACGGTTCAGACCCCGAGGCAATGATGATGTTCTTGGCCGTGTGAACCTCATCGCCCACCTTGACCTGACCGGCAGCAGGGATCGACCCCCAGCCCTTCAGCCAGTCGATCTTGTTCTTTTTGAACAGGAACTCGATGCCCTTGGTGTTCCCTTCGATGGTTTCTTCCTTGTAGGCCTGCATCTGTTTCCAGTCGACCGACGGGCTTTTGCCCTTCAGACCCATCTTGGCAAAGTTGTGCTCGGCCTCATGCAGCTGATGGCTGGCATGCAACAGAGCCTTGGACGGGATGCAGCCGACGTTCAGGCAGGTGCCGCCCAGGGTTTCACGCCCTTCAACAACAGCAGTCTTCAGGCCCAGCTGGGCGCAACGGATGGCGCAGACATAGCCGCCGGGGCCGGCGCCGATTACGATGACATCATAATTTGCCATTTTACTCTCCTAAGTCGACCGGATTGGCCGGTGGCCGCATGATCCAAAGTGGTTGGATCATGCTGTGCTTACTTCAAACCGGTTCCAGCAGCTTGATCGTGATATGGGCGATGCCGCCCCGTTCATGGTGCATCGCCAATTCCTCAGATCCGAAAAAGGCGCGGGCCTTGTCCAGGTTCGTAACCTCGAACATGGCAATGGCATGGTCGGCCTGATCCGGGTCACGCCAGACGTGCAAGTCGCGGATACCCGCAGCCTTGCGCATTGGCGTATCCTCACGAAACACTTTCAGCCAGGCATCGAAATCGGCCACATCGGCCTGCCACAATACATGCGTTGCCATAATTACAGATCCATCAGCAGGCGGCGCGGATCTTCCAGCGCCTCTTTTACACGAACAAGGAAGGTCACGGCGCCTTTGCCGTCAACGATCCGGTGGTCATAGGACAGAGCAAGGTACATCATCGGACGGATCACAACCTGACCGTTGATCGCCATCGGACGGTCCTGAATCTTGTGCATGCCCAGGATACCCGATTGCGGCGGGTTCAGGATTGGCGAGGACATCAGCGAACCATAGACACCGCCATTCGAGATGGTGAAGGTGCCGCCCTGCATCTCCTCCATTGACAGCTTGCCATCACGGGCGCGCTTGCCTTTTTCGGCGATGGCTTTTTCGATCTGGGCAAAGGACATCGAATCCGCGTCGCGGATAACCGGAACCACAAGACCGGTCGGTGTTCCGGCGGCAACGCCCATATGGACAAAGTTCTTGTAAACGATGTCGGTGCCGTCGATTTCCGCATTCACCTCGGGCACTTCTTTCAGCGCGTGGCAGCAGGCCTTGGTGAAGAAAGACATAAAGCCCAGACGCACGCCGTGCTTCTTTTCGAACTGGTCTTTGTACTGGTTACGCAGGGCCATCACCTCGGTCATGTCCACCTCGTTATAAGTGGTCAGCATGGCGGCGGTGTTCTGACTGTCTTTCAGACGCTTGGCGATGGTCTGGCGCAGGCGGGTCATCTTGACCCGTTCCTCGCGCGCGGCATCACTTGCTGCGACCGGTGCGCGCGGTGCAGGTGCAGGCGCTGGGGCAGGGGCCGCAGCAGCGGCTGCGGGGGCCGATGCGGCGCGGGCCACGTCCTCTTTCATGATGCGGCCATCGCGGCCAGTACCTGTAACCTGATCGGCGGACAAACCAGCCTCAGCCATTGCTTTCTCAGCCGAGGGTGCATTGGCCACGTCTTTTCCTGCAGCGGCTGCCGCAGGCGCTGCTGCGGCGGCTGGGGCTGCGGCCGGGGCGGCACCAGTTCCAGCGCCCGAGATCACGGCCAGCTTGGCCGAGGCGTCCACGGTGGTGCCTTCGGGCGCTACGATTTCCGCAAGAACACCAGCACCCGGTGCCGGAACCTCAACCGAGACCTTATCGGTTTCCAATTCGCACAGCATTTCGTCTTGCGCCACGGCATCGCCAACCTGTTTGAACCAGGTCGAAACGGTAGCCTCGGTCACGGATTCACCCAAAGTGGGCACCATCACATCGACGCTGCCACCACCAGCGGCCGCTGCAGGCGCGGCAGCAGGGGCCGGGGCAGCGGCGGGTGCCGGAGCAGCACCTTCGCCTGCGGTGATGGTGGCCAGCAATGCGTCAACGCCTACGGTTTCACCTTCGGCGGCGACGATTTCGCCCATCACACCGGCAGCGGGGGCTGGAACCTCGACCGTTACCTTGTCGGTTTCAAGCTCACAGAGCATCTCATCCACGGCCACAGCGTCACCAGGTTTCTTGAACCAGGTGGCAACCGTAGCTTCGGTGACGGATTCGCCTAGCGTAGGTACACGAACTTCAATGGTCATCGTTTACTTTCCTTCGAGGCTCAGCGCTTCGTTCACAAGCGCCTCTTGTTGAGCTTTGTGTTGGCTGGCCAGACCCGTCGCGGGCGAAGCCGAGGTTGCGCGGCCGACATAAATCGGCCTTGTGTGTTTGGCGCCGATGCGGGTCAGCACCCATTCGATATTGGGTTCGATAAAGGTCCAGGCGCCCTGGTTCTTGGGTTCTTCCTGACACCAAACCATCTCGGCCCCTTTGAAACGCTCAAGCTCATTGATCAGCGAGTGGGCGGGGAAGGGGTAGAACTGCTCGATCCGCATCAGATAGACGTCGTCGATCCCGCGGGCGTCGCGTTCTTCCAGCAGGTCATAGTAGACCTTGCCCGAACACATCACGACCCGCTTGATCTTGTCATCCTTGACCAGCTTGGTGTCCGAATTGCCGTGTTGTGCATCATCCCACAGCACCCGATGGAAGCTTGAGCCTGTGGTGAATTCGTCGGCAGTGCTGACCGCCAGCTTGTGGCGCAGCAGCGATTTAGGCGTCACCAGGATCAGCGGTTTGCGGAAGGTGCGGTGCAGCTGACGGCGCAGGATGTGGAAGTAGTTCGCAGGCGTCGTACAATTCGCCACGATCCAGTTATCCTGGCCGCACATCTGCAGGAACCGCTCAAGCCGTGCGGATGAGTGTTCGGGCCCTTGCCCTTCAAACCCGTGCGGCAGCAGGCAGACCAGACCGGACATGCGCAGCCATTTGCTTTCGCCCGAGCTGATGAACTGATCGAACATGATCTGCGCACCGTTGGCAAAGTCTCCGAACTGCGCTTCCCACAGGGTTAGTGCGTTCGGTTCGGCCAATGAAAACCCGTATTCGAAACCCAGTACAGCGTATTCGCTGAGCATCGAGTCGATCACTTCGTATTTCGACTGGCCTGCTCGGATGTTGTTCAGCGGGTAGTACCGCTCTTCGCTTTCCTGATGCACAAAGCCCGAGTGACGTTGACTAAAGGTGCCGCGTGTTGCGTCCTGACCGGACAGGCGCACCGGGAACCCTTCGGTCAGCAACGAGCCAAAGGCCAACGCCTCGCCCGTGGCCCAGTCAAAGCCCTTGCCGCTGTCGAACATGTTCTTCTTGTGATCCAGCAACCGCCCGACGGTCTTGTGCAGGGCAACGTCGGCGGGTGCATGCGTCAGGGCCTTGCCGATCTCGACCAGAGTGTCCGGCGTGATCGCGGTTTCGCCGCGGACATATTCTTCTTTGTTCTTGTCTAGATGCGACCAACGCCCGTCCAGCCAGTCTGCCTTGTTCGGTTTATAGTCTTTGCCCGCGTCGAACTCATCGTTCAGATGGGCCTGAAAGGCGGCCTTCATATCCTCGATCTCACCCTCGGGGATCAGGCCGTCCTTGACCAAGCGCTCGGTGTACAGCGACAGCGTGGTCTTATGGGTTTTGATCTTCTTATACATGATCGGATTGGTGAACATGGGCTCGTCGCCCTCATTGTGGCCAAACCGGCGATAGCAGAAGATGTCGATCACGACGTCTTTGTGGAACTTCTGGCGGAACTCGGTTGCGACCTTGGCGGCGTGCACGACGGCCTCGGGGTCGTCACCGTTCACGTGGAAGATTGGTGCTTCGACCATCAGCGCGATATCCGTGGGATATGGGCTGGAGCGTGAGAAGTGCGGAGCGGTGGTGAAACCGATTTGGTTATTGACCACGATGTGCATGGTGCCGCCGGTCTTATGCCCGCGCAGACCCGACAGGCCAAAGCCTTCGGCCACAACGCCCTGACCGGCAAACGCCGCGTCGCCATGCAGCAGGATGCCCATCACAGTCGTGCGGTCATCGTCTTTCAACTGGTCTTGCTTGGCGCGGACCTTGCCCAGCACCACCGGGTTCACCGCCTCAAGGTGCGAGGGGTTCGCGGTCAGTGACAGGTGGACTGAGTTGCCATCAAACTCACGGTCGCTGGAGGCGCCGAGGTGATATTTCACGTCGCCCGAACCATCCACGTCTTCGGGCTTGAAGCTGCCCCCCTGGAATTCGTTGAAGATCGCGCGATAGGGCTTGCGCATCACGTTGGCCAGAATGTTCAGACGGCCCCGGTGCGGCATGCCGATCACTATGTCCCGAACGCCTAGCGCGCCACCGCGTTTGATGATCTGCTCCATCGCCGGGATCAGGGCCTCGCCGCCGTCCAGACCAAAGCGCTTGGTACCCATGTATTTGACGTGCAGGAATTTCTCGAAACCTTCGGCCTCGACCATCTTGTTCAGGATCGCCTTGCGGCCCTCCTTGGTGAAGGCGATTTCCTTGCCATAGCCTTCGATCCGTTCCTTCAGCCACGCGGCCTGTTCGGGATCAGAGATATGCATGTATTGCAGCGCAAAAGTGCCGCAATAGGTGCGTTTCACGATCTCAACGATCTGGCGCATGCTTGCCATCTGCAGGCCAAGCACGTTGTCGATAAAGATCGGCCGGTCCATGTCGGCCTCGGTGAAGCCATAGGTCTTGGGGTCCAGTTCGGGATGCGTGCTGGCGGCGCGCATGCCCAACGGGTCCAGATTGGCGGCCAGGTGACCCCGGATACGATAGGCCCGGATCAGCATCAGCGCCCGCAGGCTGTCCAGCACCGCGCGCTTGATCTGATCCTCGCTGACCGCAACGCCCTTGTCCGCGGCCTTGTCCTTGATCTTTTGGCCCGCTGCCTTGGCGTCGATTTCCGCCCATTCGCCGGTCAGTGCGCTGGTCAGGTCGTCGGCCGGCATTGGCGGCCAGTCGGTGCGCGCCCAGGATGGCCCCTCGGCCTCTTTCTGAACGTCCGGCGTGGCGTCGCCCATGGCCTTGAAGAACTCGGCCCAGGCGGCATCCACCGCACCGGGATTCTTGGTGTACTGGGCATAGAGCTGCTCCAGGTACTCGGCATTGTGCCCCTGCATGAAGCTTGAGGCGTGAAACGCGGAATTGGGTGTGTGTTCGGTCATGTGCGAACCTCGAATGGGCTGGCGGTTTCGTTTTGGTCTCAGTGTTGCGGGTTGTCCGGGTAACCCAGATTGTTGAATACCCAAGCCATCTTACGTCGGACGATATCTATCGTTTCCGAGTCATAGTAATCTGGTACAGGTATTCCCTTTCGTCGTTCTTTCATTGATTTGTCGTGCCCTAGATTAAAGCTGTTTTCCGGCAGGCCGAAATCAGCGAAAAGACTGTCCAGATCGGCAACCAAATGTTCTTTTCGAATAAAGCGATCCACAATCATCATGTTGTCGATCGAGACAATATCCCAATCTATGGACCACGGTTCCGACAAGACGAATGACTTGAACTGCTCGAATTCCGTTTTTGGATCTTCCGAAGGCAGGTTCCTCTGGTACTTCATGAAGTGAAACTGAGATACCGTCCTGTCAAAGGGATCGCGGACATTCGCGATCTTGGTGTAGGCATCAAATGTCTCTGCGCCAAGGTTCTCTTTGATTTTCCAGGCGGGCATGTGGTTGCGCCATGGGTGTCTGTGCTTGCGCCAGAATTGCCAATCCGGATAGGGTTCCGGTCGTCCCGGCCCTCTGGCCCCCACGATCCCATATTTTGAGATCCTGACCTTGCCGTTTTCCAGTTCCCCCAGACCCGGCTTTTCGCAAAGCGGCTGAAGGACCTTTTCCGTCGACGTGCCAGCCGTCTTAGTAGTCTTGAGGTAGATGAATTTATGCTTGTGGCACACCAGAACCATTTCAGCGGTCCTTTCCGGAAGACGATGGCCGCGACCTTTTTTGCATACCAAGTCCGTTCACTGGGGCACCTCAATTGGATTGGGGCCGTATTTATTGGCACCTGGCTGGCTTGGGCGGGTCAACCACCACAACACCAGAAGAGGAGACACAAACAGAACGATCAGCGTCGGAACAACGATCAGCAGTGTGGCGCGGGTGAACAGGATGTCCAGACTGCCGCCGTGCTGAAAATGCGACGCAAGACCGATACCAAAGATCAGAACCGCAAAGGCCCCGAGGATCAGCAGGATCGGCAGCAGAGCATATAGCCCGCTGCGCCCAGTATCATGCATCCGCCTCCATGCGACCGCTAGATGCGGGAAGAAAACGATCAGGCTAACGATGCTTTGCACCGGTTCCGAGTACGTGGCAGTGACGGATTTGGATGTTTCAGTTTCAGTCACAGCAACCTGCGTGAAAAACTGTGCATCGATGATTGCGGCGATGACGTTCCAGATTACGATGAAAAGGAAAAAGAACCAGTATTCTGGCCGCGACGCACGACCCGAGAACGTGAAGAACTTGGAGAAACAGGTGCGGATGGCGTCAGAGAAGGTCATGCCACAACCTCTTCGTCGCTAATCGGTGGATCAAACCGGTTGCGATTTGGTTCAGACTGGCGCGCCAGCCAGACGATCACGCAAATCATGCTGGCAACAGCGATGAGCCAAGCAACTAGAAGCAGTGCGGCACTTTGCGGCAAACGCACTGTCTCTTCTATATCGAACTCTGCCGGAATCGAAATTTGATCAATTGCAACAGGCTGTGAAGTCAGGAAAATAATTGAAAACGAAATAGCAAATGCAGGAATGGGTAATAGAACGTACCACCCTGCGCGACCTGTGTCGTGCATTCGGCGCCAAGCCACAGCAAAAAGCGGTATTGCAGTGACCAATTGGACCACAAGCCCTATCCATCCACCGTTGTAAGAGTGATGCGTTACGAGGCCTTGAGTCTGCTCACCGTTAGAGTTCACTGAAACCTGAAAGCTCTGGGTGACTGTTGGTCCCAAAGTACGGAGTTTGCAACTGTCGCCACAACCGACAAAAAGCAAAAATAAAACAAATTTCCAGAATTCAGGCCGAGAGGCTCTTCCTGAGAAGATAAAGTACTTTGAGAAACAAGTGCGCGTGGCTTCAACGATAGTCATTAGATTTCCTTGGACGCATCTTAACGTCAAGCAGGGCGGACGTTGACCGTCCACCCTGAAGTCTGAGTGCTACTCCCAGAGTATATGCCCAGCAACTGCTCACTTACCCAATCGCTTCCAGCACAGCTTCACCCAGCTGTGCCGGGCTTTCGGCCACGACGATACCGGCCGAGCGCATGGCTTCGATCTTGTCCTCGGCGCCGCCCTTGCCGCCGGCGACAATCGCGCCCGCGTGGCCCATGCGGCGGCCCGGAGGGGCTGTGCGGCCTGCGATGAAACCTGCGGTCGGCTTTTTGCGGCCTTTCTTGGCTTCATCCGCCAGAAACTGCGCGGCTTCTTCCTCGGCTGAGCCGCCGATCTCACCGATCATAATGATCGACTCGGTTTCGTCATCGGCCAGGAACCATTCCAGCACGTCGATATGCTCGGTGCCTTTGATCGGGTCGCCGCCGATGCCCACGCAGGTGGACTGGCCCAGACCCACATCGGTGGTCTGCTTGACGGCCTCATAGGTCAGGGTGCCCGAGCGGGACACAACGCCGACCGAACCGCGCTTGTGGATGTGACCGGGCATGATGCCGATCTTGCAGGCATCCGGCGTGATCACGCCAGGACAGTTCGGACCGATCAGGCGCGAGCTTGAGCCTTCCAGCGCGCGTTTCACCTTCATCATGTCCAGAACCGGGATGCCTTCGGTGATGCAGACGATCACCTCCATCTCGGCATCAATCGCTTCGAGGATCGAGTCCGCCGCGAAGGGCGGCGGTACATAGATCACGCTGGCATTGGCTTCGGTCACATGCTTGGCCTCGTGGACCGAGTTGAAAACGGGCAGGTCAAGATGGGTCATCCCACCTTTTCCAGGGGTCACGCCGCCGACCATCTTGGTGCCATAGGCGATGGCCTGTTCGCTGTGAAATGTGCCCTGCGAGCCGGTAAAGCCCTGACAGATCACTTTGGTATTTTCGTCGATGAGGACTGCCATTTTTTGGAGTCTCCTTAGAGAAATTTGCGTTTTACTCGCCATGTGGCGGGGTCAGTAATTTGCGTCAGCCGGAGCTTGGACCGGTCGAGATTGTCCAAGTGTTCTCTCCATCGTTGCACGAAACTGGGCGGCCTGTGGCAAGCGATTGCTCGCGCATTGCTTCAGCATCAGGCCCTTCCAGACAGTCGAAAACGATAGGAGCACGTGTAGTCGCTTCTTCAGCGTCTTTATTTTGGTTCAAAGCGGCTTCGTCGGCACAACCGGCCAAAGTCACCAAACACAGAACCAAGAAAGACCTCGCCATCAGCCCTTAACCGCCTTCACGATCTTCTCGGCACCGTCTTTCAGGTTGTCCGCCGCGATCACGTCCAGGCCCGAGGTGTTGATGATCTCTTTGCCTTTCTCGACATTCGTGCCTTCCAGACGCACGACCAGCGGAACCTGCAGGCCGACCTCTTTCACCGCGGCGACTACGCCCTCGGCGATGACGTCGCAGCGCATGATGCCACCGAAGATGTTGACCAGAATGCCTTTGACCTGCGGGTCCGAAGTGATGATCTTGAACGCCTCGGTCACTTTCTCTTTGGTCGCACCACCGCCCACGTCAAGGAAGTTGGCAGGCTCGGCGCCGTAGAGCTTGATGATGTCCATGGTGGCCATCGCCAGACCGGCACCGTTGACCATGCAGCCGATCTCACCATCCAGCGCGATGTAGTTCAGGTCGTATTTCGAGGCTTCCAATTCCTTGGGGTCTTCCTCGGTCGTGTCGCGCAGTTCGGCGATGTCGGGGTGGCGGTAGACCGCGTTGCCGTCAAATCCGACCTTGGCGTCCAGCACCTTGAGGTCGCCGCTGTCGGACACGATCAGCGGGTTGATCTCCAGCATCTCCATGTCCTTCTCGACGAAGGCGTTATAGAGCTGACCCATCAGCTTGACGCATTGCTTGACCTGAGCGCCTTCCAGACCCAGCGAGAAGGCGATCCGGCGGCCGTGATAGGGCTGATAGCCGGTTGCAGGGTCAACCGAGAAGGACAGGATTTTCTCGGGCGTGGCTGCGGCCACTTCTTCGATGTCCATGCCGCCTTCGGTCGAACAGACGAAGGAAATGCGGCTGGTCTGGCGATCCACCAGCAGGGCCAGGTACAGTTCACGCTCGATGCCGGAACCGGCTTCGATATAAATGCGGTTAACCTGTTTGCCCGCCGGGCCGGTCTGATGCGTAACCAGCGTGCGGCCCAGCATCTTCTTGGCTTCTTCGGCGGCTTCTTCCACCGATTTGGTCAGACGCACGCCGCCTTTTTCACCGGCATCGGCCTCTTTGAAGCTACCTTTGCCGCGTCCACCTGCGTGGATTTGCGCTTTGACAACCCAAAGCGGGCCGTCCAGTTCACCGGCTGCGGTTTTGGCTTCCTCGGCGCGCAGAACCGCGCGACCTTCGGAGACCGGAGCGCCATAGCTGCGAAGAAGAGCTTTGGCCTGATATTCGTGAATGTTCATCAACACTGTCCCGTCTGACTACGATTACCCCGTTATAGAGGGCTGTAGAGCGCAAATATAAAGGCTTTTTTGACGGCGAAGAGCTTTTTAGCGTAGATTTTTGTTATTTGTGATCACAGTTTTTTGGGGTGTGATCACAATTCATTCTCGGGCAGTTACTTGATTCGAATCTGAAACCAAACCTGCCAAAAACACATTCAAAAACAAAATTAAAAACGTTTGCGCCAACATTTTCGGTAGCTCCATTCGGACTTGGGCAAACGGGCAATAGAAAAGCCGGACCTGAAAAGGACCGGCTTTCAGAATTCTCACAGAAGGGATCAGGCCAGCGAGCTGTCGATGCCTTTGCACGCCTCGATCAGGCCCTTCACCGCGTTGACCGAATTGTCGAAACCAGCCTGCTCTTCTTCGTTCAAGTTGATGTCGACGATCCTTTCAATACCGCCCGCGCCGATCACGGTGGGTACGCCCACGTACAGGCCGCTGACGCCCAGCTCACCATCGCAATAGGCGGCGCAGGGCAGGACGCGCTTTTGGTCTTTCAGATAGGCCTCGGCCATTTCGATTGCCGACGTGGCCGGTGCGTAGAAGGCCGAACCGGTTTTCAGCAGGCCAACAATTTCGGCACCGCCGTCACGGGTGCGCTGTACGATAGCGTCCAGCTTGTCTTGCGTGGTCCAGCCCATTTCGACCAGATCAGGCAGCGGGATACCAGCGACGGTCGAGTAACGGACCGACGGCACCATAGTGTCGCCATGGCCGCCCAGAACAAACGCGGTGACGTCTTTCATCGAGACGTTGAACTCTTCGGCCAGGAAATGAGCAAAGCGGCCCGAATCCAGAACACCTGCCATACCGCAGACCTTGTTGTGCGGCAGGCCCGAGAATTCACGCAGCGCCCAGACCATCGCGTCCAGCGGGTTGGTGATGCAGATGACGAACGCGTCGGGTGCGTTGGCCGCAATGCCTTCGCCGACAGATTTCATGACCTTCAGGTTGATGCCCAACAGGTCGTCGCGGCTCATGCCCGGCTTGCGAGGGACGCCAGCGGTCACGATGCAGACGTCGGCGCCAGCAATATCTTCGTAGGACTGAGTGCCTTTCAGCTTGGCGTCAAAGCCTTCGGACGGGCCGGATTCAGCGATGTCCAGCGCCTTGCCTTCGGGGGTGCCTTCGGCGATGTCGAACAGGACGACGTCACCCAGTTCTTTCATTGCTGCGAGGTGGGCGAGCGTGCCGCCGATCTGACCTGCGCCGATCAGCGCGATCTTGGGTCTGGCCATTTGGATTATCTCCGGTCGGTTTTGAAATCGCGGTTTTGCTAGTCGTTAAATGGGTTTCGCGCAAGTACCCTTGGGCGCGGCATGCAACCGCATACCATTTGCACCCGGCCGTGTGATTGCGCTAAACGGCCTTTTAGACAGGCCAATTTGCAGGACGCCACATGTTCGAATTGAACTTGATGTTTTTTGCCGTGGCGATCCCTGCGGTGGTCTTTGCCGGAATCTCGAAGGGCGGGTTCGGGTCGGGGGTGGCGTTTGCGTCCTCGTCGATTCTGGCCCTGATACTTGAACCCGGGCAGGCGCTTGCGCTGATGTTGCCGATCCTGATGGTGATCGATGTGGCCACCCTTGGCCCATACTGGAAACGGTGGAGCTGGCCGGATTCACGCCTGTTAATACTGGGCGCTGTGCCGGGGGTTGCGCTGGGGGCGTGGTTGTATCGCGCCACCAATGATGACCTGCTGCGATTGTTGATCGGCGGAATTTCTGTCGGATTTGTGATTTGGCATTTTTCGCAGACCAAAGGCTGGGTGCGCGGCTTTGCCAACCGCCTGCCGCCGCCTGCCGGGCTGTTCGCGGGTCTGATCGCCGGGTTCACCAGTTTCGTCAGCCACGCCGGAGGGCCCCCGGCCGCGGTCTATCTGCTGTCGCAGCGCTTGACGAAGACTCAGTTTCAGGCGTCGACCGTGCTGGTTTTCTGGGTCATCAATATCGCGAAGTTTGTGCCTTATGCCTATCTGGGGCTGTTCACCTGGCACACCGCTTGGGCTGACCTGCTGCTGACGCCCTTTGCGATCCTGGGCGCATGGCTGGGCGTCCGGGCGCATTTCATGCTGTCCGAGCGCCTGTTTTTTGGCATTGCCTATGTGCTGCTGACATTGACCGGCAGCAAGCTGATCTGGGACGCGTTGACCTAGACGTTGGGCGGCAGCGCCTCGGCCATATCATCATAGGCCTGGCCCGAGGCAACCAGGCAAGTTATCCCGTCCGGCAATGTCACCGTGATCGTCCAGCTGCCGCTTTGATCCGAAGCGTAAACCTCCATCACGGTCCCTTGCCGCGCGACGCCGATACTGCGGCGTGTTTCGCCGTAGGTCTCGGTCAGGCGCTTCACTATGTCTTCGCGCGGGGCACAGGTGCGGGCCTGTACCTGTTGTGCGGCCAGAACCATGATCCCAAGGCCCATCGTCATCTTGAACAGCGTCGTTTTCATCAGGCACCCCTTTCGATTCCATAGCAATCAGAGTGCGTCCGGCGGGCAGAAATCCGGTTAAAGCTCCGCACGTTGCGTCGTAAATGCTGCAGCGCGGCGATTTTGCCCTTGAACTTTCCGACAAAAAATGCCCCATTCCGCGCAACATTCTTTCAAAGGGAGAGGCCAATGGACCCCCGTCAGCGCCCCTATCGTTCCGTTCTCTATATCCCCGGCTCGCGCGATCGGGCGCTGGACAAGGCCCGCACCCTGCCGGTGGATGCGATCATCTTTGATCTTGAAGATGCCGTTGCCGCCGACGAAAAGGTCAATGCGCGCGAAACGCTCAGGGCGGCACTGGCTGCTGGCGGGTATGGTGACCGGGTCAGGATCGTGCGCATCAACGGGCTGGATACCGAATGGGGCCGTGCCGACGCCGAAGCCGTACGCGAGATGGACGCGGATGCCGTGTTGTTGCCCAAGGTGGGTTCGGCCGCTGACGTGGACGCGCTGGCCGCGATCACCGGCGACATGCCGATCTGGGCGATGATGGAAACTCCGCAAGGGATGTTGAACGCGGCCGAGATTGCAGCGCATCCGTTGATGGCAGGCTTTGTCATGGGCACCAACGATCTGGCCAAAGATCTGCAAACCCGGTTCCGTCCGGACCGTCTGCCGTTGATGACATCGCTGGGCCTGTGCGTGTTGGCCGCCAAGGCCCATGGGCTGATCATCGTGGATGGTGTCTACAACGCATTCAAGGATGAGGGTGGTCTGGCCGCAGAATGCGAACAAGGCCGTGACATGGGTTTTGACGGCAAGACGCTGATCCACCCGGCGCAGGTCAACATCACCAACGCGGCCTATGCGCCGTCAGAGGCCGAGATCGACTTGGCCCGCCGTCAGATTGCAGCGTTTGAAGAGACCGAGGCACAAGGGCAGGGCGTTGCCGTCGTGGATGGGAAGATCGTTGAAAACCTGCATGTTGTAACAGCCCGCGAAATTCTGGCAAAAGCAGAGGCGATTTCAGCTTTGCAAGCGGGGTAAGCCAGCAATGGGCTTTGTTCTTCTGATCCTTGGGGTGGCACTGTGGTGGGCCGCTCATCTGTTCCAACGCGTCATGCCGGCGCAGCGCGCGGCGATGGGCAGCGCGGGCAAAGGCGCGGTTGCGCTGGCGCTGGTCGTGGCAATCCTGCTGATGATCTTCGGCTATCGCATGACCGATACCGTTTTCGTCTGGGCACCACCATCCTTCATGATCCACGTAAACAATCTGTTGGTGTTGATCGCGATCTATATGATGAGCCCCGCAGGCACCAAGGGTCGCCTGTTGAACAAGCTTCGCCACCCAATGCTGGGCGGGTTCAAGCTGTGGGCTTTTGCGCATTTGCTGGTTAACGGCGATTTGGCCTCGATCATTCTGTTCGGCGGGCTGTTGGCCTGGGCTGTTGTCGAGGTCATTGTGATCAACAAGTCCGAGCCCGATTGGACACCCGGTGAACCCGGTACCTATGGCAAGGACGCGATGTTCTTTGTCGCCTCGATCGTGTTGTTGGGTGTGATCGGATATATTCACGGGCTGGTTGGTCCGTCTCCGTTCCCATCTTAAGGAAGTGATATCATGGCAAAACTTTATCGCCTGCTGACCGAGGAAGACACATCCGCCTTCTGCCACAAAGTGTCAGACGCCTTGGCAAAAGGGTGGGAGCTGTATGGCGGCCCGTCTTACGCCTATGACGAAAACAGCCGCATGATGCGGTGTGCGCAGGCTGTGACCAAAGAGGTCGAGGCCGACTATTCCTCCGATATGAAACTGGGACAGCAATAATGGCAAAGACAAATCCGGGCCGTTTTTTCGAAGACTACTCTGTTGGTCAGGTGCTGCATCACGCCGTGCCGCGTACTGTAACCGACGGAGAGCGGGCGCTGTACCATGGGCTCTACCCGGCGCGGCACGCGCTGTATTCGTCGGATGAATTTGCTCGGAATTGCGGCTTGCAGCAAAGCCCGATTGACGATCTGGCTGCTTTCCACGTGGTGTTTGGCAAGACCGTGCCAGACATCTCGCTGAACGCGGTTGCCAATCTGGGATATGCCGAGGGGCGCTGGCTGTTGCCGGTCTATCCCGGCGATACGCTGCGCTCTGAATCCGAGGTAATCGGGGTCAAGCAGAATTCGAACGGCAAGACCGGCGTGGTCTGGGTACGCACGCGTGGCCTGAATCAGCGCGATGAGGTCGTGATCGAATATGTCCGCTGGGTGATGGTGCGCAAATCGAACCTTGACGCCCCCGCGCCCGAGGCGGTTGTGCCGGACCTGAAAAAGGTACTTGAGCCAAAAGATCTGGTGGTGCCCGCGGGGTTGGATTTCTCGAATTACGATTTTGCCCAGTCGGGCGAGGCGCATCGTTGGGGTGATTACGAGATTGGCGAAACCATTGATCATGTCGATGGCGTGACGGTGGAAGAGGCCGAGCATATGCTTGCCACCCGGCTGTGGCAGAACACAGCCAAGGTGCATTTCGACCTGACCTTCCGGCCCGATGGTCGTTTGATTTATGGCGGCCACGTGATTTCGATGGCGCGGACATTGTCATTTAACGGCCTGGCCAATGCGCAGATGATTGTCGGCCTGAACGGCGGCGCCCATGCCAACCCCTGCTTCGCAGGCGACACAATCAAGGCTTGGTCCGAGGTTCTGGACAAGGCCGAAACCGGTGTGCCGGGCGTGGGGGCCATCCGTCTGCGGCTGGTCGCGACAAAGGGTGGAGAGGCGTTTGCGCTGAAAAACGAAGATGGCCGGTATCAGCAGAACGTCCTGTTGGACCTTGATTATTGGGCGCTGATGCCAATCTGAGCACGCCCCACATTCATTTGATCGCAGCCTGCGTCAATCATGCTAGGCTGCGATCATGGTCCCGCTTCGATCACTTGCTGCCTGCCTGTTTCTGACGCCGCCCGCCGTCGCGTGCGATCTGGCGTTGGCTTTGGCAGTGGACGTATCCGGTTCGGTCGATACGACGGAATACCGGATTCAGATGGATGGGCTGGCCGCCGGGCTGCGCGACCCCTTGGTGTCCGAGGCGCTGGTGCGGGGGCAGGCACAGTTGATGCTGGTGCAGTGGACCGGGTCCTCGCGTCAAAAGGTGACGATCCCGTGGACCCGGATCGATAGCTTTGACACGCTTGAACGGTTTGCCGATCAAGTTGCCGACGACCCCAGGGTTTGGCGCAACTTTTCAACCGCAATCGGTGAAGCGCTTGAGATGACCATGTCCAGCTTCGATGCGGTGGCGGATTGCAAACGGCATCTGATAGACATTTCGGGCGATGGGGTGTCGAACGAGGGTGTCGAACCAACCGAGACGCACAGGGCGTTGCGCACACGCGGGGTGACAGTAAACGCAATTGCGATCGAGGAAAGCGAACCGGACCTTACCGCCTATTTCTTTGAAAATGTCATTGTCGGCGAGGGCGCATTTGTGGTGTCGGCAGCGGGGTTTGCCGATTACCCCGAACGGATTCGAAAGAAGCTGTTGCGCGAAGTTACACAGCAATCAGCGGCTTTGGAGCAGCAGTAGCAGATTCGTGATCACAATGCTTGTTCCCTGAAAACGCTAACATTCAAGGCTTGGAAGAGTTTTTGTGATCACAGTAATATTTTGCGTGATCACAAACTGATGAAATCTGCTATTTTGAACCCTTTTTACCCATTTTTGCGCATGCAGCACGTGACAGAAGGGCAAAAAACAGTAAAACGACCGGTAGCCAACGAAAGAGGAGCCGACATGGCCGATGTCAATCGGGGCAACCGCCCGCTCTCGCCACACATTATGATCTATCGCCCCCAGATGACTTCGTTGTCGTCGATCATGGTTCGCCTCTCGGGATTGGGCGCCTTTGCCGTTGCAATCCTGATCGTCTGGTGGCTGTTGGCCGCTTCGACATCGGAAAGCGCGTTTCTGGCCATCGACGGTTTTCTGCGCAGCTGGTTCGGCGACATCCTCCTGACCTTGGCCACCTGGGCGCTTTGGTATCACACGCTGGGTCGTCTGCGTCACGTCTTTTGGGATTTCGGCTACTGCCTTGATGTTGAGGTCTCTGAGAAACTGGGTCTAGGCATGTTCGTCGGTGCGACCATCCTGACCATTATCACTGTGATTGCGGTTTAAGGGGACGGCACATGCGATATCTGACTGACCGTAAACGCGCGCAGGGTCTGGGCGCAGGGAAATCCGGCACACAAACACATTGGCGCACCATGGTCCGGGCGATGATCCTGACCGTGCTGGTTCCGATCTTCATCTTCACCTTCGGGGCCGGTATCGGCGGCACATACGAAGAAGTCGTCGCCTATTTCAACCGCCCATTCCCGGCAATTGTGACCGCTCTGACTTTGGTCGTGGGCATGCAACAGCTGATGTATGAGGCGCAGGAAACCATCGAAGATTATGTCCATGGTGTTCTCGAGAAAGTCTCGCTCGTTGCAATGTGGGCCCTGGGCTACACGCTGATCGCGGCCGGGCTGTTCGCTCTGGTCAAGCTCGCCCTGTGATGCGCGGTAAGGAACAAGAACAATGACAGCAGCATATGAATATGAAACCCACGAATACGACGTCGTTGTCGTAGGCGCAGGTGGTGCAGGTCTGCGGGCGACGCTGGGCATGGCCGAACAGGGCCTACGCACTGCATGCGTCACCAAAGTGTTCCCGACACGCTCGCACACGGTTGCGGCGCAAGGCGGCATCGCGGCATCTCTGTCTAACATGGGACCGGACCACTGGCAGTGGCACATGTACGATACCGTCAAGGGCTCGGACTGGTTGGGTGACACTGACGCGATGGAATATCTGGCCCGTGAAGCACCCAAAGCGGTGTATGAGCTGGAGCACTATGGCGTGCCCTTCAGCCGGACTGAAGAAGGCAAGATTTATCAGCGCCCCTTCGGTGGTCACACAACCGAATTCGGCGAAGGTCCTGCCGTGCAGCGTACCTGCGCCGCCGCTGACCGGACAGGCCACGCGATCCTGCACACGCTGTATGGTCAGTCACTGAAGAACAACGCCGAGTTCTACATCGAGTATTTCGCCATCGATCTGATCATGTCCGAGGACGGGCAGTGTCAGGGTGTCGTCTGCTGGAAGCTTGACGACGGAACGATGCACGTCTTCAACGCCAAGATGGTGGTACTGGCGACCGGCGGCTACGGCCGTGCCTATTTTAGCGCGACGTCGGCCCATACCTGTACTGGTGACGGCGGCGGTATGGTGGCCCGGGCGGGCCTGGCGCTGCAGGATATGGAATTCGTGCAGTTCCACCCGACCGGCATCTACGGTTCGGGCTGCCTGATCACCGAAGGCGCACGGGGCGAGGGTGGCTACCTGACTAATTCGGAAGGTGAACGGTTCATGGAGCGTTACGCGCCCCAATACAAAGACCTTGCGCCGCGCGACTATGTTTCGCGTTCGATGACCATGGAGATCCGTGAAGGCCGTGGCCATGGTGACAACGGCGATCACATTCACCTGAACCTCAGCCACCTACCTGCCGAAGCACTGGCGGAACGTCTGCCGGGCATATCGGAATCGGCGCGTGTGTTTGCAGGTGTGGACGTGACCAAGGAACCGATCCCGGTCCTGCCGACCGTGCACTATAACATGGGTGGCATTCCGACCAACTATTGGGGCGAGGTTCTGAACCCCACAGCCGATAACCCAACGGCTGTTGTACCGGGCCTGATGGCCGTGGGTGAAGCGGGTTGTGCCTCGGTCCATGGCGCGAACCGTTTGGGCTCGAACTCGCTGATTGACCTTGTGGTGTTTGGCCGGGCGGCCGCGATCCGGGCCGGTGAAGTTGTCGATGCCAAAGCGTCGAACCCGGTTCTGAACCAAGCGTCGGTCGACAAGGCGTTTGACCGGTTTGATGCTGTGCGGAATGCGAGCGGCGCAATCCCTACCGCCGATCTGCGGCTTGAGATGCAGCGGACCATGCAGGAAGACGCAGCCGTATTCCGGACCGCCAAGACCATGGCCGAGGGCGTCGAAAAGATGACGGTGATCGCGGCCAAGATGGACGACCTGAAGGTCTCCGACCGCTCGTTGGTGTGGAACAGTGATCTGATGGAATCTCTGGAACTGACCAACCTGATGCCAAGCGCGCTGGCCACCATCGTTGGTGCCGAGGCACGCAAGGAGTCCCGCGGTGCCCATGCGCATGAAGACTTCACCGAGCGTGACGACGAAAACTGGCGTGTCCATACCGTTTCGCGGGTTGAGGGCAACAAGGTTGAGCTCAGCTATCGCCCGGTCATAGCCGATCCGCTGACCACCGAAGAAGAAGGTGGCATCAGCCTCAAGAAAATCGCGCCGAAGGCGCGGACGTTCTAAGGAGAGGAACTTATGGTACAACTGACCCTCCCAAAGAATTCGCGCATCACGACGGGCAAAACTTGGCCCAAACCCGAAGGCGCGACCAATGTGCGTAAGTTCCAGATCTATCGCTGGAACCCGGATGATGGAAAAAACCCCCAGCTCGACACCTATTTCGTTGATATGGACAGCTGCGGGCCGATGATTCTGGACGCGCTGATCAAGATCAAGAATGAGATCGATCCGACCCTGACCTTCCGCCGGTCGTGCCGCGAAGGCATCTGCGGTTCCTGCGCGATGAATATCGACGGGATCAACACGCTGGCCTGTATCTACGGTATGGATGAGATCAAGGGTGACGTGAAAATCTATCCGCTGCCGCATATGCCGGTAGTCAAAGACCTGATCCCCGATCTGACGCATTTCTATGCCCAGCACGCTTCGATCATGCCGTGGTTGGAAACCAAGACCAACCGCCCCGCGAAAGAGTGGAAGCAGTCGATCGAAGACCGCAAAAAGCTGGATGGTTTGTATGAATGTGTGATGTGCGCCAGCTGCTCGACCTCGTGCCCGAGTTACTGGTGGAACGGCGATCGCTACCTTGGGCCCGCCGCTTTGCTGCATGCCTATCGTTGGATCATCGACAGCCGCGATGAAGCCACGGGTGAGCGTCTGGACGAGCTGGAAGATCCCTTCAAGCTGTACCGCTGCCATACGATCATGAACTGTGCCAAGACCTGTCCCAAGGGTCTGAACCCGGCCAAGGCAATTGCCGAGATCAAGAAGATGATGGTCGATCGGTCCGTTTGATCACAGCCACAAAAGAAGACAAAACCTGGGGTGGAAACGCTCCGGGTTTTTTCGTGTTATGCGGGCATTGTAATGTCGGAGTACATCAATGACCCAAAGACTACTAAAAGCCTTTTCAATTTCTGCCATCACCATTCTTTCAGCGTGTGGTGGATCGGGCAGCGACCGGGCGGACTTAGCATTCAAACAGGTAGACTGTGCAAAACAGGCCGGAATTGGGGGGGCATTTACCACTCAATACACCCTTCAGGATGGTAAGCAGACTGAGGTGTTCGTGCCCGGCAACGGCGTCAGCGAAGAACAAGCCGCTAAAGCGAATGCTTGTATGACCGCGTAATTGGCGAAAAACGAGAAAGGCTGGCAGATGCAAGTGCCAGCCTTTTATGCAGTTTTGTCATGCCGAGATTGCAAAAAGATGTGATGAAGTCAGTTGTTGGACTGCTTAACCTTTCAACATGGGAGGAGTGATGGAACCGAAACGGGATCGCTCCGATGCACGACCAAAACTCAAAAACGAACGCTGCCGAGGCTCTGGAACTGCTAGAACAGGCTTGGGCATATTACACGCCGGAACCTGCGCCGGTGGCTGAGGTTCACGAGCCTGAATTGTTCGAATACGCAAACGCCGCCTAACGCTTGAATTTATCCTTGGATTGGGCAATGCATAAGCATGCCCATTCTGTTGTTAGTACTGGCGGCCGGAGTGTTCGCCTATTTTATCTGGCGATCACGGACGTCGTCGTTGACGCGCGATTGCCGATGGCGGCAGCACCGCATGGAAGGCGTTTGGGTTTGTGCCTATTGCGGGGCACAGCACGAAGGCGCGAATACACCGACCAGTTGCCTGAAAGGGAAATAGGACAGCAGGGCGATCATTCGCCCTATCTGTGGCTATGCCGCGTCGGGAAATGCTGCTTGCAGCGCGATTTCCACCATATCCCCAAAGCTGCTTTCGCGTTCGGACGACGGCAGTGCCTCACCCGTCAGCAGGTGATCGGACACGGTCAGAACGGCCAGCGCGCGGCAACCGTGACGCGCGGCGAGGATATACAATTCGGCGGCCTCCATTTCGACCCCCAGAATGCCGTGTCGCACCATCTGTTCGTTCAAATCAGGTCGTTCGTCATAAAACACGTCCGACGAATAAATCCCGCCGATATGCGTGGGTGTCCCTTTCGCAGCCGCCGCCTGAGCCGCCGCCTGTAGCAAACCCCAGTCGGCGCAGGGGGCAAAGTTCAGTTCTTTCAGAATGCCGCGTGATGGTGTGCTTAGCGTGGTCGAGGTCATCGCCAAGATCACATCGCGGATATTGACACTGTCCTGCATCCCGCCGCACGATCCGATGCGGATCAGGGTTTTAGCACCAAAATCGCGGATCAGTTCATTGGCGTAAATCGACAAGGACGGCATCCCCATGCCGCTGCCCTGAATTGAAACCGGGTTTCCTTTCCAGGTTCCGGTGAAACCCAGCATGCCCCGCACGTTATTGACCAGCCTGGCATCCTGCAAAAAGGTTTCTGCCGCCCATTTCGCCCGATAGGGATCACCGGGCATTAAAACGGTTTCAGCAATTTCACCTTTTTCTGCGCCAATATGAATTGTCATTTTTCACTCAATTCCTGTCAGATTTCCAAATCCGAAATATCTGCCCCGGCTTTTAACGCGTCATGAACCCATTGCGGTTTGCGGCCTCGGCCCGACCAGGTTTGTTCGGGGTTGGAGGGATTTTTGTACTTTGCGTTGGCCTTTGAACTCTTAGGTAATTTTGAGCCATTGCCAGACAGATCTGAAAGTGAAAACCCAAACTCGGCGGCGGCCTTTTCGGCCGCTTTCAAAGCCTCTTTGCGATCACGCTTTTCCGCATTTTTAAGCGCGATTTCCACCTTGTCGCGCAATTCAAGCAGTTCTTTTCGAGACATTTTATCTAGGCTGATCGCCATTTTTTTCTCCGTTCCGCACTTCGTCATACGTGGACGCAATAGCCCACCGTAATTCCTAATCCGAAATTTATCTATCCCCTCGTGAAGGGGAATAGAAACAGAGATTTCCCAAAAAGGGTTGAACTATTCAGCCGCGATATTTTGCGGATCGACCAGAGTTACGATATCGCCCATGATTACATTCAACTCAAAGTTCTTGGGCGTATAGATTTTGGCAACGCCCATTGCCTTGAGTTTCGCTGCATCATCATCGGGAATGATCCCCCCGACCACGACAGGGACATCGTTCAGCCCGGCTTCGCGCAGGCGGGTCATGACGTCTTGCACCAATGGGATGTGGCTGCCGGACAGAATCGACAGACCGATGACATGGGCCTTGTCTTCAATGGCAGCCGTGACGATTTCCTCGGGTGTCAGGCGAATGCCTTCATAGCTGATGTCGATGCCGCAATCGCGGGCGCGGAAGGCGATTTGCTCGGCTCCGTTTGAATGGCCGTCCAATCCCGGCTTACCCACCAGGAATTTCAGGCGGCGCCCCAGTTTGTCACTGACCGCATCAACAGCAGCGCGCAGATCCTCCAACCCTTCGGTCTTGTTAGACACTGAACCGGACACGCCGGTCGGACCGCGATAAGTGCCGTAGACCTTGCGCATTTCTTCAGCCCACTCGCCGGTGGTGACACCTGCCTTGGCGGCGGCGATTGACGGTTCCATCACGTTGGTGCCGGATCGCGCGGCCTCACGTAGTGCGGCCAAAGCCGCCTTGACGGCTGCGTCGTCACGATCTGCGCGCCATTCATTCAGGCGGTTGATTTGTTCTTGCTCGACAGCTGGGTCGACAACCATGATACCGCCATCTTCGGTCTCCAGCGGTGAGGGTTCGCCCTGTGTCCATTTGTTCACCCCGACCACGACGGTTTCATTGCGTTCGATCCGGTTCAGGCGTTCGGCGTTGGAATCGACCAGACGGGATTTCATGTATTCGATCGACGCCACCGCGCCGCCCATCGATTCGAGGTTGTCCAATTCAGCCCGCGCGCCTGCTTTCAGCTCTTTAACCTTAGCGTCCACGGCGGGGTTGCCGTCAAACAGGTCACCATATTCCAGCAAGTCGGTTTCATAGGCCAGGATTTGCTGCATCCGCATCGACCATTGCTGATCCCACGGGCGTGGCAAACCCAACGCTTCATTCCATGCGGGCAATTGCACAGCACGGGCCCGGGCCTTTTTCGACAAGGTCACGGCAAGCATTTCGATCAGGATGCGATAGACGTTGTTTTCGGGCTGCTGCTCGGTCAGGCCCAGCGAGTTGACCTGAACACCATAGCGGAACCGACGGTATTTGGAATCCTCGACGCCATAGCGTTGTTGCAGAATCTCGTCCCAAAGATCCACGAAAGCCCGCATCTTGCACATTTCGGTGACAAAGCGGATGCCCGCGTTCACAAAGAACGAAATGCGACCGCAAAGCGCCGGGAAATCCTCGGCTGGGACGCGGGGGCGCAGCTCATCCAATACGGCGATGGCCGTGGCCAGTGCATAGGCCAGCTCTTGTTCGGGTGTCGCGCCGGCTTCTTGCAAGTGATAGGAACACACATTCATCGGGTTCCATTTCGGCACGTTGGTATAGCAATACTCGGCCACGTCCGCGATCATCTTCAGCGACGGTTTTGGCGGGCAGACATAGGTGCCGCGGCTCAGGTATTCCTTGATCAGGTCGTTCTGCACGGTGCCTTGCAGCTTGGCCACGTCCGCGCCCTGTTCCTCGGCCACAGCGATATAAAGCGCCAGCAACCAAGGGGCGGTGGCGTTGATAGTCATCGAGGTGTTCATCTGTTCCAACGGAATCTGATCGAACAATACCCGCATGTCGCCCAGATGGCTGATCGGAACGCCAACCTTGCCGACCTCGCCGCGCGCCAATGTGTGATCGCTGTCGTAACCGGTCTGCGTCGGCAGGTCGAAAGCCACGGAAAGACCGGTCTGTCCCTTCGCCAAATTCCCGCGATACAGCGCGTTTGAGGCCTTGGCGGTGGAATGACCGGCATAGGTTCGGATGAGCCAAGGGCGATCTTTCTGCGTCTGCGTCATAGCTGGGCCTCGTGTTGCGGGTGGGCAAGAAAATTACGTCACTGGCCTCTAAAGCGCAATTTTCGGGATATGTCAATTCGCTGCGTCGCGGCATTTCAGGTTCTTCAGATTGTAGGTGACCCGGTTTGGTGGCAGGGTGCGTGCATGACTCAGACCGTGGAACTTCCGCTTTGGCTGTTTTTGCTGATCGTGGTGTTTGCCGCGGTCACTCTGGCCTCGCATTTTCTGTTCCCTTCGGTGCGATGGTTTTTTCGCCGCCGGCTTGAGCGGGCAGTCAAACGCCTGAACAAACGCCTGCAGCGACCCATCCAGCCGTTCAAGCTGGCGCATCGACATGACATGATTCAGCGGCTGATTTATGACCCGCAGGTCGGGCAGGCGGTTCAGAACTTTGCACGCGAGGAACGTGTTCCCGAGGCCGTGGCCTTTGAAACGGCCCGTCGTTATGCGCGCGAAATCGTTCCGTCCTTTTCAGCGGTAGCCTATTTCAGCATCGCCATCCGCCTGACTCGTATGCTGAGCAACGCGTTTTATAACGTACGTCTTAGCTATATGGACGAAAAAGCCCTGCGCAACATTGACCCAGAGGCGACTGTTGTTTTCGTCATGAACCATCGCAGCAATATGGACTATGTGTTGGTGACCTATCTGGCGGCGCAACAGTCTGCGCTGTCTTATGCGGTTGGGGAATGGGCGCGCGTCTGGCCGCTCAGCCGTTTGATCCGGGCAATGGGTGCCTACTTTATCCGCCGCAAATCGGGCAGTGAGCTTTATCGGCAAGTGCTGGCTTGCTATGTGCGGCACGCGACCGAAGCGGGCGTGACACAAGCCATGTTCCCCGAGGGCGGTCTTAGCTTGACCGGCGCACTGGGTCGGCCAAAGCTGGGGCTGCTCAAATACATCATTGATGCCACCACCCCCGACGGTAGGGACGTTGTTTTTGTACCCGTCGCGCTGAATTATGACCGCGTGCTAGAGGATACGATCCTGACCAAAGCGGCGCTGGGAAATGAACGCAGGTTTCGGGCCAGGATCGGGGTCATCGCCTGGTGGATTATCAAACAGGTCGGCCGACGGTTGGTAGGTCGTTATCAGCGATTCGGCGTGGCTTCGGTGCGGTACGGCCAGCCTGTTTCGCTGCGGGCGTTCCGGGCGGACCACAAAACCAACCTGATGACCGATCTGGCGCGGGACTTGATGGTGGGCATTGGTAAAGCGATTCCGCTGGTTCCGGGGCCTGCTACGTGTTGGTTGGTGCGTGAAAAGGGCGAAATTGCCGAAACAGACGCGGTGGCGCTGATAGACCAACTGCTGCGACGCAACGGAAGTTCTACACCATTGGAGCACAGTGCAATCGAGGCTAGTATTCAGCAATTGGTGGATCGCCGCATTCTGAAACGCGAGGGTGGGAAATTATCGTCGTCAGGTCAAAGAGTTGACCTGTTGAACTATTATGCAGCCTCGGCGTCGTTGGATGCGGAACAGGTGATTTCTGCGCCTGCGAAATAAATTTCTGCACCCGCTGGGTCATAAAATTACAAAATGAACTCAAAATGGGTTGCAATATTGCTCGATGGAAAATACTCATCGGGTAAAGCCGCCGATTCTGCGTTGCGGCAAAGATTTTAGAAAAGGAGGCCAACATGGCTCTGGACACCGATAGCGGCATCGCGTCGTACGAGGCACCGGAAAAAGACCTCTATGAGATGGGTGAAATCCCTCCGATGGGGTTTGTCCCGAAACAAATGTATGCATGGGCGATCCGCAAGGAACGCCATGGCGAGCCGGACACGGCCATGCAGCTGGAAGTGGTAGATGTCCCCAAGCTGGACAGCCACGAGGTGCTGGTTCTGGTGATGGCCGCTGGCGTGAACTACAACGGCGTCTGGGCGTCGTTGGGTAAACCGATCAGCCCGTTTGATGGTCACGGACAGCCGTTCCACATCGCCGGCTCGGATGCGTCGGGCATCGTTTGGGCCGTTGGCGACAAGGTCAAGCGTTGGAAAGTGGGCGACGAGGTCGTGATCCACTGCAACCAGGATGACGGTGACGACGAACATTGCAATGGTGGCGATCCGATGTTTTCGACCAGCCAGCGGATTTGGGGTTATGAGACGCCGGATGGGTCGTTCGCTCAGTTCACTAATGTTCAGGCACAGCAGCTGATGCCGCGCCCCAAGCACCTGACCTGGGAAGAAAGCGCCTGCTACACGCTGACACTGGCCACCGCATACCGGATGCTGTTCGGTCACGAGCCACACGATCTGAAGCCGGGCCAGAACGTTCTGGTTTGGGGTGCGTCGGGTGGTCTGGGCTCATATGCAATCCAGTTGATCAACACTGCGGGTGCAAACGCGATCGGTGTGATCTCGGACGAAAGCAAACGTGACTTTGTAATGGGTCTGGGTGCTAAGGGTGTTCTGAACCGCAAAGACTTTAACTGCTGGGGCCAATTGCCCACAGTGAACACACCGGAATATGCCGATTGGTTCAAAGAAGCACGCAAGTTCGGCAAGGCCATCTGGGACATTACCGGCAAGGGCAACAATGTCGACATGGTGTTTGAACACCCCGGCGAAAGCACCTTCCCGGTGTCGACCTTCGTGGTGAAAAAGGGCGGCATGGTTGTGATCTGCGCCGGTACCACCGGCTATAACCTGACCTTCGACGTGCGCTATATGTGGATGCACCAGAAGCGTCTGCAGGGTTCGCACTTTGCGCATCTGAAACAAGCGGCTGCTGCGAACCAGCTGATGGTCGAGCGTCGCCTGGACCCATGCATGTCCGAGGTGTTCTCGTGGAATGAGCTACCCGATGCGCACATGAAGATGATGCGTAACGAGCATAAGCCGGGCAACATGTCGGTCTTGGTTCAAGCTCCGCAAACCGGAATGCGCACTCTGGAAGAGGTTTTGGACGCCCGCGGTTGAGCCGCACCAAAATCAGGTAATGGTGCCCGCGAATTGTGTTAACGGTTCGCGGGCGTCACTTTTTCAAGGGTAAGTTTATTCATTTTAAGGGGTTATAGATATTAACCCCACTGTTTTGGGGGAGTAGAAAGCAGCGAATAGGCAAAAAAATACTGCACATGTTATGGTTGTGTTAACCCTTCGTTAACCGTTTCGGAGAGACCCTGATGGCGCAGAATGAGTGGATACTGGACGTGTTGTCGGACCTCAACGCCTTCGCTGTTGAGAATGGTATGATCGCGCTGGCCGAACAGCTGGACGACACCAAGCTGATCGCCGCAGCCGAGATCGCGTCCATGAAGGCTGAGGTACGGACGCCGGCGGATGGGAAAAATACTCGATATGAGCCAAGTCCTGGAGGACTTGGAAAACACCAGCACGCTTGATGAATTAAGTGGCGTCGCAATCAGATTGCGTGACCGGCTGAAAGTCGAGCACCTTATATACCACTGGGTCGATGGTGCCGGGGATCAGTACGGCTATACGACCTATCCCGATGCTTGGGCAGAGCGATATCTGGAAAAGAGTTATCACCGCATTGATCCGGTCATCCTGGGGTGCTTTCAGCGGTTCCACCCGGTCGATTGGAAAACGCTGGATTGGTCCAGCAAAGTGGCCAAGGCATTTCTGCAAGACGCACAAAGCCACGGTGTCGGCAATCAAGGCTATTCCATCCCGATCCGGGGGCCGAACGGGCAATTCGCCTTGTTTACGGTCAACCATACCTGTGATGATGAAACCTGGCAGCGTTTCATCGAGCGTCATGGTCGTGAGCTGATCCTGATCGCGCATTATTTCAATCGCAAAGCGCTGGAATTCGAAGTTGACCGACAGCCCGACTCTGCCCGCAGTCTGTCGCCACGCGAAGTCGACGCGATGACCTTGCTGGCGCTGGGGTACAGCCGGGCCCAGGTGGCCCATTCGCTGTCTATCTCTGAACATACGCTACGGGTCTATATCGAAGGCGCCCGGGCGAAGCTTGGGGCGCAGAACACCACTCACGCCATCGCCACAGCGCTCAGCCGAGGATTAATAGTGGTTTAAGAGGCGCGCGCCCTCAGAACGGGAAATTAACTATGACTTTGTACCCCCTTCGTTCCTGCACAGGACGACAAGGGGAAAAAAGTCATGTTGCGCTATTTGTATGCGGATGAGCTGCAAAAGTTTCCGGATCTGGCCGAAGGGATGTTCCGGGATCGCGCGGATCAGTTCAAAACCCGGTTGGGTTGGGACGTACACGTTAACGAAAAAGGGGAAGAGCGGGATCGGTATGACGATCTGAACCCGCTTTATGTCATCTGGGAAGAAGAAGACGGCAGTCATGGAGGCTCAATGCGCGTGTTGCCGACCACCGGCCCGGTCATGGTGAACGAGGTGTTCGGCCATCTGACCGGTGGCAAACCAGTCTGCAGCCCGCTGATTTGGGAGGTCACAAGGTTCTGCCTGTCGCGCACGGCCAGCTCGCACACCGCGGGCGCCATCATGCTAAGCGGCGGTGAGATGATGGAAGGGTTCGGCCTGACCCATATCGCCGGAGTCTTTGATGCACGCATGATTCGGATTTACCGCCTGATTGGATCGTCCCCGGTGGTTCTGGGGACCGAAGGGCATGGGCGTGATCAGATTTCGGTCGGGCTGTGGCCCTATTCTGCCGATGATTGCAACCGCGTGGCCGAACGCGCGGGGATCCCGCGAGAGCTGTCGCGGCTGTGGTTCAAGACGGCATTCGGGATCGGACGGCAGCATCGCTTTTCTCTGTCGGCCTGATCAGGCGAAAAGCCCAATCCCTCTCTGGTGATAGCTGGCGCGGCCCTGTAGGGTCGCGCCATGTCTTTGCCCCCCGTGACCTTCTCTGACGACCAGGCGGCCGCCTATGACAGCATCTCTGAAATGCTGCGATCAGCCGGTGTAGATCTGGATGATGATGCCCTGCTGAAATTGCCGGGCAACGGCAAATCCGGTGTGATGGCGGTGATCGGCAAAGCCGGCTCGGGCAAGACCCTGTTGCTGGCCGAGCTGTACAAGGCTTTGGCCGAAACCGGTGTTCAGATTGTGTCGGGTGATTTCGAAAGCCGCAAAGCGAAGGAAAAGCGCAGCCTTGCGATCCTGGCCCCCACCAACAAGGCCGCCAGCGTGTTGCGCCTGCGCGGGGTCCCTGCAACGACCATTCACCGCATTCTCTATACCCCGGTTTATGACCCGGAATATGAACGCATCGCCGAATGGCTGGCGGGCAATGACGAACGCCCCGAGATCGAAGGTCTGACGGACGAGGCGTTGGACCGGGCAGCGGCGTTTTATGCGAATAATAAATCGATCCCTGGTGCCTTGGCCGCCGCCGGATTGCGCGGGTCCGATTTCATCACCGGCTGGAAACGTCGAGACGAGCCATTGGATATCGGGTTCGTCGATGAGGCCTCGATGCTGGACGACCGGCAATTCGAGGACCTGCAAGAGATTTTTCCGACCTTGTTGTTATTTGGTGACCCTGCGCAGCTGGCCCCTGTCAATCAATCGGGCAGCATGGTGTTTGACGCTTTGCCCGAGCCGCGCAAACAGATCCTGCACCGGGTCCACCGGCAAGATGCGGACAATCCTATCCTGGATCTGGCCCACGCGCTGGCAGACCCCAAGATGGGGTTCGAGGATTTCGAACGTCTTATAGAACAAACCGCCCGTCAGGATGACCGCGTGGTCTGGGGTCAGCGGGTCGAGGTTGATCTGATGGCCCGCAGCCCGGTTCTGGTCTGGCGCAACGCCACACGCATTCGGTTGATTCAGGCGTTTCGGCAAGTTCACGGCGCGCCTGAGACCGAGCTGCTGGAAGGTGAACCACTGATCTGTGATGGCATCGAACTGCCGTTGAAACACCGCAAGAAACGTTTGGACCTTGAGGCGCGCGGGCTGATCAAAGGCGCGCAAGTCATCTATTTGGGACCGGGGCGCAAGCCGGGCTTTTCACGCCTGCACGTGATGGGCGCCGAGGACCCACAGGTCAGTGCGGCCTCGATCGTCAAGATCGAAAAACCGGATGAAGAAGAACCCTTTATCCCCTTCGCCGCCCGCATGGGTGCCACCTTTCTGCATGGCGCGGCGGTAACCATTCACAAGGCGCAGGGCTCGCAATGGGACACGGTACAGGTCTTTGCACCGGATATTTACGCCGCCGCCCGCATGGGCAGGACCGAGGCCGGGCAGCCGCTTTGGAAGCGGCTGGCCTATGTCGCCATCACCCGCGCGCAGGAGCGGTTGATCTGGGTTGTGCGCAACCGTCTGGCCAAGCCCACCCATCCGCTGCGTGTGGATGATCTGCGCGCGGTTCCGGCGGCGTCCTTGACATTGGAGGCTGAAGATACATGACATCCATCATAGTAACCGGCGCAAGCTCGGGCATTGGGCGGGCCACGGCGGAATTGTTCTTGAACGAAGGCTGGACAGTGGGCCTGTTGGCGCGCAGTGCCGATACGTTGCACGAGATGGCCAAGGATCGCACAAACGCGATCCCATTGGTTGCGGATGTAACGGACGCGGATGCGGTCCATGCGGCCTTTGGCGCGTTTCAGGAAAAGGCTGGCCGGTTGGACGCGTTGTTCAACAATGCGGGCATCTTTGCGCCCGGCGGAACCATCGACGAGATCGCGCTGGAGGATTGGTATCAAACCGTCAACGTCAATCTGAACGGCATGTTCCTATGCGCGCGCGAGGCTTTTCGGATCATGCGCCATCAGTCGCCGCAGGGCGGGCGCATCATCAACAACGGCTCGATTGCCGCATATGTGCCGCGCCCGAACTCGGTGCACTACACGACCACGAAACATGCCATCACCGGTCTGACCCGCAGTCTGTCGCTGGACGGGCGGGACCTCGGAATTGCTTGCGGTCAGATCGACATCGGCAACGCGCGCACGCAGATGGTACAGGGACTGGTGGATGCCGCGGTTGAGGCCGGTCAGACGCCCGACCCGACCATGGCGGTTGAAGATGCAGCACGCTCGGTGCTGCATATGGCGACCCTGCCGCCCGAGGCGAATGTGCAGTTCATGACCGTGATGGCAACAACGATGCCCTATATCGGGCGCGGTTAGGGGTTAGTTTTCACGCAGCAATCGGAACGCAGTCGACGCCCCCCAGCCCGCTGCAATCGCAATGACCAGTGACATCAGCCCGTACCACACAGGTTGCTGTCGGGACATGTTGTACAAAAACCGCTCCAGCCCCACTTTGCGCACGTCGATGGTTGTCTCGAATTCCGAGATCACCTCTTTGCCGCGGGTCAGGAAGATGCGCGCAGCATAGTCGCCTTCGGTCAGGTCGGCAGGCATTGCAATTGAGGTGCGGAACAGGGTTTGCTCATCCACGGCCACTGTGTTTTCGCGAATGGAATACAGCCCCTCATCCTCGCGAATGCGCACCACGGCATCTGCAAAATCCTGCGCGCCCCGGATATGCATGGCCGCCCCGACCGATCGGATGGCGCGTTCGATTGAAATCCGGTATCTCAGGTCCTCGGTGTCCAAAAGGATATTATCCAGCGGCCCGCTTGTGGCGACGGCGTAGAAACTTGGCGCAAGGTCGACCAGAACGCTGTCGGTGTTGACCCAGATGCCCAGTTTGCGTTCCTTGCGCCGGACTGTCACTGGGCTGGACGGCCCGGCCACAGTCACGATCACCTCAAGCGGTGGGCCGGCGGGGATCGGTGCTTCTCGTTTGACGGCACCGAAGATCAGGATTTCAGAACCATCGAATGTCGCGGTAATGGCGACCCGGTCCTGGCTGAGACCCAGCACCACCTGCTCTTCTTGCGCAAGGGCTGGCGAGCAGCAGAAAACCAGCAGGGCAATCAAGCGTTTCAGCATGATCAGTGCCCTCCTTCGCTGCCAATGGAATACAGCTCGGATGGTTCGATCAATAAGTCCAGTGCCAGCTTGCCGCAGACCACCAGAACCAGGGCTGCCAGCAGCACGCGCAACTGCTCGGCGGGCATCTTCGCGCCAATCACCGTGCCAATCTGCGCGCCCACGACACCGCCGACCAGCAGCAGAACGGCCAGAACAACATCAACCGTATAGTTCGTGGTTGCGTGCAGCATGGTGGTAAAGCCGGTCACAAAGATGATCTGAAACAAGGATGTTCCAACCACCACCTTGGTGGGCATGCCCAGTAGATAGATCATTGCAGGCACCATAATAAAGCCGCCGCCGACGCCCATGATGGCCGCCAGTACACCGACGCAAAGCCCGACCAGAATTGGGGGAATGACCGAGATATACAGGCCCGAAGTGCGAAAGCGCATTTTGAACGGCATCGCATGAACCCAGCCACGCTGGCGCCGTTTTGCTGGTGCGCCGCCGCCCTTTTTGGCCTTGCGCAGTGCCCGCAAGCTTTCGATGAACATCAGGCCACCAACGACGCCAAGGAAGACGACGTAGCATAGCGTGACAAGCAGATCGACCTGGCCCAGGCTTTTGAGATAGTTGAACACCACCACCCCAAGGGCAGCACCCATTAAGCCCCCGATCAATAAGACCGTGCCCATTTTCAGATCTACGGTCTTTCGTCGAAAATGCGCTAATACACCAGAAAAGGACGAGGCGACGATCTGGTTGGCTTCGGTTGCGACGGCGACAGCGGGGGGGATGCCGATGAAGAACAGTAGCGGCGTCATCAGAAACCCGCCGCCTACACCGAACATGCCCGACAGGATGCCAACCATCCCACCCAGCCCCAACAGCAAAAAGGCGTTGACGGAGACTTCGGCGATTGGAAGGTAGATCTGCATGTGTATTTACCGGATGAGATCAGACGCGTCACACAAAGTGATCCGGCCTGTCCCATACCACAGGGATGAGGCTTTAATACCGCGCGCGCAATGCGGCCGTATGGCGAATACCAACCTGCCGATCGCGCAGACCGCGTGACCGACAAGCCGATCTGGCTGAATTGAAAAACGGACCCCGGAACCGGGACGTTTTTGTGTGCTTGCCACCCTGACAGGAACGAATCCGATCTCGGCTATCACAGGAAACAAACACATACCCCCTTAGAGCGCTTGCGGCATGCAAAATCAACTCTGCATGCCGCTCTGCAGCGAACAGGACTGAAATGAGTTTTAAACTGGACTTATCAGCGCTCTTTCACATAGGGCTCGCCACCGGCACGCGGCGGGACAGCTTTGCCGACGAACCCAGCCAAAATGACGACCGTCAGCATATAGGGCAGGGCATCCATAGCCTGCACCGGGATGACCACGCCGCCCAGGTCGATATTCTGGAACCGCAGCGCAATCGCCTGCAACAGACCAAACAGCAGACAGGCCCACATCGCATGCCAAGGTCGCCATTTCGCAAAGATCAGCGCGGCCAAAGCGATGAACCCGCGACCGGCGGTCATTTCCTTGACGAACCCGGCCTGCAGGGCAGTGGCCAGATAGGCCCCGGCGATCCCACACAGCACGCCGCAGATGGCAACGGCCGCAAATCTCAGGCCGACAACCGAGACACCGGCGGTATCCACCGCAGCCGGATTTTCACCCACCGCGCGCAGGCGCAAGCCGAACCGGGTGCGATACAGAATCCACCATGTTAATGGCACCATCAGAAACGCCACATAGACCAATATCGAATGACCCGAGAGTAGTTCGGAATACACCATGTGAAACGAATTGGTGTCAGACATCAGTTCAGAAACCGGTTTCCCCGACAGTTCAGCATCTTCGGGGCCGATTGCATAAGGAAACTCTGCAGATTCGAATCGTCCACCGCCAAAGAGAGAAGGCGTGCGCCCGCCCTGTTTGAACCAGCTCTGCGCAATCAGAACGGTCAGGCCCGAGGCCAGAAAGTTGATGGCAACGCCCGAGATCAGCTGATTGCCCCTGAAGGTGATCGAAGCGAGCCCGTGCAAGCCGGACAAAATCAGCGAGGATCCGATCCCCGCCAGCAGGCCCAACCAGACAGACCCGGTCACTGCCGCAATCGCCGCCGAGAAAAAAGCTGCCATCAGCATCTTGCCTTCCAGCCCGATGTCGAAAATACCCGCGCGTTCCGAATACAACCCGGCCAGACACGCCAGCAAAAGCGGTGTTGCCAGACGGATCGTTGAATCAAAAACCTGAATGAGTGTTACGAAAATCTCCATCACTCGGCCCCCTTCCGCAGACCGAGGAACAGTTTCTCAAGCGGCATGCGCACCATGTTGTCCAGTGCCCCGGTAAACAGGATCACCAGCGCTTGAATAACCACGATCAGCTCACGCGGGATCGAGGTCCACAGCGCCAATTCGGCACCTCCCTGGTACAGGAACCCGAATAAAAGGGCCGCCACAAACACGCCGAACGGGTGCGACCGGCCCATCAGCGCCACGGCAATCCCGATGAAACCCGCACCTTCGGTCGAGTTGAGTACCAGCCGTTCAGCTTCTCCCATCACGTTGTTGGTCGCCATCAACCCGGCCAACGCACCCGAGATCAGCATGGCGACGATAGTGATGCGTACGGGCGAGATACCGGCATAAACAGCGCCGGTTTCGGAATGACCATAGGCGCGGATCTCATACCCCAGCCGCGTCCGCCAGATCAGCGCCCAGACCACGAAACAGGCCAGGATCGCGACAAAGAACGAGATATTGGCCGGCGCACCCTTGAACACCGCGTTTTCAGCGGTCGAGAACATCGACTGGAAGGTCGGCAGATGCACGGCCTCGGGGAAGCGTGCAGTTGCAGGATCTTGCGAGCCTTGCGGGCGCATCACATTGACCAGCATATAGTTCAGGAAGGCCGCCGCGATAAAGTTGAACATGATCGTGGTGATGACGATATGACTGCCACGTTTGGCTTGCAGATAGGCCGGGATTGCGGCCCATGCCGCCCCAAACAGCATCGACGCCGCACAGGCGGCCAGCAGGGCAATGCTCCAATGCGGCCAGTCGATGTACAGACACACTATGGCAACGCCAAGCCCGCCCAGCATGGCCTGGCCTTCGCCGCCGATGTTGAACAGCCGCGCGTGGAACGCTACAGCCACCGCCAGCCCGGTGAACATGAAATTGGTCGCGTAATAGAGCGTATAGCCCCAGCCATAAGTCGACCCCAGCGCGCCGGTAACCATCAGATTCACCGCTTCAACCGGGTTTTCACCAATGGCCAAAATAACCAGCGCCGAAAGGATCGCGGCCAATATCAGACTGATCAGTGGGATCAGAACGACATCGGCCCATTTGGGCATTTTATCCATGCTTCACGCGGCCTCTTCCGCAACACCGGCCATCAGTAGGCCCAGTTCTTTTTCATCTGTCTCATGGGGCAGGCGTTCGCCCATAATATGTCCGTCGAACATTACCGCTATCCGATCGGACAGCGAGAAGATCTCTTCCAGCTCGACCGAGACCAGCAGGATTGCCTTCCCCTGATCGCGCAGGGCGACGATTTGTTTGTGAATGAATTCGATCGCGCCGATATCCACACCGCGTGTCGGCTGGCCGACCAGCAACAGGTCGGGGTTCCGCTCAATCTCGCGCGCGACAACGATTTTTTGCTGGTTGCCGCCTGAAAAGCTTTTGGCGGTCAGCCAGCCATTGGGCGGACGCACATCGAACTTTTCAATCTTGCGTTCGGTATCCGCGCGCAGGGCGGCATTGTCCATGAACAGACCGCGTTTATAGGCAGGGTCGCGGTGATAGCCGAACGCCACGTTTTCCCACGCGTGGAAATCCATGATCAGGCCCTCGCGCTGACGATCCTCGGGGACGTGAGCGATGTGCTGCGCACGCCGCGCCTGACCGTCAGACCCATGCCCACTAAGCGCCAGCGGTTCACCATTCAGCTTGATCGACCCTTTTCCAGGCCGCATCCCGCCCAAAACCTCAAGCAGTTCCGACTGGCCATTACCCGCAACACCGGCGATGCCGACGATCTCACCCGCGCGGACCGTCAAGTCGATACCCTTGACCCGCTCAACGCCCGCTGAATCGAAGACGCGCAGGTTTTCGACCTCAAGAATGGGTTTGCCGGGTTTTGCAGGAACCTTGTCGACCTGCAGCAGAACCTTGCGGCCTACCATCAGCTCGGCCAGCTCCTCGGGGCTGGTTTCGGCGGTTTTTACTGTCGCCGTCATCTGCCCGCGCCGCATCACTGAGACTGTATCGGTGTTTTCCATGATCTCGCGCAGCTTGTGGGTGATCACGATGATCGTCTTCCCTTCGGCCCGCAGACGGTCGAGAATGCGGAACAGCTGGTCGGCCTCGGCCGGGGTCAGAACGCCTGTCGGTTCGTCCAAAATCAAAATCTCGGCCTTGCGATACAAGGCTTTGAGGATTTCGACCCGTTGCTGCATCCCCACGCCGATTTCGTCAATGCGCTTGTCTGGGTCAACGAACAGCTCGTATTCTTCTTCCAGTTCTTTCAGTTCCTTGCGAGCCTTGGACAAAGACGGAGCCAGCAGCCCGCCATCTTCGGCGCCCAGAACGATGTTTTCCAGAACCGTGAAATTCTCAACCAGCTTGAAATGCTGGAACACCATCCCGATGCCCGCCGTAATCGCCGCTTGACTGTCGGGGATGTCGGTCTTGGTCCCGTTGATCCAAATCTCACCTTTGTCGGCTTTGTAGAAACCGTAGAGAATACTCATCAGCGTGGATTTGCCCGCACCGTTTTCACCGATGATCCCGTGGATCGTGCCGGGGACGACGCTGATGGAAATGTCTTTGTTGGCCTGAACCGGCCCAAAGGCTTTGGAAATCCCTTTGAGCTCAATGGCGGGGACTGTCATGTCGTGTCCTCAATTGCCGAAAAGGCCGCGAACGCTGCGGCCAAGTGGGAATGAGGCGGAGGATCAACCCCCGCCCCACGCGATATCAGAACTGCAGTGCCGGGCAGCTGTCGTTCTCGTAATAGCTGACGACGGTGACGTTTCCGTTGATGATGTCACTGCGTGCATCTGCAACGGCCGAGCTCATCTCTTCCGTAACTAGTTCAGCGTTGTATTCATCCATGGCAACGCCCACACCCTCTTCGGCCAGACCCATGGCGAAAACGCCGGTTTGCAGATCCTCGCCAGCCTTCATGGCGTCATAAACGGCCACGTCCACGCGCTTCAGCATCGAGGTCAGAACCTTGCCCGGATGCAGGTGGTTCTGGTTGCTGTCCACACCGATCGAAAGGATGCCTTCATCGGCGGCGGTCTGCAGAACGCCCACACCGGTGCCGCCCGCAGCAGCATAGATGACGTCAGCACCCTGGCTGATCTGTGCCTTGGTCAGTTCGGAGCCCTTGACCGGGTCGTTCCATGCCGATGGGGTGGTACCAGTCATGTTGGCAACGATATTGATGTCGGGGTTCACGGCTTTGGCGCCTTGCGCGTAACCGCAGCCAAAGTGACGGATCAGCGGAATATCCATGCCACCGATGAAGCCAACTGTTCCGGTCTTAGATGCCATCGCAGCCATCATTCCAACCAGATAGGAACCCTCATGCTCGGCAAAGCCGATCTGACGCACGTTTGGAGCATCTAGCCAATTCACATCAACTGCAACGAATTTGGTGTCGGGATAGTCGCCCGCGACAGCCGCCAGCGGATCAGCCATTGCGAAACCCATGGTGATGATTGGGTTCAGGCCAGCTTCGGCAAAACGACGCAGGGCTTGTTCACGCTGGGCTTCAGACTGCAGTTCGATTTCGCGATAAGTCTTACCGGTCTGTTCCGCCCAACGTGATGCCCCATTATGGGCTGCTTCGTTGAACGATTTGTCAAACTTGCCACCCAGGTCGAAGATCAGGGCTGGTTCAGCCAGGGCCGCACCCGCGGTCAACGCGACGGCGGCGGCAGCGCCCATCAAGGATTTCATCAGGGTCATTTCATACTCCCGTTTGTTATTGTTGGTCGGGGTCAAGATAGCCCCGATTACTCACTGTGAGCGAGCATAACTGTTGTGATGGCGGGAATTAAGGGCGTTTGCAACCGGTGCGGTCAACTGATTCTTGACCAAATGGTCGAAAAAATTAGGAGGCGTCGGTCAGGTCAGGGCGCTGACCATGACAACGGCGTCGATTTTCTCAGCTTTTTCGCGCAGATAGTAACCCTTGCGCAGGCCGCAGGTTGTGTATCCACAGCGCTGGTACAACGCGATAGCCGGGTGATTGTCTGCCGCAACGTCCAGAAAGGCACGGGTTGCGCCCAACGCTTTGGCTTTTGCGTGCCATTCCTGCATAAGGCGCAGGGCAAGACCTTGGCGCTGACGATTGGGGTGGGTGGCGATTGTCAGCAGTTCAGCTTCACCTGCAGTGACTTGAAACAGGGCAAAACAGTCAGCGTTACCAATGACATGCGTGAACCGATTGGTCAGAAGATCAGAAAATTCTGATTCCGTCCAAGGGCGCGACTGCGTGAAGGCTGCCGTATGGGTATGAGCCAATTCTTGCGGGGTCATCCGTCCAGCAGAACCGGTGGTGAGTCCTTTGACGGGGCCGCATCAGCCGGGCGCACATATAGCGGGGCAGGGGGCTGGGTCGTGGTGGACCATCTTTGCGCTGTCAGCCGGGCAAGGGCGTTGACCAGCACATCGGCGTCATCATTCAGAATCAGGTTTCCAAGTGATTCTGCCTGTTCCTGCGCCATCAGTGCGGGGTCCTGACCGGGCAGCGCGACATAGACTTGCTCGCGGGGTGCGCGGATCGCGGGAATCCCATCCCCGATTTCGGCCAAGGCATCAAAACCGGTAACTCCAACAGCCGGGATACCAAGTCCCAACGCCAATCCCCGCGCAGCCGAAACCGAGATACGGATGCCGGTAAAATTCCCCGGCCCGATCCCGACTCCAATGGCGGTCAGATCGCGCCACGTGCAATCCGCCTCGGCCAGAATCTCTTCTAACAGCGGCATCAACCGTTCTGCCTGCCCGCGTGACATGGGCTCAACGCGCGAAGCGACAATCGTGTCGCCATGTAGCAAAGCGGCCGCGCAATGCGCGGCCGATGTGTCAAATGCCAAAATGATCGGGTCAGACGGCAACGGGGCGAACCTCGGTCACTTCCGGGATGTAGTGGCGCAGCAGGTTCTCAATTCCCATTTTCAGCGTCAGGGTCGAGGACGGGCAGCCCGCGCAAGCGCCTTGCATGTGCAGGTAAACAACGCCCCGGTCGAATCCGTGGAACGTGATGTCACCCCCATCCTGGGCCACCGCCGGGCGCACGCGCGTATCCAGCAGGTCCTTGATCTGATTGACCACTTCGGCATCCTCGCCGAAATGTTCTGCGTGACCTGACCCATCGACAGCATCTTCACCCAATACCGGCTGACCGGACTGAAAATGCTCCATCACAGCGCCCAGAATGGCCGGTTTGATGTGATCCCACTGAACGTCATCCGATTTGGTCACGGTGACGAAATCATTGCCAAAGAACACGCCGGTGACACCAGACACTGCAAAAATCCGCTTCGCCAAGGGCGATTTTTCCCCGGCTTCCGCCGAAGGAAAGTCTGCAGTGCCCGCTTCCAGCACCGGCTGACCGGGCAGGAATTTCAGCGTTGCAGGGTTCGGCGTGGATTCGGTCTGGATGAACATGTCACGGCTCCGTTTCAGTTGTACTTGATATGCGGGTCCGGGCCGGGGAAGTCAAGATTTGGAACCATTCTAAATTTCTGCCGCCAGTTGCATCGCCGCATCCAGCCGATCATCGCCCCAGAACAGTTCATCCCCCACTAGAAAGCTTGGCGCCCCGAAAATCCCCTTGGCCTGCGCGGTCTGAGTCTGTTGGCTCAAGGCCGCCTTGATATCCGGGTCTTGACAACCGGCCAGCGTTTCTGGGGGCAGGCTGGCTTGGGACAGGCAGTCGATCAGCACCTTGTCGTCCGAGATATTGAGGCCATCAACGAATTCGGCGGCATAGACGGCCCGAACAAAGGCAGCCCTTTGAGGGTGGGCTTCAATCGTCATCACTAGCCGCGCAGCCTTCAGACCATTTTGGGGAAAGGGGTCAGGCCGGGCAAATCGCAACCCCCGCTGGGCCGACAACCGTTCCATATCGCGCCACATATAACGCCCTTTGGCGGGATAGATGTTGAACGGCGAATTGTCCCAGCCCTGCGCGGCGAAAATCGGACCAAGCAAAAAGGGATGCCATTCAACTGACACCCCGTTCTGCGCAGCCAGATCCTCGATTCGCATCGCACTTAGGTAAGAGTATGTGGATGCGAATTCGAACCAGAACTGGATGCTGCGCTGCATGGGTGTCCTTTTAGGTGATTTCTTCCAGCTTTTCCTTGCTCAGATCACCAGGAACGATGGTGATCGGAATTGGCAGGTTGCCCGAATTCTTGGTCAGTTGCGTCACCAGCGGCCCGGGGCCTTTCTTTTCAACGCCTGCGCCTAGCACCAGCACCCCGATCTCGGGGTCTGATTGCACATGTTCGATGATCTCGGCGACCGGCTCACCTTCGCGGATGGCCAGTTCGGGGTCGATGTTTTGCTTGTCGCGCATCCACTTGGCGAACACCTCGTAATGGGCGTGAATACGCTCGCGTGCTTCCTCGCGCATTACCTCGGCCACGCCGATCCAATGGTTGAACTCATCCGGCGGAATGACCGATAGGATTGTAACGCCACCGCCGGTGTGGGCTGCGCGCATAGCGGCAAAACGCATCGCGTTCAGGCATTCGCGACTGTCATCCAGAACGACCAAGAATTTGCGCATGAAGTGTCCTCGTATATTTCAGGCGATCATGCCCGACCATTTGCGTGCTGGCAATAAGCGGCTGGTTAGCGGGTGCTTAGTGCCCAGTCCCAATACAGCTCGCGCGCACGGCGGGCTATGGGGCCGATTTGATATTGCGTATCCTCCAGCGCGGTGACCGGGGTGATCTTGTTCATGTTGCCGGTCATAAAGACCTCATCCGCCTTGTGGAAATCGTCAAAGCCAAGGATGGCTTCGTGAACGACCGTCCCGTCGGCGCGCAGGTTTTCAATGTGACGCGCGCGGGTGATGCCAGCCAGAAAGGTGCCGTTGGGGGTTGGGGTAAACACCTCTCCGTCACGGACCATGAAGATGTTGGCGGTTGCGGTCTCGGCCACGTGGCCCAGTGCGTCCGCGACCAGCGCATTCGAGAACCCCTTGGCGCGAACCTCTTGCAGCATGCGCGCATTGTTGGGGTACAGGCACCCGGCCTTGGCATTCACCACCGACGATTCCAGAACCGGACGGCGGAATTTTGTGGTACCCAGCGTGACCGAGGCGGTCTCGGGCGCCATCGGGATCTCTTCTAGGCAGATGGCAAAACCAGTGCTGTTTTCCTGTGGGACAATCGCGGTCGCGTCGCCGTCGATGCCCCAATACATCGGGCGAATATAGACGGCTGAGTCCGGTCCGTAAGAAGCCAACCCCTCTCGGATGATCTCGACCATCTGTTGGGTTGAGACGAACGGGGTCAGCATCAGTGCCTCGGCTGAGCGATTCACGCGGGCACAATGTGCCTCAAGATCCGGGGCCATACCGTCGAAATAGCGCGCACCGTCGAAGACTGACGATCCCAGCCAAGCACCGTGATCGGCCGCGCGCATGATCGGGGCATCCCCGTCATGCCATTGACTTTCGAAATAGGTGCGGATGTTCTTGCCGACTGCCATGACGCCCTCCCACGCTTTGCGCAAACCTAGGAAGGCGCTGCGGTAACGTCCAGCGCAATCAGCCTTGTTTTGAGCTGACCATGCCCACAATTTCGTAAGTCTGCTGCAGGATCGGCGCGGCAATCGCGCGGGCCTTTTCCGCACCTTTGCCCAGAATCCGGTCAATCTCGGCTTCTTCGCCCATCAGGCGGGCCATTTCGGACGAAATCGGTGCCAGTTTTTCCACCGCCAGTTCTGCAAGCATCGGTTTGAATTCACCGAACTGTTTACCGCCAACATCGACCAGCACCTGATCGACCGTCTGATCGCTGAGCGCGGCATAGATGTTCACCAGATTGCGCGCCTCGGGGCGGTCTTCCAGACCATCGATCTCGGATGGCAGCGCATCCGGGTCGGTCTTGGCTTTGCGAATCTTCTTGGCGATCGTGTCGGCGTCGTCCGTCATGTTGATGCGGCTCATGTCCGAGGGGTCGGACTTGGACATCTTTTTGGACCCGTCGCGCAGGCTCATGACACGGGTCGCGGCCCCTTCGATCACAGGTTCGGTGATCGGAAAGAAATCGACGCCGTAATCATGGTTAAACTTGATCGCGATATCGCGCGTCAGCTCAAGATGCTGTTTCTGGTCGTCGCCAACCGGCACATGCGTTGCGTGATAGGTCAGGATGTCGGCGGCCATCAGCGACGGATAGGCGAACAGACCCAACGAGGCGTTTTGCTGGTTCTTTCCGGCCTTGTCCTTCCATTGAGTCATCCGCTGCATCCAGCCCATGCGGGCGACGCAGTTGAAGATCCACGCCAATTGCGCATGCTCGGGCACCTGGCTTTGGTTGAACAGGATCGATTTATCCGGGTCGAGACCGGCAGCGATGAAACCAGCGCACAGTTCGCGCGTCGAATGGGCCAGTTCCTTGGGGTCCTGCCAGACGGTGATCGCGTGCAGATCGACCATGCAATAGATGGTCTCCATGTCCGGCTGCTGCATATCCACAAACCGCTTGAGCGCACCCAGATAGTTGCCAAGATGCAGGTTTCCCGACGGCTGGATGCCGGAAAACACGCGCGGTGTGAACTGGGTCTCGGTCATCGAAGGGAACTCCCGTCTGGAAAAATCAGCCCCCGTCGCTTACCCATGAGGCCAAGGGACGTCAACCGCCGCGAAAGGCCAGCCCAATGAGCAGTGAGAATTATACACCCGCCGTGAACCCTTTGCCGCCCGTTGTGGTGGCCTTGGTGCTGTTCATTATGGGGGTGGAACTGGCCTTTACCCTGGGAACACGCGGGCTGATCGGCGGTCCGTCGGCGGTGGGATGGCGGCTGGATGCGCTGCAGAGCTATTCGTTTTCGCCTGATATCTTTGATTGGATGGTCGAGAACGGGCGCTGGCCGTTCGAACATGTCATGCGTTTCGTGACCTACCCCTTCGTGTCGGGCTCTTTCACGCAGGCCGTTTTTGTCTGCGTCTTCCTGCTGGCCATGGGCAAGATGGTGGCCGAGGTCTTTGGCGGTTTTCAGATGTTGGTGATCTTCGTGCTGTCTGGCGTGGGCGGGGCACTGGCCTATGCACTGTTGCTGGACCCCCAATACCCGCTGGTTGGAGGGTTCCCGCCTGTCTATGGCCTGATCGGCGCATTCACGTGGTTGCTGTGGCGCAAACTGTCATTGGTTGGCGAAAACCAGCACCGCGCCTTTGGTTTGATTGCGGCCCTGATGGGGATTCAACTGGTGTTCGGCCTGCTTTTCGGCGGTACGTCCGACTGGTTGGCTGATCTGGGCGGGTTTGCCACAGGCTTTGGCCTTTCGTTCCTGCTTGCCCCGGGTGGCTGGGCGCGGATCGTGCGGCGCATTCGCCGCGACTGATCACGACCGACGCAAGGCTTTGCGGAACTCTGACACCTCGAAAGCGCCAAACAGGTGGCCCAGAAAGAAATAGGTGGCCGCGGCAATCTTGATCAGGATGATCAGCGCCAGATAACGCCAGCCGGACAGTTCGAATGCCCAGCCGAATAGATGAATGGCGGCGTATAGAACGACACCCATCCCCAGCGACGCGGCCACGATGCGCCATGCCCGGTGTTTGAAGCGGTCGTCGAACCGCGCCTCTTCACCCATGCGTCGCGCGCCGAGGATCAGCAGACCGACCATAGCCCACCCGGCAGCCGACGCCGCAATGGCCGGTGCGATCCATCCCACCAACGGGTAAAGTCCAAAGGCCAGCCCGGCGTTCACGACCATTGCAACCACGGCATAGCGGAACGGGGACCGCGTATCCTCACGCGCGAAATACAGCGGTTGCAGCAGCTTTTGCAGCATGAAGGCAGGCAGGCCGGTTCCGTAAATTGCCACTGCCAGCGCTGTGGCCGCGGTGTCCTCGGCGCTGAATTGGCCACGTTCGAACAGGACCGAGACCATCGGGTTTGGCAGGATCACAAACGCCACGGTCGACGGTATGGTCAGCAACAGCGTGAACTCACCTGCGCGGGAAAACGCGTTGCGGGCGCCGTCCCCGTCCCCGGCGCGCAAGCGGCGGGACAGATCGGGCAGCAGCACGATGCCGACGGCAATGCCCACCACGCCCAACGGCAGTTGATACAACCGGTCAGCCGCGAACAGCCAACTGATCGCCTTCTCGGTTTTCGAGGCTACCAATTGCCCCACCACCAGATTGATCTGAGTGACGCCCATGGCCAGCGCCGCCGGAACGGCGATGCGCACCATGCGGCGCATCTCGGGGCTGAGCTTCGGCAGGCCGGGCCGGATGCGAATGCCTGCACGCTCGGTCGCCACCCAGACCAGCGCCAGCTGTGCGACCCCGGCCACGGGAATGACGGCGATCAACCAACGGATCACCTCGCCTCCAGCGGCTGCCCCAGCGATCAGGGCCGTGCAGGCAAAGATGTTCAGCAATACGGGTGCGGCGGCGGCGGCGGCAAAGCGACCCGTGGCGTTCAAAACACCGGAGAACAGCGCCGCCAGCGACATGAACAGGATGTAAGGGAACACCACATATCCATAGTCCACGGCCAGATCGAACCGTTCATCACCGTGAAACCCCTCGGCCGTGATCCAGACCAGCGCGGGCATGAACAACATTGCCAGCCCGACCAGCGCCAGCACCGCCACGGCCAACAGATTGAAGGCGTCCTGCGCAAAGCCTTGGGCGTTTTCCTCGCCTTCCAGCCGCTTGGAAAACATCGGCACAAAGGCCGCGTTGAAAGCGCCTTCGGCAAAGAAACGGCGGAACATGTTTGGCAGACGGAAGGCCGCGACAAAAGCATCCATCACCGGACCTGGACCGATATAAGCCGTCAGCAGTATTTCCCGCAAAAAGCCCAGAATCCGGCTGGCCAGCGTCCAGAACCCGACCGTGAACAGGCCTGAAAACAACCGGATCTGCTTCATGAGGCCGCGCGCTCGGCGCCTTCGGTGATGGCTTTGCGCAGTTTGGTTTCAAGCGTGCGCTGTTTGCCTTCCGCATGGTATTTTAGACCAAACATGTCCTTGACGTAAAAGGTGTCGACCACCTGTTCGCCATAGGTCGCGATCACTGCGTTGGCGATATAGACATTGGCCGCGGCCAACGTTCGGGTCAGGTCATAGAGCAGACCCGGACGGTCGCGGGTATCGACCTCGATGATAGTGTAAATCTCGGACCCATCATTATCAAAGGTGATATGGGTCGGCACGTTGAAGGCGCGTTCGCGTTTCTTGATCTTGTCGCGCGATTTCAGCGCATCGCGGGCAACAACCTCACCCTTGAGCGTCTTTCGGATCATCTGGGCCAGGCGTGGCAGGCGGCTGGCCTCGAACGGGTGGCCTTCGGTGTCCTGAATCCAGAAGGCATCGGTTACATAACCGTCTTTGGTGGTGTAGCTGCGCGCATCCACCACGTTGGCCCCGACCAGCGCCAGAGCACCCGCAATTCGCGCAAAGATACCGGGGTGATCGCCCATTGCGAAACAGGCCCGTGTGGCGTCCCGGTCTTCGTCCGGTTGCATGCGGATTTCTACCTCACCCGGATCACCGCTGTGTTCCAGCGCCCGCAGCATCTCGGCAAACTCGACTTGGGTGTGCAGGTTCAGGCCCTGCCAATAAGGCGGGTAATGCCGACCAGTTTCGGTCTTGAGGTCCGCCTTGGACCAATCCGACAACGCGTTGCGCAGGGCTTTTTTGGCCTCGGTCCCGCGATTGGCGCGGTTGAGGTCCTCCATCCCGGTTTCAAGCGCGCGCTTGGTTTCGGCGTGCAGGGCGCGCAAAAGTGTGGCTTTCCAGTTGTTCCACGTGTTCGGCCCGACCCCGCGAATATCGCAGACCGTCAGAACCGTCAGCAGATCCAGCCGCTTGACCGTTTTTACCGCCTTGGCGAAATCGCGCACCGTACGCGGGTCTGAGATGTCGCGCTTTTGCGCCATGTCCGACATCAGCAGATGATAGCGGACCAGCCATTCCACGGTTTCCGAGTCTGCCTTGTTCAGCCCAAGCCGGGGCGCAACCTTACGGGCGATTTGCGCGCCGAGGATCGAGTGATCTTCGGGTCGTCCCTTGGCGATGTCATGCAACAACAACGCAACATACAGCACCTTGCGATTCACACCGCCTTTCAGAATGGACGACACCAGCGGCAGCGGTTCAATCAGTTCTCCGCGTTCGATCTGGGCGAGGTTGACGATACATTGGATGGTGTGCTCGTCCACTGTATAGCTGTGATACATGTTGAATTGCATCATCGCCACGATGGGCTCGAACTCGGGCAGAAATGCGGACAGCACCCCCAGTTCGTTCATCCGCCGCAGGGCGCGTTCGGGGTTGCCGTGTTTCAGCATCAGATCAAGGAAGATGCGCCGCGCCTCGCGGTTTTCGCGCATATCTTCGTCGATCAGGTCCAGGTTCGCGGTCACCAACCGCATCGCGTCTGGGTGGATCAGCATGCCGGTGCGCAAACCTTCTTCGAACAGACGCAGCAGGTTCACCTTGTCGGCAAGGAATTTCTCGGGATCGGCCACGTCCAGACGACCATGCACCACCCTATAGCCCGCCTTGACCCGCGGTCGGCGACGGAAGATGCGTTCAAGCAGGGCCTCACCTTTCATATGCGAGGCTTCCAGTTTGGTCAGGAAAATACGCGTCAATTCCCCGACATAAGTGGCCTCGCGGAAATAGCGCTGCATGAACACTTCGACCGCGCGGCGCCCGGCCCGGTCTTCATAACCCATCCGGTCGGCCACCTCGACTTGCAGGTCAAAGGTCAGTTGTTCGGTCGGGCGTCTGGTGATCAGATGCAGATGCGAACGGACGGCCCACAGGAAATCCTCGGCCTTTACGAATGTTTTAAACTCTTCGGGCGTGAACAGGCCCAAAGGCACCAGTTCAGCCACATCCTGAACGCCATAGATGTATTTCGCGATCCAGTAGAGCGATTGCAGATCGCGTAGCCCGCCTTTGCCTTCTTTGACATTGGGCTCGACCATATAGCGCTCACCCTGTTTTTGGTGACGCTCATCGCGTTCCTGCAATTTGGCTTCGATGAACTCTCGCTCGCTGCCTTTGAACAGGTCAGCCTTCAGGCGTTTGTCCAGCTCGGCGGCCAGCTTGTTGTCCCCCGCCAGATAGCGTTGTTCCAGCATCGAGGTGCGGATGGTGAAATCCTCGGCCCCAAGCCGCATGCAATCCTTGATCGTGCGGGACGAATGGCCAACCTTAAGCCGCAAATCCCACAGGATATACAGCATGGATTCAATCACGCTCTCGGCCCAGGCGGTGATTTTGTAGGGCGTCAGGAACAGCAGGTCGACATCAGAGGACGGTGCCATTTCCCCGCGCCCATACCCGCCCACCGCCAGCACAGCGATCCTTTCCCCCTGTGTCGGGGTGGCCAGAGGGTGCAGATCCTCGCTGGATACCTTCATGGCGGTACAGACCAGCCCATCGGTCAGATAGGTGTAGGAATGGGTCAGCGGCCGTGCATCAAACGGGCGTTCGGCAAAGGCATCGGCAATGGCCTGGCGCCCGCCTTTCTGGGCATCACGCAAGATGCGAACGGTCTCTTTGCGCCGCGCTGCGTTGTCCGAGGTCTTGTCAAAGGCCTCCGACAGCTGTGCCATGACGGCGGCGCTGTCGAAAATTTCATCCGCCGGGCAGATCAGCTCACCCCTGGGGGTGAGCGTCAAACCCGTTTGCTCAGAAACCGGCGCCTGTGAAGCTTTGTGGGGCAGGGTCAATCACTACTACCTGTTTATTTTGGATCGTGGCGACAGCCAGACCGCGTTCATTCGTACCGTTCGGCCGCAGGCGGAAGATACCGCCAACCCCCTGGAAACCGGCGTTTTGCGTCAGCGCCGAAGCGGTCAGAGCGTTGGATTTACCCTGGCTGACAAGTGCGGCGATTGCGGCGATGCCGTCATAGGCCAATCCACTGATCGGGTGCGGGGCCTCGCCATAGGTATTGTTATACCGTTGTCGGTATGCCTGCGCCTTCGATGGGTCCGGCAGCGCAAACCAGCCACCTTGTACGCCTGGCAGGTCCAATGTTTGCGGCGGGATGTCCCAGCGTGTCAGGCCGATAAATTGCGTGTTTGTTGTGGAAACGCCCGCTTCGGGCAGCAGCTGAGTGAAAAGCGGCAATGCGCCGGCGGTGGTCGATGTCAGAAACAGGGAATCCGCGCCAGACGCATCTACGGTTGCTTTGACTGAGGGAACCGAGTTGATGACGCCCTGCTGCGAACGGTCATACCCCACCGATCCCGCATTGTTCACGCGGCTGCTGGCAAGTGCATTGGCAATCGCGGCTTGACCTAGCTGGCCCGCAGCATCGTTGCTGTGAACGATGACCATATTCGATTTGCCTTGCGACCCCGCAAAACTGACAAGGCGGTTGGCTGTATTGTCGAAAGTGGGGCCAAGCACGAACACATTGCCGCCTGCAATGCTGGTGTTATTCGAGAAGGACAAAACGTTTACATTGCTGCTCAGCGCCGCAATGCCTGCTGAGTTTGCAGCCTGTGCATAGACCGGACCGAGTATGATTTTCGCCCCGTCTGCCACCGCCTGCTGCGCGACTGCTGCGGCCGTATTCGAACTGCCCCGCGTGTCATAAACGCGCAAATCAATCTGAACATTCTGCAGATCTGACATGGCCAGTCGGGCGGCGTTTTCCAGGCTACGTGCCAGCGCTGCATCGCCGGCCTGCCCCGATCCCGCGGGAACCAGCAGGGCAACAGGCACGGGGTCTGACGTGTCGATCGACGGACCTCCGCCGATGGTGCCGACGTCACAGGCGGCCAGAAATGCGGCGGTTGCCAGTACGGCGGCGGTGCGCGCCAGTTTGCGAACGGGCTTGCAAACGGTAAACATCTGAATGAAAACTCCCTGTCCCGGCGGCTTGAGATGCCGCCAATCTATTGGGTCGCGATAATAAACGTCACGCTGTGAGGGTCCAGCTTTGAATTTCCAAAAAGTCAGATTGGGCACCGGCCTGTATTTTGTTGCCACTCCGATTGGAACAGCGCGCGATATCACGCTCAGGGCGCTGGACGTGCTGGCCTCGGCCGATGTGATTGCCGCAGAAGACACTCGCAGCCTTCGGCGGTTGATGGAAATTCATGGCGTCCCGCTCGAAGGGCGGCGCATTCTGGCTTATCACGACCACAGCGGCGCGGGGGCACGCGGCAAAATTCTGGATGCTCTGGCCGAAGGGAAATCGGTTGCTTATGCGTCCGAGGCCGGAATGCCGCTGATTGCCGATCCGGGTTATGATCTGGGGCGGCAGGCGGCCGAGGCCGGGCATATGGTGACCTGTGCGCCGGGGCCGTCGGCGGCATTGATGGCCCTGACGCTGGCGGGGTTGCCGACGGACGCGTTCTTTTTCGCGGGTTTCTTGCCCAACGCAACCGGCGCGCGCCGGACGCGGATCGAGGCGTTGCGCGACATTCCCGGCACGTTGGTGTTTTACGAATCGCCCAAGCGCGTGGCGGCTTGCTTGTCGGATTTGGCCGAGGTGTTGGGTGAAGACCGCCAGGCCGCGATGTGCCGTGAGTTGACGAAAAAGTTCGAAGAAATCCGGCGCGGCTCATTGGGTGAACTGGCTACTGCCCTGCAAGGACAGACGGTCAAAGGTGAAATTGTTCTTCTGGTTGACCGAGGTCATTCGGAAACTGTTAACGAATCCGACATAGAAGAGGCTTTGACGCGCGCCTTGGAAACCCATTCGGTGCGTGATGCGGCGGATCTGGTGTCGCAGATGTACAAACTACCGCGCCGTCCGATTTATCAAAAGGCGTTGAAATTGGGAAAGGGATGACATGACCTCGCGATCTGTTCGAAGTTCGGTTTCCTACCATGCCGGACAGGCGGCAGAGTTGCAGGTCGCAGCCGACTATGAACGTAGGGGTTTCAAAATCGCGCATCATCGCTGGCGCGGCGCAGGCGGTGAGATCGATCTGATCGCCCGGGGCAGTGACGGGCTTGTGTTCATCGAGGTCAAGAAAAGCACCAGTTTCGACATGGCCGCGGAGCGGATTAGCCAGCGGCAGATTGACCGGATTTTCACCTCGGCAGCGCAATTTCTGGAAACGGAACCGGGCGGGCAGCTGACAAATGTTCGGTTTGACGCGGCGTTGGTGGATGCCACGGGGGCTGTTCAAATCATCGAAAACGCGTTTGGTCAGGCCTGACACCCATTGAACCCTCGGCCCCTCTGGGCCATGTATCTGGCGTGAAACTGAGGGACACGCCATGAAAATCGCCTTTCAGATGGACCCGATCGGGGCCGTGGATATCAACGCAGACAGCTCATTCCGTCTGGCCGAAGAAGCACAGGCGCGCGGGCATACGCTGTTTTTCTACAGCCCGGACCACTTGGCCTATCAAGAGGGGCGGATCACCGCGCGCGGTCAGGACATGAAAGTGCAGCGTGTGGCAGGCAACCCCGCCGAGCTGGGCCCGGAACGCGAGGTGGATTTGGCCGAGTTCGACGTGATCTGGCTGCGTCAGGACCCTCCGTTCGATATGCATTATATCACCTCGACCCATCTGCTGGATCGTCTCAAAGGGCAGGTGTTGGTGGTCAATGATCCGTTTTGGGTGCGGAATTACCCCGAAAAGCTGCTGGTTCTGGATTTCCCTGACCTGACCCCGCCAACCACGATCGCGCGTGATCTGCAAACCATCAAAGCGTTCAAGGAAAAGCACGGCGATGTCATTCTGAAGCCGCTCTATGGCAACGGTGGCGCGGGCGTGTTCCGGCTGGATGCGAATGACCGCAACCTGACCTCTCTTCACGAGCTGTTTACAGGCTTCTCGCGCGAGCCATTGATCGTGCAGAAATTCCTGCCCGATGTCAGCAACGGCGACAAGCGCGTGATCCTTGTGGATGGCGAGGCCGTGGGCGCGATCAATCGTGTTCCGGCGAAGGGTGAGACACGGTCAAACATGCATGTGGGGGGGCGGCCCGAAAAGATCGGCCTGTCCGAGCGTGATCAGGAGATTTGCGCGGCGATCGGCCCGTTGCTGAAAGAAAAAGGCCAGATTTTCGTCGGGATCGACGTGATCGGAGACTATCTGACCGAGATCAACGTGACCTCGCCCACCGGCATTCAGGAGCTTGAGCGGTTCGACGGTGTAAACATCGCCGAAAAGATCTGGCAGGCCATTGAAGCCAAGTTTTAAGAGGCAACCTTGGCGCTGATGCGAAAGCTCAGCGCCTCGGCCACGTGCGGACGCCGGACATCTGGTGCGTCATCGAGATCGGCAATCGTGCGCGCGACCCGTAAAATACGGTGAAAGGCGCGCGCTGACAGGCCAAACCGTTCAGCGGCTTTCAGCAGCAACTCTTTGCCTTCAGCATCCGGAGCGGCAATCTCTTCCAATATCGAACCCTCAACATCGGCATTTTGGCGCGTTGCAGGTGTGTCCCGGAAACGCTCGGCTTGAATGGCACGGGCCTGGTCGACGCGCGCTGCAACGGTCGCCGAACTGTCGCCGGATGGGGGCAGGTCCAGATCGGTGAACCCGACTGGGGGAACCTCGATCCGCAGATCAAACCGATCCATCAGCGGGCCTGATATGCGGCCCAGATAGTCCTCTCCGCAGACAGGCGCGCGAGAACAGGCGCGGGCGGGATCGGTCAGATATCCACATTTGCAGGGGTTGGCCGCAGCCACCAACATGAACCGGCACGGGTATTTCACATGGGCATTTGCGCGCGCGACCATAACCTCGCCAGTCTCGATAGGTTGGCGCAAGGTTTCCAGCACGGTGCGCGGGAATTCGGGAAATTCGTCCATGAACAGTACGCCATTATGAGCCAAAGAAATCTCGCCCGGCTTGGCGCCCTTGCCACCCCCAACGATCGCCGCCATAGAGGCGGTATGGTGGGGTTCGCGAAAGGGACGGCTGCGGCTGATGCCGCCTTCGTCCAGCAACCCGCACAGGGATTGGATCATCGAAGTTTCCAACGCCTCGGTTGGGGTCAGAGGCGGCAGAATACCGGGCAGGCGCGCAGCCAGCATGGATTTGCCCGATCCGGGTGTGCCGATCATGATCAGGTGGTGGCGGCCTGCGGCGGCGATCTCCAGCGCGCGCTTGGCCCGTTCCTGCCCTTTTACATCGCGTAGATCGCGGGCGCTGGGTGCCAAGTTCACTTCGCCGGGTTGGGCCGCAGGCAAGGGCGACTGGCCCGAAAAATGGCGTACGACATCGCCGAGTGACCCCGCGCCGATGACCTGTGTGGCATCCACCCAAGCGGCCTCGGCGCTGGAGGCTCGAGGACACAGCAACGCGCGATCCTCGGCTGCGGCGGTCATGGCGGCAGGCAGCGCACCGACGACCGGAACCAGCGAGCCGTCCAGAGACAGCTCGCCCAGCGAAACCGCGCCTTCGGCAGCGTCGGGCGGGATGATTTCCAACGCCGAAAGCAGCGCGACGGCGATGGGCAGGTCGAAATGGCTGCCTTCTTTGGGCAGGTCAGCGGGGGACAGGTTGATGGTGATCCGTTTCGACGGCAGCGCGATGGCCATCGAACTCAGCGCGCTGCGGACGCGGTCGCGGGCCTCGGACACGGCCTTGTCGGGCAGGCCTACGATGGAAAAAGCGGGCAGGCCCGGCGAGACGGCGCATTGCACCTCGACCGGGCGGGCGTCAACCCCTTGGAAAGCGACGGTATGAGAACGGGCGACCATGAACGACCTGTTTGGTTAACAGGTCGTTGCTGCCATGGATGCGGTTTACGAATGGTTAACGGTGTCGGTCATTGCTAAGAATTTTGGCCAGGCACCGGGGTCCGCAACCGTTTTGTCGCGGCAGAATTGGTTACAGAATCCCCAGCACTGACCGTCCAGTTCCAGAAAATGGGTGACCGCTTTGCCGGAATAAGGACAGATATCGTTGATCGATGGTCCGCTATCTACAGATTGGGCATCGGTTTGCGCGCCGATGGGCCATGCCTGTGACGGCAGGTCGAATGCGTAGGGGAACGGATCATAGGTCACGGTCAATCCCATTGCGCGCCATTGTCGGACCGAAGGGTCGGATAGCAAATCCAGGCAATATTCCCGATTAGCCACGGACACAGGCAAACCATAGCCAATGATCCGCGCGGCCACGGGGGTGTAAAATACATCCACCAGAGAATACCTGCCGAAAAGCGGCCCGGAGGCTGCACCGGATATAGTGCGGGCATGTGCCCAGAGGGTTTCGATCCGGTTCAGATCAACCAGCGTTTCAGGCGATGGTTCAAATCCCTGCCAGCAGTGCAACAGCTGCATCGAACATTCCGCGCGCAACGCGGCGAACCCGGCAGTCATCTCGGCGCATAGCCACCGGGCCGTCGCGCGGGCGGCTACGTCTTCGGGCCACATCCCGGCCTCTGGATGCCGTTCGGCCAAGGTCTCGGCCATGGCAAGACTTTCGCCCACTATGGTCCCATCCGGCAGGCGCAGGGCAGGGACAAGGCGCGCCGGAGCCAGTGGCTTCATATCCTCGGCCATGGTGCCGGAATAGAGACCGATCATGTGGTTTCGGTAGGGCAGGCCGAACTTTTCCAGCATCAGCCAACCGCGCAAGGACCAGCTGGAAAACAGGCGGTCTCCGATAAATAAATCATAGGTCATACGACTACGATGGCGCGCCGCGATCGTTCAGTAAATCAGTGTTTTGTGCGGAGTGTGATCACGGACAGTGATTGATCCGCCCAACCGACCAGCGATCGCCGTGATGGGTGATGTCGGTGACCGAGAGGTTGTCGATGCGATGGCTGAACGCCTCTTGTGCGTCAACGCCAAGGGCACGCTGCACCTGCGTCAGGATCACACCGAAATGGGCCACGACGATTAGGTCTTGGCCCGTGTGATCGACAATCAACTGGTCGATCACGGCATCGACGCGGGCGCAAACCTCGTTCCAGCTTTCACCTTTGGGCGGGCGCACGTCGCCGGGATTGTCCCAATAGGCAAAGGCCAGATCGGGGTCTTCGGCCTCAATCTCTTTGAAATTGCGCAATTCCCATGTGCCGAAGTGAATCTCGCGCAGGTCTCTATGATGCGGCAGGCGCTGGCGTTTACCCTGAATGGCCGATGCCGTATCGGTGGCCCGCAGCAAGTCAGATGATACCACCAGCGCCTTGTCTGGCAGATGGTCGTGCAACCGCGCGATCGCGGCGTGATCGCTGAGGTCGGCAGGCAGATCGGACCACCCGACCATGGTTTTCGCATGGGTCGGCCCGTGACGAACAAGATGCAGCCGGGTCACGGCAATTGTCCTTTCAGCACCAGCGGAAGCCCAGCTGTGACCTGCACGACCAGATCGGCCTGCGCGGCCAGCGCGATGTTCAACCGTCCCTGGGCTTCGCGGAAGCGGCGGGACAGAGAGTTGTCCGGGACGATGCCATGGCCGACTTCGTTCGAGACGATGATAACCGGCGCCCGGCACGATTGCAGGGCCTGCAACAGCACAGATTGGGCTTGTTCCAGATCGTTTTCAGCCAACAGATGATTGGTCAGCCACATGGTGGCGCAGTCGATCAGACAGATATGATCGGGGGTCAAATCGGACAGGGCCGGGCCAAGATCAAATGGGGCCTCGATCGTCGACCATCCTGCACCGCGTTGGGCGATATGGCGCTGAACCTTGTCGCGCATCTCATCATCAAACACTTGTGATGTGGCGAGATAAGCGCGGGTTTTTCCTGATAAAACAACAATTTGCTCGGCAAAGGCAGATTTACCAGAGGCCGCGCCACCCAACACAAAGGTTAAATCCGGATACACTATTATTACCTTTCTGGTGATCCACCCGGTTTTGTTCTGCGTATCGACCCTAGGTCGGTAAGGCAAGCCCGGCCCGCGCCTGTGAAAAGGGGAGATTTCCATGGCACTGGATAATGGAACCGATTTTTCGATGTCCCGGCAGGCAATGAAAGCCGAATTGCTGGACGCAGAAACTGAATTAAAGCTGGCTTATGCGTGGCGTGACGACCGCGACGAACAAGCGTTGCATCGGTTGATCACGGCCTATATGCGGCTGGCGATTTCGATGGCGGCCAAGTTCAAACGATACGGCGCGCCGATGAATGATCTGATTCAAGAGGCCGGATTGGGCCTTATGAAAGCGGCCGACAAATTTGATCCCGACCGAGGCGTGCGCTTTTCAACCTATGCGGTCTGGTGGATCAAGGCGAGCATTCAGGACTACGTGATGCGCAACTGGTCGATGGTGCGCACTGGGTCGACCTCATCGCAGAAATCCCTGTTTTTCAACATGCGGCGAGTTCAGGCGCGTTTGGAACGCGAGGCTGCAACCGAAGGGATGGATCTGGACCGTCATCAGTTGCACCAGATGATTGCAGCTGAAATCGGCGTGCCGTTGCGTGATGTTGAGATGATGGAAGGGCGCCTTTCGGGCTCGGATTTCTCACTAAACGCGGTGCAATCGACCGATGAAGACGGTCGGGAGTGGATCGATGCGCTAGAGGATGAACGCGAGCAAGCTGCCGAGACGGTTGAAAACAGCCACGATACCGAACAGCTGCGCGAATGGCTGGTGACGGCGATGCAGGCGTTGAACGACCGCGAACGCTTTATTGTGTGCGAACGCAAGCTGCGCGATCCGGCCCGCACGCTGGAAAGTCTGGGGCAAGAGCTTGGCCTGTCCAAGGAACGCGTGCGTCAGCTTGAGGCTGCGGCTTTTGTGAAAATGCGTAAGAACCTTGAAGCCCAGTCGCGCGAGGTGCAACACTTCATCGCATGAGACAGCTTGCGATTCTTGTTTGTACACTGATGGTTATGGCCGTGCCCGGCCAGGCCGAAGAATTGATCCCCGATGATATTCTGGCCGCGATGACCTCGGCGGATGTAGTCATTTTGGGCGAGATACACGACAACCCGCAACACCATGTCATTCAGGCCGAAGCTTTGAAGGCCATCACCCCCTCGGCTGTTGTGTGGGAGATGGTAACCGAAGAAGGTGCGCAGCGACTGGCGGATAAGGCTGTATCCAACCCCGAAGAGCTTGCGCGCATTCTGGAATGGCTTGAATCGGGCTGGCCGCCGCTCAGCATGTATTACCCGGTGTTTCAGGCATCAGACGCGCCCGTCTACGGGGCCATGGTTCCACGTGCCGCAGCCCGTGCGGCGATGGAGCGAGGGGCAGCCACCGCTTTGGGCGCAGATGCAGCGCGTTACGGGTTGACCGTGCCTTTGCCAGCCGACGAACAGGCCGCGCGCGAGGCCGATCAACTGGCCGCCCATTGCGATGCGATCCCAGAAAGTGCCTTGCCGCAACTGGTGGCCATTCAGCGCTTGCGCGACGCTGTGCTGACGCGCGCCATCTTGCGCGCCACCGATGAAACTGGCGGCCCGGTTGCGGTGATCACCGGGAATGGCCATGCACGTAAGGATCGGGGCATTCCCACCTTTTTGTCCCGACTGCGCCCGGGGCTGAAGGTCTTTGTGCTGGGTCAATCCGAAGACGGCGTGGTAAATGGCACCTTCGACGCGGTGATCGACAGTCCCAGCGTCGAACGCGAAGACCCGTGTCTGGCGTTTCAAAAGCAGAATTAACCGCTGGAACTGTCAGGCCCCCTTGCCTAATGTCGGGGCCGACCGGGACAGGAAGGGCTCAACATGCTGGCATCGAAACGCATTCTGCTGATTATCGGCGGTGGGATCGCGGCCTATAAGTCGCTGGACCTGATCCGGCGCTTGCAAGAGCGCGGCGCGGCCGTGACGCCCGTGTTGACGCGCGCGGCTGAGGAATTCGTGACACCCCTGTCCGTGGCGGCTCTGGCCGGAGAGAAAGCCTATCGCGATCTGTTCGATCTAACAGATGAGGCCGAGATGGGGCATATCCAATTGTCGCGCTCGGCGGATTTGATCGTTGTGGCCCCCGCGACGGCGGATTTGATGGGAAAGATGGCTGCCGGGCTGGCGAACGATCTGGCCTCGACCCTGTTGATGGCCACCGACACGCCGGTTCTGTGTGCCCCTGCGATGAATGTGCGCATGTGGGACCATCCGGCGACGCAGCGCAATTTGAAGCAATTACAGGCCGACGGCGTCCGTTTTGTCGGCCCGAACGAGGGTGATATGGCTTGCGGCGAATACGGCCCCGGCCGTATGTCCGAAACGCTTGAGATCGTCGCAGCGATTGAGGCGAAACTGGGTCAGGGCCCGCTTAGCGGTAAGCGCGTGCTTGTGACCTCGGGGCCGACGCATGAACCGATTGACCCGGTGCGTTATATCGCCAATCGCTCGTCTGGGGCGCAGGGTACGGCGGTGGCCCGGGCGCTTGCTGCACTGGGCGCTGACGTGGTCTTTGTCACCGGCCCAGCGGATGTTCCGCCGCCCCCAGGGGTGCAGGTCGTGCAGGTCGAAACCGCGCAGCAAATGTCGGACGCCGTAGATGCCGAGCTGCCGGTGGATGCAGGCGTGTTCGCTGCAGCTGTCGCGGATTGGCGGGTCGCCAGCGCTTCGGACAAAAAGCTGAAGAAAAGCCGCGATGGGATGCCAGCGCTGGAGTTTGCCGAAAATCCCGACATCCTAAAACGCGTATCGCATATGAAAACCGGTCGCCCGGCGCTGGTTGTGGGATTTGCCGCCGAGACGGACAATGTGATCGAACATGCCACCGCCAAACGGGGGCGTAAGGGCTGTGACTGGATCGTGGCCAATGATGTCAGCCCGGCAACTGGGATCATGGGCGGGTCCGAGAATGCGGTGATCCTGATCTCGGATGACGGGGCCGAGGAATGGCCGCGCATGGGCAAAGGCGCAGTGGCCGAGCGTTTGGCGACCAGGATCGCCGACGCTTTGACGAGCTAGACAAGAGGAACAGTGATGGTTGCAATTCGTGTGATCCGCGAACAGGGCGCTGACCCCTCAGTACCCTTGCCGTCTTATGAAACCGCGGGGGCGGCTGGTGCAGATGTGCGGGCAAACCTGCCCGGCGGTGCGTCAATCACGCTTGAACCGGGCCAACGCGCCCTGGTGCCCACTGGTCTAAGGATCGAAATTCCGCAGGGGTTCGAAGTTCAGGTGCGCCCCCGCTCGGGTCTGGCTCTGAAACACGGGATCACCCTGCCCAATGCGCCCGGTACAATCGACAGCGACTATCGCGGTCCATTGGGTGTGATCGTCCTGAACGCAGGTCAAGAGGCGTTCGAGATCACCCATGGCGAACGCATCGCGCAACTGGTCGTAGCCCCGGTCGTGCAAGCCGCGTTCGAAGCGGTTGATATGCTCAGCGACACGGCGCGCGGGGCGGGTGGTTTCGGCTCGACCGGGCGCGGCTGATGCTTCTGGTCGGGATTCTAGCGGCTGGTCTGTGGGGCATCGGTTATCTGGCTGGTGTATCGAGAACGGCCCGCACGACTTCGGTGGCCGTGCTGCTTCTGGGTGTGATTACGGCTCAATTGCTGCTTCCTGATGGCCATCCGTTGCGTCAGGCGACCGGCGGTTCTGCGGCGATGTGGCTGATACTGGCGGGTACGGTGCTGCTGGTACTGGTTTACGGACGTGTTCTGAAAGCGTTGCGAAACCGCGCCGCGCCAGCCTCAGCCAAGGAGCCCGCAATGCCATCTGACCAGTTTTCTGAGACCGAACTTGAGCGCTATGCCCGCCATATCGTCCTGCGTGAGCTGGGCGGGCCGGGACAGAAAAAGATGAAACAGGCGCGGGTTCTGGTCATCGGTGCTGGCGGTCTTGGGTCACCTGCGTTGCAATATCTGGCTGCCGCCGGGGTGGGGACTATCGGCGTAATTGATGATGACGAGGTTGAAAACGCCAATCTGCAACGGCAGGTTATCCATCGCGACGCAGATATCGGCATGCCCAAGGTCTTTTCGGCGCAACAGGCGATGCTGGCGCAGAACCCCAATGTGGTTGTTCTGCCATATCACCGACGCCTGACGGATGAAATCGCCACTGAACTGTTTGCCGATTTTGACCTGATCCTTGATGGCACCGATAACTTTGACACCCGCTATCTGGCAAACCGCACTGCTGTCGCGCTGGGCAAGCCGCTGATCTCGGGCGCGCTGTCACAATGGGAAGGCCAGCTCAGCGTCTTCGACCCGGCCAATGGTGCGCCCTGCTATCAATGTATCTTCCCCCAGGCTCCGGCCCCCGGTCTGGCCCCCTCCTGCGCCGAGGCTGGTGTGATTGGCCCGTTGCCCGGCGTGGTAGGCTCAATGATGGCGGTTGAGGCGATCAAGGTAATCACCGGGGCTGGGCAAGCTCTGCGCGGTGAGATGTTGATCTACGACGCGCTATTTGGTGAAAGTCGCAAAATCACCCTATCACGTCGGGAAGATTGCCCCATTTGCGCAGGTTCCAAAAACTAGATGCAACCGCTGCGCGCGTCAGCGCGCGGTCCGGCCCAACGCCGCCAAGGCGCATCTTTGATGCGCGCTGCGGGGGCGGGAGCCCCTGAAACCGCACCCTGCTTCTGGCGCGCGAAACTGGATTGTCGCGGAATTTGATACGCCACCTCTGGACCATTCCAGCCCGCCTCCCTAGCTTGACCAGCAAAGGAGATTTGCATGACCAACCCGATCCTGTCCAACTGGACCACGCCGTTTGAAATCGCTCCGTTCAACGCAATCTCAGACGACAATTTCGCCCCCGCGCTCGAGCAGGCCATGCAGGCGCATAACGCCGAGATCGACGCGATTGCCGACAACCCCGATGCGCCCACCTTTGCCAATACGGTCGAAGCGCTGGAAGCTGCTGGAGAGCAGATGGACAAGGTGTTGTCGGTCTTTTTCACGGTCGCAGGGGCAGACAGCAACCCGGCACGAGAGGAGCTGCAACGAGACTTCTCGCCCAAACTTGCGGCGCATTTCTCGGGTATTTCTTCGAATAAGGCTCTTTTTCAACGGCTGGCCGATCTGTGGTCTCGCAAGGAGGATCTGAACCTGACGGATGAACAGGCCCGCGTTCTCATGCTGACCCATCGCGGTTTTGTCCGTGCGGGTGCGGCGCTAGAGGGCGAAAAGGACGCTCGGATGCAGGACATCAAGGCACGGCTGGCCTCGTTGGGAACGTCTTTCACGCAAAACCTTCTGGCCGACGAACGTGATTGGTACATGGAGCTATCCGAAAACGATCTTGAGGGGTTGCCTGCATTCCTGGTGGATACCGCCCGCGCTGCGGGGCAGGAAAAGGGAGTAAAGGGTCCGGTGGTCACCCTGTCGCGCTCGCTGATTGTGCCGTTCTTGCAATTCTCGCCCCGGCGCGACCTGCGGGAAAAGGCCTATCGGGCCTGGGCGGTGCGTGGTGCCAATGGCGGTGAGACCGACAATCGCAATATCTCAGCTGAAATCCTGCAACTGCGCGAAGAACGCGCCAAGCTGCTGGGCTATGACAGCTTCGCCGGTTTCAAGCTGGAAACTGAAATGGCCCGCACGCCTGACAAGGTGCGCGACCTGCTGATGCAAGTTTGGGGTCCCGCCAAGTCACGCGCCGATGCCGATGCTGAAATCCTGACGCAGATGATGCAGGAGGACGGCGTCAACGGCCCGCTGGAAGCGTGGGACTGGCGTTATTATGCCGAGAAACGCCGCAAGGCCGAGCATGATCTGGATGAGGCCGCGTTGAAGCCTTACCTGCAGTTGGATCGGATGATCGAGGCTGCCTTTGCCTGCGCAAACCGCCTGTTCGGGCTTGAATTCGCACCGTTGGATGTGCCGCTTTATCACTCCGATTGCCGCGCGTGGGAAGTCACGCGCAACGGGCAACATATAGCCGTATTCATAGGCGACTACTTCGCACGGGGGTCTAAACGGTCAGGGGCGTGGTGCAGTGCGATGCGGTCGCAGGCCAAGTTCCCCAAAGTGCAGGCGCCGGTCGTGATCAACGTCTGCAACTTTGCCAAGGGCGATCCTGCGTTGTTGTCTTACGACGATGCCCGGACCCTATTCCACGAGTTCGGTCACGCGCTGCATCAGATGCTGTCCGATGTGACCTATGAAAGCATTTCGGGCACCAGCGTGGCGCGGGACTTTGTAGAGTTGCCCAGCCAGCTATATGAACACTGGCTGGAAGTGCCCGAGGTTCTGGCCGAATTTGCCACCCACGCCGAAACCGGCGAAGCGATGCCACAGGAGATGCTAGAAAAAGTGCTCAAGGCCGCCAATTTCGATCAGGGGTTTCAGACGGTGGAATATGTCGCCTCGGCGCTGGTCGATCTGGCGTTCCACGATGGCGATGCCCCGGCTGATCCGATGGCGAAACAGGCTGAGGTTCTGGACAGTATCGGTATGCCGCAAGCCATTGGGATGCGCCACGCCACACCGCATTTCGCTCACGTCTTTGCGGGCGATAGCTATAGCGCGGGCTATTATAGCTATATGTGGTCCGAGGTCATGGACGCCGATGCCTTTGCCGCGTTTGAAGAGGCCGGAGGGGCCTTTGACCCCGAACGCGCCAAAGCATTGGAAGAAAATATCCTGTCCACCGGCGGCTCACGCGAGGCCGAAGAGCTGTACCTTGCCTTCCGCGGTCGGTTGCCGGGGGTTGAGGCCTTGCTGAAAGGGCGCGGCCTGATCGCGGCCTAGTACCCCAGAGACCGATCAACGAGGTGCAGGAAGGGTTTGCCTTCCTCACCTCTGCGGATGTTCTCGCAGATCACCTGCGCTGCTGTTTCGGGTCGGGTTTCCGAGGCGATATGCGGGGTCACCGTCACGTTCGGATGCGCCCAATAGGGGTGATCTGCAGGCAGGGGCTCAACCCGAAACACGTCCAGCGTCGCGTGGCCAACCTGACCCGCATTCAGTGCCGCCAGCAGGGCATCGTCGTCGATCAACGGTCCCCGACCGGGATTGATAATGCAAGCACCCTTTGGCAGCAGGGCCAGAGTGTCGGCGTTCAATATATTCACGGTGGCGGGAGTGTCAGGCAGCAGCAAAACCACGATCTCGGCCCGCGACAAGGCTTTGCGCAGCCCGTCGGGACCATGCAGGCAGGTGATACCGGGGATATCCTTGGCTGTGCGGCTCCAGCCGGTGACATCGAAATTCAGCGCCGACAGCGCACGCGCCGCCGCTTCGCCCAACGCGCCAAGGCCCAGAACACAGACCTGACGTCCGGTTGCCAGCGGGGGTGGTGCAGGGGTCCAGACACCATCCTGCACGGTGATGTGCCGATCCATGCCGAGGTGATGGCGCAGCACGTGGCCCACCACCCATTCGATCATACCCTGCGTCAGGCCGTGATCCACCATCCGCGCCAGCGGCACGGTCAGGGTCGCATTCCCCGCGATTTTTTCTACCCCGGCCCACAGGCTAAGCACAGCCTTCAGCCGGGTGTATGGGGTGAAATCCAGTAACCCACCGCTTGGGGCATAGACAATATAGTCGACTTGATCCGGTTCAAACTCGGTGGCCAGGTGAAAGTTTACCCCGGCCTCGGTCAGGCCTTTGGTCAATAGAGGCTTATAGATCGGCCATTGGGCTGGGCGCGCGGAAAACAGGACGTTCACGGGCATAAGGGGCCTTTCGGATCAGCGGGGGCGGTGGATATGGGCGCTTTGGACGATGCCGAAGGCGGCCATCAGAACCAGCATGGCGGAACCGCCATAGCTGACCATCGGCAACGGCACTCCCACCACCGGGGCAAGACCCATCACCATCGACATGTTGACAGCAAAGAACAGGAAGAAATTCAGCGCGATGCCCAGCGTCACCAGTGATGAGAATCGATCTTTTGTCGAGAGCGCGGTGATTAGGCAGAACACCAGGATCAGGCCATACAGAGTCAGTAGGGTGATGCCACCGACAAAGCCGAACTCTTCGGCCAGCGTGGTAAAGATGAAGTCGGTATGTTTTTCGGGTAAAAAGTTCAGACGCGACTGCGTACCCTGCATGAACCCGCGCCCGTTCCATCCCCCCGATCCCAAAGCGATCTTGGACTGGGTGATGTGATACCCTGCGCCCAGCGGATCGGTAGACGGGTCCAGAAACGTGTCGATCCGTCGGAACTGATAATCCTTGAGCAACTGCCACTCGGTCCCGCGGCTGTTGAACACGGTGGCAATCAGGCCGACCACAGCGGCGATGACGGCGGCGAAATAGGCCCAGTGGACTCCAGCCAAAAACATCAGCCCGCCACCTGCCGCCAACAGCAGGATTGAGGTGCCCAGATCGGGCTGTTTCAGAACCATGAACGTGGGGATCAGGATCAACGCCACCGGGATCAGCACCCACAGCGGGCGTGACGTTTTATGAGACGGTAGCCAGTCGTAATAGGCGGCCAAAACCATAACCAGCGCAACTTTCATAACCTCGGACGGCTGCAGTCGCATGAATCCCAGGTCGATCCAGCGCTGCGCGCCCATGCCGATGGTGCCAAAAAGCTCAACGAAAACAAGCAATACGATTGACCCGAGATAGGCCACGACAGACATGTTTCGCCAGAACCAGATCGGTACCAGCGCGATGATGAACATCGCTGTCAGACCCAGCCCAAAGCGTTCCATCTGCGGTTCCGCCCAGGGCATCCACGATCCCCCCGCAACCGAATACAGCATCAGGAATCCGGCACTTGCCGTGCTGATCAGCAACAGGGTCAGTGGCCAGTTCATATACAGGAATTTGCGGAACCCCGACGGTGTGGATTTGACGGCATATTCAAGATAGCTCATGCGCGGTCCTTCTCGGAGGGACGCGCTTTGGGGCGGCGATCGCCCTCAAGCCGTTTTTGCTGTTCCTTGATGCGGTCGCGGTCGCCAGCCGGATAAGCTTCAAGCGGAGGTGTGCCGTTGTAGAGCGCTTGCAACATGATGTCCCGTGCGACCGGGGCCGCTGCCTTGGACCCACCGCCGCCATGTTCCACCACCACGGCTATGGCGTATTTCGGATTGTCATAAGGCGCAAAGCTAACAAACAGCGCGTGGTCGCGGCGTTCCCATGGCAGGTCTTCGTTGCGGATCACACCGGCTGCGCGCTCCGCCTTGGTGATGTTGCGCACTTGGCTGGTGCCGGTTTTACCCGCCATGCGCAGGTCATCCGCGATGATACGGCTGCGATAGGCGGTGCCGCCTCGTTCATTCGAAACCGAGAACATGGCCTTGCGGATCCGTTCCAGATTGTTCGGATTGACGGCCAGCGGCTCACCAGCGCCGGAAGGCTGCTCAATCCCGTTCACGGACCGCACCAAACGCGGCTTGACCGCACGCCCTGTCGCAATTCGCGCTGTCATCACGGCAAGTTGCAGGGGGGAGGCCAGCATGAAGCCCTGACCAATAGACGCGTTTGCGGTGTCACCAACCAACCAGCTTTCACCGTGAACACGTTCTTTCCATTCTTGGTTCGGGGCCAGTCCGGCAGCTACGGCCGACATCGGGATATCGTGCTTGACGCCCAGTCCGAAGATGCGGGCCATCTCTGATATATTGTCGATGCCGGTGCGCAGAGCTACGTCATAGTAATAGACATCGCAGCTGCGTTTCAGCGATAGATTGAGATCAACGGTCCCATGCCCACCGCGTTTCCAGCAGTGAAAGCGGCGGCTGCCCACCTTCAGGTGACCGGGGCAGTAGACTGTGTTCGATGGCCCGATCACCCCGGCCTCAAGCGCGGCCATGGCGGTGATCATCTTGAAGGTCGAGCCCGGCGGATAGGTGCCCTGAACCGTCTTGTTGGCCAGCGGGCGGTAATTGTCCTGTGTCAGTGTCCGGTAGTCGCCGACGGAGATACCGCGCACGAACAGGTTCGGATCAAAACTGGGGGCTGAACTGATGGCACGGATATCGCCGGTCTCGCAATCGATCACCACGGCGGCGGCACTTTCCCCGGCCAGACGTGCCTGCGCGTATTGCTGCAGATCTGCATCGACAGAAAGCTGCAGATCGGCCCCGGTCTCACCTTCTTGCCGGTCCAGTTCACGCATCACGCGGCCAGTGGCGTTGACCTCGACCCGTTTCGCCCCGGCTTTGCCGCGCAGGGCAATCTCTTGCTTGGCCTCTAGCCCGACCTTGCCGATCTGGAACCGCGGAATTCGTAGGACCGGCTCAGGGTCTTCGATCTGGCTCAAGTCATAATCGCTGACCGGGCCGACATAGCCGACGACATGGGCAAAATCCTCATAGCGCGGGTACTGCCTTGTCTGTCCCACTTCGGGGATCACACCGGGCAAGGCGGGTGCGTTGACGGCAACCTTCGAGATATCCTCCCACGTGACCTGATCGGCCAGCGTGACCGGCAGGAACGGGGCCGAGCGGCGCATTTCGGTCTTGGCGCGTTCAATCTCATCTGCCGTCAGGGGGATCAGCTCTGAAAGCTTGGCGATAACCTGATCGACGTCACCGGCATCTTCGCGCACCATGACGATACGGTATGAGGGCGAGTTCTGGCCGATGATCTCGCCGTTCCGGTCGTAGATCCGTCCACGGGTTGGCGGGATCAGGCGGATATTGATCCGGTTTTCCTCGGCCAGCAGGCGGTATTCATCGGCCTGATCCACCTGCATATAGCGCATCCGGGCGGCGAGCCCGCCGATGAAGGCGGCTTGTAACCCACCCAAAAGCAATGCTCGACGAGGCAGGCGTTTATAGGCAAGGCTCGGGGCTTTGGGTTTGCGCTGTTTCATCCCCGTGCCCCCACGGCATTGGTATTGGCCACGGTTGCGCGCCGCACGCCAAGCGCGTTCTGGCTAAGCAGAACGATCAAAGGATAAACCGCAATTGTCAGAACCACTTGTATCACTACAGGCCCCAATGCCGCTTGTTGTACAGACACAATAGCAAGAATGACACGGTTCAGCATGAAAACTCCCGTGATCGCCACCGCAACGGTGGACCATTCGCTAACAAAACCTGAATCCCGCATTCCAAATGCAGCCGAGCGCAGATAAGCCGAGCCCAACACTACGAGCGCGGCCAACAAGCCGGGCGGGCGTTGTAACAACAGATCAGCCATCAGCATGACGAAGGCGATCAGCAGGGTCGGTACAAATTCGGGCCGCCGCAATACCCAGGCAAAAGTCAGTGCGATCAAAAAGTCGGGAAATGGCCAGCGGTCCGGTTTCGTGTCCAGTGGCAGCAAGTGCAGAAATAGCACAAGGGCGGCCAGTATAAGATACAGCCCACGCTTGGACCAAAGCTGTGAGGTTGCGTTATCCATCGCCGACCTCGGACGGGGTCAGGGCGGCCTCGGGGTTTCGTGGACCGACGATATCACCCGTATCGCGGATCTGAGGCGCTGATTGATAGCGCAGCACCCGCAGAAATTCGAGCCGTTCAAAATCAGCTGACAGGCGCACCCGCAGGCGACCGCCGGGATCAGCAGTGATCTGACCGATCAGCAAACCGCCGGGAAACACGCCACCATCGCCCGAGGTTACGACCCGGTCGCCGGGGCGGACCAGCTCTCGGTTCTCCAGAAACTCGACCGCCGGTGCGGACGTGTTGTCGCCGGTGATCAGGGCGGTCTGGCCAGAGGGTTGGATTGTGGCAGGGATCGCGCTGGAGGCATCAGTCATCAGGATCACCCGTGCCGTGTCCGGCCCCACGCCGGAAATGCGCCCGACCACACCAATCCCATCCATTGTGGCCCAGCCATCGGTGATACCGTCGCGTTCCCCCACATTCAGCAGAACCGACTGCCGGAAGGGTGACCCGCTATCGGCCATCACGACCCCGGTGATATAGGTCAGACGGGGATCGAGACGCACGTTGTTCAAATCCAACAGCCGGGCGTTTTCCTGTTCAAGCTGAAGTGCTGCTTCTTTCCAGGCGCGCATCAGGCGCAGCTCGCTGCGCAGCTCCTGGTTCTGTTCGCTCAGGCGTTGGTAACTTTGGAAATCGCGGGCCAGGTTGACCACGGCGGTGACCGGGACCATTGCCCACTCCATCGAGGGCACCACCCGGTCCACGACCTGCGCGCGGAACCGTTCCACGCGCGGGCTGTCGATCCGCCAGACCAGAAAGATGGCAAGCAGGCACAGCACCACAATCCCCAACAGCAAACGGCGCAGGGGGGTGGTGTATTCGTCGCGCTGTGATCGGTCCTTTGCCACAGGTTACCTTCCCGTGCTGCTCTTGCCCGAGTGTTGTCCCTTAAAGGGTGCGCGCCTTAGCTTTCGTAGTCAATCGCGTGGCGCAGCTGTTTTTCATATTCCAACGCCTTGCCGGTGCCCAAAGCCACACAATTCAGGCTTTCATCAGCAATCGACACGGCCAGCCCGGTTTGTTCGCGCAGGGCCAGATCCAGGTCGCCCAGCAGCGCGCCACCTCCGGTCAGCATGACGCCTCGGTCCACGATGTCCGCAGCCAGATCGGGCGGAGTAGTTTCCAGCGCGGTCATGACGGCTTCGCAGATCGCCTGAACTGGCTCTGACAATGCCTCGGCCACTTGCGCCTGGCTGATTTCGATTTCCTTCGGCACGCCGTTCAGCAGGTCGCGGCCACGGATATGCATCGACTGACCGCGGCCGTCATCGGGCATACGGGCGGTGCCAATGGTGGTCTTGATCCGCTCGGCGGTCGATTCACCCACCAGCAGGTTCTGCTGGCGACGCAGATACGAGATGATGGCTTCATCCATCCGGTCTCCGCCCACACGGACTGAACGGGCATAGACGATGTCGCCCAGCGACAGAACGGCCACCTCGGTGGTGCCGCCGCCGATATCAACGACCATGTTGCCGGTCGGGTCAGTAATTGGCATGCCAGCACCGATCGCGGCAGCAATAGGTTCCGCAATCAATCCGGCGCGACGCGCACCTGCGGACAGAACCGACTGACGGATCGCACGCTTTTCAACCGGAGTTGCGCCGTGTGGAACGCAGACGATGATTTTGGGTTTCGAAAAGGTCGAGCGCTTATGCACCTTGCGGATGAAATGTTTGATCATCTCTTCGGCGGTGTCGAAATCGGCAATGACGCCTTCACGCATCGGGCGGATGGCTTCAATCGAACCCGGCGTCCGGCCCAACATCAGCTTGGCATCCTCGCCCACGGCCAGCACTTTTTTCACACCGTCTTTCACGTGGTAGGCGACAACGGACGGTTCCGACAGGATCACGCCGCGTCCTTTGACATAAACCAGCGTGTTCGCTGTCCCAAGGTCGATGGCCATGTCCGCTGTGAACAGGCCGCCTAGATTGCCAAAGATCCCCATGATTCCCCTGATCCTGTATGTCGGTTTTCTACTGCCCGCGACTCGACGGTTCCGGGACGGATGACTTATAGGGTGTCAATACGCCCGGTTAAAGGGCTGATTCCGCGACAATCAGCACCTTTCCGCCTTATTGAGAGGGACTTTAGAAGGCAATATGCTCTCTTATCAACACATTTACCACGCCGGGAATCTGGCTGATGTGCAAAAGCACGCATTATTGGCATGGGTGCTGAATTATTTGACCCGCAAAGACAAGCCGCTGACATACCTTGAAACCCACTCTGGACGGGGGCTGTATAAGCTGGATGCGGTTGAGGCACTGCGCACGGGCGAGGCGGCGGCGGGTATCGGGCGAGCCCAAAAGGCCGACTGGTTCGATGCGGATCATCCACTGAGCCGGGCAATTGCGGCGGTTCAGCAGCGACAGGGGAGCGTGGCCTATCCCGGTTCTCCGATGATCGCGGCCAGTTTGCTGCGCGATCAGGACAGTTTGCACTTTGCGGAGCTACACCCGCAGGAACACGCGGCTTTGGCTATGGCGATGTCACCCTATGGAGCCAAAGTGTACCAACAGGACGGGTACGAACTGGCGCAATCCCTGCTGCCGCCGACGCCGCGGCGAGGGATGTTGCTGATCGACCCAAGCTACGAGGTGAAATCGGAATATGATCGTCTGCCCGGCATCATCGCCAAACTGCATCGCAAGTGGAATGTTGGCGTCATTGCCCTGTGGTATCCGCTTCTAACGGATGACCGTCACCGGGCCATGGTTTCGGCGCTGAAGGCGCAGAATCTACCTAAGGCGTTTTGCCACGAGGTTCGGTTTGACCCGGTGCGAGAAGGGCACCGCATGGTCGGTTCAGGTATGTTTATCGTCAATGCACCATTCGGTCTGGAAAACGAAGCCGCCCGGTTGACCAAGTTGTTCAAGGCGCTCTGAACACAGTCTACAGTCAATTCCAGAATGCTCCCGCCTCGCTTGCCCGCATCAAAGATGCAGCCAACCGAGTTGGGCCCGGCAGCGCGCCTTTGGCGCGCTGCCGGGCCCAAAACCCAAGAAGGTTCGGCGAAGCCGGGCCGCCGCGGGTGCGGGAGCCATTGCCCCTAGGTCAGGTCTTTGTAGCTGATCTCGCGTGCGTCGGCACCGGGGCCGGTTTTTTCACGGCGTACGATCAGGCGGTTCAAGGCGTGAAGATAGGCTTTGGCCGAAGCCACAACCGTATCCGTGTTGGCCGATTGACCCGTTGCGATCATGCCGTCTTCTTCCAGACGGACTGACACCGTGGCCTGGGCATCGGTGCCCGCTGTTACTGCATGCACCTGATACAGCTGAAGATGGGCTTTGTTCGGAAAGATCGCGCGGATTGCCTTGAAGGTCGCATCCACCGGGCCGTCGCCGTGTTCGGTTGCGATCGTATCCTTGCCGTCCACTTCCAACTCGACCGTCGACTCCGCCTGTCCGCCAGTGCCGCAGGTCACCTTCATCGACACCAATTGCAGATGATCGTCTTCGTCATCCAGCGTCATCAATGCGATAAGATCGTCGTCAAACACCTCTTTCTTGCGGTCAGCCAAATCCTTGAACCGCACGAAGATATCCTTGAGCTGGTTGTCACCAACCTCATAGCCCAGCGTTTCCAGCTTGTCGCGCAACGCCGCACGGCCCGAGTGTTTTCCCAAAGGCAAGGACGTGCCCGAGAGGCCGATATCTTCGGGGCGCATGATCTCAAAGTTTTCGCGGTTCTTCAGCATGCCATCCTGGTGGATACCGCTTTCATGGGCAAAGGCGTTCTTGCCAACGATGGCCTTGTTGAACTGCACGTTGAAGCCCGACACCGTCGCAACGCGTCGCGAGATATGCATGATCTTGGTCGTATCAATGCCGGTGTTCCACGGCATAATGTCGTTGCGGGTGCGCAGCGCCATAACGACCTCTTCCAACGCCGTATTGCCAGCGCGTTCGCCAAGGCCGTTGATCGTGCATTCAATCTGACGTGCCCCGCCCGCGACAGCGGCAAGCGAGTTCGCCGTCGCCATGCCAAGATCGTTGTGGCAGTGGGTGGCAAATACCACCTCATCTGCACCCGGCACCGTCTCGATCAGGCGCTTGATCAGGTCAGCCGATTCCATCGGGGCCGTATAGCCCACAGTGTCTGGGATATTGATCGTCGTGGCGCCGGCCTTGATCGCAATCTCGATCACGCGGCACAGATAATCCCACTCGGTCCGCGTTGCATCCATCGGCGACCATTGCACGTTTTCACACAGGTTGCGCGCGTGGCTGACAGTCTCGTGGATTTTCTCGGCCATTTCGTCCTGTGTCAGGTTCGGAATGGCGCGGTGCAGTGGTGAGGTGCCGATAAACGTGTGAATTCGGTTCTTCCCGGCGTGCTTGACGGCTTCCCAACAGCGGTCGATATCCGCGAAATTGGCACGCGCCAGGCCGCAGATGCGGCTGTTTTTGGAACGCTCGGCGATCTCGGATACCGCTTTGAAATCGCCCTCGGATGCGATGGGGAAACCGGCCTCGATGATGTCGACGCCCATTTCATCCAGCAATTCTGCGATTTCCAGCTTTTCGTCATGGGTCATGGTTGCGCCGGGGCTTTGCTCGCCGTCGCGCAAAGTGGTGTCAAAGATCAAGACGCGGTCTTGGTCGGTCACGTTGGTCATGGGATTCTCTTTCTTCTTCTGTCCTAAAGCCTATGGCGCGCGGGCGTCCTCCTCTGAGCGGGCGCGCCGGATGGCACGCTCAGAGGCGGATTAGGATCAGTAGGCCACGCAGAGACGCACCGCGCAGGGCGGTGTCGGCAAAAGGGATATCTGCGCGGTTGATCATGGGGCGGATTTTATACAGAGCCCGCCCAGAATGAAAAGACCCATTTGCGCCTTAACTGCTGTTGCAGGGCTTTCTTTCAAGAGTGGCGTATTGATCCGCGTAACAGGACGTCTAGGTGGTTAGTGATGAAAACAGCGTTGATCATAGGCGCGTCAGGAGGAATCGGTCAGGCGGTATGTCACCGCCTGAGGCGGCAGGGCGCGGCGGTGACCACCTTGTCGCGGTCTACGGACGGGTTTGATTTAACCGATCCCGCCGGTATTGAGAGCGTATTGGGCAAGTTATCCGGCCCCTTCGATTTGATCCTCGTCGCCTCGGGCGCTTTAGAGATCAACGGGGCGGCCCCGGAAAAGACAATGCGTGCGGTCACAGTACAGACAATGATGGACCAGTTTGCGTTGAACGCTGTCGGACCTGCGCTGATTCTGGGCCATGCATCACGCCTGCTGCCGCGGGATCGCCGGGCGATTTTTGCTGTGCTATCGGCACGCGTCGGGTCCATCGGGGACAATAGGCTGGGCGGTTGGGTCAGCTATCGCGCAGCGAAAGCCGCGGTGAACCAGATCGTACATACGGGGGCGATCGAACTGCATCGTACCCACCAGCAAGCGATCTGCGTTGCCCTGCATCCCGGCACCGTGAAAACTGAATTCACCCGAAAATACCTGGGACGTCATCCCGCTGTTGCACCGGATGAAGCCGCCGAGAACCTGTTGACCGTGATGGCGCATTTAACCCCAGCCGAAACTGGAGGGTTTTTCGATTCGGCCGGAGACCCCGTGCCGTGGTGATGGTTCAGCCGTCCGAATCGGTGGTGTCTGTTGTATCCGTCTCAGGGGTTGTGCTGTTCGATGTCGCCAATGCGCCGTTTTCCCAGACACCGGTTTCCTCTTCGCCGTTGGCATAGCGCACTGTGCCGTTGCCGTGCCGTTTGGCGTCGACAAAGCTGCCCTCGTAAACATCGCCGCTTGGGTATGTGGCGATCCCGTCACCGGTGATCTTGCCTTCGGTCCATTGGCCAGAATAGCTGAACCCGTTGGCCATGACGATTTCACCTTGCCCGTGGCGTTTGCCTGCGTTGAACTCGCCGGAATAGGTGGTGCCATCGGGATACGTGGACAAGCCCTTGCCCTGACGCAGACCATCGGCCCAATCCCCGTCATAGCTGGACCCGTCAGCAGAAGTCAGAATGCCCTTGCCACTCGGTTTGGCGTTTTTGAACTGTCCCTTGTAGACCGTGCCGTTGGGATAGGTGGAAATACCCTGACCTTCAATCACGCCAGCGATCCAATCGCCATCATAGGTCGAGCCGTCGGGGTAGGTGATCAGGCCCTTGCCCTCGGCCAGATCAGCCTTGAAATCGCCGACATGGACCGAGCCATCCGGATAGGTCATCTCACCTAAACCCTCAAGCAGCCCGTCGGTCCATTCGCCGGTGTATGCAAATCCGTCAGTGCCGGTATAGGCCCCCTGACCATGGCGCAGATCGTTGGCATAGTCGCCTTCGTAGACGTCGCCATTGGCATAAATCATCTTGCCCTTGCCTTGCCGCCGACCCTCGATCAGTTCGCCTTCGTAGACGTCACCGTTGACAAGGGTCATGCGTCCGGAGCCTGTTATGCGGTCTTCGACCCAATCGCCGACGTAAGTCATCCCGTCGGGCAGGGTCAGGCTGCCTTGACCGTGGCGCTGACCATCCTTGATTTCGCCCTCGTAGATACCGCCTTCGGCATAGGTAATCTTGCCACTGCCCTGTTTGACACCATCAACCCAGTCCCCGTCATAGCTAAAGCCGCTGGGGTCCGTCATCACGCCCTTGCCGTGATAACGCGCGTTTTTGAAATTGCCCTCGTAGCGCGCGCCATTGGCATAGATCGCGATGCCAGCGCCATTGAGCGACCCGTCGGCCCATTCACCATCATAGCTGCCGCCGTCGGCATAGATGATCTTGCCGCGCCCTTCGGGTTGCCCTTTTACAAACATGCCTTCGTAGATCGAGCCGTTGACATAACGGGCAATCCCTTTGCCCTGAATCTCACCCTCGGCCCATTCGCCGCTATATTCGAATCCGTTAGGCAGGCGATACGTGCCGGTCCCGTGGCGCAGGCCGTTTTCGAACGTGCCTTCATAGACGCCGCCAACTTCATCGTCTGTGGTGATTACCTGACCGTTCTGCGCGGCGGCACCTGCAGCGATCAGAGCGATTGCTGATGCGGCAATGGAAATGCGAAAAGCGTTCATAATCTGTCCTGCCTGCCCAGTGTTCATCCTTTTGCGCAAAACTAAGGTACCGGTGGGGGCAGAGCAACGGGTTTTGCCGCATTTGCCTTTTACTTGCGCAATGATCTGCTAAATGGCTGTAAGACTGACGAGGGCAAGAGGGCACAATGGCCGACCGTTTCCGTATCACTCTGGCGCAACTCAATCCCACCGTGGGGGATATCGACGGTAACGCTGCCAAGGCGTTGGCCGCGTGGAAGCAGGGGCGCGAGGCCGGGGCCGATCTGGTGGCGTTCCCCGAGATGTTCATCACCGGCTACAACACGCAGGACCTGGTGATGAAGCCTGCGTTCCACCGGGCGGCGATGGCGGCGGTCGTGGATCTGGCCAAACAATGCGCCGATGGCCCTGCGGTGGCGATTGGCGGACCTTGGGCAGAAGATGGCAATCTTTTTAATGCGTACCTGATCCTCAAGAACGGGCGGATCAGCAGCAAGTCGTTGAAACATCATTTGCCCAATGAAACCGTGTTCGACGAAGTGCGCCTGTACGATGCCGGGCCTTTGGGCGGGCCTTATGCGGTTGGCAACACCCGCATCGGCAGCCCGATCTGCGAAGACAGCTGGCATCCGGACGTGGCCGAAACGCTTGAGGAAACCGGGGCCGAGTTTCTGCTGATCCCCAATGGTTCGCCGTATTTCCGCAACAAATACGACGTGCGCCTGAACCATATGGTGGCCCGCGTGGTCGAGACTGGCCTGCCGCTGATCTATCTGAACATGGTTGGCGGTCAGGACGATCAGGTATTCGACGGGGCCACGTTTGGCCTGAACCCGGGCGGAGAGCTGGCGTTTCGGATGCCTGTCTTTGACGAGGCCGTGACGCAGATCGATCTGGAGCGTGGCGATGATGGCTGGCGCATCGTGCCCGCTGAAATCGTGCCGCAGCCCGACGAATGGGAGCAGGACTATCGCACCATGGTGCAATCCTTGCGCGACTATATGGGCAAGACCGGGTTCAAAAAAGCGCTGCTGGGTTTGTCGGGCGGCGTTGATTCTGCCTTGGTCGCGGCTATCGCAGTGGATGCCATTGGCGCTGAGAATGTTCGCTGTGTGATGCTGCCTTCGGAATACACCAGTCAGGCGTCGTTGGACGATGCCGAAGCCGTCGCCAAGGCGTTGGGCGTTCACTATGACTATGTGCCGATCTCGGACAGCAGGGCAGCCGTGACCGAGACCTTGGCCCCGCTGTTTACTGGGCGTGATGCGGATTTGACCGAAGAGAACATCCAATCCCGCTTGCGCGGATTGCTGTTGATGGCGATCTCGAACAAGTTTGGTGAGATGCTTTTGACCACAGGCAACAAATCCGAGGTCGCGGTGGGATATGCCACCATCTACGGCGACATGAACGGCGGCTATAACCCGATCAAGGATTTGTACAAAACCCGTGTGTTCGAGACCTGCCGCTGGCGCAATGCAAACCATCGCGACTGGATGATGGGGCCCGCAGGTGTGGTGATCCGCCCTTCGGTCATCGACAAACCGCCCAGTGCCGAACTGCGTGAGGACCAAAAGGACAGCGACAGCCTGCCCGACTATCCGGTTTTGGATGCCCTTCTGGATATTCTGGTCGATCGTGAAGGCTCGATCGCCGATTGTGTCGCTGCCGGATTTGACGAGGCTGATGCGCGGCGGGTCGAGCATCTGATCTATATCAGCGAATACAAACGCTTTCAGTCCGCCCCCGGAACTCGGTTGACACATCGGGCTTTCTGGCTGGATCGCCGCTATCCGATTGTGAATCGCTGGCGGGACAAAGGCTGAACTGCTCTGGAACCAACTAAGGAATAAATGATTGTCTCCTTCGCTAGGCTAGTTTGCCCAGAGGGGTGAGCATTGTTTCAAATTTTCCGATAACACTCTAATTTTCCAGCCTCTCTTGGAATAGATGGCTTGAAATTGAGACATTTTTTTGCCACATTTTAGCTTAATTCACGCCCCATCTGGGGCGGTGTGACCTTATTTCGAAAGTATCGAATTGTGGCGCACTTGGTGTTGGATGTCTGAGTTAACGATTTGGTGTTATTATGTATGAGGGATATGACAAACCGCTTCACCCGCCGTTGAGGTACAAATCAATGGAGTCCGAGGCGCGGGTTCTGGACGAAGCTAAGTTGGATTCTGCCATCGCGGATCTTCTTCGCGAGGATGAGCCCGAAGACCCCGAGCCTGAGGTGAAATCCACAAAAGCACCGACCGTCTTTCCTGAACTGCCTCATCAGGCCGAGATGGATGAAGAGGTCGAGACGAAAGACAGCGGGTTGGGGGCGACCCTGCGCCAGAAATTGGCAGAGTTGCGCGGCGCGGCTTAATTTCCAGTTGAATCCGGACGGAATGGCGCGTGTTTTCTCGCGCCTATTGGCGTGTTCGCCACAACTTTTGAAAATCATCACCCCTGCGGCACAAGGCACGTTGCCTGTGCGCTCGCTCTGGGCCTTCATAGCGGTTCGAGCCATGAAATAAGAGCGGTTGATGCCCGGCCCCAAGCCAACCCCCGTCGAACCTGATTTGCACTTGCCCAAAACCGTGGATGTCGTTGTCATCGGCGGCGGCATAATCGGCGCGTCCACCGCGTTGGAACTGTCTGAACGCGGTGCTTCGGTGCTGCTGTGTGAAAAGGGGCAGATCGCGGGCGAGCAAAGCTCGCGCAACTGGGGATGGGTGCGTCTGGGTATGCGCGACCCGCGGGAAATCCCGTTGATGGTCGAGGCGCTGCACCTGTGGCAAGGACTGGATCAGCGGACCGGCCGCAAGACAGGTTATACCCGTGCAGGCATCCTGTTTGGCGCCTCGGGCAAACGCAGCAGCGGAAATCTGGAACGCTGGCTACGCCATGTCGACGGGTTGCAAACCGGTGCCAGATTGGTGGCCGGGGGTGAGTTGGACGCGATGCTGCCTGATACTGCAGCGGATTTTGATTGCGCCCTTTTTATGCCGCAGGACGGTCGGGCCGAGCCGCAATGGGCCGCACCCGCCATCGCCGAGGCGGCGCGGGACCGTGGGGCGGTGCTGATGACCAATTGCGCAGTGCGCAGTGTCGATCTTAGGGATGGCCGCGTTTCTGGTGTGTTCACCGAGCGTGGTCGGGTGGCATGTAATTATGTGGTTCTGGCCGGTGGTGCGTGGTCACGTCTGTTTGCCGGGAATGCCGGGATTGATCTGCCGCAACTGAAGGTACTGAACACGGTTCTGCGCACGTCACCTGTCGAGGGTCCTGAAACAGCGCTTTGGGCGGATGAATTCGCAATGCGAAAGCGTGCCGATGGCGGCTATAGCATCGCGTCCGGTCGTGAGAATACGGTTGATATCGTGCCCGATAGCTTTCGTCTGGGCCGACAGTTCCTGCCTGCCTTTAAACAGGAATGGCGGTCTTTGCGCTTTCGATTGTCGGGCCGCTGGCGCACCGAGGCGCAGCAGGATCAGACCTGGCTGCCAACCGATGTGACGCCGTTCGAAAAATACCGTGTGCTGGACCCCGAGCCGTCGTTAAAAGTGTTGCGCAAGGCATGGGCCAAAGCACGCAATGCGTTTCCGGCGCTTGAACAGGCCGAGATTGTACAAAGCTGGGCGGGCATGATCGATGTAACACCGGATGCGGTGCCGGTAATCTCGGGGGTGGATGAGATGGCGGGAATGTATATTGCAACCGGTTTTTCCGGTCACGGGTTTGGTATCGGCCCCGCAGCAGGCCGTCTGATGGCTGACCTGGTCGCCGAAACCACGCCTTGCGTCGATCCGGCCGCTTTTCGCCTGTCCCGTTTCACGGATGGCTCAATGGTGCGGCCGGACCCTGGATACTAGGGCTTAGCCCATCATCTGATAGCTGACCGGGACAAAGCGGAACCCGTCACCGCGCGTTTCGACAAAGCCAGCCGCCGGGAACGGCATGTGATAGCCGATCATAGGCACCTTGTCGGCGGCCAGCATGCCCAGCACATTGCGCCGGGATGCAGTGGCTGCCGCCTTGTCCATGTCAAAGCGCACCTCCCATTCCGGGTGGGCAAATGACCAGACATAGTGATTGGCCAAATCAGCGGTCAGCACCAGACGTTGCCCGTTGCTTTCCAAGTGGTAAACTGTGTGACCCGGAGTATGCCCATAGGCTGCGACTGCGGTGATGCCCGATGCAACCTCGCCCCCGTCTTCGACAAAGGTCATCTTTTCGGCCAGCGGTGTCACTTTGGCTGCGACCAGATCGCCGACGCGGTTGCCTGCGTCTTGCGCGGCCCAGAAATCATATTCAGGCGATGCAGTGACATAGCGCGCATTCGGGAAGGTCGGCGCGTCGTTCGTGGTCATACCGCCGATATGGTCGGGATGCATATGGGTGATCACAACGGTATTGATCTGATCTGGGGTCACGCCCGCATCCGCCAGCGCGGCCTGAATGCCGCCCTGACCCAGGCCAGTGTCGAACAGAACCAGCTCAGACCCGGTATTGACCAGTGTTGGGGTAAAAAAGAACTGCGCCACCTCGGGCGAGATGAAGTTGTCGGCTGAGACCTTGGCGAAATCCTCGTCCGAAGCGCCGCCGCCAAAGATATCCTTGGCGCCGTCACGGGGCAGGCTACCGTCCAACAATGTGGTGACGGTGAAGTCGCCCAACTTCAAGGATTTGGCGATGGTTGAATTGGCCTTGGTCTCGGTCCCGGCGGCCAAAACCGGGGCGGCGGCGGATGCGAATGGCAATGCTGCTGCGGCTCCCATGGCCGCGCGGCGAGTCAATTTGATGGTCATTTTCGATCTCCCTGTCAGAATATCAGGATGTTAGGTAGGGCGGAGAGGGTCACTTGCCACTCTATACACCCAAGACATGGGCTGTGTGGTTGAACATTACGTGTTAAATTTTGTTCATGGCGCGATCTGTAAACAAAACCGTCCCAACAGGGCAAAGCGTTGAGAGTTTCCTTTCGGCGGTACAGCCAACGCGAAAAGCCGAGGAGGCACGGGTACTGGATGCAGTATTCCGCAACGCGACGGGATTTGCACCTGTTATGTGGGGGGCGTCGATGATCGGGTACGGACGATACCATTACCGATATAAATCCGGGCGCGAGGGTGATTTTCTGGCCACCGGGTTTTCCCCACGTAAATCCGCGCTGTCGATCTATATCATGCCCGGTTATGCGGATTTCGGGGATATCCTGACGCGCCTGGGCAAACACAAACTGGGCAAATCCTGCCTTTATGTGAACAAGCTGGCGGATATTGATCTGGATGTGCTCTCCGAGCTGATCCGCGCCGGGTTGAAGGACCTTGATCGGCACTGGCCGGTACAGCCGACCTGAAACCCCTGCTGGACAAAAACGCGCCTTTGTGACATGAGCCGCGCCAACAGGAGAACTCCATGACCACCACCCGTTTTGCCCCGTCGCCCACCGGTTATATCCATGTGGGCAACCTGCGCACCGCCTTGATGAACTATCTGATCGCCCGTAAGGCAGGTGGTACGTTTATCCTACGTATCGACGACACCGATCCCGAGCGGTCGAAGGAAGAATATGTCGACGCCATCAAGCAGGATCTGGAATGGTTGGGTCTGCATTGGGACCGGGTCGAGCGCCAGTCCGAACGGCTGGACCGTTATGCCGAAGCTGCGGACAAACTGCGTGAGATGGGACGGTTTTATGAGGCGTTTGAAACGCCGACCGAGCTGGACCTGAAGCGCAAGAAACAGCTGAACATGGGCAAGCCGCCAGTTTATGACCGCGCCGCGCTGAACCTTTCTGAGGCTGAGAAAGACGCGTTGCGGGCTGAGCGTGGTAATGGTGTCTGGCGGTTCAAGCTGGATCATGAGCGGATCGAATGGACCGATGGCATTCTGGGCGACATCTCAATCGATGCGGCCTCGGTGTCTGACCCGGTGCTGATCCGGGGGGACGGTCAGGTATTGTATACGATCGCGTCAGTGGTGGATGACACCGAAATGGGCGTTACTGACGTTGTGCGCGGCTCGGACCACGTGACCAACACCGCGACGCAGATTCAGATCATCGAGGCACTGGGCGGCACTTGCCCACGCTTTGCGCACCACTCGCTGCTGACCGGCCCGCAGGGTGAGGCTTTGTCCAAGCGTCTGGGCACGCTGGCCCTGCGCGATCTGCGTGAACAGGGTGTGCAACCAATGGCTCTGCTGAGCCTGATGGCGCGTCTGGGCTCGTCCGATCCGGTTGAGTTGCGTTCGGACATGGCTGAACTGATCGAAGGATTCGATGTAAACCGTTTCGGGGCTGCACCAACCAAGTTCGACGTGCAGGACCTGTTCCCGCTGACGGCGAAGCACCTGCAATCGCTGCCGCTGGCCGATGTGGCCGACGCCGTTGCCGACGCAGGCGTTCCAGCCGACTTGGCCGAGCAGTTCTGGTCGATGGCGCGCGAAAACATCACCACCCTGGCCGATCTGAAAGGCTGGTGGGAGCTGTGCCGCGACGGGGCTGAACCCTTGATCGCGGATGAGGACCGTGAGTTTATCGCCGAAGCCGTTGCGCTGCTACCCGAAGGGCCTTTCGATGGTGAAACATGGGGCGCATGGACCAAGGCGGTGAAAGAGGCCACCGGCCGCAAGGGCAAGGGCCTTTTCATGCCGTTGCGCAAGGCGCTGACCGGCATGGAGCGGGGCCCGGAAATGGCGACCTTGCTGCCGTTGCTGCAGGTGATTCGCGCGCGCGGGTGAATGTACCTGATCCGGTGTTAATCAGCCTAGAACACGAATGAGGCAGGCAAACCGCCTGCCTTTTTTTGTTGGCCGGTCTGCAGCACTTGTGCCGAAACCTGTTGCAAACGATCATCCACCAATTCGGTCTCTGCCGGTTTTAGTTGCTGATGGCGCGGATACCGAGGTTCTGCGCGATCATTCAGGATTGGCGCGTCCCAACCATCGGTGGTTGCAAAAAACCGATCCACTCCATCGGGTCCGAAGGCACGCAGATAACCCTGCACAACCACGTCTATATAACTGAGTATCAGCGGGTGGTGGTTGCTGGGTGCGGTATGACGGTCATGCGGCACCGCATAGACGGCAATTTCAACGTCATGTGTCAGAGAGTGTGTCACCGCCTGCGTGGCTGGAACCCGATCATAGGCCCACTCCCGTTCATCCAGCGCCGCCCAGTCGTTTTTCGGGACATGGGCTATCATCCCCTCAATCTCACAATCCGGGTCCGGCACTGCGGTCAGAAAGGCCACCGGGCGCAGATCGGTATGGCGCCAGGCGCGCCGCCATCCCTTTAACCGGGCCGGGTGCGGATCGGGGAAATCATGGGTCGAAAGGTTCACAAGGCTGCCATAGCCAAAGAAATAAGGGTCCGCCATGCGCCTACATGTCCTTCTAAGCGATTGATGTATGTCAAACCGCTTTTTTGCCAGACATGCAATAAGGTCCCACCTTGAAATTTGGGAGGCCAACATGCGGATTACCAAACGGACAAACATAGCAGTGCGCCTTTTGATGTATTGTGCGGCGCATCAGGATCGATTGGTGACAAAGGCCGAGATTGCGGATGTGTGCAATATCTCGGAAAACCATCTGGCACAGGTGATCAATCAATTGAGCCAGCTAAATTACCTGAGCACCCAGCGTGGTCGCAATGGCGGTATGTCTCTGGCGCGCCCAGCTGACGAAATTCGCGTCGGGTCGGTTTTTCGCCATGTCGAGGGCGCTTTGCCGATCGCTGAGTGTTTTGCCGATGCCGACAATACTTGTCCACTGACCGATGCGTGTCGCTTGCGGGTGGCGCTTAGCGACGCTGCCGAGGTTTTCTATGCCTCGCTGGACGAGATCACGCTGGATGCGCTGGTCTGTGACAACGAACAGCTTTTGCAAATCCTGCAACCGGTGGCCTGCGTGCGCTGATCCTAGTCAGCGGCGCGCAGAATGCTGGCCGGGCGTACCGCCAGTGGGCGCAGGGCAAAGACCAGACCTGCGCCCAGTGTCACAAGGATTCCAGCCAGCACGATACCCAGGGCTGAACTCCAGATGACCGTGAACCCGGTGTCAAAGATGTATGTGGCCACGGCCCAACCTCCTAATATCCCGGTCAGCAGGGCGACACATCCGGCGGCCGCGCCCAGCAAGATCGAACGCAGCGCAAAGCTGAGCAAGATGCGCCGCCGGTCTGCGCCCAATGTCTTGAGGATCGCAGATTCGTAGCGGCGCGCGGTTTCGCCTGCTGCGGCGGCCCCGATCAGGACCAAGAAACCGGTCAGCAAAGACACACCCGCTCCATAGGAGGTCGCCGCCGCCAGCCCGGCCAGCAGGCCCGAGACACGATCAATCGCATCACGCACCCGGATCGCGGTGATGTTCGGATATTGCCCGGCCAGATCGCGCAGAATGGCAGCCTCGGCCTGTTCTTCGGCATAGACGGTAGCGATAAAGCTGTGTGGGGCTCCGGTCAGCGCCGAAGGGTTCATCGACATGATAAAGCCGATGCCGGCGGTTGAAAAATCGACCTCGCGTAGTGAGGTGATTTCGGCGGTGATGTCCCGGCCAAGGATATTTACGGTCAACTCGTCGCCTAGGGACAGGCCCATTTCCTCGGCCTCTTCTGCCGCGAAACTGACCTGCGGTGAACCGGAATAGTCATCCGGCCACCATTCGCCTGCCGTGACGCGGGTGTTTTGTGGCCGAGCGGCGGAATAGGTCACGCCCCGATCACCGTCTAGAACCCAGTGGTCGCCAGCTACCTCACGGGCAGGGCGTCCGTTGATCTGGGTGATGATCCCCCGCAGCATCGGTGCGCTTTCAACACGGGTGACAGCCGGGTCAGCGTTCAGCCGTTCGGTAAAACCGGGCATCTGGTCTTTTTGAATGTCGACGAAGAAATAGGATGGCGCCACGTCCGGCAAATTGCCTGCGATAGCATTGCGCAGGGTTCCTTCAATCTGGCCAACGGCGGCTAGTACCGAAAGCCCCAGCCCCAAGGACAGCACGACCGACGCAGCCCCTTCGCGCGGGTCCGAGATGGCCGATAAGGCCCATCGCAGGGCCGGGCGACCACGTGCTGGTTTGGCACCGAAACGGGCAAACTTGCGGATTGCCAAAGCCGACAGAGACAGCACAAGCAGCGCGCCGACCAGCCCTCCGCTGGTCCAGAGTGTCAGACGTGCCGAACCGCTGAACCAGGATGCTGATGCGACCAGCAGGACCAGCCCGATGCCAGTCGCGAGGATGAATACCGGGCGCGGGAGGGCGCGGGCCGAAGACAACGCATCGCGGAACAGGGTCGCGGCGCGCACTTCTTCGGTGCGGGCCAGGGGCCAGAGGGTGAACAGGAAGGCTGTCAGAACCCCGTATAGCGCGGCCTCGGCCAGCGGACGCGTATAAAGCGAGAAGACCGCCGGGACAGGTAATTGGCTTTCGATCAGCGGGGCCAGTAGCAGGGGAAGTAGCCCACCCAATGTTATGCCTATAAGGATGCCAATACCGGACAACACACCGATCTGGATCATGTAGGTTTGCAAAATCGTCGCGCGATCCGCCCCTAAAGTGCGCAGCGTGGCGATGGTTTCGGTCTTTTGCCTCAGATAGGCCCGGACGGCGGCAGAGACGCCAATACCGCCAACCGCCAGACCCGACAGTCCCACAAGAACCAGAAAGGCGCTGAGGCGGGCGACGAATTCCGCGATCCCCGGAGCGCCATTGCGGGCATCGGTCCAGCGCATACCGGTACTGTCGAAACTTTGCTGTGCTGTGGTGGACAAGGCCGCAAGGTCAGTATCGGGTGGCAAAGCCAGCCGGTATTTGGTGGAAAACAACGTCCCCGGCGCCAAAAGGCCCGACGCCTGTAAATCTTCGGTTCGTACCAAAGTACGCGGCCCCAATCCGAACCCGTCGGCAGCCCCGTCCGGCTCGTGAATCAGGGCGGCGGTCAGGGCAAACTCTTGCGTACCAAGGGAAAAGCGGTCTCCGACGGACAGACCTAACCGATCCATCAGCACCGGATCCATGACCGCTCCGGGCAGGTTCTGATCACCATCCAGAGCGGCGGATAGCGTTTGGTCAGGGTCCAGCACGGGTGTGCCCAACAACGGATAAGCCGCATCCACCGATTTCACCTGGGTCAGCGCGCGCTGGGCTTCCTCGCCTTGCTGGACTACGGCCATAGAGCGGAAGTCGACCACTTCAGACACAGCCGTTGCGGTCTGTTCCATCCAGTCACGCTCATCCTCATTGGCGAAGCGGTAGGTGAATTCCAATTGGGCATCGCCACCCAGAAGCGCAGCGCCTTCCTGGGCAAGTCCCGTCTGGATGGCCTGACGCACCGATCCAACGGCGGCGATGGCGGCAACACCCAGCGCAAGACAGGCCAGAAACACCCGAAAACCGCGCAGGCCGCCGCGCAGCTCGCGCCGGGCCAGACGGCCAGCCAGCCGCAGGCTCATTCCGCGGCCTCTTGCTGAACGTCTTCGGCAATCGTTCCGTCTCGCAACCGCACGACCCTGTCGCACTTGCGCGCCAGACTGTGGCTGTGCGTGACCAGAACCAGTGTTGCGCCGTGTTTGTCACGCAGACCAAACAGAAGATCGACAATGGCGGCACCAGTTGCATCGTCCAGATTTCCCGTGGGTTCATCCGCCAGCAATATCTGCGGTCGCGGGGCCGATGCCCGGGCTAGCGCCACCCGTTGTTGTTCACCCCCCGACAATTGCGCCGGGTAATGATCGCGCCGATGGGACAGGCCGACCGCTTCCAGTTCGGCCTCGGCGCTGTCGAACGCATCCCTGTGGCCGGCCAGTTCCAGCGGCGTGGCCACGTTTTCCAGCGCGGTCATGGTCGGGATAAGGTGGAAGTTCTGAAACACCACCCCCATCGTGTCCCGCCGGAAACGGGCCAAGGCGTCTTCGTCCATTTCTGTCAGATCGTTGCCAAGGGCGGTGATCTTGCCCGCCGTCGCCAGTTCCAGCCCGCCCATCAGCATCAACAACGAGGATTTGCCCGACCCGGACGGCCCCACCAGCCCCAGTGTCTCGCCTTTGGCTACGGTCAGGGATATGTCATGTAGGATATTGACCCGCCCGGCATTGCCATCCAGCGACAAAGCGGCATTTTGGAGCGAAAGAACAGGTGTCGTCATAGGTCTTTCCAAATGAAGGCGGTCAAATGGGATATGGAGCGGTTCTGATGGTGCGCAAGGCTTTGATGTCGGTGATATTTGTTTGCTGCGGTTTTGGGGCCACAGCCGAACAGGTCGTAATCGCAGCCTTAGGCGATTCCCTGACACAAGGCTATGGGTTGCCGGAAGAGGACGGGTTTGTACCGCAGTTGGACCGGTGGTTGACGGCACAAGGCGCGGATGTACGCCTGATCAACGCCGGTGTATCCGGCGATACCACAGCCGGAGGCGCCGCGCGCGTGGGCTGGACTTTGACGCCGGACGTGGATGGTATGATCGTGGCGCTAGGCGGTAATGATCTGCTGCGGGGGATCGATCCGGCAGTGTCGCGCAGTAATCTTGAGGCAATTGTAAAAGTGGCAGACAGCTCGGAGGTCGATATCCTGCTGGTCGGCATGCAAGCGCCGGGGAATTATGGGGCGGACTACAAAGAAGCGTTTGACGCGATCTATCCCGACTTGGCGACAGCGTATGAAACGGGTTATGCGCCCAGTTTCTTTGCTGGGCTGACAGCCGGGGGCGATCCCGACGCCGCCCGCAACTACATGCAATCAGATGGCATTCATCCGAATGCCGCAGGTGTGTCCTTGATCGTTGAGAACCTAGGTCCTTACGTGTTGGAGCTTGTGAACGCCACCCGGCAGTGATCAGACGACAGTGACCACGGTGCCGATGGGCACACGTTCATACAGATCGACCACATGTGAATTTAGCATGCGAATACAGCCGTTGGATGCTGCCCGCCCAATGGTTTGCGGCTGCGTGGTGCCGTGAATGCGGAAATAGGTATCGACACCGTTCTGGAACAAATACAGCGCCCGCGCCCCCAATGGATTGTCGCCTCCACCAGGTTGGACATAGTCATTGTCCTTGAACTTGGCATAGGTGACGGGTTCGCGTTCGATCATCTCATCAGTCGGGCGCCAGGTCGGCCACTCCTTCTTGACGTCGATCGTGGCGGTGCCGGTGAATTCCAACCCCGCTTTACCCACCCCGCACCCATAGCGGACCGCCTTGCGCGGTTCGGTAACGTAGTAGAGGTAGAAGGACCGGGGAACGACAAGCAACTGACCCGGCAAAAACTCTTTCTTGATCCGCACGTATTGCGGCGTGGGATCGTATTCGACAGCTTTTTGCTTTGCGATTGCAACACCGGGCAAAAGGCTGGTGGCAGCAGTTGCTGTCAGGAAAGTACGGCGCGTGAACATGGCAGCTCTCTTCAACAAAACACAAAAATCTTGACCCTAATGTCGGAATGATAGCCGATCTGGTCAATCGCCGGAGAGAAGTAACCTGTTTGTGATGTATTCGCCGGGACACACTTGCGGACGGTGGTCAAACGCAAAAGTGGTCGTCCAGTAAGGAAAAGGGCAGAGAAATGCTCTGCCCTTTCATTGACTTACGCCAACTGAATGTCGTCGGCGCTTTCGCGGCCGTCACGACCCGAGCGCAGCTCGTACGTGACTTTCTGATTGTCGGCCAGGCCGGTCAGACCCGAACGCTCGACAGCTGAGATGTGTACGAAGATGTCTTTGCCGCCATCTTCGGGTGCGATAAAGCCATAGCCTTTGGTGGTGTTGAACCATTTTACGGTGCCTGCGGGCATATCCGTTGTCTCCTGTTTAGTGCTGCCCACGGTGTTGCGGCAGCCCGGCGTCGTTGTCTGTATCGATAGACTGAGCGCCGTAGAAGGAGACAGTAGGTCGAAATAGAAAAACGTGTGCCCGTCAGATATGACATTTGCACAAGCGCAGGGCAAGAGAGTGCTGAAGGCAATATCCTTCAGTAGGCAATTGGCCGTTCGGTTAAGGGCGAGTCAAATCTTGTAAATCTTGCTTTCCTCAGGAAACATTGTTCGGATCGCCTTCAGACTTTGGTCTGACAGAACAACGGGTCGTTGATCACTTGCGGCCTTTCCAACCCCATCCGATTGATTAACGTGTGGAAGCGCCTTTTGTTTGTTCTTGGCGCTGGAAAGTGGCTTAAGTCTGCGAGACCGCCAAGCCTCGGACAAAGCTGGGAATCTGCGATTTTCCAGCTTGCTGGTTAGCCACCTGTTCAGTTTCTCAGTGTTTTCAAGCTGAAACACGTTTTTGACGTGGTTGACGCCTGCGCGGTCGATGGCATGTGCCTCTAGGCTGAGCGGGGGAAGGTTCTGGGTCGAGATCCATTTGGGCGCAAGTTCCTGCCAGGCAGGGTTCCTGCCAACTTTGCCGAATTGAATCCATTCTTCAAAGTCGATTGTCGAGTTTTCATTCCAATCGGATTGATAGTTGTAGAGACAATCAGCATCAGGTCGAAAAACCGATAATATGACCAGAGCATATCAACCGGATTACGGATGGTCATGAAATAGGTCAGCTTTGGGTGATCCGGGTACAACTCTGCCAGCTTTGCTTTGACATAGGGCGCCGTATCATGCGGGTGAAAATGCTCGACCGTTTTGGCCACATCGACAGCAAAATCACCGTCATCCTTTGAAAGAAAAGGGCCCAGATGTCTGCGGATTGATGTGGAACCACAGCGTGGCTTGGATATGAAAACAAGCCCCTTTGAGAAAAGCACTCTCACAAATATTGTCCTTTTGTTACTCGTCTGCTGCGGCTGTGATGTGACCAACAGTTGCAACCTGACCCACTTTTTTCCAATTGCCAAGCTGGTCTGACCTGGGTGATGCATCGTCGAACATCCAGTCAGGGTGCTTTGATCTGCGGTCTTCAGTTGGAAATCGGTAGCTCTTCGACAGTCATTCGGTATTGTTTTGACGCAACAAAACACCGTGGCAGGTGTTCGATCACTTCGTCGATCGGATCGTAAACAAGATCGGCTGCAGCTTTGAGTTCTGCCGGAATGTCCTTTGGCACACGCTCGCGCCGTTCAGGGGGCCTGAAGTCCAATCCGGTAAAGCGCGAGATGGTTTCCTGATATTCCCAAAGCGCGTCATAGTGAACGCACAGAACAGGGACGTCTTCATATGTCACCCATTCCTTGATCTGCCGCGCCTGCTGCAGCACATCGCGCTGAAACAGTTCGTCATAGGTACCGGTGGCATGCAGGTGATGAAAATGCAGGTCGATCCAATCTGCACCGTATCTGTCCAGCGCGGAATAGACGGAAAACGCGGAATCCTTAGCAGACCCAAAACAAAAAACGACCCGAGTGTTCTCGGGCCATGAAGAGAGGGGCTGAGGGTAATCGTGTGTCTTGTACACGCAAGGCGCGTGAAATGTTGCGTCGTCCAGCCGGGCGATGAAGTTCGATTTTTTCGCAGCTTCCCTATCAACGTCCCTTAGCGAATCCGCAAGGGCCAGAAAGGTCATTGTGCTACCTGACCGGCCATTGCTGGCGACGATGACGCAATTTTCCGGCGCGTTTTGCGGGATGCGCTTCAAACGCCGGGGGGCCAGCCTTTTGCGTACGCTGCGCATCCATTTGTCTATACGTGCTTCGATGAAACCGTTCATCGCGCAAACTTTTTGTGCTTCAACCGCTTGGGCTCCAGCGCATCTGGTCCCAAACGACGCTTCTTGTCCTCTTCGTAATCTTCGAAGTTGCCCTCGAACCATTCCACATGGGCATCACCTTCGAAGGCCAGTATATGCGTACAGATACGGTCCAGGAAAAAACGGTCGTGGCTGATGACCACCGCGCAGCCGGCGAAATCGACCAGGGCGTCTTCTAGCGCTCGCAGGGTTTCGACATCCAGATCGTTGGTCGGTTCGTCCAGCAGCAGGACGTTGCCACCCTCTTTCAACAGACGGGCCATGTGGACGCGGTTTCGCTCACCCCCGGACAGCAGCGAGACTTTCTTCTGCTGGTCGCCGCCCTTGAAGTTGAAGGACGAGCAATAGGCGCGGGAATTGACCTGCGCGTCGCCCAACTGGATGATCTCGGCACCGCCGGTGATCGCCTCCCACACGGTGTCGTTGTCTTTCAGGTCGTCGCGGGACTGGTCGACATAAGACAGCTCAACCGTGTCGCCTAGCGTGATGGTGCCGCTGTCGGGCTGTTCCTGACCGGTGAGCATCTTGAACAGGGTCGATTTACCGGCGCCGTTGGGGCCGATGACGCCGACAATGCCGCCGGGGGGCAGGGCAAAGTCCAGACCTTCGATCAGTTGCTTGTCGCCCATGTGTTTCGACAGGCCTTCGACCTCAATCACCTTGCCACCAAGGCGCTGGCCGTTGGGTATGACGATCTGGGCGCGGGTAAGCTTTTCGCGTTCGGACTGTTCGGCCAGTTCGTTATAGGCGTTGATCCGGGCTTTGGATTTGGCCTGACGGGCCTTCTGGCCCTGACGCATCCATTCCAGCTCGCGCTGCAGGGTCTTCTGCTTGGACTTGTCTTCGCGCGCTTCTTGCTCCAACCGTTTGGCCTTTTGTTCCAGCCACGCGGAATAGTTGCCTTCGTAAGGAATGCCGCGGCCACGGTCGAGTTCGAGGATCCAGCCGGTGATATCATCCAGAAAATACCGGTCGTGGGTGACGATCAGAATGGTGCCCTTGTAGTCGATCAGGTGCTGTTGCAGCCATGCGATTGTCTCGGCGTCCAGGTGATTGGTCGGTTCGTCGAGCAGCAGCATGTCGGGCGCTTCGAGCAGCAGTTTGCACAGCGCCACGCGGCGTTTCTCACCACCCGAGAGGTTGGCGATGTTGGCGTCGTCCGGCGGGCAACGCAGCGCCTCCATCGAGACGTCGATCTGGCTGTCGAGATCCCACAGGTTTTCCGCATCGATCGCGTCTTGCAGGGTGGTCATTTCCTCCATCAGCTCGTCCGAGTAATTCTCGGCGATCTCCATGGCGATCTCGTTAAACCGGTCGACTTTGGCCTTTTTCGCGGCCACGCCCAGCATGACATTTTCGCGGACTGACAGCGATTCATCCAACTGCGGTTCCTGCGGCAGGTAGCCAACCTTGGCGCCCTCAGCCGCCCAAGCCTCACCAGTGAAATCGGTGTCGAGGCCGGCCATGATCTTCATCAGCGTCGATTTACCCGCGCCATTGACGCCGACAACACCGATTTTCACGCCAGGCAGAAAGCTCAGGTGGATGTTTTCAAAGCACTTCTTGCCACCGGGATAGGTCTTTGAGACACCCTGCATGTGGTAGACATATTGATAGGCGGCCATGTCGCGTCCTTTGGGTCGGGGAAATTGGGTTGAAACGCTAGATATCTAAGCGGGGCGGGCGGGGCAAGCTGGTGGTTTTGTGAATTTCTAATGGCGTCGAATTTAGTTAGATCTATTCGCTGAGTGGGAGCTAAAATGTCGAATTTGGCGGAATTGATAGCTGGCTGGGCCAAGCCGGGTTGTGTCGATTGGATTGGATTGCGACCTGAGCGCTGCAAAGAAATGCGCGCGGTTGATAATATTATGATTTCAGCCGACGGCCTAGAGGGCGACCGGGGTCGCGCTGGCAAAAGGGCTGTGACTCTGATCCAGCAAGAACATCTGGCGGCGATTGGTTCCTATTTGGGGCAAGGGCCGATTGCCGCCGACATCCTACGGCGCAACTTGGTCGTGTCGGGGATCAATCTGGCGGCGCTCAAGGGGCGTGAGGTGCAGGTTGGCGGGGCTATATTGCGCTTTACAATCATCTGCGCGCCGTGCAGCCGGATGGAGGAGGCGCTGGGCAAGGGCGGCTATTCCGCCGTGCGTGGGCACGGGGGATGGTGCGCCGAGGTCATCAGGTCCGGACGGGTCCGGCTGGGCGATCTGGTGCAACCGGTTGATTGACAAGCCGCTTCAGTTCTGAACATCAGCAAAGGATGTTGCGAAGCGATATTCCATATGCACGGCCTGGCCAGGTCGTTGGTCTGTTCGGCGGGTCTTTTGATCCACCGCATCGCGGCCACGTGCATGTCTCGCTTGAAGCGATGAAGGCGTTTGGGCTGGATCGGGTTTGGTGGCTGGTGTCTCCGGGCAATCCGTTAAAGGCGCGTGGACCTGCCCCGCTACAGCGGCGCATCAAGGCTGCGCGGGACGTCACGCAGCACCCCAAGGTCGAGGTGACGGATATCGAGGCGCTGACCGGGACGCGGGCGACGGCGGATACGCTGGCGGCCTTGCAAAAACTTTATCCGCAGGTGCGGTTTGTCTGGCTGATGGGCGCGGACAATCTGGCGCAGTTTCATCGCTGGAAGGATTGGCGGCTGATCATGGACAGCGTGCCGGTGGGGGTTGTCGCACGGCCGGGGGATCGGATCTCGGCACGGATGTCGCCTGCGGCGCGGCTTTACGCTCAATATCGCATTGACGGCCAAGCGCGGCATTTGCTGGGGCGGGCGCAGGCACCGGCGTGGTGTTTCGTGAATGTACCGATGGTCGATGTCAGCTCGACCGAGATTCGCACACGCGGTGGCTGGGATGGAGGGGTGTTGCCTGAATAGCCCCCATGCGGGCATAATCACATTCAGTGGTTGTTTGCCTGTGATCTCTGGGATTTTAATTGACCCATGGTTGATCGTATTTCGCGTCGTTTGTTTCTTGCGGGCCTAGGGGCCTCTATTGCGTCGGGCTCAGCGTTGGCCGACGCGCCTGTTCAATCCTTGCGACCGCAGCTGCGGGGGGACCTGCCCAGCGGGGCAGAGCGCCTTATCCAGTCCGCCGGGTTGCGCGGAGAGGTTGTGTTTGCAGTCGCTGATGCAGAGACCGGTACGCAGGTTGAGGCGTTTGGCGGCGATCAAGGCTTGCCGCCCGCCAGTGTCGCCAAAGCGCTGACCGCGCTTTATGCGCTGGATGTTCTGGGCGCGGATTATCGGTTTGAAACCGCGTTGATGGCGGATGGGCCGATTGAGAATGGCGTGTTGAATGGTGACCTGATCCTTGTCGGGGGCGGCGACCCGTTGCTGGACACAGATGATCTGGCCACGATGGCCGCCAATCTGCGCGAGGCCGGAATCACCGAGGTGCGCGGGGCCTTCAAGGTCTATGACGGAGCGTTGCCCTATGTGTTTAGCATTGACCCCGGGCAGCCGGATCACCTGGGTTACAGCCCGGCCATCAGCGGCATCTCACTCAATTTCAATCGCGTCCATTTCGAATGGAAGCGCGCTGGTGCCAGTTATGACGTGAGTATGGATGCGCGCACCGCCCGATATACTCCGTCTGTGGATATGGCGTCGATGCAGGTCGAAAAGCGCAGTTTGCCGATATACACCTATCAGCCAAGTGCGCGGCAGGATCGCTGGACCGTTGCCCGCGGTGCGCTGGGCAATGGTGGCGCACGTTGGCTGCCCGTTCGCAAACCTGCGCTTTATGCGGGGGATGTATTCCGTACTCTGGCGCGGGCAAATGGCATTGTGCTGGGGCGCGTACAGATCACGCGGCAGCCCCCGCAGGGCACTGTTTTGGTGGTGCATCAGAGTGATCCGCTGGAAAGTATTCTGCGCGGTATGCTGAAATACTCGACCAACATAACGGCGGAAATGGTCGGCATGACGGCTTCGAAAGCCCGCGGAGCAAATATGCAAAGCCTCGCCGATTCCGCCGCTGAAATGAATCGCTGGGCGGTCGAGACCTATGGTGTGACCGGGATTGCGATGGTGGATCATTCGGGGCTTGGCGATGCGTCGCGCGTTGCACCCGCGGATTTGGTTACCGCGCTGGTGGTGGCGCGCAAAGATGGCGCGCTGCGGCCCTTGCTCAAGAAATTTACCCTGGCGGACCGTCAGGGACGGCCGGTCAAGGATCACCCGATCAAAGTAGACGCAAAGACCGGGACGCTGAATTTCGTGTCGGGATTGGGCGGCTTCATAACTGCACCGGATGGCTCCGAATTGGCTTTTGCCATCTTTACCGCTGACGTTGATCACCGCGCGACCATTCCCCGTGCGCTGCGCGAGCGTCCGGAAGGCGCGCGCAGCTGGAACAACAGGTCGCGCAAGCTGCAACGCGCGTTGATCGAACGTTGGGGAACGTTACAGGGCAGCTAGGATCAGGTCGTGTGGCGCGCCCGTGCGCCTCGCTCGATCGCTGCGGCGTGCAGACGGTCAATGCTCAGCTCGTAGCGGATTTCTTCCAGCAGGCGCAGTTCGGTTTCCGCAAGCGACCCGTCCGCAGCAGCCACATCGCAAGCCAGCGCATAGGCCGTTTCATTCAGCCGCTCGGGAAGGTTATCGCGGATCAGGCCGAAAAGTGCATCCAGCCCGTCTTCTTGCTCGAACAGGTCGAACACCGTCTGAGATACACGGCGCGTGCGGTCGATATCGTATTCGGCAAAGACAGGTAACATGTTGACGGCGCCTTCGATCTTGACCAGCTCGGCCGTGCGAATGGTTTCATCCGATGCAGAGACCGCGACCATGATCGCAACCAGGCAATCCTGTGGGGACATCGGGTGGGGTACTTGTTCGGTCATGGTGTCGTCCTGATTGGGCTTTTGCGCTCGCACGATAGGAGGGCTGGCGGGCAGGTTCAACGGATTTTGCCCCTGACCGATCAGAGAATGGGCAACGGGCCGCGCGTTTTGGTCTGGCGCAGCACAAAATTGCTGCGCGTGTCGCGGACAAGGCCGGATTTCAGCAGCCGTTGCATGATGAAATGTTCAAGGTCCTCGGGCGTCTTGGCATAAACCTTTAGGATAAAGTCGTGGTCCCCGGTGATTGAGGCGCATTCGACGATTTGCGGCTCGGTTTCGACCAATCGCAGGAATGAGTTGATGCTGTCCTCTTGGTGATCGCGCAATGCGACGTGAACATAGGCAATGGCGTCCAGCCCGACCGATTTGGCCCGCACCTGCGCAATGTAGCCTGATACCACCCCGGATGCCTCAAGATCGCGTACGCGCCGCCAACATTGCGAGGCGGAAAGACCGGTTCGGTCGGCAAGTTCTTGCATAGACAGGCGGCCGTTGGTCTGCAGCTCTTGCAGGATGGCGATATCAGCAGGTTGGATGGTTTGTTTCACAAATTGTCACCTTTCGATATATATTTGCCAAAATAATCCGAAACCATCGATTGTCCAAATCAAAACCTTCAAATCGCGTGGCTATACTTTTCCTGCGGAGGGAATGCAGATGCCAAAGTCGACCAAATACATCGCCAAAGTGGCCGATGAACGCGGCCATATCGCCTATACAGAAGAAGAGGACGCCGTTTGGGCTGACCTCTATGCTGCGCAAGCAGAGAACGTACAGCGTTATATGGCGCGAGAGTATCTTGAAGGGTTGGAAAGGCTCGACTTGCCAAAGACCCGCGTGCCTTCTTGCGCGGATATCTCGGAACGGCTGTTGGACATGACCGGCTGGCGGGTTCAGCCTGTGCCAGCGCTTATCGGGTTCAAGACATTCTTTGGCATGCTGGCAGATAAGGTGTTTCCCGCTGCGTCCTTTATTCGGTCACGCGAGGATTTCGATTACATTGAGGAACCGGATATTTTTCATGAAATTTTCGGTCATACCCCGCTGCTGAGCGATCCACGCTTTGCGGCGTTCAGCCATGCCATCGGTAAGGCAGGCGTGCAGGCTGATGACAAGGACTATGCCTGGCTGATCCGACTGTATTGGTTTTCGATCGAATTTGGGTTGCGTCGTCAGGATGGTGTGATCAAGGCGTTGGGGTCGGGGTTGGCGTCCTCGCCGACAGAGCTTGTCTATGCCGTCGAAAGCGGCATTCCTGATCGGGATCCGTTCGATGTGCTGACGATCCTGCGCACGCCTTATCGGATCGATATGCACCAGATGGGCTATTTCGTGCTAAACTCACCCGAGGAACTTTTTGCCGCCGCCGACCGCGATTTGCTGGCAGACGTGCGACAGGCACAATTCCTGGGATTGTTGCCAAACAAGTTCCCGGAAAAGGCAACCGCAGCGGAGTGAACGGATCATGACACTAACAGGAGAAACCTGCAGCCTATCGGACCGAACCTGTGTGCCCTGTTCAGGTGGCGTTCCAGCTTTGACGCGGGATGAGGCGAACACGCACATGGCGGAGCTTTCGCCCGATTGGCATCTGGACGCTGATGCGAAAGAACTGAGCCGTCACTACAAGTTCAAAGGGTTCGCCAAGGCGACCTATCTGGCCAATCTTTGCGCGTGGCTCGCCGATCAGCAGGGGCACCACCCGGATGTCACCTTTGGCTGGGGTTATGTGGATGTCAGACTGACCACGCATGAAATTGGTGGTCTAAGCGAGAATGATTTCATCTGGGCGGCCAAACTGGACCAGTTGACCATATAGATCAGCCTTCCATACAGGAAAAAACCAGCGCTTTATTGACTCATGCTGCACCGGCACAATAGGAGGGTCCGGTCGGTTGCATAGGGTGACCGGCGCTGTTTTCCCCGATGGAGCTTGTCTAAAAATGTCTGAACTGCGTGAAACCGCGATTGCGTCCAAGGCCTGGCCTTTCGAAGAGGCGCGCCGGGTGCTCAAACGCTATCAGAAAGCGGCTCCGGTAAAGGGATACGTGCTGTTTCAGACCGGCTATGGCCCGTCGGGTCTGCCGCATATCGGTACATTTGGCGAGGTTGCACGGACCTCGATGGTCCGTCACGCCTTTGAACAAATCAGTGACATCCCGACCAAGCTGATCTGTTTCTCGGACGACATGGACGGTTTCCGCAAGGTGCCAACCAACGTGCCAATGCAGGAAGAGCTGAAAGAAGACCTGCATCTGCCGCTGACCAAGGTGCGCGATCCGTTTGGCACCCATGCCGGGTTTGCCCAGCACAACAATGCGATGCTGTGCGATTTCCTGGACAGTTTCGGGTTCGAGTACGAGTTCGCCTCGGCCACGGATTACTACACCAGCGGTCGGTTTGATGAGATGCTGTTGATCGCGTTGGAGCGCTTCGACAAAATTCAAGAGATCATGCTGCCGACGCTTGGGCCGGAACGGCGCGAGACCTATTCGTGCTTCCTGCCGATCAGCCCGAAAACCGGGCACGTGCTGCAGGTGCCGACGCTGGAGCGCAATGTCGCTAGGGGCACGATCGTCTATCAGGAACCTGACGGCGAGAAGGTCGAAATCCCGGTCACAGGCGGTAACGTCAAGATGCAGTGGAAGCCGGATTGGGCGATGCGCTGGGCTGCTCTGGGTGTGGACTATGAGATGTCGGGCAAGGACCTGATCGACTCGGTCACGCAGTCGTCCAAGATTTGCGGAGCGCTGGGCCAGAAGCCACCCGAGGCACTGAGCTATGAGCTGTTCAACGACGAGCAGGGCCAGAAGATTTCCAAATCGAAGGGCAATGGCTTGTCGATGGAGGAATGGCTGACCTATGCCGCGCCTGAAAGCCTGTCGTACTTCATGTTTCAGAAACCGAAAACGGCCAAGCGGCTGTATTTTGACGTAATCCCGAAGGCAGTGGATGAGTATCATCAACAGCTGCGAGCCTATCCGGGGCAGGAGCTGAAGGCGCAGTTGAACAACCCCGTCTGGCATATCCATGGTGGTGATGTTCCTGCATCCACGCTGATGGTGCCGTTTGCGATGTTGTTGAACCTCGCGTCCGTTTCGGGGGCTGAGGATAAAGAGGCGTTGTGGGGGTTCATTCGCCGCTATGCGCCTGAGGCGACCGCTGAAACGCATCCGGATTTGGATCAGGCGGCTGGCTTTGCCGTGCGCTATTTCAACGATTTCGTCAAACCAACACGTCAGCACCGCGCCCCGACGGATCAGGAACGTGAAGCGTTGGAGGCACTGAAAACTGCGTTGGAAGCTTATGACGGCCCCATTGAGGATGAAGCGCTGCAATCGGTGGTTTATTCGATCGGGCGAGAGCGGTTCGATCCCATGCGGGGTTGGTTTACTGCGCTGTATGAGGTGTTGCTGGGCGCCTCGCAGGGCCCACGTTTTGGCGGCTTTATCGCGCTGTACGGCGTGCCGGAAACGATCGCGCTGATCGATAAGGCGTTGGCCGGTGAGCTGGTCTGATTTGACCTGATACCGCGTGGGGCTACTCTTTCAACAGGAGGTGGCCCCATGCGTCGAATACTGCTTGCACTATCCCTCAGCGCCGGTTTGGCCTCGGGCGCGTTTGCCCAAAGCGCCGAGATCGAGAAAAACATCGCGGCGCAGATTAAGGCGTTTGAGGCTGATGATTTTGCCACCGCCTTTACCTTTGCCAGCCCCAATATCCAGCAACTGTTTCAAACGCCCGAGAATTTCGGCGTCATGGTAAGGCGCGGCTATCCGATGGTCTGGCGTCCGGCGGAGGTTCGTTTTCTGGAATTGCGCGAGGTGGCCGGGGCGCTGTGGCAAAAGGTCATGATCACTGATGACGCTGGCAGGGTGCATATCCTGGACTATCAGATGGTGCAGATGGACAACGGTTGGAAGATCAATGGCGTGCAACTGCTGGGCAATTCTGATCCGGCAGCTTGATGCAACACCACCGTCACGGTGATATGAGCGGCGGTTAATTCCTTTTCGGTACTCAGGCTTTTGCGTTCGGGGCGTGTGTCTCCGGGCACTGGGTTTATGCGCGCTGATGCTGCGCGATTGGGAAAGGGATTTCTATGAACAAGGCAATCACCGACGGTATCGTGTTCACGCCGCCTGCTTTCGCAAATGGTTTGAATGTGTGGTCCAGCGGCGACGGGACGCCCGGCTCGCCTACCTATGACGGATCGGGCACCGGCGCATTTGTTCCGGCGGATGCGGATTTTGCGGGCTGTCTGGAAATCCTGAAAGTCAGCACCACCCAGCGCCTGCGTTACATGGGGCAGACGCCGTTGCTGCCGGGCTGTTACCTGCAAATCAAGGCTCGGGTCAAAGCCATCAGCGGCCCGCTGCCCGAGGTACGTATCGCCGGATGGGCTGGCGGTGCCGGGGATGTTCAGGTTACCGGTGTGGTCGAGCAAGGCCCGGCCACGCAGCTTTCGGGCTATGGCACTGTGCACGAGATCACGGCCATTGTCGGCACCGGTCAACGCCCTGGCGTGGATATGCCATGGGGTGTACAAGCCCTTTACGGGCATTTCGGTCTGGATATCGACGGCGCAAATGGGGCGGTGATCCGGGTAGATGATATCGAGATCTCGGATGTCACCGGTGTGTTCCTTCGCAATCTCATCAGTCTGGTCGATGTCCGCGATTTCGGCGCGGTCGGGGATGGCGTGACGGATGACTCAGCTGCGTTCGAGGCCGCGGATCAGGCTGCGAATGGTCGTCGCATTTTCGTGCCCGAGGGGACCTATCTGCTGGCGCAAAACACGTCGGTGGCATCCGAGATCGAATTTGAAGGCACCGTAACGATGCCGGATGACAAGATGCTGCTGCTGACCAAGAATTTTGATCTGCCGACCTATATCAATGCGTTTGGTGATGAAATGCGGGCCTTTAAAAAGGCGTTTCAGGCGTTGTTGAACAATTCTGACCATGAATCGCTGGATATGGGTGGGCGCAAGGTATCGGTAACCGAGCCCATCGATATGGCCGCTGCTGTTCCGAACCGGCAAACCGGATTCTCAACGCGCCGTGTGATCCGCAACGGACAGTTCGACGTCAAAAGCAGTACGGCCTGGGATACCGAAACCTTTACATCGGTCGCGACCTACAACCCGAACGATCCCACCCGGTTGGTAAACGTGGCGAATGTGGCCAATATTCCGGTTGGTTGTCTGGTACAGGGGAGCGGGGTCGGCCGCGAGATTTACGTGCGTTCGAAGAACGACGGCGCGGGTGAAATCACGCTCAGCGCGCCACTCTACGATGCGTCTGGTACGCAGACATTCACGTTCCTGTCCTTCAAGTACCTGCTGGATTTCAGCGGTTTCAGCACGCTGCGCAAATTTGGAATGGAGCAGATCGAATTCCAATGTAACGGCCGCAGCAGCGCGATCCGTCTGGCCCCGTCAGGCAGCACTTTTGCATTGGCGAACTGTTTTGTCAGCCGCCCCAAAGATCGCGGGATCACGTCTATTGGCACCGGATGTCAGGGCATGTTGATCGACACGTGTCAGTTCTTGTCCACCGAAGAATCCTTTAATGTTCTAGACCGTTCGTCAATCGCGCTGAACGCGACGGCCAACGACGTCAAACTGCGCCACAACCGGGCCGTACGGTTCCGCCATTTTGCAGTTTTGGGTGGCACCAACAATATGATCCTCGGCAATCACTTTTTTCAGGGCGACAGCATTCCACAAGGTGTGCGCAGCCCTGGGTTGGTTATGATCGGCACTTACAACAGCTCGACAATCTCGGGGAACTATATCGACAATTGCTCGATCCTGTGGACCAACGAACGGGACGCAGATCCGGTTTACACAACCGGGTTTTCCTTCAGCTCGATGGCCATTACCGACAATATTTTCTATTCCAGCGAGGCCCCGCCCTGGTTCACTTACCTCATTGTTCGTCCCCATGGTGCAGGACACTTCCTGAACGGTGTGATCGTGACCGGAAATAAGTTCCGCGCAACAAGCGGTGGTATCACGCGGGTGGAACGGGTGGACACTTCATTTGCCAGTATGAACAACTATGCGCATCGCAATGTGATGTTTGAAAACAATACCTTTCACGGCGTTGACCAAAAAGTTGCGAACCCATTGCGGGTCACGCATACGCAAGGAACTGCGGCGCAAGCCTGGTCCGTTCAGACAGCCGGAGAGCTGCCTTTCGGGGGCTATGCGCGTAGTTGCGACGCGGTTACGGCATTGGGAGCTTTGAGAAATACATTCGGCGCGGTGTCCTATGCCACCCCCTATGTGCAGTTAGAACAAGGTGCGTCGAGAAACGCGATCAACTTGCGCTGGCCCGAGGCGGTCCGCGGAGAAGTCTCGACCCTCATTCGTATGGAAAGCTGACAACTGGGATGGCCACCCTTTTGCAGGGTGGCCATTTCACCGGTCTCAAAACTCTTCCCAAAGCGCGATTTTCAACCCCGTATCGTTGCGGGCATCGTTGCGTTCAAGGCCCAGCACCCAGGTGGGCCCTTTGTTGCGCGCACGGATCATGACCGAGGGCCTGGCCCTCCAAAATAACGAGTGTCCAGAGGTATAAGCCGTTTCCACCTGTATCAGAGGATTGAGCAATCGATCTGACGAAAGGCCCGCTGTGATATCCAGTTTGCGATAAACCGCGTCATGTGTGCGAATTTCCAGAGCCGTGTCGACCGCAACCCAACCGTTGCCCCAACCGGTTTGAAACCCTTTGCCATAGGACAGGGTCAGTTTGTACATCGCCCAGGCGTCAAGTTGCTTGTGGTGTGCACCGGCCCCGAACTCGGCCGCGAAACGCCCCCATTTGTTGAAATCGGCCACGGGAACCCGGGCAAACAACAGGGCGTGGCCGTAGAAATCCCGGCTTTGTTCGAAATCCACCCCGATTGTGAGGTTCGGCCTGTATCCGAATTCAGCATAAAGCGCCGTTTTGTAATCATAGCTGCCGTCACGGTTTTTGAATGCAGTGACCGAGGCCGCGGTGAACGCTGCGTCCTTCTCACGCAGCCATGCGCCGGGCCAAGCCGGGGCTGCGGCAAGCAGCAATACCAGAAAAGCGAGAATCCGGAACATGCACGCAGTTTCCGCAAGCATGGTTAACGGTTGGTTAGTGTTTTGTTTATTTTCTGGAAACCAATCCAAGGCGACGTGTCGTTTAAGGAAACACAAGACCTTTCCAAATCCTGTGTTAAGCTTGCAAAAGAAAAGGGAGATTCCAGATGCCGAAGATTTCCAAGACCGCGAGCGTCCAGACTGTCATCACCACTTTTGAGATGACACCGGGCACCTGCCACGATCTGTTGGATGCGTTGACCGACGCCTACGCCGAGTTTATCTCGAAACAGCCGGGATTTGTTTCCGCAGGGCTGCATGTGAACGATGCGCAGACGCGGATTGCCAACTATTCCCAATGGAACCGTCGTGAGGATTTTCTGGCAATGTTGCGAACGCCGGAAATGCGCGATCGCAATCGCAAGATCAACGAGATGTGTAAAAGCTTTGAGCCGGTGATGTATGACGTGGCCGAAACTTTTGGCAGTTCCTGACTTGTATCAAAACCTTAATCGATAAAATCAGGTATGGTGGCTGAAGAAAGTAGAGGCTCACCATGTATCACAACATTCTTGTTCCAATTTCATTTGATGCCGATCGGGATATCTCCGGCCCGCTGAAACTGGCCGAGATTTTGGCAACACCAGATGCTCAGGTGACACTGCTGCATGTGGTCGAGCATATTCCGAACTACGCGATTTCCTACATGCCGCCGGAATATCTGACCGCGGCCCGCAAGGCGGTCCAGGGCGAGCTGGATGAGTTGGCGGCCAAGCTGTCCAATGCGACGGGTGTGGTGATCGAAGGGCATTCTGGGCGCACCATTCTGGACTGGGCGGAATCCCACAAGCCTGACCTGATCATCATGGCCTCACACCGGCCTGGCATGCAGGATCTTTTGTTGGGCTCAACCACAAACCACGTGGTCCGTCACGCCGCCTGTGCGGTTCACGTGGTGCGCTGATCAGGCCGCAAATCGTTGGGGGCAAGGCGCCAGGCCTTGCCGAACCCTCCGTTCAGAACGGCGTCTGAAATGGCGAAACGCACAAAGCTGAAATCGGTGAAATCGACATAGAGTTTCGATTTGGGTCGCAAGGTCAGATACCGCGACCGCAAGCTGGCATGTTCGGCGCTTTCACGGGCAACGAACGTGGCTGTGGCATGCAATGTCAATCGGGGATGGGTCAGCGGGTCGCCGGTGTTGCCGGGTTCTCCGATTAGCAACGCGCAGACCGGATTGGCACGCAAGGCGGCTGTATGATCCGCCAATGTCGAAATCAGGGTCATAGGGCTGCCCGCGTCATCCGTGGCCAGGGCGATGCGTGACACCGAAGGCACCCCTAAGTCCGGTCGCAAAGTGGCAAGCGCACCATAGGTTGCGCCCTCGATCAGATCGCGAGTCAAACATCGGGCGGTCTCATCGACCGGGTGAAATGGGCTGGATTGGCTCATGATGTGCGTGGTTCTAGCTGTTTGAAACAAGCATAAGATACCCCCTGTGCCCTCCCTGTGCGAGGGCTTGTTTCCGGGTCAATTGGGGTCTCGGTTTCGCCACAAATCGAGGGTAACAGAGGGACATGCAGTTTAGAAAACCCACCCCTGAAACGGAATCTTCTGCCCCCAAGGTTTCGCGGCGTCAAAAACGGGCAGAGGCGCAGCGGAAACGCGCATTATCCCCGGTTCGAATTTTCCTCATGGTCCTGATGCTGCCGGTGACGATTATGGGTATCGTCGTGGGGGTCTATCTGCGGACGTCTGAGTATAGGCACGAAGAAGCTTTGCTGCACCTGATTGCCCTGGCCGGGTGCGGCGCGATTGAAACCATTGTGCCGGGGCCATTCGTTGAGGGCGGTCCTGGGTATCACCCGCGCAATGACCCCGATGGCGATGGTGTGGCCTGCGGAACGCAAAGGTCGATTTCCGGGCAGAGCGCAGTGCCGCAACCGGCTGAAATGCCCAGATCGCGGACAGTCGGCAACGCCAAATTCCTGCGGCCCTGACCCCAATTCTAACAGAATCCCCGTGACTGTGGTACACTCCGCCGGACGCGCCGTTTTGGCCGTCATTGGGGGATTTCGCCCAGATAGCGAGGAAAATCATGTTTGCACGTATTACTAAGTTCAAGATGAAGCCCGGAATGCGGGATGCGGCCGAGGCAAAGATGAACGAGCTTAAAGATCAGATTATGGGCATGGAAGGCATGCACAGCTTTACCAATGTCATGAATGAGGACGGTACCGGTTTTGTTGTGGCCGTGGTTCAAAGCGAGGAAACCTCGAACGCCAACGCCCCCAAAGTGGCGGCGCTTTGGGGACATTTTGCCGAATTCCTAGAAGGCCCGCCATCACCGGCCGGGTTCGACGTGGTTGTCCATTGGGATAAAGGATAGGTCCGCGTATTCAGGGCCAAATTTCTCAACTCTAGTGCCAGACTTCTTCAGGAGGAATGTTCAATGAACTTTTCGAAATGCGCAGCTATGGCTTTGATCGCAACCCTGTTTTCCGGTGCGGCCATTGCCGACTCATCCAAAGATTTCCTGACGGCGACCAAGGTGTCCCAGATTAAGGATATGGGCGCACAGCAAATGGACGGGGCGTCGATAGAAAAGATCGTCTCGGGGAACACTCTCAAGAGTTCCAACTGGACCTGGACGTTTGAAAAAGATGGAAAACAATCTTCGACGGCAAATGACGGGTCATGGACAGACAAAGGAACCTGGTCGGTGAAAGGCAATGAACTATGCCGGGAATCTGATACCTCTGGTAAGGGCGAACGCTGTTCGAAGGTCTATTTTATGGGCCGCGACCTGAGATTCACTGACGGCAAACGCAACTTACATGATTGGTGGGTCAGCTACTAAACGCATGGAAAGAAAGTAAGCGAGAGGATTGATCTTCTCGCTTGCTTTCAGTTGATCCTGCAAGCCAAGATCGGGCCATGACCCGTGATGAATTCAACAGCTTTTGCGCCAGCCTCAAAGCCACCAGCCATGTGGTGCAATGGGGCAATGCGGATGTGTGGAAGGTGGGCGGCAAGGTCTTTGCGATCTGCGGTTGGAACGACGGGCGTGATGCGTTCACCTTCAAGGCCACCGATCTGGCTTTTGAGGTGCTGGGTGATGAGCCCGGCATCCGCCCAGCGCCTTATCTGGCCTCGCGGGGGATGAAGTGGCTGCAGGTCTATGAGGAACGCGGGATGAGCGATACTTCCCTGCGCGAGCATATCGTGACGTCCTATGATCTGGTTGTGGCCAAGCTGACCAAAAAGGCGCGGGCCGAACTGGGGGTTTAACCCTTCATCGCGTGCAGCAATTCCAGAAGACGTTTCCGGTCGTCATCATCGGCGTAATCGCCAGTTGCCAGACGTTGCGCGATGTTCAGGCGCAGGCGTTCGTGCTGGGTACGCACTTCTTCTCCGGCGGTTTCGGCCAGCGTTTTCATGATCACCGCCACGGCCTGTTGCCGCTTGGTGGTTGGGTTGGCGATATAATCGACAAGGCTCTGCTGACCGGAATCGAGGATGTTTTCCGCCAGATTGCGCAGCTGATCCCCATTGGGCAGCAACGGGGCAGGGGCATCCTCGGGAGGCAGAATTTCCGGCACGCTACGCGGGGTCTCGGCCAATGCATTTGCGCCGTCGACGAAGGCCTCGGTGATCATCCGAGTAATCTTGATCGCGCGCGGATCCTTGAACAGGGCCGAGGCGATGGCCACGCCGTAATCCGTATAGACCCACGGATTGACCCGCCGCCCACCGCGGCCTTGGGGTTTTGAGATCACATTCTGTGATTGCAAATCGGCGACCTCGGCGTCGGTCAGTTGAAAGCGATAGCCCTCGAACAGGTCCTTGTTGCGCGAGACGGCCTGATTGAAGGCGCTGACGGATTTTCCGTAGAACTGCGCCAGATCCTCGGCCAGCACCACACGGGTGCCGCGCACCCGGTGAATGGCGCTTTGGACCTCATACGTGCTGGGCAGGGTGTTTGGGTTTGTCATGGCAACCGTTTGGAATCACAATTTGTGATTTCAAACGTGGCGGAGTGCGCGCTGGGCTGCAAGGGTGGAGTGTTGGGGAGTTGGCATCAGTGAAATGCAGTTATCACTGTCAAAAATTAAGTCTACACAAGACAAAAGAAGTCAAAGCCTACCAAATAAGGCGCATTCCTCGAAATATGATCTGCAGAAGGACTACCAGACCCGCTGCAACAGAAATATAAAAGAACATACTCATAAAGAATCTCGCGATTGATCGGGATTCGGAAAGCGTAAAGTAAAGATTGTTGAAAGTCTTTGTCGCAATTAAATTCTTATCTTCTGATAATTCCTTAACTTGATATCTGGTGCAAAATTGCCCAGAAGGCATTTTCTGAAAGCGATCCGCGATCGTACTTCCAACTAAATCCTCCGTAACCATCTGACACAAAAACTATCGAGGATCTCTTGAGATTTGGAAATTCTCAACGGGATGCGTCTCCGTAAATTAATTTTTTTGAGGTGTAATTCGCATTTTCTTTCAGTATTTCCTCTGCTTCTTTGGCTTCGTCTTCGCTTGGAAAAGCCAACTTGTTGCCTGAAGAATCCCTAATTTTAAAGAACCCATAAGTGCTTTTCTTAAGGGTATTCCCAGTCGTCAATTCACTAACTCGCGGCATGTCTTTTATGAACGTTTCGCGAAAGGCTCTCGCAATATCGGTTCGTGTAGTGCACTCGGGTGGTGAATCAAATTTTGCTGGGTGTTGAAGGACAAACTTTGGGCAAAATATCTGGAAGAGAAAATAACTGAACAAGTAGGACAATGCAGCCAAATAGGACAATTGAATGTTGAACGGTGCTTTGAATTCTCCCCCGAGTGTTATTTTCAACTCACTTGTCGACAATGTGACGGGGGCAATCGATTCAATAATTGCAATTGTTGGAATGGCTGCCACCCAAATTTTTACCGGTGTAAGAGCTTGAGCCGTGAACCACCCTTGCAGCGGTGCCATTCAGGTGGATAAACGTACGAGCGCCAATTTGGCGCATTCTTTGGTTTTGCAGATCTCGGCCAGTGTCTTCAAAGAGACTCTTTCACTATCTTTCCTTCTCTTCACATTCCCACCCCTTTGCCCCGGCCTGCCAGCCGTTGACCGACCGCGCGACTTCACGGCGTCTTCCGAGGCTTTCTCGACCGCCCATTGACGCGCCATGGGGTCGTCGGCGATGGCGAGGTCGACCGCTTCCAGACGTTTGATCTCATCCCGGATATTGGCGGCCTCTTCGAATTCCAGGTTCTCGGCGGCCTTGCGCATCTGCTCGCGCAGCCCGTCCAAGTGGGCTTCCAAATTCGCTCCGTGCATCGGTTTGTCAATGGTGGCGGTGACGCGGTTCATGTCGACGTCGCCTTCGTAGAGACCGGCCAGAACGTCCTCGACGTTCTTCTTCACCGTCTCAGGCGTGATGCCGTGTTCCTCGTTGTAAGCGAGTTGCTTGGCGCGGCGGCGGTTGGTCTCGTTCAGGGCGCGTTCCATGGAACCGGTGACCTTGTCGGCATACATGATCACCCGGCCATCGGCGTTCCGCGCGGCGCGGCCGATGGTTTGAACCAGAGAGGTCTCGGACCGCAAGAAACCCTCTTTATCCGCGTCCAGAATGGCGACCAGCCCGCATTCGGGGATGTCGAGGCCTTCACGCAGCAGGTTGATGCCGATCAGCACGTCGAACGCCCCCAGCCGCAGGTCACGCAGAATCTCGATACGTTCCAGCGTGTCGATGTCCGAGTGCATGTAGCGGACCTTGATGCCCTGTTCATGCAGGTATTCGGTCAGATCCTCGGCCATGCGTTTGGTCAGGGTCGTGACCAGCGTGCGGTAGCCATCGGCGGCCACCTTGCGCACCTCGTCCAGCAGGTCGTCCACCTGCATGGATACAGGGCGGATTTCGACCTCAGGGTCTAGCAGGCCGGTGGGGCGGATCACCTGTTCGGTGAAGACGCCGCCGGTCTGTTCAATCTCCCATTTTGCCGGGGTGGCCGAGACAAAGACGGATTGGGGGCGCATGGCGTCCCATTCCTCGAACTTCAGGGGGCGGTTGTCCATGCAGGAGGGCAGCCGGAACCCATGTTCAGCCAGCGTGAACTTGCGCCGATAGTCGCCCCGGTACATACCGCCGATCTGCGGAACGCTGACGTGGGATTCGTCGGCAAAGACGATCGCGTTGTCGGGGATGAACTCGAACAGGGTCGGGGGCGGCTCGCCCGGTGCGCGGCCTGTGAGATAGCGCGAGTAGTTCTCGATCCCATTGCAGACGCCGGTGGCCTCAAGCATTTCCAGATCGAAATTGGTGCGCTGTTCCAGTCGTTGCGCTTCCAGCAATTTGCCCTCGCCCACCAGTTGATCCAGACGGATGCGGAGTTCTTTTTTGATCCCAATGATGGCCTGCTGCATCGTTGGTTTCGGCGTCACGTAGTGTGAGTTCGCATAAACGCGCACCTGCTCCATTGTGGCCGCGCGTTCGCCGGTCAGCGGGTCGAACTCGGTGATGGTTTCCAGTTCCTCGCCGAAGAACGAGAATTTCCAGGCGCGATCCTCAAGGTGGGCGGGCCAGATTTCCAAGGAATCGCCGCGTACCCGGAAAGACCCGCGCTGAAACGCTTGATCGTTGCGGCGGTATTGCTGGGCGACCAGATCGGCCATCACCTGCCGTTGGTCGTATTCGTTGCCGACCTTCAGATCCTGCGTCATCGCCCCATAGGTTTCGACCGAACCGATACCATAGATGCATGACACCGAGGCCACGATGATCACATCGTCCCGCTCTAACAGTGCCCGCGTGGCCGAGTGGCGCATCCGGTCGATCTGTTCGTTGATCTGAGACTCTTTTTCAATATAGGTGTCCGACCGCGCCACGTAGGCCTCGGGCTGGTAGTAGTCATAGTAGGACACGAAATACTCGACCGAGTTCTCGGGGAAGAAGCCTTTGAATTCGCCATACAACTGCGCTGCCAGCGTCTTATTGGGTGCAAGGATGATAGCCGGGCGCTGGGTCTCCTCGATCACCTTGGCCATGGTAAAGGTCTTGCCCGTCCCCGTCGCGCCCAGCAGAACCTGATCGCGTTCACCGTCCATCACGCCCCCGGCCAGCTCCTTGATGGCCGTTGGTTGGTCACCCGCTGGTGCGAACTCGGTATGCATAACGAATTCCTTGCCGCCTTCCAGCTTCAGCCGAGCGCGGACATCCTCGGCATTCATCTGGGTCTTGTCGGAATGAGCATAGGCCATAGGGGAAGATTCCTTTCGCGCCTGATTTTGATCTGTTTTTGTTCTTGTTCAAGGGGGCATTTCCAATTGCCGAAATTGCGACAATTGCGGACTTGTCCGCGCCGCCTGCCTGACGCATAAACATCCCTAGCCAAGTGAGTACGGAGAGGCGACATGCGCGCACGGATTTACCAGCCCGCAAGAAATGCAATGACTTCGGGAATGGCCAAGACCCGCAAGTGGGTTTTGGAATACGCCCCCGCGTCATCGCGCGAGGTTGATCCGCTGATGGGCTGGACCTCGTCCAATGACACGCAGACCCAGGTGCGCCTGAAGTTCGACACCAAGGAAGAGGCGTTGGATTACGCCAAGGACAACGGGATTGATGCGCAGGTCAGCGAACCGCATAAGCGCAAGCCCAACGTGCGCGCAGGTGGGTATGGTGAAAACTTCGCCCCGAGTCGTCGGGCACCCTGGACCCATTGACCAAAACCCTTGGAATGATCGACATCCGCGAAGTGGATCCCGGAGCGCAGGACATGCGCCCGATCATTCAAGCGCATTTGGCCCATAGCTGGGATGCCACGCCCCAGACCTCGAACCACACCCTGGACGTCGATGCATTGCGAGAGCCCGGCATTCGATTCTGGGCATTGTATGAAGCGGGTAAACCGCTGGGATGCGGAGCGCTTAAAGCCTTGCCCGATGGCACCTCTGAGGTAAAATCAGTGCATGTCGTGACCGCCGCACGTGGCCGTGGTCTGGCGCGAGTGATCATGACCTACCTGGCTGACCTTGCCCGTTCAGAAGGTGTGACGGCCCTGGTGCTGGAAACTGGGGCGGAACATCTGACGGAATATGATGCCGCGCGCAAACTTTATGAGGCGCTGGGATATACCTATTGCGGACCGATATTTGGATATGAAGTCGACCCGAACAGCGCCTTCATGCGCTTGGGTCTTGAACCCCGCCCGTAAAAACCGCAAGAAGGGCGCAGCGGTCCCTTAGCTCAACTGGATAGAGCAGCTGACTTCTAATCAGCAGGTTGAGGGTTCGAGTCCTTCAGGGATCGCCATTTCGCCAAATCAACGAAATACCAAAGAAAGAAATCTTGATCACGTCCGTTGTCGCTGTACCAAGGCCGGTCGCAATTGTTGGAGATTACTTGGATTTCAGTGGGAAGGTGCTTCGCCATGATTTCGACCCGTGTTGCACTAGCGGGCAACGATACGTTCAAGTTCCGAGCGGTCAACTTTAGATGCGTGGCGTTTGTCCATGGGGATTTTGTGAACTGAAATCACATTGGGCACGCCAAATTCAGACGCGAATTTACGCCAATCCTGAAGGTGATCACGCCGCCCTTCGACACATAGCGTCGGTCTGGTCCCAGTGTTGATCAACGCACAGCGCGCAACACCCGGCCATTGTCTTGCCGCGACTTCAATCGCAAAGGGAAAGAGCAGGCCCGATTTCACTTCTATTTCAGACCCCACCCGACCCCACAACCACAAGCGTCCCTCTTCATCCAACGTGCCGGCGTCTCCGGTGCGATGCCAGATGACGGCGCCTTCTATGATTTTATTTTCGCCCGAATGTGCGGGATCAAGATAGCCGTCATTCACGTGCGCCCCGGCGACCTGTATCTCGTTGTCGCAGATGCGGAGTATGATTTCAGGAACCGGATACCCCACAAGTAGACCTTTCCCTTCGGCCATCTGTCGGTGATCGTTTTCCGAGATATCTGTGGCATCAAGGTGGGCAATCGGCTCAGCCTCGGTCGATCCATAAACACAAACCACTGAAAGCTCGTTTCTGGTTTGCAGCGTGTCGACAAGGTCCGGAAAAACCGGACCGCCACCCGTGAAGACCGTGTTCAACTGTCCGGTATTTTGGGTTTGGGTCAGTTTTTCGCAAATTGAGGGTGGAATGAGGGCGCGGGTGACCTGCTGCTTTTGAATCCAGTCCGCCAAGTGGGTGGGCGCAAGGCGGTCAAGCTTGCTCAGCCGCCAGTTTGGCATAACTGTGGTGCGCCCTGCGGCCAGGTTGATCAGGGTGAACACCGGAAAGGCCACCAAATCCCTTTCGGCCTTGTCGCTTTCTAGAAGGGGCGCAATGGCGTCGTGTTGCGCCATTAAAAACGCATGCGTGCGCGGGATGGCCTTGGGCTGGCATGTCGTTCCAGAGGTAAATGAGATTAAGGCTGTGTCATCCGCCCGAATCTGATGATTGGGCGGCGAGCCAGGGCTTTCATTGGGTGTCAAAAGACGCAGCCTCCAAAGCTCTGGAATTAGAAACTTGAGCAAAGAGTACACGCCAGCTGCGCAGAACGCCTTGGGCGAAGTGGCCCGCGCAGCGTGGCGCAAACCGGCCAGTCCCATTGCCGGTTCCGGCAGCACAACGGTTGCACCCAACGACCACAGGGCCGCCAGGCTTGCATATAGGTCCGCGTCGACGGGCATTGCCAGCAATACGCGGTCGCCTGGCCTGATACCTTTTGCGTGCCATCGGCCTGCCAGTTTCTGCATGCGAGAGTGCAGTTGCTGAAAACTGATCTGACGGCCTTTTCCGTCCACTATGGCGGTTCTGTTCGGAAACCGTTCAACCGCAGCAGCAAAATGTGCTATCAAATCAGCCATTCAGCTTACGTCCAAGCAGAGAGTATCGCCGGAATATAGTCGCCCCTTCTGCCGCACTGCGATCAGCGGACTTATTGTCGTCGTGGATCAGGGCATGGATGGCGGTTTTGCACCCCATCTCTGCAGCCGCTTTGTGAAACGTGTGGGCCAGATGCCGCCCTGCGCCCGGTTCCAGGCTTGCATAGGTTTTGAGGATCGCGGAACTGGGGGTGGGCCCTTCGGCATAGTTGGGAATGCCGAACAGAAAACCCGCCAAATTGTCATCGTGGCGACGCGCAAACAGGATCAGTTCACGCTTCATCATCGGCACGACAGGCAGGTACATGGCCAGGAACTCGGACTCGGAAATCGGTTTGTAAAACGCGTTTTCCGAAAACGCCTGTGCAGACAGCGCGAACACTTGGCGAAACAAGCCCTCAGGATCATTTCCATCCCACGCTTCCACCTCAAAACCATCGTTTTCAGGCGGTGCCACTGTGTCGGTATCTTCCAACTCTACACGGGCCGAGAAATACCGGCTGATTTCGCAAAAACCCGCGGACCGGAAGACTTCGGGTTCATGCGCTTTGTTGGTCGGCTCCATCAGGAACGGAGAGGAACCGTCGCTGTAGGAGACGAACCGGTAACTGTGCCAGGTGTCCCCCGACATCGGCCCAATGACCCGGTCGGTGCCTGCGTTTCTGACCAGTTCTATACCCGTATCCAGAATTTCGGCACCGGCTTCGGGTGATTTGCATGAAAAGTCACCGAATGTTGCCGCTTGTACGCCCTCCCAATTGGGGCCGTTCAGGTAAACGGTCAGCTTCGCATCAGCGGTTTTGATTGTCTCTTTGGTCATGACGCGACTCCGGCAAAAAAACCTGCACCGATCGATCCCGCCACGGAGTACGCGTAATAGATCAACGGAAGGGCAAGGGCCAATACTGTTAACCTCAGCACCCGATCTTTTTCAAACCACTGCGGTCTGATCCACGGTACGGCCGTCATGCAGATTAAGGAAAGCAGCGCCAGAATTGTCAGCGGTTCGGCCCAGCGTGCAGGTTCCGGGTTCAGCGCAGTAGCAAAGTGTCTGACTAAGAATAATGTTGTGGCCACCACAAGGATCGCAAGGATTTTGCCTCGCAGCGCCAGAACGCTGAACCCCATGGCCAGCCCCATCGCACTGAGGCCATAAAACGATACGGCATTCCACCCGGTCGCATTGCCAAGCGCCAGCCATCCGAAACTGAACAACCCCAGAGACGCTACGACATCCAGATCCGGGTATTTGCTGTCACAGGGGGTCGATACCCGTGCCCAAAGATGCGTCGCTAGTACCAAAATAGGCAGGACCGCATTTTGAAGTGCAGTGACTGCCAGCAAGAGGAAAACGGTGATGACGTAAACCCGTGTGGCATGTTTGGTAAGACCCAGCCTTGCGCCCAGGATGCTGAAACCGCCGAGCGAGGCCAGAAAAACCAAGGCTATGGTCGCCAGCTCAATCAAGGAACTGTCGAAGTGTACGCTCAGAAAAATCAGGAGACCAAGTGGGAGGAACAGGTTGTCAAAACCCCGCCAGCTTTGGGCCTCGACCAGGGTTCCAAAAGCAGCAACCATAACGCAGAGCATAAGGATGTTCGCTGGTGGCAAGGCGGCCATGAACAGAAAACAGACGATCGCGATCAGCATCGTAACCACGAAAAAAACCACCGATCCCTCGACGCTTTTCTCACCATCCTCGACAATGAATCGCCGCGTTCCATACGCGGTTCCGGCCAGCGCGGCGGCGGCGTCTGCCAAGGTCAGAACCGCAATCGGCAAGATGTAGAACAACAGGTTATCCCCGGCCAGCAAGAAGCATAGCCCCACCGACAACGCGAGCAGGAAGTCACCATAGGATGTTCGCTCCACCCCATGCAGGGTCGCGCCAAGACCTTTCGAAAAACGAGGAAGACGCAAGACAAGCATCACAAGCATTGTGGCGGCGATCAGCATGTAAACCGGCCAGCGGTCGGAAAAGATCCAGGGCAGCAGCAACGCAAAGAGCCCCGTGCTTACATGCATCAGTTTCCGCTGCACTTCGGCGTTCAGCCCTGCAGCTTTGGCCAGGTGGCGGATGACCATCATCACGCCGAGCAATGCCAACACCGACCCTGCCGCCAGCAATATCTGCATGAGAACGGTCAAGGCCGGACCTCTTCGACCACGAAATCCGAATAGAAGAAGGCCAGATCGCGGGCCTTCTGCTGTGTTTCGATTTCGGTCAGGGTTTCAATCCTGTCCCGGTAATCCGCTGGTACACGGCGCGGCGCCATCATGTTCCAATAGACCAATCGTGCATTTGGCTCTGCCGCACTCAGGATCGCCCCATAGACCTGCTTGAACGTTTCAGGGGACATGTATTCGAAAATGTCGGACAGGTTGAACCCGCTGGCCTTTTCGCCCGTCGAGACGAAAGCCTCGAGCGAACCAAGGCGAATATCCAGGCGATCCAATCGGGACCGGACAGTTTCATAATGTTCCGGACGCCACGCCATCGGCAATGCGTCACCATGGGTGCCCTTTAGAATCCAGTGCAGATAGGGGTTTTGCGATGGATCGGTCGCGACCCCGGCATGGCGCAGTCGGCGAGCAACATGTTGGGCCGGGCTTCCATCCACGTGGTCGAAAAACGCGCTGTCCCGCCCCATCCGCCCCATCACGAATCGCGAGAAAAAAGTGTTCAGCAACAACCGCCATCGGAATGTGTTGAACCGCGTGTCGAAAAAAACCTCGCGTGCGTCGGGGGTTCGGGGGGTGAACACGTCGTCGACGGTGCGGCGCGAATGGACCAGCGGTAACAGCCAGGTTCGAAAGATGCGAAAATACCGCTCGAACTTACCGACGCCGCCGATGCCGTGTCTGTCTACTTCGGACGCAAGGGTCTGCCAGACGGCGTCTGTTTCCGCATCGGTTTCGTCCAACACCCGGTTCAGCAAAGCAAGCCGCCGCTTGCTTGGGCGCGAGCCTGTCAACTCAATGAACTCTGAATGCGTCAGCACCTTATACGCCGCGATCCTGAGCTTGAGGCAGGCGATCTGAGCCGGGGACAAATCCAGCACCACAACACGCGCGGGATCGAGTGTCAGCATGGCCAGCGCATTGTCTCCGGCCGAACATATCGACACCAGTGTCCGCCCCGTGCAATCACCCAATGCGGCGGTCAGGACGTCCGCATCCTCCCACAGTTGGGCGTACCGGATATGGTCGAAATCCGCCTTGTCTTCGATTTCACTGCTACGCATCGCACCGCTCCACTGCGCCGCTTGCCCCGTCGACAGACAGTACTTCTCCGTCTTTGATCCATTGTGTGGCCCCTTTTAGGCCAACAACGCAGGGGATACCCAATTCGCGCGCCACAATGGCCGAGTGGGACAACAAGCTGCCACGTTCGACAACGATGGCAGAGGCGTTCGAGAAAACGGCGATCCAGCCTGGATCGGTGTGGCGGGCGACCAGTACTTCGCCGGGGTTCAGCGCCTCGGTCCGAGGATCGCGGATCACCCGCGCACGTGCTTTGACCTGACCCGCGGAACAGCCCGTTCCGTGCTTTGTCCGTGTGGCATCTGCTTCGGCCTCAATCGAATCAGACCAAACAGGCGCGATGGCAGGACCTTGGATTTCAATCCGTTCGGGCGGATCGGGGCGTTGGGATGAGGCCGCATCTTCGGCCTTGCGTCGTGCAACGATGCCTTTCAGGTCAGGCGACAGGCTGAACCCCTCGACCGCGCCAAGAACTTCATGCGTTGTCAGAAAGAACACATCTTTTGGTGTTTCAAGCAAGTCGCGCGCGGCAAATTCCCGACCGATCCCCAAAAACACACGGCGCGCATAGCCAAAGATGCGGGTGCGTTCAAAGCGCAGGTTTTCGCGGTCTCGCACGCGCGCCTTGGTCCAACCCAAAATCCATTTCGCAACATGTCGCTTGATCGGGCTCGCTGGGAACAGTTCCTTCCAATTCGGTTCACGGCCTTCCTGACGCCCGCCGGGAGGATGATCGGCGCTGGCGGCAATCGCCAGCAACAGGCTTGTCGGGTCGTCTTGCAGAGGGATGCTTTCCAGCTTTAGCTCTTCGGTGCATCGGTCTCCGAATTTTTCCAGATAGGATTCAACTTCAGCCTCGATCTGTGGGTGCGCCGACAAAGCGGACAGCCGCGCGTCAGCTTTCAACTGCTCCGTGATACCGGCGGTGCGCACCATATGGCCGATCCGGGCAATGCGCTGTGCAGGTTCGGCTGACACGATGTCACCCTGGCCAATCATCAGGTCATTATGCAGTGTCAGACCGTCTTCACCAAGCCACCTTTGCAGCAGGTTGCGGGACCCGCCAAATGCAATCATGCACAGAAAATCATTGATCAATGGGGCATCCCACCGATCCAGCAGGGTGCTTTCGATGCGGCGGTATTCGGCTGCAAGCTGGGTCGCATTAGACGCATCTACGTCCAGCCCCGCCTGCAATACCCCGTTCAGCCTGTCATAAAAGTTTCGCCGCGTTCGTGGCAGGCAGATGGCCTGCCAGATCAGCCCGGCCGCGACCTTGCCCAGCTTTGCGTATTCCACAATCCTGCGCCAACCAACCGAGGGGGGTGGGGCAAGGGCATCCGTGACCTCTCGCGGCATGGGTTCCGACACGCCCATCATCGTTTCCATATAGTCGCGGTTCAGCGAAAACCCCGGCAACAGGGCCAAGGCCCGATACCAGTTGATCAGGTTGTAATAGACACGCCCATCCACGCGCCCGAGCAAATTGTCGAACACCGTTGGATTCTGGTCGACCGTACGCTTGGAGACGCCCAACAACCTGACAAACGCGCGGTAGACCTGAGCATACACGTGCAGAGCAAAGGAATAGGTCAGCGGGCTAACGATACCGGGATAGCTTTCGACAATGTTCGAGTTGTCGAAAATCGTCAGCGTTGTGTCGGCCAAGGCCGCGGGGCGCAATGGCGTTGTGATTGGTCGGGCCTGCAGAATATGAAGCCCCTGTGCATCAATGGCCCATTCAATATCCTGGGGCGATCCGAAAAGCTCTTCGGCTTTGCGCGCGAGGGCGGCAATGGACTGCGCGTCACTCACCGTTAAATACTCAGGCTTATCCGGTGCGCTTTCAGGTGCGTCATCCGCGCCTATGATCCAATCTTCCCCGTCCGTCTCACCAGAAACCAACTGCTCAGCCAGACCATCAATTGCCGAAATTACGACCACACCGCGACGACCGCTAACCGGGTCGGCGGAAAATGCGACACCTGCAGATTTTGGATTAATCATGCGCTGTACGATGATCGCGGGTCCTTCGGCCTCGCCCCCGGATTTGACCGCGCGGTATGTCTCGACCGTCTCAGAGAAGCCGGAATGCCAGACCTTTTTGGCCGCTTTCAAAACAGAGCCGCCCGAAACGTTCAGAACCGTTTCATATTGTCCTGCATGGCTGTGTTCCACACCATCTTCGGCCTTACCAGAGCTACGAACCGCGTAAGGCCCGGTTCCGAGTGTTTTCAGCGCGGCAGTCAAAGCCGATTGCAGACCGTTTTGAGCAATGGGACCGGATTTCCCCATACGGAATGCATCGCTGGTAATGACAAAAAATGCGGGCGGGGCAAAACCATGCTGCGTAAGATGCGATAAAGCAGCTGCCTTGCCCCCTACAACGGAAACATCGTTTGCATCCGATTGGGCGACGATGAAGTTCATGTAAGCGCTCCGATCAGGTACGGAAGGAAACCAGCTGTGGCGTAGCAGAAAAACACCCATAGGCCGGCGATTGTGTCCATCCGGTCTTGGGCTTTCACTGTCGGCGCCTGAACATAGCTTTTTGCGGCCAGACAACAGGGGATCAGGGCCAACCCGCCGATCAAGGCGCTTATCCAACCAACGCCGGTTGCGGCACCTGTGCCCACAAGCAGCGCATAGGATATCAAAACGCAACCCACCCAGATGCGCCCTGCCTGAGGCGGGCCCCATAACCCGGAATAGGTGTCGACGCCGGTGATCTCATTTTCGGGTGCCCACAATTTGCGGCCAATCTCAAGCACACACCCGTTCACGAAGGACAGCGCCAGAAACAACCACAGGAAGGGTGCCGCCTGACCTTTTGGCAGCCATTCGATGCCGGTCAGCAGCAAATCGATCAGAGGCATGATTGCCATATGGCTTAGCAGGTACAGGACCGGTCGTGCCTTCAACCAGGCGGGCGCGCCAAATTCGACGGTCATTGCCCCAAGCCAGATCCAGACTAAACCCAATAGCCACAAGACCGGCGGGTACCACAGCCAGACGGCGGCAACAGACAAAGGCACGGTCAACAGGCCCCAGCCCATTACTTCGCGCTTGGATACCAGACCACGTGGAATTGGCCTGTCGGGCCGGTATCGTCGGTCATCCTCGGCGTCTTTGAATTCGTCACAGACCCGCATCTGGAAAAACAGCGCCATGGCAAGGATAAAACCGGCGGCAAATGCAGGCCATTCCGGCAGGGGGCGATCCGCCAGACGGGCGGACACACATATACTGGCCGCAGAAAACACGAGCAGCAGGGGCACGGTTTTCTTCAGCGGAAATCGCTCAGTCTGATAAATCCAGAAGCGGCTTTGAAAGCTCATCTTTGGCGGGCCAGACTTTCATGAGCGCGGGTAAAATGCCCTGCCGCGATTGCCGCGACGATGGATATTTCCCCACACAGGCAGGTTGCCGCGGCCACCTCAGCCAACGCTGTGCCACACCCGTTGCCCTTAAGGCCGAGTATATTCAGGGCCGCAGTCTGGCTTGGCAACCCGGTGCCGCCCCCTACTGATCCAACCAAAATGTTTGGCAACGTCACCGAACAGAATAGATCATCACCCCTTGGCTCCATTCTTGTGACGCCCATCGCACTTTCGGCCACGCAAGCCGCGTCCTGGCCGGTTGCTATGTAAAACGCGGCCAGCCCGTTGGCATAATGCGCCTGTGCGCCAAACTGACCCGACAGATGCGCACCCAGATTGGCGACACGCCCATAGGCCAACATCGCCTCGACCGTTGTGCCCAGCGTCTTTTCGACAATTTCAGCAGGAAGTGTGACCGAGGCGCTAACCTTTCGTCCGCGCCCTGTCACCAGCCCAAGCGCCGAAGCTTTCTTGTCACCTGAGAAATTCCCTTCGACATACCAGTTCTCGAACTCGACCGGACAGTTATCTGCAATTTCATGGCACATCGCGTCGGTGGCAATGGTCACCATGTTCTGTCCGGCTGCATCGCCGGTGGTGTATCGGCAGATCAGGAACACGACGTTGGTGTCTATGAACGGCTCCAGCGAAACTAGCTTGCCGTGGCCGGTGGTCGCCTCGGCCGCGGATTTGAGCATTTCGACATTTGAAACCACCCAATCCACGAATTGCCCGGCCTTTAGCAGGCTTTCAAACACAAAAGCCGGAGTGCGCAGCACCCCTTCGTACAATACAGCCGTGCTGATACCACCAGACCGGGTGGCGGCATAGGCACCCCGGGCATATGAGGCGACCAACGCCGCCTCGGTTGTGGCGAGGGGAACGTGGAAATCCCCGTTTGCGTTCATTCCGTTCAAACGCAACGGCCCAATAATTCCAACAGGAAGCTTAACCGTCCCAATGAAATTTTCGATATTGGCACTGTAAATTTCTGCAGCGTCAAGCGTTGCAGGGTCCGCAATCTGCGCCTGATCTTCATCACCTGCGGTTGGTTTCAGCTTTTCCCAAAACCGCACAACCATTTCAGGGGTTGTCTTGCGCGATGGTCGCAAGGTGGCAAATTCGGCGTCGTTTGACGCCATCTGCTGCGGTATCTGATCGGCATCAAATCGAGCCTTGATGCGATGAAGCATCTCACGAACGTGAAACGGAATTATCAAAAGTACGCTCCGGTATCTGTCCCGCAAAAACTATTGCAGATGCAAATCAATGTGTCTGCACGTTACCAAAAGGTCCGACGATATCCAGCCATATCTCCTTGAATCGAAAGGACCCCAACCGTGCGGCAGTGGATATGTTTGATTGCACTATGCGTGCTTACATGTGCATCGCCGCGTCGGGCGCGGGCCGAAAATCGACGCAACCGTGTCGCAAATTTCTATAGGATGTGCGCTTTGACCGACGGTGCGGTTCCCTAAAACTTGGTTTCTTCCGCGGATCATCACGGTTCTGGATTATTCCAACGGAGGAGACCTAAATGTCTGCGAATGAAGAACACATAAGACAGCCAAGTCTGGGGCTGGCGCTTGTCCCAATTGTGCTGACCCTTTTCGTACTTGGCCTGCAGCTTTTCTATTTTGGTGACTTTACCCCGCATATTCCGCTGGCCTTCGGGATCGCGATTACTGGGATCGTCGGTCTTATGCTTGGGCACAAATGGCCTAGCATCGAAGAGGGCGTATTCCACGTCATCAATATTTCACTACCGTCTGTTTCGATTCTGATCACGGTTGGCATGATCATTGGTGTGTGGATCGCAAGCGGCACGGTTCCAACACTGATCTATTATGGTCTGAAGATACTGTCGCCCGAGCTGTTTCTGGCCGCGGGCATGGTGTTGTGTTCCATCGTCTCTGTCTCGCTGGGCACCTCCTGGGGAACGACGGGCACTGTCGGGCTGGCCCTGATGGGCATTGGCGCCGGATTTGGTATTCCGATGTATTGGACGGCTGGTGCGGTCGTCTCAGGTGCTTTCTTCGGCGACAAGATCTCACCTTTGTCGGACACTACGAACCTGGCACCCGCCGTGACAGGCACCAATCTGTTTGACCATATCCGTAACATGTTACCCACCACGGTTCCGTCCATGTTGATTGCGCTGGTGATCTACTTTGTTGTCGGTTTTACGTTGATCGACACATCGCAAGTGTCGTTTGACCGCATCCATGCCATCACAACCGCACTGGATGAGGCATTCTGGATTTCCCCGATCATGTTGTTCCCGGCTGTTTTGGTCATCGTTCTGGCGGTTATGAAACAGCCTCCGATCCCGTCGCTGTTTGCAGGGGCCGTCGTTGGTGGCATCATGGCCATCTTTTGCCAGGGTGCGGGTCTGCACGAAACGTTCACCTTCGCCAACAGCGGGTATTCCATTGATACCGGCGTTCCCGAAATCGACCCGCTGCTGAACCGTGGCGGTATTCAGTCGATGATGTGGACGATCTCGCTGGTGCTGCTTGCCTTGGGGTTTGGCGGCGCGTTGGAGCGCGTTGGCTGCCTTCAGGTGATCATCAATGTGGTCATCTCGAAGGTGAAGACCTTCGCGGGCATTCAGACCTCGGCCATTTTGACTTCGGTGGCGACAAACACCGTTGCGGGTGACCCTTATCTTTCCATCGCCCTGCCGGGCCGCATGTATGCGCCTGTCTATCGGGCCATGGGGTATTCACCGTTGAACCTGTCACGCGCTGTCGAAGAAGGCGGTACCTTGGTCTCGCCCCTGATCCCCTGGAACGCCGGAGGCGCCTTTGTGATCACCGCACTTGGTCTTGGGATCGCAGAGGGGAATTTTGAAAACCTGCTATACATTCCCCTTGCGTTTGCTTGCTGGCTGTCACCTGTCATCGGTATCTTTTATGCTATGACTGGGCTTTTCTCGCCCAAAGCCAGTGACGAGGAAATCCACGCTTGGGAAGCCAGCGGCGAGCCTGTTGCTGAGTGGCACGCCTGATCGACCTGCACCAACACCTTCGGGTGTTGGTGCGTTTCACCCATCTCGTTTGGTATTGGGAGGAAATAGAATGAGCCCCAAGAACTTCATCCCAAAAGGGGCGGCCAGTTTTCGCATAGATCATGACGGGCCAGCCAAAGAGATCTATTTCCTGCTTCTGCCGAAACTAACCATGCTGGCCTTTAGCGCAGCTGTCGAGCCGTTGAGGATCGCCAATCAGGTCACGAACAGAGAGCTCTACAAATGGTATCTGATCACCGAAGATGGAAACCCGGTTCAATGCTCAAACGGAATTGAAATCACCCCGGACACTGCACTGCAAAACCTACCGCGCCTATCAAGGATGTTCGTCTGCTCTGGCATAGAACCGGCAGACAGCACCAATCCCAAGGTACTGTCGTGGATCAGTCGCCAGAAGGCCTTTGGCTGCAAGATTGGTGGTATTTGCACCGGTGCATTTGCACTTGCCAAAGCCGGAGCGCTAACCGGAAAGCGGTTCACCTTACACTGGGAAAACCACCCCGCCTTTATCGAACATTTTGAAGGGCTGGAACCTTCTGCAAACCTGTATGAAATCGACAATGAGCTTATGACATGCGGCGGCGGCAATGCCGCGACCGATATGATGCTGGATATGATCGAGTCTGATTTCGGAAAGGATTTGGCCGTCATCGTTTCCGACATGTGCATCCATTTTCGGTCGAACAACCGCAAAACTCTCCAGAAATCAGCCTTTTCGGTGGCTTTGGGTAGCCGCAACCAGTACCTGATCAACGCCATGCAGATCATGCATGAGAACCTGGAGGATCCGTTGGATATCTCGGAAATAGCAGAGGCTGTTCAGATATCACGCCGCCAGTTGGAGCGCTTGTTCCAGAAATATGTCGAAGTTTCACCTGTGCAGTTTTACATCGAATTGCGAGTTGCGCGCGCTTATGCACTGCTCAGCGAAACCGAATTGCCCGTTACCGAAATCGCTGCGGCCACGGGGTTTGGCAGTGCGACCCAGCTTACGGTGCGTTTCAAAAAGCGTTATGGCGAGGCGCCAACGTCCTTCAGACGAGGATGGTCGGAAAAGCGCGAATAATATCCGCCAGTTTCAGTCGATCCAGCCGGTCAAGTTTGTCCCTTGACCCTGGGCTGCGAACGCTCTAGGCCCTGTCGTCTTTGCTCAGACATCTCGGAGACATGCGCCATGGCCCCCAGCAGCCCGTGGATTGGCATTGATTTTGGCACGTCGAACTCGGCGGTGGCATATGTGGACGCGGGTGCACCCCGTTTGGTGCGGTTCGACGCCGCCGCCACGACCCTTCCCACAACCTTTTTCTTTGATTTCGAAACCCGCGAAACCCTGATCGGCGAGCCTGCTAATCAGGCATTGCTTGAAGGGTTGGAGGGGCGATTTATGCGCGCCCTCAAACGCGTGCTGGGCACCACGTTGATGCATGAAAAGCGCCAGATCCTGAACCAGAGGGTGACTTTCGTCGAGATAATCGGATCTTTCTTGCGCAGGCTTCGAGAGCGGGCCGAGGCCGAGCGTGGCGTGTCTTGCACCCGCGTGGTCTCGGGACGGCCCGTGGTATTTCATGGCTCGGGCGATCCGCGCGAGGCGCAGGCCGAGGCTGATTTGCACGCGTGTTATGAGACCGCCGGATTTACCGACATCCGGTTCTGCCCTGAGCCCGCCGCGGCTGCCATTGCGAACGGTGCGGCCGGGCCAGATGACACGGTTGGATTGGTTGTGGATATCGGTGGCGGAACGTCAGATTTTTCGGTTTTCCGCACTAGGTCCGCAGAGGTCGAGATTCTGGCCAACCACGGGGTACGAATTGGCGGTACGGATTTTGATCGTACAATAAGCATCAATCAGGTCATGCCCCTGTTGGGTAAAGGGTCGATGGTTCGAGATGTTTTTGGCAAAGGCGTGTCGCAGACGCCCAACGCGATCTTCAATGACCTTGCGACCTGGGAAATGGTCCCTTTTCTGTACACGGCCCAGAACCGCCGCATGGTGGGCGATATGCTGAAGCTGGCCGAGTCCCCCAAGCGGTTAGCGCGGCTTGCAACAGTGCTTGAACACGAATTGGGTCACGAACTGGCCTTTGCGGTGGAGCGCGGAAAAATAGCCGTGAATTCAGGGGCGAATGATCCGGCCATCACGCTGAACATGCTTGAGACGGGGTTGACCGCGCAACTCAGTGATGAGTTGGTGGCCGAAAGCCTTGCCGCTCATGCCGCGCAGTTGGACACGGGGGCACGCGAAGTTCTGCGCCAGGCTGATTTGACTGCACAGCAGATCGACCGCGTCGTCTATGTCGGGGGGTCTAGCCTGATGGGCGTCGTGCCCGAAACGATGCGTGGCGTTTTCCCTTCGGCCGAGCATTCCTTTGCCTCTGTCTTTACCGCCGTGGCCGAGGGGCTGGCCCTGGTGGCAGCGCAAGAGCGCGTGTAGGGCAAAGATCGCACCACTTGAAATGGACGGCGGTTTACTGGGCCCCGCTCACGTGGGGCGGAGCCCTTTAAGCCTCATCGTATCAAGTAAGTTGAAAAATATCTTGCAACCGGTTGCAAAGAAAATCATGGTATCCTCGAAATAAAGAATCGGGAGGCCTGCATGCTCAGAATCGGATTGCTTGGTGCCGGACGCATTGGGCGCGTACATGCACAGGCCATCGCTGCGCATTCGCAAAGCCAGCTGTGCGCTGTTTCTGACGCGATTTCCGATGCGGCTGAAAGCCTTGCCACTGAACAGGGGGCAACCGCGCGCGACTCGATGGAGATCATCGCAGACCCGTCGATTGATGCCGTCCTGATCGCGACGCCGACTGACACCCATTCTGACTTAATTGAGGCCGCTACACGGGCGGGTAAGGCGGTTCTGTGTGAAAAACCTGTCGATCTCAGCCTTGAACGGGCACTTGCCTGCCAAGCAGTTGCGGCGGAAACCGGCCAACCGGTGATGGTTGGGTTCAATCGCCGGTTCGATCCCAGCTTTTCGGCTCTGAAATCCGCAGCCGATCAGGGTGAAATTGGCGCGCCCGAGTTGTTGTCGATTACGTCTTTCGATCCGGCCCCTCCGCCCGTCAGCTATATCAAGGTCTCGGGCGGTCTGTTCCGGGACATGATGATCCATGATTTCGACATGGCGAACTATCTGATGGGGCAGTTGCCGGAGCAGATTTCGGCCTTCGGCACCTCGATTGTCGATCCCGAAATAGGACGGGCGGGCGACGTGGATACAGCTGTTGTAACAATGACTTATGCAAGCGGTCAGATTGCGGTGATCAAGAATTCGCGGCGTGCTGTCTACGGTTATGACCAGCGGATCGAAATGCTTGGGTCGGGCGGGCTGTTGCAGGCCCATAACATTCTGGAAAACGCGGTAGTCAAGTCAACAGCCGACGGCATCACTGGGGCGAAACCGACCTATTTTTTCCTGGAACGCTATATGCCTGCCTACCGCGCAGAATGGGATGCGTTTGTGCAGGCGGTGCAGTCCGGTTCGTCAATGCCAGTGACGCTGGAAGACGGGGTTGCTGCCCTGGCCATGGCCGAAGCTGCGAACCGTTCGGCCCAATCAGGGCAGCCTGTTGCAATGGCCGATGTTTTGAAACCGGTTGCAAAATGAGCGGATATCCGGAAACTGGGGAAAGCTCCGCCAGATTCCCGGAGCGGAGGAGATTCGGCCGGTCCGAATAACTGGGGCTGCTGCCCCGGCAATAAAGACAAACTGTTTTTATGGGAGGAAACCAAATGAATAAGTTCGTAAAAAGCGCACTGGCTGCCAGCGCGCTGGCGCTGGTCACCGCAACCGGCGTCGCGGCAGAGGGTGAGAAATACATTCTGGTCAGCCACGCCCCTGACAGCGACAGCTGGTGGAACACAATCAAAAATGGCATTGCCCTGGCGGGCGAACAGATGGGTGTCGAGGTTGAATACCGCAATCCGCCCACAGGTGACCTGGCTGACATGGCACGGATCATCGACCAGGCAGCGGCGTCTGGCCCCAATGGCATCATTACCACGCTGGCCGACCCGGACATTCTGGAAGGTCCAATCAAGGCAGCGGTGGATTCCGGCATCGACGTGATCATCATGAACACCGGCACGCCCGAAAAGGCGCGTGAAGTTGGCGCTTTGATGTATGTGGGGCAGCCTGAATATGATGCGGGTCTGGCTGCCGGTCAGCGGGCCAAGGCGGACGGGATCGGGTCCTTCTTGTGTGTGAACCACTATATCGTTCAACCCTCAAGCCAAGAGCGGTGCCAAGGTTTTGCCGATGGTCTGGGTGTGGAACTGGGCGAGCAGATGATCGACGCCGGTCAGGACCCCGCTGAAATCAAGAACCGGGTTCTGGCCTATCTTTCCGCAAACCCTGAAACCGACGCTGTTCTGACGCTTGGTCCGACATCGGCGGACCCGACCATTCTGGCGCTGCAGGAAAATGGAATGGCCGGTGACATTTATTTCGGCACGTTCGATCTGGGCGGTGAAATCGTCAAAGGCATCAAGGACGGCACCATCCAGTGGGGTATCGACCAGCAGCCCTTCCTGCAGGCCTATCTGCCGGTTGTGGTTCTGGCCAATTACCACCGCTATGGCGTCCTCCCGGGCAACAACATCAACTCTGGTCCGGGCTTCGTTACGGCGGACGGCCTGACAAAAATCGAAGAGTTCGCGGGCGAATACCGCTGATTTAACAATGCGGTGGGCGCAAGAGGACTGCGCCCGCCGCTCACTCCAACACTCGGAAACCCGCGCGAGGGAGGACCACAATGTCTGAGACAGTTCAATCCACGGCAGGCGGTGACGAACGGATCAAAGAGATCTCGCCACTGCGTCGCGCCCTGATCCGCCCCGAATTGGGCGGCATGGTCGGGACAGTTGCTGTTTTCACCTTTTTCCTGCTTTTTGCTTTTGACAGCGGCATGTTCAATAGCCAGGGCATCATGAACTGGTCCATTGTCTCGGCGCAATTCATGATCATCGCGGTAGGGGCCTGTCTGCTGATGATCGCGGGTGAATTTGACTTGTCCGTCGGTTCGATGATTGGTTTCGCGGGCATGATGATCGCAATCTTTTCGGTCACGCTTAGCTGGCCGGTCTGGATGGCGATCCTGGTGACATTTGCCCTGTGTGTCTCAATCGGCGCGCTGAACGGCTACATCGTCATACGAACGGGGCTGCCTAGTTTTATCGTCACCCTGGCATTTCTGTTCATCTTGCGCGGTTTCACGATCTACCTGCCGCAGACTATCGAACGCAAAACCATCATTGGCGGCATCAAGGACGTGGCCGAGGGCGATTGGTTAGCGTGGGTGTTTGGCGGCAAGGTGTTTCAAGGCTTCTTTGTCTGGCTGGGCAACAATGGCCTGATCGAAACGTTCTCACGTGGCACACGTGAAGGGCAGCCGGTCGTCGATGGAATTCCCATGTTGCTGATCTGGGCAATCGGGCTGATCATCTTTGGCCATGTGCTGTTGACCAAAACCAAGTTCGGGAACTGGATATTTGCTGCCGGTGGTGACGCCGAAGCGGCCCGGAACTCAGGCGTGCCGGTGAACCGGGTCAAGGTGCTGATGTTCATGTTCACTGCCTTTTGCGCCACGGTTTTCGCCACCTGTCAGGTGATGGAGTTTGGTTCGGCCGGTGCGGATCGCGGGTTGCTGAAAGAGTTCGAGGCGATCATCGCCGTGGTCATTGGCGGCGCATTGCTGACCGGTGGCTATGGCTCGGTCCTTGGGGCGGCGTTGGGCGCGTTGATCTTTGGCGTCGTGCAGCAGGGTCTGTTCTTTGCCGGTGTCGAAAGCTCGCTATTCCGGGTGTTCCTGGGCGTCATCCTTCTGGGTGCTGTGATCCTGAACACCTACATCCGTCGCATCATCACAGGAGAACGCTGAGATGACCGAAGACACCAAGTTCCACCACGGCGACGCGCAGGCCAAGAAACCGATTATTCGGATGGTCGACATTCAAAAGCATTTCGGTTCGGTGATTGCGCTGGCCGGTGTCAGCTTTGATCTGTGTTCCGGCGAATGCCACTGTTTGCTGGGCGACAATGGCGCGGGCAAGTCGACCTTCATCAAGACCATGTCGGGCGTACACAAGCCCACCGCCGGCGAGATCTTCTTTGAAGATAAGCCGATGCATTTCGAAGATCCGCGTGATGCGATTGCAGCGGGAATTGCCACCGTACACCAGCATCTGGCGATGATCCCACTAATGAGCGTCAGCCGGAACTTCTTTATGGGGAATGAACCAACGCGCAAAGTCGCGGGGATCAATTTCTTCGACAAGAAACTGGCCGATGAAATCACTATGGAAGAGATGCGAAAAATGGGCATCAACTTGCGTGGTCCCGATCAGGCCGTGGGTACCTTGTCGGGCGGTGAACGTCAGACGGTGGCCATTGCTCGGGCGGTTCATTTCGGCGCCAAGATTCTGATTCTGGACGAACCGACCTCGGCCCTTGGTGTACGCCAGACCTCGAACGTGTTGGCGACCATCGACAAGGTGCGCAGTCAAGGCGTAGGCGTTGTTTTCATCAGCCACAACGTGCGCCACGCGCTGGCTGTGGGCGACCGCTTTACCGTGTTGAATCGGGGCAAGACGCTGGGCACTGCACGGCGCGGGGAAATCACGCCAGAAGAGTTGCAGGACCTGATGGCAGGCGGTCAGGAACTGGCCGAACTGGAAGGGTCCTTGGGCGGAACGGTTTAACCCCGTTCCCCCATTTTGGGCCCACGGCCCGACATCAAACAAAATTGCAGGCTTGGCCAAATCGGCCTTGTGTTGAAAGGGATCACAATGGGCAAAACAGTCCGACTGACCGCAGCGCAAGCTTTGGTGCGCTATCTGGGTGCGCAGATGAACGAGGCCGGAGAGCCGTTCATCGCTGGTGTCTGGGCCATTTTCGGCCACGGCAATGTGGCAGGTCTGGGTGAGGCGCTGCACGCTGTCAAAGACACCCTTCCCACCTATCGCGGCCATAACGAGCAGACCATGGCGCATTGCGCGATTGCTTATGCCAAGCAGATGCGGCGTACCCGGGCGATGGCGGTGACCTCGTCAATTGGGCCGGGCGCGACCAATATGGTGACAGCGGCCGCGCTGGCGCATGTGAACCGCCTGCCGGTTCTGATCGTCCCCGGTGATGTATTCGCCACGCGTGGACCCGATCCGGTATTGCAACAGATCGAAAGCTTTGGCGACGGCACCGTCAGCGCCAATGACTGTTTCCGCCCGGTCAGCCGCTATTATGACCGTATCTCGCGCCCCGAACATCTGCTGACCGCACTGCCGCGCGCCTTCCGCACCATGACGGACCCGGCCGATTGCGGACCGGCAACATTGGCCTTTTGTCAGGACGTGCAGGCCGAAGCTTATGACTATCCCGAAAGCTTTTTTGAGCCGCGGGTCTGGTATCAGCGCCGTATCCGCCCGGATGAAGGCGAACTGGCCCGTGCCGTCGCGGCCATCAAGGCAGCGAAGCGTCCGGTTATCGTTGCCGGGGGTGGGGTGCATTACTCGGGCGCGACCGATGCACTGCAAAGCTTTGCTGAAACGCACAACGTCCCCGTTGCCGAGACGCAGGCTGGTAAATCGGCACTGGCCTGGGATCACCCTTTGAATCTAGGGCCGGTTGGCGTCACTGGCGGTGAGCCCGCCAATGACGTTTGTGCCGCCGCCGATCTGGTTCTGGCAGTCGGCACGCGGTTGCAGGATTTCACCACAGGTTCATGGGGCCTGTTCTCGAATCCCGAACGTGAGACGATTTGCCTGAACACAGCTGCCTATGACGCCGAAAAACACGGCGCCATGCCACTGCAATCCGACGCGCAAGTCGGGCTACAAGAGCTGGGCACGGCCTTGCAAGGATACCGCGTCGATCCGGTGGCCGACACGCTGAAGGCTGAATGGTTTGGCAAGGTCGATAAGCTGACCGATGCGCCGGGGGACGGCAACGCTCTGCCGACCGACATGCAGGTGGTGGGTGCGGTTCAACGCGCTTCGCACAACGACACCGTTGTGATGTGTGCGGCGGGCACCATGCCGGGTGAGTTGCACAAGCTGTGGAAAGCGCCGCGCCCGGGTTCGTATCACATGGAATACGGGTTCAGCTGTATGGGCTATGAAATCGCTGGTGCAATGGGGATCAAGATGGCTCAGCCGGAACGTGATGTGATCTGCTTTACCGGCGACGGCACTTATATGATGGCGAATTCGGAAATGGCGACGGCAGCGATGATGGGAATTTCGTTCACGGTCGTCATCACCGACAATCGCGGGTTTGGCTGTATCAACCGGCTGCAGATGGGTACGGGCGGGGCCGAGTTTAACAACTTGCTGGATCATGCGGTGCACGAAACGCCATCTGCCATCGACTTTGCCGCCCATGCGGCGGCGATGGGGGCGACTTCGGTCAAGGTCAGCTCGATTGCCGAGCTTGAGGACGCGCTGGCTAAACGCGGCGAGATCAAGGGGCCGTATGTGGTGGTTATCGACACTGATCCGTACCCCTCGACCGAACATGGCGGAACATGGTGGGAAGTGGCCGTTCCCGAGGTCAGCATCCGCCCCGAAGTGAATGAAAAACGGGCGGCCTACGAGGTTGCTATCAAGGAAAGAAACACGAAATGAGCGTGAAAATCGGAATCTCTCCGATCGCCTGGCAGAATGATGACCTGCCGGACATTACTGCGGCCTTCACCATGGAGCAGGCGCTGAAAGAGGCGCGTGAGATCGGCTATACAGGCGTAGAACGGGGCCAGCGAATGCCCAGCGATACCGAGGGTTTGCGCGCCTATCTCGACGGCAACGACATTGCGCTGTGCGGTGGCTGGTGCTCGGGCGCGTCGCTGGTCAATGACTTTGCAACTGAACGCGACGCTGTGCGCGCACAGGTCGAGCAATTCGTAGCCCTGAACAGTCCGTGCATCGTTTACGCCGAGTGTTCGAACACCGTGCAGGGGCAGATTGGAACGCCGGTCAACCACCGCCCCAAACTGTCGAAAGATGAGGTTATGGCCTATGCGGCTAAGATCACCGATCTGGCCAAGTGGGTGGGCGATCAGGGCATGACGATGGCCTATCACCATCACATGGGCACGATCATCGAAACCGAAGATGAGGTGAACTGGCTGATGGAGGGGTCGGGCCCCGAGGTGAAGCTGTGCTTTGACACCGGCCACCTGCTGTTTGGCGGCGGCGATGTGCTGGCCACCCTGAACCGCTGGGGCGACCGGGTGCATCATGTGCATTTCAAGGATATCCGGCCCGCCGTGGTGCAGGATACGCGCGAAAAAAACCGCAGTTTTCTGGATGCCGTTATCGCCGGGGCTTTTACCGTGCCCAGCGACGGCTGCATTGATTTCCAGGCGATTGCAAACGCGCTGAAGGCGATGGACTACGACGGCTGGATCGTGGTCGAGGCGGAACAGGACCCAGCCAAGGCGCCACCTTATGAATACTCCAAGATGGGTTACGACCACATTGTGGACGTGTGCGGAACGGCAGGGTTGAAGATCAAGGCGTAACACGCCGCCCAAGAGAGCAACACCAAAAGCCATGAGAAAGGAAAAAGTCATGGTAAATCAAGACCTCGGATATGTCGGCTATTTCGACCGGGAATCCTGCGATCTGGATGAATTTAAGGTGTTGACCTCGCAAAGTCTTTTGGCCGATGTGGTGCCCCTTGCCGCGTCGGTTGAAAAGAACATTCCTGTCTATGACATGCAGGCGTTGCGCCCGGCATTGGAACGGCCCGATGCACGCCGGGCAGTGCTGGCGGAATGGGCTTGGGTGCTGGACAAGTCCGCTGGCGTGATCGCCCTCAAGGGGGCATATGCGGATACTTCTATCATCGACCGCGCCACCGAAATCTTCCGAGAGCTTATCGACGAGGAGCGCCAAAGCGGGGCGGGTGAGGGCGATCACTTTGCGGCCTCGGGCGCCAATGACCGGATCTGGAACGCGTTGCAAAAGCAGTGCCTTCGCGACCCCGAAGGCTTTGCGCTGTATTTCGGGAACACCGCGATTGCGGCAGCGTGCGAGGCATGGTTAGGCCCGGACTATCAGCTCACCGCGCAGGTCAATCAGGTGCGTCCCGGCGGTAAGGCGCAGCAGGCGCATCGGGATTACCACCTTGGGTTTCAAAGCGCGGACAGTGCCGCCCAGTACCCGGCGCATGCCCACCTTGTGACTGCGTCGCTGACGTTACAGGGGGCGATTGCCCATTGTGATATGCCAGTGGAAAGTGGGCCGACAAAGCTGTTGCCGTTCTCACAGCTTTACCCATCAGGATATCTGGCGTTTCACGATACCGCCCATCAGGATCATTTCGAAGGCAATTATGTTCAACTGCCACTGGCAAAAGGCGATGCGGTGTTTTTCAACCCGGCGCTGTTTCACGCGGCGGGTGAAAACAGCAGCGCCGACATCCACAGGATGGCCAACCTGCTGCAAATCTCATCCGCGTTCGGGCGTGCGATGGAGGCGGTGGATCGCCGCGCCATGGCGCTGGAGGTTTTCCCGTCTCTCATTGCCCTGAAACAGCGCGGCGAGCTGGCAGGAGCAGAACTGGACGCCGCCATCGCCGCCACAGCGGAAGGCTACCCGTTTCCGACAAATCTGGACACGGATCCTCCGATCGGAGGCAACGCGCCGGAAAGTCAGGCCGATATCCTGCGAAGGGCCGTGGTCGAGGGCTGGACCGAAACAATTCTGGCCGAGGCGCTATCCGCCCTGCACACAAGGCAAGCTGCCTGAAGCAAGAACATCAAGGAGGCTAAAATGGCAGACCTGCTTAAGAAACCCTTCGGCACCCATGGAAAGGTCCATGACATCACCCCGGCTAGTGCGAGTTGGCAGTATGTCGGGTTCGGCCTCTATCATCTGCGCGCAGGGGATAAGGCGGCTGAGGCCACTGGTGAGCGCGAGGTCATTTTGGTCATGGTCGAGGGCAAGGCGCAGATCACTGGCGCCGGCCAGGATTGGGGTGTTCTGGGAGACCGGATGAATGTCTTTGAGAAGACCCCGCCGCACTGCCTGTATCTGCCAAATGGAACCGAGTGGGAGGCCATCGCCGAAACCGATTGCGTCATCGCCGTCTGCACCGCTCCGGGAAAAGGTGGGCACGCGGCGCGGCGGATCGGGCCCGACGGCATCACTCTGACCGAACGCGGCAGAGGGGTGAACACGCGCTATATCAACAACATCGCGATGGAAGCCGAGGATTATGCTGACAGTCTGCTGGTGACCGAGGTGTTCACACCGAATGGGCACTGGTCATCTTACCCCAGCCACCGGCATGACGAAGATGATTACCCGCGTATCACCTATTTGGAAGAGACCTACTACCACCGCCTGAACCCGGCCAACGGCTTTGGCATTCAGCGGGTCTATACCGATGACGGTCAATTGGATGAGACGATGGCAGTCTCAGATGGCGACGTCGTGACCGTCCCGCGCGGCCATCACCCGTGCGGCGCACCTTATGGGTTTGAGATGTACTATCTGAACGTCATGGCCGGACCTTTACGCAAGTGGCGTTTTGTACCCGCTCCCGAGGTTGAATGGATCATGGAGCGCGACGGGTAGGTCCGATCGGTCTACGTGGCGCGCTTTGAGTTACGTTTGCTTTGCGGAAATAAGGGTTTGAGGACCAGCTTCAGTGGCTTTTTGAACACGTCCACAACGAAAAAGAAAACCGGTCTCGACGCGCGGATCATGGACCGGGCATAGGCGTTGGCTTCCTCTTCTTGCTCGGCCACCTGTCCACCCTCACTGTGCCCAAGAACGTGATGGCCGACCTCGTGGTAAAAGGTGACTTCATTGTTGAGTGTTTCAATCCAACTAATCAGACCTTTGAGTTGGATCGTTGGTTGGGTCAGCACAATGCCAGAGAAGAACAGGTTGTACCTGCCCAGATAGTCTAGCTCAGGCCGCTCGGCGATAACGTCGATACGGGTCACGTCGTTTAACGACAATCCTTTGGTTTTGCTCCAACGCTGAAGGTTACGAATGACGCGGCGCGAATTTGCGACGTCATTGGCAATGAATACTGGAACGGTTTCGGCCAAGTAAACTGAAGGTGCATCTTCCAGCCGTTTTGCCAAAACGTTCAGCGTTCTGCGATGAACTGGATGCAGTTTGATCGATCCCAGCCGCATGACTTCCTGCCGGAACGCGTCGCCGTCCATCTCGCTTAGCAGGGCCAACAGGATACCAAAGTACTTTGGTAAAGGACCCGGAGGATTGTTTTTCCAGGCATTGGAGTTGAGTTTTTTCTTTATGACCGGGATGGCCTCTTCCTGATCAGAGAGTAATGCCCGCCATGCATCCCTAACAGTTTCTATGTGGTCAGTTGAAATGCCCCGCAAGAGCTTATTGAGGAAGCGTTCGGTGTTTCGTTGCATACCTCACGAATATCAGGATTATTCGTGGAGTGTAAAATCCCCATTTTGAAGCAATATGTTAGATGCTCCGGTATTAACTTTGCGGTGGCGCTCCGAAGGCCCGGATCACGAGCCGTGCGGCGGCTTCGACCGGGTCGTGGGTTTCTTTTAGAATGGTGACGCGGTCGAACCTTTCGGGGTCGCTGTTTACGGCTTCGCGCAGGGCGGCGCCAAAGGCCATGCGCAGCTCGGTCCCGATATTGAATTTGCAGATCGAGGTCCCGCGGGCCAGGCGGGTGCGCTGTTCAACCGGCACACCGGAACCACCATGAATGACCAAGGGCACGTCGGTCACGGCGTCGATCTGGTGGATGCGGTCTTCGTTTAGGCCGCCTTCCTTGTTCTGCTGCAGATGGACGTTACCGACAGAAATCGCCATCGCATCTACACCGCTTTCACGTGCGAACTGCGCGGCCTCGGCCGGGTCGGTACCATTTGACCCTTCGCCACCGGAATAGCCGACAAAGCCGATCTCACCTTCGCATGAAATCCCCGCCGCGTGGGCCATTTCGGCAATCGCGGCGGTCTCGTCAATATTCTGCTGCAACGGTTTGCGTGATCCGTCGAACATCAGCGATGTAAACCCGCTGTCCAGCGCGGTTTTGCAGTCCTCATACGTATAGCCGTGGTCCAGATGCGCGACAACGGGGACCGAGGCGTTTTCGGCCAGATGGCGGAACATCTTGCCCAGCACAGGCAGCGGCGTGTGTTCACGGCAACTAGGCCCCGCTTGCAGGATTACCGGCGCGTTTTCAGCCTCGGCCGCGGCCACATAGGCGCGCATGTCTTCCCAGCCCAGCGTGACCAGGCCGCCCACGGCATAGCCTTGTTCATAAGCGGGGGACAGGACGTCTTTCAGCGTGACAAGGGTCATTTGAACTTTGCAATCATGTCTTTGATGCCCGGAATAGTCTCGATCTGGTAGGCATGGGTTGGTTGGAAGAACTGCACCAGAGACCTCTGGCTGAGACCGCCGAGAATGGTGAAATAGTACATCTCATACCCCGGCAGAACGCAGCAGGGGTGATAGCCCTTGTCGATGCAAATCGTGGACCCGTCGACGATGTGATAAGCATCGCCGGGTTTGTTATCTTCGCGTTGCAACATCTGCAGGCCCGAGCCCCAATTGGGCTTGAAGCGGAAGTTATAGGTCTCGTCATGGCGCGACTCTTCCGGCAGGCGGTTGGTGTCGTGCTTGTGACTGGGGAATCCGGACCAACCGCCTTGACCTACAGTGAACAGCTCACTGACCAACAGACGACCTACCTTGTCGTGCTGTTTCTGACCGAGGATGTGCTTGATCTTGCGATGGGTTTTGGTGTCATCGCTGCCGTATTGCACAAGGTCATGCTCGCGCACATCGAACGGGTCAAGTACCTTGTCGTATTTGGCCCCGGCGATGAACACTTCGGCCTGATCCGAGACGCAGACCATCTGAGCCTTGGCGCCGACGGGGACATAGACGCCCTCGGGCTCGCCATCCCAGACGTCTTCACCCCGGTTGCCGAGCTTGGGGAACTGTACGCCTTCAACGTCGACATCCACGCTGCCGGTGGCGGGGGCGATGCAGGTTTCATACCCCGGCACCTGATATTCGAACACCTCACCTTTTTTCAGTTTGACGATGTTGAAATAGTTCAAAGGCACCGTAGGGTCGTCGGTATCGACGATGGGTTTGTTCTGATTGTCATAGGGCGCGATATGCATTGGGGTCTCCTATGTGGTCGGGCCGGGATGGGCGGAAAGGAATGCGTCCAGCTCGGATGTTGTGGGCATGGCGGGGGCGCAACCGGGTTGCGAAACCACGATTGATGCGCAAGCCGAGCCGCGCATCACGGCGTCTTTCAGTGAGTGCCCCGCCGCGATCGAGGCCAGCAGGCCAGCCATAAAACTGTCGCCCGCGCCGTTGGGTTTAACGGCGGTGACGGGGTATATGCCGGTAGCAATTTCCTGACCGTCTACCAGCGTGACGGCACCTTTCTCGCCCATCTTGTAGATGACGATCCGGCCGGGTTTTTCGGCCAGTTCCTTGGCTTTTGCGAACCCTTTTTCGATACCGCCAGCCATGAAGCCGAATTCTTCGTCATTGCCGACGATCAGGTCGCTGGCGCCTCCCGCGCGTGACAGCACATCCGCGGCAACCTCAGCCGAAGGCCAGCTGTAGGGGCGATAGTCGATGTCGAAGATGATCGGAAGACCAGCCGCGCGGGCATTGTCAAAAGCGCGGAACGTGGCGCTGCGCGAGGGTTCGGCGGCAAAGACGGTTCCAGCCGAAATCACAGCAGAGAAAGCCGAGAAATCAACCCTGTCCATATCTTCGTCGGTGACCTGAAAATCGACTGCGCCATTGCGATAGATGACGTTCTGGAAATTCTCGATTCGGCTTTCATAGACGGCCAGCGACATGCGGTATTCACCGCCCAGAACGCGGATATAGGATGCGTCCACGCCGTAATCGCGCAGTTTGTTAAGGCAGAATCGCCCCACCGCATCATCCGAGACTGATGTGATCAGAGATGCCTGACTGCCCAGCTTGACCAGACCGGCGCAGATATTTGCGGAAGACCCGCCCAGATCGGCGTGAAAGGTATCAGCATCTTCGCTTTTGACACCGATGGGATCTGCGTACAGGTCCATGCCTGCACGCCCCAATACGGCAAAGCGGTTACCTTTGATACCGTCTATCAAAGCGCTCACGTCATGTCCTCCGGCAAAGTGGGGTCGGCAAAGTTTGGACCTTGCGTTGAATCGATTCACACGATACTCATTTTGCAACCGGTTGCAAATAGTATGTTCGGAGCCGTGATAGATGCCTGAAATCGGAATTGGAATTGTGGGTGGCGGCTATATGGGCAAGGCTCATTCCGTCGCGATGTCAGCGGTAGGTGCGGTGTTCAACACCGCGTTGCGTCCGCGTCTGGAAATGATCTGTGCCTCAAGCCCTGAAAGCGCCGAACGCTATCGGGCGGCCTATGGATTCAAGCGCGCGACTGGGGATTGGCAGGCGCTGGTCAATGACCCGGCGGTCGAGGCCGTGGTCATCGCCTCGCCTCAGGAAACCCACCGTCAGATTGCCGAGGCGGCCTTTGCATTGGGCAAGCCGGTTCTGTGCGAAAAACCCCTTGGCGCGTCGATGGCTGATGGAGATGCCATGGTTGCCGCGGCCGAGGCGGCTGGTGTCACAAACATGGTCGGGTTCAACTACGTCCGCACGCCTGCCACTCAATTTGCACGGAAACTGATTGCCGACGGTGAATTGGGCGAAGTCACCTGGTTTCGGGGTGAACATACCGAGGATTTCTACGCCGACCCCGATGCCCCGGCCACGTGGCGCACAACGGGTATGGCCAACGGCACCATTGGCGATTTAGCGCCACATATGGTCAATGGGGCGCTGGCCTTGATGGGGCCGATTGCCGAAGTGATGGCCGAGGTTGAAACCGTCCACGAAACCCGTCCCGGCGGAAAAGTCACCAATGACGACCATGCTCAGATCATGTGCCGGTTCGAAAATGGCGCGATGGGCAATATCTATGTCAGCCGCATCTCAACCGGGCGTAAAATGGGCTATGCGTATGAGATTTCGGGCACCAAAGGCGCGCTGCGTTTCGATCAGGAAGACCAAAACGCCCTGTGGTTCTATCGTCGCGAAGGCCCCGAGGCGCATCGCGGTTTCACAAAGATCCTGACCGGTCCTGCACATCCGGACTACGAACCCTTCTGTCAGGGCCCAGGCCATGGCACTGGATATCAGGATCAGATTATCATTGAGGCCAAGGATTTCCTTGAAGCCATTCATGCCGGCCAACCGATCTGGCCCACCTTCCGAGACGGGCATGAGGTCAACCGGGTGCTGGCTGCAGCGCTGGCCTCGTCCGAGCGGCGGCAATGGCAAAACATAAGCGATTTCTGATCGCGCAACCGTAAAACCTGAAGAGAGACAAGAACCATGGCAAAGCTGAGATGGGGCATGATCGGTGGTGGCGAAGGCAGCCAGATTGGGCCTGCGCACCGTTTGGGAGCGCTGGCGGACGGGATGTTCGAACTCGCCGCGGGCGCGCTGGATCACCGCCCCGATGTGGGTCGGGAATATGCCCGACGGCTGGGTGTTGCTGCGGACCGCGCCTATGGCGATTGGCAGGAAATGCTGGCGGGTGAAAAAGGGCGCGAGGACCGGATTGATCTGGTGACAATTGCCACGCCAAACTCAACCCATTTCGAGATTGCCAAGGCGTTTCTTGAAGCCGGATTCAATGTGCTGTGCGAAAAGCCGATGACCATGACCGTGGAAGAGGGCGAAGAGATTGTCCGCGTGGCCGAGGCTTCGGGCAAGATCTGTGCAGTGAATTATTGCTATTCCGCCTATCCGATGGTGCGGCAGGCCCGTGCAATGGTGCGGGCTGGCGACATTGGGAAAGTGCGCTTGGTGGTGACTAATTTTAGCCATGGCCACCACGGCGACGCCACCGACGCCGACAATCCGCGCGTCCGTTGGCGGTATGATCCGGCCATGGCGGGTGTATCTGGGCAATTCGCTGATTGCGGTATCCACGCGCTGCATATGGCCAGTTTCATCTGCGATGATGAGGTCAAAACACTGTCCGCCGATATGGCCTCGACCATCCCAAGCCGGGAACTGGAGGACGATGCCATGGTGAATTTCCGAATGGAGGGCGGCACAGTCGGCCGCCTGTGGACCTCATCCGTGGCAATCGGGCGGCAGCACGGGTTCGACATTCAGGTGTTTGGCGAAATCGGGGGAGTGCGATGGCACTCGGAACAGCCCAATCAGCTGATTTATACACCCGTGGGGGGGCGTACTCAGATCATTGAAAAGGGTGAGGGTGGATTGCATGATGAGGTGCAGCGCCTGTCCCGCGTGGCGATTGCGCATCCCGAAGGGTTCCCCCTGGCCGTCGCCAATATCTATTGCGATCTGGCCGATGCGATCCGCGGAGAAACCCGTGACGGCCTGCCCGGCGCTTCAGACGGCGTCCGCTCGATTGCTGCCGTCCACGCGGCAGTCGCATCAGGCAAAGAAGACGGCGCGTGGAAAGATGCGCGCCCGCCGATGTTCCGATAATCAGGGGCGGGGCCGCAATGTGCCCCGCTCGATCACCCGGCAGGGGAATATCCGCGCTTCGGGATAGCGTTTGGGATTTTTCAACATCTCTTCAACCAGATCGACGGACGAGGTGATGATCTGCTTGATCGGCTGATGAATGGTGGTCAGGTCAATGTTCTCCCAACGCGACATTTCCATGTCGTTCAGGCCAATGATGCCGATATCTTCGCCGGGTTTCAGCCCGTGGTCGCGCAAGGCGGACAGCGCCCCAACCGACAGAATGTCGTCACCGCAAAAATACCCATCAGCCGGGGCACCTGCCAGCAGTCGCAACATCTCGGCACGTCCAGCCTCGAACGAATAGGCTCCCGCGAATGAGTGGGACACATCAAGTTCGGGGTGCTTTTCGACCTCTTCCATAAAGCCGCGATATCGGTCCATGGCCGAGGTCGCATCTTTTGGCCCCCCCAGATACCCCACGCGCCGATACCCGCGCGCCAGCAATTCCCGCGCCGCCATGCGCCCGCATTCGACGTTGTCGATTCCGACCACATGCACTTCGGGCGACGTGGCTGAGCGGCCAAACGTATGCACCACCGGCACGCCAGCATCATGGAACGCCTTGGCAAAACTGGGCGGCAGGGTCGATGAGGCGACGATGGCGGCATCCACAGAATACTGCCGCAGCATCCGCACCGAATTGGCCGGTTCAGTCTCGTCCGTCAGGTTGACGATCAGGGGTCGTAGCCCGCGCTCCTGCAGGGCGCGGGTGAACTGGTCGAAAACCTCAAGGAAGATCGGGTTGTGAAAGTTGTTGGAAATTAGCCCGATTAGCTTGGTCCGCCCGGTTGTCAGCGACGACGCCAGCGCATTGGGGCTGTAGCCCAACTCTTTGGCGGCTTTTTCAACCTTGCTGCGGGTCTTTGCCGAAACCGAGGCACCTTCGGTAAAGGTCCGCGACACGGCCGAGCGTGACACACCCGCTAGGGCAGCAACATCTTTCAAGGTGACACTCATGACTGGCACCCACGGTTAGGGGGGAAGCTGATCAGCAATTTCATGAAACAGATAGTATGCGCCAACAGCTATATTTTGCAATCGGTTGCAAGGCCGAGAGTCAAATAACACCGAGTCCGTGGTATTTGTGGAAGCAGAGGGAGAATGGTGGGTGATGAGAGACTCGAACTCCCGACATCTTCGGTGTAAACGAAGCGCTCTACCAACTGAGCTAATCACCCGTGACGCTGCATGTAGCCAAGCCTGCGCGCGGGTGCAAGAGGGTCCGGCACAATTTCTTTACCTCAATACCGGATAATCCGCCCCAGTGTATCGCAGGCCCCGGTAGTCTTGTTCATTTTCCGCAGGCTGGCCCTGATCGTATGGGAAAGACGCTTGCGTGCCCCCGGTTGCCTCAGATATCTCCGAAGGGACGCAACCTTCCTGACGCGAGAGCATATGATCCTGTCCCTTGCCCGCCGATGCGCAATCGCGGCCCTGGTGCTTGGCACTGTAACGCTGGCACCGCTCCGGGTCAGCGCGGCAGAAGTTTTGGTGTTTGCGGCTGCCAGTCTGAAAACCGCGTTGGATGAGATCGCACCGATATTCGAGCAGCAAACAGGGCATCAGGTGACGGTGTCCTATGCGGCCTCGTCAGTGTTGGCGCGGCAGATTCAGTTGGGCGCGCCCGCAGATGTGTTCATTTTCGCCAATGTGGATTGGATGGATGTTCTGCAGGATCAGGGATTGATCGACGTGGCCTCGCGCGTGGATCTGCTGGGCAATGGGCTGGTTCTGATCGGTGGGTCGGATCAGGCGCAGATCGGGCATATTCAGGCGGACACCGATTTGATTGCAAGGCTGGGCAGCGGGCATCTGGCCATGGCGCTGGTCGATGCGGTGCCTGCGGGTATCTACGGCAAGGCGGCCCTGCAAAAACTGGGGCTGTGGGAGGGCGTGCAACCTCGGATCGCCCAGACTGACAACGTGCGCGCGGCGCTCGCGCTGGTCGCGGCAGGGGCGGCGCCACTGGGGATCGTTTACCAATCCGATGCGCAGGTTGAAGATCGGGTGAAGGTCGTGGCCTCGTTCCCGTCAGAGCTTCACCCGCCGATCATTTACCCCGCTGCCGTAAACACTTCGGCGCGGCCTGAGGCACGGGCGTTTCTGGACCACCTGCAATCGGATACGTCCCAAACCATCTTTGCAGAACAGGGTTTTACCCTGCCGGGCAGTTGACACATGGGATGGTTGGGGCCCGCAGAAATTGAAGCGCTGAGATTGTCGCTGCGCGTTTCCTTCTGGGCGACGTTGGTGACATTGCCCTTTGGCATTTTCGTGGCTTATGCGCTGGCGCGCTGGCGGTTTCCCGGGCGTCAATTGCTGAATGGGTTGGTGCATCTGCCGCTGATCCTGCCGCCGGTTGTAACCGGGTATCTGCTGCTGCTGACATTCGGGATTCAGGGGCCGATGGGCAGGCTACTGGGGGAGTTCGGCATCGTGGTCGCCTTCCGCTGGACCGGAGCGGCGCTGGCGGCGGGGATTATGGCCTTTCCATTGATGGTGCGCGCTATTCGTCTGTCGATCGAGGCGGTAGACCCCAAGTTGGAACAGGCCGGAGCGACCTTGGGCGCGTCGCGGCCCTTTGTGTTTGCGACCGTGACCCTGCCAATGATCCTGCCCGGTGTGATCGCGGGCAGTATTCTCGCTTTCGCCAAGGCAATGGGCGAATTTGGCGCCACGATCACCTTTGTCTCAAACATTCCCGGCCAGACACAGACCTTGCCGTCAGCCGTCTATGCCTTCCTGCAGGTGCCCGGCGGTGAGGGGGCAGCGACCCGACTGGTTGTGATTTCAATCATCATTGCCATGGGCGCACTGCTACTGTCGGAATATATTGGTCGTCGCGCCGCCGCTCGGGTGTCCGGGTCATGAGGCTGTCTGTCCGCCTGCAGCATGACCTGCCCGATATCAAGCTGGACCTCAGCTTTGACGCGCCCTTGGGGGTGACGGTTCTGTTCGGGCGGTCGGGGTCGGGCAAGACCACCGTGGTCAATGCCGTGGCGGGGCTTCTGCGGCCCAAAGCCGGGCGTGTTGCCGTTGATGGGTGGGAACTGTTTGATACCGAACAGGACCTCTGGTTACCGCCGCATCGTAGGCGATTGGGTTACATCTTTCAGGAAGGTCGCCTGTTCCCGCATCTGACAGTGCGCCAAAATCTGGCCTATGGTCGCTGGTTCGCACCAAAGCGCGCGCGCCGCGAGAACCCGGACAAGGTGATCGAAATGCTGGGTATCGGGCATCTGCTGGATCGCCGTCCAGCGGGCTTGTCGGGCGGAGAAAAGCAGCGAGTCGCCATTGGGCGTGCACTATTGGCCAGCCCGCGCCTGATCCTTGCCGACGAGCCGCTGGCCGCGCTGGACGATGCGCGCAAGGCTGAGATCCTGCCCTATTTCGAACGGCTGCGGGATGAGGTTTCAGTGCCCATTCTGTACGTCACCCATTCCGCGGCCGAGGTCGCACGGCTGGCCACTTCTGTCGTCGCTTTGCAGGATGGCAAAGTAGTGCGGCATGGCCCTGCCTCAGAAGTTATGGCTGACCCGTCCGTGGCTCCGGCCGGGGTTCGCGCTGTGGGCGCGGTGCTGAATGTGCGGGTTCAGGAACATCATGCGGATGGGTTGACCGAGCTGGAGGCCGGCGGTGCACGCCTATTCCTGCCACGTATCCCGCATCAGGTAGGGGAAGACCTTCGAATCCGTATTCCCGCGCAAGAGGTGATCCTGTCCAGCAAGCGGCCTGATGGATTGTCGGCGTTGAACATGTTGGAAGGGACGGTTGCCACCATCCGCGCGGGCGGCGGGCCGGGCGCCATTGTCTCATTGCAAACGTCCGCAGGGCCGATCTTGGCGCGCGTGACCCGCCGTTCTGTTGCGGCTTTGGGATTGGAACCGGGCAAGTCCTGTTTTGCGGTAATCAAGACCGTTGCCCTGGCGCCGCAGGATGTGGGCGGCAGGCTGACCCCGTCTTAAATCAGCGCGCGCGCTTCGAATTCACGCAGAACCAAACGGGCGGCGCGACCGAAGCCATTCCCATCAGGGGTCGCGGTATCGGGGAATATCGCCGCCAATTCCTGCAATGCCTCGGATGACAGCGTGTACAAGGATTCCTCACCCAGAAACAGGCTTTCAGCCGATGCGCCTTCGGCGGTCAGGATTTCATGTTCGTCCAGCAGAATGTGGAAATACTCGACGGCCGCGTCAGAGGTTTCAATATCGATCCCTGGCCAGGAACACAGATGTTTGGCCGCGACCAGCGCCTCGGGCGTGCCGAACAGCAAATCGACCTTGGGACCGCGGATCAGAACGCGGTGCTGCTGCGACACCAGCAAATCCCGGTTGGGCGTATTTGGGCCAAGGCTGCCCGCGCTGATCCTGACAGGCCGCATGGCGGGATTTTCTCGTAATCGCTCGGGTGGCAGTACGCTGCTTTCGATCCATCGGATCGGTTGCGGGCCGTGATCTGCGGTCAGAACCTGATCTCCAACGGATAAGGCCTCGATTAGTTGCGCACCACCCGGGGTTTCGATCAGCGTGCCAGCGGTAAAACACACCCCTTCGATGGTGATCGTGATCTCTTGCTGCAGGTCGAAAGGGAAAGGCCCAAGAAAAGTGCCGAACTCACCGGTCACTTGAATGGTGAAGGTATCGGTGACGATTTGGTTGTCGTCCAGACTGTCAAAAAACGCCGGGTCAACTGTATAGGTCCATTCGCCTGTATTCGGGTCGACGCTGGCTGTTCCAAAAGCCGGAGGCGAAGAGATGACCCATGTTTCCGACAAAATGGGGACGTTGCTGTCCAGATCCAGATCGCCCATAGCCTGGTTCGGAGGGTTGCCGGTCACATCGCCGGTTATTTCACCCGTAATTGCTATCGAAACCATGTTACGTGCCCTCTGCTGCCAGAACCCGTGCGAATTCCTGCTTGCGGTACAGCTGCATATGAATCGCGCCCGTGTCATCACGCGTCCATTCCACGATCCGGTTTTGAGACATATCACTGTCCATGCGGTTCGTGCGAACCCTAGGCTGGGGGATGCTCTTTTTCAGCATCTCTACAATTTGATTGGTCTGCCCGAACGGGGCGACAAGATCGACGATCCAGAACGACGACCCGCTGGTGAAATCGGCCTCGGTCAACGGAGTTTCCTGAATGGCGTATCGGTGTTCGGCCTCGGGGCTAAGGCCAGCGAATGTCACGAATCCGCGCGGAAAGCCATTTTGGCGAAAGATGTGATATTGGCCCAGCCGGAACGGCGTTTCAAAGGCATAAAGCACCTGCGCCAGACTGCGATCCCTATGCGGTGTTGTCAGCGACGCCAGATAGAACAGCGCGCCGAAATCCGCATATTTTTCGGGCGGAATGTCGAACCAGTCCTTTGGGAATGCCTTGCTCAACCCGTGCCTCGTGCAAATGACCGACGATCAGAGGTTACCCTCTAAAGTCCTGAAATGATACCATTTCGGTCACATAGGCGCGTTTCCGTTGCGGAATGGTGAGAATTGCGCCGCCTATCGTTAACTTTACTCATCGAGCCTAATCCCTATCATTTCAAACAAAGCCGTATTTTGGTTAGAGGAGTTTTGCCATGCAATTATTCAAATTATTGAGCGTAAGCGTTCTGGTGTTGGTGCCAGCCCTCGCGCAAGCGACCGGGTTTGGGTTTAGGTATGGCTTCAATCCCGGCTTTCGCACGACAGTGACGCCATTGGACAATGGCAACTATCAAGTGGCCACGCATGGCACGTCAAAGGCAATTGCCTATTGGTGCGGTATCGGTGATTTCGCCATCCGCACCCTTGGCCTGCCGACAACGCAGCAGATTTATGTCTCGAGACCTTATGAAAAGCAAACACGGACGGTGGAGTTTTCGCTGACTAAGCCCGAAGGGGGCAGCACAAAAAAGAGTTATTCAATCAGCGTCAGCCGCGTGGGCGAAAGTATGTCGGCATCCGGGGCGCAAAGCCGTTGCTACGATAACTTTATGGATTTCGATTTCTGAGGGTAGATCAGACCCATTTGGCCATCGGCGGCAAGCTCATCAGCACGGCGTCGGAATCGTGGCCGGTTTCCAGCCCAAACTTGGTGCCCCGGTCGTAAACCAGGTTGTATTCGGCATAGAGGCCCCGATGCACAAGCTGAGCGTTCTTGTCGGCATCGTTGAATCCTTGCACGCGGCGCTGTTCGACCAGGGGTAAAAAGGCCGGAAGAAAGGCACGGCCGATATCTTGTGTCAGCGCAAAATCCGCAGCCCAATCGCCGGTGCAGTAATCATCCATGAAGATACCGCCAACCCCGCGGGCGCGTTTGCGGTGCGGGATATAGAAATATTCGTCCGCCCATTCTTTCAGGCGTGGGTAATGACCTGGCCCGTGCGGGTCCAGATGAGCCTTTTGCGTGGCGTGAAAATGGGCCGTGTCCTCGTCATATTCAATGCAAGGGTTCAGGTCGGACCCACCGCCGAACCACCATGCATGTGGGGTCCAGAACATGCGAGTGTTCATATGCACCGCCGGAACATGCGGATTTTGCATATGCGCCACCAGCGAAATGCCCGAGGCCCAAAAGCGCGGGTCTTCGGTCATGCCCGGAATGCCTTTGCGCGCTGCCATCGCCTGCTGCGCGCGCACGCCAAGTGTCCCGTAGACGGTTGAGATATTGACGCCGACCTTTTCGAACACGCGGCCACCGCGCATCACCGACATCAATCCGCCGCCCGCATCCGTGCCATCTTCGGACTGGCGCGTGGTTTCCTTGATTTCGAACCGTCCAGGTCTGGCGTCCGAAAACGGCCCGGTGTCGTGGCTGTCTTCAAGAGCCTCAAAGGCGGTGACGATTTGGTCCCGCAATTGGCGGAACCATGCAGAAGCGGTGGATTTTTCGGTGTCGAACATATGTGTCAGTGCGCTGGGGCTGCAACGGGGTCCAGCAGGGTGCGGCCGCCGTCAATGGTTAGAATTTGTCCGGTGATGAAACCTGCGGCGTCCGAGGCCAGAAACTGTGCTGTTTCGGTCAGTTCGGTCGGCGCAGCAATGCGGGCCAGCGGAGTGTGTTTTTCAATATCGTCCCGAAAGTCGCGGTTCTCTTTCAGTGTGGAGCGCAATGAGGCGCTCATCACGGATCCCAATGCGATGGAATTTACCCGAATACGGTTGGGGGCCAGCGCGACAGCCAAGGATCGGGTCATCTGATCCAGCGCGGCGGTCGAGACGGAATAGGCCATCAGGTCAGGGTGGGTTCGTCGCGCTGCAATCGAAGACAGGTTGATGATCGAGCCTGCAATGTTTTCCTCGTCATCTCCGGCTTGTTTGATCATGCGTTTGGCGACCAACTGGCTTAACCGAAGGGCGGGCATTAGGTTCTGATTCAGAAGGGTGCGGACTGAATCGTCTTCGGCATCCAGCGGATCAGAAGGGATCACCTGACGGGCGCCGTTGATCAGGATATCCACCTGATCGAAGGCGTCGATTGTGGCCGACAGCAGGTTGGCAATTGTCAGCTTTTCCCGCAGGTCGCCAGCAAAGAAACGGATATTGCTGTCATCGGCCTGCTCGCCCAGTTCTTCGGCCAGCCGCTTTTCGTCCATGTCGGCGAACATCACATTGGCCCCGGCATCAGCAAAGTGGCGCCCGATGGCCAGGCCGACTCCGTTGGCGCCGCCGGTCACGATTGCGGTTTTGCCTGCTATGGAAAAGGACATGCGCTTCCTCCTGAATTGCGGCGCAGGTTAACTGGGATCACCGCCGAGGGCGAGAGGCATGGAACACCTTGAACCGATTGTCGCCGGTCACTTCTTCGACATGCGCAAATGTGTCGGTCAATGTGGGCTCATAGGGGAGGTGGCGGTTGGCCACCATCCACAATGTGCCATTGCGGGTCAGGTTCTTTGCCGCGGATGTGATAAAGCCTTGCCCCAGTGCCGGATCGGCGTTGCGCATAGTGTGGAACGGTGGGTTCATCACCACGGTGTCGATGGGTTCGTAGGCACGCCATGTCACCGCATCGGCCCAGTGAAACTGAGCGCGGGGATCAGTCACATTGGTGCGGGCGCAGGTCAGCGCAATATGGTCGGCCTCGACCAGGTGCAAGGATTTCAGCCCCGGCGCCTGCAGCAGCCCGGCCGAAAGATACCCCCAACCGGCCCCCAGATCGGCGACCCGAGCGCCCAGCTTGTCCGGCAGCGCGGCCCGCAACAGGGCCGAGGCCGGATCAATGCCGTCGGCCGAGAATACGCCTGGCGCGGTTTTAAAACCGTCCGCGGTCTGATGGGCGGGCGCGGCCCAATCCGCAAAGGTATGCGGATCGGACTGGAACCAGAAGATCTTGCCATGCGCCTTTGAAATCGGCCCCTCAACCGCGACCCGCTTGCGGATGTCCTTCAATAAACTGTCCACACCGTCGGTCTTGGCGCCGTCAACTACAATCACGCCATTCGCGCGGGTGCAGGCCTGCTGCACCATCGACCGGGCCAATGCCTTGGCGCGTGGCAGGATTACGATGGCGTCCTGACAGGGATCTTGCGCCACAGGTACAACCGCGAAGCCCAGTTGGGTGAAATGGTCGTGAAAGGGTTTAAACGGCTGCACCACTTGCGTTTCACGCGGCAAATCAGACAGGTCACTGGCCGATGTTGGCCCCAGTACAGTCAGTGGTTGCGACAAGGTCAGACCGCTTTGCAGCGCAATATCAAGGCGAGGGGACATAAGCGATTCCGTAAGACCGGTCTGGTCTTACTCTTCCCGTTCCATGGTGCATTGCAAGGGGTGCTGGTGCCTGCGGGCGAAATCCATGACCTGGCCCACCTTGGTCTCGGCGATCTCGTGGCTGAACACGCCAACGACGGCCACGCCTTTTTTATGCACCGTCAGCATGATCTCGAACGCCTGCGCGTGGGTCATGCCAAAGAACCGTTCCAGTACATGCACAACGAATTCCATCGGCGTGTAATCATCATTCAGCAGCAGAACCTTGTACAGCGGCGGACGCTTGGTCTTGGTGCGCGTCTGTACCAGGACAGACGCGTCGGCATCGTCGTCGTCCGACTTGTCAGACATCATCCATTGGTGTTCAAGCATCGCGTTCTACTGTCCGATTCAGGCTTCGGTTTGTCTTTGCGCTTATATAACGTCGAACCAGCCAGAGAAAAGAGCCAGCAGGACGTAATAGCCATGGGCCAAAATCTTACCACAATCGGCTTCGATGCGGATGATACATTGTGGCACAATGAGCGGTTTTTTCAGCTGACGCAGGCTTATTTCGCCGATCTTCTGGCGGATCACGCCGAAAGGGATCACCTGATGGAGCGTCTGCTGGCCGCAGAAAAACGCAATATCCGGCACTATGGATATGGAATCAAAGGTTTCACCCTATCGATGATCGAAACTGCGATTGAGGTGACGGATGACCGGGTTCCCGCCTCGGTCATTCGGCAATTGATAGAAGCCGGGCAAGAGATGCTGGCCCATCCGATCGAGCTGTTGCCCCATGCACGCGCGGCGATTGAAAGCGTGGCGGCGACTCATCAGGTGGTGCTGATCACCAAGGGAGATCTGATTGATCAAGAGAGGAAACTGGCCCAGTCGGGGTTGGGTGAGCTATTCGACGGGGTCGAGATTGTGTCCGAGAAAACGCCCCAGACCTATCGGCTCATCTTTGGCCAATACGGTGACGGGCCTGCATCGGCGATGATGGTTGGCAATTCGATGCGCTCGGACGTGGTGGCCCCGATACAGGCCGGGTGCTGGGGCGTGTATGTGCCGCACGGTCTGGTTTGGGAAATCGAACAGGCCGAAACCCCGGCGGATAACCCGCGATACCGCGAGCTTCAGGATTTGGGTCAGCTTGCCAATCTTGTTCAGCGACTCAGCTGATGTGGCCGAATGGTCTCAGTCCTGAAAAATCGACGCCCAGCGTCGGCAAATTCTGGTCATATTCATGGATTTGGTGGTGGCAAGGGTGCGCCTGACCACATGTGGTGTGTCCGTGGCAAGCTCAAGAAACCGCGAATTCACGAGCTTTTTGTTTCTTTCACTGGGTCTCTGTGTTAGCCTGATCAATAATATAATAATTATTTAGCCGACCGGGAAAACCCGGCGGCCCGAGGTAGACAGAGGCAAAGATCGTGCAGGTTCGGCGGACAGTTCCGGCCCGAATGGGCTTATTCCTTATAGCATTCTTGTGGCTGCTCTCCTTTGCGCCGTTGCAAGGGGTGGCTGCTCCTTATGCGGCGATGGTGATCGATGCACGCACCGGCGAGGTGCTGCATTCGCGTAATGCCGACACACGGCTGCATCCGGCTTCGCTGACAAAGATGATGACGCTTTATATTGCGTTCGAAGCGGTGCGGAACGGTGAGATCGACCTGGATACCCAGGTGCGCATCACCAAAAAGGCCGCGTCCGAGCCGCCGTCAAAGCTGGGCTTGCGGTCCGGTCAGCGAATTGCATTCCGCTATCTGATCCGCGCGGCGGCGGTGAAATCGGCTAATGATGCCGCCACCGCCATCGGGATTGCAATCAGCGGGTCCGAAGCCGCCTTTGCCCGCCGCATGACCCGAACCGCCAAGGCGATGGGCATGAGCCGCACAACCTTCAAGAACGCGCATGGTTTGACGGAATCAGGCCACCTGTCGACCGCGCGTGATATGACCACTTTGGGCCGTCATCTGCTGTATGATTACCCGCAATACTACAATCTGTTCTCGCGCCAATCGACACATGCGGGGATCAAGACCGTTCCCAACACCAACCGCCGCCTGCTGGCCGCCTATAAGGGCGCTGATGGGATCAAGACAGGCTACACCCGGGCTGCGGGCTTCAATCTTGTGGCCTCGGCCAAGCGCAAAGATGAACGTATCATCGCCACCGTCTTTGGCGGCAAGTCGGGCGCATCGCGCAACGCCAAAGTGGCCGAGCTGTTGGACATGGGCTTCCGCCGCGCCCCGTCTCGGGCACCGATCCGTAAACCGGCGCGCCCGGCCTATGCCGGGAATGCCGGATTGGGCGCGACGGTTGCAGCTCTGACCGGTGCACCAAATTCCAGTCTCCGTCCGGTACTGCGTCCAACGGCAGGGTCTGCGGTACAGGTTGCGGGTACGGTTGCTGCGACAGCGGCCAAGAACGGCGCGCGTATTCAGGACGGTATTGCAGCCGCCATGGCCGCTGCGGATATCCAAACCCCAACCGGCGACACAGCGCGCCCCGCTGCGCGTCCGAATGATCTGGTTCTGGCGTCGGCCGATCCGGCCGTGCAGCCGGAACCCGAACCGGAAATTGTCACCCGCCTTTCCACGTCCGGCGGGCATCTGTGGGGCGTCAACGTGGGCCGCTATACCACCCGATACGAGGCGGAAAAGGTTTTGCTGAAAACTGCCCTGTCGGAAATGACCACTCTGGAAGGCACGCTGCGCAAGGTGAACCAAAGCTCGCGCGGCTTTGACGCGACATTCCAGGGCATGACCCGCGAACAGGCCGATTTGGCCTGCCGCAGGCTTCAGGCCCGGAATGTCACCTGTTTCATGATCGGGCCGTCATAAGATCCGACATATACTCTCCTGGATGGATCTGGGCTGCGAGGAAACTCGCAGCCCTTTTTTGTCAGGGCGTTTTAGTCGAACACGTGGCCATGCTGGTATTGTTCGTCCTGCCCGGCGGCGGCTGTCAGGGCCGCCACGTTGTCCTTGGTGAAGAACCCGTCATAGTGGTGGCAGCGTTCGATATATTCCGTGATCAGCAGCGTATTCTTCGAGTGTTTCGAGAAAATCTGCTTGAGGTTCGGATCGTCTTTGCATTCACCCACCACATGGGCCAGAAACGGCACGCCTTTATCCTTGAGCGTATTAACCACGAAATCGACGTTTTTCTCACCGGCGTTGTGATCACCGTCCTGAATTTCGATGGCCATGTGATGCAGGCGACGGCCAAAATTTCGGACGAAATCCTCGGTCGGCATCGGCAGTCGCTCGAATGAATTGATGAAGGACGGGGTGTTGTTGGCTGTGAAGACCTTGGCAGGCGATTTCTTGTCATCATCCACATTCGGGTTTCGGTTCACGTTGGTCGACGAGTTCATGTCAAAGATGTTGTACGCACCCCAGAAGTAATAGGGCACCATGGTCAGAAACTCGAGGATCGCGTCTTCACGCTCACCAGCCAGAATACGTGTGGCAAGGTGGTCGACCCCCAACATCAAGGGTGAGATTTTGCTGTCAGAGCCAAAAGCGGCGGCTTGATCCAACTGCGCCTGCTCGGCATCGCTCAGCAACACGCGGTCACCCAAGCCCAGACTGTCGGGATCGTTGAAATCCAGCGTGGAATAACCGACCCGGTTGCAAGTGAAATCCGACGGGGTGGTGAACCGGAACCCATCCAGCGTGTAGAACGGGTTTTCGGTATCGCCTTCATACTCAAAGCGGATATTCTGATCCTCAAGCGTCTTGCTAAGGGTATTCAAGTCTGTCACGCCGTAAATCTCTCCGACGTAACGTGTTTGCGGAGTGCCGCGCGCCAGCGGATACATGCGGTTGATGCGGGGAATGAAATCCTCAAAGCTGGGGCTGAGCGGCGCCATCACGATCAACGCCGGGTAGTCGGCACGCGAATGCAGGACCGAAAACTTATGCGTTTGCCCCAAATATGTGGCCGTGTGGCGATAAGGGGTCATCACATACAATTCGATCAGCGTATCGAACAGCGCCGTGGTTTCCACTTGCTGGACAATCGCCCGCATCGGCCCGACCTGATCGGCAACACCAGAGCTGCTGCGCCGCTCATAAATTTTGGGTAGATACTCGCCGAAGAAGTCAGAGTTCTTCTTGTCCCCGCGCGGTTCATAAGACATCAAATCGAAAGACATAAATTTCCCTCCTTGCGTGGGCCCAGAGAGTTCTGGGTCCGGCGTTGCCTGGATTTCCAATAATCAGAACATGCACTTGCAGGCATGCTAGGGTCAGAAATCCAACTGGGCAACAGTAAGAAGGTGGGGTGCAAACCTTACACCCGGATGTCTATCGGGTGAATTTTGTCACCTCGACGCCACCTGCGATAAGGTTCTCGCGAACAGACCGGGCGATCTGTACCGCGGTCGGCCCATCCCCATGCAGGCAGATCGTGTCGATTGAGGTTTCCAACCGCTTGCCGGTTTCGGTGATGATTGCACCTTTGCGGACCATGTTCAGCATGCGTGGTCCTGCCAGTTCGGGGTCGTGGATGACCGCGCCGGGCAGGCTGCGATCAACAAGCGTACCGTCATCGTTATAGGCGCGATCGGCAAAAATTTCTCCCACCCATTTGCAACCCAATTCGCGCACGGCCTCTTCCTGTTTGGTAACAGCCAGCACCATGACAATAATGTCCGGGTCCACGTCCAGCGCGCCCTGATAACAAGCTCGTGCCATGTCGATATCGACCGAACACATATTGGCCAAAGCGCCGTGCAGCTTCAGATGCCGGACCTTCGTACCAACCGCCTTGGCCATGCCCATCGCCGCGCCAAGTTGAAAACGGACCAGGTTGCGCAGGGTCTCGTGTGGCACCTTCATATTGCGGCGGCCAAATCCCTGCAGATCGGGAAAGCCGGGATGCGCGCCGATGCCGACATCGTTCTGGGCAGCCGACGTCATCGTTTTCGCCATGACATCGGGGTCACCCGCATGAAAACCACACGCGATATTGGCCGAGGTGATGATCTTCAGCAGGCTTTCATCATCGCCCATATTCCAAGGGCCAAAGCTTTCCCCCATATCGGCATTCAAATCGACGCTGGGCATCGGCAAACTCCTTATTCGGTGCCAGAGATCATTCCGCTGATCAATTGATAGGATAACAGGTCGGGGATGTCGTGCGGATCGCGGACCAAGGGCTCGACCCGCGCGCGCAATCGCGACAGATCGGACAGGTAAGTGGCGTGCAGGGCGACGGCCTCGTCCATGGACACAAATGTAAACTTTATCTGCCCGCCGGCCGGGGTTTGCGCTGCCCGGGGCAGATCGCAGGGCAGGACAGTGGCGATACGAGGGTAACCACCGGTCGTCTGGCACTCGGGCAGCAGGATAAAGGGGTTTCCGGTGCCGGTCATCTGGATGTCGCCCGGGGTGATCACATCTGACAGAATGTTCAATTGACCCTTTGCGGCAAAGCCTTCGCCATCGTTTTCCAATTGCATGCCCATTCGGTTGGCCCGCGCACCGCGCCGAAACGCGGTTTTGGTAAAACGGTCCAGCGTTTCTGGATCGAACAGGGGGGTCTGGAAGCTTGCCAACACGCGCAGGGTGCCCCCGGAAAATCGGTCATCGGGGCGCAGTTTCATACCGGTGTTGCCTGAATAGGGACCGACGGGCAGTCGGTCGCCGGCCTGCACGGCACGCCCGACATTCGCTGTCAGGTGGGCGGAACGTGAACCCAGAAACAGCGGTACTTCAAATCCGCCACCAACATGCAAATAGCCATAGTTGCCCTGATTGGCTGCGCCGATCGTCAGCTTCTGACCCGCCTCCATAGAGAAAGAGGCATTCCAGACAATCGGGACGCCATCGATACTGGCCTGCATTGGCGCGCCGGTCAGGGCGATGCTGACCGGTTGCGTGGCCTCGAACGTGCCGCCCATTCCCGCCATTTCCAGGGCTGCGCAGTCCGGGCTTTGACCCAGCAGCGCGGCACCCTCATGCAACGCCAGTTGATCTGCCGCCCCTGAACGTGAAAGTCCCTGATCCAGATATCCCGAACGCCCCTGATCCTGAATGGTGCAGGCCGGGCCAATCTGATGTACCAGCAGGCTCATGCCGGGATCTCCTCTCGGGTCGCCCCGCCTAGACCATCATTGGTTTCGCGTATCTGTTCCAGTTCTGCGCGTGAGACCGGCAGAAATTGCATCTCGTCGCCGGGACGCAGGACAAAGCTCTGTTCGGCTTCGGGACGGAAACAGCGAAAAGCGGTTTGGCCGACATGTCTCCATCCTGTCGGGTTGGGCCTGGAAAACAGCACAAGTTGCGATATCGCCAGGATCAGCGCTCCTTCCGGCACCATAGGAGTGAGCTTCTTGAGGCGTGGAATGTTGAACTCAGGCCCTAGCGGTCCAAGATACGGTAGGCCGGGCGCAAAGCCGATGGTCAGTACGCGAACACGGGTTTCACTCAGGCGTCGTATGGCTTCGGTTGGTGTCAGCCCAGCTACCGCTGCGGTTTCGTCCAATTGCGGCGCTAATTCGCCTCCGTACACAGTGGGTACCTGCCACAAGCGGCGACCTGCAGGAAGCGGTGCCCGATACCAGTCTTGTTGATGCAGCATCTCTTCGATCCGCCCGTGGATTTCCTTGTGAGGCAGGGCAAGGGGATCGAACCGAACATAGGCCGAGGCCAGAGACGCCGATGTCTCAATCACACCTTCCCATCCAAGAAGGTCGACCGCATTGCGAAATGCAAGCGCCGCCCGGTTCGAGGATTCAGCCATCGTGTCAGCAAACGAGACCAATAGACCGTCCTGACCAACCGTCCGTATACAAGGAAAGGGATGCGCGTGCGTAGCTGTCATATTACTGTGCGTTTGGCTGTCTCTTTCCGGCGAGGTGACAGTATCCGAGGGTAATGCGCAAGACCCGGCGCGCGCGTTGTGCCTTTTTCAGTGCCCTGTTTGGTGGCGAGTCGGGGAAATGGGCTCAAAATTGACTCGGATCAGATGATGCGACTCGGTTGGGTCTTGTGGATGTCGGCTGGGAACTCACTATATATAGGGTATGCGGGTGGTTGACCGACTGCTTTTGGTGGGGCAACTGCGTGTGCCTACTGCGTGAGTGGTGCATGTGGCTTAGTTGGGTGTATCTTAATCATTTGAAAAATAAATGAAAAATATCAATTCGCAAAAAAATTGCGCAAGATGCAATTTTCCACTTGCGGGTTGTTTGGGTAAACCTTAGAACCCCCTTCACCGGCGCTGCTGAGGCGGTGTTGGGACGCTGGAGACGGCGGAGACGCTCAGGAGAGACTGGGGGCATCTTGAGGGATTTGTTAGGCGGGCGCGCTGAGGTTATTGGCGCAACGGTCTGGTTTTTGGCTCTGGGTGTTATGTTCTTTGACATTGATGGATAACTGAAGAGATATGTGGGCGGTTTGGTTCGTTTCGACGGATTGAATGTCTGTATATCGCGCTAGTAGGTTTCTCGAGCAATCGGGGCCGATGATCTAGTGTCAGCTTCACTGTTTGAGTGGTTCACTGATTTCTTAGGAAGTCTGTGTACATCAAACAGAAGACTTCATCAGGATTAGCCTCCTGATGAGATGTGCAGAGGTTCGAACGTCAAGGATAGCGCAGCAATGTGCTTTCAACTTGAGAGTTTGATCCTGGCTCAGAACGAACGCTGGCGGCAGGCCTAACACATGCAAGTCGAGCGCGCCCTTCGGGGTGAGCGGCGGACGGGTTAGTAACGCGTGGGAATATGCCCAATGGTACGGAATAGCCTCTGGAAACGGAGAGTAATACCGTATGAGCCCTTCGGGGGAAAGATTTATCGCCATTGGATTAGCCCGCGTTAGATTAGGTAGTTGGTGGGGTAATGGCCTACCAAGCCTACGATCTATAGCTGGTTTTAGAGGATGATCAGCAACACTGGGACTGAGACACGGCCCAGACTCCTACGGGAGGCAGCAGTGGGGAATCTTGGACAATGGGGCAACCCTGATCCAGCCATGCCGCGTGAGTGATGAAGGCCTTAGGGTCGTAAAGCTCTTTCGCCTGTGAAGATAATGACGGTAGCAGGTAAAGAAACCCCGGCTAACTCCGTGCCAGCAGCCGCGGTAATACGGAGGGGGTTAGCGTTGTTCGGAATTACTGGGCGTAAAGCGCACGTAGGCGGATCGGAAAGTTGGGGGTGAAATCCCGGGGCTCAACCCCGGAACTGCCTCCAAAACTATCGGTCTAGAGTTCGAGAGAGGTGAGTGGAATTCCAAGTGTAGAGGTGAAATTCGTAGATATTTGGAGGAACACCAGTGGCGAAGGCGGCTCACTGGCTCGATACTGACGCTGAGGTGCGAAAGTGTGGGGAGCAAACAGGATTAGATACCCTGGTAGTCCACACCGTAAACGATGAATGCCAGTCGTCGGGTAGCATGCTATTCGGTGACACACCTAACGGATTAAGCATTCCGCCTGGGGAGTACGGTCGCAAGATTAAAACTCAAAGGAATTGACGGGGGCCCGCACAAGCGGTGGAGCATGTGGTTTAATTCGAAGCAACGCGCAGAACCTTACCAACCCTTGACATCCTAGGACCGGCCCAGAGATGGGTCTTTCACTTCGGTGACCTAGTGACAGGTGCTGCATGGCTGTCGTCAGCTCGTGTCGTGAGATGTTCGGTTAAGTCCGGCAACGAGCGCAACCCACATCCTTAGTTGCCAGCAGTTCGGCTGGGCACTCTAGGGAAACTGCCCGTGATAAGCGGGAGGAAGGTGTGGATGACGTCAAGTCCTCATGGCCCTTACGGGTTGGGCTACACACGTGCTACAATGGCAGTGACAATGGGTTAATCCCAAAAAACTGTCTCAGTTCGGATTGGGGTCTGCAACTCGACCCCATGAAGTCGGAATCGCTAGTAATCGCGTAACAGCATGACGCGGTGAATACGTTCCCGGGCCTTGTACACACCGCCCGTCACACCATGGGAGTTGGTTCTACCCGACGGCCGTGCGCTAACCTTTTGGGGGCAGCGGACCACGGTAGGATCAGCGACTGGGGTGAAGTCGTAACAAGGTAGCCGTAGGGGAACCTGCGGCTGGATCACCTCCTTTCTAAGGATGTATCTAGTTAGATTTGTTCGCAAATCTCGTGATACACTTAGCAGAAGATCAACAAACAAAGTTGATCAAACTCATGGACCGAGCCGTCCTCATATCTCTTCAGAACACATCAGGCCTGCACGCTGTGAGGTCTGGCCCTCTCGGCAGCTTTTGCGAGCAAAAGCGCCTGTCGGGCAACGTCGATTTTGCAGCTTTTAAAAAGAGCCGAGCAAAATCAACTGGGTCGGTAGCTCAGGTGGTTAGAGCGCACGCCTGATAAGCGTGAGGTCGGAGGTTCAAGTCCTCCTCGACCCACCAAAAACTTTTGGGGCCTTAGCTCAGCTGGGAGAGCGCCTGATTTGCATTCAGGAGGTCAGGAGTTCGATCCTCCTAGGCTCCACCATTCCTCGCTTCGCTCGTCATGATGAAGCCTAGGATTTTTGATGCGCCAATCGTCAAGCCGATTGGCGGTGGCTCCACCATTTACCTGATCAGATCGTTAAGCACCTTGGGTTCTTAACCGTCCGATTGGACGCAGCTTCTTCGGAGGCTTTGACATCGTATAGAGAGAAATCAATCAACACTGTTTGATCGCGCCGAGTGTGGCGTTGATCTCAGTTGGTCCTCTTCGGAGGAGGTTCGATTAGGGATGTTTCCTCGTCCCTCTTTGAATATCCCGGCTGAAACGAACAGAGTTGTCCAAGTCAAGTACACTAACCCGCATGATCTGACGATCATGCATTGTCTTCCATTCTCCATGTGGGGCCGACCGACATCGGCAGCATGGGTTCCAGGATGGAAGGCGGGAAAGTATGCTTTTGGTTCAGAAGAAAGATCATCTTTAGTTACCAGCTGGATGATCGCGATTGATTTGATTGCTAGCGCAGCTTCGGTTGTGTGCGGTTAAACGCACTCAAGTAGCCGAATAGGCGGTAGTGCCAATATCAAGTCTTTCTCTTTCTGGATCAAATCAAGCGCGAGAAGGGCGTTTGGTGAATGCCTTGGCAGCAAGAGGCGATGAAAGACGTGATACTCTGCGATAAGCCATGGGGAGCTGAGAATAAGCTTTGATCCATGGATTTCGAATGGGGCAACCCACCTGAAAGCTTCATATTGTTATCTCTGATAATCAATATGTTGCTTAAACAGGTACTTAAGACCTGAATACATAGGGTTTTAAGAGCAAACCCGGGAACTGAAACATCTAAGTACCCGGAGGAAAGGAAATCAATTGATACTCCCCTAGTAGCGGCGAGCGAACGGGGACCAGCCGAGCCAGATAAGTGACTAGAACATGTTGGGAAGCATGGCCATAGCGGGTGACAGCCCCGTATAGGAAGCTTTGATGGACGTATTAAGTAGGGCGGAACACGTGAAATTCTGTCTGAAGATCGGAGGACCACCTTCGAAGGCTAAGTACTTTGCTGACCGATAGCGAACCAGTACCGTGAGGGAAAGGTGAAAAGCACCCCGACGAGGGGAGTGAAACAGTACCTGAAACCGAACGCCTACAATCAGTCGGAGGCTCCTTGCGAGCTGACGGCGTACCTTTTGTATAATGGGTCATCGACTTGGTCTCACGAGCAAGCTTAAGCCGTTAGGTGTAGGCGTAGCGAAAGCGAGTCTTAATAGGGCGCATGAGTTCGTGGGATCAGACCCGAAACCGAGTGATCTAGGCATGGCCAGTTGAAGGTAAGGTAACACTTACTGGAGGACCGAACCCACATCCGTTGAAAAGGATCGGGATGAGCTGTGCCTAGGGGTGAAAGGCCAATCAAACTCGGAGATAGCTGGTTCTCTGCGAAATCTATTTAGGTAGAGCGTCATCCGAATACCCCGGGGGGTAGAGCACTGGATGGGTAATGGGGCCCCACAGGCTTACTGATCCTAACCAAACTCCGAATACCCGGGAGTACTAGATGGCAGACACACTGCGGATGCTAACGTCCGTAGTGGAGAGGGAAACAACCCTGACCTACAGCTAAGGCCCCCAATTCATGGCTAAGTGGGAAAGCAGGTGGGACGACCAAAACAACCAGGAGGTTGGCTTAGAAGCAGCCATCCTTTAAAGATAGCGTAACAGCTCACTGGTCTAAATAAGTTGTCCTGCGGCGAAGATGTAACGGGGCTCAAGCCATGAGCCGAAGCTTAGGATGCCGTAAGGCATGGTAGCAGAGCGTAGTGTGACATAGTCTCATTCCTCCTTCACGTCTTCGGGCGGATTGGAGGAGAGAGGCTTTCGATGAAGCCGGCCTGTGAGGGATCCGGTGGAGAGATCACTAGTGAGAATGATGACATGAGTAGCGACAAAGAGTGTGAGAGACACTCTCGCCGAAAGTCCAAGGGTTCCTGCTTAAAGCTAATCTGAGCAGGGTAAGCCGGCCCCTAAGCCGAGGCCGAAAGGCGTAGGCGATGGGAACCAGTTAATATTCCCGGGCCGTGGAGTGGTGACGGATCTCAGGTGTAGTTCAATCTTATCGGATTGATTGGGCTGCTGAGAGGTTCCTGGAAATAGCCCTCCTATCAGACCGTACCCTAAACCGACACAGGTGGACTGGTAGAGAATACCAAGGCGCTTGAGAGAACGATGTTGAAGGAACTCGGCAAAATACCTCCGTAAGTTCGCGAGAAGGAGGCCCGGTTCCTAGGCAACTAGGGGCTGGGGGCACAAACCAGGGGGTGGCGACTGTTTATTAAAAACACAGGGCTCTGCGAAGTCGCAAGACGACGTATAGGGTCTGACGCCTGCCCGGTGCCTGAAGGTTAAAAGGAGAGGTGAGAGCCTTGAATTGAAGCCTGGTAAACGGCGGCCGTAACTATAACGGTCCTAAGGTAGCGAAATTCCTTGTCGGGTAAGTTCCGACCTGCACGAATGGCGTAACGACTTCCCCGCTGTCTCCAACATCGACTCAGCGAAATTGAATTGCCTGTCAAGATGCAGGCTTCCCGCGGTTAGACGGAAAGACCCCGTGCACCTTTACTACAGCTTCGCACTGGCATCAGGATTGTGATGTGCAGGATAGGTGGTAGGCTTTGAAGCGGAAACGCAAGTATCCGTGGAGCCTCCTTGAGATACCACCCTTCGCACTCTTGATGTCTAACCGCGGTCCGTTATCCGGATCCGGGACCCTGCGTGGCGGGTAGTTTGACTGGGGCGGTCGCCTCCTAAAGCGTAACGGAGGCGCGCGAAGGTTGGCTCAGAGCGGTCGGAAATCGCTCGTTGAGTGCAATGGCAGAAGCCAGCCTGACTGCGAGACTGACAAGTCGAGCAGAGTCGAAAGACGGCCATAGTGATCCGGTGGTCCCGAGTGGAAGGGCCATCGCTCAACGGATAAAAGGTACGCCGGGGATAACAGGCTGATACTGCCCAAGAGTCCATATCGACGGCAGTGTTTGGCACCTCGATGTCGGCTCATCTCATCCTGGGGCTGGAGCAGGTCCCAAGGGTACGGCTGTTCGCCGTTTAAAGAGGTACGTGAGCTGGGTTTAGAACGTCGTGAGACAGTTCGGTCCCTATCTGCCGTGGGTGTAGGAGACTTGAGAGGAGTTGCCCCTAGTACGAGAGGACCGGGGTGAACGATCCACTGGTGGACCAGTTGTCGTGCCAACGGCAGTGCTGGGTAGCTATGATCGGACAGGATAACCGCTGAAGGCATCTAAGCGGGAAGCCCCCCTCAAAACAAGGTCTCCCTGAGGGCCGTGGAAGACCACCACGTCAATAGGCCGGAGATGTAAGCGCAGTAATGCGTTCAGTTGACCGGTACTAATCGCCCGATAGGCTTGATTTGATCCAGTAACAGAAAGACAAAGCTCACCGCCTCAAGTAGCGAAGCGGTAGGCGATCAAACAAGACCAAAAGCATACACCGACCTTGAGTTGGACAACGTTGATTGATGTGAAACCCCGTAAGGGGTGACATAACAACCGAGTGGCAACGCGCCTTTGCACGCAAAGACGCTGCCTGCCACCCGTCGCTTTCTTGCTCAGCAAGAATGCAGACATGGGCTTTTCCTCGGTTTGGTGGTCATAGCGCAAGTGAAACACCCGGTCCCATCCCGAACCCGGAAGTTAAGCACTGCCGCGCCAATGGTACTTGGGCTTAAGCCCCGGAGAGTAGGTCACCGCCAAACCTAGTAAAAGCCCAAAACATCTCTCTAACGATGATACAAATCTGACACTGACGCGGGATGGAGCAGCCCGGTAGCTCGTCAGGCTCATAACCTGAAGGTCGTAGGTTCAAATCCTACTCCCGCAACCAGCGTCAGAAAATCTCAGAACAGCCCGGTCACACTACAATTGATCCCCAAGATCAATCGCTTAACAAACTCAACCCGTCAGAACCATAAAACAATGGGGTGAGTGGCAAAAACCCCATCCAAAACAAAGCTTCAATGCCGGAAAACCAAATTGACCTAAGCCTCTGGGACCAAAAGCTTAAAACCCACTGACACGCTCGACCAGCCAATAGACCGACACGCTGCCGATGACATAGCCAGTGATTGGTCGGGTAACCCCGTTCAATCGTGGTGGATTAAAGCGCGCCACCTGACGCCACAGAAACATTCCTACTGACAGGCCCGCAATAAAGGCAAGTTGTCCGGCCTCGACCCCAAGGTTAAAGGCCAGAAGTGCAGCTGGGATATCCTGAGAGGGCAGGCCGATCTCGGACAGGGCACCGGCGAAACCCAGCCCGTGTAGCAGGCCAAAACAAAAGCAGACAATCCATGGGTATTGCTCGGACAGTCTGATCTGCCCTTCTTTGTGTTTGAGAATTTCCAGGGCTAGGAAAACGATCGACAGGGCAATCACCGCTTCGACCGGCGCGGCAGGAACGTGCAGCACCCCCAGCGTTGCCATTGCCAGCGTGATCGAATGCGCGACTGTAAAGGCTGTCACTGCGCCGACCAGCCGCCAAGGATCACGCACCAGAATGAACAAGGCGAAGACAAACAGAAGGTGGTCCCACCCTTCCAGGATATGCTCGAAGCCAAGCCAGAAATAGCTGATGAAAACGGACCATGTGGTCGGATCTATTGGCAAAGTCAAGGCCGGCTCTTCAGGTGTGAACCGGAGGGTGGCAATCGCAGATTCCAGTGGCTGAACGCGCAGAAGGACATCGTTGTTTTGTCGTTCGAGGCCCCGGATTCTGACTGTGTGTCCTTCGATCTCAGCCCCGCACTCTGCAACCCAAGAGGACACCCAAGCAACCGAGTCGAAGATCGGCGGTGGACCGTGCGATGGGGTGCAAGCTTCGGGCAGGATCGCGTCAATCCTCATGGGTTGGCCGTTCACATCCGGTATGCGCCACATCACTTGCCAGGTGCCTGGCGTCAATTGGCGGAGGTCCAGATATCCGGGGTCAAGCGCGTGTGCATTGCCGGACTTTGGGGTGCAGGCCAACCAGATCGCTATTATCAAGCAAAACAGGGCCCTCATTCACCGGACCCCGGTGTTTCAACCCGGTACTGCGCGGCAAGGGTTTCGTATTGCGCCTGCGCCAGTTCCTCGGCCGTGTCCCGACGCCATGCTATCAAAACCGCATCGCGAATGTCCGTAAGTGGCGGCAGATATTCGGGGCGCGTTTCGGTGACACGGACCAGATGCATCCCATATCCCGATTGAATCGGCCCGGCCCAGACGCCCGGTTCTAATGGGAACAGCGCAGCCGAAAACCCCAGGCCAAATGCGGCATCGACGGCGCCGGGGGGCGACAGCGGCATTGATCGAGGTATTAGGGATCGTACACCAAACTCTGACCATTCCCTGCCCGCTGTTAGTGCGGTAAGCGCGGTGTCCACATCCTCGGGCACCGGCTGATCGCCCAGATACACCTGATCGAATGCTATCTGCCAAGGTTTAGTAAAACGTGCCGAGTTTGCCGCGACATAAGCTTCAAGCACTGCATCTTCGGGGTCTACCGAGGTGGCGATTGCATCCGACAGGAAATCCATCTTTTGTGCCAACCGTGCCCGGATTACCTGATCCCCGCGATCCAACCCCAGGTTGCGCGCCTCGCGCACCAGGATTTCCTCGCGCACCAGGGCGTCGATCAGCACCTGCAACTCTACGTCATTGGGCGGGCGTTTCCAGGTTGTTTCAAAGCGGGTGACCAAAAGCGTGACATCAGCGTCGTCGATAACAACTGCATCACCCCGTTCAGCGCTTTCGTCCTTTGGGCCCACTATGGAAAACCAGCCAAAGATGGCGGCTCCGATCAGAATAAAGTGGAGCAGGGGTTCTTTCAAAATATGCATGCTTAGTTCCGAAGACGCTTTCAGACCCGCCTTAATAGTAGTGGCGGGTCCTTTGATAAGTCAAACAGACTGCAGAATAATTACGCTTATATTCCAACGCAGTGGTGGTTCTTCGAAAAAGGCCATTCACCCCGGAGTGTACCAAATCGGTGAGGAATAGGCGCGTTCCTGATGGATCAGTTGTGCGTCTTCCGGCAGATCAATGCCAAACCGCAACTTGTCGTATAGCAACCAACGCGGGGTGGGGATTTCCAGAACCCTGACGTAATAAAAGGCCCGTTCATTCGGGTCGAAATCCGGGTCGGACCAAACAGTGATCAACTCAGACGCACCGATGGTATTGCTCCAGCTCGCGGTTTCCACATCCACAGTATTACCGACCTCGGGTAGGTTGCCATCTGCATCCTGTGACCGATCATCAGACCAGGCGACATTATAAACCTTTTCCTGCATCGCCCCGTCTGCATCCAGCCATCCTTTGACGACCTGAACCCGATCCAGATTTGCACCGATCGGGTCGCGCAAGGCACCAATCAGGAAATTCGGTGCGCCATCCCCTTCGCGCGGGCGCAGGTCACCACCCATGGGTACGCCTTTCGTGTAACCGACATCCGCCAGAAAGCGCGTCTCAAGGTCGCCCTCGTCAAACGCCCAGCCTCCAAAGAAACGCAAACCGATCCGAGGACCGGTGGTCGCATAGGTTTCGCGGCGCTTGAACGCATCGAAAATGGCTGAGCGTGTGTTGTCGGTGGCCCAAACGGCAGTGTAGCCCGAAGCGACCAGCAGATCGCCCGGTATCTCGCCCAGCTCATTGGCAATAAAGGGATGTTGTATCCGGGTAGGCGACGGTTCCACACTTACAGATTTGCCAAAAAAGTTGTCTTCTTCGGCGGTTGCCAGCGAAGTATGGCTGTCAGTCGCGCCGCCCATGCCGAATTTATAGGGGTTCACGCCGAACTTTTCTTCTAGCATCAGGCCGCGCTTGAGGGCTTCGCGCGCATACTCGCCCGCCAGCATGTCCTCGGTTTTCAATTCGGTGATATCGAGGTTGCCAATATCCCAGTTCTCATAATCGGCAAAGGGATCATCCGGGCTGAGATACGGGTGGGCCTCGCCGTCTCCCTTGATTTGCGTGACCTCGTAGTGAGGCTCCCACCTTGCGCGGTTCTGGACGTATTCTTCGTCAACCTGGCCACCGTGATACGTGTCTTCGGTTGGGAACATCCAGCCGTTCGAAAGGTTGCCGTTATGGGCGAAAGCCACCGCCCGGCCGCCGGTTTTGGCTTCGTAATCCTCCAGCCAAGAGTAAAGCGCCTTGGGATCGGTGTTGCCGTAGGGTGGCTGTGTTACCGGCGGAACAACCTGCAACGCGCGGATTGGTCCGTCGCGCAACATAACATTCCGGTGCAGGTTGAAGCCCTTGGGCACCGAGGTCCATTCGAAACCGATAAACGCGGTGAATTGACCGGGATCGTTGTGCCGTTCCGCGGCCAGGACGATATGTTCCCAGGTGAACGCAAAAGCATCGGCCCCCGGGCTGTAGGACTCCAGCAAAATCTCCGGCAACGTCATCTGAGAAAAATTTGTGATGATATCGAAGGCTGCTTTACCAGCTTCTTCGCCACCGGCCTTGTATCCTTCGTACCATTCCAGCCCCTTCGGGTCTGAGATCACACCGGGTTTGCCCGCCTGCAGATCGGGCGCGAAACCCATCAGGTCAGTATGATCGGTTAGCACCATCCAATCCAGCGGTCTGGCCAGTCTGACTGGTTGCCCGGTGGAGGAAATCACCTGCTCGCCTTTGGCAAATCGCCATGCGTCGTCAGGCAGCAGCGTGTTGCCGAATGCGCCCGCATCTAGTGACAGCCCCGTATGCAGATGCGTGTCGCCCCAAAGCGGGCGCTCCGGGAAAGTGCGGTTGGCGTAGGGTGAAAAGGGACGCTCGGCAAAGGTTCCCTCGGCGGCTTCCTTGGTGGGAACGGCATCGGCAATAGCGCTTGCCGGGACAGAGACCAAAGTAAGTAAGCAGACAGACAGTCGAAGCATGTGAACCTCCCCATTCACAGAGTTCGCGGATTCAGCTTGTGAAATACTGAGAATATATATTCTTATTTGACGATATCATGTTGTGTGCTTCACGTGTGAAAAACTTTTTGACCATTATCCAGTAGGCAGCATGGCTTGCTTCAAAGTGGCAGCTGTATAAGAGAAACCAACTGATCCGCCGCGTCCGAAAGTGTATCTTCGTCAAACGCCGCGTACCCCAGCAGTAAGCCCTGCATCTTTTGCGGCAACACACATTGGTCAGACATTGCGCTGATGCGCAGTCCGTTTTCCCCGGCCCGCTGGCTGATTTCAATGTCGGACATTCTGTCTGCAAGTGCCGCTCGAAGTGCAACGCAAAGATGCATGCCCGACGAGTCCGGCTGAAGCTCCAGTAGGTCACAGGCGGGGGCGAGCGCGGTGAGCAGATGGCTCTGACGTCGCGCATAAACGCGTCGCATGCGTCGTAAATGCATAGCGAATTCACCGCTGTTCATGAATGTCGCCAAGGCGGGTTGCGGGATCAGCGAGGCGCGTGGTCCCACACGATCAAGATAGGTCCGCGTGCTTTGCAGCATGCGTTTGGGCACAACCAGATACCCGATCCTCAGTGCCGGGCTGACGAGTTTTGAAAAGCTGCCAAGGTAGATCGTGTTATTGAGGCCATCCAACCCCGAAAGCGATGGCAGAGGTTGCCCCCGATAGCGGAATTCGCTGTCGTAGTCGTCCTCGATCACCACCGCACCGGTCTGTCTGGCCCAATCCAGCAAGGCGACCCGGCGGGGCAAGGGCAGGCTGACCCCTGTTGGATAATGCCGCGAAGGCGTGACGATAGTGGCATGGGCCTTGTCTGGAAGGCGTGTCACATCCAGCCCGTCCTGATCGATACGTACTGGGCAGGCTAAGTTTCCTGTATCCCTCAGAATCGCGTGAAGTTTCGGCCAGCATGGGTCTTCGATCGCAACCTGTTTGCCCGCACCAAGCAGCCCGTGGAATATAACCTCGAAGGCTTCGCGCGCGCCCGAGGTGATCACAATCTGCCCCGGATCACAGGACAAGTGTCGCCACGCGGCAACGTGGTCCGAGATGGCCGCGCGCAGCGGATACCAACCCAAAGGGTCCGCTCGCGCCAAAAGCTCGGGTGTTGGGTTGCGCCATGCGCGTTCAAGGTGGCGTGCCCATTGTTTGTGCGGCAGCAGGGATTGATCCGGCAGACCGGTTTGAAAGGGCAGCCATTTCTGGGTCTTTGGACCCGCCGGGCGGGGGATGGGCTGCGGTTGCGACAGGTGGGTGATCTCGCTGGCCACAAATGTGCCGCTGCCTTGCCGGGTGACCAGATACCCTTCGCTGATCATCTGGTCATAAACTGCTTGAACCGTTGTTCTGGATATCGACAACTCGGATGCCAGTGTGCGGCTGGCTGGCAGCCGCGTCCCGATTAGGTCAGGGGACGTAGATATGAGACCGCGCAGCGCCTCAAACAGTTGCGCCTGAAGCGAGGTCTTCAGCGATGCATCCAACGAGATCGCAAAAAGATCTCGATTCAAATTGGCTTTAGGAAAAGTTCTAAAATTGGACATTTGAAAATATCCAATACCCGGGCACTACAGTCATAGCAAGATCAAACCCGAGCTATGACCATGAACCAGACTTTAAACATCACCGACAAATCCCGCCTGCGTCGATCCCATGAGCGGGGGCATTTCGACCGTGCCACCATCAACAGTATTCTGGACGCGCAACCCATGTGCAGCGTGGGTTATGTGATTGATGGCAAGCCCTTTGTCACTCCGACGTTGCAATGGCGAGAGGGCAATCGCATTTATTGGCACGGGTCCTCGGCCAGTCGTGCGCTGCGCAATTCTCGCGATGCGCAGGTTTGTCTGTCGGTCGCAATTCTTGACGGGTTTGTCCTGGCTCGCTCCGGTATGCATCATTCCGTTAACTCGCGGTCGGTCACGTTGTTTGGCACCGCGGTCAAGGTTGAAGACCCGGCAGAAAAGCTGGACAAACTAGGCAGGTTCGTGAACGGCCTGTTCCCGGGGCGATATGAAAGCCTGCGGCCTGATCACGCGCAGGATCTGAAGGCAACAATGGTGCTGGGCATGGATATATCGGAAGGTAGCGCCAAGGTCCGCACGGGCGGTCCAAATGACGAGGAAGAGGATTATGATTTGCCCATCTGGGCCGGGGTCATTCCCGTTCACACGTCGGTTGGTGATCCTATTCCTGATCCCCGAAACATCGATGGCGTGCCGACGCCCGAACATGTGCAATCCTTTCGGCTGTAGGGCAGGGTGATGACGGACCTTTCGGTAAATCTGAATGTTGCCGCCCTGCTGCGCAACAGGCGTGAGCACCCCTGGCCGGATTTGATAGGTCTGGCAAGGATCGCCTTGAACGCGGGCGCGGCGGGCGTGACGGTGCACCCCCGCCCGGATGAGCGCCACACCCGGCCCGATGATGTGCGCGGGCTACGCTCCATGCTTGACGCGGAGTTTCCAGACTGGGAATTGAATGTCGAAGGCTATCCAGATGAACGGTTTCTGTCGCTGGTTCAGCAGGTGCGCGCGGACCAGGTGACGTTGGTTCCCGATGATCCGGGTCAGGCGACAAGTGATCATGGTTGGGATTTCCCAGCGCAGGGCGCGATGCTAGCGGATGTGGTTGCCGGGTTACAGGCGAACGGTCATCGCGTATCCCTGTTCTGCGACCCCGAGGCAGCGCACATGCCGCATGCGGCGATGACCGGAACAGATCGGGTTGAACTCTACACCGGCCCGTTCGGCGGATCTTATGACGACCCAGTGGCCGAGACGCAGGAACTTGACCGTCTGGCCGCTGCAGCGACCGCGGCTGCGGCGCAAGGGCTCAAGGTCAATGCGGGCCACGATCTGACGGTCAGTGGCACGCGCAAACTGATCGCTCGGATCCCGTCGATTGCCGAAGTGTCCATCGGGCACGCGTTGTTTTGCGATGCTCTGAACTTTGGAATGACTGAGACGGTTCGTCGGTATCTAGGGGTCTGCAGCATCCCTCAGGCAGATGATCTGCGGGCGGAAACTGTCTGAAACAGACAGGTGTCGCCGACTATGGTCGCACCCGGCTTTGGGCGTGACATTTTCACTGCTATTTGAATAAGCCTTTGCGGCAATTCATCTGCAAATACTGGCGAGCCTGGATTGGCTGTAGTACACCTTTGCAGGTATGGGGAAGATTGCGGATAAACCTAAGCGGGAACAAGCAGATAGCGAGCAACGGCGTCAGGTCACGGTGCTGTTTGCCGATATGGTCGGCTATACTGCGATTGTTGCATCGCTTGGGGAAGAACAGGCGTTGGGCTTTGTTCGGCTGACCTACGATACGCTAGTCCGGGCGGTCGAGGCCCACGGTGGAACGGTGCGCGATTTTGCTGGCGACAGCATAATGGCGCTGTTCGGCATTCCCGACGCGACCGAAGATACAGCACTGCGGGCCTGCCGGGCCGCTATGGCGATCCATGCGGCATTCGAAGCGTCCGCCGCGGATATCGAAGCGCGTTTCGGCGTGCGCCCGAAGGTGCGCGTGGGGATCAGTTCCGGTACGGTTCTGATGGCGGCTGTCCAGGGCGAGAGCGGCCCGACGACTGCTGTGGGCAGCACAGTGAATCTGGCCGCGCGGCTTGAAAATCTTGCTCCGTCGGGTGGAAGCCTGATCTGCGACACCACACGGGGGCTGGTCGAATGGGTGACCGAGCTTGGTTTTTTCGGCGAACATCAGATCAAGGGTTTGTCCGCGCCGCAAAAGCTGTGGCAGTTGCAGGCCGTTCACCCCGACGCAACCCGGTTCGACGCATCAGTGGCGCAAGGGTTGAGCGGCTATGTTGGCCGAACAGATGAACTAAGCACGATCTCCACCGCGCTGGAGCGGGCGAAAGACACCCGGTCCGTGATTGACCTGGTTGCCGAGCCGGGGTTGGGCAAAACGCGACTGGTTTTCGAGTTTCTTCATCGCCTACCTGCGGACGAGGTGTCGGTCCTGACGGGGAACTGCTTTGCCGATGGCCAGCAGGTTCCGTTTCTGCCCTTCCTGGAAATCACGCGAAATTCATTTCTCATCACCGATGCCGACAACCCGCTGCGGGTTCGGGCCAAGCTTGAGGCCGGGTTAAAAAAATCTGGGCTGTTCACGCAACAGTACCTTGGGTTAATGATGAACTTTCTGGGGCTCACGCCGCCCGAGGGGGCTCTGGACGGTCTCGACGGTGTTCTAATCGGTCTACGTATTCGCGAGTTGCTGACCGAGCTGCTGCGCCTGAAATGCGCGCGGGGCCAGGTTGTTTTGCTGATCGAAGATGGCCATTGGATCGACAGCGCGTCAAAGGATTTGCTGGCGAATATGATCGAGGCTCCGGGCCTGTCGAACCTGCTGATCATCCAGACACGGCGACCCGAATACACACCCAGTTGGCAAAACATGGCCGGGGTGACAACCGTGGCGCTTCGCCCGCTGAGGGTCGAAGACCTTGCCACGCTGGCGCAAAACCGTCTTGGGGTGTATGCTCTGCCCGAAGGGTTGGCAGAACAGCTGGCTGACCGTGCTGGGGGCAATCCCCTGTTTGGCGAAGAAATCTTGGGCTTTCTGCTGGATCAGGGAGTTTTGCGCGTCGAAAATGGCCGCGCCCATATCGAAGCGGATATCAGCGACAGCGGGCTGCCCGTTACCATGCGCAGTCTTTTGACAGCTAGAATTGAACGACTTGATCCCGAAGATCGCGCCTTGCTGCAGGCTGCAGCCGTGATTGGTCGGCGTTTTGATCCCGGTCTTTTGTCCCAGATCACCGAGACGACCAAGTCAACCGGCGCCACCCTACAACGGCTGCAAGCGCAGGATGTGCTGTACCGCGAGTCGAACTCGTCGGATTACATCTTCAAACATGTGCTGCTGCGGGATTCGGTCTATCAAAGCCTGGTTCTGTCCCGCCGGTCCGACCTGCATCTTGCCATTGCCGAGGCGTTGGTGATGCGCAACGCCAACCGGTTGCACGAGGCCGCCGAGGTGCTGGCCTTTCACTATGGACAGACGGATCGGGCAGATCAGGCGTTTCACTACAGTGCCATGGCTGGTGATAAATGCCTCGGCGTTTATTCATTGGACGAAGCCAACCGGTATTTTGTGGACGCTCTTGAACTGTACCAAAACGACCCAAGTTGCGCCACAGATGCAGAATTTGCCGGATTCATGGCTAGTTTCGCGCTGTGTTCCAATATCTCACTTCGGGTCAAAAAGATTATCGAACTGGCCGGGACAGTTCGTCCGATCCTGCAAAAGGCAGGTGACAGCCAGGATCACGCGTTGTTCCTGCACCACTATGTCTCTTGTCTGGTCTGCAACGGCAAGTATCACGAGGCGCATTGGGTTCAGCAGGAGCTGACAGACATGGCCGGTCGCCTGAATGATCCGGCCTCTAAGGCGTATGCCATGGTGAATGAGCTTTCGGTCTCAATCTATCACGCGCCGATCGACAATGACCGTTTCGAGGCGCGAAAACGCGAAGTCGAGGCTGTGCTGGAACAGATCGACGACGCCTATATCCACAATTTTTATCAGGCCACTGTTGGGTGGAACGAACTGACACGGGGGCGGGTGGCGCGGGCGCATGCCGCATCAGATCGGATGATCGCCTTGGGAAAAGCCAAAAACGACCCGCGCGCGCTGGGCTATGGAACCGCCATGAAAGCGTTGATCGCGATGGTCACCGATGATCACGAACTGGCGCTTGAAATGGCTGAGAAGGCGCGCAAAGCATCAAAGGTCGAATTTGAGTTGGCCATAGCCGAAGCAGCCAGAGTAGGAGCCATGGTGCCGCTGGAAATGCCAGGGGCGACTGAGGTGGTTCAAAACCACATCAAGGCCTGCAACGAAAAGGGTTGGACCCTTTTCACCTTCGGGCCCGCGGCGATGCTGGGGGTGGCCTATGCGCTGAACGGTCGGATCACGGACGGGTTGCGCCAGATTGAATGCGCCATTCAGAAACGTACCGACGAGGGCACCCAGATATCCGCTGACTGGGCCCGTCTGTTTCTGTGTGAGATGTACCTGGCCGTCCTAACTGGTGAAGGCGGCGGTTCGCTGCGGGTTCTGTTTCGAAATTTCCGTTCGATCCTTTGGGTTATGCTGTTTGGCAAAAAACGTCTGATCGCGATGGTCGAGCAGGTGCGCAAGAACCCTCAGTTCGACCAAAAGGGCCACTATATCGCGCGCTGCGATATGATCATGGGGCTGCTGTACAAGGCGAAAAAAAACAAGGCGCAGGCTATCGAGCATCTAAGCCGGGCCCGCGTCATCGTCGAGTCTGCAGGGCGATCTCCGATGCTGACACGCATTGATACGGCGCTGGCGGAATTGGCATAGCCTTTCCATTCAAATTGCTCAGGCTGATGGCTTCCGGGCGCGTCTTTGGTGGCTGAAGATCAACTGATTGGATTGGAAATCCGACCGGAAATCGGCGGCCCTGCCGGACAGCGCGTAATAGAACTTCATCAATCCGGGTTCGATATGGTGGGCTTGTTCGATGCAATCCTCGCATATTCGTTCAATCCGGTCCTGAGGGTGCCGGTCCCGAATAGCCGCGATCAGCATTTGGTGGGTTGTTTCCAATTTCTGAAATTCAGGGGTTTCCAGTACGTCTTGATTGCCAACCAGCACGAAAACGGGTTCCAGGTCAGTTCGTCCCTTAAGGTCGACATACCCGGCCTCAAGCATCGCCATTTCGTGCCGCGTTTTCTCATACACCGAACTTGAGACAACGATGTCATAGTCCACATGGCGGCAGCTTTGTTCGATCCGTGCGGCGACGTTCACCACATCCCCGATGACGGTATAGTTGAACCTGCGCTTTGACCCGATATTACCGACGCAGGCCCGACCCGTGGCGCAACCGGTCGCCAGCGCAATCGGCGGCCGCCCCTGCATGACGTCCGAGGCGTTGAACTCTACCAGCGCCCGTCGCATCAACAGCGCCGCCTTTGCGGCACGGCATGGGTGATCTTCGACCGGCAGGGGGGCGTTCCAAAACGCCATTACCGCATCGCCGATGAACTTGTCTATGGTGCCCCGTTCCAGCAATATCTGGTCGCCGATCTGAGAAAACAGCTGATTCAGCAAGGTGACGAGATCGGTGGCCGAAACTGACTCGGACAAAGGCGTAAAGCCTCGTATATCCGAGAACATGACGGTGATCTCTTGTGTTTCACCGCCCAGTTGAAGCTGATGCCCAGACACCTCAATTTCGTCCAGAATCTCGGGCGCGACATAGTGGGAAAAGATCTGTCGGATCACACGTTTTTCGCGCTCGGTCGAGATGAACAGATAGCCCGCCAGCAGGCCGAAATTAGCCATGCCCCCCATCAGCGGAAAGGTAACGTCGAACAGAACCAACTGGTGCTGGAATGCCAGCCAACTGATGCCAAGGACAACCGCCGCAGCAACGCCACCTGCAACAAATGACGCAACCGCCCCGAACCGCGCCATGACGGCCGTGACCACTACGCCAAGAATGACGAAAGACAGCAGTTCGAGCGCCGACGTCACATCCGAGCGGCTTAGCATTTCGTCGGTCAGGACCTGTTCAAGAATTTGCGCATGGATCGACACGCCCGGAACAGATTCACCCAAAGGTGTCTGGTGCATGTCAAACAATCCGGCGGCCGACGTGCCGACCAGAATGATCCGCCCTTCGATTTCGGCGCGCAGATCGGGATTGTCCTGTGGCTGCATGATATCATCAGCTGACAGATACAGGTCCGGGTTATCGCGCCTGTACCTGACCCAGACCTCGCCGTTTTCGGTGGTTGGCAGGCGGAATTGACCAATCTCGACCGCCAGCATGATACCGGCCTCACCCGGCATGCCTTCGGCAATGATGACGGGTTCGTCTATGGCAACCCTTAGCGCCTCAATCCCCAGCCCCGGCAGCGCACCATCCGGCCCGCCCCACAAGACCGGTACACGGCGCACGATGCCCATACCGCCAAGGGGTGAGACATTGACCCCTCCAATACCTGCTGCCGCTCGATCCAGCGGTGAGGCTGGTGGGGTCCAATAAGGAACGGTAACCAGTCCCGAAGTCGGCGATTCCCCTATTTCGATGATCCCGGCCATCGGCGTGACGTGCCTGCCGTCGCTGGATTGCCGGGCTGCCGCGCCCAATACAACCGGCCAATTGGCGATCTCCATTCCAAACAGCACGTCATGGTCCAGCTTCTCGGCGTGGCGCTCAACTGACAGCACCCCAGAGAGCGAGGGTTCTTCCAGCAACCGCGCAGGCGAGAACCTGTCAGGTTCGACGAACAAAATGTCAAAGGCGATAGCGGCGGCCCCATATTCGCCCAGGTTCTGGACCATCTGTGCCAAAAGGGTTCGGGGCCAGGGCCATTGCCCCCAGTTTGCCAGCGACTGTTCGTCGATATCCACAACGCGGACAGGCAGATCAGGGTTGTATTCGCGTGGTGAGATGCGTTGCAGAATGTCGAAATAGATCAGCCGCGTCATCCGCACCGGATATGGATCGAGAACACGGATAAAGCACCCGAAAAGGATCAGGCCCAGCCCGACCAGCTGGAAGGCCCGCCGCCGCCCTGTTCGTTCTTTGGGCTTCCCGGTCACGTTTGCCTCCGAATGTCGTGGTCAGCCCGGACGGACCTGAACGGGATGTGCGCATTTTTCTGCGACAACGACTGATCTGATGTCATGCAGCGGGGCCTGTGTTCGCTCAACCGCCGCTATTGCCGCCGTTACCGCCGGTGGTGCCACTGCTGCTGCCGCCGCCAAATCCCCCTGTTCCGCCGCCACCAATCGTGCCACCGCTGCCTGGCCCGCCGCTGCCGGAACCGCCGCCGATCGAGCCGCCACTGCCATCGCCACTGCCGCTACCGGTCCCGACATTGCCGCCACTGCCGTTGCTGCTGCCAGTGCTGCTGCCGACGCTGCCGCCATTGCCGCTGCCGACGCCGACGCCGACGCTGTTTGACGGGGACGACCCGGAGGCCCCAGCGCTTTGAACCTCACGCGGTCCCCAGTCAGGGCCGGATGCAGGGACCTCTGACCGTTGCGGCAGAGGAGGCAGGGCGTCCCTGCCGCAGCCCGTCACATCCGTTTGCAATGGAATCAGCAATTGCTCTTGTGACTGAACAAAGGGGAACCCTTCTTTCACCGCTTGTTCGTAACTTTCCTGATCGACAGAGCGCCCGATACGTCCACTCTGTGTAGTGGCGAGAAGGTTGCATTTGCGACCAGTCTCCTGACAAATGCCGTTCTGACCACACATTTCTACCCGGCCCTGTAAAATCAGCATGGCGCTTTGCGCGCCGGGCGCGACCCATATGTCAAAAGTTGTTCCGCGTACGGCCATGGTCGCAGTGGGCGTTTGAATCGAGTAGGCGCGCTTTTTGCTTTTGCCAGAGATAAAGCGAAAACTGCCGCCAAGGGCCTGAACCGCGAAGTTCTTGGCCTTTTTGTTGCCGCGCAGCATTGTCACATCCAGTGTCATCCGAGCATTCGGGCCAATCGCGATCTTGGTTTCATCGACAAAAACCAACTGAACCAGACCGCTGCCGTCGGTGGATATGGAATCGCCAGATGCAACTTCCATCCCTGTGCGCAACGGCTGCGATTTCCCTGCGCGCGTTAATTCAGCGCCTTGTTCGACGCCGATGACTTTTCCTATGTTGGCTAAGGCCTGCGACGGCAGAAGCAAAACACAACAAATAACGAGTAACGATTTCAACCAAGCCAACCTAACGTCCTTCCCCCACAGATAGGTACTGAGCGCATCGCGCCCACCGCTCGGTTTGCCCCTCAATAAATTCGTATTTTTGAATTATACGCTAATAAATCTATACAAATATGCCTTATAGCCCGTGTATTTGGCAAGTTTTCAGTTCAGAGCGCGTCATATAGAGTAGTTTGAAGAAATCCTTCGCGCAATTACGAGTGCTTATATCCGTACTCAAGAGCGCCGAAATTTCGCTGATTGCGTGTGCGTTTGCGACGAATTTGAGAAAAGTGAGCAAGGCATAGAAAATCGCCTTGTATCCGGGTGACAGGCAAGGATATACCCGCCAGCGGAGACGTGGCCGAGTGGTCGAAGGCGCTCCCCTGCTAAGGGAGTAGGCCCGGAAGGGTCTCGAGGGTTCGAATCCTTCGTCTCCGCCACCTACCATTTTTAGATGCGGTCGGAACAACGGCTTATGTTGTAAGCCGTTGTGGGCACTTGATGGTTTGGTTTATTGGAAAGCCGATGGCCTCGCTTACTAGGATGACCACCGAAGTTTTTCAGATGTACATTTCTATGCGCGCCTCGGGGAATGACCTGATCGCGGCGTCAACGCGCGTTTCAGGCAACGCGCACAAGGCCGTGGACAGCCCGTCGGCGATGGCTGCGCTGGGGGCTGAGACCGATACTATGTGGTTCGTTGCTACCTCGTCTTGCGGGTTCAGGATGTGGCCTTGATCATCGGTCAGCAGAAGGTTGCCTGCGTCCGAGGTTGCAACGGCACGATCGCTTAATTCGATGGATTTGAGAACTTCTCTACCGGGTCCGGCCAGTCCGACTTGCCAGGCTTGCCCGTCTTGGCGATGGCCAAGGGCGGCGATTTCCCCCATATTTACCAATACATCGCGTAGACTGTGCGAGGCCAGCAAAGCCGCGATGCGGTCGGTAATGGCGCCTTGTGCGATACCGTTCAGCGTCAGTGCTGAAACACCGGGTTGGGGCAGGCGGATCATGTCGGACCCGATTAAAACGCGAGACCATCCAATGGATTTTCGGGCGGAATGGACCTCTTGCGCGGTGGCCCCGTTGGCCAGCGCGGACCAGAGCGGTTGAATTGAAGGATCAAAAACTCCGTCTGTGGCCTCGTGCAAGGCCGAACACAGGCTGAGGACGTTCAGCAGTTCGGGGGCTGGGGCTGGCAGTTGCCCGTCGCGGTTCAGGCGGCTGAGTTCGGATTGCGGTCGGTACAGGCTGAAGATGTTCTCAAGCCGGTTCACTTCGGCTTCGACCGCGGTGATGATTGGCGTGGCCTGTGTGTCCGTCAGCCCCTCAAGTCGCAAGCTGGCCGAGGCCCCCAGCGCGACCCCGTGCCAGTGAGCCGTAGGGGCAGACTTGGCACCCGCGGGAAAGGCGGCACAAGCGGCGGACATGGTCAGAAACCGGCGGCGGGAGAGGGCAGTCATGAGGGGGTCTCCAGTTTCAGGTCCAGATCAACGGGGCCCAGAACCTCGGTGTCGGGGATGCCGGACAGAGGCAGCAGATTGCCACCGTACTGGCCAATAAAGGTTTCGGCGGCAGCGGGGTCTGCAAAGGGCACCACCTCGCGCGCGCCCATGCCGCCCGCAACATTGGCTCCGACCACAAAGGTCGCACCCTCGGCGGCGATCCAGTTGGAAACACCCGGCTGTTGCCAGTTGGGCGCGGCGCCCATATCGCTGACATAGACGGCTGCAATGGGTGCATCACGCTCGGGGCTTTTAAGGTAGGCCACCATGTCGCGCACTTGGGCGAAGAACAGAGGTGTAGGGTAGCCTTCCAGATGGATCTGACCTTTCGGGCCACCATGTTCAGCGATGTTCATCTGGCAGAAAAAGCTTAGCGCATCGGGGGTCAGGTCCACTGGGTCAGGGGCCTCGGCGATCTCTTCCTTGCAGGCCGCCAGCGCGACAAACGCGATCAAAGCAAGACGTTTCATGGCTCGACCCTCCGAAACGCGGCGCGGGCGAGGACAAAGCCCAATACCGGCCAGATTAATAGGGAGGCAGGAGCGGCCCAGACGGGCAGTGCCTGCGCGGCTCCGGTCATGCCGGATGCCATCGCAACGCCCTCGGTCGCGGAGATGTTCCACAAACGGAATGCGTCGGCCGGGTTGGCTACCATCACCCACGGAAAGACGGATTGGGTGAAGGTGCCGCCCTTGTCCATGACGACGGCTCCCAACAAGCCCAGATCATAAAGGACGACAAAGATCAGCCAGAGCCCGGCCGACAAACCTGCTGCTGCCGTGGCGCCCCTAGCCAGTGCAGACAGCAGGTAACCCAGCGCCAGAAACACGGCGCCCAGCAGGATGGATGTGAGGATTAGGCGTAGCAATGCCATCAGGCTTTCTGGCCCCGCGCCGCCGAACCATGCGGCCACTGCACCAGCGGTGCCAAAGCCGACGGTCATGGCAAAGGCAAGTGCGGCCAGATGGGCGGTGAATTTGCCCAACAGGATTTCTCCACGCCCCGCCGGATAGGATAGCAGCAGCGATAAGCTGCCCCGGTCCACGTCACCTGCGATGGCATCAAAAGCGATCATCAACGCCAGTAAGGGGGCAAGATATACTGACAACGTAGTCATCGAGGCAACCGAGACGGTCAGCATATCGACGCCCAGCGTACCGGTAGGCGCGCTGCCTGCAAAGGTCAGCGCCAAGGCGAACAGCACCATGATCAGGGTGGCCACCAGCAGCCAGCGGTTGCGGCGCAGGATCAGCATCTCCGTGCGGGTAATGGCGAGGAAGCGGGTCATTGCATCTCCTCCTGAGCGTAGTGGCGATAAAGGTCTTCCAGCTTGGGTGGGGTCATTTCCACATCCGCCACGGCATCGCCCATTCCGGCGATCCGGCGCAGGGCCTCCATTTTGTCATCTGGGGAACACAGCAACTCAACGGATGCGCCATTGATCCGGTCGCCACCCAATGCCGCGGCCAGGGCTTCTGGGTTGGTGCTGGCGCGCACGCGCAGGCGGATCGGCAGACCAGCTAGGGCCGACAGGTTGGTCAACGTATCATCAGCCACCATCCGGCCTTTGCGCATGATCGCAATGCGGTCGGTGCGCGCCTCAACTTCGGTCAGGGCGTGGGATGCGATCAGGACGGCGGTACCTTTCGCTGCCAACTCGTCAATGATGGCGTAAAGGTCTTGCCGCGAAATGGGGTCTAGCCCCGAGGTGGGCTCATCCAGCAGCGCCACTTTCGGCTGACCCAACAGAACTTGAGCCAAGCCCAGACGTTGCCGCATCCCTTTGGAATACGTTCCGATCCGGCGATCCAGCGCATCGCTGAGACCGACACGGTTCAGCAGGCCGGGCACATCGGCTTTGGTTCCCGACAATTTCGCAAACAGTGTTAGCTGTTCCCTTCCGGTTAAAGCGGGATGAAACGACACCGCCTCGGGTAGATACGCGGTCTCGCGCCGCGCTTGTTCGCTGCCGGGGGTGGCGTCTCCGATCCGAATGGCTCCGCTTTGGATCGGCGTCAGGCCGAGGATGGATTTGATCAGGGTCGACTTGCCCGCGCCGTTATGGCCCAGCAGCGCCACGCGCTTTCCGGGGGCAAGAGACAGGTTGATATCGTCAAGAACGCGAGTTTTTCCGCGGTCCTTGCTGACATGGTCGATAACTAGGGCCTTATCCGTCATGAGGCACCTTTTTCATAGCTGGGGGTTCAGGGGCTTGCATCAATGGGTTGCTGTCCGTCACGCCGCCCGGCAACAGGGCCGGGAAGGCAGATTGCGACCAGCGCACCAGCTGCACGGCGGGGGAGCCGAGCAGCAGTTTGGCTGAGGGTTGGGTCCACAGCACATGGTCCATCGAGTCATTTGGGCGATAGGGTGCATCGGCGATGCCGTTGCCATCCACATCGTAAGCGGCGAAATCGGACCAGTAGTTGCCGCGCCCGTCTTCGGACCACTCGACCCATTTGGTCGATACGTATTTAACTTGGGTCCGGTTGCCGACAAAGGCGTTTCCGACGATCCGGTTGCGCTCGGACCCGGCGGTAAAATGGATGCCGATGCCGCATCCCTGGAACCAGTTGTCGGTGAATTCGTTCTTGTTGGAGTTATAGAGGAAGGTGCATTTTTCCTTGGCACCTTTCACCACATTGCCGGTGATGACGCTCTTGTTGGCGTAGTTCAGCATCACGCCATGTTCGCGGTCACCAATCGAGATATTGTTGGCCACGGTCACATTGGTCGTGAACATCACCGCATAACCTAGATCGTTGCCGATCGAGACATTGTCGCTGACGACCGAATTGTCGGCATACATGTAATGCACCGCAAAACGCAGGTCGCGGAACAGGTTGCCGGTGAAGGTGTTCTTCTTGGACGAGTTCACGAAGATCCCGTCGCGCCCGTACCGGATGTCGTTGTCTTCAACCCGCGCACCCGGCGCGTTCCAGACGTAGACGCCATTGCCGCGGTCATTCATACGCCGGTCCTGCCGACCTTCGATCCGGTTGCCACGCACGATGCTGTCCTTGGCACCGTGAATGTCGACGCCATAAAGGTTGCCCAACAACACATTGTCTTCGACCACCGGCGCTTTGGCCGTTTTGGTCAGTTGGATGCCGCTGTCGATCCCGTCATGGCTTGAGCCCGAGCCGATCACCGTCAGACCGCGTACGGTCACGCCCGGTCCGGTCACGGTGATGACGCTTCCCGTGCTCTGGCCGTCAATGGTGGCTTGTCCCAGCCCATCGATGGTGACGGGCCGGTCCAGCACAAGCGTTTCGGTGTAAACACCGGGGCTCAGGCGGAGGGTGTCCCCATCCGCCGCCTGCGCCAGTGTTTCATTAATGGCCCCCGCCCGGTTGGGCACATCCCAGTCCGCCGCCCATAGGGGCGAGCCAAGCAGGAGCGGTATGAGCAGAGGCCAACGCATGGGTTATGCTCCCTGCGGTTCGACCAACATCCGACCGCGCATTTCCATGTGCAGTGCGTGGCAGAACCACTGGCAATAGAACCAGTGTACGCCCGGACGGTCGGCTGTGAAGGTGACCGAGGCAGTTGCCAGCGGTGCAACTTCCATTGCGATGCCGTAGTTACCTAGGCAGAAGCCGTGGGTCACGTCGTCCACGTCATCGAGGTTGGTGATGTAAACCGTCACCTCGTCACCCTGTTTGACGGTGAACTTTTCCAGGCTGAAGGTCGGAGCCTGCGATGTCATGTAGACCCGCACCTTGTTGCCGTCCCGGATGGGTTCTTCGGCGCCTTCTTCCAGATCAATGCCATCGGCCTCGGCCTGTTTGCGGGCGTCTTCCCATGTAACATCGGCGCGATCCCAGACGTTTACCGGGTTGACGATGTCGCTGCGAACGATGATCGAGTCATGCGGCTCGGCAAAGGTCGGACCGTCGTGAACCACTTTCATCTCGTTGGACGAGATGTCGATCAACTGCTCGTTCTCGGGCTTCAGCGGACCCACGTTCAGGAAGCGGTCTTTCGAGAACTTGTTCATCGAAATCAGCCACTTTCCGTCGGCATCCTTGGTTTCACCCATGGAGGTCGAGTTGTGGCCCGGCTGATAGTGCACGTCGACCTTCGAGATGATCGGATCCACATCAGCACCACCGTAAGCCTCGATTGCCTTTTCGATGTTCCACTTCACGATCTGGCTGTCCAGGAACAGCGTGGTGAACGCATTGCCTTGACCGTCATAGGCGGTGTGAAGCGGGCCAAGACCCAGTTGCGGCTCACCCACGATGCAGGACCGCGGGTCGGCATCACTTTCGAACAAGGCGTCCAGTTTGGTGACGTCCATGATCGACACGGTCGGCGACAGCTTACCGTTGATGCAGACGTGCTTGCCGTCGGGCGCGGTGTTGATGCCGTGCGGCGAGTTCGGGATCGGAATGTAACGGGTGTACTTCTTGTTCTGACCCTTACGGCCGTCCAGAACCTTGACGCCTTTCAGTTCCTGATAGTCACCGGCCTCGATACCCGCCTCGATTTCTGCGATGTTGAAAACAACCACGTGGTCCAGCTCGTTCTCGGTCATCTCGGCCAGGTTCATACCCATTTCCGAGTTGTAGGAGGTCGAATAGGCGTATTTGCCCTGATAGTCGCAGTCGGTGTTGTCGAGGTTGCCCGACACCATCACCTGCCACGCCACTTCCATGGTGTCGCCGTCAAGCGCAGTGAAGATGTTCACGTATTGCGACGGATCGTCCAGCACTGTGCCGTCGTTGACCAGCGGGGTTTCATCCTCACCATTGGCAAAGACATAGCCGGTGCGCGGGAATTTCTGCGGACGCAGACCGTGGATCGCCTTGGCGTTCGGGATCTCGGTGATCTTGTCGCATTTCATGACGTCACAGCGCACGCGAGCGACACGGGTGTTGGCCTTGTCATTCATGAACAGGTAGCGGCCATCGTAGGTGCCATCGGTGAACGACATATGCGGGTGGTGCAGGTCGCCGTTGTCATAGGTTTTCATGCCACGCTTGGCGAGAAACTCTTTGGTTTCAGGCAGCAGGCCGTCGGTCATGATTTTCAACGACTCATTGGTCTGACCCCAGCCGGTGGCCGAGCAGCGGTTGAACACTGGCACGCGCATCAGTTCGCGCATGGACGGGAAGCCCAGGATGCGCAGCTCGCCAGTCTGACCTGAGGACCAGAAACCGTAATATTCGTCCAACTCACCAGGCTGCAGGTTGGCGTTGGCTGCAGCACTGGCTTGTTTCGCGGTCATCAGGGTCGAGCCCAGACCGGTCCCGGCCAGCACCGCGCCAGTTGCGGTTGCACCTAGCATCCCTCGGCGTGTGATGTTCAGCTTGTTGTCATGTTCCGACATGTTCGTTCCTCCTTTTTTAGGAAACGGATTGCGGTTTGGCGTTCGGATGGTTCGCCGGTGGCTGTCCGAGGGGGGTCTTGAGGTCGACCGACCCTGTCTTGGCCCGCCGTTTCAGTTGGCGGATAACGACGGGACATTTGTCCTCGGACTGGTAGAGCACCTGACAATGCAGGCAGGTGACGCACTCGTTCGGATTGATCTCACCGGTGGGGTGGATGGCCTGAACGGGGCATTCGTTGGCGCAGGTCTGACAGGGGGTGCCGCATTCCTTGTAGCGGCGCAGCCAGTCGAACATGCGAATACGGGCGGGGATCGCCAGCGCTCCGCCCAGCGGGCAGAGGTAGCGGCAGTAGAACCGTTCGATGAACAGCCCAATCCCCAATAAGGTCAGCGCAAAGACCACAAACGGCCAGTCGCGCATAAATTTCAGAATGATCGCGGTCTTGAAGGGCTCAATCTCGGCATATGTTTCGGCCAGCGGGATCGAGACGAAGCTGAGGCCGAAAAGACCCAGGAAGATCATGTATTTCGCGGGCCAAAGCCGTTCGTTCAGGCCCCATGGCAGGGTCCATTGCGGGATGCGCAATGCCCGCGCGATCTTATTGGTCAACTCCTGCAAAGCGCCAAACGGGCACAGCCAGCCGCAATAGGCCCCACGCCCCCAGAACAGCAGCGCGGCGGCGACCGCGAACCATTGGATGAAGACCAGCGGATCCAGCAGGAAGGCGTCCCAGCTGAACCCGGTCCGCAGGCTGCCAGCCAGTGCCATCAGGTTCACCACACTCAGCTGCGCATTGGCGTACCAGCCGATGAAGAATAGGGTCATGGTCAGGTAGCCGATGCGGAACCAATAGAAGACCCTCGCGTTCATCGTCACGTGGAACTGGAAGAAGAACGTCGCTGTCAGGACCAGCAGCATGACGCCAAGGACGCCAATTTCGACTGTGCGGTCCTTCCAGATACGCTTCCACAGGGCGGCTTTGGCAGCGGCCTCGCCGGTGGCGTCGTCAACAACGGTTGGGGCGGCCACTGGCAGCAAGTACTGCTCGGGCAGTTTGTAGCCCAGATCGAAAGTCAGGAAGGTTTTCTCAACTGCGCCCACGGCCCGCTGTACCAGCAGTTGCAGGCGGAACGGCTCGGCGGGATCAAACTCCGCCTCGGCTGGGATTTTAAAGATATCAAGTTCGGTGAAGCTGGGCGCATCAGCGGCCGCAACCTTGCCTAGGCGCTCTTGTTGCTTGTCAAAGAACCGGACCGAATTGTCGCCTTGGATCAGCTGAATCCGGTCGAAGATCCCACCGCGCACATAGCCTGAGCCTTTGAAGCTGTAAGCCCCGCGCCCCAGTACCAGAATGGCCTGTTCGCCGTCGTCCAGCCACTCGACCAGGTTTTGATACTCGGCTTCACCCAGCAGGGATTTCCCGATCGAGGGAACCGAGACCAACGCCATATGCATATCGATAAACGTGTCATCCGGTTCGCCCGGTTCCGGGCGTTTGATGGCGCGCTGATCTCCGGTAGCTTCAAAAGCGGCGTTGACCTGACCGACATCCAGCGTCAGCCGCCGGATCGAGCCGTCACCCGACAGGGTGGTCCAGTCATAGATGGCGTTCATAGCCATATCGACTTCGCGTTTCGGCCCATCGGCTTGTAATGGCGACAGCCCACCTAAACCCAGCGCGCGGGCCACTTTGATACCGCCGCGCACAAGGCTGTCGTCGATCACCATGATGGTCACGGTGGCACCCGAGATGATGTCGAGGTCATGCCCCTCACCACCCGTTGCGGCCTCGTGTTTCAGGTCCAGACCGGTGTAGCCTTCGGTCAGCTCGACCATGCGCGAATTGGGAATGCCGATCAGTACGATGGGTTCCGAGTGTTTGACCAGTTGCACACCGGTCAGCACGGCATCAGCGTTTATTGCGGCAACTACATGGATGGGTTTGCCCGAATAGCCGGTGGTGCCCACGAAATCCGAAGTCAGGAAAGCCCAGGCGACGGTTTCGCCCCCTTTCAGAACAGGAGCAACAGGCACGTCATCGCGCACCGGGCCAAAGGCATCGGCACCGGGGGCAAGGTCAGAGGGCTCAATCTCGGGCAGGAAGCTGGCAAGGCTGTCGGCATGGGCGCTGATCGCCATCAGGCAGGACAGGACAAGGGCCAGCAGGATATGGGTTGCGCGACTTACGACCACGGCGCACCTCCGGTTACTTGGATTGACGCCATGGACGCGCGCGGGGCGCGTTCGGATGTTTCTTGGGGCGCGTGCGGAGGGCCTCTGGTTTCGGGCCATAATCGCCTAACTTGGTAGCAACTGACCAGATTGCGGTCATCGCAGCGAGCGACCTGAACAATCCCGTCCGACTTCAGTTCCGGCAGGTTTGGCAGGGGTGCCGCAGCGGTGACGGCGCACAAGGCACAGTCGGCGCATTTCGGGCAGGCCGCGGTTGGGTCTTCGGTCCCTTCTTCGAGGTCCACTTGAACCCAGACCGCGCCTGCCTCCGAGCAGATCTCAACCCACATGCTTTGTCCGGGACTCGCCAGCGCCGGACTAAGCAGTTGCAACAGCAAAAGAAGGGTGCCTGCCATGGCGCACGCCGCGCGTAAAGCGCGGACAGACAGTGTGTGCAGTGGGACTGGGGCAGACATGGAGAATCCAACTCGGCGTTCTTTCCTTTGTCCTACGGGATTCTCTCAGACGGATACTTGACTTAGGTCAGGTATTCGAAATTTGTGACTAATCGTCGGCTTCATCCATCAACCCGCGCAACCAGCGCCCGGCCAGCCAGGATGCGGGCAAGCCCAGCGGGATCGACCACAGGATTGCGCTTACTGGTGCGATCACGCCAAGCCCCATGCCATTGGCAACCAGACCCGCCAGAAACAGGTTGATGGCCACGGTCAGTGCCGTGGCGGGGTAGAGCAGGATGGCCAGCTTCCAGACCGGCCATTTGCCCTCAGTGGCTGGTACCTTCCGAGAAGGTAATTTTGTTCCAGACATTATATTTCCCCGAAGGTTTGCGCATGGGCAAGCGGCGAACCTCTTCCAGAGTTTGCGCGTCATAGACGATCACGGCACCATCGTCTTCCCAGATCGATACCAGTGCATGGCGCCCATCCTTGGTGAATTCGACATGGGCCACGGTTTTACCGGGCGCTGGGCGTAAAGTCTTTACGATTTCAAGGCTTTGCTTATCGATTACGTGCATCGCATCCTTGTTGGGCCCAAAGAACACATCGGCCCAGACGTAAGGAGAATTCTCATGACTGCGCATGAAGAAACCCGGCCCTTCGGTCTTGATCCGTTTGACCGTTTCCCATGTCTGCATGTCGATCACAGACACGGTGCCGTCGGTCAGGTGCGGCGTGGCCATCACGGTTGTATCGCCGTACCGCCACGTGATGCCTGATCCCAGATGCGGCATACCTGGCAGGTCTAAATCAGCCACTTTCTGACCGATGACCAGATCAATAACCTGGCCGCCCTTGCCGTCGCGTGAGGCACCCATGACGTATTCATAACTTTGGTCGAAAAAGAAATCGTCCAGATAGTCAGGCGTGGTGATCTTGCGGACCGGGAAAGGATTTGGGTTCTTGAACTGCCCTTCGATACGGAAGTCATGACCCAGTCCGAACTGAGGCGGGTTGTCGCCGTAAAAAACCTCCCAAATCTCGGGAACATCTTTCAGGGCTAGCACAAAGCTTTCGCGTGGCGGGGCCTGATAAACGGCAGAAACGCGGCTGGGATTGCCCTTTTTGCTTTTGATCTCGATGACCTTGGCGACCGAAAGGTCGCTGGTCGACAGCAGGGTCAGGCTGTTGGGCAGGTAATTGGCGACGGCCACCCATTTTCCATCACCTGACATGGCGATGTTGCGGCTGTTCAGCCCCGCGCGCACGCGGCCCACCTGTTTCAGCGCCCAGATATCGTATTTCTGAACCCAACCATCGCGCGACATGATGAAGACATAGCGCCCGTCGGGGCTGAACTTCGGGCCTCCGTGGACGGCGAACGGAGTTTCGAACCGATCCAATACCTCAAACGTATCACCGTCCAACACGCTGACGTGGTGATCGCCGGTTTCGACGGCCAGCGTGATGTTCATCGGGTCGCTGTCCCAGACGGGAGCATCGACCGGGCTGTATTCTGCGTCCAGCGTACGGCTGGCCATGATCTCGGCCTCGCCCCATTCGGGGTTGGTTTCCAGCGGGGATTTCAGCCAACCCGCCAGTTCTTCGATCTGCAAGGCGTCAAGTTCATGCGAAAAGGCGGGCATCTGGGTGGCTGTACGCCCCTCGGCAATCACGGCGGCCACACGCGGGCCGCGCATGCGCTTCAGCGTCTCGGGGATCAGGGCCGGGCCAACACCGCCTAAACGGTTCTCGCCATGGCACGAGGCGCAGTGTTCGGCATAGTCCGACGGGGCGTCGGCCCATGCTGAACCAGCCAGCAGCAGCGAGCAGAGCGTGCCTATTTTCAGCGTGTCAAAAGAACTGATGTGCCGGATCATGACGTTTCCCCCGGAACGGCGTGACCTTAAGGCGTTCGCCTGCGTCATCCACGCCGATTTCTTGATTGGAAAGATAGCAGGCCGGATCTTCGGCCCAGGGATCGCCGGTCACCTGCAAAGCCCGGATACGAGTATTGCCGCCACAGACGTCCTTTAATTGGCAGGCCCCGCAGCGCCCTTTCAGCGGACGTGGTCGGGTGCGCAGCATAGAGAGCATCTGGTCCTCGCTGGCCCACAGCTCTGAGAACGGTTTGGTCTTCACGTTGCCGACCGTGTAGTCGGACCAATACGTATCGGGATGCACGCGCCCCAGATTGTCGATATTGGCCACGCCCAGCCCGCTGGAATTCCCGCCCCACGCGGCGAGATGTTCGCGCACATGAGCGGCCTTGTCGGCATCGAAATGCGTGCGCACCCAGTTCAGGAAATACCCCGCATCTGCATCATTATTGCCGGTCACAATGTCCAGCGGGCGCCCGCCCGAGGCGGCCTCCCACGCGCGCTCCAGCAGCAGGTCCAGCCCGTTACGGGTGCGCAGGTGTTCAGCATCTTCGCCCCGGTTCTTGTCGCCGCGCCCAGCATAGACCAGATGCGACAGGTAGAACTTGTCGACCCCTTCGTCATCGCACAGTTGCAGCAGGTCGGGCAGGTGATGCTGAGTGCCCTCGGTCAGGCAAAATCGCAGGCCCACTTTGATCCCGCGTTTCTTACATTCGCGCACACCGCGCAATGCGTCGGCAAAGGCGCCTTCAACGCCGCGGAACCAGTCATTTGTGGCCCCGATCCCGTCCAGCGAAATGCCGACATAGTTGAATCCCACATCGGCAATCATATCAGCGGTTTCATCGTAAATCCGCGTGCCGTTGGTCGACAGCGCCAGCATCGGCACCAGATCGCGGGCGCGTTTGGCAATGTCGAAGAAATCAAACCGGTCCAGCGGTTCCCCACCCGAGAGGATCAGGGCCGGGACGCGAAATTGGCCCAGATCCTCAAGGGTTACCATGGCTTGCTCGTGGCTGAGCTCACCGGGGAACGCAACATCCGCCGAGACGGTGTAGCAATGGCGGCATCTCAGATTGCAGCGCCGCGTCAGGTTCCAGATCACCACCGGTTTCACCGGTCCGGGGCGGCGTTTGCGCACCGGGGTCGGGGTGACGAGTTGGTGCATGTATTCGGTCAGGCGGAACATGTTTCAGCCTTTCGCTTTCAGGCGCAGCCCGGTCTTTTTCAGAATGCGCGTGGAATAGAGGATGTCTTTGGCCCGACAGGCACCGCCGAGAATGGCTGTGATCTCGGCGCGCTTTTCTTCGACCTCGTCACGGTCCGCGCCGTGAACCATGGCAAACAAATTGTAAGGCCAGTCGGGCAGGGCGCGGGGGCGTTCATAGCAGTGGGTGACAAAGGGCAGCGCGCCGATCTGGGTGCCCAGTTCAGTCACACGGTCGTTTTGCACATCCCACACGGTCATGCCGTTCGAGGTCATGCCCAGTTTGTAGTGATTAGGAGCAGCGGCAATGCGACGGATAACGCCGCGCGATTTCAGTTCAGCCAGGCGGAACAGCAACGCGTCTTCGTCCATGCCAAGACGCTCGGCCACCCGCGCATAGGGCGCGGGCACTAGGGGCAGGCCGCCTTGCAGCGCCTCGATAATCTCTCTGTCTTTTGCGTCGATCATGCCGCTACCCGGAAGCCGATGAAGAATTCCTGCAATTTGGGGAAACGGAGAACCTCGATCCCCGTTTCCCGTTCGATCGCATCAGCGGTGGCCTCGATCCCCTCGGGCGTTTCGGTGGCCAGTACGAACCACATGTTCAGCCGGTGCGTACGTTCATAATTATGGGCAACCTCCGCGTGCGCATTGACTTTGGTCAGGACGGTTTCGAAATTTTCGACCGGCACCGCCATGGCGCACAGACAGAACGCACCCCCCATGGCGGCCGCGTCGAAAAACGGACCGAAGCGGGTGATGATGCGTTCCTCTTTCATGCGGCTGAGGCGGCGCAGCAATTCGCTTTCCGGAATGCCAAGTTCGGTGGCAATCGCGGCATAAGGATGAGGGATCAACGGCAGGTCGTCCTGCATTCGGTTCAGGATTGCACGGTCGGTTTCGTCCAGTCTCATACGGCGGCCTCTTTTGGTTGGATCAATGCGCCGGTCTGTTTGAAACAGCGGGTCGAAAACAAAACTTTGTGGCGCGCACCGGCCAGTTCCGGCAGGGCAACGGCGCCGGACAGAACTTCTTGCGCCTCGCTGCGCGAGCGGGCGTGAATCATGGAATACAGGCGGTAAGGCCAGACGTCCTCGACCGGGTTACGTTCATAGCACAGGGTCACGCCAGTATGTGCGGCCAGCGCCGGGCCGGCGGTGTCGATCTGACTGGCGGGCATGTCCCAAACCACCATCGCATTGGCCGACCAACCCAGCGCCCGGTGACGTACGATGACACCGAGGCGCGAGATGATGCCGGCATCGTGCAGCGCCTTGATCCGCGCCAGAACCTCGGGCGTGGATCGGTTCATTGATCGGGCCAGCGCGGTATAGGGTTCCGCGACCAGTTCTAGGCCGGAACTGAGCGCCTGTAGCAGAGCGCGGTCGCCGTCCCGCATGGCTGAGCGATCCACCTTGCGGGGGCCGGGCACATTGCGGGAATTGCCCGACATTCGAAAACCAAGATCGACATTGAATGGGCGTACCAGCCGCAGGTCCAGTACCCGCAGCCCGGTACGTCGGGCGATCCGGGCCAGGGTATCGTTCACATGCACCCGGTCCGGCCCGGTGGCAACGAACCACAGGTTCCACGTATCCTCGCGCTGGTAATTGTGGTTCACTCCGGGTTCTGCGTCGATCAGGGCGGCGATTTCTTCCAACTGTTCCTCGGGGGCGGCAACGGCGGCCAGGGTGCTGGCCGATACTGCCCCCGGTGCAATCGTCGCACCCACCCGCGTGATCCGACCGGTTGCACGCATCCGGGTCAGGCGATCGATGACCTCGGCCTCGTCCAGACCCAACGCTGCGCCAAGTACCTCAAACGGATGGTCGGTTATGGGAAAATCGCGCTGAAACTCGTCCAGCAAGCGACAGTCGATCGGGTCAGTGATGTGATCCATCGTCTCAAAGCCCCGTTCTGTGCGCACGTGCGGTGAAGAAGATGCCTGATGGGCTGTCCGCTTCAATCTCGCGCAGCTTTTCAAAGGTTTGCGTGTCATAGACCATGACTTTGTTGGCATCGCGCACGCTGATCCAGACCTCGTGCCCACGCGGGGTGAATTCCATATGCAACACCGCCGGACCGGGTTTGAATTCGTGGATGATGTCCTTGGTGACGCTGTCGATCACTTGAATTGTATCGTTCAGCGGATGGGCGAAATTCACCCAAACCTGCCGTCCGTCGGGCCGGGCCATGGCAAAGACCGGCTGACCGTGGGTCTGTGTGCGTCCGGTTTCGGTCAAAGTGTCGGCATCGATCCAAAGAACCTCGTGATGGCCCACGGCGGGTAGAACGAATTCGCGGCCTGTCAGCGCCCAACCTTCCAGGTGGGGCATCTTGTAGACAGGCATTTCTTCCTGCCCGCGCCCGTAATCCGGTAGGACGCGGATCGGTTCCGGGGCCTCGGCCCAGAGATCCAGCGCGGTCAGCCCGTCCTCGCCAAAAAGGCCAGTGATATAGGTGCGGCCATTGGCGGTGATCAGCGCGTCATAGGGGTTTTTGCCCATATCGGGGATCTTGGTGATCTCGGGCGTGCCTGTCGCGAAATCGGCAATCCAGGTTTCGCCAGAGTCCCACATGGTGAAGACGAACCTGCGGCCCGGCGCGTCGACCAGACCGATTGTTTTGCTACCCGTTGGGATATCTGCGACCAACTCAAGCGTATTGGCGTCGAACACACGGACGCCGCCGGGTTCATAGTTCGACACGGCGATTAGCTGTCCGTCGTCTGAAATTGCGCCACCAATTGCGTTACCGGCCTGTACGACGCGGTTCACGATCTGTCGGGTGACGATATCGACTTTGGTCAGCCCGCCATCGCGCCCGAACACATAAGCAAAGCGTTCGTCGGGCGAATAGACCAGCGAGGCATGGGACAGATCGCCCAGCCCTTCGATCCGCGCCAGCGCGGCCCGGTCGGATTGATCTACCAACAGGACCGAGCCCTTGGCGCGTTCGATCACAAGACCCAGATCACCGGTGGCGGTTGGTTCAGCATGCGCCGAGGTCATCATCAGGGTGGCGGCAAGGCCAAGAATAAGCTGTTTCATTGTGCCTCCTGTTGCAGCAGGTAACGGGCGATCCATTCCGCCTCTTCCTCGGTAATAAGGGGGCGCCAGGGGGGCATTGCCGTGTCGGGAATCCCATCGAGAATGACGCCGGTCAACACGTCCGGATCATAGTGTTGCAGCGTTTGGGACCGAAGATCGGGACCAAGGCCACCCTTCAGCGACAGCCCATGGCACGACCCGCAATCCTGATGGACAAGCCGTTTCAGGGCGTCGGGGTTCAAGGTGTCGGCGGCAAATGCCGAGGTGGCGATCACAACCGCGCCGGCCAGCAGAACCGAAGTCAACGGTTGGCTGCTCTGCCTGCCAGGCGCAACAGTCCGGTGACCTAGCCTAGCCATGCGCTTGTTCCATCAATTCGGCCACCGAACGTTCGGCATACAGCGAAACCACCTGTCCGATGATGAACAAAGTGGGTGCCTCAAGTGCAGCGCTGCGCACGTCAGTGGCCAGCCTGTCCAACCGGGACACGATGCGACGTTCGGTCCCTGTGGTGGCTTTGCTGACAGCCAGCACGGGGGTCGATCCGGGCAGGTTCTCGGTCATCAGCCCCATGGCGATTTGGCCAATGTTGGCTACGCCCATGTAGACCACCAACGTCGAGTCGGGATCGGCCAACCGCTTCCAATCCAGGTCCAGCACCTTGTCTTCCTGCCGGTGGCCAGTGACATATTGGACCGAGGTTGCCAGCCCGCGATGGGTCAGCGGCACGCCAGTCGAACAGGATGCCCCCTGCGCGGCCGTGATGCCGGGTGCGTACTCGACCGTGACGCCATGGGCCACAAGATACGCCGCTTCTTCCGAGCCACGGCCAAAGATCATCGGGTCGCCGCCTTTCAGCCGTGCAACGGTGTGACCGGCGCGGGCCTCTTCCAGCAGAATCTCATTGATGCGATCTTGCGGTACGGTATGGCATTTGGGGGCCTTGCCGACCGGAATCAGCCGCGCCTTTTCGGCATGCAGGGCAAGGATGTTGTCCGAAACCAGCCGGTCATAGACGACCACGTCGGCCTCTTGCAGCATGCGCAAGGCACGCAGGGTCATGAGTTCGGGGTCGCCGGGGCCGGCGCCAATCAGAAAAACCTTACCGCTCATGTGCAAACTCGCTTGGTCTGAATGTCTTCCGAGCCCGGGTTTGCCTGCGAAAAGGGACGTTGCTGGGCGAACCGGGCGTGTCATGAGAACAGGTTGGCGGATTCTGCGCGCGCCTTCCTTGACTAAAGTTAAGGAGCGCGGGATTTGCGCCCGCGCTCCTTTGACTTGCCTGTATTTTTTGCCTCGGCTCAGGGTTCTACGGTGATCATTCCGATCATGTTCTGCGTTTCCCAATGCGGCCCGCACAGGTATTCCTGCGGGCCTGGAGTAAGGAATGTCATCTCGACGGATTCCTCGGGGAACAAACGGTCGCTTTCGGGTTCGCTGCCGTCTTTCAGCAGAACACTGTGACTGGTGCGTTTGTCCACGTTCATCCAGCGCACTGTCGTTCCCGCTTTCACGGTCAACTGACCGGGGCAGAAATTGTATTTGTACATCAGCACCACTTCGGCGTCTTCGACGGCTGACGAAGGTTGCCCGAACAAGTCGACATAGCGTTGCTCGGCCTCGGCGCAAATCTCGGCGGATTTATCCGCCAAGACGGGTGGGGCGAGAAGTAGAAGTGCAGGAAGAAGGCAGTGGGGTTTCATGATCCATCTCTCCTTTCCAAAAAAGGGCGGGGGCCGGGTTTTCCGGCCCCTATCTGTTATTGTTTGACCACGTTGATGTTGGCGCTGTCGTCGTCCAGCGCCAGGCTGGTGTTCAGCGTAACGTGGTGGAACCGCGCGGCGGCAAAGTCATCATGAATGGCAAAGCCCACCGTATAGGTCTGACCCGGTTCCAGCGGCACGTCGCCGGGCGCACCCGAGTTCAGTGGCCGCGAGAAGACGACGGTCCACACGCCACCGGACAGATTGGCCGAGGCGGTAATTTCTCCGTCATTGACCACGCGCTGTTCCAACAGATAACCGTTGGAGGCGCTGCCATCGGCATAGACACGCATCAGGTCCAGATAAGTGCCATCGGCCAGGTATTGCTGGATCTGCGCCTCGGCCTCCAGCTTGTCCCAGCCACCCAATGCCTTGCCGCGGCGACCTTTGACTTCGACCTCGGTCCGGCTTTCGCTGATGTATTTGGTCACTGTGTCCTGAGTGCTCAGGCGGCCTGCGATATCCCCATTGGCGGCAATCGCGTCAGCGCCCGGATCAAATGGCATATAGCTGTTGTCTGCGTGGCACGAGGCCCAGCAGCCTACCTGATCGCCCAACTCGATCCCGGTACCGGTGATCATCATTGCAACCTTGATCTGGTTGTCGGGGTCCATCTTGCCGCCATCGACGAAGGGGGCAGGGTTATGGCCTGCATCCGGCCATTGCATGCGGATATAAAGGTTCGCGTCATCATGCGCGGCCTGCACGGTCGCATCGATCACACCACGTTTGCCGGGGATCGGGGTTGGTTCCAGATCACCGCCCGCAACGATCTTGTTGCCGATCGTATCCAGTTCTTTGGCGTGACAGGTCGAGCATTGATCGCCGCCCTTGGTCAGGGGACGGGCCCCGCCGTGGAACTTGCCGTTCTGCACCCACTCAAACGAGGCTTGACCGGGGTAGAACAGTTTCAGATCGGCGCTTGCAACGGCATTCCAGTCGACGCTGCTGCCAACATCACTACCGCCGCCTGCCGGTGCTGCGGCTTCTTCGCCATTTGCCTTGGCGCGTTCTTCGGCGACGGCTGCGTCTACGGCGGCCGCGATCTGTGCCTGAACGGCCTCTTGCTGGGCGGCTTTGGCTGCTTTTTCAGCCTCGGCTTCGGCAGCTTCCTTGGCTTCGATCTTCGCAAGGCTGGTCAGGTATTCCTGCGGGATTTCACGAATAAAGGCCGGGTTGGGTGCCTCAAGCTTTTCCAGATAGTCCTCATCGGCCCGATCACGGGCGTCCGAGTGGGCAATCCCCTTGTGGCAGTCGATACAGGTCTGGCCGATTTCCATCGCATTCAGGTGCTGCTGACGTGCGCGTGGTTTTTGGAACTCGGGCATCATCGATTCAAAATCGTGGCAGTTGCGGCATTCACGTGAGTCCGTGGATTTCATCCGCTCCCATTCATTCATCGCCAGATGTACTCGCTTGGCTTCAAACTTTTCGCGGGTGTTGATGGTGCCGACCAGCTTGCCATACAGCTCTTTGGACGCTTTGATCTTGCGGATCATCTTGTGGGTCCAGTCCTTGGGAACGTGGCAGTCGGAACAGACCGCGCCCACGCCAGACCGGTTCACGTCATGGATCGTGCCGGTGTATTCCTCATAGACGAAATCACGCATCTCGTGGCACGAGACACAGAATTCCTTTGTGTTGGTGGCTTCCATGGCGGTGTTGAACCCGCCCCAAAAGACGATGCCCGCGACAAAGGCCACGGCTATTCCGGCCACGGGCATTCCCCACAGGAAATACCGGCGCCAAATTGGTTTCTTTTTTTCCGGTTCGGAAGTCATATCCGGGCTCCGTTTGGCTGTCTTATCTGGCCCTGGGTGGCAGGCCGGTGGATTTGGCTGTTTGGTCAAACGAGGAAAGGGCGGGCGAGGGGCCCGCCCTTTCCGGTTTTGGTTGCGAACTCGTCAGGTGACGTGGTTCGAACGGTTGTAGACGTTGAATTTGCCGGTCGGAGCATAAAGCCCTTCGATGCGGCCGATTTCTTCCAGCGTCTTGGCGTCGAAGATCACGATCTGACCGTTAGGTTCTTTCGAGTCCGACAGGTTCCACTTGGAAACCCAGACCTCGGTACCATCCGCGTTGAATTCGAAGTGAACAGCGGCGCTGCCTTCGTCTTCGGTGATCTGGATGGTTTTCACGATCTCGCCGGTCTCTTTCGAGATGACCTGCACCGATTGCTGAACTTCAGGTTCCGGGTGCTTGGTCTGGTCAGCCCAGATGTAGTCCGAATTCGGGTGAGTACGGACAAACAGGCCGGGGCCGTCGGTTTCCACTTCGTAGCAGATCTTCCAAGCATCATCCGGGCGGTTTTCGGGATCGTTACCCCAGACGGTCACGGTACCCACACCAAGGTGTGTCGTACCAGCAACCGGGCCGCAATTTGGGTCGACCCAGTTGGCACCAGGGCCGGGGTGCGGCAACGCGGCTGTGTCGATCATCGCTTCCAGCTTGTGGGTTTCGGTATCGACAACCACCATCTTGTTCGACGCGTTCGCGGCGATCTGGAAGTATCGGCCTGTCGGGTCAAAGAACCCGTCATGCAAGAACTTGGCGCTGTCGATCTTGTCGATCCGCAGGTTGTCCAGATCGGTATAATCGACCTGCCACAACTGCCCCAATTCCTTCACGGCAACGATCCAGGTGGGTTCGTTCGGAGTTGTGTAGATTGCGGCCACACGGGCCTCTTCCACGTAATCCCCGTCCACGTTCACACCGCGGGTTGATACGACCTTGACCGGTTCCATGGTCTGGGCGTCGACGATTGCGAAATGCGGCGGCCAATAGCCCCCACCGATGACGTATTTGCCGTCACCAGAAACGGCAACGTCGCGGGCGTCATAGGCAATCTTGACCTCGGAAACCAACATCTTGTCTGGCGTCTGCCAGAGGTCGATCTTAGTCATCTTGCCGTCACGGCCCATGGTGTACCAGAAACGCCCGGGCTGTTCTGGCTCTTCCAGTGCGTGGTGTTCAGATGCTTTCAGAACGTGGACGGCATAGCCGGTCGGGATGTGTGTCAGAACCTCTTTCGTGTCGCCGTCGATCACGGCCACCTTGCCCACATCGCGTTCGATGACAACAAAGAAGTTTTCCCAGTTACGGCCATGCAGCGGCTCGGTTGGATAATCGGCTTCTTCGACATAGACCTTGCGGGTCGCCATCATCTGTTCAAGCGACATTTCAGGCGGCTTTGGCGGCTCCATCATGATGTAGGTCGCCATGTCCTTTATTTCCTGCTCGGTCATGATGTCCGAGAAGTTGTTCATCCCGCCTTCGGTACCCCAGGCGATGATCTTTTCAAGCCGTTCCTGACCTAGTTTTAGGGTGCCGGATTCGGTTACGGTGCCATCGTCGTTTTTGGTTTTGACCATCGGTTCAAGACTTTTACCGGTGGCACCTTTACGTAGAACGCCGTGACAGCCTGCGCATTGCTCGAAATAAAGTTGTTTGGAGGATTCAAAGGCTTCCTCGCTAAGGGTTGGCTCTTCGGCGAAGGTTGGCGCAGCGACGCTGCCCAGCAGCATCGCCAAACCGACCCCAAAGGCGCGGCCAGTTTTGTTGTAGCTGATTCCAAGTGACATGATCACTCTCCATTTGCGTGGTGAGGCAGGTCCAAGGGTGAGACATCGCGCCCGACGGCTCCTTGACGAAAGTCAACGCCAGGGGCCCATTTCAAGGGTTCGGCAGGAAAAAATGGCGAAAAAAACCGTCATAAAATCTGTGTTTTAGAGGCATGTTTTTCGTGAGGATTGATTTTTGTTAAGTCCGTTGCGCGGGTTGGCTGCTAGGGCTGAAAAAAACGGTTGAGGAGAGCAGCCATGCCCACAATCATCGCCCGCATTCTTGGTGAAGGATTTCGTGTTTTCTTTCTGTCTGCCGGTCTCTACGGCCTGTTTGTCGGCGTGGTCTGGGGGCTGTGGCTGACAGTGCCTTACATGGCGCCGGATTACGGTATGACGCCGCCGATGTGGCACGCGCATGAGATGATTTTCGGCTATGCGACGGCCGCGCTGGGCGGGTTCTTTCTGACCGCAGTACCGAACTGGACCGGCGCCTCCGAGGCGCGGGCGCACTTTATCACTCTGGCTGCCGGGCTGTGGTTGGCCGGTCGGATGGCCATGTGGTTTTCAGGAGTATTGCCGCCAGTTCTGGTTGCGGTGGTCGACCTGGCCTTTGTACCGGTTCTGGGGGCCAAAATAGCTACGCAGCTGATCCGCCGTCCCAAGCCGCAGAACATGATTTTCCTGCTGTTGCTGAGCTTGATCTGGGTCGCGGACATGATGACACATCTGCAATGGATTGGGATCACTGAAGGCACTCTGCAAACTGGGCTGCGCGCGGGATTGTTGGCGTTGTGTGCGATGATCGCCATTTTGGGTGGTCGGATTACTCCGGCCTTTACCCGCAATGCCATGAAACGCGCTGGGGTCCCAGAGGCGGACTGGCCGGTTTCGGTCGCCTTTTTCGACAAGGCAGGCATGGTTCTGGCCCTGATCTTGCCACTGGGTGTTCTGGTGCTGGGTGCAGGGCCGTTGGCCGGGGTTTTGGCGCTTGCCCTTGGGGTGGTTCAGATACTGCGCATGGCCAATTGGCGCAGTCGCTGGGCCGCCCGGCAGCCAATTCTGCTGGCGCTGCATTTGGGTCTAGGCATGTTGGCGATGGGGTTGATCTTGTGGGGGCTGGCAGTGCTGGGTCTGGGCAATGAAATCGCCGCCCTGCACGTATTGGGCATAGGGTGTGTGGGCGGTATGACCCTAGCAGTCATGAGCCGCGCCGCGCTGGGTCACAGCGGCCGTGCACTAATCGCGCCCGCCCCGATGGTCGTGGCCTATGGTCTGATGGCGGTTGCTGCACTGTCACGCTGGATCGGGGCCGAACTGAACGCAGGCTATATGGTGGCGATGCTGTTGTCGGACGGCCTGTGGGTCTGTGCCTTTGCGCTTTACCTGATCGCCATGTGGCCTGCGCTGACGGGCCCTCGTACGGGCCGGGAGGGATGATTTTCATTTACTTCCGCCAGCCTTGACTTTCGTTAAGGCCCTCCTATGACCCAGCCGCCATTCTGGCTAGACAAGCTAAACTGCGCAAAGGAGAGCGCAATGCGAGAAGTCATGACCAAGAGCATGGCTCGCAACATATTCTATGGCGGGTCCCTGTTCTTTATCCTAATATTTCTGGCCCTGTCGGCCCATTCCCACTGGTACATCGTGAATTCCGAGAATTCGGCAAAACTCGATGAAAGTGTGGTTCGGGGCAAGCACGTCTGGGAAAAACACGCGTGCATCAACTGTCACACGATCTTGGGTGAAGGGGCCTATTTCGCCCCCGAAGTCGGCAACGTGATGACACGTTGGGGTGTGCTGGACGACCCGGAATCAGCCTTTGAATCCCTCAAGGGCTGGATGGAGGCACAACCGACCGGCATTCCCGGTCGTCGGCAGATGCCCAATTTCAACCTCAGCGACGAAGAAATTCGCGACCTGACCAACTTCCTGATCTGGACGGACAATATCGACGCTCAGGACTGGCCGCCCAACGAGGCTGGCTGAGAAAGGGAACGGAGCAATGAAATACGAATCCCAAAAAATCGCCTACGCCTACTTTGCGGTGGCCATGGCCCTGTTCGTGATACAGGTTCTGGGTGGCCTTCTGGCTGGCCTGATCTATGTATCACCAAATTTCCTGAGCGAGCTTTTGCCGTTCAACATCGTGCGGATGCTGCACACCAATGCGCTGATCGTCTGGCTGATCCTGGGCTTCTTCGGTGCGGCCTACTTCCTGATCCCGGAAGAGGCTGAACGTGAAATCCATTCACCCAAGCTGGCCTATCTACAACTGATCATTCTGGTTGTGGGGACGTTGGGCGTGGTGCTGACCTATACCTTCAACCTGTTCGAAGGAAACTGGCTGCTGGGCAAAGAGGGGCGCGAGTTCCTTGAGCAACCCAAATGGGTCAAGGCGGGCATTGTCGTGGCCGCGCTGATCTTCCTTTACAACGTGTCGATGACCGTTCTGAAGGGCAAAAAGACCGCGATCACCAACATCCTCTTGTTGGGTTTGTGGGGTCTGGCGCTGTTGTTCCTGTTTGCCTTCTACAACCCCGGCAACCTGGCCTTGGACAAGCAATACTGGTGGTATGTTGTTCACTTGTGGGTCGAAGGTGTGTGGGAACTGATCATGGCTTCGATCCTGGCCTACCTGATGCTGAAGCTGACCGGTGTTGACCGCGAGGTGGTTGAGAAATGGCTGTATGTCATCGTCGCTGCAGCGCTGTTCTCGGGCATCCTTGGGACTGGTCACCACTACTACTGGATCGGTACGCCAGCGTATTGGCAGTGGATCGGTTCGATCTTCTCGAGCCTTGAGGTGATCCCGTTCTTTGCGATGATGGCCTTTGCCTTCGTCATGGTCTGGAAGGGTCGCCGGGACCACCCCAACAAGGCCGCGTTGCTGTGGTCGCTGGGCTGTGCCACGCTGGCCTTCTTTGGTGCCGGTGTCTGGGGCTTCCTGCATACGCTGCACGGGGTGAACTATTACACCCACGGCACGCAGATTACCGCGGCCCACGGTCACCTGGCCTTTTACGGCGCCTATGTCTGCCTCAACCTGGCGATCTTCACCTATGCCATGCCGATCCTGAAAAACCGCGATCCGTATAATCAGGTGCTGAACATGGGTTCGTTCTGGCTGATGACCAGCGGTATGGTCTTCATGACCTTCGTGCTGACCTTCGGCGGAACCGTGCAGACGCACATGCAACGTGTGATCGGTGACTACTTCATGGACGTGCAGGATCAGATCGCGATCTTCTACTGGATGCGCTTTGGGTCTGGTGTAGTCGTGGTCCTTGGTGCGCTGCTGTTCGTCTACTCGATCTGGGTGCCCCGGAAAGAGGTCATCGAACCCGGCGCAGCCGAAACCCCTGCGGAGTAATGCAAATGGATGGCTCCATACAAATGGGAACGGGGGCGGCAAACGCCCCCTTCTACCTGCCCCAGGGCGATGAATGCGATGTGTTCACCGCCGCCTATAACAACGATCTGCCGGTTCTGCTGAAAGGGCCGACAGGTTGCGGCAAGACCCGCTTTGTGGCCCATATGGCCGCGCAGCTTGGCCGCCCGCTTTATACTGTCGCCTGCCATGATGATCTGGCCGCTGCCGACCTGATTGGCCGCTATTTGCTGAAAGGCGGGGAAACCGTCTGGGTCGATGGCCCGCTGACCCGCGCAGTGCGCGAAGGCGCAATCTGTTACCTGGATGAGGTGGTCGAGGCCCGCAAGGACGTGACCGTCGTGCTGCACCCTTTGACTGACGACCGGCGCATCCTGCCGATTGATCGCACCGGCGAAGAACTCGAAGCCGCGCCCGGCTTCATGCTGGTGGCATCCTACAATCCCGGCTACCAGAATATCCTGAAAACCCTGAAACCTTCGACCCGACAAAGGTTTATCTCGCTGGAATTCGACTTTCCGTCGCCTGAGATGGAGGCCGAGGTTGTCGCCCAGGAAAGTGGCCTGGCGCTTGAGCGCTGCAAACCGCTGATCCGGTTGGCGAACAAACTGCGGGGGCTCAAGGGTCAGGATCTTGAGGAAGGCGTTTCTACCCGACTGGTTGTCTATGCTGCGACGCTGATCGCACAGGGTATGTCGACGGACCGCGCCATTCTTGCCGCAATGATCGAACCTCTGACTGATGACGAGGATATCAAACGCGGGCTCCTCGATCTTGTCACGGCTGTCTTTGGGTGAGGCCGGCCAATGGTCAAGATCGATTTTGAGCCATGGGAACCCGAAGAAACGATCGGGAAACTGTGGCACACCCTTGCCAGCCGCCTCGATGCACCTGAGGTGCATGTTGGAGCCGCGGTCGACCTTTCTGAGGTCGCGGGGCGGCTGGCAGTCCTCTTCCGAGGGCTTGGGGGTAGTCCGGGCGTTGAATTACGCCCGGTCTCACCCGAAATTTCACGCCACCGTTTAAGCTGGCGTCGCCGCTTGGGAACCGAGGCCGAGTTGATGCCGCGTGCTTCGTTCGATGGCGAGGTATTGCGCCTGCCGGACCGTCTGGCCGTTTTCCCGGCGCGCGAAGCCAACGGCGCGCTATATGTCTGGCTGGCAGCCGTTGCGGCCCATGCCGACACCCGAATTGATGAGGATGACCCCCTGCGGGCCGACCTGCATGCGCTGATCGCTGCGCGACAGATGGTCGAGGCCACGCTGGAAAACGCGCCCGGCTTGCTCCCCCTTTATACCGAACTGTGCAAGGGTCTGCTGCACCAACGTGATATCCCTAACCTGCCGCCGGTCGAAGCCGCGCTGGAAGAACTGGTTCGCCATGTGCTGGGTGATCCGGCATCGCTGTCTGCCAAGGCGGAACAGCTGCTGGAGCTGGATGACAGCCTGTCTGCCCCGCGCGGGTATCAGCGTTTTCGCCCGGTCCCCCTGTGGCCCGAACTGCGCGCCGTTGGCTTTTCAGAACATAATGAGGTGGAAAACCCCGATACCGAAGGCCCGCCCGAAGAGTCGGGAGAGAAAACCCACCGCGCCCGCCGCCGTAAATCTGATCAGGCTGAGCGGAAAGACAGCCTGATACTGCACAAATTCGAGGCGATCCTCAGTTGGGCCGAGTTTCTGAACCTGAACCGCCGGGTCGATGATGACGATCCCGACAATGCCAAAAAGGCGGCCGACGATCAGGAAGAGATCGGGCTGGGTCAAATCTCGAAGGCGCCGCCCACCAAGCTGAAGCTGCACCTGGATCTGGCGCCCGAGGATGTGAATCGCGAGCGTCTATCGGGCCGTATCCTTTATCCCGAATGGGACGTGCGCACCGGGCAGTACTTGCCAGACCACGTGAATGTCCTGTTGTCGGATGCCGATATCCGCGAAGATGCAGCCGAGTTTGGTAAGGACCCGGCCACTACCCGCCGCATCCGCGCGGTGAAGCGCCAGTTCGAGGCGCTGCGCCCCGGTCGGGTTATGACACGCGGCCATCTGGACGGCGACCAGTTGGATATCGAAGCCGCCGTGCGTGCCGAGACTGAACGCCGGGCTTGTGGGGAAGCCAACGAGCGCGTCTGGCAGCAATCCCGTCCCGAAGCTCGCGATCTGGCGGTCTCGATCTTGCTGGATGTCAGCCGATCCACCGAAAGTGCCGTCACAGGCCGCGCCGTGATCGATATTGAACGCGAGGCGCTGGCCGCGTTGGCGTGGGGGTTAAATGCTTGTGGGGATGACTTTGCGATCCACGCCTTCAGTTCTCTGAAACGTCAGCGTGTCTATGTGCAGCGCTGCAAGCGGTTTGATGAGCCAATGTGCGGAACGGTCGAACAGCGAATCGCGTCACTGCGCCCGGGGCATTACACACGGCTTGGGGCGGCAATCCGGCATTGCTCAGCCGATTTGGCGGATCAATCGCGCAAGCGCCGACTGCTGCTGGTGATCACCGATGGCAAGCCGAACGACCTGGATCACTATGAGGGTCGCCATGGTATCGAAGATACGTGCATGGCCGTCCGCGAAGCGCGTCGCGCCGGGCAATCGGTCTTTGGTGTCACCATCGACAAAACCGGCAAAAGCTGGTTCCCGCGTATGTTCGGGCAAGGCGGTTTTGCGGTGATCCCTGACCCGCACCGCCTGACGATGGCTTTGCCGCAAATCTATCGCCAACTGGTCGGCGCATGAGCGATGCTTCTCTGATCGACGAGCTTCCGGGCGAGTTGCTGATGTGGGTTCTGATCGTCTCGGAACTGCTGGTGTTCGGCGCTGGGATGATCGCCTTTATGGGCGTGCGTCTGACCGACCCGGCGGGTTTTGCCGAGGCGCAGTCACATCTGCATCGCACTGGAGCGGCGTTTAACACAGCGGTTCTGGTCACATCGGGCTATCTGGCCGCACAGGCGCTGCACTGGCGACAGGTCGCGCGGCGCGCGACGGCGCGCATGGCCTTGATCGGCGCGGCCCTTCTGGGCGTTGTTTTCCTGATCATCAAAGGCACGGAATACGCGGATAAAATGGCGCAGGGGATCAATTATGAAACGCATCCCTTCTTCCTGTTCTACTTCCTTCTGACTGGTTTTCACGCGGCCCATGTTCTGGCCGGGGTCGGCATTCTGTTACTGGTGTCCTGGCGGGATGACGCACGCAATATCGAGGCGGGCGCGCAGTTCTGGCACATGGTCGACCTGGTCTGGATCATGCTTTTTCCGGTGATCTATCTGTTGGGATGAGGGCGATGGGGGACAACACTCTGACACGGGCCTGGCTTGCCCTTTTGGGGCTAAGTGTCGGCTCAGCGGTATTGACCTTGTTGCCGGTGCCGGCTGCGGTCATGGGGGGTGGCATTCTGTTGCTTGCACTGATCAAGACGCGCGTAATCCTTGCGCAGTATCTGGACCTTGCTAGAAGCCCAGCCTGGTTGCGCGGATTCACCATGGTTCTAACCGGGTTTTCGGTGCTGATCTTTGCCCTCTACCTCGTTTGAAGCAGAAAAAAGCCGCCCGATCTGGGCGGCAGTTTTTCAAGCAAGGAGCGCTTTGTTTACTGGGCAGCCATCGGCATCCGCGCGATCTGGCAGCGTTGCCATAGGGCTGACAGCGCGCCGACCAGATGTTCGATATCTTCGTCCGTATGCACCGGAGAAGGGGTGATCCGCAGACGCTCGGTTCCTTTGGGGACAGTGGGGTAGTTGATCGGCTGGATGTAGATACCGAATTCTTCAAGCAGCGTGTCCGAGATGAATTTGCATTTCACCGGATCACCTACCATCACCGGGATGATGTGGCTGGGGTTGGGCAGATGCGGAATGCCTTCTGCATCCAACCGGGCACGCACCTGCGCCACGCGGGACTTCTGCTGATCGCGTTCGGTATTCGACTGTTTCAGGTGCCGGATCGAGGCCGCAGCGCCCGCCGCAATCGACGGGGGCAAGGCGGTGGTAAAGATAAACCCGCTGGCAAAGCTGCGCACAAAATCACAAAGTGCGGCTGAGGCCGCGATATAGCCACCAACCACACCAAAGGCTTTGCCCAACGTGCCCTCGATCACGGTCAGCCGATCCATCAGACCTTCGCGTTCAGCAATGCCGCCACCGCGCGGGCCGTAAAGACCGACGGCATGAACCTCATCCAGATAGGTCATCGCACCGTATTTGTCGGCCAGATCGCAAATCTCTTGGGTCGGCGCGATATCTCCGTCCATCGAATAGACGGATTCAAAGGCGATCATCTTGGGGGCGTCAGGATCGGCAGCAGCCAGCTTCGCCTCGAGGTCTTCAAGGTCGTTGTGCTTCCAGATCACCTTTTGCGCGCGCGAATGACGGATGCCTTCGATCATCGAGGCGTGGTTCAGCGCGTCCGAGAAAACGATAAGGCCGGGGATTTTCGCAGCAAGGGTGCCAAGGGCCGCCCAGTTCGAAACATAGCCAGAGGTGAACAGAAGCGCTGCCTCTTTACCGTGCAGATCGGCCAGTTCGGCCTCAAGCAGGACGTGATCGTGTGTGGTGCCCGAGATGTTCCGGGTGCCGCCAGCACCAGCGCCGCACCGGTCCAGCGCGTCATGCATCGCCCCGGTCACCGCCGGATGCTGCCCCATGCCCAGATAGTCGTTCGAACACCAGATACGTACGTCGCGCTGTACCGCCCCGTCGGTTTGACGTGCGTTTGGGAATGATCCGCAGCGGCGTTGCAGGTCGATAAAAACACGATAGTTTCCTTCGTCCCGCAGATCGTCCAGGCTCTGGGTGAAAAATCGCTCGTAGTCCATTATACTGGCTCCCCGGATTGCTGGCTTTGGGCCGAATTTATGCGCATGGTGACGCCTAAGACATGACAATAGTCAAGTTGAAGCAGGAAAAGGCTGGCGCGCCGGGCAGAGCTTTGGCATAGCCTTGCGAAAAAGGACGTACCGGTCGGACGATCGATCAGGGAAAAGGGGAAACTCCGTGGCACACGAAGCACAAAAAGCGATCGCGCGGCAATCGCTTTTGCTCAAGAGTTTGCCGGACCAGCATGTCGATACACTGCTGAGCCACGCAATTTGGCGTAGCTATGATCGGGGCGAAACGATCTTTCTACAGGAAGAAGAGGCCAAGGCCGTCCACGTGGTTCTTGCCGGTTGGGTCAAGTTGTTCCGCATGTCCCCGACCGGGGCCGAGGCAGTGGTCAGCGTCTTTACCCGCGGCGAAAGTTTTGGCGAGGCCGTCGCGCTGCGAAACGTCCCTTACCCCGTTTCTGCCGAGGCCGTGTCGGCCTGCGACGTGATGCATATCCCAAGCCCTTTGCTGTTGTCGTTGATGAAAGAAGACCCCGAGATTGGCGTTTCTATTCTGGCGTCCACGTTCACGCATCTTCATTCGCTGGTGGCACAGCTGGAGCAGCTCAAGGCGCAGACGGGAGCGCAGCGGGTGGCAGAGTTTCTTCTGAACCTGTGTGATGCCAAACCCGATGGCTGCGACGTAGAGCTACCTTATGACAAAATGCTGATCGCCGGGCGTCTGGGGATGAAGCCGGAAAGCCTTAGCCGGGCGTTTTCGCGGTTAAAAACGGTTGGTGTGCAAATCAACCGCAACCACGCCGTAATCTCTGATATCGAGCGCCTACGGGATTATGCTGAAAGTGATCCGTCGGACAAATGATCAGCCCGACGGGCGTTTCGGGTTTTCCGCGGGGGGCTGAGGATGCTGGTCATTGTCTGACTGAGGTTTTGTACCCCCGTATTGCCGCGCATGGGTTGCGACAACCCGGCCCGTGATCCGGTATTTCCAACAGATAAAAGAAGACAGGGCTGCGTTGCGCCCCTTGATACCGGGACAATCAAAAAGCAAAGGATGTTGGGGATGACGGTCTGATCGGGCGACTGATCAAGGTGACCCTCGCTCGAATGGTCCGGGGAGTTGTTTGCGCAGCTCAATGGTACCTGTAGACGAGATCATTGGGGTCATCTCGCTCGGCATTTGAATCCAAAATTCCTCCAAGCCGCTCAGCAAGGCGGCAGGAGCGGAAGTTGTTCGGATCGATATAACTGACGAGCGACTGGGTTACGTTCCATGTACAGGCCCAATCTCGCAGCGTTCGCGCAGCTTCAAACGCATAGCCTTTTCCTTCGGCATCAGCATAGACAAACCAGCCCAATTCGGGTTCGGGGAAAAGCGGTCCGGAGTTGATGCTAACCTGCCCAAGGCACGCTCCTGAAACACGGTCTTCCATCATCAGTGCCCCGTGCCCCATGAGGGTCCACTGAGCTATGTCATGACAGAAAATCCCCCAGGTCATGCGGTCAGAGACCGGGCCTCCCATGAACTTTGAGCGCTCTGATGTCATCAGCGCAAGATAGTCGGGCCAGTCTGCCATTATTGGTGGTCGAAGTAGCAGTCGTTCAGTCTCAAGCGTTGGTATTTCAGTCACCTGGTGGCTCCCGGGAATTGAATTATGAGTGGGGGGCAATTGACTGTCCCCTGCTTGTGTCAGGTTCTCAAACGCCTTCTGTCAGAACTTGTAAGACACCCGAAGCGCGACAGAGTCAGCTGTGATGTCGTCAGCTGACGTGTCATATGTGTCTCTCAGGTACTCAAGGCCGACCAGAACTCTGTCCGTTGCGCGATACGTAACGCCAACGCCAGCAGAGTAGCCATCTTCACTGATGGAACCGCCATCGATGTTCGCATATCCAATGACGCCGTACAGATACGTCCGGCCAAATACGTGTCCGCCTTTGAACTTCAGGCGTATCGTATCGACCTTTTTTGTTTTGTTGTCAGACACAAGCTCAGCGCCCGCATCATAAGTCAGTTCACCGCCAACTACATAGCCGTCAAAATTATGAAGATATCCGGCGTGGAGGCCCAACGCTGCGTTTCCGTTATCGTTTTCGTCTTGGGAAACATCAACCGTGGATAGCTGCAAACCAGCATTGAAGCCGGTCCAGCTTTCGTCTGCCAAACACATTGTGGGAGCCATAGCGGCCAGTGTGATCAATGTTATAGTCTTCATTTTTAGTCCGTTTTCTTGTTTGTGTGGACAGGGGTATCTGCTCGCTGGACCTGCACTATGGTTCAACGGGGATGGCTTGCTGTTCGTCGGGGTGTTGGATGTAACGCCGGCCTGTTGCAGGTCGGCGGTGACCCACCCTCAGATCAAAGGATGGGTTTGGGCTTGCTGGTCAGTTGCAGCAATTTTCCCGCGTCGTCATATCGTGCAGTGACGAGAACCCGCCGCGCATGGGCCACTTCCAAAGGCCCACCGACAACCTCCCAGAGCCCGAAGGTAAAGAGGTCCAGCGTTCCGTGGCCTGCCGCCCGAGCAAGGTTTGGCTTTGTCCGGGGTTCGACGTCATAGACGGCCACCCAATCACCATTGGCTTGTTGCTGTAGCTGCTCAGGCGACCCCAACTGCCGTTCGACATCCATCCGGGTGGCCTCCTGGCTGACTACGCTCAGGTCTGGACCATCACTGCCTTTTGCGGCCATGTTTGCTGCACACCCGCTCAGCGCGACGCCAAGGGTAAACGCGACCACTATTGACCGCACGGGCCGAACACAGCTCGCAATGCGATCGGTTGGATTGCGTCGATTGCGGTGAGCGACAGATGAAACGGGATTGTCCGACCCCGGTGATTTCCAAAGTTTTGTCATAGTGTTACCGTGTCTTGATTGAATTTCGTTTTGTGCCGGAACAGTGATTGCTTGAGGTGCACCTCAGGTCTGGAACTGGTTTCCGGCCGGCTTGATTTTTCGTTGGTCAAAAAGTTGATGACGATCCGACCTCTTGTCCGATGGGACATCAGAGTTCTGATTGCGGCCCGGATTTGCGGCAAATCGAATGGAATCTCGGCTTCAATTGGAGAGCGTATGTTGTGCTTTGCGATGCTCAGTATTGCTGCATAGGCGTTGTTCCGTGGCAAGGAGGCACAAAAACGATACCGAGGACCGCGGAACCGTGTTGCGATACTGCGGCAAACAATGTGTCCAACACCCAGAAGAAACTCGGCCCTGGACAGCTTGCGTTCACCAATGTGGCGCACTGGGCCAACAATCGTGACGAACCGGCCATTGCGTTTCAGTATTCGGTACGCTGCGGCCTCGATGTCCCGACCGCCTACCAGATCAAAGACCCTGTCGTAGGTGTTTTGGCCCTGCGAACCAAAACTGGTGACGTTGTAGTCGATCGTGTGATCTGCACCCAACGTGCGCACCAGATCGGTATTCGCGCCGCTGCAAACCCCGGTCACGATTGCGCCCTTTGATTTGAGAAACTGAACCATCATGGATCCGACGGCACCCGATGCCCCAACAACGAGGCAATGGTCACCTTTTTCGACGCGTGCGGTGTTGATCGCACCCCACGCAACACAACCTGATAGTGTCGCGGCTGCCGCCTCGACATGAGACAAGGCCGGGGGTTTGAGCATCAGATAGGCGTGCGAAACGCATCTGTATGTTGCCCAAGACCCGTTTTCGCCAAGCTCGTTGGGAACGACGATCACTTCGTCTCCAACATTGAACCGGGTTGCGTCCTGACCAGTTGCGACAACGACCCCTGACACCGAAGTCCCCATGACGTAGGGGGAATTTGCCGAAGCGTGTTTAGGCCCGAAGAAACGACCAAGAGCGGTGCCCTGAGCCGCATAAATTTCATCGACATGCAGTGATGAAGCGAACAGCAGAATCGCGACTTGGTGGCGCGAAGGTCTTGGCACGGGCACGTTCACCAATTGCAATGCTTCCGCGACATTCCCAGGCTCAGGCAACTCTGTCAAAGCGATTGCCGTCATGCTTTTGGCTGCGCGGTAAACCGTGGAAAGCGCTCTTACATTGTCCAACATGTTTCTCTCCTGAGAGGTTTGGATCAATTGAGGGAGAACGGATTTACGAGCCAAGTCTGCGGACTTGTTTGAGACAAAGATCGCCTGGCTTCGTCCCAGTCCGGGGAAAGCCTGACCAGAAGTTCAAGCAAATCCCGGATACCAGCCAGCCGAGATGTTTGGCGTAACTCGGATATTGAAATATCCCTGCAGACAAGAGCATTCATGGCATTCGATCCTGTGTAGTAGACACAACTCAACTGGGCGCGCGAAGCGTTGTAGCTTGCGGTCTTGGGCTGCATCAGCGCATCATTTATTTCGGGGCGGCAGGTGAATTTCGTTGTCCTGCCAGATGAGTCGGGATATAAACCGACCGCAGGTCTGTAATTGCAGACCGTCGGTCGGTTTGCAAGGGGGAAATGTATGAAACCTACGAAGCGGAAGAATATGCAGCCAGAGGCGCGGCGCGCGCAGTTACTGGGGTGTGCGCAAATGTTGTTCTTTTCGAAAGGTTTCGAAGATACGACCATTCAGGATGTGCTGGATCTGGCCGGTGTTTCGAAAGGTGGCTTTTATCACCACTTCAAATCCAAGGATGAGCTTTTGTTCGGGGTATTGGATGGCATGGCAGAAGGCGTGTTCGCGCAAATGTCTGTTGTTGCTTCTGACGAGAAATCTTCGGCACTCGATCTGTTGCATAACTTCACCCATCTAAGGGCAAACTACCTGCGCGAGCATGACTACCCAGGCCAGGTCGAGATGTTCAAGATCATGAACCAGGACAAAAACCTGTTCCTGCTCGAACAATTCAAGCGCAGGGTCAGAACTGGTGCCATGCCGGTCCTGACCAAAATCATCCGGAAGGGCTGTGACGAAGGAACGTTCACTGTCGCCGATGTTGATACGGCGGCAGAGCTTATACTCTTCCTTATGAACTTCTTTGATTTTGCATTGCTGCGCGCCATCGACGCCCGGGGAACTGACATAGCAGATGAAGCCGCACGCAATTTACAGGCGGCGATCGATATGCAATTTCTAACACTCGACCGAATTCTGGGTCTGCCGGATGGGACAACAGATTTTGGATGGCCGGAAGCGGTGGATGTTACGATGGAAACTGTGCCTTCACCCCCTTCCACAGCCAAATAACGGACCTTGGCAGCGATCAATCAGTCACGAGACCTATGGCGACAGTAATTCTCCTAAACGGAGTAGGGAGCGTTGGTAAAAGTTCTATCGCAAAAGCGCTTCAGAACATTATGACACTACCGTTCCTTCACATCGAAATGGATGCCTTCCTGGCAATGTTGCCAGAGCGGCTTGCTGGTGATCCAGATGGATTGAGTTTTGAAAAGCGTGTGGTGGGCGGGAAAGCAGTGACCTTCGCACGGGTCGGACCAACAGCCAGTCGCGCACTTTCCGGAATGCGCCGTTCAGTTGCTGCAATGGCGCGCACCGGGAATAATTTGATTGTTGACGAAGTGTTGTTTGGAAACACGGAAGCCGGGTCTGCGAGCGCGGTATCTGAATATCAAAGCTTACTGGAGCCGTATGATTTTTACATGGTTGGTTTGTTTGCTTCGCTGGACGTGCTGGAGGCACGGGAACGAAAGCGAGGCGACCGGACGCTCGGGCTTTCCAGATGGCAATTCGAGCGTGTTCATGATGGGATGAAATATGACTTATCGGTGAATACAGAAGATGCCTCGCCAATTGCATGCGCAGAGTTGATAAAGGCAAATTTGAACCTGTAGGATGCGAAGATACACAATCCCATCGCTGACCACGTCAATATGACCACCAATGCGAACGATCATCCGGCCCTCGCTCAATCAACCCAACGTCTCGGCGCATGTGGTCAGACAATGGCGTTGTAGTGTTGGGGTTTCCTACTGAGCCATTTCTTTTTCGAACATCTCCTGAGTATTGCCAAATTCGACGCAACTGACGGGCGCAGAACTCCAAAATACTTCGTGGGGCACGGTGGGAATCATAGTGCATGTTTCAAGCTTTCGATTTCAGGTACAGCTAATGCGTCCACGAAATGGGTGTCGTGGAGCGACCGGCGTTTTTGTTTTAAGTACTCACGAGGCGAGAGGGCGGGCAGGCTTTAGTGGTTTTCCGAATCCATCAATACAGACCGTTGGTCTGTATATCTAGACCGGCGGTCGGTTTGTAAAGGAAATTCTGCACTCACCAAAACAATCGTCAGCCCCGGAACAAAGATTCCATCTGCACCAGCCGTGGTATAGGCTGCCGCGCTCTAGAGCTTCTCCGACAAGTATTTCATGCGTGACGGGTTGCTTCACGCGATGCACGAGTGGGCCGCAGCAAACGCAGATAAGCTGGTCCATCCGAGGTGAAGTTGGTTTGATGTGAACTGGAAATGTCTGCTTTCGGGAAGCTGCACTGCAACACCACAGCCCTTGGCCAACGTCTCTTTTGGGTCGTGCCACGTCGCAGCCTGGGGTATTATTGCTTCGGTTGCTGTGCTGAAGTTGAATGTCCGCTACAATGCTCAAACTCTTAACGGATTCAATTAACTTCTAGCCGTTCGATGCCAATGATTTGGGGCATCGTAGTGGTCTGCGGATGCCGGTGTTTCCTTGTCTTTGACCCGCGTTGAGACACGCTTGTTGAGAACAGTGAACCTAAAATGTATTTTAGGTCGGATTGCGAACGAAGGGAAATCTTCATGATCAGGACTTCTGCTCTGGCGCTGTTTGCTTTCTTCTCGGCAACCTCGGCATTCGCAACTGTTGAGTTGTATTGTGAAGCCCCTGATGGATCAGGCGCAGTTGTTGCTGTCGGATTGGGAACTGTCCCTGGACTCGCAGTCGTGAGTGCGACCATTCACGCAGACAGCAAACACTGGAGCTTAACAGAAGTTGATGGTGCGATACCAATCATCGTGGCGCAGGGGGCCGATGTCGATATGCACACTGTTATCGACTTCGCCGATCCTGAATATAGCCGGATCGTTGCCTCGGTTCGATTGATAACAGCCGTCGAAGGTGACGATTTCGTCACCGTGGGCACACTCACGATACCAGAAGTCGGTGCCTTCCCGCTGATCTGCGAAGGGCCGTAGCCGTCCGATACTTCGCAATACTCGAATGTCTGAAATGGGCCGTTGGCGTCGCAAACTGAAGCCGAAACCATGCAGATGCTGCGCAAAACCCGATGGTTGCTATGTAACACAAACCGAGCTTTGCTTCGGGACAAATGGACCACTCACGTTGCGCTGATGTTCGCGTAATTTCCAACGTGGAAATTCGACCTGTCTAAGTGCAAGGTAATTAAGGGCTGCACTTGGAGGAATACGTTTTGATGGAATCGAGTTCTGACACTGAGACTTCCCCAGAATACTCCAAAAGGGTGGAGAAATTTGACCTGGAGCTGGCAAAGTTTTCCTTTTTCGGCAACTTCAGCGACGGGATAAATGCATGCGTAGAATGTTGTGACGCCCATTTGCAGGGCAATCCCCGTGCTTTGAACTGGGTTGCATTGGATGGGCACCATGAGACGCGCAATTTTGCAGAGTTGCGCGAAGAAGCTGCGCGTTTCGCCAACTTGCTGGAAGAACATGGCATCCAACCCGGTGACATCGTGGCAGGTCTGTTACCCCGCACCCCGGATCTTGTGACAGTTGTTCTCGGCACCCTCCTGGCTGGCGCGGCCTATCAGCCTTTGTTTACAGCCTTTGGGCCCAAGTCCATTCAGGACCGTTTGACCATGAGTGGCGCGAAGTTGATTGTGACTGACGCCGCGAACCGCATCAAGCTCGACGGACTGGAAAGTTGTCCGCCTGTCGCGACGATTGTGGAAACGAGACAAGGGGTTATTGCGGGAGACATTGATTTCCGCCAGGCGATGGCCGCGCAATCGCCTGAGTTCGTCCCTGTTTTGCGGAACGGCGATGATCTGATGTTCATGATGGCGACATCTGGAACTACAGGTCCCGCCAAAGGAGTGCCCGTGCCCCTAAAGGCTCTGGCTGCCTTTCGATCTTACATGGTCGAAGGGATCGGCCTGCAACATGAGGATGTTTTCTGGAATATAGCCGATCCAGGCTGGGCCTATGGACTCTACTATGCATTGATCGGCCCGCTACTATTGGGACATGCAACCACTCTGGTCGAAGGGCCTTTCACAGTGGACAGTACATATGACGTGATTTCGAAATTGGGCGTGACTAACTTTGCAGGCGCGCCTACTGCGTTTCGACTAATCATCGCCGCGGGAACCGAGCGCGCGTCACAGTTGCGCGATCAGATTCGTTGCATCAGCAGCGCAGGCGAGCCACTGAACCCCGAAGTCATCCGTTGGTTCGAGACCGAACTGAATGCGCCGATTAAGGATCATTATGGGCAGACGGAAACGGGTATGCTGGTGAATAATCATCACGGGCTCGAACATCCGGTACGCCCGGGATCGGCTGGCTATGTGATGCCAGGATACAGGGTTGAGGTTCTGGCTGAGGACGGCAGCATCGCCGACTTCAATGAGCCAGGTCAATTGGCCGTCAACATTGCGGATTCACCTCTCTTGTTCTTTAGCGGCTACCTAAACATGGGCACCAAATCGATCGAGAACGGATACTATCTTACTGGGGACTCAGTGGAGCGGGATGAACACGGATGTATAACGTTCGTTGGTCGGAACGACGACGTTATCACCTCTTCGGGTTATCGCATCGGACCGTTTGACGTTGAAAGCGCTCTGATCGAACATCCCTCTGTAACGGAAACGGCGGTCGTAGGCGTTCCTGACAAGGAACGGACCGAAATAGTGAAAGCGGTAGTCGTACTGGCGGATGGCACAGAAGGTAATGATGCGTTGGCCGCGGAGTTGAAGGACTATGTCAAACAGCGCCTTTCTGCTCACGCCTATCCTCGGCTTATCGAATTCGTCAAAGAACTGCCGAAGACACCCAGCGGTAAAATTCAGAGATTTCTGCTTCGCCAAGCGAATGTCAGCGGTGCGTAATCAAGCTTCTCGAAGGCAAGTTCCTTCGTTCAACTGCATGCCAATTCTACCAAGCAGAGAACGACGGTTTTTCCCGCGTTGTGTAAGTTCGGTTTGAACAGGATTTTGCGTTCGCGGCGAAAGTCTGCAATGCGGGCTGCGACCGCAGCATCGAAACAAATGGTTGGATGTCGGCTCTGGGCCGAATCTGCTTGCGGAATGTAAATAGTTGTTTCGGCATGTTCGTTCATTGCTTCGCGTTCTCTAATTACTCGGTCATTCTTGTTTGGCCTAAACATCCAAATGTTAGATTAGTACTCTTGGGATGGACGGCTAATACCTACTGTGATCCTATACCGTCGCAGTTCATGGGCATTCGATGCGATCAGCTTCGTATATTGTAGGTATTTTGATAGCCATTGCCGCCAGCATTGGCCTTTATTTGGTTTCTTACCAGTACTTCGTTTCGGAGGAGCTTTCGAAAGCTCAGGGCCGGCTCTCTCTTTACCAAAGCTCGGTAAACAGCGAACTCGAACGATTTTCCCACCTCACATATGTGCTGTCACAGGATTCCTTTGTAATTGGAACAGCTGAAGGAGACGGTACCGGAACTTTGAACCGACGCCTCGAGGATTTTGCGGAACAGGCGGGGCTGGATGCGATCTACTTGATGGACGAAGACGGGATCACGATTTCCGCATCGAACTACCGCGACACTGGGAGCTTTGTTGGCCAGAACTACGCTTTCCGTCCGTATTTCCAAACTGCCATTTCTGGTGAACAGGGCCGCTTCTATGCCATCGGGGCAACGACTGGTCTGCCAGGATACTTCATCGCCAACGCAGTGCTTGACGACCAGGGCGCTTCAACTGGCGTCATAGCGATTAAGATCGATTTCTCCAATCTTCAGGATAGTTGGAAAAACTCGGGCGAACAGGTTCTTTTGGCCAATGAAGACGGCGTCGTTCTGCTTTCTTCGAACTCGAACTGGCAATATCGCGCGTTGACGCCATTGTCAGAACCACAGCAAGAACGGATTCGAGAAGCCAGGCAGTTTCCGGGGCAAGACTTAGATGCGTTGGACTGGATTGAGTTGCCGGGAGATCAGGCCAGAATTGCGGGGACGAAGCGTCTGCATCTTGCAGCTACGGATTTACCCCATGGCTGGTCGCTTCACTATTTTGCAAGTGACGATCAAGCCGTTGCGCGCAGTTGGCTTGTAACAACAGTTTTTGTCCTTTTAGCGGGGCTCGCATTTATCTTTTTCCAGATACAACGCGCAAGGCGCGTTGGCGCGGCCTTAGTGCGGTCAGAAGAGGAAGAAGCAAAGCTGCGGGTGGCAAATGAAAGGCTCGCTATCGAAATCGACGACCGCAAGACAGCCGAGCGGAGCCTCAAACGCACCCAAGGGGAATTGGAGCGCGCAAGCCGACTGGCGGCTCTGGGGCAACTCTCCGCGTCGGTCACACATGAACTGGGCCAGCCTATCGCTGCGATGCGCAATCACCTGGTGGCAGAAGAAATCTCATCTTCTGGTGAGGCCAAGCTGTCGCAAAATATCGGAAGCCTGGTCGACAGGATGGAAGGGATTACACGCCAATTGCGGTTTTTTGCACGGTCAGAGAGTGAGGCGTTCGATGACGTAGACCTATCCAATTCGGTTAACGCCGCGTTGGCTCTGGTTGCGCCAAACATCGAGCAGGGCAAGGTGAAAATCTCAGTTGATGCGCCGACGGATCCGGCTTTTGTCCGAGGCAGCGCCCTGCGGATCGAACAGGTCATCACTAATCTTTTGCGCAATGCGATTGACGCGATGGACGAAGTGGATGCACCTGAAATCCATATCGCTGTCATAGCTACTGATGATGAAGCGGTGTTGGAAATTCAGGACAACGGTCACGGGTTGGGCGAGGCAACGCTGGCTGAGTTGCAAGAGCCATTTGTAACCACAAGAGAGAGCGGGAGAGGCATGGGCTTGGGACTGGCCATTTCCACCAGCATTGTCAAAGATCACGATGGCAAGATGACGGCCCGAAATCGTGATGGCGGCGGAACAGTTTTTAGTGTCACCTTCCCGATGGCCTCAATTACTAAAGAAACGAACGAATGACCCAGCGGCAACCCTTTAAAGTTCTGGTCGTCGATGATGACAAATCAATGAGACAGTCTCTTGTCGAGTTGCTCGAAGCCGCCGGCTGGACTGTTAGCGCCCTGTCGCGCGCGACCCACGTGATGGAGTATCTGGCCAGTGCGTCGCCCGATGTCATTCTGTCCGATGTGCGTATGCCGGGTATGTCGGGGCTTGAATTGCTGGCCAGTCTGGACAGACAGGTGGCGCCTCCGGTGGTATTGATTTCGGCACATGGTGACATCCCGATGGCGGTTCAGGCCATACAGGACGGGGCGTACGGGTTCATCGAAAAGCCATATGAACCACGGCGATTGCTTACGGTGCTGAGGCACGCAGCTGAACAAAACAGAATGCGAAGAAGCAATGCTCGCCTCAAAGACCGGCTGTTCAAACTGTCAGGCCTTGACCGCATCCTGCTGGGCCAAACAGACGCCATTACAGACTTGCGACAAGAAGTACTTGATCTTGCTGATACATCGGTTGCGGTTTTGTTGCAGGGAGATACGGGCACCGGGAAGGAGCTGGTTGCTCATGCTTTACATGATTTGGGCCGCTCGCCGGAGGCACCGTTTCTGGCACTGAATTGCGCTGCATTGTCGGCCGATACGTTTGAAGCGGAAATGTTCGGCATCGCGGGTAAATCCGACGGAAGGCTTGCGGCGGCGTCGGGAGGGACCTTGTTTCTGGACGAAATCTGCTCGTGCCCACCAGCGGCGCAGGCCAAGCTACTAAGGGTCATCGAAGATCAGCAGGTGCTGCCGGTGGGGGCTGTGTCACCGGTACCGGTAAGCTTCAGAGTCGTGTCAGCAACCAACGAAGACGTTGTACTGGCAGCAGACGAAGGCCGCTTGCGTCAGGACCTTTTGTTTCGATTGAATACTGTCGTCCTGTCTCTACCTCCGCTACGTCAAAGACGGGATGATCTGGTTCTGTTGGCAACGCATTTCTTGAACGAATACGCAAAGGTTTATGAGATAGACGCGCCAGAACTCGATCAGGACGATTTGGCCGCTCTGCTTTCACATAGCTGGCCCGGCAATGTGCGTGAATTGCGCCATGTCTGCGAACGGCGCATTTTGGCGGCCCGACGCGGAGGAGGGTCGGTGGCGCAGGCCATCCAAAGCGATCAGCACTTCGACGAAGTGCCGGATACCCTACGCGAAGCGGTTGCTGCTTTTGAACGCGAGCTCATCGGCAAAGCCATCAAGGCGCATAAAGGCCGCATGGATGCCGCCGCCGAAGCGCTTGGGATCGGCCGACGGACGCTCAACGAAAAGATCGTCAAACTCGGTCTCGATAAAGAGGCGCTGTTGTAATCGAAACCACTCTGCGGATATCCGCAGGGAAACAGGAGTTCCTCGCGCATTTTCCTTCATAGGCAGGCTGCTACGCATCCTGAATACTCTGCCCAAACACATTGCGTGATTTGGGAGGAGCCACTATGCGCAAACATCTTAACCGGGCGGCCATTGCAGCTTTGTCGCTGACCGTTGCATCCGAAGCACTGGCTGTCGAATGGAACGTTTCCCTGTGGGGCAAGCGTCGCGCCTTTACCGAACACGTCGAGAAACTTGCGGAGTTGGTGAACGAAAAGACGGGCGGTGAGTTCACGCTCAACATCAGCTATGGTGGCCTGTCGAAGAACAAAGAAAACCTCGATGGGATTTCGATTGGTGCGTTTGAAATGGCGCAGTTCTGCGCTGGCTATCACCGCGATAAGAACCCTTCGATCACTGTCTTGGAACTGCCGTTTTTGGGCGTGACATCCCTTGAACAGGAAGTCGACCTGTCGATGGCCGTTTATCAACATCCGGCCGTTGTCGAAGATCTGGCCCGCTGGGACGCGACTCTGCTGATGCCGTCTCCGCTGCCGCAGTACAACCTTGTTGGTGTCGGTGAAGCACCCAAATCCCTAACCGATTTTGAAGGTCTGAGCGTTCGGGCGACAGGTGGCATCGGCAAGGCGATGGAGACGGTTGGAGCAGTTCCGACCTCGATGTCTGCATCCGAAGTGCGTCAGGCAATGGACAGCGGCATCGTCAAAGCGGTCAGCTTTGCGCCACACGCGCATATGTCCTTCGGCACCATTGAGAATGGCACGTGGTGGACGACGAACCTCAATCCCGGCACCGTCAACTGCCCTGTCGTGGTGAACACGCTGGCACTGGAAGATCTGTCTGACGAACACCGCGAAGTTCTGCTGGGGTCGGTGGATGAGGCACTGGATCACTACGTGAGCCACTACCAGACCAAAACGATGGAAGCGTGGGGCCCTGAACTGGATCAACGCGGCATCGAACGGGTCACTTTCAGCGATGAAGAAATCGCAGCGTTCAAAGAAGCCGCTGCCGCCCCCGCGGCCGAGGCCTGGATTGCAGAAAACACCGAGCGTGGCCTGCCAGCACAAGAGCTTTATGACCTTGTGACTGGGAAGATCGCAAACGGCAGCTAATCCACTCACTGCCCGGCGTCGCCTACCTGGCGTCGGGTGCCTTTCCCCCTGACAGCGGAGCAAAACGATGGCCGGGTCATCCCTGGTGCTGTCTGACGACAGCCGTCTCAGCATTCTCGATCAACACCTCTACAAACTGGAAAGCTTTCTGGCCCTGATCAGCGGTCTTGCGGTTTTCTCGCTGATGGTCATGGCCGTAGTCTCCGTTGGTGGTCGGAATTTCGCCAATGCGCCACTTCCCGGCTACGTGGATTGGATCGAGCAGGCCATGCCGTTAATCGCCTTCATGGGGATTTCCTATGCGCAGCGTGATGGCGGTCATATCCGAATGGACATGGTTGTTGGAGCGCTTAGAGGCCGGACGCTCTATATCGTTGAGTTCATTTCAACCGCTGTCATTCTGGCGCTGATCGTCTTGCTGATCTGGGGGAGCTGGGCGCATTTCGCACGCAGCTTTGACTTTGGTGCTCCACTCTGGAGCCGCGACAGCTCCATCGACATAGGTATCCCGCTGTGGCCCGCAAAGCTGTTGGCCCCCGTTGCCTTTAGCGTGCTTTGCCTAAGGCTTTCTTTGCAGCTCTGGGCCTACGGGCGCGCGATCCGGCACCCCGATCAAGCACCTATTGCCGTCCCGCTGATAGCTGACGCAGCCACTCAAGCTGCAATGGAAGCCGAGCACGTCTCGGGCCACGATAACTGAGGTTAAATCTGATGGAACCCATTGATATTGGTCTGATCGTCTCGGGCGGTATGCTTGTTCTTGTGGTGCTGGGGATGCGCGTGGCCTTCGCCGCCGCGACAGCTGGCATGGTTGGTCTGATCTGGATCTTCTGGGCTAAGTTTGGGTACGATCCGGCGCGGTTCGGCAAGGCTGTGACTGTGGCCGTCAAAACAGCGGGGCAGGTGCCGCACTCCAAGATTTCAAGCCAAGCGTTGAGCCTTATCCCGACTTTCATCCTGATTGGCTACCTCGCCTATTACGCGGGCTTGACCAAAGCACTGTTCGAAGCCGCAAAGCGTTGGCTGGCTTGGGTCCCCGGTGGGCTGGCGGTTTCGACCGTTTTCGCAACCGCTGGGTTTGCTGCGGTATCCGGAGCCTCGGTCGCGACTTCCGCTGTGTTCGCCCGTATCGCCATCCCCGAGATGCTGAAGATCGGATACGACAAGCGTTTTGCTGCAGGTGTCGTCGCTGCAGGCGGTACACTCGCTTCGCTCATCCCGCCTTCGGCCATTCTGGTCATCTACGCGATTATTGTCGAGCAGGACGTGGGTAAACTGCTGTTGGCCGGGTTCATCCCGGGCATGTTCTCGGCGGTAATTTATGGCTTGCTGATCATTGGCATGGCCGTCGTTATCAAAGGATTTGGTCCCGCAGTCACCGGATTTACATGGAAAGAACGTTTCCTCTCGTTGCCGCCCGCATTGCCCATCGTGATTGTCGTCGTCACCATCATCTTCTTTGTCTACAACCCGTTCGGCGGCGATGCCTGGGGTACGCCAACCGAAGGCGGCGCAATTGGAGCATTTGTGGTGTTCCTGATGGCGCTGTATCAAGGCATGCGCTGGTCCGAGCTCAAAGACGCGCTTTTGGAAACTGCCAAGCTGAGCGTCATGATTTTCACGATCATCTGGGGCGTTTTGGTCTACGTTCGTTTTCTTGGGTTCGCCGAACTGCCAAGTGCGTTCTCCGACTGGATTACCTCGCTTGAGATGTCTCCGATGCTGATCCTGATCTGTATTCTTCTAGCTTACGCTGTACTGGGTATGTTCATGGACGCGATAGGTATGCTGCTGCTGACGTTGCCGGTAGTTTACCCCGCCGTCATGGCGTTGAACGGTGGCGAAACCGTAAGCGCAGCCGAAAGTACCTTCGGTATGTCTGGGCCTATGTGCGCCATCTGGTTTGGCATTCTGGTTGTCAAAATGGCCGAGTTTTGCCTGATCACCCCACCTATTGGGCTGAATTGCTTTGTCGTGGCCGGCGTTCGTGATGACCTAAGCGTTCAGGATGTTTTTAAAGGTGTAACGCCTTTCTTTCTGGCGGATGCTGCAACCATCGCGATGCTCGTTGCCTTCCCTGCTATCGTCCTATGGCTTCCTGGTCAGGTTTGAATGACATGGAATGAATTTGGAGTGCGGTATGCCGCTGCAGCTAAGGCCTGCATCAATCAGCTGCACTGCAGAATACATGACACTTGTTCAATGGCCGGTTTAGGCCGTTCGATACACGTGAGAGTTCGGGCGGAAAGCGGTCATTCGCTTCGAGCGCAAGACTATCAGCCATTAGGGAGAGTAGCAGACCTTGCCCACAGAGAGGAATCTGAAGACAGATCAGATTTACATGCGCGTACAAGTAGTTCTGTGAAGGTCTTAACCACCAGATTTGGTTCGTCACCACGTTTGCGGACGAGCGTGATATGCGACTTCTGATCGAACCGACCATTTCCGACTGAGCGCATTCGTCCCTGACGTACCCAGATATCAGCCAAGCCTTCGGGAAGATAGCCGATGAAACGACCAGTCAGCACCAACATGGCAACGCCTTCGATCTGATGCGCTTTGGCTGTAGAGCGTAAGCCGCGTGAAACCGGCGCAACTTTTTGTTCGTTCAAATAGGCACGATTGCAAAAGTTTGCCTGAGAAAGAAATTCATCAACGGCGGCCTTCGGTTCTGCTTTGAACAAAGGATGGGTTTGTCCACAATACAGGCCAATTCGTTCCGTTTTCAGCGGCTCATATATCAACCCCGGTTTTTTATTGTGGAACACTCCGATGCCTAAAGCGATATGTCCGTCCTGAACCCCTATCTCGATATCGCCAGGCGCAATTGAATGCAATTCGATGGCCACATCTGGCGCAATACGAGCAAACTCTGACAAAGCTGGTACGATAGGCGCGTTGTCATTGAAAACCCAATTGTCGATTGCTCCGATAGTCAACCGACCGACCAGTTTCCCGCGCGTCCCGTCTACGGTTTCACCAAACAGATCCAATGCTGCAAAGAGCTTGCGAGAGGCTGCATAGACGATTTCTCCTTTGTCGGTTAGGCGGAACCCCTTGCGTCCTCGCTGGCACAGTCTCAGACCCAAGCGCGTTTCGAGATCGGATATCTGGCGCGAAATCGTCGACGCGGACACGTTCAAAACAACTTGTGCTGCCGAGAAACTGCGTGCTTCAACGACGACAGAAAACACGTGCAGCAGATGAATGTCGGCTTTCGATAAGGAAGGAGGCAGCATACATGACCTTTACTTGTATATTTATGCAAATAATATCTCTTATTTTGTAATTTTATAATTGTAATTGCCGTGCCAAGCTTTGCAATACCAGGAATGAGACCAGAGGAAATGGCACCATGGCGTTGAAGGCGGAAAATGCGCCCAATTGGGGAATCAACAACGATTACGCAAAACTCACGGATGTTCTGCTTGGTCGTCCTGAATACTTCAAATGGGTTGAAGCAGGCCCATTGATCGGTCGGACGTTGGCCAATGCGCACAAAACCGGCGCGACCTTTGATCTACAACAGGCGATGTCACAACATGCTGAAATGGTGTCGATTTACGAAGAAAACGGCGTGAACTGTCACTATCTGGACAGTGATCCGGTCCTTCACCGCAATTTCTTCGCCCGTGACAGCTCGGCGATGACCCCCTGGGGCGCTTTGATTTGCCATATGCAGTTGAAGTGTCGGCGTGCGGATTATGCCACCGCGATAAAGTTTTATCAGGACAACAATATCCCGATTTGGAAATTTGCGACCGCAGGACACTTTGAAGGCGGTGATTTCAACATCATCGAACCTGGCCGTGTTCTAATTGGCTATTGTGGTGAACGGTCTGAGCAAGAGGGATCGGAACAAGTAGCCGAATTTGTCCGCACCGAGGGTTGGGAGGCAGTCGTTGCCCCAATTAGTCGCGAGTTTGTCCACATGGACGGGTTAATCGTTCCGTTGGCCGAGAAACTTGCCGTGGCCTGCATTGACGCGATGGAGCCTTGGTTGGTGGATGTTATCAAAGGATGGGGCATTGAAATAGTTGATGTCGAGTTCCGCGAAGCCAAAAACCTCGGGGTTAATCTGGTGGCGCTAGGGGATAGCAAGGTACTGTCTATGGCTGGTGCTACCGACCTAAACGCAAAAATGCGGGCCCTTGGGTTCCAGGTCTATGATCCTGATATGTCGATGTTCACCTTGGGCGGCGGTGGCGTTCACTGCCTGTGTCAGGCCCTGCATCGCGAGGCCGCATGACCAATATCTGGGCATTAAAGTTGATCGTCCGCGGCAATGTCCGATGGGCATGACATAAATCGGGGCTCAGCCTGGTGGAGATTGCATACGTGTGGCCCAAACCGACGAACACCGACTGGCGCGCAAGACGTTCCGTCAGATGTGATGAGGGCGGGTGCTATGTCAGTATGACCGGTCGGCCAATATACTTGCCCGCGGGTTAGGCCTAAATCCAGATCTGTCGCCAATTGCCCTTGGCGGGCATTTAGACACGTAACGGCATGGAGGCATTCTAATGAGCAACTATGGTGTTTTTACAGGCTTGGAGATTGTGCACTTATTTAAGATCACCATACCTAAACGGACGCTCTGATAGATGTTGCCAACTAGGGTAAGGAAGATGGATCACTGTTTGCGCCTGCCATGCTTAGTTCAGGCGTTTGCGCAGCGAGCTTTGATCTGGAATTGGCGCTAAACCGTTCGGATGTGGATGGGCTTCGGGTTGCTAAAGAACTGGCCCCGTTCAGTTATTAGGTTGAAGTGACCTGTGGATCGCCCCAGATCGGTGGGTTTCTTGATGCGGTTTTGTTGCATCAACCTTCGGTACAACTGAGGCATCGCTGTCCCAAACGTGAAGATAACAATAACTCGGCGCAATCTTTCCATAGGGTGTCGATATCCGCGCGACATTATCTTGATCAAAATGCTCTGGTACTGTCGCTGTCCGCTGTCGTCCTAAGATTGCCGTGGGGCTTTGGGAAACAGGACTGCAGACGCACCATCTGCGCATGGCTCAGCCAGAGAAGATCAGAAAGGTCACCGCTCATTCTTCGAACGATGAATCACGTCGCAAAGCGGATATCAATGAGTCCCGAACCTAGTTTTCAAACGCCACATCAAAACCCCAGATTTGCTGCAGATAACTTAAAGTCGCCTCAGATGCCTTTTTGTTCAACGGCACACCATTGCGCACGGAGTGATTTAACCTGAGGTGACGATCGCCCATCAAGTCTACGTCAACGATCTGAATATCGGGATCGTGTTCCGAAACGTCGAAACCGCGCGCCAAGGTGTCGCGCACTTGGTGATAACCGCGTTCGTCATGAATTGCGTCGACTGTGTAGAAAGGTTTCCCCTCGTCATCGGTCAGTGAAAACATGCGGAATCGGCGCATGACATTGGGGCTGAGGAACTGTTGCACGAAGCTCTCGTCCCGATAGTTGGCCCAGGCATCCTTTAGTATATCGCGCCACGCGCCGCTTCCCGCTATGTCCGGAAACCATTCCCGGTCCTCCTCGGTCGGGTCGGTGCAGATGCGCTGGATATCCTGCATCATCGCGAAACCCAGCGCATAAGGGTTGATCCCCATCGCGTTCGGAGCGTCAAAGCCAGGCTGCGTCAGCACATTGGTATGACTGTGCAATATTTCCAGCATGGCGCCATCCGTCAGCAGACCGGCGCGGTGCAGCTCGTTGGTGATGTAATAGTGAACGAAGCAGGCGCACCCCTCATTCATCACTTTGGTTTGGCGTTGCGGATAGAAATACTGTGCTATGTTGCGAACGATACGCAAAACTTCACGTTGCCAAGACTCCAGAACCGGGCTGTGGCGTTCAACGAAATAAAGCAGGTTTTCTTCTGGCAACCCCATTTCACGCTTGCGTTTCCGCGCCTCTTCATCGGTTTTCGATGACTGTGTGGGATGATCGAAGGCGTCCCACAAATAGTGTACCGCCCGTTCCTCCTCGATACGCCGCTCACGCTGTCTGGTTCTCTCATCCGCGAGCGATGAGTGGGGCGGGCGCCTATGCCGGAAAACGCTGGACGGCATGAGCGCGTGGGCGGCGTCCAGCAATTGCTCAACCTCGCGTTCCCCGTGCTGTTCTTCGCATTGGGCAATAAAGCCGCGCGCGTAGTCGAGGTAGTCGAGAATACCCTGTGCATCACTCCACTGACGAAACAGGTGATTGTTCTTGAAGAAATGATTGTGTCCAAAGGCCGCGTGGGCAATCACAAGGACCTGAAGCGCCATAGTGTTGTCTTCGAGGCAGTACGAAATACAGGGATCGGAATTTATGACGATCTCATAGGCAAGACCGTTTGCGCCCTTGCTGTAGGCTTTTTCTTCGTGAACGAAACGCTTCCCGAAGGACCAGTGCCGATACATGAGCGGCATCCCGGTCGACGAGTAGGCGTCCAGCATTTGCTGATACGAGATGATTTCTATCTGGTTGGGATAGACGTCAAGTTCGAGATCATCAATCGCCACAGATTCGATCGCGTCAAAGCTGCGCTGGATGGTCTCGAAATCCCATTCCGCTCCGTCAAACAGCGGCGCCTTAGCTTCGGCAGGATCAGCCATTGGAAACTCCGTTCGTCTTGCGTGCAAACAGCTCGTGCAGAACCGGGTAGATGTCACTGGCGCGCGCGATCCGTTTCATGGCGAAGTTTGGCCAAGCCTCTGCGACCTGTCGGTACGAGCGCCACAGCTCCATACCATTGTCTTCGCTGTTCATCAGATTGGCTTCGGTCTCGTCGACGATCTCCGTATAGGCGAAATATTGGCACCACTTCATCAGTTCACTGTTCAGCAGGTCGGCGCACAGTTGCGAATCTCCGCTGAAATTTTCACCATCCGATGCCTGCGCGGCATAGATATTCCACAGTGCGGACGGATAGCGGGCTTCGATAATCTTTTTCATCTCGTTAAGCGCGCTGCTCACGACCGTCCCACCGGTTTGGCGGGAGTGAAAGAAGGTATCTTCATCGACTTCCGCGGCAATCTGCGTGTGGCGGATAAATACTAGTTCGATCTTGTCGTAGCGTTGCTTGAGAAAAAGATGCAGGAGGACGAAGAACTGCTTAGCAAGGCTCTTCTCCCGCTCTCCCATCGAGGCCGAAACGTCCATCAGGCAGAACATCACCGCATTAGCTGCCGGTTCGGGGCGCATCTCGAAATACTTGTAACGTACGTCCAGCGGATCAATGTAGGGAATGATCTTGCGTCGCCGTAGCATCTTGTCGAGCTGCTCGCGCAGCAACTGCCTTTCCGCCTTTCGCGCCGCATCTGTATTTTCCAACGCCTCTAGTTCTTCAACCTGTTGCGTAAGAGCCTGTATCTCGGTGTTTGTCGGGCGCCGCATTGCAAGACGTCGCCCGAACGCATTGCGCATTGTTCGCGAAACACTGAGGTTGGCGGGCGTCCCAGCGGCAGTATATCCCATGCGGTGCGGTTTGGAGACGGCAACCTCTTTCAGACTGCGTTTTACCATGTCGGGCAGTTCGAGATCCTCGAAGAACATGGAAAGAAACTCGTCCCGCGACAGGACGAACATGAACTCGTCTTCGCCCTCTCCATCGGGTGCCCCCTCACGTCCACCTTGCCCATCCTGACCCGACGGGGGTTTCTTGAGCCGGTCACCTGCCTTGAACGTCTTGTTTCCGGTTAGAACCCGGTGTCTGGAACCACCTTTGCTGTCATGTTGAAAATGCGGCTCCCCGATCCCTTCTGACGATACCGAGATGTTTTCCTGCTGGTCGACATCAGCGATTTTCCGACGCCGGACACTTTCGTCAACCGCCTCTTTGACGGCAGATCGAACCCGACGCAGAAACCGCCTGCGGTTCCCAAGGTTCTTATCCTTGGGGTTTAGCCTTCGATCGATGAAATGGGCCATTTGAGCATAGACTCCTCATCCTGCCTTGTTGACCCGCATGTACCATTCAACCAGGCGCCTGACCTGACGGCGCGTATAGCCGCGGCCGATCATGCGATCAATAAACTCGTTATGCTTGGCTTCGGTTTCCTTGTCCCGCTTAGCGCCAAAGCTGATGACCGGTAACAGATCCTGAATTTGGCCGAACATGCGCTTTTCGATAACCCTTCTCAGCTTTTCATATTTGCGCCAGTCAGGGTTTCGACCGCTATTGTTGGCCCGCGCGCGCAGCACGAATTTGACCACTTCGTTTCGGAAATCCTTGGGATTGGAGATTCCGGCCGGTTTTTCGATCTTTTCAAGCTCCTGTTCCAGAACGCCGCGATTGAGAATCTGGCCGGTATCCGGATCCTTGAAGTCCTGATCTTCGATCCATGCATCTGCAAAAGAGATGTATCTGTCAAAAAGGTTCTGACCAAAGTCAGAATAGGATTCCAGATAGGCTTTTTGGATCTCGTTGCCGATAAATTCCGCGTATCGGGGCGACAGATCGTCTTTCATGAAAGATAGATACCGGCTTTCAATCTCGTCGGGGAATTGCTCGCGTTTCACCGCCTGTTCAAGAACATAAAGCAGATGAACCGGGTCGGCGCCCACTTCCTCGGTGTCGTGATTGAAGGTCTCGGACAGCACTTTGAAGGCAAAGCGGGTCGATGTGCCCGTCATCCCCTCGTCCACCCCGGCCGCATCCCGATATTCCTGCACTGACCGCGCTTTGGGATCGGTATCCTTCAGTGTTTCACCATCATAGACGCGGAGCTTAGAAAATGTTGGCGAATTTTCATGCTCTTTTAGCCGAGTCAAAACACTGAACTGGCTCAGGATAGACAGCGTCTCGGGTGCGCAGGGAGATTCACCTAGGCTGCTTTCCTCAAGCAACTTCTCGTAAATCTGGGATTCATCCGAGGCACGTAAGCAATAGGGAACTTTGACCAAACTGATCCGATCCAGAAAAGCCTCGTTGTTCTTGTTGTTTTTGAACTGCTGCCATTCCGCTTCATTCGAATGCGCAACTATCACACCCTGGAAGGGGAAAGCACCGATATTCTCCGTACCAGCATAAGACCCCTCTTGCGTGGCGGTCAGCAACGGATGCAAGACCTTGATCGGCGCCTTGAACATCTCAACGAATTCCATCAACCCCTGCGTGGTGCGGTTCAGAGCACCGGAATAGGAATAGGCGTCTGGGTCGTTCTGGCTGAATTCCTCCAGCTTGCGAATATCGAGTTTTCCGACAAGCGAAGAGATGTCCTGGTTGTTTTCATCGCCCGGTTCAGTCTTCGCAACGCAAATCTGGCGCAGTTTCGACGGGTAGAGTTTGACAACCGAAAATCTGGAAATATCGCCGTCAAATTCCTGCAGGCGTTTGACAGCCCAGGGCGAAATCAATCCGTTCAACAACCGTTTGGGGATATTGTATTTGTTCTCTAGCATATCCCCCATCCGCGCACGGTCGAAAAGGCCAAGCGGCGACTCAAAGATTGGGCTGATCTGGTCATCCGCCTTCAGTATATAAATCGGCTGCCGCTCCATCAGGTTCTTAAGAATCTCGGCAAGCGTTGACTTGCCCCCACCGACTGGGCCCAACAGATAGAGGATTTGCTTGCGTTCCTCGAGACCCTGGCTGGCATGGCGGAAAAAGCCAACGATGCGCTCGATGGTTTCTTCGACGCCATATATGTCCTGGAAGGGCTTGTATCGCTTGATTGTTCGATTAAGAAATATGCGACTGAGCCGAGCATCCTGACTGGTATCAATAAGCTCGGGCTCGCCTATCGCGGCGATCATCCGCTCGGCTGCGGTAGCCCGCATAGTTGGGTCTTCACGACATTCCAGCAAATAGTCCTGCAATGTCATTTCGATGAGCTTTGTCCGCCCATACTCTTCTGCAAACTGCTCGAAAATCTCCATTTTAAAAGTTCCTCTAGGTTTCGTACTCCTTCGTCCCAGCGCGCTAAGTTCATCCTAGTCTACCACAAAACTGGTCCGTAATTATCTAATTTCTAATCACAATTTGTTTCCCGTTCGTTGCTCCGTTGAAATTAGTATTGTTTGACGCCTGCAATATCTGCCACTACGCGACCCTTTTTGCCGGCTTGGTCGCGCCGCCGTTAGTGCGAGTAGAAACCTCTCGTGATCGGGCTGCGGAACATTTGCGGCTTAGTTTCGAGCGAACTCAAGTTCGACCTCTCGCGGGACGTCCCTAACGGCGGTGCGCGCGAGGCGGCGTCCCATCTTCACCATCCGATTTCTCAGGTTATTCGATCCGACACTAGGTTCTGGTTTTTGACGTGCCTCTGTGCATCGGTCTCCAGCCTCATGCATCCGGCATACGGCCGACCCAGGGCGACGACATCGTTTACAGCGCTTGCCACTACGTTTGCTGGTGGCAGTGCATTGCAGGTGGGGATACTTCGACGGGGAAAACCCAAACTCGGTCAATTCGCGATCCAACGTGTTGTCTGCGCAAGAACACTACCATATCGCTGGGTGACCAATAAGTATGGTGTCAAAAGAACTGACGCCGGTTGGAAAGTGAACAAGTTTAATGCGGAGTACTCACCGACCGAGGTAATTCGAGTGCCGATTGCGTTGGACAATCAATGGCAGCTTTGTTCGCAAAGTAGACATTCAAGCAAGTTGCAGCAAACGACCGCTATGCGGACGGAGCCGCCGTTCGCTGCAAACATCCCAAGTTCGGCTTTGTGCAATTGAAGTCAGCACGGGGGCGCTTTTTAGGTCAGGCCAGATGTTGTTTGATCTGTTGCCGAAGGTGGTCCAGAAATAGACCAACCCGGCGAGGTTGGAAGGCTTTTTCGGGGTAGACTGCAAACACCCCAACATCAGGGAACTGCCCTGTTAAATTGATTGGCTCAAGTTGGTCCGCTTCCACCAGGTCTATCGCCATGATTTCCGGAAGCAATCCGATCCCCAACCCACGCACCAGTGCTTCGCGATAAGTATTGGTTTGGTTCATGACAAGTTTCCAGGGCAGGCGCAGCTTTTGCATCCCTTTATTTGTCACGAGCGGCCAACTGTCGCCAAATCGTGAAGCACCAAAGACTAGGCAGCGATGTTGGTCTAGATCGGCAACCGTTGTGGGTGTTCCATATGCGCGTAGATAAGAGGGGGACGCGAACAAACCGAGGGATGTCTGAGCCAGCTTGCTAACGATCAGACTGCTATCGTCCAGCTTGATCGCTAACCGAATGGCCAAATCCACCCTGGAGCTGATGAAGTCAGTCTGCTCATTTTCAAACACCAGATCAAACAACACCTCGGGATGAAGCGTCTGAAAGCTCTGCACCGCATCCAGCAACAGTGGCGTACCGATCCCTTCCGGAGCAGCTACGCGAATTACTCCAGATAACAGCCCCCCTTCTTGTGCAACCACGTCCTGCTCAAGTGCATCCACTTGTTCCAGGGTGGCCTTGCACCCGTGATAGTAGCGAGTTCCGGCTTCGGTCACTTCCTTCGAACGAGTTGTGCGGCTAATGAGGCGCAGATCAAGCATCGCTTCCAGATCGGCCACATGTCGCCCAATAATGGCCGGACTAACATTCAAATCTTCCGCGGCTGCGGCAAAGCTTCCCAGCTCGACCACGCGAGCAAACACGGTCATTTTCTTCAGCTTGTCCATTCAATACTTTTTGTATCTTTTGAATTGTCAATGACATCAATTATCTCATGTTGGGTCAAGAGTATGTTGTTTCCAACGCAAAAGGAGACACATGCCATGAAGCGCATTCTGACGGCCATCGCCGCCGCTACCACCTTTACAAGCGCGGCCATTGCAGCAGGTGATGAAACGACACCGGCCATGACCAAGCTGAAGGACGGCGTCTATCAGTTCTACATGGCGCATTATTCCAGCCTGGTGGTGATCACGGACGAAGGCGTTCTGGTTGTAGACCCCAATCACGAATTCCGGTCCGAGGCGATGCGCGCTGAAATTGCCAAGCTGACCGATCAACCCGTGGTCAAGGTTGTTTACTCGCACGATCACTTTGACCATTCGCGGGGCGGCCAGATTTTCAAGGACGAAGGTGCGGAGTTCATCGCCCATGAAGGGTGCGTTGAGTTGATGAGCCGCGATCTGGAAAACCGGGTGGTGCTGCCTGACGTGACCTATGCAGATGAGCATCGCATCGAACTGGGCGATAAGATCATCGACTTAAAGTACTTCGGGTCCAGCGACGGCCAGTGCCAGAGCGTGATCCACATGCCCGACGACAAGGTTTTAATGGGGGTGGATTGGCATCTTCCGCGTTTTCTGGTCTCGAACGCCCGTTTGAACACGCATGATTATGTGGGCGCTCTGAACACCCTGCGCCGTGTCAGAGCAGAGCTTGACTACGATACCGTGGTTTCAGGCCACCTGGAGCATTCATCGCCTGAGCTTCTCGCTGAAGAATTGACCTTTGTCGAAGCCCTGTACGTTGCCGTTTGGGAGGGTCTACAAAACGGCAAATCGGTCGACGAACTTAAGGATACGGTCAAACTGCCTGGTTTCGAAGATTGGCTGTTCTACAAAGAAAACCTTCCAGCCCATGTTGAACGGATGGCTTACGCCATATGGCACGGCCATTGAACCTCTGACTGGGTTGCGGGGCAGCCCGGTCGTTCCCCACAAATGAAATCAGAATTGGACCTCAACATGTCTAAGAAAACAGAAGCGACTGCCAAAAAGACCGTTGTCAGCGGTTGGCATGAAGGCCGCAAATATTTCATGGCGGATCAGGAGTACACGTCGGTTGTCGCAGGCAAAGACGATACGCAATCCGAGTATGTCTTTGGCTCAGGTGAAATAGCACCGGGCGGGTTCATTCCTGATCATTATCACAAATGGGAAGACCAGACCTTCCACATCCTTGAGGGCGACCTGGAAGTTAAAATCGGCGATGAAGTTTTTAAGGCCGGGCCTGGGGCCAGCATCCAATGCCCTCGCGGCGTGTCCCACTACATGAAGAACGTCGGTGATACGACCGCCAAGATGATCAGCTACATCTTCCCCGGTGATTGGGCTGAGGAGTTTATGGCCGAAACCTCGCGCCAGAACGAGATCGGCGAAATAGATTTCGCCTTGATCGAAGAGCGCTTTGGCGTCGTCTACATCTGAACCGAAAGGAAAAACGCAATGAGACTCTTAACGCTTCTTGCCACGTTCCTCGCTTTGACCAATCTGAGTGCGGCTTTCGCTGCGGGCCCTCAAGTGACCACAAAACAACTGGCGGACAACGTCCCCTTACTGCTTAACCTACTAGCACTGAAGTTCTGGTATGTATGGGTTCGCGATTTGCTAAGCGAACAAATAACCGAACTACGATCAACGCCCGGTCAGGGCTCATCTGCTTGTCCGAACTCGCCGCAGAGAAAGTCGGTAGTGAGCCCAAAGATACAGCGGTTATCGGCCGTTAGTTTGAGCTTTGGTTAGATCTCGCGCGTGCTTTCAATCATCCACTCAAGATATTCACCGTTGGCTTGGTCAACATTAATCGAGAGAATACTGGGCGTCTCATAAGGGTGCATCCTGCGGATCGCTTCAACGACTGCGCCAAAAAGTTCCTTTCGGGTTTTCAGCAGAAGTGGGACCTCCCGTGCGGTTACGATTTTTCCCTTCCAGAGATATTTACTTCTAGTCGCAGTGTAGCGGTTCGATGAGGAAACCAAACGCTCTTCAAGAAGCTTGTCCGCGATCTGGTCAGCGACTTTCTCGGATGGGCAGTTGACCCAAATTTTGACTATCATCTGCAATCTCACAAACGCCAAACCTAAGTTCTTAGTCTAACATGGGACCATTTCGACGCCATTTTTACTCCTACAACGTATCACCGCCATCTGCGTACCGCTCAGAGAATGACCGGTTTCCTTTGGCACGCGTTGTCACCGATTGGGCAGCAGGTCGATTGACCGGCGTGTCGCGTGATCCAGAAGTCGAAGGTTTGGCTGGTTTGCTGATCGATCAAGCTGAAGGCTTAGAAAGACAGGAGCGTGCATTTTCTGGCGACCTGCCGCTCTTGGATGCGGCTGCACGCTTGAAAATAGATGTGATATCGATCCGGCGGTTGCGGAATGGCGGCTTTCTAAATCAGGTCACGGTGCGAAACCCGGACACGCAGCACGACCGTTGCTATATAACTGCCCAAAGCCTGCAAGCGTTTCTGGCTCGTTTTGAAACACTGGGTCAAATGGCAGAGCAGTTTGAATTTGCCGCGATTCATCTGGCTCGGGCGTTGGACCGAAGAGAAATCGAGACGATCCCCTGTGAGGCTGGGTTTGTTCGCGCTTAGTGGACACCGCCTGGAATACGACCGTTTCCTGGTGCTTTAATCCTGCAAAATGCAGTGTTAGCAAGGTATTAGGATTAGAATTTGACTAAAAGCAGATAACTAAAGCGTGTCATCCATTGCAGCTCAAAGAAGATTCTTTGTTCCTTCAATTCTCAGACTACACCCAACCATCACCCAAACATATTGATCCATCGGATCACCATCGGCGACAGGCAGATCAGCAGTAGAACGGGCATCATGCACATGGCCATTACGGCTGACATTTGAACTGGTAGCCGGTTGGCCTTTTCCTGAGCGCGCAGTTCGCGATCGATACGCATATCAGTGGCAAATCTGCGCAGCGAAGCGGAAATGCTGGTGCCGTATTGATTGGATTGAAGGAAGGCGTTCGCGAAAGAGCTGACCTCGTCAATGCCGACGCGTTCGGCCATGTCCATAAAGGCGGCCTGACGCTCTTTGCCAGCTTGCAGTTCCAGTTGGAGTATCGTGAACTCTTGCGAAATCTCCGGTGCCGCATGCGCCATCTCATTCGCCACTCGCACCATTGCGGCGTCAAATCCGAGCCCGGCCTCAATCGCCACCTGTAACAGGTCCAGCGCATTTGGAAGGCTGTGTTCGATGGCCTGGCGGCGCTTTTTTATACGGTGCCGCAGCCAGAGTGCTGGACCGTAGAAACCGGTTACCATCAAAGCGGTGACAATCTGCAATGCGTTCACCCAGGTGATGCTTTGCAATAGGCCAGCAATCCCAAGCTGAACCTGAGTTTCAAGCGGCAACGACAAAGCCACTACGAAAACGGCTGGAAGCACAAAACCCATCACCAAACGGAACAGATAAAATGATCGGACTGCATGTTTGCGCTGAATACCAGCTTGCTTAAGCATTCTGCCAATTCGGGAACGTTCGCGTTTCGACGAGGGCACAAATGCCTTAAGCAGTCCGTGCGGGTCGCTGTCATCCCCCTGTATGAGGTCAAAATCTGTTCCGTGCCCCCGAGAAATCGTTCCGACCCGCATCCGGTGCGCGACCGTGTCATCGGTTGCGGTCATGCCAGAGATTCCGAGGATCACAAAGAAAACACTTACGGCAATCCCACCCAGCACAAGATACTGAAGGGGAAGGTCTTGGCCGTTTAGAACATTTTGAATAAATTCCATTTTTCCGCTCCCATTCAGAATTTGAATTTGACGAGCCGCTTCAGGATAAGTCCTTGAGCAATCGTCAGTCCGACTATCGCGCTCGCGAAATATGGGAACAGCGGATCGTTTCGGACATCGCCGTAGAACGAAGGTGTGGACATCTCGATTGAGAAGTAGATGAACACTGGCAGGACCGTGAGAATTAGACTGCTAAGACGCCCTTCGGCAGAGATGGCCTTGATCTTTTTTTGCATGGTTTGCCGGTCACGGATGACCTGGGACAGAATGCTTAGGACACGGGCAAGGTTGCCGCCGGTACCGTGCTGAATACCGATGCTGACGGCAAGATAGTTCGCATCCTCTGTTCCAACACGTTTTGCAAAATCCTGAAACGCCGTTGCAACGTCGTCGCCATAGTTAATCTGGTCCTGAATTATGCCAAACTCACTACCTATCGGGTCCGGAAGATCTGTCGCCACGTTCCCGACAGTTACAGCCACTGGGTGCCCGACTTTCAGGCCACGGGCCATAAGGTCCAATGCATCCGGTAACTGTTTCGTCAGTTTTTTGGCCCGGGTATCCTTCATGGCGATCAGTACCAGCAGCGGCAGGACGACAGCCAGAAGGACGCCTAGAGCTGCGGCAATTTCCGGGGCAAGGAACCGGGATATTGTGACGAAGGCCGCCATGGCCAGACAGGTGGCTGCAAGGACCACCCAGATCGGGCTGATCGTCAGCCCGGCCTGGACAAGCAGACGACGAAATCGGGCGATCAAACTGGGTTTTTCGCCAGGAGCCGTCATCGCAGGGTCACGTAGCAATTGCAGAACCTGATCGGTTGAGGCGCCCCCCTGGATCAGCTTCATGCGCCGATTTCTGGCCTCGCTGAGGGATTCCTTGCGCAGGAAAAGCTGCTGTAATCCTTCGTAAGCAAGGAGAATTCCAAGGAAAATTGAAATGTAGAACAGAATGTTCAGGGTGTTCGGTTGCAGGTCAATCATGACGACATAGCCCCACGAATAAACATGTTGGTGTCTACGTCGATCCCTGCGGCAACCAACTGATCGAAGCATTTTGGACGAATGCCGGTAGGCAAGAACTCTCCCAGTACCTGTCCGTCCTCCGACTTGCCGCGACGTTTGAAAACAAAGATGTCCTGCATCGTGATCGTGTCATCTTCCATGCCGGTAATCTCGGAAATGCTGACGACTCTGCGGGTGCCGTCGCTAAGGCGGCTGAGTTGGAGTACGATCTGTATGGCCGAAGCTATCTGCGACCGGATGGTTCTGATCGGCAAGTCAGCGCCAAGCATTGTCACCATCTGCTCGACCCGGCTTAGTGAATCGCGCGCCGAGTTTGCGTGAACGGTGGTCATAGACCCGTCATGGCCCGTATTCATGGCTTGAAGCATGTCAAAACATTCTGATCCACGAACTTCTCCAACGATGATGCGGTCAGGCCGCATCCTCAGGGCATTGCGAACCAGGTCACGTTGGGTGATTACACCTTGCCCTTCAGCATTTGGAGGGCGGGTTTCAAGACGTACAACATGGCTTTGCTGAAGCTGAAGTTCGGCAGCGTCTTCGATGGTAACGATACGCTGTTTGCCATCAATAAACGATGATACAGCGTTCAGCATGGTTGTTTTACCCGTGCCGGTACCGCCTGAGATGAGGATATTCAACCTCGCTTCGACAAGTGCCTCAAGGAGTTTGGCTGCCTGATCATTCATGCTGTTCTGATCAACAAGCTTTTTTATTGTCAGAGGGTTGCGGGAGAACTTGCGAATTGACAAAGCTGGTCCATCGACGGAACACGGCCGAATAATTGCGTTAACGCGGCTGCCGTCTTCCAAACGCGCATCAACCCAGGGCTGAGACTCATCGATACGCCGACCAACTTTGCTGACGATCTTGTCGATAATCCGTAGCAAGTGACGTTCATCGCGGAAGCGAACAGTAGAAAGCTCCAGAAGACCAAAGCGTTCGACGTACACCTGATCAAAAGAGTTTACGAGAATATCGTTGATAGTCGGGTCTTCCAGCAACGGTTCCAATGGCCCCAGGCCCATGACTTCGTGGATAAGCTCATCAACCAGCGCAGTGAAAGCCTCAGACCGCATGTGCAGGTTTTCTGCCTCGATCAGGCCGGTTACCAAAGATGCGATCTGGCGTTTCAATTCTGATCGTTCAACCTTGTCGATGACTGAAAGATTGAGCCGGTCCAGAAGCTCACCATGCAAGCGGCTTTTGAGTTCCAGATGCGCCTGCAGGTCGACGTCCACTGGGTCAGGAGTCGCCTTGGATTTGGTGGGCATGTCAATGGGTCGATCCAGTGTCAGCACATTCGACTTGGAAGCAACCTTGCGTGATCTAAATTCGTTGAACACGTTGATCTCCTTTTACGCTTTCTTCGTTGCCACGGGCTGAGTTTCAGCCGAGACCGCAGCGGCCAGTTTTGCCAAGGCTTTTCCAAGGTCCGATTGCGGCTTCATGTCCACAATCGGCCGTCCAAGATCTACGGAATTTCTGGCAACTTTCGAATTGTCGGGTAGCCAGTGTTTCAGGCTTGTTTTCAATACCTTCTCGGCTTCGCGGACATGCGAAGGCTTGATCAAAGTGTTCCGCTCTCTGTTGACCACGAACTCCACCGGAAGGCCGACGTTTGCCTCGCGGTAGAAATCAATCAACCGCCGCGCCTGGCGTACGCAGGGGACAGTAGTATCGGTAACCAAAGCCAATTTGGTGGCCCGTTTGAAAATAGGTTCAACCCATTCAACAACGGCGCAGGGAAGGTCGATGATTATATAATCATAGCGCTGTTGCAGAAGGTCCAGCATCCCTTCGATCAGATCAGGTCGCATCGATTGCAGGGGCACCATCGGGGTAGGCGCGCACAGAACGTCAACGCCAAGCCCATGCTCTTGCAGGATCGAAGACAAAAGGTGATCATCAGGAATTTCAGAATTTTCAATTAGCTGAAGGAATCCGCCGTTGTCCTCGATGTCCAGAAAGACATTCGAGTTTCCGAACTGAAGGTCAAAATCCAATAGGGCTACTCGGTTTTTTGCGGATTTCCTGAAGAAAGATCCCTTGCCGCCGACAAGCGAGCACGCAAGGTTGACAGCAACTGTTGAAGCCCCGATGCCACCGCGCGCCTTTGCGACTGGTATCACCTTGCCCAACGCCGAAGAACCGTCTGAAATAGTGGTTTGCGAAACCGCACGCGCATTTAGTTTTTCACTGACTGCGGCTTTCAAACCTTCGCCATCAATTGACAGCGGCAAAACCTCATCAATACCGATCTTGTACAATTCACGCGCCTTGGAGATCGACAGATCATTCTGAGTGAGCGCAACAAACAAGGTGTTATCGTCGCGGTGCGTCAGGACAGCCTCGATAGCGCGGAGCTCTCCTGTGTCATCAGGGTCGATTTCAAAGATCACCAGATCGTGCTTGAATGCAAGATCGAGAGCAGTTCCATTCAACATCTGAAACGATGCCCCGTTCCTGGTGACTTTATTTTCCTCATTTACGGGAAAGACATCCGCAACCAGCTGCGCGATCTCTTCGTTTTCCGAAACAAGCATAATTGCCTGTGATTTGGGTGTGAAAACACTCTGATCTCTCATCCTGACTCTCCTAATGCAAGGTCTTCAGCAGGCAGCGAGACGCTGAAGTTTGAGTAACCGACTGTCGAAGATATTGTGCTGTTAGTTGCGCCCGCGGCATTTGCCAGCGCGGCCAACGGTGACACGAATTGAAAATCGTTAAGGTTCAATTCGACTGAGACCATGGGTGTATAAGGGCCACCCAGGAAACCCAGATTGGGATTGAAGTCATAATGAAACTGTAAGTTGTCTATTGTGGTATCCGGGGGCAAAAGCGGGCTAATCCGGGTCCAGATTTCCGAGGCCGTAGCATTGGTTGCGACACCCGAACACGAAGGGGTTTGAGGATCTGCACAAACCCCGGCCGAGGCACTGCAGGACGTACCAAATCTCGGTGACGAAGTAGATGTGCCTCGCTGATGCGTCGTGGGCACTCCGGGGCATGCAGGCGGTCGTACGATTGCAATGCGCGTTGCCAGTTGTGAGGCTTTTTGAGCATTCGCAACGCTATAGGACATGCGGCCGAAATCCAGTAGCGCCATGAAGAGAAACAGAAACAGGGAGACGACAATGGCGAACTCTACAAGAACGCCGCCGCCTTGATCCTGAAGAACTTTCTGCCCTCGGCGAAGCAAGCGCGTGTGGATATGAAGCTGACCTTTCATTGTCCGAAAATCCGTGAAGTGTCAGAGACATCCGTCGTCACGGACGATAGTCCGCTGCCAAAGAGGGACAGGATGCTGCCCATCGGAAACTGGATAGTGATGTTTGCGCTGACCGTGCCTACTGGGGCTGGGTTGACCCTATAGGTTCCAGACACACAGGACAGGCTGGGTGTCACCGAATTGACCGTTATGCTGGGTGGAAACAGGCTTTTGGCATTTTTGTCGTCCTCGACGATGCCTTTCAATGTTGTAGTAAGCCCTGCAACAGAACCGCCAGAGGTGCAGATATCTGCCGGAGTGACTCTGGACAGATAGCGACTGGCGTCGCGGACGCCTGCAATAACCGATTGGTATGACCACATCATGCGTGCGGATTCCAACGTAACGGCCAATAGTAGAAGCATGATTGGCATGACCAGGCCAAATTCCACAAGGATCGCGCCATCATCTTTTTTTGCAAAGCGTTTGAGGGATTCTGCGAGGCGAGTTTTCATGATTCTGCGTCCCATCACCGATACAGTTGCACTAGGTCGCGAAAGATACCGCCGAACCCATTGCCGCCGCTGCCGACGCCTGAAACGTCAGGAAAGCCGACAATCTCGCCATGGATGTCAAAACTCGGCGGTGAACTACCGTCATCCCCCACCGGTTCGGTCAGGAAGACGGCAACAAATTTTGTGACCGGAACGCCTGTGGTCGAGCCGGAAACCGGGTTTTGAGCGCAATCAATGCCTGCTGCGGTCACGACGCGACGCGCTGGGTTAGTCGACATTTGGTTCGAACACATCGGGCGACCGGTTTCTGCAAGCGAAGGGTCCAGGATCGAGTTTGCGTTCGGTGGTGAATGTGGGTTGCTGTTGCCGTACGCGATTTCCCGCAGATACATTCCGTATCTTGTGCCAGCGAACACGCTATCCGTTACGCTAAGAGCCGGGAGGTGAGCATCGCTGCCAATTCCGTCTGCGATACCATCTGCAAGGTCATGGTTCCGGTTAAGATACCCTTGGCGATCCCAGACACCGTCTCCGAACCGGTTGTTACCACCGCACGTACCTGCTGCCATGCAAGTGTCGCGACCAAGTGCGATCGTATCAGGCGTGACTTCTTCGTTACCCTGAATGCAGGAACCACCACCCTTTTTCTGTATCCCTTTGATGACGTTTGGAGCCGGTGCAAAGTCCGGATTGTTTTTCTCACCGTTAAGTACGCTACGGAAAATATCAAAGCGGACATTGAACGCCGCATTGGTGATTCCGACCTTCTGGCCAGGTTCGGTATCCAAACCATTGGTGAGGACGCATTGCGTGATCTGGCTTTGCGCCGCGATGAGGCAGGCGAGTTTGTTCCCGCCTTCATCCGCACATACGCCGGAGGCATCTTCAAATGTTGCTAGGTCGATAAACCCGAAGTTGCCCGGTCCCCAGGCGGTTCCGTTGCCACCGCTGCGCAGTAAGATTTGATCACCAACGGTCAGGGTATTTTCCCAATCCGGCGGTAAGCAGAACATTAAAGGTGAGATATCGCAGGCCGCTTTGGAGTAACCGGCGACGGCCTCGGCCGAAACGCTGGCCGATATGCCGCTTCCGCCAAGCATCCGGTCCAAAGCAGAAGCAAGGTTCATGCTAAGGGATTTGGGCGTTAGCACGACCTGAGCAAACTTGGCTTCTCTTGGGTTGGTCGTGACGTCTGCGCCCAACGGCGTGAGGTCCGAAACCGGCAGGGCGGAATGAAACGAAAGCGTATAATCCGATGAACCCGAAAGCGTGGCGGACCCATTGGCAAATGTCTGGCTGTCACTGATCAAGTTGGCCGCTGCATTGGTTGCGCGGGTGATGGCGTCGGGTTGTCCGTCCAACTCACCAGCGGCTGCCAAGGCTACGTGGTCCGCGAAGGACTGAAGCTCTGCATGGGTCGAGTTCATTCGGCCTACATCCATCGTGATTGCAAAGAACCCGAGAAATGCGACAAATGCTGTACCCCAGAGAATAGCGACCGTGCCGCGCTCGTCCTGTGCAAAGAATGATATGTTCGTTGTCCGACGCATGACGCAGCCTTACTGTGCAGTGTTCTGGCTGACTTTGAGCGAGCGGGCTTTCGGCTTGGTGCCAGAGTTGATGGCTGCCGGTGTCGACTGGGCGTCCGTTTGATCGCGGGACTCTGCATTTGGAACGGCTTCCACTTCTGTCGCGTCGTCGGCTCCACGAGAGCTTCTCTGTATAACTTCAACTTCGGTTTCGGTGCCGCGGTTCACAATGATTGTCGGTTGCGCTTCGACTTTTTCAACCGGACCTTCCTCTTGCAGAAGATCGCGCAGGCGGACCATTTCCATCGGTTCATCCTCGACGCCGTCCAACGTTCTGAGTGTGAGGCTCAGGGTGCCGGCCTTTTGGGCCAAAGCCAGGCGCTGACCTTGCTGAGGGGTCACTTCTACTGTGATCGTGCGGGCAATTTCGGGTTGATCGCTCAGTTCTTCGGATTGCTGATCGACGCCAATCACGCGGATATTCTGCAAAATAGTAACGGCGCGCAAATCCATTTTCGCACCTTGTGTCAAAACGATGTCTACCCAATCACCTGGAGTGACAAATCCGCCGACCGCGGTCACGGCGTCCACTTCGATCGCCATGGCGCGCGTGTTTTCACCCAGCTTTTGAACCAGCGTGACCTTTTCGCCAAAATTCGAAACTTTCGAAATAAGCATGACTTCACCGGGATAGAACCGCCCCTTAGCGCGACGCAGCTGTTGGCGATTATCCGGAACAAGTACGCCTAACTCGGTGAAAACCCCGGCAGGTAGCGCTTCGCGTGGCCAGAGATGAGTTGTGACGTGATGATTTTCTATTGTTTGACCAAATGCGATTTCTGAGCGCGCAACGTAGATCTCAACGAGATCGGCGTTCGTCGTGGCACTGGGTGCAGTCGTGTTAAATTGGATGTAATCCTTCGCCAGGAACACAGAGCCTGAAGCAATCGCAATTCCAAATAATGTGGTAATAACTGGTCTGATACGCATCTCTGTCTCCAAAAGTTACGCTCAAAAGTTTCGAAATGTCAGTGATTATGTTTCGAAAATCCCGGCGGTGTATTCTGCGCCGCTACACGGATGGGACGGCGCAGAATGTTGTTGTGGTTTGCAAATCGCAAGGAACCAATGGCTCAGCAGGTTGCGCTGCCCAGAGCGGTGCAAGCCGACGTCACATTGTTGTTTGTCTCAGTGCCAAGGTAAGAAAAAGCACCAACTGCAATTGACGCGACAACCAAAAGGGCAAGGCCATATTCAACAATTGCCGCGCCGCTTTCTTCTTTGACAAACTTCTTCATAAATTTGGTCATGTTTCCCCCGAAAGGTTAAATTGAAATCCACGCTGCATTTACCGCAGCGCAAGCCAGGCATTTCGCATTGGCTCTGAAATAACGGTAGCGGTGATGAAAACTTCCGCCTTCCGCGAAAAATAGGAAAAATACACGTAATAGAAGATTTAAATACCATTAAAACCTCTTAAAAGAGATTAAAATAAACACCACATTAACAAGGCTTTAATCTTCAATCGAATCAGTCAGCCTGGAAACAATGCGGCGATTCGATGTGCAACTGTGGCTGAAAGGCTCAATAATACTCGTCGCTATATCTTTCCTTTGAGGCATCCAAGTGTCGGGAATTTGTTTTTCGGTATCTAAGTTTTGCGACATAATTACAGATAGTTATGCAAATATTGGAGGCTGCTCACTCTTTTTCTGCCCCATAGGCACGGACTTAAAATCAGTTGCTGGACCCATGAACCCCGAACAAGTTTGTAATTGCGGTGGGGCCGCGGCAGAAAGTTCTGCCTCGCAACGTTTGTTGTTTTGGTTGGTAGGGTAATGAGTATCAGTTTCTCCAAGAGCGCCCAGGCGCAAAATAGTTTCAATTTTGTTATGGAATGGACGCATGCTTTAACGAGCAAAAACTCCATTCCACAGGTTTTAAATAAGCTAATAAAGTTAGTTAATGCGGATGCCGCATTAATTGCACGTACACTTAAGGTGGAACGAAAAGTAAAATATATTGCCCGGTGTTGCAGCGAGGAAGGAAAGGTTTGGCCCTCTCAACCTCAAACTCTGGTGGAACGGGTTCTGGGTGAAAGTTTTCTGACGGCACGGGTGGGCTCAATTTGGACGTTGTCAGACGCGTTGGTTGCGGGCAACACAGCAACGCTTCGTCATTTTGAGGACAATTTAAAGGCGCTGGGCGAGGTGATCGTGGTTCCGCTTGATACAACCGGCGGGCATGTGGATCACATCGAGCTGCATTTCAGGCATGAACCTGCCCAATATGATCTGGACCTACTAGCCATGTTGGCGCCGACACTGGCGTCAGGTTGGTGCAAGCGAACGCCTGGTTCAATCTCCTCGTATCTGGAGAAGGGTCGCAATCATAATCTGAAAGAAGTTTCGGATACCGAGCATGTTCCAATCCTGGGCCCTCAAAATCCAGCAGGGCTCAGCCGGTGCGAGTTTCGGGTTTGCGCTATGCTGAAGGAAGGAATGACAGTTAAAAAGGTTTCAGAAGCCCTGACTGTCTGCCCAACGACTGTTCGTTCGCACCTAAGCTCGGTATTTTCGAAGACGGGTGCCTCTAATCAAGTCGAACTGTTGCACTTGTTAAATCGAAAAATCCAAGCAGGCCGCAGGTCCAGAGACGCTGAAACAGCTAACTTCGGTTGACAGCAATGGAATGCCAGTTCTGCAACGCGCCTCGTTAGCCATAAAACCGAGCAAGACACCCTTTGGTCTGATCGACGGCTAAGCTATGGTACAAAGCCAAGCATGGCTAATGTTGTTCAAATAAAATTTAGAGCAACCCAATTTTATAGCTGGGTTACAAGCGGCGAAGAGCGATTCAACACATTGTTTACGCTTCGGCGACAACGTTAACCAAAGGTGAACAATGTGTTCTCGTGGTGTTCAACAGGCATCGCGCATACTCCTTCCACCGAGCCGAGACAGTTATAGATGCTTGGCTCCCTGGAAGGGGAACTGCATGATTAAGTCTGCCACTGAAAGCGCTATGGATCAGGTTCCTGTACACTTGGAACCACCACGTTCCACCGCGCACAAACACTTGTCTAACAGCACGAAATCCAGAAGCGGGCGTTTCCCGCCTGTCGAAATTGCACTGAAAGCTATCGCAAGGAATGAGCAGCTTGAAAGAGCAAGAAGGACGTCTGACCCTACATCTTGACGTCTGCAGTTTTCCCGGGAAACGTCCTACCCGGGAAAACACAAATGCAAAAGCCCGCTCCAATCCGAGCGGGCTTTTTTGCAGTGTTAAGCTAAGGTTCAGAATTAAGGTACTTTTTCTGGTTCATGTTAGACGAATGCAAGGCAAAAACGTCGCCCGGATTCTCGTTGGGAGAATACTTAGCCGTTGCTGACAAGTTCTTCCTTTTGTTCTCCCTCAGGCGTCTGACCGTCATCGACCGGATCTGTATTGGCTTCATCCTCATCATACTTGTCTTCGTCATACGAACTGCCAAGCGCGGTTTTGACTGCTTCCTCGTCAGGATTAGAGGCTCGTACAGCGTCGAGAACATTGTCCTGCTGTTGCGTTGCGATGGCGTCATCTTCTGAAAACCCGCCCTTGTGGTGATCCAAAAGGTTGTCTTCTGCCTGATGCACGGCTTCTGCGGCCGCCAACTGATCTTCCGTAGGTCGATCAATCGGATTACCATCTTCATCCGTGGTTAAGTCGTGCGCATCTTTAACGGCTTGCGCGTCTTCCAAAGCTTCAGGGTCAGTTGTCCCAGGGTTGGCTTCCTCATTGGCAAGGATATCCTCAGCTTCCTCCAATGACAGGGGGGCTTCGTCCAAGTAATCCAGCGCTGCGTTGATTTCTTTCACGTCTTTGGGGCTTAACGTGTTGTCTTCACCCATGATGTGATTGAATTCGGTGTCCGCAACGGCAAGGCCTGCTGCAAGGCTGACCGGCCCGGTACCTTTCTTATACTGACCGTTTGCAATATGAGCGAGCTTTGCTTTGGGGCTGGAGTTAATGGCGCCGTTTAGCTTGCCGAGATTGCGCGGTTCAAGCGCAAGTGTACTATCTTCCAGAATCGTTGCTTTTCTGCTTGGTGGGCGCAAGGACCGCTTGACCGAAGTAGTCTTTGTTTGTTTTGCGGTGGTTACTGGCTTGCTACCTTTGAACAGGCCACCAATTCCCTTCCTTTGCGTTTTTTTGGCAGTTTGCTTTTTATTACCGCCAAGCAAGCCTTTCAAAGAGAATTGCCCCTTCTTAGAAGACCTCGAATTGACCCCTGCGGAGCCTTTTGACTTGTGACCAGATTTTCCGGCCGCTTTGCTTGCTCCGTTCGTGGATGCGGCTGACCCGTTACCCTTGTTTTTATCTTTGCCGCTACTCGCACTGTTGCCATGGCCTTTACCACCGCTGTTGCCCTTGTCGCCCCCATTTCCATTGCCGCCACCATTACCGTTGCCACCACCATTACCGTTGCCACCACCATTGCCGTTGCCACCGCCGTTTCCTTTGCCTTGCTTGGCATAGGCGGCATCAGGGAACGTGAATGCGCCAACAATTGCCGTGGATCCCAGCAAGGCGATTGCGATTGCAGAGGCTTTCATTAGGTCGGTCGTATTGATCTTCATGACGGTCCTCGTTTGTTGAATGCGAATTTCCACACACGATGCAATGCGTGGAAACATGACAGCACGAGTGCGCGTGTCGGAATCGGGAACTAACTGACAAATTTAAGCCTATTATCGTTGAACCTGCGACGAACCGACCGTTCATCGCCAGTTCATCTTAAAATCTGTAGAATTGAGGCGCGATTACGCGATATTGAGTACTGAGGATGAGAAAGCTTTTTATCATCGCTTGTCTGTTCGCCTTTCTCCAGGTTGGGGAAGGGCATGCTGCTGTGCGCGAACTAAAGCAATCCGAATTGCGCAAAGTGACAACGACGGGCAGCACCATCAGGTTAAAGAGGGTTCTAAAAGGCGTTGAAAAAGTCTTTGGTGGAACGCCGGTCGATGCGCGCGCGTTCCAGACTGACAAGGTCTACTATCGGATCCTCGTAAAGAAACCCAATGGGAAGATCATAAGTGTTATTGTGAATGCTCAAACCGGTGTCGTTGTGCCCAATCGTTCAAATATCGGACGCCAGATTTCAAATGCAGCCAAGTCCACATCAGGCAATTCCGCCAAATCCAACTCACAAAGCCAGACCAGCAGTAAGGGCAATCAGAGCAACAATAGTGGCGGCAACGGTAACGGCAACTCCGGTGGCAACGGTAACGGTAACTCCGGTGGCAACGGCAACGGCAACTCTGGCGGCAACGGTAACGGCAACTCCGGTGGCAACGGTAACGGTAACTCCGGTGGCAACGGTAACGGCAACTCCGGTGGCAACGGTAACGGCAACTCCGGCGGTAACGGTAACGGCAACTCCGGCGGCAACGGTAACGGCAACTCCGGTGGCAACGGTAACGGCAACTCCGGTGGCAACGGTAATGGTGGTGGCAAAAAATAGTGGTTAAAATTTCGGTCGCAGGCCTATAGAAAAAAGTATGAGAGTATTACTCGCAGAAGACGAACCGCACCTTTGCGAACAGATCAAAAAGCTGCTGAATGCTGAAGGCCGCGTGGTCGATATTGTCCACAACGGAGTTGATGCTCAGCATCTGGGAACTACCGAACCATATGACATGATCATCCTCGATCTCGGGCTTCCGGAACGAGATGGCATCTCGGTTTTGCGCGACTGGCGCAGCGCGGGTATAAAAACTCCGGTTCTGATCCTGACGGCACGCGATGGTTGGAGCGAACGGGTCGACGGATTGGATGCCGGTGCAGATGATTACATGACCAAACCATTCCATTTGCCCGAGCTGGCCGCGCGTGTCCGCGCAATCTTGCGCCGTCAGAGTGGGCAGCTGAATCCTGTTATCGAGATGGGCAATGTCGTTCTTGATACACGCAATGGGCGGGTGACTGTTGATGGCGTTCCGATCGACTTAACAGCCCAGGAGATAGCTGTTCTTACTTACCTGGCCCACAACGCCGGTCGCCTGATCCCCAGATCCGAACTTTCGGAACATATCTACGAATATAACGGTGACCGAGATTCGAATACCATTGCGGTTTTCATAAACCGGCTGCGCAACAAATTGGGACCTGACCTGATAACAACGGTCCGGGGTCGCGGATATATGATCGATTCAGTTTGATGTTGTCGCTACGTCAACGGGCACTGCTTGGAGGGATTGCATCTGGGGCATTGTCCGTTGGTGTGGGCACTCTGGCTGTTTTTTCGTTTATCGATGCCCGAATTTCAAACAGGTTCGACGCTACGCTTCGAGATCGCCACACCCAGCTTGTCGTTGGGTTGAGCGTTACGACACAAGACCCGGATGCCCTGCGTGATCTCATGTTTGATCCGGCATACAGCGCTCCATATTCCGGCAGATACTGGCAAGTTACCACCGGCAACGGCGAGGTTTACACGTCGGCGTCTTTGTTTGACGAAACAATCGCTGAACCACCTGACATCTCTGAAGATGCAACCCTTTGGAACACTTCCGGCCCCGAGGGGGAAGCGTTGCGCAGCGCATACCAAAAAATTTCTTTCGAAGATGGAACTGTCTGGGGAATTAGTGTCGCGGAAAGCCAGGCGCAGTTGGTCAATGAAAGACGGGCGGCACAGCGCAGTCTTCTACCGGTGTTTGGTTTGGTTGGCTTGATCGGTGTTGCAAGTTCATTGATGCTGATGTCCGCAATCCTGGGTCCTCTTCGTAAATTGCGTGCGGATGTCGCCCATCGTTGGGACACGGATGACAATCTGACACCCACGGATTACCCGGACGAAGTGGCCCCTTTGGTCGATGATCTGAATCAGCTTTTGCATCGCAATCGGGACATTGTATCCGGCTCACGCAGGCAAGCCGCTGATCTGGCACATGCTCTGAAAACGCCAGCCACTATTCTGAGAAATGAACTACAGGCTATGTCACAGGCCGGTGTTGACACAGGTATCGCTGACGAAGCTCTAGATCGGATCGACTCTCAACTCGGTCGATCACTCGCGCGAATCCGGGCTCTAAACACGGCTGAGTTGACCCATTCGCGTACGGATGTTTCACACTCAGTCGAACGTCTCGCACGGTTGTTTACTACGATCGCTGAGAGAGAGGATAAAATACTGGAAGTCAAAAGCGATCCTGAGCTTTGGGTGCGCATGGATACGCAGGATATCGAAGAGGTTCTTGGGAACTTACTGGATAACGCAGTCAAATGGTGTCGTGGCAAAGTAAAACTGACCGCAAAACGTCACGAAGACTGTGTCGAGATCTGTATCGAAGATGACGGCCCAGGTATCCCAGAGGACGCAATACGCGAAGCGCTACGCTCTGGTGGACGGCTTGACACTTCGGTAAGAGGCAGCGGGCTGGGGCTGGCAATCGCGGTTGATCTTCTCAAGGCATACGGTGCGCACTTCGACTTGGGAAAATCTGCCGCGTTAGGAGGATTAAGTGGTCGGGTGGTTATCCCAACCAAGTCTTAAGCGGCGACGGCTGAGAGAATGAGTGGCTTAATGCGTGGATTTCTGAGCAGCCTCATCTGACTGGTCCAGTTTGATTGTTAGTGCATTGTTGGCCTCTGACCCATTGGGGTGATGGTTTCCGGGGCTGGTGGGCGATGTACACCGACTGCATCAATTGTGATGTTCGAGACTCAAAAACACCAATGTACGATTGATTTGGCCCTTGTCTTTTTGGGCAACGCGAAAAAAGCCTTCTGAAGTGAAAAGCTCCCTCAGCACGTAACTATCAGGGTGGTTGACTGATCCGTCGTCTTGCGTCCAAGTTCCCTCTTTGCAAAGTGTTACTTCAGTCCAGAGGTCGTTAAACGCGCGAATGGCTTCAGAGTCCCGGAATGGAAACTCCCATCGGCATGAAACGCCTTGGACATTGTCCAGGCCGACAAACGTTTTGCACATCGCTCCATTCGGTGAGACGCCCGTGGTATTATAGTTTTCAAGCGCGGAAACCCGGTCACATTTGTCCGCGAAGCCAGTTGTTGGTGAAGTTGCGATGACAAGCTCCAGAAAACAAACGGCCACAACTTTGGCCGTTTGTTTGGCAGTCAAGTTTTCATTCGGCCGCATCCGGGACATTTTTACTGGGGTAAACACCTTTCACGCGTTCTTTAGTTGGATCAAAATGCGGGAACGGAACAATTTTTGCCTTCAGGCGCTTTTGCTGCCCATCCAGTTGGCCGATCTCAATGTCGTGCCCCTCCAGCGCATGGGTTGATGCAACACGCCCAAGGGCGATGACCTTGCCTAAGCTGGGTGACTTCATCGCGCTGGTGATTTCGCCGACCTGCGCTTTTCCGATACGTACACAATCGCCCGGAGAAGGCACTGTTCCACCTTCTATATCAAACCCGACCAGCTTGCGGTGAGGGTGAGCCTTGCGTTCCTCAATTGCGCTGCGCCCGATGAAATCATCGGTCTTAGATTTCAATGGGACGGTAAAACCGACCCCGGCCTCGAACGGATCGGTCTGGTCGTCAAATTCGGACCCGGCAAAGATCAAGCCGCCTTCGATCCGCAACATGTCGAGGGCGGCAAGACCAAGCGGGGCAATTCCATAATCCTGACCAACTTCCCATACACGGTCGAAAATCTCGACAGCATCATTGGGGTGGCAGAATATTTCATATCCCAACTCGCCGGAATATCCGGTTCGGGAAATCACGACCGAGGTTCCGCGCACATCCCCGACCCGGGCCACGGTAAGCCGGAACCAAGGCAATTCTTCAATTGTTGGCTGCTGGGGTGGCGTCCAGAATATCTGCGAGAGGATGTCGCGGCTGTGCCGCCCCTGTACCGCGATATTGTGCAACTGATCTGTAGAGTTTCGCACCCAGACATTCATATTGCGCTTGCGCGCTTGTTCCTGCAGCCACAAACCGCTCGTGTCGTTGCCGCCGATCCATCGGAAGTTGGTCTCTCCCAGCCGATAGACAGTGCCATCGTCGATCATGCCACCATGTTCATAGCACATTGCCGTATAGACAACTTGACCAACGCTCAGCTTCTTCATGTTGCGGGTCACGCAAAGCTGCATCAGTTCTTCGGCATCCGGGCCAACAACCTCGTATTTGCGTAGTGGGCTCAGATCCATTACGGCGACTTTGTCCCGACAGGCCCAATATTCTGCGATCGCGCCATGATTGGTCATAGTATTGGGCAGCCAATACCCGTTGTATTCGACAAAATCACGGGTATGACGTGCAAAGCAGTCGTGAAATGCTGTTTTCTTGGTTTCTTCCACATCCGCCTCCGCAGATTTTCTGTAGCCATAGGACCGTTTAAAATCTTCGGTCGCTCTGTAAGTTCGCACCTGAATGTCGGTTGGATTCCAACCATTGGCCGGGTCAATGTCACAGGGGCAGCCGGTACTGACGCAGACAAGATCTGTCAGCGCGCGCAGCAGCACGAAATCTCCGGGTCGCGACCACGGATCATCCATGCCGATGGCATTGTCATCGTCCAGCATCGTGTTGAAAAAGAAGTTGATCGCAGGCCAACCTGCGCGGGGCCGGATGCCATACTGGTCCAGATCTTTGTTGATATTTTCCGAGCAATTGACATGGCCAGGATAGCCCAAGTCTTCATAATACCGAGCTGTGCAGGCCAGCCCGAACGTGTCGTGGCGGCCGCACGTATCCTGCACGATCTCGACCAGGGGTTCTTGATCCACCGACCAGTACTTTGAGAATATGCCTGGTTGCGGATACAAACTGCCCATCAGGCTACGTGTCGTGGTGGGATCAATCTCGCGTTCGATCCCCTGATCCAGCGCACGTCGGCTGAACGCCTGAAAGTCTGAACATTCGCGGCCCCTGACATCCACGATCTGGATGAACTCTCCGGTTTTGACCTCATAAGATTTGGCATTGCCAGGCTGAATGTTGATATCCTTGAGTGGGTCGGCCAGAGGATCGGGCGGGCCCACGTCGGGTTTTTCCAAACCAGGAGCGGCACGCTGAATGTACAGGATAATGTCGGTTGGCGGGTTGTTGTCTTCGGGCCGCATCGCTTCGCCGGGAGCAGAGACGATCAGAAGCCCGTCGCATTCCGCCACGAAATGCGCCATGTCGCCGGGCCGTGATCCATCTGAGAAAGCCCTGATCGCATCCCCGCGCCCGATATCGAAACCTGCAACATCTAACGCGCGTAGCACTTTCTTGCCCGAAGCCGAGCCATTCGCCAGAGTCGCAATCAGCCCCTCTGGTCGACCGTGCCCCTGCGCGCCAAGCATGGCAGCGTCCGAGCTTCGATCGGGGGCAAAGAACACCATCTCGGCGGGTTGCATCCCATCGCGATCCAGCAATGTGATCGTGTCGCCTTTGGACACCGAAACCGCCCGCGACCCTGCGCCAGGGACGGGATGACGTTCCGTTCCATGAGGTAAAATCGGAAGACCGGGGGCCAGAACCCCGCTACGTTCGTAAGGCACTTCGAAAACCGGTTTCACATTCATAATGCACCTTCCTGAATGGACTCGGTTGCACCGCGGTGCGTGACCACCAAAAGGCATCCCGCCTCGGTGCGCGAAAAATGGCTGGAACCGGCGGCCAAACTGACGAAGTCACCGCTGCGATAGCTGAAACCGTCGTGATCAGTCAGATCGCCTTCGAGGACAAAGAACTCTTCCGCACCGTGATGAGTATGCGGATTCGAGCGCGTTCCCGGGGCCATCTTCATCAGATAACTCCCTTGCCCGGTGACTTCGTCAAAGCTGACATTCTTCCACCAGACTTGTTCGTCGAGCAGACCGTCCATGTGCATTCTAACAAAGCCGGTATCGTCGAACCGGGCGACAGTACGCATGTTTTGCTGTTGTGCCATCTTAATCGAGCCCCAGTCGCTTTTTACGCTGTTCCGCCCAGCTGCTGATCGCCATGTCAAAGGTCAGCGCCATCAGCGACACGTTCAGGCCGAGGACAAAGTTTTTGCCCAACTCGGTTCCGGCCAGCGTTCGCTGAAGTTCTTGCCCAAGGTCCTGCGTGCCGATAAAGGCTGCGATGATGACCATGAAAAAGGCGAACATGATGGCCTGATTGAACCCGACCGCCATAGTTGGCAGAGCCAGTGGGAACTGTACCGACATCAGCTTTTGGCGACGGGTTGAGCCGGACATGTCGGCGGCTTCGGTCATTTCCGGCGGGACGCTGCTGAGGCCAATAATAGTGTACCGGATCAGCGGTACGGCGGCGAAGATCAGGATCGAGAACACAACCGCCACGTCATTGACACCGAACAACATGATCGCTGGGATAAGATAAATAAAGCTGGGGAAGGTCTGCGCGGTGTCGCAGGCCAGAAGGATGCTTTTCGACCAGCGTTCGGACCGGGCAGCGATTACGCCCAGCGGTATTCCGATCAGTGTGGCCAGCGCAACAGCCGAGATAACTGTATACAGAGTGATCACCGACCGGTCCCACCAACCCGAGAATGCGACGATGGTAAAAAACACTGCCGCATAGATACCTGGGCGGCGTCCGCCGACCCAATAGGCAAAGGCAACGACTATTAGGATGAAGGCGGGGGTCGGGATCGCCAGCAGCGTGTCCCGGAACGGGATCAGAACCTTGACGTTCAGGAACCAGCGCAACCATTCAGTTGTTCCCTTGATGGCGTCGATAGCCAGGAACGACTTGATCACCACGTCAATTTCCTTGCCTTGGCTCAGGTGCTGTTTGCGGCCAACTTCAGCCAGGATCGGGAATACCTGTGATAGCAGGATAAACCCGATGAACAGACCCAGTGCGACCAGCGAGATTTGATGCCGCTTCCACCAGGGCGTGTTGCGTTCAAAGTGAACTGGTTGCTTGACCACCCAGGCCTTGGACATCCGGTCCAAAGTCACGGCCAAAAGGACGATAGTGATGCCAATCTCGAAGGATCGTCCGAGCTTGAAACTTCCCATCATCGCCAACAGTTTAGCGCCAAGACCCGGCATTCCGATAAAGGCGGTCAGAACGACCATTGCCAGACACAGCATGATCACCTGATTGACGCCAACCAGAATTTCGGTGCGCGCTGCCGGAATGTATACATGGCGCAGCATCTGCCAGCGAGTACAGCCGGACATCTGACCCGCTTCGATCACTTCGGGGCTAACCTTCTTGAGCCCCAGCGTTGTCATCAGGATCATCGGCGGGATCGCGAATGTAATCGTTGCAACGGCCCCGGCGGTTGGACCCACCTTGAAGAAAATCACCGCAGGCAGCAGGTAGGTAAAGAAGGGCAGGGTTTGCAATATGGACAGGATGGGCTTCAGGACCCGCTCGAACCAACCGTATTTCCATGCGGCAATACCCAAAGCCAGCCCCAGCAGGAACGCCAGGGGTGCTGCAACCACGATCACCGACATTGTTTGCATGGCGATCTTCCACTGGCCGATTGCTGCGGTCCAGATAAAGGTGCCCGCGCCCAACGCGGCCAACTTCCATCCACCGACAGCATAACCCACAACCGCGGCAACGGCGGCAATCGCAGACCATGGGATCGGTCCCAGATAGGGCCAGCGACGCTTGCCTTCCAAAAGGTTGGCCGATGTATCCAGCAGGAATTCAAGCGGACCTTCCGCGATGAAGCGGGTGACGTATATCAGGCCCAGGTCATTCTGGATGAAGTTGAAGATCGCATCCAGAACTTGTGCGGTGGGCGGGATCGCCGCTTCGGGGATGCGGTTCAGCCATTCAGGCAGAATACCAGCGGCTTTGGCAAGGATCAGTGCAAACGCCACTGCAAGCAGCGCGGTAAGTACCCGTGTACGTCCCCACGGCTTGCCCGAAGTCTCCGTCAGATCAGTGGACAGCGTCGCCATTATTCGGCTCCGAGCAGAACATTCAGAGCGGTGTCGCGTTCTAGGACACCGGTGATAACGCCTTTGTCATCTGCAACCGGCAAAAGGATGCGGCTGTCATTGACCAGAACTCGCGCAAGTTCGTGGATCGTTGCGCCACCATTGATCGGAGCTCCTTCCAAAGCGTGCCCGTTGACCGGTTTCGCCAGCCCTTTCGCATGCACCACGCGGGCTTTGTCGATGTCCTCGGTAAATTTCGCCACATATTCAGTGGCAGGATTCATGACGATTTGATCGGGTGTGTCACACTGTTCAACCGCGCCATTGCGCATGATCGCGATCCGATCTGCCAAACGCAGCGCTTCGTCAAAATCATGAGTGATAAAGACGATGGTTTTACCCAGCATCTCTTGAAGCCGTAGGAATTCATCCTGCATTTCACGTCGGATCAGAGGGTCAAGGGCGGAGAACGGTTCATCCAGGAACCAAATATCCGGCTCAATCGCCAGGGACCGGGCGATGCCGACGCGTTGCTGTTGCCCGCCGCTGAGTTCGCGCGGGAAATATTCTTCACGACCCTCAAGGCCCACCAGCTTGATTACTTCCAATGCGCGTTCGCGTCGGTCATGGCGATCCTGACCGCGCATTTCCAGCGGGAAGGCCACGTTATCCAGAACCGTACGATGCGGCAGCAGACCGAAGGACTGGAACACCATGCCCATCTTGTTGCGTCGCAACTCGATCAGGTCGCGCTCGCTCAGGCTCATGATGTTCTGACCGTCAACCTCAATCGTGCCGCCGGTAATGTCATGAAGACGTGAAAAGCACCGTACCAGAGTAGACTTACCTGATCCGGACAGCCCCATGATGACCAGCATTTCACCCCGGCCAACTTCAATTGAGACGTCTTTGACCCCAGCGATGTAACCGTCCGCACGTATCTCGTCGAAACTGCGACCCGCGGGCATAGATTTCAGATAGGTCTCAGGAGAGGCTCCAAACAGTTTCCAGACGTTTTTGGCTGAGATGACGGGCGCTGTGGCGGACATGGCTGCCTTCTTTCTTGTTAGGCGCGGCCTCGCTTAACCGAGATCAGCAAGGCCGCGCCAGTTTCGTCGCGAATGACCGGTTTATCAACTGCAGGCGCTGATCCAGGGGTCAACAACAGCGCGGTTAGCGTCCAGCCATTCGGCTGCTGCCTCTTCCGGTTCCAGCTCGTCTGTATCGACCAGCTTGGCCATTTCCGCGATTTGCGGGTTGGTGAACGAAATTTCAGTCAATACGCAGTAGGCAGCCGGCCACTTATCTTTCATGCCATCCCATGCGGCTTTTTTCAGGTAACCGCTGGCTGGGTTTCCGCAATCATACAACGCATCGGGATTCGGACCTTTGGATGGATCTTTGTCGCAACCATCTTCCCAGGCCGGAAATTCAACAAACTCACCGGGCCAGACAGCTTCGGCGAAGTTGGGTGTCCAGTTGAAGACCAGAACAGGTTTCTTATCCGCCTCTGCCGCTCCGATCTCGGCCCAAAGGGCTGCAGCCGAACCCGCATTGATAACCGTGAAATTCAAATCAAGCGCTTCGGCACGTTCCTTACCGTGCTTCAACCAGTCGACGGGTCCATCCAGATACCGGCCTTTGTCCCCGGTTTCCGCTGTTGCGAAAAGATGCGCGCAGTCGTTTAAAGCTTGCCAATCAGGCAGGCCGGGGCAGGATTCCTTAGTCCACATCGGATACCACCAATCCTCGCGCGTGACTGCATCATGATCGCCTGCATCATGCAGACCACCCTTTTCCAGCGCGGCGCGGAAGGATGCGCCAAATGCACCTTCCCAGACTTCCATCTCAAGTGTGACATCGCCCAAGCGTACCGACTCGTAGACCGCCTGACTGTCTGTTGTGACGTATTCGACGTTGTCACCGATCTCTTCGAGTAGTTGACCTGTAACGTAAGACATCACGATCTGACTGGACCAGTTGTGAATTGGAATGACGATCGGATCGCTGCTGTCTTCGGCGAACGCTCCGGTGCCCGCTACCGCTGCCAAGGTTGCAGCAGAAAATAGGTTTGTGAGTTTCATGTTTGCTCCCTGAGTGACGTACATTTCTTATCTGCGGACTCTTCCGGCCCCGAATTTTCTCATTCTGCCTAAGTTTTCACGAGACGCAGAACAGAAATTTGAGAGGCATTGCCTATAAATTCTTGAGGCAAATCTGACTTTTCACTATTTTAACAGTCAGTTGCCTGATCGGTTTCCAGTCGAAACGGGCAAATGTTTTTGATTGCGATCATCTTCAGATTGGGAAACCGCCTTCAGATGCCAAAGAAAGCGCCAATTACCGGGAAGGTCCTTCCACCGCTCGATTACCTTTTGGCATTTGAAGCGGCTGCGAAGGCGCAGAGTTTTGCGCAGGCCAGCAAGGTGCTCAACATTTCTGAAACGGCAATCAGCCGCAAGGTGCGACTGCTGGAGCAGCATTATGATGTTCCGCTGTTTGTCAGAGGTCATCGCTCGGTCTCGCTGACGCAACAAGGTGCGATTTTGTTGGCAACTGTGGAAAAGTCGCTGGACCTGATGCGGGATGTTAGCCGTGACATGCTGGCTAAACATCAGGCCAACACAGTCTCGATCTCTGCGACCAACTCGGTTGCGTCACTCTGGTTGATGCCACAGCTAAGAAAATTCAACAAATCTAATGATCGCATTCGTATTTCGTTGGTGTCTTCCGACAGTGATGCAGAGTGCCTTTCAGATTCGATGGATTTGACGATATTGCGCGGGGATGGGGAATGGCCTGGATATCATGCTCAGCTGTTATTTGGGGAAACTGTTTTCCCGGTCTGCAGCCCGGAGTATCTCAATAGTAATCCGACGGTGACAGATTTAACTGCTTTGCCAGAGTTGGATCTGATTGAGGTGACCAGTAGTCACGCGGAATGGATGACATGGCACACGTGGTTCAACGGCAATGATATTTCGACCTCATTGATGGAGCGCGCTGTGGCCTTCAACACCTATCCTCTCTCTATACAAGCTGCAGTCGATGGATTGGGGGTCGCATTGGGTTGGGCCCATCTTGTCGACCCACTGCTTGAAAGCGGCGCGTTGGTCAGACCAATTCAGGACGTCTCGGTGCGAACACAGTCTGGGTATTATCTTCTTAAAAGCCCAACGCAAAAAGCATTCCCGGAATTACGCATCGTTGAGGATTGGTTGTTGGGGCTTAGCGCGGTGCGCAAACGTTACGCGTGAACCGTGATCCCATTGGGTAACAAATACCCTTTCGGTCATGTCCTCGTATTTCCAAGGTTGACCCAAGGGAAAAATTATTTACCGTAAAGAAAGTATTCGATTCCTCCCCGGTCGCAGATGCGGACGGGTTTGAGTCCGTTAAACCTACTTTGCACGGAGCCCAGCACCCAATGAGCTACAAATCCGACATCGAAATCGCCCGTGAGGCGAACAAGAAGCCGATTCAGGAAATCGGTGCGAAAATTGGCATCTCCAGTGACGATCTGCTGCCTTACGGCCACGACAAGGCGAAAGTCAGCCAGGACTTCATCAACTCGGTTCAAGGTCGTGAAGACGGCAAACTGATTCTGGTGACCGCGATCAACCCGACCCCTGCGGGTGAGGGTAAGACAACCACCACCGTCGGTCTGGGCGATGGCCTGAACCGCATCGGCAAAAACGCGATGATCTGTATCCGCGAAGCCTCGCTTGGCCCGAACTTCGGGATGAAGGGTGGTGCTGCGGGTGGCGGTTACGCGCAGGTTGTTCCCATGGAAGAGATGAACCTGCACTTCACAGGTGACTTCCATGCCATCACCTCGGCCCACTCGCTGCTGTCGGCGATGATCGACAACCACATCTACTGGGGCAATGAGTGCGAGATCGACATTCGTCGCGTTGCGTGGCGTCGTGGGTCGACATGAACGACCGTGCGCTGCGTCAGATCACCGCCAGCTTGGGTGGCGTGTCGAACGGTTTCCCGCGTGAAACCGGCTTTGACATCACCGTGGCGTCCGAGGTCATGGCGATCCTCTGCCTGGCCACCGACCTAAAAGACCTGGAAAAGCGTCTGGGTGACATCATTGTCGCCTATCGCCGCGATAAGACCCCGGTTTACTGCCGCGACATCAAGGCCGAAGGCGCAATGACCGTTCTGCTGAAAGACGCGATGCAGCCAATCTGGTGCAAACGCTGGAAAACAACCCGGCCTTTGTCCATGGTGGTCCTTTCGCGAACATCGCACACGGCTGTAACTCGGTCATCGCGACCAAAACCGCTCTGAAAGTGGCCGATTATGTTGTCACCGAAGCGGGTTTTGGTGCTGACTTGGGTGCCGAGAAATTCATGAACATCAAGTGCCGCAAGGCGGGCATCGCGCCGTCGGCAGTTGTTCTGGTCGCCACCGTGCGCGCGATGAAGATGAACGGCGGTGTTGCCAAAGCCGATCTGGGTGCCGAAAACGTCGACGCGGTTCAGTCGGGCTGTGCCAACCTGGGCCGTCACATCGAGAACGTGAAATCCTTCGGCGTGCCCGTTGTTGTCGCCATCAACCACTTTGTCACCGACACCGATGACGAAGTGCAGGCCGTCAAGGACTATTGCGCCGAACATGGTGTCGAAGCAGTTCTGTCGCGTCACTGGGAGCTCGGTTCAGACGGTTCTGCGCCTCTGGCTGAGAAAGTTGTGGAAATCGTCGAAAATGGTGCTGCGAACTTTGCACCGATCTACCCCGACGAAATGCCGTTGTTCGAAAAGATCGAAACCATCGCCAAGCGCATCTACCGCGCTGACGAGGTTCTGGCTGACAACAAGATTCGCAACCAGTTGCGCGAATGGGAAGAGGCCGGATACGGCAATCTACCGGTCTGCATGGCCAAGACGCAATACAGCTTCTCGACTGATCCGACCCTGCGCGGCGCGCCCACCGGCCATTCGGTTCCGGTGCGCGAGGTTCGCCTGTCCGCAGGCGCCGGCTTCATCGTGGTTGTCTGCGGCGAGATCATGACCATGCCCGGCCTGCCACGCAAACCGGCTGCTGAAACCATCTGCCTCAATGACGCAGGTGAGATCGAGGGCTTGTTCTAAGCGCCCGAATGATACATCTCGTGGTCCGGGGGTATCCCCGGACCGCAGGAGATTGAAATGCCCACTCTGATACCGCCGCAGGACTGCCACTCGATGCGGGAATTGCGGGTTCAGATCGACAAGCTGGATCGCCAATTGATTGAAATGTTGGTGGCGCGCGCAACTTACATAGATCGTGCGTCTCAGTTGAAACCCGGCGAGGGGCTACCCGCCCGAATTCCGGATCGTGTCGAAGATGTGGTGCAGCGCGTGCGCACAAGTTCCGACGAGTTGGGCATGGACCCCGATCTTGCCGAGAAGCTTTGGCGCATCTTGATTGACTGGTCGATTGCCCGCGAAGAACGCGTGCTCGGCCCCGAATGAAGAACCGGGCGCTTTGTGCGCCCGATCCGTTTTGAAAAGAAGGGATCAAAGGATGGTAGCGCAGGTTATCGACGGTAAGGCCTTTGCCGCAAAAGTACGCGGCCAGGTGGCCGACCAGGTCGCAAAGCTGAAAGAAGAAAACGGCATCACCCCCGGCCTGGCCGTGGTTCTTGTAGGCGAAGACCCAGCAAGCCAGGTCTATGTGCGGTCCAAGGGAAAGATGACCGTCGAGGTCGGCATGAACTCGTACGAGCACAAGCTGGACATCGACACGTCCGAAGAAGATCTGCTGGCGTTGATCGACAAGCTGAACAACGACCCAGCCGTGCATGGTATTCTGGTGCAGTTGCCCCTGCCCAAACACCTGAACGAAGATCTGGTGATCAACTCGATTGACCCGGCCAAGGACGTTGATGGTTTCCACATCTCGAACGTGGGACTGCTGGGTACCGGGCAGAAGTCGATGGTGCCTTGCACGCCGCTGGGGTGTTTGATGATGCTGCGCGACTACCATGGCTCGCTCTCGGGAATGGATGCGGTTGTTGTGGGCCGATCGAATATCGTGGGTAAGCCGATGGCGCAGTTGTTGCTGGGTGACAGCTGCACCGTGACCATCGCACACAGTCGCACCAAGGACCTGCCTGATGTTGTGCGCCGCGCAGATATCGTCGTTGCTGCCGTTGGCCGCCCCGAGATGATCCCGGGCGATTGGATCAAGGAAGGTGCAACAGTGATTGACGTGGGCATCAACCGAATTGAACGGGACGGCAAGAACAAGCTGGTTGGTGACGTAGATTACGCCAGCGCGGCCGAACGCGCCGGAGCGATCACACCCGTGCCCGGTGGCGTCGGACCGATGACCATCGCCTGCCTGCTGGCCAACACACTGACGGCCTGCTGTCGCGCCAATGCCTTGCCAGAGCCCGAAGGCCTGACAGCTTGAGATTTGCTGCCGTTCTTCGATCAGGCGGTAGCAAGTCTGCTAGTTCAAAAGTGCTACAATATTGGCGTTTGGCGGGCCGCGCCACGCGTATGGTGATAGTGTCAATTGGCCACTCTTCGACGAATGTTGCACGCACCCGCGCTTTGATAACCCGCGCGGCACAAACAGACATGGCACTGGATCAGCAATTCTGGGGCAAAGATATGTCGCAGGACGAATGTCAAACTCAGATCAAACAACTGAGCGGGGCGGTGGATGTCTAAGCTGTCCTTCTTTTACCTGACGTACCTGCGCATATTGACGTACTCAACCTGCGAAGTGAATTGCAGAGACACAAAGACCTCATTCGCCCCGGGGCATGGCACTATCCCGGACCCGTTCGTCCGGGCGAAGTTGATTGCATACTGAACAGTGCGATTGCAGCCCATCAGGCCCATAGGATTGCGCTGGATAAGAGAGATGCTCAGGTCGCGAGATAGCCAATTCCGACAAAAGCAATGGTGCATCCAAGCCATTGAAAGAAAGCCATTTCCTCTCGCAAAATTGCCCAGGCCAATACAACGGTAAACAACCCGAAGATCGACGCTGTAACGGACGCGTATTGGGCATTGGGCAACCCCCCGGCAGACACGACGCACAGAATTGCCACCGCATCGAGCGCACCCATCAGGCACAACAGGGGCAGGGCTCGTGTGCCCGGCCAAAGCGACTTGCGAGATGCAATAGCGATTGCTGCCAGCACAGGGATAGCGGTCAGACGGCCAATCAATGAAACAGTGAATTCGTCGCCCAGTTCGGCTGCATACTGACCCAAAGCGAACGTTGCAGCGAACCCGACTGCAGCGAGTATGGAAAAGGCAATCGTCGGCCCGGCGGCAGGGTACTCTGTACTGTCGTCGGATCGAGTCGATACAATGGACACGCCGGCACCAATGGCAATGATTGCCAGCCAATGCCAGATGCTGACCTCGGAACCGCGCCAAATCGCAAGTGTGACAGACAGGACCGGATAGCTGGCGACAAGCGGGGCAACCAGACGTACAGGCCCGCGCTGAAACGCAGCATACATGCTGAGGCCAGCCAGCAAGTAAAAGCCGCCCGCTACAACTGCGTAGGACACTGCCTTGGCGGACATAGGGGCGAACCCAGCCCAAATTGCCACAAGACCGAACTGTAACAGTGCCCCTGCAACCAGCACGGCCATCAATGCGGCAATGACACTGACGGTCTGGCTGACATATCGCACGGCAAGATCGTGAAAACCCCAGCACAATGCTGCCAGCAGACCCAGTGCAAGGGCACTCATCCGGTCACCTCGCGCAACTTGGAATGCCCGGAAATTTCGTATCCTTCTCTTGATATCAATCGCGCCAACATGTCACTGGTGATAAACTTATTTTCCTGATATGCAATATTTATTGACAACGGCAGCTCGGAGAAGAGACCTATGTCATCGGCTTTGGATCAACTCGGTGGCGAAGAAAAGCTGCGGACTCTTGTCGAGCGGTTCTACGACCGAATGGAGACCGACCCGGCGGTGCATTCGTTGCACAGGCTACATTTTCGCGGTCATGGGTTGTCTCATACAAGACAGGCGCAGTTCGAATTCCTGAGCGGGTTTTTGGGCGGTCGTGCATATTATCGTGAGCGATTTGGTCATATGGACTTGCGAGAAATCCACGCGCATGTGCCGATACGTGAAGCGGATGCCGAGCTTTGGCTGGAAACTTTTGACGCCGCGTTGGCAGATTGCGAAATGGACGGTCCAGTGGTGGACAAAATGCGCACAACATTGCGCCGCGCTGCGCTGATGCTTGTCAACGATGTCCCCGATTGGAGGGTTGAAGCAGACAGCGAAAAGAACCTTGAGGTTCCGGGTTGATCGCGTGTGATCAGATCTGTCGTAATCTGTTATAGATACTGGATGTTATCTTGAATTGTTCTTCAACTATTTTGTCGCTGTCAGAAACCATTTCCCACGCTGCATCTGCAGAGCCAAGCCAATCAACGGCGCATTGATGGTTGGCGGGGTCGCCCATCCACGATTGGATCGTGCCCTGAACAAGTTCGGGGTGAAATTGTACGCTCCACGCACAGTCCGAAACCCGCAATGCCTGAACAGCAGAGGCATCAGATTGTGCCAGAATTGATGTGTCGGCTGGCAGATCAACAGCTTCAACTCCATGCCATTGAAGCACCCGGAATTGATGAGGCAAGAGCTCGAACAGCGGATCACCCCGCGTGTTATCGGTCAGATTGATGGAATGCACACCGATCTCGGGCTTTTGCATGCGTGCGCATTTCCCACCTAGCGCGTCAACCAAAAGTTGGTGGCCCAGACAAATACCAAAATAAGGACGTTTGAAGTCTTGAACCCAAGTCCTGATTGCTTGCTTCTCACGCACAAGCCATGGGTTAGCTTCGATTTCCCAGACGTCCATCGGACCGCCCAGAACAAGAAGCAAATCAAATTCGTCGAGCTGCGGGATCGGTTGACCATCATAGAGATGCACAATGCTGGCCGTATCACCGCATGACGAAGTGTGTTCCAGAAACGCTCCGGGGTTTTCGCCCGGCGAATGCTGGAAAATCAGAATGTTCACGAGGTGCGGGTCTCCGTCTGACCGAAGGGGTGGGGCAGCAGAATGTCTGCAGCCCCTGATTTGTCTAGATGTCGAGTGTGTGGTCTTTTTCCCAGCGTGAGAAATGACTGACGAAGGAGTTCCACTCCTGGTGTTTCATTTTGAGGAATGCGCTTGAGAATTCCTGACCCATCATGGCTTTCAGCTCAGTATCGTTGTCGTATTCGCGCAATCCGTCGAGCATGTTCAGCGGCAGTTTAGGGGCGTCGGTGACGGTGTGTCCTTCGGCATACATGTCGATGTCCCAACGCCGCCCCGGATCAGCCTTCGAGCGGATGCCGGACAGGCCCGCGGCGATGATGACCGCCTGCAGCAGATAGGGGTTGGTGGCCCCGTCGGCCAGACGCAACTCGAAACGGCCCGGGCCGGGAACTCGGACCATATGGGTGCGGTTGTTGCCAGTCCAGGTCACGGTATTGGGAGCCCAGGTCGCGCCCGACATGGTGCGCGGCGCGTTGATGCGCTTGTAGCTGTTCACGGTCGGGTTGGTGATCGCGGCCAGAGCACTTGCATGTTTCATGATCCCGCCCAGGAAGTACTTGCCCTGTTCACCCAGCCCAACCTCGCCAGTCGGGCCTTCGCCTTCACCGGCAAAGACGTTCGTTTTGGACTCTGCCCCAGGCGCATCCCAGACCGAGATATGGGCGTGGCAACCATTACCAGTCAGCCCTTCAACGGGCTTGGGCATGAAAGTAGCGCGGAAGCCGTGTTTTTCGGCCACCGACTTTGTCATGAACTTGAAGAAGGAGTGCTTGTCCGCGGTGCGCAGGACATCATCGAACTCCCAGTTCATTTCGAATTGGCCATTGGCGTCTTCGTGGTCGTTCTGATAGGGTCCCCAGCCCAATTCCAGCATGTAGTCGCAGATCTCGCGCACCACGTCATAGCGGCGCATCACCGCCTGCTGATCATAGCAAGGTTTTTCGGCGGTATCGAACGGGTCGCTGATTTGCTCGCCATCAGGGGTCAACAGGAAGAACTCGGCCTCGATGCCGGTCTTGACATGCATGCCCATTTCGGCGGCCTCGCCGATCAGGCGTCTCAACACGTTGCGTGGAGCCTGAGCGACGTCATTGCCTTCCATCACACAGTTGCCAGCAACCCAAGCCACCTCGGGCTTCCACGGCAATTGAATGACTGAGGAGGGGTCCGGCACTGCCAACATGTCAGGATGCGCCGGGGTCATGTCCAACCAGGTAGCAAACCCGGCAAAACCCGCGCCATCTTCTTGCATGTCGGCTATCGCCTGTGCGGGCACTAGCTTAGCCCGCTGCCCACCGAACAGGTCGGTGAAAGAGATCATGAAGTATTTGACGCCTTTTTCTTTTGCGAAAGCTGCGAGATCTGTCGTCACGATGGCTTTCCTTTCCCTGTTGTTTTTCGTTGTTCAAATGCAAAACGCGGCCCTTGTCAGAGAGCCGCGCAATTATTTTTCAGAACCCTTCTTTGCCCGGGTACCAGCTGGTACCGGCCAATGGCACTCGGGCCATCGCGGCTGCCTCCATGGTCAGGGCGCATAGGTCTTCGGGTTCGAGGTTGTGCAAGTGGTTGTGACCACAGGCCCGCGCGATGGTCTGTGCCTCAAGCGTCATCACCTTGAGATAGTTGCGCAGACGGCGTCCGGCCTCGACCGGGTTTAGACGGGCGGCAAGATCGGGATCCTGTGTAGTAATGCCTGCTGGATCCTGACCTTCGTGCCAGTCGTCATAGGCTCCGGTGGTAGTGCCCAGCTTCTGATACTCGGCTTCCCATTTCGGATCGTTGTCGCCAAGCGCCACCAGCGCTGCGGTGCCAATGGCCACCGCATCCGCGCCAAGCGCCAAAGCTTTCGCGACATCGGCTCCGGTGCGGATTCCGCCCGAGATCACCAGCTGAACCTCGCGATGCACACCCAGATCCTGCAGCGCCTGCACGGCAGGGCGAATGCACGAAAGCGTCGGTAGGCCCACATGTTCGATAAAGACGTCCTGCGTCGCGGCCGTACCGCCCTGCATCCCGTCCATCACCACCACATCGGCACCGGCCTTTACCGCCAATGCCGTATCATAATAGGGGCGGGTCGCGCCAACCTTGACATAAATCGGCACTTGCCAGTCTGTAATCTCACGCAATTCGAGGATCTTGATTTCCAGATCATCCGGGCCGGTCCAGTCAGGATGGCGACAGGCCGAGCGCTGGTCGATACCCTTGGGCAAGGTGCGCATTTCGGCCACACGGTCGCTAATCTTCTGTCCCAGCAGCATACCGCCGCCACCGGGTTTGGCACCCTGACCGACCACGATCTCGATCGCGTCGGCCTTCCTCAGGTCGTTTGGGTTCATGCCATAGCGCGAGGGCAGATACTGGTAGACCAGCTTGCTGGAGTGACCGCGTTCCTCGGGTGTCATACCGCCGTCACCGGTGGTGGTTGACGTGCCAGCTGCCGATGCGCCCCGGCCCAAGGCTTCTTTCGCCGGGCCAGAGAGCGCGCCAAAGCTCATGCCCGCAATGGTGATCGGAATGTCCAGTTCAATCGGTTTCTTGGCAAAGCGCGTGCCCAGCGTTACCGAGGTGTCGCAGCGTTCGCGATAGCCTTCCAACGGATAGCGTGACACCGACGCGCCCAGAAACAGCAAGTCGTCAAAATGGGGCACCTTGCGCTTGGCACCGCCACCGCGGATGTCATAGATGCCCGTGGCTGCGGCGCGACGGATCTCGGCATTGATCGGGTTGGAAAATGTCGCCGACTGGATCGGCAGGGTGCGGGGGATCTGATCGTCCATATCTTTCATACCCTTCTTCCTCAGTAAGCGGCGGAATTGTCGATGTCGAAGTTGTACAGTTCGCGAGCTGAGCCGTAGCGTTTGAACTCTTCCGGACTGGCGTCCGCGCCTGCGCGATCCAGCAGGTCCTTCAGAATCTCCAGGTGCTCGGGGCGCATTTCTTTCTCGATGCAGTCAGCGCCGAGACTTTTGACCGAGCCGCGCACGAACAGTCGCGCTTCATACAGCGAGTCGCCAAGCGCGTCGCCTGCATCGCCACAGACCACAAGGTTACCGGCCTGTGCCATAAAGGCCGACATGTGGCCGATACTGCCATGCACAACGATGTCGATGCCTTTCATCGAAATTCCGCAACGCGAGCTTGCATTGCCCTTGATCACAAGCAACCCGCCATGACCCGTGGCCCCGGCATACTGGCTGGCATCGCCATCGACGATCACCTGACCGGACATCATGTTCTCGGCCACGCCAGGCCCGACCGAGCCTTCAACCTTGACCGTCGCCTGCTGGTTCATGCCAGCGCAGTAGTAGCCGGTGGACCCCTTGACTGTCACTTCGATGGGCGCGTCCAGCCCGACGGCAATCGCGTGGCTGCCCTTGGGGTTCACAACCTCCCAGCTGGTTTGGTTCGTCTCGGTGGATTGCGATTGCAGCGTTGCGTTCAGCCCGCGCAGGCCGTTTGCTTCAAGATCATAGGTCTGCATGTCAGGCGGCCTTTTCCGTCGTTGTCGGCCTGTCGTTGTGGGACCAGAAGTAAACCGTTGCCGGTTCCGGCTCCCAGACGCGGGCGTCTTCAATGCCGGGCAGGTTCACAAGCGCCCGATATTCGCTGCCAAAGGCCACGTATTGATCGGTCTCGGCCATTACTGCCGGTTTGCAGGCGATCGGATCGCGGACCACGCCGAACCCATCCTTGGTGCCGACAACAAAGGTGAAGAAGCCATCCAGATCCTCAAGGCTGCTTTCCAGCGCCTCACCCAAGGTGGCCCCGTTCATCATCTTCCAGGTCAGATAGGCGGCACCGACCTCGGTATCGTTTTCGGTTTGGATTACCACTCCTTCGCGACGCAGCTTGCGGCGCAGCGAGTTGTGGTTTGACAGCGAGCCGTTGTGAACCAGACACTGATCGGGTCCGGTGTTGAACGGGTGCGCACCCATCGTCGTGACCGCAGATTCCGTTGCCATGCGTGTATGACCAATGCCATGCGTGCCGCTCATGCTGCTGATGTCAAAGCGCGCGGCCACGTCTTTGGGTAGGCCAACTTCCTTGTAGATCTCCAGCATCTCGCCCCGGCTCATGATCCGGACCGAAGGCCGGATTTCTGCCAACGCGGCCCGTGCCGCTTCAAACTGCCCGGCCGGAACTTCCAGCACAGTGTGCGTGTCATTATCAGTCTGGCTTACCACCAGGCCCAAGTGCTGCCCCAGCTCTTCGGCTAGACCGGCAAAGTCGTCCTTGGGATTGGGCGACTGCAGCGTCATCTTAGTCTTGCCACCTGATTCCTCACCATAAATCGCAATCCCCGCACTGTCGGGGCCTCGATCCGTCATCGTAATCAGCATGTCTGTCAGCATATTGCCCAGTTGGGGCGCAAGAGACTGGTCTTTGAGGAATAATCCAACAATTCCGCACATGGCTGGCAGATCTCCTTGTGTGTTTCGTTATGATTCTACGGTACCAACAATTCAAACGGACATCAATAATCATAGGAAATAAATTTTCCTGAGAGGCAATGGGCAAGAATTTGAATTTATGCCCATTGCCAGCTTTCAATGCAGGATCAGTATCGTTCCAGCTGTGCTTTCACTTTTTCTTCGTCGCCGGTGTGACGGGCTTTCTCAAGGTGCTCGCCTTCCCGGACAAATTGGATGCGATGCCATCCGATCCAGAATATGACGCCCACAATGACCATCAGAACTTCGTAACCTTGGAAGGGATAGATTGGTCCGACTTCGGCCAGATCCACGGCCCAATTTGTATATCCATTGGTAGACATATTTTTCTCCCTTACTTAGCTGCTACGCCACGGGCAGCCAGTTCTTCCTTGTCGGCTGCAATAATCGCGGCTTTGGCGTCTTCGTAGGCATGGTGTTCAGCGTAATCGAGACCCTGAAGTTCAACTTCTTCCGGGATGCGCAGAACACCAGCGGCCGATTGAATTTTCGCCAGAATCCAACCTGGCAAGAAGCCAAGAACAAAGAACATGATGACAGCACCAGTGATTTGACCGACCGGGTTAATCGTCGCGTAGCCTTCATATGGAGAAGAAGGCACACCCCAGAGGACAAAGCCCGAAATCACCAAGCCAACGAACCCTGCGTAGCCATGCACGGCGACAGCCCCAACGGCATCATCCAGCTTGAACCGACGCTCAACCCAATAGTGCAGTTTGTAAACGATCACGACACCGATGGCGGCAATGATCATTGCCTGGATCGGGTGATACAGATCGTTACCTGCCGATGCGGTGATAATTCCGGCCAGACCGCCCGAGAATGTCCAGAAGGCGTCGCCTTTGGAAACCACATACGCTGCCATCAACCCGCCGGACAGCGACATCAGGAAGTTGAAGGTAATCGCGGAGAGCGTAGTTGGGGCCAGATAGATGTTGGTTGCGGTCCAAGTCACACCTGTGATTTGACCGTCGATTGCCTCAGGCGAGATCGCTGGAACGTTACACGCGGCGTAGAAGCCCCAGAAACCAGTGTAGATAAGGAATATCCCGATGGTTAGCATCCAGGGGTTGTGCGGCGGAATATCCCGCGGCGTACCGTCCTTGGCAAATTTACCCAGGCGTGGGCCCAGAACCATAATCACGCCAAGGGCGTAACCACCTGCAATCGCGTGGATAACGCCTGAAGCATAGGCGTCGTGGTATCCAAGAAGGCGTACCATCCAGCCGCCATAGTGCCAGCCCCACGCAGCGTCTATGATCCACCAGACAGAACCAATCATCACGGCATGGACCCACAGGGCAGAAGATCTGATCCGCTCGATTACAGAACCTGAAACGATCGAGGCGGCAGTCCATGAGAACAGCAAGAACGCGGCCCAGAAGACGCCGGTGATTCTGTCACTTAAATTGGTCGCCATCGTATCAGCCCAGGGCAGATTGGCAGCGCCCGCTTCGGTGTCCAGACCGCCCCAGAACGGAAAGTTCGGAAAGGCCCAGTAAATCCACCATCCAAAGAAGAAGAACGTGACCGTTACCAGCGGGATGATCATGATGTTTTTCATCAATGTGTGCATATGGTTGCGGGCACGACTGGCACCGACCTCGTACATGCAAAAGCCCACATGGATCAGGAACATGAAAACGACCGTTACCCAGTAGTAGAACTCGGTAAAGACCGTCGTTAGTGCATTTAGATTACCATCCACTTCGTAGTCTCCCTGTTGTTGCAGCAGGAGGTCTTTCTGCGAAGAATTTCCTGCTGGGAATATTTATCTACTCAGGGGACAATTTCATTGGCGACCTGTCAATAGATATGTGGGGCAAACATCTTTTAGGCATTTGTTTCATGCACTTTTGGGTCCGTCGAAATTCAACCCATGGCATTGATAAATAACCACTTATGTCATTCTCGGTAATTTGTATTAGGGTGCACAAATTGCAGCCTAATATTCCCAACAGGAAAAAAATCTGCACATGGGTGTTGATTTTCAATCTGACATCGGCCTCAATATGGTCAACAAAAAAGCAATTAACGGGAGAGCTGAACAATGGCCATTCTTTGGAGGACGTCCGCCCTTGCGCAGCGCCATGCCGAGATCGGCGGCGAGTTAGAAGACTGGAACGGTATGGGAACCGCATGGTTCTATGACCATAGCCCGGAACGCGCCAAGGCGGATTACGAAGCCATCCGTACTAAGGCCGGTCTAATGGATGTATCGGGTCTGAAAAAGGTTCACGTGGTCGGCGAAGATGCGGCTTATGTTATTGACCGCGTTACCACGCGGAACGTGGAAAAAATCATGCCGGGTCGGTCGACTTATGCGTCGATCCTGAATCCCGAAGGCAAGTTCGTTGACGATTGCATCATCTACCGCCTGTCAGTGAACACGTGGCTTGTCGTGCACGGCACAGGAACGGGTATGGAGCAGCTGACATCAGTGGCGGCTGGAAAGAATTGTTCGGTCATCTTTGACGACGACATGCACGACATGTCTTTGCAGGGACCGGTTGCGGTGGACTTCCTGGCCAAGCATGTTCCCGGAATTCGTGATCTGGCCTACTTCGGTATCATGCAAACCAAGCTCTATGGTTGCCCGGTTATGATTTCGCGGACCGGCTACACCGGTGAGCGCGGGTACGAGATTTTCTGTCAGGCCAAGCATGCCGTGCACCTTTGGGACAACATCCTGGCCGAGGGCAAGGATATGGGCATCGTTCCGGTCCAGTTCTCGACACTCGATCTGCTGCGAACCGAAAGCTACCTTCTGTTCTATCCAGGCGACAATTCGGAAACCTATCCGTTCGTCGATGAAACATGCGGCGATACCCTTTGGGAGTTGGGCCTGGAATTTACAGTCTCACCGGGCAAAACTGGTTTTATCGGTGCCGAGAACCACTACGCCTCGAAAGGTAAAGAGCGATTCAAGATCTACGGTGTCAAACTGGACGGTACAATTCCGGCGGATGAGGGCGCGGATCTGCTGCAAAACGGCGAAAAGGTCGGCGTTGTCACCTTCGGCATGTATTCCGAGATCAATGGCCACAACGTAGGTATCGCGCGGATGCCAGTCGCCTGTGCCTCACCCGGCACCCAGCTGACGGTGCGAAACGGCGACGGGACAGAAATAGCAGCGACTGCGGAAGAGATGCCGTTCTACGACCAGGACAAATCGATCAGAACCGCAAAGGGCTGAGTTTAAGGGGGCGCAACGGACACACCGAGGCGCCCTTTTCCTATTTGAGGGCACAATGTCAAAGTTCGAATTTCCCAAGTCAATCGCAAGCCGCCCGGTCTGGGGTACGCTAGAGGTTCGCTCAGGTGAACATCATCTCATGATCGCCGAGGCCGAAGGGGCCGAAGCTGTTATTGACATAGCGACACCCGACCTGATGGCTAAAACCCATCTGATTTACATCCCGAAAGGCACAGATTTTTCGGACAGACTGCAGGCGCTAAACCCAGCACAATTCTACGAAGGTCCTTCTTATGAGGCCGCGCTGCATCGTATTCGCCGCGTTCTCGAGGACGCGCATATGGGGCTACAAGTCTATCTGACCGGCACAGAGGGCATGATGGGTCAGGCCATGAATGAGGTGATGGCCGTTGGCTTGCCACATACCGCGATCCAGACCGAGCATCGCGGCTCGACTGCGCGCCGTATGCAATGTGTGCACTGCAAGGGCATTACCGATGATGTCGAGGTCGATCCGTTTGTCTGCTCGCACTGTGGTTTAAACCTTTTTGTGCGCGACCACTATTCCCGCCGCCTTGCCGCCTATCAGGGCGTCCGCGTTGACGCCGAGGATCATGGGAACGTGCCCGAGCCGAAGGGAATCTACGAATGAGTGGCGCAGAGAAAATTCAGGTCAAAGTTACAGAAATTACCCCGCTGAACGAATTGGTAACACGGTTCCGGTTCGAACGCGTTGACGGCAGACAGTTGCCAACCTTTTCGGGCGGTGCTCATACCGTGGTCGAAATGCAGGATGGCGGCATCACGCGGCTCAACCCTTATTCCCTGATGTCCGATCCGTTCGATCAATCATCCTATACGATCTCGGTTCGCCGCGATGATCAGGGCAGGGGAGGGTCGTTGTTCATGCACCGTCAGGTCAAGCTGGGCGACGAGATGACCATCAGCTACCCGGTCAACCTGTTCTCGCTTGATTTGCGGGCCCGCAAACATCTGTTTCTGGCCGGTGGTATCGGGATCACCCCGTTTCTGGCGCAGATCAAACAGCTCGAACTGCTGCACGGTCATTGGGAGCTGCACTATGCCTGTCGCAATCAGGCGCTGGCATCTTATGCGGATCAACTGACAGACAGGCATCCAAACGAAACGCATCTGTATTACGACGATCAGAATCAGGCGATTGATCTGGAAAACCTTCTCAGCGGGCAACCCCTGGGCACCCATGTCTATGTCTGCGGACCAAAGGGCATGATCGATTGGGTGCGCAACACTGCCGCCGCCGAAGGCTGGCCCGAAGATTGCGTGCATTACGAAGAGTTCTTGGCGCCTCAGCCCGGCAAACCGTTCGAAGTGCGTCTGGCGTCTTCCGACAAGGTCATTCATGTGGGTGAAAACGAAAGCCTTCTGGAGGCTATCGAACGCGAAGGTGTCGACGCCCCGTATCTGTGCCGTGGCGGGGCCTGTGGCCAATGCGAAACCGTTGTGCTGGATCACGACGGCAATTTTGTTCATCGCGATCACTGGCTGACCGACGAAGAAAAGGCAGCAGGCAAGAAAATCATGCCCTGCGTATCGCGTTTCGAGGGCAAGTCCCTCGTGCTGGACCGCTGAGAGGAGGCCCACCATGACCATTCAATTCAACGACGAGTCCTTCCGCGACGACTATACGTTCCACAACTCGGAATGGGCGATCAAACGCTTTCCGTTTCCGTTCCACGAAGACAGCTACATGTATTCGGTCAACATGGAGCAGCATAGGGGCGGGCCCGAGGGCTCGGTCTATGAGATGCGGTTCGACGTGGATGAACACTATGTCTCGGAAATGAAAGACCGCGCCATCGTTCTGGATCAGGACCCGCTGCGCTGTCAGTCTCTGCCGCATATGACCTTGGCGGGCTGGGACCTGCTGGAACTGATCATGGTCAGCAAATCCGAGGACTACCCGGACCTGTTCGAACTGCACCGTAACGGCAACCAGTGGCGCTGGATCAACAAGCCACTGGGGATCGATCACAGCTTTACCTTCATGGATGAAACCACGCTGCCTTACGGGCCGATGGAGTACATTACCCGTCAGGCGCAAGGCGATTTCGCAGTGCTGGACCAGCGGGACGAGATGTTGTGGATGGACGCTGGTATGGTCACGACCCAGGCCGATTGGAGCCTGGATTTCGACATCGGCATGAATTTTTTCGAATGGCACGCGCCGGTTCCAAAAGCCCATGAAATGGGGATTTTCAAGCGCGCGCTGAAGTTTCTGCTGAACATTCAACAGGGCGCTCCAGCACGGCGGCTGAACTGGACCATGACGGTGAACCCGCTGTTGGATACCAGCCCGGAAAACTATCACAAATGGGGCATCCAAAAGACCACACTGACGCCCGAAAACATAGCCCATAAGCAGCATCTTCGGGTCGAATTGCAAACATTCTTCCGATTGCCGCGATCAAACGCGCTAGTATTCCCAATCCGTTGCTATCTTTGCAGTTTTCAAGATCTGATGACGGTTCCGAAATGGGGTCGCCGGCTGCACCGTGTTGTTCGCGACCTTCCGGTTGAACTCGCCACCTACAAGGGGTTTATCGACAACCGCCCAATGATGTTGGACTACCTTAGTCAGTTTGACGACGGATTACCGACCTCTCCCGGTATATGGCCGGATCTGGAAACAGAGCCGCCTTTGTCAAAGTAAGCGATCACCTTGACGTGTTTTGGCTCATATGACTGATGCAGGCAAAACACCTTGGCTCATTCAGCCCGATGACTTCGCATTGTATGACGCGCTTGCACTGCTTCGCGCGTCATTTCGGTATATGGATGCCCGAATTAATCCTCCTTCGTCTATCCATAATCTAACGGTGGAAGGAATGCAGGCGCATTGCAGGGGTGGTGGTGAAATCTGGGCCATGGGCCAACCGCTATTCGCGTGCATGTTTTTGACGCCCAAAGCCAACAACTTGTACCTAGGAAAGCTGGCGGTGAAGGAAGGAATGCGGGGGCGGGGTATCTGCCGCACTTTGGTAGATCACGCTGCAAGTCGTGCAGCAGACCTTGGTCTATCAGCGTTGGAACTGGAAACGCGCGTGGAACTCACTGAAAACCACCGTGTGTTTTCAAGGCTTGGATTTACAATCGTAAGTACCGGCAGCCACGTCGGCTATGACAGACCCACGGATTTCTTGTTGCGCAAGCCGGTCAATTTGTCTGCGGATAGCTGATCACTGAAATGTAGCGTGCCGGCAGATTCACCAACCGTTCCGGACCGTGCGGTGCGTCGGCGTCAAAGAACAAGGTGTCACCCGGTTTCAGAGGGTAAATCTTGTCTCCGTGGCGGTAATCTACCTCGCCTTCCAGCATGTAGATCGTCTCGATTCCATCATGTTGAAATGTTGGGAACACGTCGGATTCAACGGTCAGGGTGATCAGGTAGGGCTCTACGATTACCCCAGAACCGTTGGCACCAATATGCCCCAACAAATTATATTGATGATTGGCGCGTGTTCCTTCGCGCTCTAACTCGACGCCCTCACCCGCTTTGGTATGAACCGCCTCGCGGCGCTCTTCAAATTGTCTGAAAAAGCTTGTCAGAGGAACTGAAAGCGCATCAGCAAGCGATTGCAAAGTCGTCAGGGAAGGCGATGTGTTCCCGTTTTCGATCTTGGACAGCATACCAATCGACAATCCGGTCAGCTGAGCCAATTCCGCGACCGTAGTATTCTGCTTTTTGCGAAAAGCGCGAACCTCGCGACCAATGGCAACTTCAAGAACTTTTTCTCTGTCACCCGAGCGAACAGAATGCGGATCCTGTGTCAGATTTGTCGCCATTTCTTTGTCGTTTTTTTTCAATTTCATTCTTTCAATGTCTTGCTACACTTGTCCGAACGGGTTCTGCAACAAGACGACGTGCATTACCCAATCCAACTCGGTCTACCATAGCACCATTTTTTCCTGCTAGTAAAATAATGATGCTGACAGAAAAATTCTAGAACTCAAATTCCTATGACTAGACGGTATTGCCGATAGCATGCCTGACCTCTGTGATAGAACCGCCGTGGGTAGCAATCGAGAATATACCGAATCTGGATAATTGGTTGCACTAAGGCCTGAATGTTCGCATTGAAAACAACCATCTCTAACTCCGAGAGTGAGACAAACAGGGGCCGCTCGAAATTCGAACATCAGAATTTCTTTGTCGACTATAAGTTGGTGTGACAACTCTCCGACACCCTTGATCACTTTGTCATAGTTCGGCTTAAGTTCGAAATCGTTCCTCGCCAGCATCCAGCAATTGTGGTCGGTGTGTGTCTCTTTGATGAGTTTGAAACCTGAAGATCGCTTAATACGGATCTAAGTATCTGCCCATCTATTCGCGGGCTTTCAAACGTTAGACCCAAGCAGCATTATCTGAATGTCGGCTACATTGGTCCCGGTCGCTCCGGTCATCAGAAGATCACCAGACAGCGTCAAAGCCTTATGACTGTCGTTGCTCGCCAACAGAGCGGTAGGGTCATGTCCCGACGCGCGGATTCGGGTGAGCGTCCCTGCATCCACTATCGCGCCAGCTGCCGAGGTTGGGCCATCGCGGCCATCCGTACCACCGCTAAGAAAAATCCAATTTCCGGGTATCGTGCGGTCTTGCGTCAGTTGGGCGACGCGCAGTGCCAATTCCTGGTTGCGCCCGCCGCAACCCGTTCCTTGCAGACGTACAGTCGTTTCACCACCAAACAGCAGGGCGGTTGGGCGGTTCAAAGTGGCGGACAAAGCTGCTTGGAAAATCCGTTCAGCCGCGTCGGACACATCTCCAATCAACGCGTCGGACACAATTTCAGTACGGTAGTTCTGCGCCGCATAGCGAAACGCGGCTTCCAAACTAATTGTGTTCGACCCAATCAGGCTATTTGTTGCCTCAACTGCTATGGAATGTTCAGGAATACTTTTCTCCAGATGGGCACGGACGGCTTTTGGTAGCCGGTGCCAGATCCCGGCCTCGATGCAGGTTCTGCGGGCGTCCGCGTGGCTTCCGATTGGTAAGGCGGTTGGTCCGCTGGCTACGGCCCGAAGATCATCACCGATGACATCCGACAGGATATACGCCGTGATCGGGGCAGGTGCGCCGTGCAGCAAAAACCCGCCGCCTTTGAGCTGGCTCAGGTGCTGGCGCACAAGGTTCATCTGAACGATGTCCAGCCCGGAAGACAACAAAACCTCATTGACCGCAATTTTGTCCAAAAGGGTCAAACCATCAACAGGCGCGGGAACCAAGGCCGACCCCCCGCCGGAGATCAGTGCTATGATTTGATCCTGATTACGTGCTGCGCTGAGCAAAGCGATGATCTGTCGCCCGGCTTTCAAACCGCGTTCATCCGGGATGGGGTGCCCGCTGGTCAAAACCGTCGCACCGGGGACTTCGCTCCGGTTGTCGCTATGGGTTACGATCAGGGCGACATGATCGCCCTGAACATGCTGCAATGCCTCCTCCATCATGGCAGGGGCAGCCTTCCCAATTGCAATCAGGATGCTGCGCCCGCCATGTTCTGGTGATGGCAATGGGGCTGATTGCAACCGTTGGCGCAGGCACTTCGCCGGGTCCGCCGCGACGACGGCTTCGGCAAAGATGGCGGCGGCTCTATCGCGCAGCGATATGGACGATTGCACAGTCATGATGCGATCAAGCCGCTGCGATCTGGCCTGCTTTTTCGACCAGCACTTCGGCCTGACGGATTGAGGCATAGTCGATCAGACGGCCATCCAGAGACACAGCGCCTTTGCCCGCCGATTCAGCCTCGGCCATGGCGACAAGAATGCGCTGTGCCTTGGTGACTTCGGCCTCGGATGGCGACATGACCTCATTGGCCAGGGCAATCTGGCTGGGGTGGATGGCCCATTTGCCTTCACATCCCAGAACCGCCGCGCGTTTGGCAGCCGCTCGGTAGCCGTCGGGATCCTGAAAGTCGCCAAACGGACCATCAATCGGGCGCAGGCCATTGGCACGCGCAGCGACTACCATGCGCGCCAGCGCATAGTGCCACATATCGCCCCAATGCGTCATGCGGTCTCCGTCAGCATCCGGGTCCGTCAGAACGGAATAGTCAGGGTTTACGCCGCCGATGATCGTGGTCCGGGCACGGGTTGACGCCGCATAGTCGGCCACTCCGAAATGCAGGCTTTCATTGCGTTTGGAAGCTGCCGCAATCTCGCTGACATTCTGCATCCCAAGCGCGGTTTCGATGATGTGTTCGAACCCGATCCGTTTCTTGTAGCCTTTGGCGTCCTCAATCTGCGTTACCAGCATATCGACCGCATAGACGTCCGCAGCGGTGCCAACCTTGGGGATCATGATCAGGTCCAGCCGTTCGCCAGCCTGTTCGACCACATCCACCACGTCGCGATACATATAATGCGTATCCAGCCCGTTGATCCGCACCGACATGGTTTTGTTGCCCCAGTCGATATCGTTCAGCGCCTCGATGATGTTCTTGCGGGCCTGTTCCTTTTCATCAGGCGCGACCGCGTCTTCCAGATCGAGGAAGATCACATCTACATCTGATTGTGCGGCCTTTTCGAACATTCCGGGTTGGCTGCCCGGAACGGCCAGTTCGCTGCGGTTCAGGCGAGCAGGGGCTTGGTCGATGTTATGAAAGCTCATGGGTAAGGGTCCTTCGTCTTACAGGTTCGGATAGAGAGGGAAGCGCGCGCAGAGGTCCGCGACCTCGGCCTTGACCTTGGCTTCGACGGCGCTGTTGCCGTCTTCGCCATTGGCGGCCAGCCCGTCGACCACTTCGATGATCCAGTCGGCGATCTGGCGGAATTCGACCTCGCCAAAGCCACGGGTGGTGCCAGCAGGCGAGCCCAGACGGATACCCGAGGTGATGGTCGGTTTTTCAGGATCAAACGGCACGCCGTTCTTGTTGCAGGTGATATGCGCGCGGCCCAGGGCCTTTTCGGTCGCGTTGCCCTTCACGCCTTTGGGGCGCAGGTCGACCAGCACCACATGGGTGTCGGTGCCGTGGGTCACCGTGTCCAGACCGCCCTTGATCAGCTGATCCGACAATGCCTGCGAATTGACGACGACCTGCTTGATATAGTCCTTGAACGCAGGCTGCAGAGCCTCGCCGAAGGCCACGGCCTTGGCCGCGATCACATGCATCAGCGGGCCGCCCTGAATGCCGGGGAAGATCGCCGAATTCACTTTCTTAGCGATATCTTCATCATTGGTCAGGATCATGCCACCACGCGGACCGCGCAGGGTCTTGTGCGTGGTCGTCGTCGCCACATGCGCGTGCGGGAAGGGGCTGGGGTGTTCGCCTGCCGCAACCAGACCGGCGAAATGCGCCATGTCCACGTGCAGATAGGCACCGACCATGTCGGCGATCTCGCGCATGCGGGCAAAGTCGATCACGCGCGGGATGGCCGAGCCTCCGGCGATGATCAGCTTGGGGTTATGCTCTTTCGCCAGCGCCTCGACCTGATCATAATCCAGCATGTTGTCTTCCTTGCGGACGCCGTACTGCACCGCGTTGAACCACTTGCCCGACTGGTTGGGGCGCGCGCCGTGGGTCAGGTGACCGCCTGCATCCAGGCTCATGCCCAGAATGGTGTCGCCGGGTTGGATCAGCGCCTGGAACACGCCCTGGTTGGCCTGGCTGCCCGAGTTCGACTGCACGTTGGCGAAGTCACACCCAAACAGCTGCCTGGCGCGGTCGATGGCCAGGTTTTCAGCGATATCAACGAATTGGCAGCCGCCATAATACCGCCGACCGGGATAGCCTTCGGCGTATTTGTTGGTCATCACCGAGCCCTGCGCCTCCATCACGGCGGCAGAGACGATGTTCTCGGACGCGATCAGCTCGATCTCGTCGCGCTGGCGGCCCAGCTCAGGTGTGATCGAACCAAAAAGCTCAGGGTCACGGTCGGATAGGGATTGGGTGAAAAAACCGTCTAGACGATGCGGGACATTCACGGGGCATATCTCTTGAAATTGGTTAGCCGGTCCAGCCAAGGCCAGCGGAAATAGCGTTCATGGATTGCAGTAGCGGCACAGGGACTGATCCTGCTTGCGATTTGGTTCGGGCTTGTTGCAGCAGTTCGACTTGCAATGCGTGAATGCGAGCCAGCTCCGCCCGTTTGCGATCAAACCGTTCGCACAGCCGGGGAAAACGGTGACCTATTGTCTGACCGCCAGTCAGAAACTGCACAGCGCTGCAAGCGTTATTGAATTCTGTTTTGATCGCCTGAGAGATGCTTTGGCGGATGTACTTATCGCGCACCAGTTCGCCGTATTGCGTGGCGATGCCCATATCAGCCTGATAGAGCGATTTCTCCATCTCATCGACAGCGAGGCGGAACAGGCGAGATTTCTGAAACATTTCTTGCAAAACTTCGTCACCGCGCGAACCTCGGAACTTGCGAAAGCTGGCCATGGCTGCACCAAACCCGTACCAACCGGTAATCAGGTGGCGGTTCTGCGACCACGCAAAAACCCATGGAATAGCCCGCAGATCATCGAGACTAGCTGCGCCGAACCGACGGGTCGGGCGGGAGCCGATTTTTAGGCGAGCAAGTTCCTCGACGGGGCTGGCCTGCTGGAAGTAGTCCAGAAAACCCGGCATCTGCAGAAGCGATACATAGGCTGTTTGCGACAGTTCCGATAGGGCATCCAGCGCATCGTCAAATTCGGGCCGGGACGGGGTTTCGCTGGGGTTAGCCGTATGTCGAAGCGTGCTTGAGAGCAGTAATTCCAGATGCGCTGCAGCTGTGCCGCGGTTAGCATACTTGGTCGAAACAACCTCACCCTGTTCCGTAACACGCAAGCGTCCGGCAATGGTTCCGCTGGGTTGTGCGGCGATGGCGCGCCCGGTAGGTGCTCCGCCCCGGCTGACAGAGCCGCCGCGCCCATGAAAAAATGTAGCCTTGAAACCTTGCGAGGCCAGTGCCGTGACAATCCTGCGTTGCGCGCGTTCCAATTCCCAAGTTGAACAGAAATAGCCGCCATCCTTGCCACTATCTGAGTAACCCAGCATCACCTCGATCACGTTACCTTCGGTTTTAAGGCTGCGGCGGGAAAGCGGAACATCAAGAACGTCCAGCAATATCGCTGGGGCATTGCGCAGGTCGGCAATCGTCTCGAACAGTGGGACCACTGATAAATCCAGAGTTTCGGACCCGAATCCTGCGTACCGGGCCAGAAGATAGACACCGAGAATGTCGTCGGCGGAACGGGTCATTGACAGGATGAATGGTCCGATAGCCTTGGGGTCTGGTCCCGATCGAACGCTGTAAACAAGTGTCAGGAGGGCGAGGAGCTCTTGGGCCTCATCACTCAGCGCTTCCCGATTTTGATAGGGCAAGTTCTGATCGGCCAATTCGGCCCGCAAACGGGCAGACCATTCGGGCGTACCATATTCCAATGCCAGCCCGGATTGTGACCAAATTTCGGCCAGAACATCGGTTGTGACGGTGGAATTCTGGCGTATGTCCAGCGTTGCGGTACGGAACCCAAAAACCGCTGCGGCCCGGCGCAGTGGGCGGATATGTCTTCGCGCCAGATTTTCGGCTTTGACCGCGCATAAAGCGGCATCAAGCGCGTTTAGATCGTTCACGAACTGCGAAATGTGGTTATAGCCGTCTTTTATCAGCCGAAGGCGTATGGCATCCAGAGCCTTCCGGAACGGTTCGTTCTGATTGCGGTCAGTGTCCGGAGCCCGGTCGACAATTTCTTGTACACGTGTCCTGTGTGGTTCGGGCAGCGGCAATATTAGCGCACTGATACTCAGCTTGCTTGCGGCTTGTTTAAGGGCTTGACCGTAGAGGTCCAGAACCGTTTCGCGCCCACGTTGCAAGGCCAGCGCGGTCATCTCTGTCGTGACATTCGGATTGCCGTCCCGGTCGCCTCCGATCCAGCTGTGAAAGCGAATACTGGGCGTTTTGCTCAAGGTCTTTCCCAGCATGTGCAGGCAGGCTTGATCGAACCGATCCATGACTTGCGGGACAGCGTCAAAGATTGCGTCCCTGAAGAATTGCAAACCCCACTCGATCTCATCGTGCAGGCTTGGCCGCGTCAGGCGAAGTTCACCGGTCAGCCACAGGAGGTCAATTTCACCTTCCAGGTTTTTCAGCAATTCGGCGCGCTCAGTTGGGGTCCAGCGTTGCGCTTCCAGACTAACAAGGTTGCGATAAATCCGCCGGTGGATTTCCAGTACGGTGACCCGTTTGGCCTCGGTTGGATGCGCGGTTAGTGTGGGTCCGGCACACAGATTAGCAGTCAGTTTTTCCATTGGGCTGTCTGTCAGGGACAGGTCAGACAACACCTCGGCAAACCCGCCTTCGACCGCTTCGGGCCCGCTATTGGTCTCGGTCAGTCGACGATCTCTGACTTCGGCGTTTTCATCGATGATACGCAACAGTTGGAACCAGATAGACAGGGCCTGCAAATAGGGCGTCGCCTCGGGCCCGGTGGGGATGGATTGCAGCGGTAAGGCCCCGGCCCATGTCGCTACATGCGGCGCCCGTTTCATCAAAATGTTCCGCCACAACGCCCGCAGTTCCGAGCGCAACCCATCAGCATAGCTTGAACGGTTCAGGGGGGACTGAATATTTTGGGCCAGCGCTTGCATCAGATCACCCGGTCACGTGGTTCACGGCCTTGGAAGAAGTCACTCAGATTATCGAGAACGCGGAAGCCCATCGCTTCGCGGGCCTCGCGCGTTGCGCTGCCCAGATGCGGCAGCATCACGAGGTTGTCACATTGCAGCAGATCCGGGCTGATGCGGGGCTCGCCGTCGAAGACGTCCAAGGCCGCACCACCGATCATGTCGAACATCAGTGCCTGAATCAGAGCCCATTCATCAATCACCTCGCCGCGCGCAGTGTTGATCAGGAATGCGTCAGGCTTCATCAGGCTCAGTCGGCGCGAGTTGATCAGGTGCCGGTTCGCGGAGCCGCCGGGGCAGTGCAGTGACACAAAATCGCACTGGGGCAAGAGATCATCGATCGTGTCCACCTGTGTTGCGTCGCACTGGCCCAATACATCCGCGGCCACCTCGCTGCGGTTGTAGACGAGGACGTTCATACCGAACCCGTGATGGGCACGGCGAGCCATTTCCTGGCCGATCCGGCCATAACCGATGATGCCCAGCGTCTTGCCGCTGACCTTTGTGCCCACAAGATGCGTCGGCCGCCAGCCGGTCCACTTGCCGGAGCGCAATTCGCGTTCGCCCTCACCTGCCCGGCGCGCAACCATCAGTAGCAACGTCATGGCCAGATCGGCCGTACACTCGGACAGGACATCCGGTGTATTTGTTACCGTCATGCCTAGCTCACGCGCCGAAGGTTCGCAGATATGGCTATAGCCGACCCCATAGTTGGCAATGATCTTGGTCTGCGCGCCAGGCACATCCAATGCCTCGGCGCTGAGCGTGTCGGTGACCGTGGGTAGGACAGCATCATAGGTTTTCAACGCCCGCCGGATGTCTGCCGGGGACATTGGCTTGTCCCCGGTATTCAGCACGGCGTTGTAGTTTTCGGCCAGTTGCGCCTCGACGGCGGCAGGCCAGCGACGGGTGACTAAGACCGAAGGTTTAACCATCACGCAGCCTCCATCACTCGTGCGATTGTCTCACCAATCACGGCGGGGTTTTCGGCCACGGTCACACCAGCAGCGGACAGGATTTCAACCTTTTCGCTGGCGCTTTCGCCAAAAGCCGAGATGATCGCACCGGCGTGCCCCATGGTTCGACCTTTGGGGGCGGTCAATCCGGCAACATAAGCAATAACCGGTTTTGTAATGTGATTGCGGATGTATTCCGCGGCTTCGGCTTCCTGCGGACCGCCGATTTCGCCGATCATCGCAATGATGTGGGTATCCTCGTCCTCTTCAAACCGTTGCAGGATATCTTTGAACGAGGACCCGTTGATCGGATCGCCACCGATGCCGACGCTGGTCGAAACGCCAATGCCACGTTCTTTGAGCTGTGCTGCCGCCTCGTACCCCAGTGTGCCCGAGCGGCCAATGATGCCGACATTGCCAGGCAGGTAGATATGGCCCGGCATGATACCCAGCAGAGCCTTACCGGGGCTGATTGTACCGGCGCAGTTCGGTCCAGTCAGAACCATACGTTTTTCTCTGGGATAACGGTACATGTACCGCTTGACCCGGATCATATCCTGCGCCGGGATACCGTCGGTGATACAGACACAGTAGCGAATGCCCGCATCAGCAGCTTCCATGATGGAGTCTGCAGCAAACGGAGGCGGAACAAAGACCAGACTGGCATCCGCTCCGGTTGCCTCAACGGCCTGTTTCACGGTGTCAAACACCGGTACACCTTCAACGGTTTCACCACCCTTGCCGGGAACAACTCCGCCGACAACATTGGTGCCGTAGGCCAGCATATCCTTTGTGTGAAAGCGCGCCATGCGTCCGGTGATGCCTTGAACGATGACGCGGGTGTCGCGGTCGAGAAGTATGCTCATTACACGGCCCTCATCTTGGTGTTTTGGGACAGATCGTTCTGCCATGCGCCCACCGCCCGTTCAGCGGCTTCCATCAAAGTGGTGGCGCGGATGATCGGTAGGCCGGATTTGGCGAGAATCTTTTGACCTTCTTCGACATTCGTACCGGCAAGTCGCACGATGACCGGGATGTCGATATCCAACTCACGCAGCGCCTGCACAACGCCCTCGGCGACCCAGTCGCAGCGGTTAATGCCAGCAAAGATATTGACCAAAACCGCCTGAACGTTCTTGTCGGACAGAACCAGTCGAAAGGCCTTGGCCACGCGCTCGGGTGAGGCACCACCACCGATATCGAGGAAGTTCGCGGGCTCGCCCCCGGCCAGTTTGATCGTGTCCATCGTGGCCATGGCCAGACCAGCGCCGTTCACGATGCAGCCGATATTGCCGTCCAGCCCGACATAAGACAGGCCACGGTCCGCCGCGCGGCTTTCACGGGGATCTTCCTGGCTTTTATCCCGAAGTTCAGCGATCTGCGGATGACGGAACAGGGCATTGTCGTCAAAGCTCATCTTTGCGTCCAATGCCAGCACACGGTCGTCGCCAGTGATAACCAATGGATTGATTTCAACCATCGTGGCGTCCAGATCGCTGAAGGCGGCGTAACAGCCCTGCAACGTCCGTACCATTTGCTGAACCAGACGAGCCTCAAGGCCCAGATTGAAGGCTATCTCGCGGGCCTGGAACTCCTGCAGTCCAACTGCGGGTTCCACGATAGACCGCACGATGCTGTCCGGGCGTTCCGCCGAGATCTCCTCGATCTCCATCCCGCCTTCGGAGGAGGCTACGATCATGACCCGCTGGCTGGAGCGGTCCAGAACAAAACCAAGATAGATCTCGCGATCAATCGGCACAGCGGACTCGACATAGACACGATAGATGCCTTTGCCTTCCGGTCCTGTCTGATGGGTCACCAACTTGCGGCCGAACATCTCGTCACAGGCCTCGTGGATCTCGTTTTCACTGTTACACAGTTTGACGCCACCCGCTTTGCCGCGGCCACCCGCATGGACCTGGGCTTTGACAATCCACTTGTCTCCGCCCAGTTCGCGGGCGCGATAGGCCGCCTGTTCCGGGCTATAGGCCAAGGCACCTGACGGTACGGCGACGCCAAAATTCGAAAGAACCTCTTTCGCCTGGTATTCATGGATATCCATCTGCATTCCTCCCGTTCATGCAGTGCGTTCAAGCAGCGATCGATGTGCCGTAACGGCTTTCGAGCAATGCCTCGATCTCTTCGAAATCGACATTGCCGCCCAGTTCCCGCATGGCTTCGGCAAACAGGCGGACGATCCGGCTGACGGCCTGGCGGTTGAGCTGATTGAGGATGCCGATGCGTACCTGAACCGGCGCGCTGAGCGTCGGCCAGATCCCAAAACCCCTTGCCCGACAGTTCTGCACCAGCTCCATCTCTCGCCCGGCCAGTTCCGGCGGCAGATTCAGCACGACCAGGCTGGGCATGTCCGAAGTCACCTCGCATCCCATGGCCGTAACAGCATCGCGCAGCACGCGTTCATGGGTCTTGTACGAGGCTGACCGTCTGGCCAGACCTTCCTGAAGTGTCAGACGCAGGGACTCATGGAACGCTGCAACGGCATACCCGGAATGGGTTCTGTGATAGGTCCCCTTTTCGACGTCCTGACCGTCGACAATACCCCAGTGACGCGCCTCGAATAGGGGATTGTGGACATAACTGTAGGCACCCGTCGCTCTGAGGGATTCAATAAAGGCATCTGTAAAACTGACCGGCGCATAGGTCAGTGGCAGGCAGCACAGGCCCTTCTGCGGACAGGATGCCCAACCGGCGATCCCCGGATAGTCATCAATCGAAAAATCGTCGACGCCCCAACGACGAGACCGCATCAACCAGACCCATCACCCCATGACGCTCGCATGCGTCCGAGAACCCGCGCAGATCATTGATGCGGCCCGATCCGGTTTCCCAATGCGCCATGAAGGCCCATTTTGGTTTGTGCTGTTCCAGCGCGGCTTCAACCAGTTCACCAGTGACCGGCTGTCCGTGCGGAACATCAACGACCGTTACGCTGGCGGCCTGTGGATCAAGCGGGCTGGCGGCATGCTCCTCGGGCGTGGCCGCCTTGATGCGTAGGGTCAGCGCATCAATGCCGGAAAAGGTGCCGTTGGCAAAGGCCACGACTTTATCACCGGGCATCACAGCCGAGAACATGGTGTCCAATGCGCTCCAGCCGGTACCGGCCACAGCAAAGGTATAGGTGTTATCGGTTCCCCAGATATTGCGCAGCATGTGCTTGCATTCGACCATCCCACGCAAAACGTCGCCCTGCATGTGATCCGCAACCCCGGCATTGGCGAAGGCCTGCAAAACACGAGCATCGGTATTGCCCGGCCCCGGACCAGCAGCCAGTGTCTCGGGGATCTCAAGCGGGGGATAAATCTGAAAAGTCATTCGATCCTCCTTGATCGTCGGCGTGGTCAATCACGCCCAAATATCGCGTTGTGGATCAGGAAAGCGTTGCTTGCATCATTGCGCAACGTAACTTACTACTGCTTTGGGACTTCTAATAGGATTAGAAAAAAACTACCCGTTTTGGCAGAAATACCGCGGTATACCAAATTAGTACCTATTCTTACGGGTAGGTTTTTGGGTTTTTGGGTGTAAAATCAATGGCAGAGCCTTCACAGCAACCGATTAACGTTATGCTTGCCGACAACAATCCACTGGTATTGTCGGCCATGTCCGAGATTTTCGAGCGTGATCCACGATTCTCTCTGGTGGCAACATCAGCAACCGCCGAAGGCTTCTTGGGCGCGGTTATGAGAGTTCCGGTCAAGGTCTGCGTGATCGCCTGGAATTTGCCGGTCTTGGGCGCCGCCAAATTGATCGAGGTTCTGCGTGAACAGGAGAACGCGCCCCGTTTCGTCGTATATGGAGACGATGCCGGAGACGTGCCGCGCCTTGCTATGCAGGCAGGAGCTGCGGGGTTCGCATCCCGATCAGGTGAGGTCGATGTTTTGCTGGAAACTTGTTCGGATGTTGCCCGAGGCAAGATGGTTTTTCCGTTCATCGATGTTCGGAAAATGCAGCAGGATCCAATTCACAGCCTGTCTCGTAAAGAGCGCGTCATCCTTGAAGCGTTGGCCAAGGGCCTATCCAATCGTGAACTTTCGAAGGACCTGCAAATCTCGACAAATACCGTCAAATTTCACCTGAGCAACATCTATGAAAAGCTCTCGGTTAAAAACAGGGCGCAAGCGATTGCATTCTACTATTCTTCTGGCGCTGCCTCAGATTAACAGATTTGCGCCTATGGCCGAGCATTTACTAACTATCACGCAATATGTGGAAGCCCAAGCAGGCCAAAACGCTCGAATTCAAGCTTTCAGAACGTCGCAGCAAACAGGTCGCCACAAAGTTCTTCGCCAAGATGCTGGAGGTCAACGGCCTCCCACGAAAGGTTGTCATCGGCAAAAGCAGCACAAACACTGCGGGTATCAAAGCAATCAACAGAATGCTCAAGGGTTTTGGTTGCCCGATACCAATAGAGATGGTCGGGCGGAAGTACCTGAATAATATCGTCGAACAGGACCACCTGTTCATTAAGAGGCGAACAAGACCGATGCTTGGGGTTAAGGCCTTCGCATCAGCCAAGGCAAGCTTGGACGAGATCGAAATTGTGCACATGATTACTCCGAGCCCGTCTGTTCAATTCGTCGAATTGCATTAAAAGACCTGCCTGCTGTCAGGCTACGCAGACGCTTTCATCGCTTTTGAGTGGCGGCGGAACGCGACGCAAACTCCATGAGGCGCCTGAACTTTGGGCATTCCATATGGGTCTCTGCCGGACAATCCGCCACGTGACGCAACGCATCGCGTAGCCGGGTGAGACCACGGATTTGTTCATCAAGAGTATCTGCGCGCAGGTGCAATTCAGGGCGTGGCAATTGCGGAGTGCCATCATTGGCGAACATGTCCTTGATCTCAGTAAGTGAGAATTCCGCCATTTTTCCTAAAGAGATCAAAGCAAGCTGCGTCGCGACGCGTATCTCGAACTGCCGTCGAAGCCCATTCCTAGCGGCGGACTGGATCAGCCCGATCTCCTCATAATAGCGCAGTGTTGAGGGGGGGACGCCGCTCCTTTTGGACAGGACGCCAATATCAAGAAGTTTCATGGTTGACCTCAAGTCGACTTTAAGTGGCAGGATAGCTCCTCACTGGCACATGAGACAAGAGAGTTTACGATGACTGATACGGTGCAGGCGCAATCTTCCATTCCCATCCTGATAACTCTCGCTGCAGCGACATTGACCGCCTCATTGGGTATCAGTATCGCCGCGGTAATGCTTCCGACGCTGACGCGTAGCTTCGCTGCGACAGTTTCCGAGGTGCAGTGGGTCGTACTGGCTTACCTGACATCCGTGACCATCACGATCGTATCCGCCGGGCGGCTTGGCGATCTATTCGGCCACGGTCGCTTGCTGATTGCTGGTCTCATCGTCTTTATTGCAGCGTCGGTTCTGTGCGCTATGGCCCCGAGCCTGAGCTTGCTGATTGCCGGACGCGCGTTGCAGGGGCTTGGCGGAGCGATCCTGATCGCGCTTCCGATGTCTATCGCACGTGATTTTGTCCCGACTGAGCGGTTGGGCACGGCAATGGGATTACTTGGCACGACTTCTGCTGCGGGGACTGCCCTGGGCCCCTCACTGGGCGGTGTGTTGTTGGCGATGGGTAACTGGCGCATGGCATTCTGGTTTCTTGCCGGCTTTGCTGGTGTCACGCTTATACTGTCTGTCACCGCAATCACGCGCGATTCCGAACGTCGGACAGTATCCTGCCGAGAATTGGATTTTCCGGGAACCATAGTGTTGGTTATTGCACTGGCGGCCTACGCTCTGGCAACCAGCGGCGGAGCCTCGCGTATCCCAGTGCCACCGGGTGCATTGTTTTCCGCTGCTCTGATCGCAATCGTCTTTTTTGGGCTTGTTGAAACCCGTGTAGCTTCACCGCTGGTGCCGATGAAATTGCTCCGCGACCAGAGGACAAGTATCGGGCTTTTTTTGAACCTTCTGGTCAGCGCAATCATGATGTCCACTTTGGTCGTTGGTCCGTTCTTCCTAGCACTTTCTCTGGAATTGAACGAAGCGATCATCGGTTTGGTTATCGCAGTTGGGCCGCTGGTCGCTGCGCTCTTCGGCGTTCCGGCCGGATGGGTGACGGACAGGCTTGGTGCGGATCGCGCGATGACTATCGGCCTTGTGCAGACTACTGTTGGTCTGCTGTGCCTGGCGTACCTGCCGGGATACTTCGGTGTCGGCGGCTATTTGGCTGCACTCATCATGTTGACGCCCGGCTTCCAACTTTTTCTTGCCGCTAACAACACGGCGGTTCTGATCCACGCCGCCAAAGAACAACGTGGCCGGCTCTCTGGCCTTCTCGGGCTCTCGCGGAACCTGGGTCTGATGACGGGTGCCTCTGCAATACCCACGCTATTCGTCAACATAGTCGGGAAGGGAGATACCACTAATGCTCCGGCCGCAGATGTTGCCTATGCTTTTTCGATGACTTTCACGGCCACTGCATGTTTGGCCCTGATTGCCCTGGGGCTGGCAATTAGCAGCCGAACCTAGCGCGCCCGCAATGCGCCGACCCCCGCCGAGTGACGTTGCCGAGAAAGGTAATCCGCGTATTGCGGGGCGATTGTGGAGCAGCCAGAATTCTTGTTCTCGGATCGAAACGGCCTTTGAAGTCACTACGGCAAAGCAAAGTGGACGGGCAGGATTGCTGATCCTCCCCCTCTGAAGTGGTCCGCCGTTATGGTTAAGAAAATGAAGGAACCACATGGCGAACAAGCGACCGAAGCCGGAAGAGATTGTATCAAAGTTGCGGCAAGTTGAGTTATTGATGGGCAAGGCATGTCTCGTCTGGATGCTTTGGACCGGTGGCTTGAAGCCATGGAATCTTCTGGAATCCCGTTGTGAGGCACCCTTTACTGATCATGCTTGGATTGCGTGCCGGCATTTCTTTCCTGTTCCGACTTATAAACACTTTTGGGGACCGGCATTCATGTTCACGCCATAATCAAGAGACTGGCTATTCCGTACAGCTCGGCAATGACGGCTCGTGTGTTTGCGCAGCAGGTGAGTTCGTACCCGCCTCAGTTTTCGGTCGCCGCAAATGGCCGGTCTGGTGAAGCCTCACCACGGCTCATAACGGCCTTGCCTAAGTCCGCTATGAGCCGGATGGGTTACATCATCAGTGCCTTCCCTACCAATGCTTGCTTGTTTGGATATTGCGAAACATCAACACCGCGTTCCTTTAGTGCTTCGCTAAGTTCTTCCTCGCTCAAGGCTTCGATCGCTTCGGTCGTCATCTTCATGAAATTGATCCGGCGCTTGAGCTGGCCGTTTGTGTCACCAAAAACGTGTCGATCCTCAAACGCGAACTCATCCGCGTATTTGGTCATGAAGTAGGTTAGGAAGGTGTTTAGGCTGGTTCGGACACGGGGATCATCCGCCATCAAATCCGAGGATGCATCAAGCGTTTCTCGCATCAGGGTGACCCAACGCTTGGCCCCTTTGTCGTTCATCAGGGCCATCGCGTTGTGGGTGTGATGGAAGCTCAGCCGGAACTCTGCGCCGTGATAGTACGGGCCGCCGCCCATGACATCGATCCACATTGACGCCTGGGTTGTGACATGGTGGTTCAGCCCACCGACCCGTTCAAACACGGACGTGAACCAAGGCTCATCGGCAAACACACGTTCATAGAACCTATGCACGATGCCGACGATGGGCTCTTGCCCGAGGACGGAATAGAGTTGCCAAAACTGAATGGGCTTGCTCAGGTCACCGGGGGCTGTCAGCGAGACAACCTCTGCCATCCGGAGTGCTTCCGGTGGTAGCAGCCCCTTATCGATTGCCGATTTAATATAGGCCTGCTGGATTCTCTCGCTCATGTAACCATGGCGGGTCGGAAATTTGGGAAGGTCAACACGGAGCATGGGGCGAATTCCTAGAGCGTCTTGATGCCAGAAAAATGATGGCTGGGGCAGGGCAGACCATCACCGCCCAAATGCCTTGCGGTACTTCTGGATAAAGAGTTCTTTTCCTTTCATCTTCCGTGTGACCCAGTCACCGACAGTCGCAAAGAGCCAACTGTTTCCGATTTTGGGGCCTAGCGGAACGAGGATCGGTGCCATTTTCCAAGGCGCGTAGGGCTTTTGTTTCTCTACGGGTTGCCCGCTGAGGACCTGTTTCAGGGTCTTGATCAGCCAAGGGTTTTGACGAGAGATCGCAACAATCGTCATACTGTCACCGACGTCGGCGATGTCCCCGGCGATGAAGACATTTGGGTACTCGGACGGGCGCAACCAGCTATCCGTCTTAATCCGGCCAGAGGGCGCCATGGTCACCGCGGGCAGCGTTTGCGCCAATGCTGTATTTGGTTTGGACCCGATCACGGGGAAGACCAGATCAGCTTCGATAACGCGGCCATCTGACAGTTTTACTGATCCGGCATAAGGTTTGTCAGCGTGCTGCAGATTCTCTGCCCTTTGGCCTACCACGACGTTCACGCCGGCGCGTTCCAGCTTGCGTTTGAGCTCTGCCCCCAGCTTGACGGGATACGTCGGAAACAAGCTGTTGTCAGACGAAACCAAAGTGATGTCCTTACTGGGCTGTGCCGCTGCAATCTCTCCTGCCAACTCGGTACCGACGGGGCCGGCCCCAACGATGACGACCGATTTCGCAGACGCCAGCCGAGCGCAGACATCGGCACTGGCCTTGCGAAAGTCATCCATACTTTCGCCCGCCGGTTTGAAAGGGGCTGCATAAGACGAACCAGTGGCCAGGACGATGTAATCCGCAGGGTAAGCAGAGCCGTCTTCCAGCGTTACCTCGGATTGAGTCACAGTAGCGGCACGGCCACGGATGACCCGCCCATTCTTCAGCAAGCGGTCGTATGGCAAAATGATCTGATCCAGCAGATCGGGCTCTAGTAGTGCACGAATGGCCGCTGGCGGCTGCATGAAAGCCTCTCGCTGCTCGATCAGAGTGACATCAGCATATTCATCCAACTCTTTTGCGACTTCAAAGCCGACGTACCCACCGCCAACTATCACGACTTTCTGCTTGTCCATTCTGTTCCTCATTGCTTCCCGTTCGTCTGAGCCGTAATTAGAAACACAAGATCACAACGACAAGTACGGTCATTTGGGATACTGTTATGGCGCCTGTTGAACCGGATGAAAATTGCCTCATTGAACCTTTGATTGAGGCGATATCGGGTAAGTGGAAGCTCTTGGTCATCTATTGGCTGGCGCAGGAAACCTCGCGGTTCAATCAACTGCAACGAAATCTTGGCAGCATCACGCACCGGACGCTGACCCGCCAGCTTAGCGAATTGCAAGACGCCGGGTTTGTGTCGCGCAAAGATTTCAAAACGATCCCACCGCATGTGGAGTATAGCCTCACACCTTTGGGCCAAAGTCTGATACCAGTGTTGCAAGTTATGCATGATTGGGCAGCGGCAAATGTGGACAAGCTAGCCACCAGGAAGTGAGGGCCTCGTACGTCAATTGTTGCGTATTTGCAGGAGAAAGAAGAATAGTCTGAGGCGTTGCGCATCAATGTTCGCTTGTGAATAAGCAGAAACGCTGCACTGGACACTTTGATCAAGGTCAGCAAAGGGCGGCTGGCTGCGATCATTCCTCTCGTAACAACGCTTCATTTCGGTATTCTGTAGGGGTCTTGCCTGTTTGCGAGCGAAAGGCCCGATTGAATGGCCCAAGCGAAGAGAAGCCAACGTCAAAAGCAATGCTGAGCACTGTACGCTCGGCCATTTCCGGCTTTTCCAGCATCGCTTGCGCCTCGTGAACGCGAAATGCGTTCACGAAGCTGGTGAAGTTGCGGTGTCCCATTCCCTGATTGATCGCAGACCGTAGCCGATGCTCTTGCGTCCCGAGTTTGGCCGCCATATGTGCTACGGTCAGCCCTTCCTCTCTCCAAAGACCTGCAGCCATCGCAGTATCAATACGCTTGATCAATGCCGCTTGCGCAGGGTTCGGGTTTATGTCGCGCTGCGAGGCAGCAGAGTGTTCGATCCAGATACCGGGTGCAACACGCACCGACCAAACCAGGAAGGCTGCTGCAGACAGGCAAATTGCTGATGCCTGTAGGGGGAATATCCAATATGGAAGCACCTGATCCAAATGGGTGATTTCTATCACCGTGATGATTGTGCCAAGGGTCAATAGCCAGACCAGAAACCAACGGCGAAACCGGCGGCGTTCGGCAATCAAATCTTCGACCTCGCCTGAAACAACAATTTTCAGCATGTGCAAAAAGAAGATCAGCACGCATGCGCCACGAACCACACCGAGTGGAAATTGCAGCTGGGTCAACCAGCTTGTCCCAACGATAAGAACCGCGACGGTGATCTGCCAGGGTCGAATGACAACGTCATCCTGAAACAGCTCAATCGCGGCCCAATAGATCAGAACCGGGATCACGCCCGCGATCATCACAAGTACAAACCGGATTGGCCCCTCGCTCAGATCGATACCCGGAGAGGACACGATCACATAAGGGCCTAGGCTCAGGCACAGCAGCACGACGGCCAGACTTTTCCGGGTTCGGGGTCCGCTTGCCAGAAAGATCACAGCACAGAGAAAGAGAACGCCAACGGCGCTACCACGCAGGAAAATATCGAAGACCGCTAAATCTGACATCACGCGCATAAGCGAAGTGCGAATTGGCTTGCCGGTCAATGGCTGGACCATGTCGAAACTGAAAAATCCTCGCCGAAAACTCAATATGTCCATCGTTTTTCGAAATCAGAGAGCACCGGAAACCCGCCTGCGTCAGGTCGTTTTGCATGTCCTTTCGCACTTGGAGAAGCCAATGACACATCTCACTACACTGCTTTCCGTCTATGCAAATGTCTTTGGCGGAGACTTCTTGCGCTATGTTTTGGGCGCAGGCGGTACGTATCTGTTGATCAATGTCCTTCTGGCACGTCGGCTTGCCGCGCAAAAAGTCCGCCTGTCGGATCCACCCAAGGGCCAGATCCGTCGCGAGATCCTGGTAAGCCTGCGGACCGTTCTGATCTTTACTGCTGCTGGTACATCAATCGTGCTGGGCGCCAGGGCAGGGGTCATCACGATATACCAACAGGTCGCGACATTTGGCTGGGCCTATTTCGCGTTCAGCATCGTGGCGCTGATCGTCCTCCACGATGCGTGGTTTTATTGGACACACCGCGCGCTGCACTACCCGCCGCTGTTTCGGCGGTTCCACCGGTTGCACCATAAATCACACCAACCTACGCCCTTCACCTCCTATAGCTTCGATGTCGGTGAGGCTGTGGTAAACGCCGTCTACCTGCCTTTGGTATTGATTCTCCTCCCGGCGCATCCATTGGCGCTGTTCGTTTTTGTAACCCATATGATGCTGCGCAATGCAGTGGGTCACTGCGGGATCGAGATCTTTCCAGCCGATCAGAAAGGCCGCCCTGTCTTCGGCTGGCTGACAAGCGTCACCCATCACGATCTGCATCACGCCCATGCCGGTTACAACCTCGGCCTGTATTTTTCTTGGTGGGATCGGCTGATGAAGACGGAACATCCCAAGTACTTCACCGAGTTTGCCCGCGTTGCGCCGCGCATCCGGCCTGTTGGTCTGAAAGCAGCACTTCTGTTTGTAGCGATTGTTGGGGGGCTGGCAGCCAGTCGCGGCGATGCCTTCGAGCTCAGCGGTCGCTACGCGTCGCCCGGGCTTGGTATCATAGTTGAATTCGAGGATTGTGGCGCGGATAGTGCCACCAGATGCGGTCGGTTGCTCTGGAGTTGGGAGGGGCAGACACCTCATGCGAAGATAGGCGATTTGATCCTGACGGGTCTTGTGTTCAACGGTACTGCCTGGGAGGGAATGCTGCGGGACCCAGAATCCGGGCGGACATATCGAGGCACAATCAGACAAGCGAGCCAACATCGGCTTATCCTCAAGGGCTGCGCCGGCATCATCTGTGCAAGCCAGACATGGCACTCTACAAACTACCTTCGATCCGTACTTTCTGAACACGGAGGTTAACTCCACGCATTGCGCGTGAACACGTTACCAAATCGGCGTCGGGACCTTAATGCGATAGGCGGCTTTGTCAAAGTTGCGCTGCAGGGCCAGTGTGTTCCATGGATGTCTCCTGTGGGCTGAGCTTATCAAATGACGTAAATTGAAGTAACGTATTCTGGTTAACAGCAGGTCTTGTTTTTAAGATGGAAAAAGTGCTGGGACTTGGCGGGTTTTTCTTCAGATCTGAGGATCCTCCCGCGTTGGCAGAATGGTACCGCGATCATCTGGGAATTGATCTTGTTCCCAATGATTATGAAACGCCCTGTTGGACACAGGAAGCGGGCGAAACTGTCTTTGCCCCGTTCGAGAAGGTGACCGAGTATTTCGGAAATCAGGAAAAGGCATTCATGTTGAATTTTCGTGTTCGCGACATTGAAAAAATGATTGCGCAGTTGGAATCCAAAGGTGTCGAAGTGCGTCGCGATCCAGATTCTCCTTATCCGAATGGCAAGTTTGCGTGGCTCAATGACCCTGAAGGCAATCCAATTGAGCTTTGGGAACCTGCTTAGTCTCAGGGCCCACTGGTTTAATTATCCCGATCCTGTCGGCGTGATAAAGCGCCGTGAGTTTTTTGTGCTGCACAACGACTGAATTTTTTCAGATGATCGGCAGGAAGATATCGGTCCTCCGGGCGCAATGCGTGTTGCAATTGCAGAACCACCGTATCGCTCCAAACATCCAAATTGGTTGGCTGTCGGATTTGCATGTGCTCGCGCGTCCTTGCAGCATGTATCAAAAGGACGGAGGTAATAATGATCTATGCAATCACGATCTATGGAGAGGCGGGCGTGTTTGAGGCTCTGCCGAGAGACCGACAGGATGAGGTAATGTCGGGCCATGGTGCACTGCAAACAGCGTTAAATAAGCGGGGGGAGTTTGTTTCGATAAAGCTGATGCCGCCGACCTCTGCAGTGATGGTCGAACCGGCCACCAGCGAGGGCACCGCGCCGCTGATTACCGACGGTCCGTTTGCCGAGACGAAGGAGAACTTCCTTGGGTTCTACGCCGCCGATTTCAAAGATCTTGATGAGGCTTTGGAATACGCAAAGATGATTTCCTCGCCCGTTGCGCGGCTCGAAGTACGGCCTGTGGCCTGGGCCGGGGGTGTCATTTCATCGGAGTAGGTCATGTCGGACTGGCTGGAGGCCACATTCGCCCAACAGCGCCCACGTGCCATTGCGGCCCTGACGCGGGTGTTTCGCGATATCGATACGGCCGAAGAAGCCTTTGCCGATGCGTGCCTGAAGGCGCTGACGGTTTGGCCCAAGGATGGCGCGCCCCGTGATCCGTTGGCGTGGCTACTGACGACCGCCCGCAATGCGGGTCTTGACCATGTCCGCAAATCCCAACGCCGCGCGGCAATTCTGTCGCGCCACACAGAGGAGTTTCAACCAGCGCCCACCGAAACACCTGACCCTGATGAGATGCGCGACGATGTCTTGCGACTGTTGTTCGTATGTTGCCATCCGGAATTGGATCAACGGGATCAGATTGCCATCGCTCTACGCGTGGTCGCGGGGTTGAGCGTCGACGAGATTGCCAGCGGATTCCTGGTTAAACCAAAGACAATGGAACAGCGGATCACCCGTGCCAAAAAGAAGATTGCGAGCAACCCGGTCGCTTTTGAAACGCCCAGCCCGGCAGAGAGGGGAGCGCGGCTGGGTGAAGTTTCCCTGATGGTCTACCTGATGTTCAACGAAGGGTGGTCGACTTCGGCCGGTCCCAAACAGATGAAGCTTACATTGTGTGAAGAGGCCATCCGCCTCGCCCGCCTGCTTGTGGCGTTGTTCCCGGCCATGGGTGAGCAGTCCGCCTTGTTGGCGTTGCTGTTGCTCCAACACGCCCGTCGGCGGGCACGTATCGATGCGGATGGAAAGCTTGTGGCGTTGGACGATCAGGATCGCGACCTTTGGGACCGTTCGGACATCGCCGAGGCAACGGGCCTTTTGCAAAAAGCCCAACGTATTGGTCATCGCGGGGTCTATATCATCCAGGCCGCAATCGCTGCGGCCCACGCCCGTGCGGCCTCATCTGAAGACGCCGACTGGGCCTTGATAGAGAGCCACTACGCCGCCCTTCATGCGCTGCAGCCGACCCCTGTGGTTAAACTCAACCAGATCGCTGCACAGGCCAAGTTGCACGGCCCGCAATATGCGTTGAAGGCGATGGAGGTAGTGGCAGAGGATCTGACCACCTATCGCTGGTATCACGCGATGCGGGGCGGTCTGTTGCAGGAAACTGGCGACCACAAAGCCGCCATCGCCGCCTTTGAAACCGTGATGACACTCGCTCCAACGGGCCCTGAACGCGTTGTGATCGCGGATAAAATCGCGATCAGCCAAAAAGAATTGCGCGGCGTGTAGGAAAGCCGGCACCTCGCGCGTCCTTGGATCAGACCCGTATGTGGCGGGCACAACCAAGGGAGACACCCATGAGTATTCTAGAGATGACAACTGTCGGCAATTCCGGATGGATCGGGCATTCCGGACCGGATCAGGGCAAAGCCAAAGCCTTTTATCAGGATGTGTTGGGCTGGGCGATAAACGACATGCCGATGCAGGACGGGTCGAGTTATTCGGCCGCAGTGGTGGGCGAGACGCCTATTGGTGGCTTTTCACCGATGCCTGAGGACAATGGAAGCTGGACGATCTTTTTTACCGTGGACGACGTGGATGCGAGTGTCGCAAAGGCGCAAGCCAAGGGTGCCGCGGTCATTCAGCCTGCGATGGACATGCCGGGGGTTGGGCGCATGGCGACGCTAACCGACCCGCAGGGCGCGCGGTTCGCGCTGATTACCTATGAAAGCATGGCGTCCTAAGCGTCGCTCGAAAGGAGGGATCAGATGGAACAACTGCCCCAAATTGCGCTGATCGTGACAGCGGTGTTTGTCTTGATGAGCATTCCCATGGCAATCGCCGTCGGCGTGCGTCGTGCCAGGACCGGGATACTTTTGCTCCATGGTGAGGATGAGGGACTGCTACGCCTGATGCGGGCACACGGGAACTTCATCGAATATGTCCCGCTTGCCCTGCTTGCCCTCGCGGGTGCCGAGATTGCGGGAACGGCACCCTGGCTCATAGCTGCCTGTGGTGGGGTTCTGCTGCTAGCCCGCCTCATCCACTACTTCGGTTTGCGCGCATCAGCAGAAAGCAAAGGGCGCGCAATTGGGGCGGCCCTGACGACCTTGACTATGATGGTGCTGGCTTTCGCGATCCTCTGGCAACTCGGCACAGCCGCCTGATGCCGGTAGATGAAAACCTTAACACTCGTGTGCGCGATGCTTTGGCCGCGCATGCGGGCATCTCCGAAAAGCGGATGATGGGCGGCCAGTGTTTCTTTTTAAACGGCAACATGCTCTGCGGCGCGCGCCGTCACAAAGATGGGGTCGGTTGGTTCATGTTCCGGGTGGGTAAGGCGAACGAGAGCATGGCACTGAAGGATCCAATGGCTAAGGAAGTGATCCATGGAACCCGTAAACTGGGGGGCTTTGTACATGTTGAAGAGGGCGACTGCGATGACCCAGCATTGCGACGCTGGGTAGAACTTTGCCTCGAACACGCCGCAGCCCTCCCGGCGAAAGACTGAATGGAGGATGTGATGGCTACATTTGAGAGTTTCTCGTCTGAGGCACTTGGTTTTCTTGAGGGTCTTAAGGCCAACAACACGAAGGATTGGTTCGCAGCGCACAAGACAACCTACGAAACCCAGTTGAAGGACCCCAGCAAGCATTTTGCCGACGGCATGGCTGGCGCATTGCAAGACCTGACTGGGCAGGGCCACCGCAGTAAGATCTTTCGCATCTACCGTGATGTCCGGTTCTCCAAGGACAAGACGCCCTACAACGCACACCTGCATATTGCGTTCATTCCGCAGGGCAACGCGGTTCAACCACCGATGTGGTTCTTTGGGCTATCGCCCGAAAAACTGTCCCTTGGCTGCGGGGTATTTCAGTATGACAAAAATGCACTGGACGCGTTCCGCACGGCAATGGCTGGCCCAAAAGGGGCAGAGTTGATCCAGCTCACTGAAGATATGCGACAGGATGGTTTCCGGATCGATGACCCAGAATTGAAACGCGTTCCGACTGGCTTTGACAAAGATCATCCCCATGCAGAGGCATTGCGCCGCAAGGGTTTTGCCGTTTGGATGGACGCCGGGGCTCCTGCGTTTGTTATCGAACCGAACCTCATGGAACGAACGTCTGTGTTATTCGGGAAACTCATGCCGGTGTTTCAATTGCTTTCCAGGGGCATGTAGCCAAGAATTTGCGCTCGCAGCGAGCGGCAGCTTAGACGAGTTGCACTGCCGCGAAGTAGTCCTGTTCCGGATCGCCGATCAGATTGTCGAACGGCATTGCAAAACATCGCAGCGGGCAAGCGCTGTTTTTGACTTCAACCTCTCCCAATTCCTCGAGCCTGATATAAATGCGAGGGCGGATTTGATCCTTTGCAGCGCGCGAAAGGCATGTTCCACCCGGTGCCGCCAACCGGGCACCTCAGCACTTAGTCCACAGCGGTCCAATCCTGACATCCACCCTACCTTCAGGATGCTGCGGCGCGCCCCGTCGAAGGAGACATGCGCTGAGAGTGCAAATTCCGGAAGTAGTTGAATTCATACATAGCTGACAATGCCACCTTGCAGCGCATTCACGATCAGCTTGCGCGATTTCGTCGAATTTCGGGAACCTTTCCGTGTTTCCTGCATCTAAGGAACCAGGAACGCACTAAAGCGAACCCGGTGAAACCCTTGGAAAGGACCAAACCATGTTCAGAAAAACCGTAATTGTTTTTGGATTTATTGTCGCTGCCGCCCCAACTGCTAAGGCTCACGATGAACAAGCTCTCGCCAATGCCCCAGCCGGTGATCCTTATGTGAAAGTGAGCGACGTATTGCCATTGCCCGAGTTCATCCCTGGTCTGGGAACGCTCTTCGTCGACCCAACCACTCTGCCCGCAGGTCCGTTCCTCGCATATGATCGCGACGGTCGATTGTCAGCCACGGTCTACATGACACCACTCGACGATCTGCAAAACGGTGCATCATTTGACGGATTGAACATCGGTACACACACCGTCAGCTCGACAGATATCTATTTCAATGCCGGGCATCCCGGCGTGGACAAGCCGCACGCGCATGTCGTGCTGTTTCACGACGAAAACGCAAAAGAGCGTCTGGCCAAATGATCTGTACGCGCCGTCATGCTGTATGGCTTGGGGGATTGGCCGTTGCTTCCGTCGCCAGTTCGCGGATCGCGCTTGCGCAACCGATCGCCACGGTTGAGATGCGCGGCAGCCCGCGCGGTGAACGTATCTGGTATGATCCTGTTGGACTTGCTGTGTCTTCAGGCACCACCGTCCGGTTCACCAATCGTGATCCCGGTAACAGTCATACAGCAACCGCCTATCATCCGGCGAACTATGATCGAAGGCGACGCATTCCCGCTGCGGCCGACCCTTGGGACAGTGACTTTTTGCTTCCGGATGAGTATTTTGAAGTCACCCTGATTACGCCAGGTGTATATGACTACTATTGCCTACCACACGAAATGGCGGCGATGGTTGGTCGCATAGTAGTTGGAACCCCCAGCGACGCCGGCTGGGAGGGAAGTTCACACGACAAGAGCGATGTTTCGGAAGATATTCTGACAGCTTTGCCTTTGGTAGAGAGGATCCTTTCGGAAGTTACCGTTCGCAGGGAGGACTGATCATGAAGGTCCAAACAAACCTCACTCAACAAGCAACCAGCGATGCGGCCAAATCGGAAGCTGAGCTTGTAAATGCCGCGCGTGAAGGAAGCGAGCTGGCGGTCCGGGAACTTATCCGTCGCTTGAACCCCCGCCTGTTTCGCGTTGCCAGAGGTATCGTTGACAGCGACGCCGAGGCAGAAGAAGCGCTGCAAGAGGCTTATCTGTCGGCGTTCAGCAAACTGCAGGATTTTCGTGAGCATGCCAGCTTTTCCACCTGGATTACCCGGATCGTGATCAACACGTCGCGTATGCAGCGCAGACGAGAGCGTACTGCTGAAGAGTACAACACCGTGGACGAAACCAGTGCACCGAGTGTGATTATGTTCCCCGGGCAAAATTCTGAACTCCCCGACGCAACGCTTGGGCGCGCGCAATTGAGAGATTTGCTTGAATCTGCCGTTTCCGATCTGCCACCCCATCTGCGACTGCCGTTTCTGCTGCGCGAAGCAGAGGAAATGAGTATTCATGCCATCGCCACCGAGCTTCAGGTCAACCCGATAACAGTAAAAACACGCCTCTTTCGCGCCCGCCGCAGGTTGCAAACTACAATTGAAAACCGGGTCCGGGGCGGCTTCGAAGCAATTTTCCCATTTGGCGGCAAACGATGCGCCAACATGACCAATCACGTAGTTGCGAGATTGCAAGAAGTCGGCGTTCTATGACGCAGTTCTTTCGGCTCAGATCGACCATCCTGCAAACCGCGCTCAGGATTTTTTCCCCGGCAACAACGCAAATGCGGCGGCAGATTGACAACGATCAATTCCTTCGCGCCAAAGGAAGCTTAGGAAAACCCGTGTGGTAAACCTTGCTAAAACAGCAGGAGGTCTGTTTGTCGAACCCTCAAAACCCTATTCTGCTATGCTCTACCGCGTGACGGGCGCGCTGCGGGTTGCCCTGCTTACGCCCCTGTCGCGTTCTTTGACCTTTATTGCGCAAAAACGTGAACTGTGTCGCCAGCGTCTCGACCGAAATGTTTGGCGAGGAGCCTTGGCGGATGACTTTCTGCCCGGCGCTCCTGATTTCCAGCTCAGCGACGGGTTCCTGATTGACATACGTGGCGCGGAGTGATCCGGGCTGACCCGCGCAACACTATGACTTCGCGCAAGATCGTCCCATACCGTGTCCTGTTTCCCGCGGCATTTCTTTGCGCGTTGTTCACGATTGCCCTCTGGCCCCTAAGCGCATGGACTGATGGTTTTGGTCCAGCGTTTGAGCCTGCAATTATCTGGCACGTTCACGAGCTGATTTTTGGCTTTGTTGGTGCGGCGATTGGTGGGTATCTGCTGACGGCATTGCCAAGCTGGACAGGCCGACCGCCGGTTCAGGGTGGAGTTCTGATCACATTGTTGGCGTTGTGGGCCCTTGCGCGTGTTGCTATGGCGCTGGCGGATTTCGTGCCTTCCGGGCTGCTTGTCGTCTTCAATGCCGGGTATTTTCTCCTACTGGCGGTTGTAGTCGGAACTCAACTTCTGTTGGCGGGCATCTATCAAAAGCTTGGCTTTGTGTGTGCGATAGTGGGGCTTGGTATCGGTGAATTCTTGTTTTTGACCGCGACGCTGATGGGGTCCCCGTCCAGAAGCCTGGAAATGGTTGATGTATTTCTGCTTGGTCTCGCATTGCTGATGATCAACATCGGATTGCGCGCAATTCCGGCTTTCACAGGCAATTGGCTTACTCTCCACGACCGCGTCGGGCCTTTGGTCCCGAGCACTCAGTCTTTGGTCGTACCGCAGGTGCTGTTAGGTTTGGCCATTGCGGCCAGACTGATTGGCGCATCAGACTTGGCATATTTCGCGATGATTTGTGCGGCATTGGCAGTTTTGTGGTCAATGCTCACATGGCGGACGCTGGCGATCATCGGGAACCCATTGCTTGTGGCACTGCACCTGGCCTTTTTCTGGGTACCCTTTGGTTTAATCGCCATGGGTTTTTCGGGGTTTGCACCGTCGTTCTATCCTAGGGCGGACGCCTTGCATGCCATCACAATCGGCGGAATGGCCGGAATGATTATGGCGATCGCAGGCCGGGCAGCAGCGCATACCGCCGAAGGTGGCTTGAGGGCCAATTGGGGGTTTACCATTGGAGTTTGGGCGATCTGGATTGCAACCTGCATTCGCATTGCGGCACCGGTTTTTCCGGGTCTTCCTCTCGTACTCTGCGTAGCTGTGCTGTGGTGCCTTGGCTGGACTGCTTTTCTGATCGGATTTATGCCTGCTCTCAGAGGAACACCACGGCGCCCAGTTTTGAGCGGCCGCAGGCATCAGACGAAAGTGAGTGCGGCATACACTGAAAGGACAGAGGGATGAAAATTGCATACGTCTCTTCGCAGAAACGGGGCGAAGCTGACAGGTTGTTATCGGAACTGGCCGATGAGCTGAACAACAACGGGTTTGAACTGCGCGGAATCGTGAAGGAGGCGAGCCATTCGCCCATTTATCAGGATGGGTGCGATATGAGCGTGCGAGTACTGCCAGATGGAGCGGTCATCAAGATTACGCAGAACCTCGGTGTCGGCTCGGAGGCGTGTAGATTGGATCCCAGTGCGCTTGCCGAAGCCGTGGCGCAAGTGGAGCAAAGCAGTTTCGAGAACGCCGATCTGTTCATACTGAATAAGTTCGGCCCCGAGGAATGCGCTGGCCGTGGATTCCGCTCGGTGGTGGGCAAGGCCTTGGAACACGGTGTTCCGGTGCTGGTTGGCGTAGGGCCTGCATCCATCCCACAGTTTCAGGCCTTCGCTGACGGCCTTGCCATATCGCTGCCGGATGACGCCGTATCACTTCTTGACTGGTGCCTGACGCGCAGTTAACAGCCAGCTCAATTTGAACGGTTCCCTTGGCGCTATTGCATTAACCGGCATTGGTAGCGATGGTTCCCGTCTGATCTTCGATCCTTGAAGCCTACGATGAGCCGGAAACCCTCCTCTATGCAAAAACCCTGAATTGTCCCATTGCTGCTGACGTCAGACACGTATGGGCGAATTCTATACTTGGCTTAAAGACGCTGAAGAGGACCCGGCGACAGCAGTCCTCAGGGGATTTTGTGCGTGAAAACTATCCGCTGCAGACCGGTGTGAAAGTTCTGGGTACGGGAATCTCAGCACCCAAACTCATCACGCTTGAACGCGCGCGAGAGCAAATGGCTGCAGTATGATTAACGGCAGTAGTGGGCTCTCATCGCAGGTTCGCAATCGTTCTGTGAGCGTAAAGATCTAGCGATCAGTCTTGTCGCACATCGTAAGTCTCGCACAACAAGCATCAAACAAATGCCTATCCTTCAAAAAATTTCATCTGTTTTTTCGCTTTGTCCCAAGAAGCCCCTAACCTTCTGCTCGAGAGGCTTCTTCCAGCTTCACACCGTTGTTCAACATGCGCCTAGGTTCGTTTGTCCCTGGGATGACCAAGTCCATCAAAAAACTTGTTTTCCCGGCTCATAGGATCTTGGGCATCGGTATGCCCCATCCTGGATTTAATTCGGCTCAGCCCGCGTTCGCACTGTGCCGCTAATGGGCGCATTTCCAGCTCAGTTGAAATCTCCAAGGCTCGCTCATAGCATTTCATCGCGTCGTATTCCTCACCAGCGCCTGCGTTGCTTAAGACTTCGCCCATCACAAACAAACCAAAGGCTTCGTGACCGCGTTCACCACGACTGCGCGCTATTTCGAGTGCGCGACCGAGACGTTTGGATGCGTCTTCGATGCGACCGGCTTTGAGATATCCGAAGGCCAGCTGGGTAAAAACCAGGGACTTGAACAAACCAAGCCCAATGTCATCATACAACTGACAAGACTGTTCAAGCCTCGCCAGGCCCGTCTCAACCTCTCCTGCCAGGATTTCAGCAAACCCAAGAAATCCGTTCGTGAAGGGGGATAGATAGGTGAGGCCCCAAACGTCGATGATCGAACTCGCGTTGCCAAGAGTCGCACGCGCAGCCGCGATGTCACCACGTACAATCTGATAATAGCCAATATCGTAACCGATATGCGCGCGGTTGAAAGGATTGTCTTGAAGATCCGCAAGCGCAACGGCTTGTTCTGCATGATGTGAAGAACGTTCAAATTCGCCACGCTCGGCGTAAGACCAGACCAGCCAGGACCGGGCGATAATCGCAGGTGCAAAAGGCAGCCCACACTTTTCGAGCGCAGCATCGCCAGGCAGATTTGAAACAACACGTTCGAAGTATCTCTCGGCTGTGCGTAGTTCACCAGAGGTTACGAATGTACAGCCAAGGTAAAAATCAGCCGCAACTTCCAGCGACCGATCACCGGAATTCCGAGCAATATCGCGCCCGCGTTCGGCGGCTGCCTTGGAGTCAGCCGAGCGTCCGACTTGCCACAAACTTGCGCCACGATAAACGGAAACCCAACCAAGGCGCACATCGTCTTCCAACGTGAGCGACAACTTCTCGGCTTCGTCAAGTGGATCTAGAATAGCGGCGAACTGCCCCAGTGCCCAAAGAACGTTCCGTAGCGCAAATTTCGTATCTATTGCTGCGGTTGCAGTTTCGGCATCCATTTCAAATTTTTTGCGCGCGTCGAGCGCCCTGCGAAACTGGCTTGCTGCTTCGCGCAGCGCCGAGCGTTCAACCGCGTCTTCGCCTGCTCTGCGAAACTCTCGGAAAGCACGCGGCCAATCCTCGCCAAGAAAGGCGTGATGGGCCACAATTCCTGCGGTCTCGCTATTGTTATCAGAACTTTTTCTTTCAAGCAGATCGGCAAATGCAGAGTGCAACTCGTGGCGTCGGCTCTTTAACAGGGTGGAGTAGGCAGCATCTTGGACGAGAGCATGCTTGAACATGTAGCTTGCCGTTGGCGGAACGCCCATGCGGAGAATCAATCCCGATTCAACAAGCTTTTCAAGCGCTTGCAGGCAGTCCATGTCGACCTCTGCCGACAAGTCCACAATGTCTTTGTGATCGAATTCACGCCCAATGACGGACCCAATCTGAGCAATCGCTTTTGACGACCCAAGCCGATCCAGGCGTGCTGAAAGCGATGTGTGAAGCGTGGCGGGAACAACATCCCCACTGCTCAACCCCGCCTCTTGAAATGCCTTGGTCAGTTCCTCGATGTAGAGCGGCACGCCATCGGCGCGTTTGACAATTTGCGCGGCGGCTTCCTCGCTCACGTCTCCCCCAGAAACGGAGTTTAAAATCCGCAAAGATTGCCGCCGACCGACCCGACTAAGGACAATCTCATGCCAATAGCCGCAGTCGTTCCAATCAGGCTGAAATTCCGGTCGGTACGTTAGCAATAACATGATTGGCGCTTCGGCGGTCTCAGAAATCATGTTTTGCAGCAGCTCCAGCGTCGACGGATCGGCCCAATGGATGTCTTCAATAACTATGATGATCGGGTGCTGTGCGCTCATACGCAGCACTTGATCTATCAGGCACCGAATTATCGCGCGGCGCAATTGCACCGGAGGGAAATCCGGGGCATCGTAGCGCCCTTCAGTTTCTACCCTTAACAGCGACGCGATCAGAGGCACGCTTTCGGTCAACGGGATATCCGTCAGCCCCAGTATGTTCTCTAGTTTTTCAAGTTGCGCCGCTACCGAGTCCTGTTCTGCAATCCCGGCAGCTCTCCGCATCCCGCTAATCAATGGAAAAAAGGCATCGTTGGTGTGATGAGGAGAGCATTGGTAACGATAGCCGAAACGCCTGTCTCCAGAGATTTCGTGCCGCATTTCTTCTACCAATCGGGATTTGCCGATGCCCGGATCTCCGGTCAATGAAATCACTTGACCCGATCCTGCCTTTGCTTGCTGCCATGCATCACGAATTAAGTGAAGGTCCGAAGCTCGTCCAACCAATGGCGTTGAACCTTGGAACCGGGATGCTTCAAAACGTGTTTCGACAGTTGTTTCCGTGCCGACGCGCCAGGCTTGTACAGGCTCGTCAAACCCTTTCAATTCATGTTGGCCAATGTCTTCCACTTCAAATCGGCGGCCCAAGAGTTGACGGGTTAATGGGCCAACAACAATTTCGTATGGCCGCGCCAAGCGTTGAAGCCGGTCAGCCAAGCCGGGTGTTGCCCCGATGACGGCGGCGTCATCATTCATGACATCGCCAACTATTGTTCCAATAACAACTTCTCCGCTAGCTGCACCTGCACGCGCTTGGAGTTGCCGTCCGTCTTGTGAGTGAATTTCCTGGATTGCTGCAAAGGCATCTTTTGCTGCCTTTACTGCTCGTTCAGCTTCATCTTCATGGGCTTCGGGCCACCCAAAATAGGCCAAAACGCCATCTCCGAGAAACTTGGCGACATAGCCTTGATACCGAAGGACAGCTGATACAACTGCCGACTGGTACTTTGTGACCAGATTCCGCATCTCTTCGGGGTCCAGCTGTCTTGAGAGGACAACGGAATCCACAATGTCAACGAACAAAACAGTAAGCAGCCGCCGCTCGGGTGCTGCGTTTTCAATCGTGTCTTTCTTTACGGCTTGTGCCGCTGGCGAAATGGCCGCAAGCAGGCGACGACGGTGCCCAAGGCTGAAGCCAAGGTCTTTCAAGTCCTCGTCATTCAGATGGCGCAGAGTCTCAATGTCGACGTCGTTTTCTTCCAACAACGAAGCATAGCTCTCCAATCCCAGGCGACTCAGCCAGGCACGCAATCGTTGATCCACGTTGCCCCCCTCAGGTTTTTCGGGCTCATTGTATCACATCACAGAGAATTTATCTTTCGTATTGACAGTGTGATGGCCAGAGCCATTGGATGAGGGTCACAATGTCAATCGTTGTCCCAAGCCGAGAATTAGCGCATTCCACAGCATTTTTTTCGGCACTGCCCCTAAAAAAAACCCATCCAGTGCTGCGGCCTTTCACCGAAAATTAAAAAATCGCAACAAGTTTCAATAACCTGCGGCGTTTATGCAATCAGCTTCCAATTGGGGAATTTTGGAGCCTTTCTGAAATGGTTTTGGCAGCTTGGACAACCGATGCCGCCAGACCTTCAAGCTTGTTTTCGGGAAATCTTGTAACTGGACCGGAAACCGAAACGCCCGCAACAACTTTGCCCAGCGAGTCGAAGATAGGCGCAGCAATACAACGCATACCCAAAAACCGTTCTTCATCGTCCAAGGCCCATCCACGCTGTCTGGACTTGCGGAGTACTGACTTCAGCTCTTGCAGGTCTGTAATGGAATTGGGCGTCTGGCGGACTAGTGTTTGTGGGGCCAAAAGGGTCTCAACCGCGGCCTCGTCCATAAATGCCATCATAGCTTTTCCCACACCGGATGTGTGAAAGTACGCCGCAGTTCCGTTTTTGAAAGAAGCCCTAATTGGGTTATCGGATTCGACCTGAATGAGAAACAATAGCTGCCCACATTCTTCGATTGCCAGATTTGCTGTTTCACCGGTGTCTTCTGACAGTGTGCGCATTACTGACGGCGCGACTTCGAGCAAATTTGATCCATCTTCAAACGTACTGCCGATCCGATAGGCCTGCGGTCCAATTCGCCATTTGCCTTGCTCGGCATAATGAACAACCATGCCTCGCTGCTGCAACGTGGTCAGAAGCCTGTGTACCGTCGCAACTGGGATTGCCGTGACTCTGGCCAGTTCCGCAAGTGTCGCGCAGCGCGTATCTGAGAGAGCGATCAGCACGCGAATGCCGCGATCCAGCGCAACAACGGGCGATGTTTCGGCTTTCTCCTCATTCGCTTTTAGGCGCGGGCGTCCTCGGCGAAGCGAGTTTTTTTGTTCATTCATACTCAGGGCAACCAATGCTCAGTTTCTTGCTGAAAGATTCTAGCTCGTTCAGCGGGGTAAAAAAATGAAAAATAAAAATATAAAATAATCAATAAGTTGATTGGATTTATTGTCCAAATTTCAAGAGTTTTCCAAATTATTTTGAAATATTTGGAATCTGTCTTATCGTTACTCTTATCCGCTGGAGAGCGGATTGGTGCCAATGCCGAGGCAAAATCGGTCAAGGCCCAGTTAAGGGAGGAAACATGACAAAATCTTTGAACCGCAGAAATTTTCTGCGTGGCTCTGCCGTTGTGGGCGCCGGTGCGCTTGCAGCTCCGGCTGTCCATGCTCAGGAAGGAACTAACCTTAAGATGCAGGCCGCCTGGGGAGGCGGTATTTTTCTGGAAAACGCGCAGTCTTACGTTAACCGCGTGAACGAAATGTCCGGCGGGAAACTCACGATCGAACTGTTGCCCGTGAATTCCGTCGTAAAAACAAGCCAGATGCAGGATGCTGTTCACCGCGGCGTTCTGGATGCAGCGCACTACGTGCCGGCCTATTGGTACTCTAAGTCAAAGACAGCGTCGCTCTTTGGAACTGGCCCCTGCTTTGGCTGGTCCAGCCAGGAAGTTCTGGGTTGGGTGAACTATGGTGGTGGTCAGGAACTATTCGACGAATTGATGGGCATTCTGGGCCTCAACGTCGTATCATTCTTCAACTCACCCATGCCGGCTCAGCCGCTTGGCTGGTTCAAAGAAGAAATCACAAGCGCAGATCAAATGAATGGTCTGAAGTACCGCACCGTTGGTCTCGCGGCAGATGTCTTGCTTGAGATGGGAATGTCGGTCGTACAGCTGCCGGGAGGTGAAATTCAGCCAGCAATGAAGTCAGGTCTGATCGACGCGGCGGAATTCAACAATCCAACGTCGGACCGTGACTTTGGGATGCAGGATGTATCCAAGCATTATCACCTTGCGTCGTTCCACCAGAGTCAGGAATTCTTCGAGGTCACATTCAACAAGGACAAATACAACGCCCTTGCACCTGAGCTTCAAGCCATTTTGAAGTATGCGTCAGAAGCCGAAAACTCCAACTTCTACTGGAACAACACCAAACGCTATTCCGAGGATCTGGTCACACTGGCAGAGGAGCAGGGCGTTAACGTATATCGCACCCCCGACAGTGTGATGCAGGCACAGCTGAATGCTTGGGATGTGGTCGTTGAACGGATTGCCAACGAGGATCCGTTCTTCGCAAAGGTAATTGAAAGCCAGAAGGCCTATGCGAAGACCGTGATGAATTATCTCAACCTGAACCAACCGGACTACAAGCTTGCATACAAGCACTACTTCGGTTGAGGCCTGAATACCTTTGAAATGAGGAGGTCGCGTTGTGGCGCGGCTTCCTGAACTCCGGGCAGAACAGGCGAGGAACTGACCTTGATCAAGACAATCCACGCCATCGAAGGGCTAAGCCAATGGGTCGGCAAAGCCTTTGGATGGTGCATCCTAATTCTGACACTTTCCGTGTCTTACGAAGTGTTCGTCCGGTATGTGCTGAACAAGCCAACCGTCTGGGCGTTCGACATGATGGTCCAGATGTATGGCGCGTTGTTTCTGATGGCAGGGGCCTATGCGCTGGCGCAAGACGCGCACGTCCGCGGCGACGTTCTGTACCGGCTGTTCTCTGTCCGCTGGCAGGCTCGGGTCGATTTTGTTCTATACATTCTGTTCTTCTTTCCCGGCATGTTCGCTTTGTTCTGGTACGGGTGGGAGATCGCGAAAGACAGTTGGCGCTATGAAGAGGTCAGCTGGAACAGCCCTGCGCGCATCCAGATTTACTTTTTCAAAACCCTGATCCCGGTCGCTGGTTTCCTTCTTATGCTTCAAGGCCTTGCCGAAATGGCCCGGTGCTGGCTGGCGATGCGAAATGGCGTCTGGCTCGAGCGGCTCGATGACGTGCGCGAAACCGAAGACATGTTGATGGAAAATACAATCGACAAAATTCGAACAACTGGCACTCAAGAAGGAGGTCGCAGCGATGACTGATCCACAAGTCGCCATCCTGATGCTCAGCCTCTTCATTGTTTTGGTGCTGCTGGGTTTTCCCATTGCTTTCACGTTGCTCGCCATGGGTGTCGGTTTTGGGTACTACGCCTACTACCAGTCCGCGCCCGAGACCATTGCGGACATCTTCAACAACAACATCTTCTACCTTCTGAACCAAAACACCTACTCGGTGATGGAGAATGATACGTTGGTTGCCATCCCATTATTCCTATTTATGGGATACGTCGTCGAGAGGGCGAACATCGTCGATCGCCTGTTCTTCTCGCTCTACATGGCGGCACGAAATCTACCGGGCTCGTTGGCCATTGCGGCGCTGCTGACCTGCGCAGTTTTTTCGACCGCGTCTGGGATTGTTGGTGCAGTTGTTACTCTGATGGGTCTGCTTGCCTATCCTGCGATGGCGAATGCCGGGTATCAGCGCAGCTTCGCCTCTGGCGTTATCTGTGCGGGCGGAACTTTGGGAATTCTGATCCCACCGTCGATTATGCTGATCGTCTATGCCGCCATTGCAGAGCTATCACCATTGCGCTTGTATGCTGCGGCTGTTTTCCCGGGTCTTTTGTTGGCGGGGTTATACATCGTCTATGTCATGGTGCGCGTCTGGATAAACCCGTCGCTGGCACCGAAACCACAAGAAGAAGACATTCCCCCGAAACGGCAGATTTATATGGATTTGCTTGTTTCGTTTGTGCCTTTGACCGTTTTGATCATGCTGGTGCTTGGCTCTATCCTTGGTGGTCTGGCGACCCCGGCTGAAGCGGCGGCAATGGGCGCATTGGGCGGTTTGGTTCTGGCGATGCTGTATCGATCGCTCACTTGGGACAAAGTCAAACAGAGTGTCTTTCTCACAGCTAAGGCAACGGCCATGGTGTGCTGGTTGTTTGTCGGCTCTTGGACCTTCGCCTCGATCTTTTCCTATCTTGGTGGACACGATGTGATCGAGCATTGGGTCGTCGGTATGAACCTTCAACCCTGGCAGTTCTTGGTCCTTGCTCAGCTGATTATCTTCCTGCTCGGATGGCCGCTTGAGTGGTCCGAGATCTTGATCATCTTTGTGCCTATCTTTCTGCCGATGCTGGATACGTTTGGGGTCAATCCGTATTTCTTCGCGATGCTGGTTGCACTGAATTTACAGACCTCATTCCTGACGCCTCCCATGGCCATGTCAGCCTATTATCTGAAAGGGGTTCTGAAGAACCAGATCCAGTTGATGGAGATCTTCAAAGGTCTGATGCCCTATCTGGCTATCGTGATCCTGTGCATGGTGCTGATGTATCAGTTCCCGGGGATCGCACTGTGGCTTCCTGATTATCTGTTTGGGGTTTGGGTGCCATGACAAAGCATGATCTGTCACTGTTCTCGGCGGTTCAATCCGCCGAGGCTATCCGAACCGGGCGCATTTCATCCGAAGCATTGGTTGAGGCCTGCTTGGCGCGAATTGAGGAAACGGATGACAAGGTTCGCGCATGGGCATACCTGGACGCCGGCGTGGCACTCGATCAGGCGCGTGAGCTGGATCGTATTCGCAAGGCAGGGCGGGCGATAGGGGCGCTACATGGTGTACCCGTCGGACTGAAAGACATTGTCGATACAAAAGACATGCCCACGCAACGCGGATCGGCAATTTTTTCAGGCCGCCAACCTGAGACGGACGCTCGACTGGTTGAGCATCTTCGTGAAGCCGGAGCGGTGATCATGGGCAAGACCAAGACCACTGAATTTGCCTTCATGAATCCGGCCGACACCACCAACCCTTTGGATCACAGCCGAACTCCGGGCGGGTCCTCCAGCGGATCTGCCGCTGCAGTTTCGGCCAGGCACGTTCCATTGGCGATTGGAACCCAGACCGGTGGTTCGGTGATCCGCCCCGCCTCGTATTGTGGCGTATACGGTTTCAAACCCTCCCGCGGAACAATCTCGCGTAGCGGTGTCTTTCGCACATCTGTGTCGCTGGATCATGTCGGCGGATTTGCAAATTCTCTGGAAGACATAGCTTTGTTGACAGACGTCCTGTCTAGCTATGACCAAGCCGATCCCGGCAGCTTTGCCAGACCGCGGGCTAACATGCTGAAAGGCGTGCGGGCAGAGGTGCCTGTCGAACCGAACATCGCCTGGCTGGATTTTCCGTTCAATGATCGTTTGGATGTGGATACCGTCGAAGGCCTTAATGCCGTTGTCGAATGCTTGGGTGGCCGGGTCGAGCGATTTTCGGCATCCCGTCAATTAGCTGACCTCATTAATGTTCACAAAACGATCTACGATTACGAAATTCGCGAGAACATGGTTGAGATTTCCGAAGCTCATTGGCCGGAACTCAGCCTCGAGATGCAGTCTGCAATAACCCGAGGAACAGAAATAAGCTTGGCGCAGTATGAAGATGCCTTGGCTGTCATGATCTCTGCTCAAAGCTTTTTCGCAGAATACTTCACCGAATTCGATGCAATCCTTGCCCCTGCGGCTACAGGAGAGGCCGTGCCACTGACAGCAGGGCATACTGGCGATTCAGTCTTTTGCCTGACTTGGACGCTGGCGGGGTTACCGTGCCTCACCTTGCCTTTGCTGGTTGGGCAGAATGACCTGCCAATCGGCGTGCAATTGATTGGCGCAGTCGAGGAAGATGACCGACTTCTACGCACTGCATCATGGGTACAACGCACCCTCGCCGAACAAGAACAGTAAGGAAATTAAACGATGTCGCGACTTACAAACATTCTTATGGGCATTATCGGCACCGGTCTGATGATGGTTTTTGTTCTTGGCCTTGCACACAGCATTTCAACTGGCTTTGCCGGGTTTTGGGGCGGTTTGCCTTTCCTGTGTATTGCGGTCTTTGTAATTGCCTTGGCGCTTTATAATTTCTGGGAAGACGCCGTCAAAAAGGACTGAACGCATGAGTGACAGACCAGTCCTATGGCTGCCGCGCCGCGTGTCCGACGCAACCATAGCGCGTGCGCGAAAGGATTATGACGTAATCCTGAACGAAGCCGATACTCCGGGCACGTCAGAAGAGATCATTGAGATGAGTTCCAAGGTGGACGCAATAATGCCCTGCCATTCGGAACACTTCTCAGCAGAGGTCGTGTCAAAGCTTGACCCGCGTTTAAAAATTGTCGCGAACCATTCTGTTGGTGTGGACCATTGCGACTTGCCGGCCTTGGCAGCAAGGGGGATCGTGGTGACAAACACACCAGACGTCCTTTCTGACGCTACGGCGGAACTTGCAATGTTGCTCATGCTTGGTGCGGCGCGGCACGCTGTCCGAGGCGATCGCCTTATGCGTACAGGTACTTGGGACAGTTGGAGCCCATCTTTCATGGTCGGCAAGCAACTCACGGGTGCGCGCCTGGGCATCGTCGGGATGGGGCGCGTGGGTCGGGCATTTGCAACAAAAGCACGCGGGTTTGATATGGAAATTCACTATTTCAACCGCACCCGCCTGTCACCTGATAAGGAACAGGGAGCAATTTATCACGAGAGCGTCGATACTCTTTTGCCAGTGGCCGACTTTTTATCGCTTCACTGTCCTGCGACGCCCGAAACTCTGGACCTTATGAATACCGAACGGCTGGCTGCGCTGCCTGACGATGCAATACTCGTCAACTCAGCTCGTGGCGCTCTTGTTGATGAAGACGCGCTGCTGCAAGCCATTGAAAGTGGAAAGCTGGCTGCCGCAGGGCTTGATTGCTTTAAGACAGAACCGGTCGGAAATCCAAAGTTCGCAGCGCACGAAAACATCTTCATGTTGCCGCATATAGGTAGCGCCACGACTAAAACCCGGGACGCCATGGGCTTTCGCGCATTGGACAACTTAGACGCATTCTTTGCCGGACAAACACCGCGCGACCTTTTGTAGATAAGAAACTGTAATGGCAAAAATTGCTTTTCTCGGCCTGGGTGTGATGGGCGATCCAAAGGCGGGTCATCCGAGGTCTAGAACGCATTGACCGCCTCGTTTTTTTAACGGGAACGGCAGATCGAAGATTCAGAACTTTGTTGCCTTTGCCCTTTTTTTCAGGTCGGTCTGACCCGATCAAAGATGCTGAGCGAGAGTACATGCTTGGGCGGCGATGATTTTTCAGAAGAATTGATCAGTATATTCGATCAATATCGGTGTAAAAGTCGGGTATCGTGAATAACAACCCATTTTCGCGGGGCGCTCCGGTATGTTTCTGGATTTCGAGGAACTGACTCTGAATGTCGGCGAGCAGAAGATTTTTGTTCGTCACGGGGGCGACCCCGGCAATCCGGGCCTTTTGTTGTTGCACGGCTATCCGCAGACATCGGCCATGTGGCATGCGGTTGCCCCGCAGTTCACAGATCAGTTCCATGTCATCTGTCCCGACCTGCGCGGATATGGTCGATCGTCCAAACCCGCCTCGGATGATCAGCATACGCCTTATTCGAAGCGCGAAATGGCAAAGGACATGGTCTCGGTCATGTCTCAGATGGGACATGAGACTTTTCTGGTTGGTGCCCATGATAGAGGTGCGCGCGTCACGCATCGAATGGCTCTGGATCATCCACAGAATGTCCAGGCGATGGTCCTACTGGATATCGCTCCGACGCGTGAAATGTATCGCGACACCTCGAAGGAGTTTGCCACCGCCTATTGGCACTGGTTCTTTCTGATTCAGAAACACCCCATCCCGGAACAGATCATCGGCAATGACCCCGCACAGTTCTGGAAACTCAAATGCTTCAATCAGGCTAAAGGTGAAAATCCCTTTACCGCCGAGGCGCTTGACGAATACATCGCAGCCTTCAGCACACCCGAGGCCATCCATGCCACTTGCGAAGATTACCGTGCCGCTGCGACCATCGACATCGAACATGACGATCGGGACGACGGGCGGAAGATAGAGCAACCGCTTATGGTCCTGTGGGCCAAGCGCGGGGTGATCGAGACCTGTTTTGACGCGATGGCGCTGTGGCAAGCGCGGGCGCATTGGGTCGAGGGCGAGGCCGTTGATGCCACGCATTACATGGTCGAAGAGATCCCAGACGAAATAGCAAGCCGAATGCGCGCATTTTTCCTGCGGCAAATCGATCAGAAGGATGCCGCCGAATGAGCAGGACGCTTTACGATAAACTGGTGGACGCACATAAGGTCTGCGACCTGCCGGACGGCGACATGCTGATCTATGTCGATTTCCATATCATGAATGAATACACCAGCCCGCAGGCCTTTTCCGGGCTGGATCAGAAAGGGCTCTCTGTCTGGCGGCCCGAGGCCCATTTGTCGGTCGTTGATCACGTGAACGCTACACGGCAGCGCGATCCGCATGATGCGGCGTCCAAGCTGCTGATCGACAATCTGGAAGCCAATTGCAAAAAGCACAACATCGCCTTTTATGGTCTGGGTGACTGCCGTCAGGGGATCGAGCATGTTGTTGTCCCCGAACAGGGGCTTGTCGCGCCAGGGATGCTGATTGCCTGCGGCGACAGCCACACCACCACCTATGGGGCCTTTGGGGCGTTGGGTTTTGGCATTGGCACGTCCGAGGTTGAACATGTGCTGGCGACGCAGACCCTGCGCTATAAGCGGCTGAAAACCATGTTGATCAATATCGATGGCGATCTCGCCCCCGGTGTGACCGCCAAGGACGTCATCATGAAGGTGGTTCAGGTGGTCGGTGCAGGCGGCGCCAATGGCTATGCTGTCGAGTTTTCAGGCTCGGCCATCCGTGCACAGGAAATGTCTGGGCGGATGACGATCTGCAACATGGCGGTCGAACTGGGCGGACGGGCAGCCCTGATCGGTGCCGACAAAAAGGCGCTTGAGAAAATCAAGGGCCGCGCGCATAGCGATACGCTGGATTTTGGCGGTCTGGACTGGAACGCGGACCCCGGCGCGGAATATGACACGGTGTTTGAGATTGACGCCGCCGACATTGCCCCGCTTGTCAGCTGGGGTACCAGCCCGGATCAGTCGGTTCCTGTCGACGGCTCAGTCCCTGCCGAGGCCGAAGGGATGACTCCCAAGGCACGCGAGGCACTAAACCGGGCGCTGGGCTATATGGACCTGAAAGCGGGGCAGGCGATGACCGATATTGAAATCGACAGCGCCTTTATCGGATCTTGCACCAACAGCCGTATCGAGGATCTGCGCGCCGCAGCCAAAATCCTGAATGGCAAAAAGGTTGCCGCGTCGGTGAACGCCATCGTCGTTCCGGGCTCAACCTTTACCCGCCTGCAGGCCGAGGCTGAGGGGATCGACCGGGTGTTTATCGAAGCGGGCTTTGACTGGCGCCCGGAAAGCGGCTGTTCGATGTGCCTTGCGATGAATGACGATATCGCCATGGATGGCGAACGAATTGCGTCCTCGACCAACCGCAATTTTGAAGGTCGGCAAGGCCGCGGGTCACGCACCCATTTGATGAGCCCGGAGATGGTGGCCGCCGCCGCCATCCATGGTCGTATCGCGGATGTACGCGAATTCCTGAGTGAAGGAGTGGACTAGATGTCAAAAACTGTTCACGGGCTGGCCGCCGCCTTGCCGCTTGCCAATGTCGATACCGATGTGATCATGCCCAAACGCTTTCTGATCACGATCACGCGCGAAGGGCTGGCGGATGGCACATTCGCTGACCTGCGCTTTCACGACGACGATACGCCGCGCACGGATTTTGTGCTGAACACACATCCCTGGCACGAGGCTAGAATACTGATCGTCGGCGACAATTTTGGTTGTGGGTCCAGCCGGGAACATGCGGTCTGGGGGCTGGTTCAACTGGGTATTCAGGGCATCATCGGCACCAGCTTTGCAGGCATTTTCTACGACAACGCGCGTAAGAATGGCCTTGCCTTGCCCATCGTCAGTCCTGAGGTTCGGGATCAGTTGATGCAAGCGGCGTCCCATGAGGATGGTGCCAGCTATACGATTGATATCGAAAACCGGGTCATCAGACACGGAGAGGCAGAGCTGCCGTTTGAAATGGACGACGCGACGCAAATCGCCCATCTTGAGGGCCGCGACGACACCCTGAACTCGCTGGAATTCGCCGACGCGATCCGCAAATATGAAAGCGGACTGGGAGAACGGCAACGGGTGCGCGTCATACACTAGCCGGGGTAGTGTGACTTGGAACTTCGCCAACTTCAGTGCTTTGTGGCCGTCGCCGAAGAATTGCATTTTCGAAAGGCGGGCGAACGCCTCGGCCTTAGTCAGCCGGCCTTGTCCGACCGTATATCTGCGCTGGAACACGAGCTGGGCTTTGCTCTGTTCTTTCGAACAACTCGGCAGGTCAGCCTGACGCAAGCGGGGTCCGAATTCCTGCGCGACACCAAACGGATACTGGCGGATATCGATAAATCCGTTTCCAAAGCCCGACACACGGCCGACAGCGGGCTGAAAACGCTGCGGGTCAGCGGCGTGGACGAAGCAATCTCGATGCTGTTGCCGCCGGCGCTGATGGAATTCCGCAAACGGCAACCTTCGGTGCACGTGGACATTCTTGAGATTTCGTCTTCGGACTACCATACGAGAGAGCTTGCGAACCATCGGACCGACATTGCTTTTGTTCGCAAACCCCCAACGGAAGAATTTCTGCAGGCAGATCTTTTGTACCAGCAGGGTGCCGTTGTGGTGCTGCCCTCCGCATCCCAGCTAGCGGGCCGAGCAATGCTGTCAGCGGCGGATATCCGCGATCAGCCGATTATCGGATTTCCAAAACACGCGCGCCCGATCCTGCATGACCTGCTGTGGAACAGCTTTCGTGCCCAAGGATGGCAACCGGACATCGCCTGCGAAGTCATTGACAAATCAACCATGTTGCAGCTGGTGGCGCACGGGGTTGGCATCGGGCTGGCACCAGCCTGGATCCGCACCCTGGCACCTGCGGGTTTGAGCTGCATCCCGTATCGGACAGACAACCAACGCATCGAACTCTACGTCGCGCGACGGGCGATGGCGAACTCGAAAATGGTGGAGGAGTTTGTGGATGTGGTTAAGTACGTCTCCTCAACCCTGCACCCAGACGGCGCAGGTCAGTGACAGATTGCCGATGTGCTTCACAAAGGCACACGTCGACTAAAGTGGAGCAACTCCGGAAGCCTTGATTAACTGCGTGGTTCACCCCAAAGCTGCGCGACGAGAATGCTCAATTGGCGAAACACCGCGCCACTAGGCGGGTTTTCGCGTCTAAATCGACCACAGGTTGGAGAGCAGTTGAGCAGACCCTACATGTCCAGAAACAAGCATCTAAGACATACGCGTGAACGTAAGGAAACCGACATGAAGAAGACAGCAGTAGTATGCCTGCTTGGTGGCACGTTGCTCTTGGCAGCATGTGGAGCCCCGACAACACCAACTCAGGCTCAAGCACAAAACGACGCCCGATGTGCCGCTGGGATTTTGGGGGGTGCAGCCTTGGGTGGCGTCTTAGGCAATCAGGTTGGTTCAGGCACGGGCCAGACCCTTGCAACGGCGGCTGGTGCCGGACTTGGAATGTATGCTGGCCAGTCGGCTTGTAACTGACGAAAAGGCACAGAAAGTGGGGTGCTGGCCTTTCAAGTGCCTTTTGGTGCGCTGAAATACTGCGTCGGAGTGTCGAAAAAAAGTCGCTCCGGATTGCTGCCCGCATCGTGCCTTAAGGTAAACTAGAAAATGACAAATCCAATAATCAAGCCAACGTCTTCTGACGACATTCCGGGTCTCAAAGCCGTGCTGGACAATACAGGACTTTTCCCAAGCGAGATGCTTCCGGATATGCTGGCACCTACATTGTCAGGGGAAACAGAAGCTCTCTGGCTTACGTGCCACTCAGACGACGAAGCCGTCGGCTTGTGCTACATCGTTCCAGAAGACCTTGCTGACGGAACCTGGAATATGCTCGCGCTCGCGGTGCGCCCAGACTTGCAAGGCAAACGTCTGGGCGCGGCCTTGGTCAAGGCCGCGGAACAGTATTTGAAAGACAAAGGGCAACGTATCTTAATCGTAGACACATCTGGCACTGACAACTTTGCACTCGCGCGCAAGTTCTATGCTCAGAATGGCTATGAGGAAGAAGCGCGCATCCGCGATTTCTGGGCGGAGGGCGATGACAAGATTATCTTCCGAAAGGCCCTGTGACGAAATAGGCCCTCTGCCGCTGATATGGCAGAGGGTACCACAAGAAAGCTAGCAGCTTACGCGCCGTGCAACTTCTTCATGGTCACAGCTTGATGGATAGCACTGCTCCGAATGTGGCCAGTGATCTTAAAGTTGTTTGGCGCCCATTGAAGTCATCGGAACCTAACGCCTGGGGGCGGCCTAATCGGTTGGCTTATTCAATCCGTCGAATCGTGGGTCTGGTGCCGTAGTTTGCCCAGTCACTGCTGGCATCGGCTGCAACTGCACAGCCTGGCGAGTGTATTTTAACACTTTGATCCGATGTGGTCGAAACGCTTGAAGGGTGGATTCCATTAGGTCGAGTTCTCAGGTAATACGTATGGATGGATATCGTCGTCATTACGACCATCATCACTTCTCTTTTTGTTGTAATCGGGGTGGCGGAACCACTGGCCGCGCGATTGCGCTTGCCCTACAGCGTTATCCTCGCTGTTCTTGGGATAGTGATTGGGCTTGGCGCGGCATTTTTTCTTAACACCGACCTGACGGATGCGCTGAACCCGGGCGCGCAAGCGATTATTGACCTGCCGATCCGGTCTAACGTCTTCCTCTATGTTTTCCTGCCAACATTGCTCTTTCAGGCGACGCTTGGCATGAACCTGCGCAGGATGCTGGACGATTGGATGCCCATCCTGATGATGGCGGTTGTCGCGGTGATCGTGGCGACACTTTCCATTGGCTATGCGCTGAGTTGGGTAAGTACGCTGCCACTGGCCGCCTGTCTGTTGATCGGCGCAATTGTGTCGACAACTGACCCTTCGGCGGTTGTCAGCATTTTTCGATCAATCTCCGCACCGCGCAGGCTGTCGCGAATTATCGAAGGCGAAAGCCTCCTTAACGATGCCGCTGCCATTGCTCTTTTCGGACTATTCATGAGCTTTGTCATGCTCGGAAGGCCCGACCCATTGCTAAGTGAAGCTGTGGGGCAATTTCCGCTGCTAATCGCAGGAGGTGCTTTCACCGGTTGGCTCATGGCGCGCATGGCTGTTTGGGTGATGGCGTTCGTCGACCGCTGGGATATGGCACAAATTTCTATTTCCGTTGCACTGCCATATCTCGCGTATATCGTTGCAGAACAAAGCATCGGGGCTTCTGGCGTTATCGCCGTGGTGGCCGCAGGTCTTACGCTTAACCTCACGGGTCCCGGTCGTTTGTCACCGGCCGGTTGGACAAATCTTCAAGAAGTATGGGACCTGCTGGCACATTGGGCGGGCGCGCTGATCTTTATTCTTGCGGCATTGCTGATTCCGAGACTGTTGGAAGGGGTGCAGCCGTCTGACTTCGGCCTGTTGGCCGTGGTGGTTCTTGCTGCAGTATTTGCACGGGCGGCGGTTCTGTTCGGCTTGTTGCCATTGCTCACGACAATCGGTCTGTCGCCAGCTGTTGATCGCCCCTATCGCACCGCGATGCTGTGGGGTGGATTGCGGGGTGCCGTGACACTGGCGCTGGCGCTGGCAGTCACCGAAAGCACGCATATCCCGCTGGAGACCAAGCGACTGGTCGGCATCCTGGCCACTGGCTTTACGCTGTTTACACTGATTGTGCAGGGAACAACCTTGCGCGCAGTGATCACAAAACTGGGGCTCGATAGGCTCTCTCCGCTTGATACGGCACTGTCACGCCAAGTGGTCGCCGTCGCCTTGCAATCGGTGCGCGAGGACGTGTCTCGCATTGCAGAAAACTACGACTTGACCCACGATATCGTCAGAAACGAAGCCAAACAGTTCAGTGAACGCCTCGACGAGGCCGTAAACGCTGCTGAAGACAGCGCGCAGATCCTTGATCGTGATCGGATCACACTTGGCCTTATTGCGCTGGCTGGGGCAGAGCGGGATTCCGTGTTGGCCCGGATGCGAGAGCGCACCATGTCATCTGTGCTGAGTGAGAAGATTCTGTCAGACGCGGATCGCCTCATTGAAGGCGCACGGACCGGAGGGCGGCTCGGCTATCAGCGCGCGTCTAACCGGTCCGTCGTTTACGGCAGGTCTTTCCGGATCGCCGTTTTTTTGCACAACCGGCTTCGAATCTCGTTTCCACTCACGCGTATTACAACGGATCGGTTTGAAAGACTGCTCATGCAGCGCCTGATCCTGCGGGACCTTGATGGGTTCGTCCGTGGGCGCATACGTCGAATCCACGGCCGCCGGGTTGCGGAATTGCTTGACGACCTGTTGGCGCGTCGATCCGAGGCGGTTGAGGCAGCGCTTGACGGACTGCGGCTCCAATATCCAGGCTACGCCGAAAAGCTGGAGCGGCGGTTCATCCGGCGAACGGCGCTGCGGCTGGAAGAGCGTGAATACGCGGTCATGCGCGAGGACGGCCTTGTGGGTGAAGAGCTCTATTCGGTGTTGATGCAGGAAGTGGCGGCGCGACGTGCTTTGTCTGAAGGGCGTCCGGTACTGGACATCGCCCTTAAAGGACGGGATCTGGTCCGGCAGTTTCCACTATTTTCTGATCTCGACAAAGCGTCACTGAGGAAACTCAGCAGAGCATTGCGAACCCGATATGCCAACGCGGGTGACACGATCATTTCCAAAGACGAATTCGCGGGGAGTGTATTCTTTATCGCTTCTGGGGCAGTCGAAGTGGAACTCGGCAGACATACTACGCGGTTAGGTCGTGGTGAAATGTTTGGGCAATTGGCCATGCTGTTGAAACGGCCCCGTCGCGTAAACGTGCGGGCATTGGCCCCCTCGACACTGCTAATGCTCGACGAAGCGCGTTTCCGGCGATTGCTCCGGCGCAGTGAGGCAATGCGGAATTCTGTCAAGATGAGCGCAAACAAACGCATGATCGACCCCGCAGTGTTGGATCTGGATGAGCCCGTAGGATCTTCTGAACAAGGGCCCAATTCCTGATAGGCCATCAATGGAAGGAGATTGCGACCCATTCTAGCCGTTTGTAGCCGGTTATTTTTTGCTGGGTTGCGGACGGTAAAACTAGCTATTCGCCGCGTGCGTAAAAAAGGCTGCACGGACACAAACTGCGCGATTGCCGTTACAAAATCTGCACAAATACCTAACGAAAACAAAAAGCTTCAGCTTCGGCCGTTTCATGCGGATATCTGAGATTCAACTGACGGATTTTTCAGCAATTAGCTTCAATGCATCACTCACATCGGTCGTATGCTCACCTCCTGTGATCCTCTCTAAAACGGCACTTAGATCAAAGTCGGCACTTTGCGCTTGTTCAAAACGATTGCATTGCTTGATGTAATCTACCGAGACGCGTAGCTCGAGCATTCCTGCCTTCTGCCGCCTCGCAGATTTCAAAGCCTCACGAAACTCTTGTTCGGCCACTTCATTCTCGCACAGCGCAAGCGCATAGACCCGATCCGTCTCAGATTGGGCCCATCCTTCATTGGTTTGATTTTGGAATTCACGTGCCTGAGCCAAAAAGCTCAAGGCACCTTCCCGATCACCGGTTTTAAGTGTGAGTTCGGCAATCAGAGTAAGAAAGAACGGCTTATAGTTTCCCGCCCCGCTTACCCTCCAAGCTTCTGAAGCTTTCAGTAACGCAAGGATCGTTTCCTGGTTTGGCGAAAGATACGCATTCACCCAGCTTCGCCAGAGGGTCGCAGTCAAGGACATGAACGTGAATGAGTGTTTGATTGAAAGCGCCTCAAGCTTTTCAACAGCCCCGAGTACGTTTTCAGGTTCACGTCTCATTAGGTAAAGCATGCACAGATAGGTCAGCGACTGCGCAATGCTGTGGGCATGCTCAAGTTCTTCTGCGCCCGCCACCGCTTGCGTCTGAACTTCAAGAGCGTTGTCTGGATCCCCGCGCATCCACATGGCCAAACTTAAAAAGCACGAAGTGATGGCCGCATGGTCCGACCCGTAAATGTACGCGAGGTGGCCATCACGTTTCCGGCTGTAGAGTTCTAACGCCTTGTTCAAATGCTCGTATGCTGAACCTAATTCCCCGATATGAAACAACACGGCGCCCATGGCGCGATGTGCCACCATTTGGTGCTGCGTCTCGCGTGTTGTAGTCGCCAATTCCAGCAATTGCGTGGCAACGTTCTTGGCCAAATCATACTCGGCGCGCACCAAATGAAAGGAATACAAACCGTTCAGAACCGGGAACAGATGATCGGTTTCTTCAACGCGTTCGCACAAGTCGCGGATCCTTGCGTAGACCGAGCCGGTCTCATCCGCAGCAATTCCTGAGGTTGATCGTAGAACGCCTGCTTTCAGAACCTGAATCTCAATTTCTTTGCGGTCTCGCTCAGTGCTTTGTTCCAGTTCACTCAATTGCTCGATCGCCAGGGAAAGCTGCGTGTTCGCCTCTGTATTCGCAGATCGTTGGACAGCACGCTGACCGGCAAGATACCGGTAATTGACGGCCTCCTTACGCATGCCCGCCATAGTGTAATGATGGGCCAGCACTTCTGGGCTGGCATCACCCGTGTGCGTCGAAGTGTCATCAAGTTGTTGCGCTACGCGAGAGTGCAAAACACGACGCTCTCGCTTCAATAGGCTGTTGTAGGCAGTGTCACGAATGAGGGCATGACAGTAGCTGAAGGTTTCAAAATCTTCGGCGCGAGAAACGGTAACAATGCCTGCTTCTACCAATAGTTCGAGGTTCGCACGCAGCGCTTTATCGCCAATATCGGCCACTTTAGAGATCAAAGGATAGGTGAATTGAGGCCCGATTACGGCCCCTATCTGGGCCACCTCTTTGGCAGAGCTCAAACGATCAAGGCGCGCCATAAGTGCATCATGTAACGTGCTGGGGACCGAGTTGGCCGGAGAGGCCCCACCCATCGTATAAGTGTCTCGGCCCTTGGTCAGAATGCCCGATTCAAGGAGATCTTTGGTCACTTCCTCTATGTATAACGGCACTCCGTCAGATCTTGCCGCGACCGCGTCGTACATCTCGTCCGAGATCACCTCACCTTTTGCGACTTCGTCCACAATGCTCTTCACCTCTTGAAAATCCAACTGCTTCAAAACAACTTTCGTGAGGTTCGATTGCAGCGTCCAGCCCGGGTCGTACTCGGGCCTGAATGTCATGACGACCAGAACCGGAAGGTCGCGAATTCGCTCCACTATTCGGTCCAAAAGCAGCTTGGTCGTTGGATCAATCCAATGCGCATCTTCAAACAAGAATAGAACCGGCTGCTCCTTTGCTTCCGACGTGAGATTGCCTAGCAGCAGGTCTAATGACTGATCCATGAGCTGCTGAGGCGTCAGGTTCAGGGGGCCCAATTGATCCTCGAATGGGATGGACAGAAGGGACGCGGCCAGCTGCAATGCATCGTTGGATTGATCGCCCAGAACAGCACGGATTTTTTCAAGCTTTGCCTCGTTCGAGTCTTCGGAACGGAGCTTGGCGACATTCTCAAGTTGTCGAATGACAGGATAGAACGCAGTCGCAAAATGGTAGGGAGAACACTGATATCGCATCCGCGTGCCGAGCAAGTCCGAAGATTCTTGCCTGAATTCTTCCACCAGCCGTGACTTGCCAATTCCTGGCTCACCCGACACAAGTACAACCTGCCCGTGACCACCGCTGGCAAGCGTCCATTTGTCATTGAGGGTCTCTAATTCTGCGGAGCGACCCACCAACGGCTTAAGCAACACATCATCTATTGCCAAAAAACGGCTGACGGTTTGCCGCTCACCCGTCACCTGCCAAGCTTCGACCTCTTTAGCAAAACCCTTGAGCTTGAACGCGCCTCGCAGAACGTATTCGAAGGTATCACCGGCCAACTGATGCGTGCTGGGGGCGACGATCATCGTTCCTGGATCCGCCATTGCCTGAAGGCGCGCGGCCAGGTTCGGTGTCTCACCCATCGCCGTCCCGTCCTCAAACATGTTTTCGCCACGCAGATCACCGACGACAACCAATCCGGTCGCAACCCCGATACGGACGTTAAGTTTCGCGTGGGTGCGAATTTTCGGCATTTCATTCATGATGCGCAGGCCCGCCCTAATTGCCCGCTCTGGATCATCTTCATGCGCGTGGGGAAATCCAAAAAAGACCATAATCCCATCGCCGTAATAGCTGGCAATATGGCCATCAAAGGCAGCAACCGACGCAGCACATGTTTCTTTGAAAAGTCGAAGAACATCGGCCAGATCTTCTGGGTCGACGCGTTGGGAAATTTCTGTCGATCCGACCAAATCAATGAACATGACGGTAAGCTGTCGCCGTTCCGCGATGATTTCGGGGCCAGTACCGGTGTTGTGTGGGTCTAGGCCTGCCTCTACATCGAAGCGAACAGCTTTCATGAAACGCCGCCTTGGTCCAAGGGGGAGGCCGATTGTCACAAGGTCATCGTCCGTTAGCTCAGAAAGATCACCATGTTCGATTTCGTGTTCTGCAAAGGCAGCAGCATACTTGGACAAACCATGTTTTTTTAGCCAAGACGCTATATCGGACATCTAAATTTTTGCTTGCCGTTTCAGCAGAACTATCGCCTGCGCCCTACCAGCATGCTTCCCCTTGTTGGTTTGACCCGTCGTGCAAACGGTGTTTTCTGATCATGTTCTACTCAATGAAGAACTCTGATTCAAAGTAGGTCAAGGATTTCATTGGCGTATTGGACGTTAAGCCGTGTACGGCAACGATCGACTTAGATTGGCGGCCTTGGCAAAATCAACATCGCTTGATGCCATAGAACCCGATGTGTGCCCACACGACAGCGACAGATCTTTTCCGGTTCATGTTTCCCATGGTGGCGCTGCGCCAATCTCTGCGATCAGAAAGTCCATGAACACCCGCACTTTGGGGGATAGCACGTTGGACTTGGGATAGATCAACCACAAGACATTGTCCTCTGCGGCTTCAAAGTTCGGCAAAACCTGTGTCAGCCGGCCTGACTTCAGTTGCTCATGCACACTCCATAAAGCGTTCAAGGAAATACCGGCCCCTGCCAGCGTGGCGCAGACCTGGCTTTGGCCGTCGTCGATAATCAATTGACCTTTGGCAGATGCGGGGTCGAATACAGCACGTTCGCCTGCCGGGCCTGTCAGCGGGCGCGGTTGACGGTTTTGGAAGGCGATCAGATGGTGGTTTGCCAGTTCGGCGGGCGTATTGGGGGTTCCGTGCGTTTCAAGATAGTGCGGCGCGGCGCACAGGATGCGCCGGTCATCGGCCAATTTGCGGCCTTTCAAGCTGGTGTCCACAAGCGGCGCGTTCCTAAGTGCAAGGTCAAAGCTGCCTTCGATCAGGTCGAACTGAACATCAGAAAGGCGCAAGTCCAATGTGAGGTCAGGGTGCTGTTGAAGAAACGTCGGTAGGATCGGCGCGATGTAGAGTTGGGCAAAGCTGCTTGGCGCAGCAAAGCGCAATGTGCCCCGGATCGTTGTCGTCTGCTTGCCCAGGGCCGCAAGCGCGGCTTCTTCCTGCGCGATGATCTCGCGGGCGAAAGGCAGGAAATCGGCCCCTTCGACAGACAGCGACACTTTGCGGGTCGTTCGGTGCAATAGTTCAGAGCGCAGGCTCTGTTCCAACTTGGCAAGCTTTGCGCTGGAGACAGCTGGGGCCATGCCCAACGTGCGCCCCGCAGCACTGATGTTGAGCATTTCTGCCGCCCTTACAAACAGTCGGAGCGCATCTGTATCAAGGCTCATTATATCCAAAACCCGAATTATAAATCCTGATATTGGCAGTTTATCTGCAATTTGATCGATATTAAATCCCTTTCGTAGACGCAAAAGGGCCTAGGCAGGAGGCGCAGATGACACGGACAGCCACAGTCAACTACCATGTTCACAAGCCCTATCGGCAAGCCTTTGAACTTGATTCAGGTGGGGTTGCGGGCAATCTGATTTCCCCAGAACTGGCTCCAACGACTGTTGCGCTGGCGGATACCCGCACGAAGGCAACGTCAGTCACATTTGCATCTGATGCCGTAGAATTCACATTGCTGAAATCGCAGGTCTGGGATTTTACCGGGGAGTCCTGGAAACAGACATATGATGCGGAACTGACCGGGATGCTTCTGGACAGGCTGAGTGCGCAAGAGGTTGTGATTTTTGATCACACCGTTCGGGTCGACGATCCCGGTGCCACGCGCAAGCCCGCGCGCAACGTCCACAGTGACTACAGCAAGGACGGGGCTGAGCAGCGCCTTGTCGATCTGCTGGGGGCCGAGACCGCAGCTGAATGGGCGCAAGGTCACTTTGCCTTTGTCAATGTGTGGCGTCCTGTGGAACATCCGATCAATTCCGCCCCGCTGGGCTTTGTTCGCCCGTCTTCAGTTGACCCCTCTGACTGGATTCTGCTGGACCTGATCTATCCCGACCGCAAAGGGCAAATCATGGGGTTGGTGGGAAACCCTGACCATGAATGGGTCTATCTTTCCAAGATGACGCCGGACGAGGTTGCGTTTTTCAACATCTACGACAGTCAAGGGCTACCGTCGGTGGCACATAGCGCGCTCGATATGGTCGAAGATCAAAGCATCTCCACCATTCGCAAGAGCATCGAGAGCCGCACCTTGGTGCGCTATTAAAGGGGGGCAGATATGTTGAATAGAATCCAGCCCACCGAGTTTGCCCAGATCAATGTGGCTTACAACCGGGTGTATCGTCCGGGTCGGCTGAGTGTCGGCCTTGTGTTGCCGCTTGAATCCTATGCGGTCGGCGCAGAGCCGACGATGCAGGGCCACTTAGAGGCCGCGCGGAGGGCAGAGGACCTTGGGTTTGCAGCACTTTGGCTGCGCGACGTGCCTTTCAATGTTCCAAGTTTTGGTGATGCCGGACAGGTTTTCGATCCATTTGTCTATTTGGGTGCGCTGGCAACGGTGACAGACCGGATTGCGCTAGGAACGTCGAGTGTGATCCTGCCTCTGCGTCACCCAGCCCATGTGGCCAAGGCGGCGGCGACCGCGGACGTGCTATCGGGTGGTCGGTTGCTCTTGGGTGTTGCTTCTGGTGACCGGCCCGAGGAGTACCCGGCGATGAGCAAGGGCTTTGACGATCGGGGGGCACGTTTCCGCGATAGTGTTGAGTACATCCGCGCGGTCGGATTGGGCTATCCCACGCATGAAAGCGGGCAGGGCACACTGTCTGGCGACATTGATCTGTTGCCAAAGCCGCATGGCACGCGTTTGCCGTTGCTTATCACTGGCGGCAGCCAGCAAACCTCCGATTGGGTGGCACGGAACGGGGACGGTTGGATGACCTATCCACTCAACGCCGCAGCCCAAGGGCGGGTCATCGCGGAATACCGAACACGCACGAAGGCGGCAGGGCAACCGGACAAGCCGGTTATGCAATCGCTTTATGTCGATGTCGTTGCCGATCCCGCTGCACCTCCTCGCCCGATCCACCTTGGGTTTCAGTCCGGAACTGATTTCCTGTGCAACTATCTTCGCGAGATTGAAACCCTTGGGGTCAATCACGTGGCGCTGAACCTCAGGTTCAATCAAGCACCCATCGACACAACACTTGAACGTCTGGCGGACGTTGTGCTGCCAGACTTTTCCTAAAGGATAAAACTGATGACCAAGACTGTTCTTATCACCGGTTCAACTGACGGCATTGGCTTGCTGACAGCAAAGAAACTGGCCGCTGACGGGCACCAAGTGCTTTTGCACGGGCGCAGCGCACCCAAATTGGAGAGCGCCGCCGCCGAAGTCGGTGGCAATGTCGAAACCTATACCGCTGATCTAAGCGATCTGTCCGCGGTTCGAAAACTGGCCGAAACCATACGCGCCAAACATGACCAACTGGATGTGTTGATCAATAACGCGGGTGTGTTGAAAGCCCCGCAAACAGTGCTTGAGAATGGGCAGGACATCCGCTTTGTCGTGAACACGCTTGCACCATATCTGCTGACCGAATTGTTGTTGCCGATCATTCCCTCCGACGGGCGCGTTGTGAACTTGTCATCGGCGGCGCAGGCCCCGGTAAACGTCAAGGCCATGCAGGGCAATGTGCCGCTGACAGATATGGAGGCCTATGCCCAAAGCAAGCTGGCTATCACGATCTGGACCAGGGAATGGGCCAAATTACAACCCGATGGGCCGGTGATGGTGGCAGTGAATCCCGGATCGCTTTTGGCCTCGAAGATGGTGAAAGAGGGCTTTGGCGTTTCAGGGAACGATATGAGTATTGGCGCTGATATACTGATGGATGCGGCCCTGGGCGGGCGGTTTGCTGACGCGTCAGGTGCCTATTTTGACAATGACAGTGGGGCCTTCGCTGATCCACATGCCGCAGCACTCGACAAAGATCACGCGGCCAACGTCATAAACACAATCAAGGGCTTGATTAGCCAGACAGGCTGATCTGGGCGGCGCGGCTGCGCCAAGGACATCCACCTTTACCACCTAACGGTGTAGGCAAGACCACGTTCATGGACATCATCACAGGTGACAGGCACTGTGTCGCAAGCTTCATTGACATAACCGGGCGCCACTAAGGTCGAAATGTTTGGGGAACATTGCCCTCAGGAACCGAAAGACAATTCGCATTGCTTCGTCGCGATCAAAGGAATCCGGGTGAAGCAAGTAGTCAGTCCACATGCCTTCCAACATGGCGAGCGTGCCGTGGGTGGCGTCGCGCGCAACTTGATTTGGGTGTTCGATTTCAGTCTCTTTCGCTATGCGGGCGAACGCGTTGAAGATCAGTTTCCGAAGCTTTGCATCGCGGGTATCTGAAAACGCAGCGATTGCCGCTCTGTTCCTGGCCTCACCTCGAAACGCGTACCAAATTGCGACGTTTTTCTTATTGAGAATGGCTTCGCTTAAGTCACCCCGAACAATCATCTCAATATGTTCCTGGCCTGTCTGTCCGGTCGTTTCCAGCATGGCATAAATACCATTGTAATATTGCTCGGAAGAATAGCGCGCAGCTTCGTCGACAAGGTTGTCCTTACCCCCGAAATGAAGGTGAATCATGCCGCGGGATAAATCGGCGCGTTGAATGATTTCGCTGACCGACGTCTCGGAAATCCCCTTTTCTGCGACCGAGTCGAGTACCGCCTCGATCAGTGATAGGCGGTTTCGTTCTCGAATTTCTTGTCGTCTTCCAGTCATCTGATCAGGTGGTTTTGTTTGTTTTCAGTCTCTTGCGGGTCCTTCTAGTGGCCTTTGGGAAATTGGCCAGCCCCGGTTGTGAAAATATCAGTTGACACAGCTAGCCCTAAAATTCCAGATTTAAATGGACGATTGTCCATTTTGTGATCGATATTGTCGCGCCACCGAAAGCAAAGTTCAGCAGGGAAGCATGGCTGGAGTCATACGAAGTGAAACGGGCAAGGGCCTGGCACTGAGCGCGCCTGCGACGCTCTATGTCGGTCTGCTTGTGGCCGTGCCCCTGTGCATTCTTGTCGCCTACAGCTTTTGGACCCAGACCTATGTCGAGATTGATCGCACGCTGACATGGGCGAATTACCAAGAGGCGTTCACCGATCCGCTGGTCCGGCATCTTATGATCCGATCGGTTGCGATTGCGGGGGCGGTGACGCTGGCAACAGTCGGTCTGGCCTATCCGATTGCCTACTTCATCGCATTTCGGACGCAGAAAAAGACCCTCTGGCTATTGCTGATCACCATTCCTTTTTGGAGCAGCTACCTGCTGCGGGTGTTCAGTTGGAAACTGATCCTAGGCTTTAATGGGGTGATGAATTCGGCCCTTATTTCGCTGGGGCTGATTCAGGAACCACTGACCTTCCTGCTCTACAATGAATTCGCCGTTGTCCTTACACTTGCACATGCATGGGCGCCGTTTGCGATCCTGCCGATTTATGTGTCGCTACAAAAGATCGACCGCAGCCTGTTAGAGGCCGCAACCGACCTTGGGTGCAGCAAGCTGGAACGGTTTGTGCGCGTGACTTTGCCTCTGACTGTGCCAGGGATCATCGCCGCCTGCTTGATCATCTTCATCCCCACGGTGGGCGACTACGTCACGCCGGCCCTGGTCGGTGGCTCGCAGGGGAAAATGGTGGCTAATTTGATCCAGGTGCAGTTTGGCGCGGCCAATAATTGGCCCTTGGGTGCAACCCTGTCTCTGCTTGCCATGCTTTCGGTCGGCTGCGTTGCAATCCTGTTCGTGGTGGTCGTCACCGCTCTGGGGCGGAGGATCAGATGACCAAGGCCATTCGTATCCCATGGTTGCTTGTTTACGCGATCGCCTACCTGGTGTTTCTCTACCTGCCGGTTCTGCTTTTGCCGTTGTTTTCGTTCAATGACGGAACCATCGTGGCCTTCCCTTTAAAGGGTTTTACGCTGAAATGGTACGCGCAGTTGGGTCAGCAGGACACACTGCTTCAAGCGATGGTGAACTCGCTGATCGTTGGCAGCGTGACTGCCTTGATGGCGACGTCTCTGGGCCTTTTCGCTGCGCGCGCCTATGTCCGGTACCGGTTCAAAGGGCGGGAATTCTCCGAAGGTCTGGTCATGCTCCCGCTGGTCGTTCCCGGCATTATCGTTGCCAGTTCCATGCTGGTGCTGTTCATCAGCGTCGGACTGAAGCCATCGCTGACAACAGTGATCCTTGGCCATGTATTCGTGGCCTTGCCCTTTGCCGTGTCGATCATGAAATCCGCCTTTGACGATTTCGACCAGTCGTTGGAAGAGGCCGCGTTTGATCTGGGCGAAAGCGTTGTGGGAACCTTTCGGCGTGTCACCCTACCAATCGTTGCACCGGGCATCATCGCCAGTCTTTTGGTCACGTTCACCGTGTCATTCGACGAGTTTGTTCTGGCCTTCTTCCTGTCTGGCAACAGCCCGACATTGCCGGTCTATATCTGGAGCCAGATCCGCTTTCCGGCAAAGCTACCGAACACGCTGGCGCTGGGGTCGCTGCTTTTGCTGTCCTCGGTTCTGCTGCTGTTGATAGCCGAATATTTTCGCCGCCGTTCCATCCAATCCTCAGATTGAAGCCAAAGGAAACCAACCTGATGAGCGAACAGAACATCATCGAGATACAGGGCGTCGAAAAACGCTTTGGTTCCTTTGTGGCCGTGTCCGACCTGAACCTGACCTTGAAAGAGGGGGAGTTCTTTTCGCTTCTTGGGCCTTCGGGCTGCGGAAAGACAACGGCATTGCGCATCATCGCAGGGTTTCAGGATCACGAAGAGGGCGAGATCCGGATTGACGGACGGACGATGGGCGAGGTTCCTGCCAACAAACGGCCCACCAATATGGTGTTCCAAAGCTATGCGATCTTTCCGCACCTGAATGTGGGTGACAATGTCGGGTTCGGCTTGCGAAAGACAAAGCTGTCGCGAAATGAAATCAAGGAACGCGTTGCCGAGGCGCTTGAGATGGTGGAACTCGGCGGCTTGCAGGATCGCAAGGCCAATGAGTTGTCAGGTGGGCAACGGCAGCGTGTGGCGCTTGCCCGCGCATTGGTCATGCGACCCAAGGTGTTGCTGCTGGATGAACCATTATCCGCGCTGGACAAAAACCTGCGCGAAGCGATGCAATTGGAAATGCGCCGCCTGCAGCAAAAGCTTGGCATTACCTTCGTCATGGTCACGCATGACCAGTATGAGGCGATGACCATGTCCGACCGGATCGGGGTCATGTTTGCTGGGCAGCTCAAGCAGGTCGACAAGCCCGAGGTTCTGTATTCCCAACCGTGCAACCGAGAAGTGGCCTCTTTCATCGGCGGGATGAACTTTCTGAATGCCGAAGTGACTGCTGAGAACGCCGACACGCTGGACGTGAATGTTCAAGGGTTTGGCTCGATGACTATCGGGGTGAACCCCAACGTTCAGGTGCATGACATGGATCTATTGGTCGGCGTTCGCCCCGAGCAATTGGAGATCAGCGCAGAAAAACCGGATGGGTACGACGCGCATGTTCAGGGCAAGGTGTCGGACGTCGCCTTCTATGGCGAAAGCGTCCACTATTATGTGCGCGTCGACGGGTTGCCGGAAAGCATCGCCGTTGCAGTGCCAAACTACTTTCACACAGTTGATCACAGCCGCGACGATACCGTCTGGCTTGGGGTTCAAAGCGCCTCGGTGATCGACTTGGGCAAACGTGAATCTTTGGGAGGAAACACATGAATAAAACAGCATCACTTACGGCAGCAGTGGTTGCCACCTTCACGGCAAGCCAAGCATTGGCCGACGCGGCTGATCTGACCGTTTTCGACTGGTCCGGATATGAGGATCAGGGATTCTTTGGTGATTACGTCGAAAAATACGGCGGGCCGCCCAGCTACACTTATTTCGGCAGCGTCGAAGAGGCTTTCACCAAGCTTCAATCCGGGTTTGAGGCCGATCTGGCCCATCCGTGTACGGACGCCCTGAGAAAATGGGTGGCAGCGGATATGATCAAGCCGATTGACACCAGCAAGCTGGAAAACTGGGACAAACTGATGCCCAAGATCAAAGAGGTCGATGGTATCACGATCGACGGGCAGACCTATATGGTTCCCTTTGAATGGGGGAACACCGGCCTGATCTACCGCACCGACATGATTTCGGCTGATGATGTTTCGCTGCAATTGTTGTTAGACCCGGCCTATCAGGGCAAGGTTGCCGTTCCGGATGCAGCCTCGAGCGCGTTCGCCATGGCTGCACTGGCAACTGGTGCCTCAAGCTATTCCGATATGAGCGAAGAGGAGTTCCAGAAGGCGGCGGATTACCTGCGGGCAATTCATCCCAATGTACGTTTCTACTGGTCTGATGCAGGTCAACTGGATCAAGCCATTGCCAGTGGTGAGGTGACCCTGGGTTGGGGCTGGAACCAATCGGAGTTGAACCTGATTTGGAACGAAACCCCGGCAGTCATGATGCGTGATGTGGACAAAGGCATCGCCACCTGGGTCTGCGGTTACGTGCATCTGAAGTCTGCCAAACAGTCCGATGAACAGGTCTACGACATGCTCAACGCGCTCAGCTCGGCCGCCAGCGGTAAGTATATCATCGAAAGCTGGGGTTATGCCCATGCCAATGAAGACGCATTTGCGCAAGCTGATCCAGAGTTGATTGAGACCTACGGGTTCTCGGACGTGGACAGCTTCTTTGACGGCAGCCTGTTCTTCGACGCGGTCAATCCTGAGATTGAAGCGAAGATGTTGAAGGAGTTCGAGCGCATCAAAGCGGGCTTTTAGAACCATCTAACTACACAACTGGGATTGGCGGTGCCTTAGAAAGCCCGCCGATCCCACAGAACCATTTCCAAATTTTCTGGAGGAAGCGCGACAATGTCAGGCGCTGACGGATATTCTGTTCTCTTTGAACCGGTTCAGATCGGGCCTGTATCGGCCCGAAACCGGTTCTATCAGGTGCCCCACTGCAATGGTATGGGACATCTGCGACCGCAGGCCGAAGCTGGCATGCGGGCAATGAAGGCCGAGGGTGGTTGGGCCGTAGTGTCCAATCAGGAGACGGAAATTCATCCCACTTCAGATTTGTCCCCATATGCGGAAAACCGACTATGGGACGAACGGGATATTCCAGCGCTGCGCTTGATGACCGATGCAGTTCATGCCAAGGGTTCGTTGGCGGCCATTGAATTGGCACATAACGGCCACCATGCGCAGAACCACCTGAGCCGCGCACCTTTGCTAGGTCCGTCAGAACTTGCCTTGCAAACAGCGTATCCCAAACAGGCTCGGGCGATGGATAAGTCGGACATTCGCGAGTTTCGCGAGTGGCACCGCGCGGCGGCGCGGCGGTCGCGCGAGGCGGGCTTTGACATCGTGTATGTTTATGCCGGTCATCACATGACCCTGCCGCATCATTTTCTGCTGCCTCAGTTCAATGACCGAACGGATGAATACGGAGGCTCGTTGGAGAACCGAGTGCGCTTAACCCGAGAGCTTCTGGAAGAAACCAAAGAAGAGGTCGGGGATGAGTGTGCTATCGCCTTGCGTTTCGCAGTTGATGAAATGCTGGGGTCAGACGGGATGCAGGCGCAGGAAGAAGGCCGTGCCGTAGTCGAATTGTTGGCAGACCTGCCAGACCTATGGGACGTCAACGTCGCGGACTGGAGCAATGACTCGGCGACGACACGTTTTGAGCCCCGCGACGGTTTTCAAACCTCATATATTGAATTCGTCAAACAGGTGACGTCCAAGCCTGTTGTGGGTGTCGGGCGTTTCACGTCTCCGGACTTGATGGTGTCACTTGTCAGGAAAGGTATCCTTGATTTCATCGGCGCAGCGCGACCATCCATTGCCGACCCGTTTCTTCCCAACAAAATAAAGGAAGGTCGGATCGAGGAAATTCGCGAGTGTATTGGCTGCAATATCTGTGTGTCCTCTGACGCGCTGGGCGTTCCTATCCGGTGTACTCAAAACCCGACGATGGGGGAGGAGTGGCGCCGGAAATGGCATCCTGAAATCATAGAGAGCCGAGGAAAAGAAGAAGCCGCGCTTGTTGTCGGCAGCGGTCCCGCCGGGCTTGAATGCGCGATGCAATTGGCGCGTCGGGGCTATGACGTAACCCTGGCCGAAGCCAAGCAAGAGCTTGGTGGTCGCGTGTTGCAGGAATCTGGTCTGGCCGGGCTATCCGCATGGAAGCGCGTTACAGATCACAGGATCTATGACTTGCAGCAACGCGGGAACGTGCAACTGTTCACCGACAGTCGCTTGTCAGCAAGCGAGGTTGTCGAGTTGGGCATTCCGAATGTCTTTCTGGCAACTGGCGCGTCATGGCGGCGAGACGGTCGCGGGAAGTCTGCGTTCCGGGGCGTATCGATAGAGTCAGGCTCTCAAGTATTCACTCCGGACGACATCATGTCAGGGGTAATGCCGGGGGATGGCCCGATTATGGTCTACGATGATGATCAGGCCTATCTCGGTGGCGTGTTGGCGGATCATCTGGCGCAAGCCGGGCGAGAGGTCGTCTTTGTAACCCCGGCCTCGATGGTTTCGCCTTTCACTGAATTGACCTTGGAACAGGTCAAAGTGCAACGCGGCTTGTTGGAAAAAGGTGTTCGGCTGGTGTTGTCCCAGACCCTGGTCGAAATCACGCCCGGATTGGCGAGAGTTCAATGCGCCTATACCGGACGCGAACAAAGCGTCGAGTGCGCATCAGTTGTTTTGGTCACGCAGCGCGCGCGCGAGACTGCCCTTTATGAGGAACTGCGAAATTTGCCCGACAAGCCACTGACAAGTCTGGAACTGATCGGTGATGCGGCAAACCCCGGTTTGATCGCTGACGCTGTTTATTCGGGCCACATGGCAGCCCGGAATTTTGAACGCGACGCGGGCGATATCGACCGTGAATTTTTCCGTCGGGAAATCGTTTCCCTTGAATCTGCATGAGGTGCGCTATGCCAAAAGATGACTTGCAAGTAATGCGCGACTTGATGGAAGCGCAGCGGGAAGGGTTCGCCTTGCCGCGCCATTTCTATACGTCTCAGGCAGTATACGAAAACGATATCAGCACGTTCTGGAATCGCAACTGGATCTGGGTCGGACATATCAGCCAGATTGCCGAGCCGGGCGACTATTTCCTGTTCGACTACGGGCCTGAATCCATCATCATCGTTCGGGATCGCGAGGGTGAGGTGCGCGCGCATCTAAATGTTTGCCGCCATCGGGGATCGCGCGTTTGCATTGAACAGAAAGGCAAGGCGCGAAACTTCATCTGTCCCTATCACGCGTGGACCTTTGACCTGAACGGTAAGCTCAGAAACGGGCGGTCAATGGGGGCGGATTTTGACCCGGGCCAGTACGGTTTGTTTCCGGTTCAGGTAAAGATATTTCAGGGTCTGATTTTTGTTTGCCCGTCCGAAGACGCGCCGCCGCTGGACGCCGCTTTGGATAGGCTGGCCCCGCTGTCAAAGCCGTTCGGTTTTGAGAATCTGAAGATTGCCCATGAGGCCTCATACCCGGTTCCGGCGAACTGGAAGCTTGCTCTGGAGAATTACTTGGAATGTTATCACTGCGCGCCATCTCATCAGGACTATTCGCGCAGTCATTCCTTGAAAGATCCGGCCCAGGTTCTCGAGTTCAGCGGGGCACTGCACGAGCGGATGAAAGAAGCCGGGGTTCCCCTCGAGGAGCTTGATCTGACTGGAGAAAACGCAGTCGCACCGGGCGCAGATGTCTATTGGCGGCGTTACCCACTGTTCCCCGGCTACTTGACCGGCAGCAAGGATGGCGCGCCCTTGGCGCCGCCATTGGGTGAGCTGAAATCCCAAGACGGCGGGGCCACCGATCTGGGGATCGGTACGCTAAACTATTTCCTCGTCTATGCCGATCACGTTGTCGGGTATCGGTTCGTGCCGCGTGCTCTGCAAGACACCGATATTCAGATCGTCTGGTACGTTCGCGGCGACGCCGAAGAGGGGCGCGACTATGACAAGGATACCCTGACATGGCTGTGGCATGTCACATCGCTCGATGACGAACGGATCATCCGGCACAATCAGGAAGGCGTGAACTCGCACCATTTCGTCCCCGGGCCATTGTCCGAGATGGAATGGAGCATTTCGGGCTTCTATCGCAACTACTTCAGCATGATCTGAGACGCGCAAAATTCGGAGAAAGAACATGACAGAGCTAACGCAGCGCAGATCAAGACGGCGCGGGGGCGGGCGTGAGGCACGCGCAGCCGTGCGAACCAGCAACGCAGCCTCGCAAGCAATCTGGCCGGGTATTTCGGGTGGGCGATACAAGCCCCTGTCAGACGCGGACATGTCGCGCATTCACGAGGCCGCGCTTAGCATTCTGGAACGCACAGGCGTGGGGGACCCAACGCAGGAAGTTCTCGATCTTGTGGTGCCAAAAGGGGCGACATTGAACGCGCACGGCAGGTTGTGCTTTCCTCGCGCCTTGATGGAAGATCTGTTGGCCAAAGCCGCCAGTGAATTCTTTGTCCATGCACGCGGATCGCGGGCCGGTAAGGACGACATGCACTGCACCAAGGACAAGGTGTATTACGCAAATTCCGGCACGGCGGTGACAACCTTTGATGCCGAGACTCGCAGTTACAGGCCATCAACGCTTAAGGATATTTACGACTTCACCCGCTTGGTCGACCGGCTCGATAATATTCACATGACCGGTGACACGGTTTTGGCGACGGATGTGCCACAGGATTATGAGCATGACATGAGCATGCTCTACGCCATTCTGGCAGGCAGCGAAAAACCTTCCTGCCTGACCTTCAGAACCCGCGAGCACATTCAGGATGCGATCCATCTGTTCGATCTGGCATCGGGTGGCGAGGGCAAGTTCCTTGAAAAGCCCTCGGTCATCTTTGGAGGCTGTCCCATCGTATCCCCGCTTAGGTTCGGGCGCGAAAATCTGGAAATCTTGATCGATACGGCGAAGATGGGGCTGGTGTGCGATCTTGCCGTTCCCCCACAGGCCGGGGCGACTTCGCCGGCGCCTTTGGCAGGAACCTTAGCGCAAGCGGTTGCTGAGACCTTGTCTTGCGTCGCTATTGCGAACCTCATCAATCCGGGCACTCCGGTCGTCTTTGCAGCTTGGCCTTTCATCACCGACTTGCGTACTGGGTCCTTTACTGGCGGCAGTGGCGAACAGGCGTTAATTTCAGCTGCGGCCATCCAGATGGGCAATTTCTATAACCTGCCGACCAGTGTTGGGTGTGGTATGACGGATTCCAAAATCCCGGATGCGCAATACGGCTTGGAAAAGGCACTGACCTTTGCATTGGCGGCGCATGCCGGTGCCAACAGGCTCTGCGAATTTGGCGGTATGCTTGGCAGTCTGATGGGCTGCAGCTTTGAGTCCATGGTCATCGACAACGAGGCTGCGGGCATGATCTCGCGAACGCTGCGCGGGATCGAGGTGAGCGACGACACGCTTTCGATCGACGTTATCCATGAATGCGCAATTGATCCGGGTCATTTCCTTGGTAACGCGCAGACCCTGCAATATATGGAGACGGAATATGTCTACCCGACCCTGCTGGATCGGGAACTGACCGATACTTGGGAAAAGGCAGGTCGACAGGACATGTTTGAGAGGAGTCGGTCGGTGGTGGACGACATCCTATCCAATCACTATCCGAACTACTTTGGCAGCAAGGCTGATGCAGAGGTGCGGGCCAAGTTTCCGATTAAATTACCGCCTGAGGCGATGCAGGCGGGTTGAGGACAGCGGAAGGCGATGCGGCATTGAAACTTGTAAAATAGTGATGCCGCATCAAGACGGCTTCTAAGCCTTAAACGCACCCTGCTGTGTCAGGTCTTCAGTCGCCAACCGAATACCTTTCTCAAGGATATCGAACATCCGGTTCAACTCGCCTTCCGTGATGATCAGCGGTGGGGAAAACACGCACATGTTGATGATCGGTCGCAGGATCAGCCCGTTTTCCTGGCAATGCTGGTCAATCAATGCGCCAACAGACTTATCAAGGTCCAAAAGATTGTCAGCATTAGCATCAGCAACGCATTCGACGCAGCCAACCAGCCCCATACCTCGGGCGTCACCCACAAGCGGCAAGGCCGCCAGAGCCTGAAGGCGTTCTTCGAACAGCGGCGTAAGCGCGCGGACATGTTCCAGAATACCGTCGCGCTCCATGATTTCGATGGTTTTCAAACCAGCCGCCGCGCTTACCGGGTGGCCCGAATAGGTGAACCCGTTTGAAAACGTAGCCTCCGGCGCGTTCTCACCACAGACATCTGCGATCAGTCGATCAGAGATAATGCAGGCCCCCATGGGGACATAGCCAGACGTCATACCTTTGGCGCAGGTGATGATATCTGGTTGAATGCCAAAGACGTCTTCGGATGCAAACCAATGCCCAAGCCGCCCAAATCCAGTCACAACCTCATCTGAAATATTCAGGACATCGTATTTCCGGCAGATGTCCAAGCAGCGCTGATGATACCCCTGCGGAGGCACGATGACCCCACCAGAACATAGGATCGGTTCAGCGATGAAAGCCGCGACCTTGTCAGGGCCGGTTTCCAGGATCATGTTCTCTAGATCAGCGATTTTTTCGTCTAGAAAATCTTCAACCGTTTGATCGGCGCGGCGCGTGTACGGGTTCACATTCGGCAGGAAGCGCGTCAGGTGAGAGGCCTGGTCCAACCACCCTTTGTCGCGCTCTTTTCCAGATACTGAGGCCGCCAAATAAGTCGAACCGTGATAGGCCTTTTGCCGCGATATCACGATCTTTTTTTCAGGTTTGCCAAGCAGGTTATTGCGGAACTGCACAAACCGCAGGGCGCTATCAACGGCTGTTGAGCCGCCGGTTGTAAAGAACACATGGTTCAGGTCACCCGGCGTTCTTTTGGCGATCTCATGTGCCAGCCGGGCTGGGGCCGAGTTGGCGTTGTTGAAGGGCGAAAAATACGCCATCTCTTTCGCTTGCTGGGCCATCGCATCGGCAATTTCAGCGTTCCCATAGCCCAATTGAACGCACCACATCCCCGCAGGTCCGTCAATCAAGCGTTTTCCGCCCTCTGTCACGATGTGAACGCCTTGGCCACTTTCGGCAAAGGTTCGTTCATTTTGGCCAAGGAATGACATCCCTTCCCATGGATGCAGGAAGTGTTCGTTGTCCCAGTCACGTACGGACTGAAAGTCGGAGTTGAACAGAGTCATGGGGCACCTTGATGTAATATATATCACAAAATGAACAAACATTCATTCAATGTCAATCCTTGAACTTCCGGTTCACTAGATGCGAGAAAGCAAAGGCGAACACCCCAGCGAAGGAAAAACAAGATTACTCTCGAGGCCGATACTCCGACCAATGCCCGCGATCTGAGTAAGTTGCAGAACCGACAGCAGCTGATTCAGGCGGCTGCGGATGCCATCCATAAATACGGTATTCGCGGCACGACCTCGGCCAGAATCCAGGAGCTGTCAGGACTGTCGAGGGGGATGGTGAACCTGCACTTTGGTTCCAAAGAGAAATTGCTGCTTGCCGTGGCCGAGGAGTTGTCAGCGCGCTATGCCGGGCAGTGGAAAACAATCGCGGACAGTCCGGAATTAGGCCCTGCGGACAAGTTGATCTCAATCCTCAAGGCGGATTTCGACCCTTTGGTCCTGAACGCACGGGACGTCGCGATCTGGTTTTCATTTCGGGCCGAAGCGCTCTCGAACCCCGACATATTTCCTTTCATCGACTCGCGGGACAAAAGTTTCAGGGCAGTGATCCTTGAGCTGTTGCAGCAAATCATAAGCGAAGGTGGGTACAAAGACGTAGACGCCAAACTTGCAACAGATGCATTGATTGCTTTGTTGGAAGGGCTCTGGACCGACTTCCATTTGCACTCAGATATTTTCAAACCCCGAGAGGCTTTGAAAATCTGCTTGTTTGTCTTGCAGTCGATGCTTCCAGGTCATTTTGATTTTAAATCAATATCTTAATTTGAGAGACGGCGCTTCTGCGAGCCACCTCAGAATTGGACTCAATGGAAAAACTGGCGGCCTTCCAGGTCCCATCTCGCGCATGTTCGTACTGCATTGCAGTAAGCCGACGTCAGTTCAATCGACCGTAAAAGGTCATGCGGGCACTCTCTGACAGTTCCACATCAGGTTCCGAGTTATAGGCCAACACGGCGAGCATTCTTGTCTTGTCACTCTCATTCGGTGAGACCCGGTGAATGGAGTTCCTACCGCGAAACAGAACCAGCGTGCCTTGATCCATGTTCAGGATTTGTGGCTTCAATTCTTTGTCCAGAACGGCCCTGACACCTTCATAGTTCATGTCGCCTGCGCTCGCGTCCCGCAGGTCCTTTACATATTCGAAACGGCTACCGGCGTCGGGTTTCTGGATCAGCAATGTGATTGCGAACGAGGAATTGTCGAAATGCCAACCGAGTTCTTGTCCGCGGGTTGCATAGTGAATGTTGATAGACGACAGCGGATCGACATAAGGGTGCAATTCAGCCTCGCCCGTGACCTGCTTGATGAAGCTGTGGAATGATGGGTCGTTATACAGGGTGCGCAGGGGCGATGTCGGTGACACCACGTCGTCGCAGATACATCCTTTGGACGACTCCACTTGACGATTTGCCGGGTGTGATGCGTCAAACTCTGGATTTGGCGGCGTTAGGTAGACCGAGTGGCTTTGAGTGCAGAAATATGCCTGGTCTTGTCCCGTCAAACCCTCGGCTTGCATCATTGCCAGTGCCTTGGGGCGGATGAATTCCTCAAGGACCAAGACACCGTTTTCATTCAGTGACGATCTTGCCTTCGTACCGAAATCTGCAATTCCCAGAGGGTAACGCCCAAAGTCGACGATGTCTGCAATATTCATGCCACTGACCCATTTAGCAAAAGCTTAGAACGGGTGGATTAAACCTTTTCTGACAGCGCGAGAAAAGCTGCTTTTTCAGTGCGGCTTGTTTGCCTCCCAAGAACGAACCCAGGCGAATTCGGGTTGGGGATCGTTTCAGCTTACTTAGAACGTCTCGGTACAGAATTGCCGCCCTTTGCCGCGGCAGCGCGTGCGCGGTTTTTCTTGCTGTTTGGCTTACCCTTGGGCGGCGGCGGGCCCTTTGGGCCGCGGTTTGGTTTTTTGCCTTTACTGCTTAGGCTATCGCCATCGCGCTTGGGCTTAGTGTCGACTTTGGCTTTCTCAGGCGGCTTTGATGCCGTCTTTTTTCGCGCCTTCGCAGGCTGTGGATCGACAAGGCGAGGCGGTCTGCGCTCAGACTTTTGCGGGTCTCTCTTGCCTTTCACGCCTCGTTTTGGGCCTGTCTTTGACGGTTTCGAAAAGTCGGGGGCCGTGTCCAGCCGCACGATGTCTTTTGTGCCCTCGACCTTCATCTCAGGTCCGATCGCGTCCAAAAACCCGGAAACGCTGCTTTCGCGAATTTCGATATAGGTCACATCGTCAGCGATACGGATCGCGCCGATATCGGATTTGGTGATGTTCCCTGCCTTGCACACCATGGGAAGAATATAGCGCGGAGACGCGTTATCGTTGCGTCCTTCCGACAGCGAAAACCACACACTCGGACCAAAAGGTGCCTCTGACTTTGTCCCTGTGGTTTTGACGTCGCTTAATTCTTCCGGTGCAGAATGCTGACGTTTGTATTGACGGACATAGGCCGCGGCGAGTTGTCCCGGCGAGAATCTGGCCACCAGTTCGTCGACCGATGTGCGCTCGCTCTCGACGAGATCCACCTGCCAGTCGTCCGAGCCGAACATCCGCTGTAGATCCTGTGCGTTGACTGCGTCTGCGGAAGGTGCCGGACCCCAATCAGCAGTCAGTTTGGCGAATTTCAACAGCCGTTGAGCCTTTTTGAACGAAGCCGGTGCGACGATCAGGGCGCTGACCCCTTTGCGCCCCGCGCGCCCGGTTCGACCTGAACGGTGCAGAAGAGTTTCGTGACTGTTGGGCAGTTCGGCATGGATCACCAGATCCAGATTCGGCAGGTCAATCCCGCGCGCGGCCACGTCGGTCGCCACACAGACGCGGGCACGCCCGTCGCGCATGGCCTGCAGGGCATTTGAGCGTTCGCTTTGGGTCAGTTCACCGGACAAAGCCACAACCGAGAATCCACGGTTCGACAAGCGGGCAGTCAGGCGTGCAACCATCGCACGTGTGTTGCAAAAGACGATGGCGTTCGGGGCCTCGTAATAACGCAGCACGTTGATGATCGCGTTTTCACCATCGCGCGGGGCCACATTCATTGCACGGTATTCGATATCGGCGTGTTGCGTCCGTTCACTGACGGTGCTTACACGCTCGGCATCCCGTTGATACCGGGTGGCAAGGGTGGCAATGGCGCGCGGAACCGTGGCGGAAAACAACAGTGTTTGTCGGTCTGTGGGCGTTTCGTCGAGAATGAACTCCAGATCCTCGCGGAACCCAAGGTCAAGCATTTCGTCGGCTTCATCCAAAACCACAGCGCGCACGGCCGTCAGATCAATCGACCCGCGCATGATATGATCGCGCAAACGCCCCGGTGTCGCGACCACGATATGCGCCCCACGTGACAGGGCCCGGCGTTCGTCGCGCATATCCATTCCGCCAACACATGAGGCAATGAACACGCCCGCGTCGGCGTAAAGCCATCCCAATTCGCGTTTGACCTGCATTGCCAGCTCTCGCGTTGGCGCAATCACCAGTGCCAAAGGCGCGTCTGAGGTGCCGAAAACCTGCGCATCGCCCAAAATGGTCGGCGCGATGGCCAGGCCGAACCCGATGGTTTTTCCCGATCCTGTCTGTGCCGAAACCAGCAGGTCCTTTCCTTGCAATTCAGGTGCGGACACGGCCTCCTGGACCGGGGTCAGGGTATCATATCCTTTGCGCTTCAGCGCATCTGCGATTGTCTGTTTCATAGCTCGGCTCTCTTGGGTGATGCGGTCACCCTCAGAGCGTCCAACACACGGATCATTGTCGAAGCACGCTCCTTACCGAGAGACGAACCGGATGTATAGAGTGGAAGATGAATGGCCGCTGAACCGGCGGATTTTTCGACCACAGTCGCGCGGTGTGTTCCAAAAAAATCTGTGATCCAGCGGATTTTCCAGTTCAACGCCAAGGTGGTGGACTGTACCGTCCAACGTCATTTGCCCGGTAGGACATGCAGCCGCACGGTCCTGCCTTACAAGCGCGCTAAGGGTTCGCCTATTTTATCTGTTTTCAGGGCAAAACCCCTGTTTGCGCCAAAATGGGCGAAAAAATTAACTGTGATTTCAACACTGTCCGGCGCGCTACGGGAAACCCCCTATATCGAAATTCAGGCCGATTCGTTAACTGTGTTTTATCGAACGGGTCATATCGGACGATACCACTTTTCCCCTGTGAGGGGCTGGCTACTTACCCCCTCGGCCGGCCCCTCAGTCACTGGCCGCGACCCGTTTCGATCCCCCTCTAGAAATAGGCTCTCAGGCGCTTTGCTCCAGAGATAGCAGTACTTGTGCAACCAGTTTGGGCAATTCAGAGGATCGGTCGTAGCTTGCTGTATGTGGAATGTCGGCAACCGGTGATTTTCGATAACCTTCGGTGAACAACAAAAACGGCACTTGTGCACGTTGAGCGGTTTCGGCATCCACCTCGCTATCTCCGACAAACAACTGCGGACCGGCTGTGGTAACGGCGGCAAAGCTGGCCTCAAGATGGGCCGGGTCGGGTTTGCGGGTGTTCAGGCTGTCACCGCCAAGGACGGCATCGAAATGGGGTGCAAGCCCCATCGCCTCAAGCACATGGCGGGCAGGGGCTTCGGGTTTGTTGGTACAAACCCCCAGAACGCAGCCCATGTCACGCAAATGCTTCAGCGCCTGCAGCACACCGGGATAGACCACGGTTTTATCGCTGGAGGCGGCGTTGTAATGGGCAAGCGTCAACCGGGTCAGATCACCGTGCTGGACCATCGGCAGGTCGCAATGCTCAATCACACGCTCGACCAGTTTGGGTAGCCCGTTGCCAACAAATTGTTTGATCTGGTCCTGTGATAAGGGCGCTACGCCGGCGTCACGCAACATATTGTTCGCGGCCGCTGCAAGATCAGGAAGACTGTCCACGAGCGTTCCATCTAGGTCAAACATGATAGTCGCGGCCATTGGCTGCCCCCTTGGTTTGATATTCTGAGAAAGTGGTACCCTGCCTGAATTTTTGGTGCAATCGTGCGAGGTTGGAGAATTCACCAGAACGGGCCTTGACATACCTGACTATTTTAATCAGATTATTATTCAAGTCCACAGCCAACCCCTGTCAGGGTCAGCCAGATCAAGTAAAACGCGAACAGATTAAGGCATTTCGCCCCAGCCCCCTCTGGAGTTGTCCTGATGAATATGCAGACCCCGAATCCCAGCCAATCCTATGCTGTATCCATGCTGCCATCGCATAAGGCCGAAGAACTGACCAATGGCGGTAACCTGGCCCATATCGAATTGGGCGACCAGCTGTATACGCTGCGCATCACCCGCGCAGGCAAATTGATCCTGACGAAATGAGCGAAACTTCCTCTCGGGGTGGGGCGGCTGTTGGCCGCTTAACTGACCTTGGCCCCGTCGAAGCCGGAGCCGTGATGTACTTGCGGCTTTGGGGTGATGGTGCCCAGGGCCGCGCAGATGCCGCCAGCGATTTTGAAATTGCGTTGGGCGCAGAATGCGGGCGCGCTGCGATGATGTCGCTTGACCGCCTGTGTTCGCTGTGCGCGCATCACGGGCGCCGCCCGTTGATCCGTCACGGATTGGGGTGTTCTTGTCTTGGCGCTGACGAAAATTGCTTTGCGCAGATGATCGCGGCGGCTTCGGAAGGGTCCCGTGAAGACGCGATGATGATGGCGTCCCTGATTGTGCGACCGGATTTTGCCCCCGCTCTGGCCTCATTATCAGAACAACTTGGACTGGCGCTGCGACGCATGACCGCGTCGATTCCGCTGCCCACAACCGGGCACCAACCCCCCGCAGCCCTGCTGCATTAGGCAGCAGCGTGGCGCAGAACCCCGGCCCTCCCTAGGCCGGGGTTTATTTCTCAGCAGCACCCGCACCCAGCATGGTGATGCCCGTGATCGCAGGCTGCGGCAGGGGTGAAATCACCCACTCCGGTCAAAACGTCCCGCAAAGCCCAGAGGATCATGTCGACGTCCTCGGCCTCGATCGTCAGCGGTGGGCGGATTTTCAGGATGTTGTCCTTGGGCCCTTCGCTGCCGATCAGAATACGATGATCGCGCATCCGGTTTTTGACGTATTTGCAGATTTCGGTGCCCTCGGACCCATCCGGGTTGATCAGCTCAACCCCAAGGAACAGGCCCATTCCTCGCACATCGCCAACGCATCCGAAATCGTATTCAATCTGACGCAGACCATCCATCAGGCGCGCGCCCATATCGCGGGCGTTGTCCTGCAGGCCTTCGTCATCGACGATGTCCAGCACCTCCTTGCCGATCCGGCATGACAGGGTCGAGCCGCCAAAGGTTGAAAAGAACTCGATCCCGTTGTCAAAGCTCTGGGCGATTTCCTTGGTCGTAACCAGTACGCCCAGTGGATGGCCGTTACCGATAGGTTTGCCCATGACGACGATGTCCGGCAGCGCGCCTTGATGTTCAAAGCCGAAATAGTACTCACCCAGTCGCCCAAGCCCGGTTTGTACTTCATCGGCAATGCACACACCGCCCGCAGCGCGGATTTTCTCATATACCGCTGGCAGGTAACCTTTGGGCGGAATGATTTGGCCGCCGACCGAGGGGAAGGTCTCGGCAATGAAACCTGCGACCCCGTGCCCCTTGTCTTGCAGAGCAGCGATTGCAGGGTCTACAAAATTCGCGAATTTTGTAGCGCGGTCCGGGTCGTCACGTTTGAATGACCCGCGATAGTCGTCGGCAACCTCAACCAGCTCGACCCAGTCGGCCTGACCGACACCGCCGGGTTTGTTGAACTTATAGGCCGAGATCGCAACAGCCGCGTTGGTGTTGCCATGATAGCCGTGATCCGGGGTGACAATGCCCTTGGCGCCGGTATGAGCGCGGGCCAGACGCAAGGCTAACTCGTTCGCCTCGGTGCCTGAATTGACAAAAAAGCAGACCTCGAAATGATCCGGCAGTTTCGAGAGAATCTTGTTGGCAAAGGCCGTCTGGGCAGGGTGCAGATAGCGCGTATTTGAATTCATTCGCTTCAGCTGATCCGCCGCCACCGCCTGAATTCGCGGATGCGCGTGGCCCACATGGGGCACGTTGTTGTAGGCGTCCAGATAGGGTCGCCCCCATTCGTCGAACAGGTGATGTTTCCAACCGCGCACCAGCATGACCGGATCGTCATAGGTCAGGCTGAGGTTGCCGCCGAAATGATCGTGCCGCCCCTGCAGGATCGCTTGCTTGTCGGTGGGGCGATAGAACACTTTCTCCTCCGGCAGGTTCAACAGCGCCGCGGGGTTGGGGCAGACGGCGTGCCACAGCTCCATCTCATCGGGATCGCCGACACCGGGCCAGTCGGTCTGCATTCCATCCGTGGTCAGGGCCAGCTGGAAATGCACATGTGGGGCCCAGCCGCCATTCTGACTAGCGTCCCCCAGCCGGGCAAAGGCCGCCCCCTGCGCCACCGGATCGCCGGGTTTCAGCCGGTCGCAAACCTCGGGGTCCAGATGGCCATAAAGCGTATAGAATGGGTCACCTTCAGGCGTTTCATGATGCAGGATCACGACGCCGCCATAGTCCAAATGGGCGTCGCGGTTCTCGACCGCTTCGACCCGGCCGCTCATCGGCGCGTGCAGCACGGTGCCTGCCAGGGCAAACACATCCACCGCCAAATGCACGGTGCGCCGGTCCGAAGCCTTCCAGGACCCCTTGCGGAACCCGGGCTCGGCATAGATCAGGCGGGGTTCGTTGTAATAGCCCAACCAAAGGCCTTGGCCAAATTCCTCACCCACACGCGCGGCCTCTTCCAGTGGCATGTGGAACGGGTTCTGCGGCCAGGTCGAGTTCTCAACCGACAGCGAGCCCATGGGCGCATCGCTTAGATCCTGATTGAACATCAAGGCGAACTGGCCGCGATGTTCGGACAGATAGGCGTGGATGCGTTCGGCCCCGTCAGTAACGGGCAAACCGCAGGCCGTTCGTAGCCGCGCCGCCATCAGGTCACCGTTCACGCCTGCATTCTCAAGGAACCGCCATGCGGGGGCCTGACTGATCGTCACATAAGGATCGTCCGGGTTCTCAATCGCCATAAGGGTCGAGTTTACAACCGACACCGCCAGCCGCATCCGCAGCAAGGGCCAGATCAAATCAATCTCATCGGGGCGCAGCCGATTAGCCGCGTGATAGCCCTGCACAAGAGCGGCAAGCGCGCGTTCCGGCTTGGGGTGATCCAGAACGATATAGGCCCCCGCAATCGCCAGATCACAGACACGCGGCGCAGCACACATATCGCCCAGATCAATCAGGCCCGAGATACTCTGACGCTGACCCAGTTCGCCCTCAACCAGAATGTTGTAGTCGTTGACGTCATTATGGATCGCCTGTTTCGGCAGTTCCGCCAACGAACCCGAGATCGCCGCGAACTGGTCACAAATCTCGGACAGCAAAACCCGACGAGCAGGATCAGTGATCGCATCCAGCCGATCGGCGATCCAACCGGCTTGCGTAAGGTCCCATTTGAAATCTGCACGATGCAGCCCGTCATGGGTAAACCGCTCCAACGCTTTGTCGGTGGCACCCAGAACACGCCCCAATTTTAAGATCAACGCCTCGGATTTAGGCGCGGCCTTAGCGTAACATTGCCCCGGCAGGCATTCCAGCAACCAGACCAGCCGCATCTGCCCTTGCTGATCGGCAATTTGCGGCAGCTGCGCCCCGGTAAGGGCGGGATAGACCTGAGGGAATGGCAGCCCCGGCGCTTCACCCGCGATATGGGCCAATGCCTTGACCTGCAGATCAACGAACTCTGCTTCGCATCCGGGGCGCATGACTTTCAGTACGTAATCCTGACCATTGGTAGCCCGCACCATAAAGTTCAGATCATATTCGCCATCCAGCCGCGTCAGCTTGGCGTCCAGCCCCCAATGGGCGCGCAGGGCATCCGCCCAGAATACGGTCAAGTCGCTCATACGCTTCCCTGTCCAATTTTCACGAGGTTCCCCTTCATCTGGCCGAAAATATCCTCGGGGGTGAATTGGCCGAACGGTCCAAAAGGGGGCAGACAGCCCCCCAATGCCGTCAGTCCAACGCGCGCAACCGCTTGAACAGCGAAGATGTATCCCACCGTCCGCCGCCCAGCTTTTGCACATCTTTGTAGAATTGATCGACCAACGCCGTAACCGGCAGGGACGCCCCGGTTTCGTTTGCCGTCTCAAGGCAAATCCCCAGATCCTTGCGCATCCAGTCAACCGCAAAACCGTGTTCGAAATGATCATCCAGCATGGTTTCATAGCGATTCGCCATCTGCCAGCTGCCCGCAGCGCCCTGGCTGATCACCTCAACAACGGATCGACCGTCCAATCCGGCTTTTTCAGCGAAATGTAGCGCTTCGCTGAGACCCTGAACCAGACCGGCAATGGCGATCTGGTTGCTCATCTTGGTCATCTGCCCTGCGCCGCTGTCGCCGATCCGACGGCAGATCTTGGAATAGACCTGCATGATCGGTTCAGCCGCATCATAGGCGGCCTGATCACCACCGCACATGATCGACAAGACGCCATTCTCGGCTCCCGCCTGACCGCCCGAGATCGGGGCGTCCACAAATGCGATACCCTTGCTTTGGCCCGCCGCATAAAGCTCACGGGTCACCTTGGCGGAAACGGTGGTGTGATCAACGAAAGTTGTGCCGTCGGCCATTCCGTCAAAGGCACCATTTTCACCCGTGCAGACCATCCGCAGGTCATCATCGTTGCCGACGCAGGCCATGACGAACTCCGCGCCCTGGGCGGCTTCTTTCGGGGTGGTTGCCATCGCGCCACCATGTTGGGCAACCCAGGCTTCGGCCTTTGCAGCAGTGCGATTGTATACGGTTACTTCATGGCCCGCCGCCTGCAGGTGACCGGCCATTGGATAGCCCATGACGCCCAAACCCAGAAACGCAACTTTTGCCATATTGTGATCCTCTCTGTTGTCCGGGCCATTTCATTTGGCGGGCCGGATTGCCAGGCAGAGACAAAGCAAAGCCACGCGCAAAGAGCAACCCCGTGTCAGGGTTTGCCACCCAAATCCTGCAGGATCGGACAATCAGGCCGGTCATCTCCGGCACAGGCGTCGATCAGGTGGCCCAGCGTATCGCGCATCGCGTTGAGGTCGGCGATCTTGGTTTCGATCTGCACCAGATGCGCGCGGGCAACCTTTTTGACATCGGCACTGGCGCGGGTTTCATCCTCATAAAGGGCCATCAGAGTGCGGCAATCCTCAATCGTGAACCCCAGAGCGCGGGCGCGGCCCAGAAAGTTCAGCTTATGCACGTCCTGTTCACGGAACCGGCGATAGCCGTTGTCGTCCCGCATAGGTTTGATCAGGCCGATATCCTCGTAATACCGGATCGTCTTGGCGGGCAGGCCGGTCTGGGTTGCAACGTCTCCGATATTCATGGCGTCACCGTTTGGGATGTGTGGTCTTGGGATGTTTCGGGCAGCGCAGCCCGGACACGGCGCAGGCGCAGCGCGTTGGCGACCACGAAGATGCTGGACAACGCCATTGCCCCGGCAGCGAGGGCAGGGGACAACAGATGCCCGCTGAACGGGAACAGCACCCCAGCGGCCACCGGGATCAGCAGGATGTTGTAACCAAAGGCCCAGCCCAGGTTCTGGCGAATGTTGCGCATGGTGCGGCGGCTGATCTCGACCGCATTGGCCACACCGCGCAGATCACCCGACATCAACACCACATCCGCCGTTTCAATCGCCACGTCAGTGCCGGTTCCGATGGCCACGCCGATATCCGCCGCCGCCAACGCTGGGGCGTCGTTAATACCGTCGCCGACAAACGCCAATGCGCCGAATTGTTCTCGCAGCGCGGTGATCGCGGCCAGTTTACCGTCCGGCAAAACCTCGGCCGTGACATGATCGATGCCCAGCCTGTCGGCCAGCGCTTGTGCAGTGCGGGCATTGTCGCCGGTCACCATCGCCAGTTTCAGGCCCATTGCATGCAATCGTTCTAACGCGTCCTGCGTGCCGGGTTTCACCGGGTCCGAAACCGCCAATAGAGCCGCCGCCTGACCGTCAATGGCGACGAACAGAGGTGTGGCACCTTCGCTGGAGCGCAAATCGGCCTCGGCAGTCAGGGTGGTTAAGCCCACCCCGTTCTGCGCCATCAGCCGCGGCGACCCGATCAACAGATCGTGTCCGTCGGCCGTCGCTTGAACGCCTAGCCCGGTTAGGGATTTAAACGCGGAAATTGCGGGCAGATCGTCCGGACCCGCGCGGGTGATTGCGGTGGCAATGGGGTGTTCTGACTGCGCCTCTACCGCTGCGGCCAACCGCAGAACGGTGTCGCGATCAAAGCCGTTCGTGGTGGTAACGCTTTCCAGTTGGGGCCGCCCCAGCGTCAGGGTTCCGGTCTTGTCTAGCGCGATGACCTTAGCCTGCTGCAATTGCTGCAGCGCATCGCCTTTGCGGAACAAAACTCCCAGTTCAGCCGCGCGCCCGGTGCCGACCATGATCGAGGTCGGCGTCGCCAGACCCATCGCGCAGGGGCAGGCAATGATCAGGACCGAGACCCCGGTGACCAGTGCCATCGGCAGCGCAGGCACAGGGCCAAAGATCAGCCAGACGACAATCGTCAGCAGTGCGACGGCGATGACCACCGGCACGAACCATGCGGTGATCCGGTCGACCAACCCCTGAATCGGCAGCTTGGCCCCTTGCGCCTGTTCGACCATCCGAATGACCTGCGCCAGAACCGTATCAGCCCCGACCCGCGTGGCGCGCAGACGCAGCGCGCCGGTGCCGTTGACCGTTCCGCCAACAACCTGATCGGTTGGGGATTTGCCCACAGGAACGGGCTCGCCCGTGATCATGCTTTCATCCACGTAGGAGGTGCCTTCAAGCACCTCTGCGTCCACAGGAACCCGCTCACCTGGGCGGATTTGCAGGATGTCCCCAACAGTAATGTCGGCGATCGGACGGTCGATGAAGCGACCGTCCATTTCGACCCGCGCGGTTTTGGGTTGCAAGCCTACCAGTTTGCGGATTGCGGCCCCGGTGCGGCCCTTAGCGCGGGCTTCCATCACGCGACCCAGCAAGATCAAAACGACGATGACCGAGGCGGCCTCGAAATACACGTTTGCGCTGCCCTGCGGTAGGATTTGCGGCGCAAAGGTGGCCGTGGCCGAGAACAAGTACGCCGCGCCCGTGCCCAAAGCCACAAGCGCATTCATATCCGGCGATCCGCGCAGCAGCGAGGGGATGCCCTTTGCGTAGAAAACCCGCCCGGGCCCCAGCAAAATCACTGAGGTCAGCGCGAATTGGATCAGATGGCTGGTTTGTGTGCCGATGCTTGCCTGCACCCAGTGATGGAAAGCCGGGATCATATGCCCGCCCATCTCTAATACGAACACGGGCAGGGCCAGGATGGCGGCAAACAGGGTGGCGCGGGTCAGCGCATGGACCTCTTCGGTTTTGCGCCCATCGGCCTGGGGGTCGGCGGCGTCCGCCACGCGCGCCGGATACCCGGCCTCTTCGCAGCGTTTCGCCAGCACCTGTGGATCGGTTGCGCCGTCGACATAGGTGATTTGCGCGCTTTCCGTGGCCAGATTGACCTGAGCGTCGACCACTGCCGGATCAGCTTTCAGCGCGCGCTCGATTTTAGAGACGCACGAGGCGCAGCTCATACCGGCGATCTTCAGGCTCGTTTGCCGGGTTGCTGCGGGATATCCGGCATGCGACAGGGCGTTGATCAAACCGCTGACCTGGCCGTCATAGGTAACCTGCGCGGTTTCCGTCGCAAAATTGACCGAGGCGTCAGACACACCCGGCACATCCAGCAAGGCGCTTTCCACCCGACCGACGCAAGAGGCACATCCCATGCCTGAGATTTTCAACTGAGTTGTCTGCGGCGCAGCCATCCGACTCATCCTATCGTCACTTTTACCCTCCAAATGAGGGTTCCAGTCACGGGAAGGTCAAGGGGTCATGTCAGATTTCCGTAGAATTCCGCAGCGCAGATCACTTGTTCGATAGCTGATCAAGCAAAAGGGAATCGTGCAAAAAGGGAAGAGGGGAACGCACGGATTCAGGCGAGGCAAAAAACGCCAACGCAAGGCCCATAGCCAGCAACAGTGCCCCAATCAGGCCGAGATGAACAACATTCAAGGCAAAGCGTAGCATGGTTGTGGACCCTATTATCTGATTTAGTTTGCGAATTTTGGGTGCAACGGGGTCAGGACCGTTGCGCTAGTTGCTGTCTTAGTTTTTCGTTCTCGGCCTGTAACTGAGCCAGTTGCTGGCCCAGCGCGTTAAGATGCGGGCGCAACTCGGCTTCGGTAAAGCGGGGTGTGATGTTGCTGGGGCAGTTCCAGTCCAGCGCCTCGACCCGAATTCGGACGGCGCGTTCGGCGGGGGCTTTAGCACCTTCGGGATAAAGGTCGGCGGCGGCGGCCGCGCCCTCAGTAAACTCCACCCGACCCAAAATCTTGAGGCGCCTTTGGTTGGTATAATCCATCAGGATCAGGGCGATCCGGTCGTTTCCATCCAGGTTCCCGCGCGAAATATACTGTTTATTCCCCGTGAAATCGGCGTATCCGATGGTCTGTGGGTCCAGAACCTTTAGAAACCCAATCGGTCCGCCGCGATATTGAACGTAAGGCCAGCCGGTCTCGGAAACAGTGGACTGATAGAATCCATCGCGCGCCTCGATAAAGGCCTTTTCAACCGGTCCGATCTGATGGCCTTGCTGCGGACCGCCGTCAACAAACTTGGCGTAAGTCTTGGCTGAGCCCATCCTTTCCTGATGCGCACGGACGGCTGGTGTAAATGTCAGTTCGGAAAAGGCACGCGGCATGTTCTTACCCCTTTACAACCCCAGGTCAGACAGCCCGGCGTGATCATCGGGACGGGGCCCTTGTGGCCAATGAAACAGGCGATCGCCCTCGGAAATTGGTAAGTCGTTTAATGAGGTATAGCGTTTGGCCATCCGCCCATCTTGTGCAAATTCCCAGTTCTCGTTGCCATAGGACCGAAACCACTGTCCGCTGTCGTCCCGCCATTCGTATGCATAGCGCACGGCGATACGGTTGCCGGAAAAGGCCCACAGTTCCTTTATTAAACGATAGTCCAGTTCCTTGCTCCACTTTCGGGTCAAAAAGGCGTGGATTTCGACGTGACCGTTTAGGAACTCTGCCCTGTTTCGCCACTGGCTGTCATCAGTATACGCCGGAGTGACCACATCCGGGTCGCGGCTGTTCCAAGCGTTTTCCGCCATTCGGACTTTCTGTTTGGCGGTTTCCAGACTGAACGGGGGCAGAGGGGGCCGGCTCATTGCGTGGTCTTTCATGTCAGTATGGCTGCAAGCATCGCCAAGGTTAAAACAACCGGGACGTACTGGGGTGGGAAAAGGCTGGCATGGTGTCTCATCTGCGCGCTCCAAGGTTTACAGATCGGTACATCTTGTTGGCAATGTGTACCGATCTGTAAACTTTTGCAAGTCTTATTTTGAAATTTCACCGCAGCGCACTCTACGGTTGCCGTGAGGACAGTGCGGTATTATGTACTGATCTGTACATGCAGGAGGTGACACATGCGCCCAAACAAACGCGATGAACTGGTCCGCAAGTCTTTGCAGGTCTTTTATCGTGACGGATTTCACGCCACCGGAATGGACAAGCTGGTGGTGGAAACGGGCGTGTCAAAAACCTCGATGTACAAACACTTTCGCACCAAGGAAGAGCTGATTCTGGCTGCCTTGCAGTTGCGGGATGAGAACTTCCGAAAAGAGTTCTTTTCTCGGATCGAGGAGCTCGCAGATACCCCTGTCGGCCAGTTGCTCGCCAGTTTCGATGCGCTGGGCGAGTGGTTTGATGAGAAAGAATACCGCGGCTGCATGTTCATCAAGGCAGGGGCGGAGTATCAGGAAATTGACCACCCGATCCACAAGCAATCCGCCGAGCACAAGCGCATATTGCTCGATCATTTTATCGATCTGGCGCGGAAGGCCGGTGCCCGTGATCCAGAACATCTGGCCTGCCAGATTGTTCTATTGCAGGAAGGCGCAATTGTGACGGCTGTGTTCTTGAAAACCTGTGACCCGGCGGGGGATGCTAAGGCGGCTGCCCGGGTCTTGCTGGACGCGGCGCTGGCTTGACCGGACCCGAACATTCAAAAGAACGTTACGTTCCAACGCGTTGGATGGATTGGATTGCAATGCCTCCAAAGCTACCTTGATCAACGAAAGATTTGGGGAGGATACCCATGCAGCTATTTACCACGACCGCCAGTTGGGTAACTGAAGAACACCGGATGTTTGCCGAAATGGCGGATCGGTTCATGGATAATGAGCTGATCCCCAACATCGAACGCTGGATCGAAAATGGTGTCGTGGATCGCGGCATGTGGCGCAAGGCTGGCGACATGGGGCTAATGGCGGGCGCGATCCCCGAGATTTACGGCGGTGTAGGTGGTGGCATCGGATTTGACGCAGTTACGATGTACGCGCAATCCTCGCACGGGGATTCCGGGTGGGGGTATGCGATCCAATCTATCGTTATCCACTATATAAGCGCCTATGGCAGCGAAGATCAAAAGCAAAACTGGTTGCCGAAACTGGCGTCGGGCGAGATGGTCGGCGCGCTTGCCATGACCGAACCCGGGACCGGCTCGGATGTGCAGGCCATTCGCACGACGGCCGACAAGGATGGAAATTCCTACCGTTTGAACGGATCCAAGATATTCATCACCAACGGGCAATCGGCAGACTTGATCCTTGTGGCGTGCAAGACGGACAAGGCGCTGGGCTCAAAAGGGGTTTCACTGATTGGGGTTGAGACCGAGAGCGCCGAGGGCTTTCGCAAGGGGCGTAACCTCAAGAAGCTAGGGATGAAGGCCAATGACACGGCTGAGCTGTTCTTTGAAGACGTTAAGGTGCCTATGACCAACCTTCTGGGCGCGGAAGAGGGGCAGGGGTTCTACCAAATGATGAACCAATTGCCCTGGGAACGCCTGACGATTGGCATCGGTGCGCTGGGCGCAATTGATTTCGCCATTGCTGAGACGGTGAAGTACACGCAAGAACGCAAGGCATTTGGTCAACGGGTGATGGATTTCCAGAACACCCGCTTCAAGCTGGCCGAGTGCAAGACCAAGGCTGAGGTTTTGCGCAGCTTCGTCAATGATTGCATCGCGCGGCTTGAAGCTGGCACGCTGGATGCGGCGACCGCTTCGATGGTGAAATACTGGGGGTCGGAAGTTCAAAACGAAATCATGCACGAATGCTTGCAGCTGTTCGGTGGGTATGGGTTCATGATGGAATACCCGATTGCCCGCCTTTACGCAGATGCCCGCGTTCAGATGATATATGGCGGCACCAATGAGATCATGAAGGAACTCATTGCCCGATCTTTGGATACTTAATCAGACCGGTTACTCCCGCCCGTCATCAATGTTTCTGGCGAAACATATCCTCCCGTTGGGCCAGGCAGGCGCGGGCTATGCGCGCGCCTGCCTGGCCCCTCCTCCTTCCGCAGCACGCAAGGCCGAAGGCGGCGCAGAGCCGCATTGCACCTCTGGCTTACGTGTTGGGGGCCTGATCAATCTGACCTTGCAGCCACGCTCGGAATGATCTGAGTGGTTCGGATTCCGCCCGCGATTGTGGCCAGACCAGATAGAAATTCCCAAGGCTGACACCCGGACCGTGCCACGCTGGGACAAGCCGCCCCGCTGCCAGATCAGCTTCGATCAAGTAACTTGGGAGCAATGCCACGCCCAGCCCGTGGATAGTGGCCTGTCCCATGGTCGAGAACTGATCGAATAGCATTCCCTGTATCCCAGAAACCTCGCGGCCTTGTGCGGCGAACCATTTCTCCCAGGCTTCGGGGCGTGTTTCCAAATGCAACAGGGGCGCTTTGATCAACCACTCAATGTCATCGCTGTCGTCGGGCAGCATATCGGGTGCGCAAACGGGCACTACATCTTCGCGCATAATGGGCAGGTAATTCACACCGGCCCAGTCGCGTTGACCAAAGTGGATCGCGGCGTCGAATTGTTCCGTGTCGAAATCAAAGGGCCGCAGCCGCGTATTCAGATTTACCGTGACTTCTGGATGGCGGCGGGCGAAATCCTGCAGGCGTGGCGCCAGCCAGTGCATGCCGAATGCAGGCAGGATCGACAGGTTTAGCGACCCTCCGGTCGGGTTGGCCTTGAGCTTCAGCGACGCCTGCGCCAGTTGGTTCAGCGCTTTGCGGGCGACCTGGACATATTCCTTTGCCGCAGGCGTCAGATGCAACCGCATCTGGCTGCGCTGGATAAGGGCGACGCCAAGCTGTTCCTCCATCGTCTTGAGCTGACGGCTGATTGCGCTTTGCGTCAGTGACAGTTCTTCGGCGGCGGCAGAGGCGCTGCCAAGGCGATCAACGGCCTCAAGCGCCAGCAAAGAGGGGATCGAGGGCAAAAAGCGGCGCGGGGCGATCATATGACAAATCCTCATACCTTTCGAAAGGAATATCACTGGCTTTTGCCGCGCGCCAGCCCGATACAAATGCAGGTATTTCTTCAGGGTATGCGCGTGTAAGCCGGTGCATCGGATCGGAGGTTTATTTCCCGGGTGCTTGCGGCTTTCTTTTGCCTCTGCCCTCGAATGCCTGCAAGAAAGGGGGTGCTGCTGCGGCAACACTCCGGATTAAGTCACACAGGATCAGGGAACTGGCCATGGATCGCGCTCAGATCGTTCACGAGAATTTCCTGACCCGAGTCGCACAGCGCGATTTACCCGACGGGGCCGCCCCCAGACCGGGTCTGAGCAACCCCGATGCGGTGTCATTGTTTCGGTCGCAAGTCCTCAGCCGTGCGCTGGACCGCACCAGCCGTGCGATGCAGAAGGCGGGGCAGGGCTTCTATACGATAGGTTCATCGGGGCACGAGGGGATGGCAGCCGTCGCCCATGCGCTGCGCCCGACCGACATTGCCTTTCTGCATTATCGCGATGCGGCGTTTCAGATTGCCCGGGCCGAACAGGTGCCGGGCCAGCAGATCGCCTGGGACATGTTGCTTAGCTTTGCGTGTTCCAAGGATGACCCGACCTCGGGCGGGCGACACAAGGTGCTGGGGTCAAAGGCGCTGAGGATCCCGCCGCAGACCTCGACCATTGCCAGCCACCTGCCCAAAGCGGTGGGCGCGGCCTATAGCCTGGGCGCGGCGCGGCGGCATGATCCGGAACACCGCGAGTTGCCCTTGGACGGGATTGCTGTTTGTTCTTTTGGGGATGCTTCGGCCAACCATTCGACCGCGCAGGGGGCGTTCAACACGGCCGGTTGGACCAGCGTGCAATCGACGCCGTTACCGTTGTTGTTCGTGTGCGAGGATAACGGGATCGGAATCTCGGTAAAGACACCGAAGGGCTGGATTCAATCGTCGATGGAGCATCGGCCGGGCGTCAAGTATTTCCAAGCCAATGGGTTAGACATATTCGAGACTTACGCCGTGGCCAAGGAAGCCGCCGATTACGTGCGAACCCGCCGAAAGCCCGCCTTTCTGCACCTGAAAACAGTGCGCCTCTACGGTCACGCCGGGGCGGATGTGCCGACCACCTACCTGTCGAAAGCCGAGGTCGAAGCTGATGAGGCCAACGACCCGCTGCTGCATACTGTGCGTTTGTTGGATCAAGCGGGCGCGTTGCAGCCGGATCAGGCGTTGAAGATTTACAATGACACCTGCGCCCGCACGGATCGCATCGCCGCCGAGGCCGCCACCCGCCCTCACTTGTCAGATGCCGCCGAGGTGGTGGCCAGTCTGGTTCCACCGAAACGTATCTGCAAACCTACCAACGGCCTGGATGCCGAGGCGCGCGCCAAAGCCTTTGGCGGCGATTTGCGGGCGATGAATGACCCCCAGCCCATGAGCCGCCTGATCAACTGGGCGCTGACAGATCTGATGCTGGAACACGGTGAAGTCGTCTGTATGGGTGAAGACGTGGGCCGTAAGGGAGGCGTCTATGGTGTGACGCAGAAATTGCAACAACGCTTTGGTCCGGATCGGGTGATCGACACGCTGTTGGACGAGCAATCCATACTTGGGCTGGCGATAGGAATGGGGCACAACGGCTTTATTCCGATCCCCGAAATTCAGTTCCTGGCCTACCTGCACAATGCCGAGGATCAGATCAGGGGCGAGGCCGCGACGCTGCCGTTCTTCTCGAACGGGCAGTTCACGAACCCGATGGTGCTGCGGATTGCGGGGCTGGGGTATCAGAAAGGGTTCGGCGGGCATTTCCACAACGACAATTCCCTGGCGGTGCTGCGCGACATTCCCGGCGTGATCATTGCCTGTCCGTCCTCTGGTGCAGATGCGGCACAGATGCTGCGTGAATGCGTGCGGTTGGCGCGGGAAGAGCAAAGGGTGGTGGTGTTTCTAGAGCCCATCGCGCTGTATCCGATGCGCGATTTGCACGGGGCGCAAGATGGCGGATGGATGACCACCTACCCTTCGCCGGATCAACGTATTTCGTTGGGTGAGGTTGGTGTGCATGGGGATGGTACCGATCTGGCCATCGTGACCTATGGCAACGGGCATTACCTGTCGCAACAGGCGCTGCCCAAACTGGACGCAGCCGGGATAAAGACGCGCATCATCGACATGCGCTGGCTGGCGCCTTTGCCAGTCGAGGCCCTGCGCGAGGCCACCAAGCCCTGCGCACATGTTCTGGTCGTGGATGAATGCCGCCGCACCGGCAGCCAGTCCGAGGCGCTGATGACATTCTTCGCCGAAGAAAATCCCGCAACGCCAACCGCACGCGTTGTGGCCGAGGATTGCTTTATCGCCACGGGTCCGGCCTATGCCGCGCCACTGCCATCCAAGGGCGGTATCGTTGCCGCCGCGCTGAAACTGGCCGGAGGCCGCCAATGACCCGCACAGCCGTCGTCATCTGCCCCGGTCGGGGCACCTATAACAAGCCCGAGCTGGGCTTTCTGCACCGCCATCACGCGCAGTGGATGGACCTGTTCCACAACTTCGACGCCATCCGTGCCGAGACGGGGCAGGACGCCGTGACCGCCCTGGATGGTGCAGGCCGGTATACGATGTCCAAGTATTCGCGGGGCGATGTGGCCTCGCCCTTAATTTATGCGGCCTCGTTTGCCGATGCGCAGGCTTTGGCGGACGATATCGAGGTTGTCGCGGTCACCGGCAATTCGATGGGCTGGTATATTGCCCTGGCCGTTGGTGGTGCGCTGTCGCCGCAGGATGGTTTTCGGGTGGTGAACACGATGGGCACGCTGATGCAGGAACAGCTTATTGGCGGGCAGCTTGTCTATCCATATGCGGGCGACGATTGGCGGGATGCTCCGGCGCGCAAGGCCGAGTTGCTGGCGGATGTGGCGCGGATCAACGCAACCGACGGGTGTGATCTGGCGCTGTCCATCGATCTGGGTGGGATGTTGGTGCTGGCCGGGAACGAAGCGGGGTTGAAGGCGTTCGAAGCTTCTCAGCCTGTTATACAGGAACGCTTTCCGATGCGGTTGGCGAACCACGCGGCGTTTCATACGTCCTTGCAGACTCCGGTCGCTGCAGAAGGGCGCGCGCGACTGGCACCGGATCTGTTTGCGCAGCCTGATCGCCCCTTGATCGATGGGCGCGGCAAAATCTGGTGGCCGGGCGCGACAGATACGCAGGCGCTTTGGGATTACACTCTGGGCCATCAGGTGACCGAGACCTATGACTTTACCCGCGCCATCCAGACCGCTGCGCGCGAGTTCGCCCCGGACCTGTTCATCGTCACCGGCCCGGGCGCGACCCTGGGGGGGGCCGTGGCGCAATCACTGGTTCTGGCCGATTGGAAGGGCATTTCGGACAAGGCGGCGTTTCAGGCGCGGCAACAGGTCGAGCCGTTTCTGATCGCAATGGGCCGTGATGATCAAAGGGCACTTGCAACCGGCTGAATCAGCCCCGATGATCCGCGCAAAATTCTGGAGCCCAGCGTGAGTGACCACGACCAATCCCTGTGGTTGAAAACCTGCCGCGAGCATGTGGAAGACCGCCCCCTAAGCGGTGATCTAACAGTTGATCTGGCCGTAATCGGCGGCGGCTATACTGGCTGTTCCGCAGCATTGACGGCAGCGCAGGCCGGGGCGTCGGTCTGCCTGTTGGAGGCGCAAGGCATTGGCCACGGCGGTTCAGGCCGAAACGTCGGTCTGGCGAATGCGGGGCTGTGGTTGCCACCCGAGGATATCCGCGCGCATCTGGGCAAGCGGGCCGGGGATCGGTTGATCGATCTTTTGGCCGCGGCACCTGCGGATGTGTTTGACCTGATCGAACGGCATGGCATCGACTGTGATCCTGTTCGCAATGGGACGTTACACTGCGCGCATTCCGCCTCGGGCCTGCAGGATTTGCAGAGGCGCCACGCCCAGTTGAGCGCCACGGGAGCCCCGGTTAAATTGCTGCCCGCCAATCAGGCTACCCAACGGACTGGCAGCGCGGCATTCCATGGCGCGCTGTTTGATCCGCGTGCGGGGACGATTCACCCATTGGGCTATGTGCGTGGTCTGGCCCGTGCCGCTGCCGAGGCCGGGGCGCGGATTGCCACCCAATGCCCGGTGCAGTCGACGCAGTACGACAACGGTCAATGGGTGCTGAAAACCCCGCATGGCTCGGTGCGGGCGAAATCGTTAATTCAGGCCACCAATGCCTATCATCAGGGTCTTCAAGATACCGCCCCGGACTATGTTCCGGTCTATTACTTCCAGTTCTTTACGGCTCCGTTGTCGGACAATCTGCGGGCCAGCATTCTGCCGGAGGCGGAGGGGTGCTGGGACACCGGGTTGGTCATGACCTCTTTCCGTATGGATGCCGAAGGGCGGCTGATAATCGGGGGCATGGGCGATCTGGGGCAGGCGGGCCGGGCGGTTCACGCGGCTTGGTGCAGGCGCAAGCTGGCCGAGCTGTTTCCACAACTTTCCGGTCAGTCGTTGACCCAAGGTTGGCATGGGCGCATCGCCATGACCTCGGACCACATCCCCAAGATCACGCAGATCGGTCCCAATGCCCTTTCAGCACACGGATATTCTGGACGGGGCATCGGTCCGGGTACGGTTTTTGGCCGCTTAATGGCAGAAAGCCTGCTGCAGGACGACCCGAGCCTGCTGCCTGTGCCTGCGGTTCCTGAATACCGCGAAAGCTGGACCGCCCTGCGACGTGCTTATTTCGAGACGGGCGCGACGTTGATGCATCTGATCAAGGCACGGTTCTGATCCGCGACCGCCCCGGTGATCAATTCTGCAGCGTCGTGGCGATGGTCTCGATCCGTGCGCGCAACCAGCGATGGGCCGGGTCATTGGCCGAGCGTTGATGCCAGACCATGTAGATCGAGACCGGCTCGCACTCGAACGGCAGTGGCGCGCAGTCCAGTGCCGCCAACGGCCCGTGTTTCATCAGCACAGTGTCCGTCGATATCAGGTCGCTGCCCTTCACAAAGGACGGAATCGCGTGGAAATGCGGCAGGGTGACGGTTGGTGGCCGGATCTGGCTTTGGTCCACACCACGCATCACAGCGCGGGAACTGCGTCCGTCGGTAAATCGCACTTCAATATGCTCAGACTGGCAATAGGCCTGCCAACTGTCTGGCGGATTGCGCTGATCGGCATCGTAGAAAATCATTAGCGGGCTGATCAGTACGCGTTTTTGAAAAATATCCGGCCCATCGGGCGGCAGCGGGGTCAGCATCAACTGACACCGGTCGCTGCGCAGCAGGTCGGGGTCGGGGACGCCGGACGGGATGAACCCCAGCCGCAGGCGCACGCCTTCGGCCCGAAGCGCGTGCAGCAATGGCGGAAAGATCAGGTCGCGCGGCATGTCGTTGGTGGCGATCTGGATGCTGATCTCATCGGCCAGCGGATCAAACGGACGCTCGTCAGTCAGCGCCCGCATGCCGTCCAGCACCTGTTGTACCGGCTCTTTCAGCGATAAGGCGCGCTCGGTCGGGGTCAGGCCTTGACCCGAGCGCACGAACAACGGATCCCCCAGAACCTGCCGCAGTTTGGCCAGCGTGTGGCTGATTGCTGATTGCGTCACACCCAACCGGTCGGCAGCCTTTGAAACCGAGCTTTCCTCGAGGATCGTCAGAAAGGTGCGCAAGACTTTGCCGTCCAGATCGGTGAAATCAGTTTTGCTCATATCATCTATGACTATTCATGAATGGATTTGCTGTCTACGGCGCATTAGGTGAAAGTCAGCAACAGGAGGCGCGCAATGGGAATCCGCTTTTTCTCGGATAAGAACAGACCTGTCCATATGGGCGGGTATCCGCTGGAGCGGTTGGCGCGGCAGATCGAGATGCCGGATCTGTCTGTTGTGCCCCCGATGCCAAAGCTGAGATTTCGCCAACCGGACCAGCCCGAAAGCATCGTCAACGCGATGGGTGAGTTTCAAGCGATGATGGACGCCATCCGCGACGGGTTCGTGAATCCGGTGAGATCAGAGATTCCGGCGGACCCGTCCGAGCGCGCCAACCACCTTAAGGCATTTGGCTATTTCAATGATGCCTCGATGATGGGCTGCGGCCCGTTGACGTCTGAGGCGTTGTTGTCTGAGCCACGTCGCAACCCCGATATCGACCGGTTGGCCCATGCGCTGAAGACGCGACAGACCAAGACGTTGGCTTCGGGGATCGACCTGATCATGGCGGACCTGAAGGAAAGCATGGAGGCCGCGCCCAAACCGATGGACACGCATCGCCACACCATCGTTTTTCTGTACGAACACAATCGTGATCCAGACCCGGCCGAGCCAGGGGCCGAGTGGATCATCGACGCGCAGGATCATCGTGCCTGTCTGCTGGCGACCGAGAACGCGGTGGTGATCGCCAATTACATCCGCCTGCTGGGTTATGATGCGCGGGCGCATACCGCGATGTCGTCCGAGGTTGATCTGGGCCGGCTGGCAGTGGCGGCGGGTCTAGCCACGGTTGAGGGTGGCGACATAGTGGCCCCGTGGTTGGGCAAACGGTTCGGTCTGGCCGCCGTAACGACCGAGTTAGAGATCACGCATGACCAGCCTCTGATGCCCATGGCGCAACAGCCGTGGATTCACACACAGGGTCCGGCCTGGTGGTTGGGCACCGGGTTTGCCAAGAACGCCTTGAACCGCGACGTTTACGCCAAACGGCGCTATGTGGACGGCGCACATCCGTTCGAAAAGCTTAAACGCGTTGAGAGCCCTACCACTTATATCGACGAAGAAGATGTCGCCCGCGTCCCCAAGCGTGCTGACATGTTCGCCCGTGCGTTGTTTGGCGATATGGGCAAACCGCTGCAGGACGCCGCAAAGGGTGGGCATTATGTCCGCAAATCTGCCCCCAGCTTTGCGCAGCGCCGGGCGCTTGGGGCCTTCGTGCTTTTGCAGGATGGTGAAAGTGCTGAGGTGTCGCAGCCTACCGATGCCGCGCGCAATGCCGCGAATATTAAGGCCGCAAGCTATTTTCTAAGTGCCGATGCCGTTGGCCTCAGCCGGTGCCCTGAATGGAGCTGGTATTCCCACGACGCTGCTGGAGAGGAAATCAACCCCCCGCATGATCAGGCGATCAGTATGATCATCGACCAGGGGCGTGAAACCATGGAAGGGTCCAGTGGTGACGACTGGATCGCGGTCAGCCAGTCCATGCGGGCTTACTTGCGGTTTTCCCTTCTTGGCGGCGTGATTGCGCAGCAAATCCGTAACCTCGGATACAAGGCCAAAGCGCATACCGTCATGGACGGCGAAGTGCTGCAACCGCCGCTGTTGCTTCTGTCTGGTCTGGGTGAGGTCAGTCGGATCGGAGAGGTGATCCTGAACCCCTATCTGGGTCCGCGCCTGAAGTCCGGTGTGGTGACAACGGATATGCCGGTTAGCCACGACAAGCCCATCGATTTCGGTCTGCAGAGCTTTTGCGAGGCATGCAACAAATGCGCGCGTGAATGTCCTTCGGGGGCGATCACGGCCGGACCGAAACTGATGTTCAACGGCTATGAAATCTGGAAATCCGACAGCCAGAAATGTGCCACGTACCGGATCGGCACGTCAGGTGGGGCCATGTGCGGGCGGTGCATGAAAACCTGCCCGTGGAACCTTGAAGGTATATTTCAAGAGCGGCCCTTTCGCTGGGCCGCGATTAACCTGCCGCAAGCTGCGCCTGTTTTGGCAAAGCTGGATGATGCGGTCGGAAATGGCGGTTTGAACGACGTCAAGAAGTGGTGGTGGGATATCGAACTGCAGACTGATGGTGCCTATCGCCCCACCGCTCACCCGCTGAACCGGCGTGGTCTGCAAACAGACCTTGACCTGAAATACGAAGATCAGACTTTGGCCGTCTACCCTGCCTATCTGGCGCCGCACCCCTGGCCCTATCCCTTTGCTATGGATCGCGAAGCCGGGATTACCGCCTATCAAGCGATGGTCACGGCTGAGGAATACAAGGCCCGCAAAGCGGCCGGTGATGTGTCGGTAATCCACCGCTACACTATTGCGGGCGACGCGCCAGTGATGCGGGTTGAGCTGACCAAAGTCGACAAGATGACGGCGGATGTGACCAAGTACGAATTTGCGGCCATCGACGGCGCGCCCTTGCCCGACTGGACCGCAGGGGCGCATTTGGACGTGCTGGTCGCGCCGGAATTCCTGCGGCAGTATTCTATGTCCGGCGATCCGTCTGACCGGTCCTCCTATCAAATCGGAGTGCTGCGCGAGGATGACGGGCGCGGCGGCTCAGCCCTTTTGCACCGCATCTTTAACGAAGGGCGCAAGGTGTTCATCTCAAAACCGATCAACCATTTCGAATTGGATGAGACGGCCACCAAGACCTTTTTGATGGGCGGCGGGATTGGCATTACCCCCATGATCGCCTTTGCCCACCGTTTGCACGCGCTGGGCAAGCCGTTTGTGCTTCATTATTCCTCCAGCACCCGTGCCAGCGCCGGATATCTGGACGATCTGGCGGCGATGCCCTGGGCGGAACATGTACATTTTCATTTCTCGGACGAAGGCACCCGCGCCGATCTGGATGCGGTTCTGTCGGGCTACCAACCGGGTTGGCACGTTTATACCTGTGGGCCGGACCGCTACATGGACAGTGTGATACAAGCGGCCGAGGCGCAGGGCTTCCCCGAGGACGCGCGGCATCTGGAGTATTTCTCGGTCCCTGAACAGCCTGAATATGAAAACCATCCGTTCACCTTACGGCTGGCAAAATCGGGTCGGGAATTGATCGTACCTGTGGAAAAGGACGCCGCACAGGTGTTGACCGAGGCGGGGATTCACGTGGACGTCAAATGCTCAGACGGCATATGTGGGGTCTGCAAATGCGGTGTGATTTCGGGAGACATTGAACATCGCGATTTCGTTCTGTCGAACCAGCAACGCGCGGATGCGATGATCCTGTGCCAAAGTCGCGCGGCGCAGCCAGACGGTGTGATCGAGATCGACCTCTGACCTCAGGTCTGGAAACGACATCGGGTAACATGAAATTTGGTCGCTCCTGCCATGGACGCGGCCATGCTGCTGCACTAACGTCCCCTCTGAACCCAGTGAATCCTGATCAACAGGTGCGAGGTATTTCATGGATTATCACAGCCCCGCCAGCTTTGCCGAAGCTTCGGCACTGGCCGCAAACGCGACGGGCATCACACGGTTTCTGGCAGGCGGCACCGATGTTCTGGTGCAACTGCGATCAGAACTTGTGACGCCCGAAACGCTGATCGACATAAAGAAGATCGACGGCGTGCGCGATATCAACAGCAACGCCGACGGCAGTTGGACGCTGGGCGTCGCTGCCACTGGCGCCGAGATGAGCGAACATCTGGAACTGGGTCGCGACTGGCCCGGCGTGGTCGAGGCGATGGATCTGATCGGCTCGACCCAGGTTCAGGGGCGCGCGACGCTGACCGGCAACCTGTGCAACGGCTCTCCGGCGGCGGATTCGGTGCCTGCCATGGTTGCGGCGGGTGTCACGGTCACGGTGACCGGCCCGGATGGCGACCGTGAGGTAGCGGTCGAAGACATCCCAACCGGACCCGGTAGAACGTCGCTGGCCAAGGGCGAGTTGATCTCGGCCGTCCACATCCCCGCACGGGGCGACAATGGCGGCGACGCATACCTGCGCTTTATCCCGCGCACTGAGATGGACATTGCCGTGGTTGGCGTTGGCGTCAGCCTGCGTCTGGACGGGGACACCGTCACCGAGGCGCGCGTATCATTGGGCGCTGTCGCGCCGACCGTTCTGCTGGTTGAGGACTGTGCCAAGGCCATCATCGGCAGCGCGCTGGACGACGCTTCATTGGATGCACTGGCCGCTGCGGCATCCGCCGCCTGCAACCCGATTGACGACAAACGCGGCACTATCGAATTCCGTACCGAAGTCGCCGGCGTTCTGGCCAAGCGCGCCGCGAAAATCGCCTATGCCCGCGCCAAGGGAGAGGAAGCATGAGCAAGTTCCACGTATCCACCACCGTGAATGGTGACGCGGTCGATTACCTTTGCGATCCGCGCGAAACCCTGCTGGATTGCCTGCGCGACAAGCTGAACCTGACTGGTGCGAAAGAGGGCTGCGGCACCGGCGATTGCGGCGCATGCTCGGTCACCGTTGATGGCCGTTTGGTCTGTTCCTGCCTGATGTTAGGGGTCGAGGCCGATGGTAAGCAGATCGAAACCGTCGAAGGCATCGCGGAGGGTGACGTTCTGCATCCGCTGCAGAAAAAGTTCATCGAGCATGCCGCCCTGCAATGCGGTATCTGCACGCCGGGCATTTTGGTCGCGGCCAAATCGCTGCTGGAGAAGAACCCCAACCCGACCGAGGAAGAGGCCCGGTACTGGCTGGCAGGCAACCTGTGCCGCTGCACTGGGTATGACAAGATCATTCGCGCCGTGATGGAAACGGCCGAAGAACTGCGGGAGGCTTCGTAATGGCACTCGACGATCGTAAAACACAATTCACCTTCGTTGGAACGCGCCCAAACCGGCCTGATGGGTTAGACAAGGTCACTGGTCGCGCCAAGTTCGGGGCGGATGTTTCCGCGCCAGGCATGCTACACGGCGCGATCCTGCGTTCGCCCCACGCCCACGCACGGATTGTGAAGATCGACACCTCGCAGGCCGAAGCGCACAAGGATGTCAAAGCCGTCGTCACCCGCGCGGATTTTGCCGAAGTGCCGTTCAAACCCGGCCTTGAGGGTGAATTCTGGAATGTTCTGGAAAACGTCATGGCGGGTGAAAAGGCGCTCTATGACGGGCACGCAGTCGCGGCTGTGGCGGCGACCTCGGCTTTGGCGGCGCGCGATGCGCTCAAGCTGATCGAGGTTGAATACGAGGTGCTGCCGCACGTCACCGACGTAGACAAAGCGATGGAGCCGGATGCGCCGGTCTTACGCGAAGGTGCTGCGGATTATTCCGTGCCCGAGGGGATGCACCCGAACGTCGTGCGGTACCACGAAAGCGGGCACGGCGATGTAGAAGCTGGCTTTGCCGAAGCTGACTTGATTATCGAAGACAGCTTTGTCACCGAGGCAACCCATCAGGGGTACATCGAGCCGCATGCCTGTTTGGGCATGTTGGGCAACGACGGTAAGGGTGAGCTGTGGTGTACCACTCAAGGCCACTGGATCGCGCAAAAGACCTGCGCGGCGCTATTGGGTATCGAAACCTCGCAACTGCGCGTGACTGCGTCCGAGATTGGTGGTGGTTTTGGCGGTAAAACCACAGTCTTCATCGAACCTGTCGCGCTGGCACTGAGCCGCAAGGCGAACCGCCCGGTTAAGCTGGTGATGACCCGGTCCGAGGTGTTCCGGGCCACTGGCCCGACATCCTCGGCGTCGATGGATATCAAGATCGGGATGAAGAAGGATGGCACCATCTCGGCAGCCCAAGGCGTGTTCCGCCTGCAGGGCGGGGCGTTTCCGGGCGCCCCGGGTGACATGACCGCCATGTGTGCCTTTGCACCCTATAACCTGACCAATGTCAGCCAGATTGGGTATGACGTGATGGCCAACCGCCCGAAACAGGCCGCTTACCGCGCGCCGGGTGCACCGATGGGGGCTTTTGCGGTTGAATCGGTGATTGACGAGCTGTGTAAGAAGCTGGGCCTCGATCCGATCGAAGTTCGTCTAAAAAACGCCGCCCATGAAGGCACCAAAGCCAGCTATGGCCCGACGTATGAGCGGATCGGTTTGGTGGAAACGCTTGAGGCCGCGAAGGCCCACCCGCATTACTCGGCCCCGCTGAAGCCGGGGCAGGGCCGTGGGATTTCCTGCGGGTTCTGGTTCAACCACGGGGGTGAAACGTCGGTTTCGCTGGCGCTGTCCGAGGATGGCTCGGCACAGTTGATGGTGGGTACGCCCGATATCGGTGGCTCACGCGCGTCAATGGCGCTGATGGCGGCTGAGGTTCTGGGCATTCCGTATGAGAACATCCGTGTGACCGTCGCCGATACGGCGACGCTGGGGTATAACGACGTTTCGCATGGTTCGCGCGTGACCTATGCAAGCGGCTTGGCAACCATCAAGGCAGCAAAACACGCGGTTGAAAAGCTGTGCGAACGAGCTGCCGCCAGCTGGGGAATTCCGGCGGATGCTGTGAAATGGGAAAACGGCTGCGCTGTACCTTCGGGTCCAAACGCGGGTGATTTCGACCCGCGCCCACTGGCCGATATCACCGCCCACATGGGTCAAACCGGCGGGCCTATCTCGGGCCATTTCGAGGCCACGCCAGAAGGCGCAGGCGTATCCTTTGGCACCCATATCGTTGATGCTGAGGTCGATCCGGAAACAGGCAAGACTGCGGTTACCCGCTATACGGTCATTCAGGACGCGGGTAAGGCGATCCATCCTACCTATGTGGAAGGCCAGTATCAGGGCGGTGCCGCGCAAGGCATCGGCTGGGCACTGAACGAGGAATATATCTATGGCGAGGATGGCCGCCTGCAGAACTCGATCTTCCTGGATTACCGTATCCCTGTCGCCAGTGACTTGCCGATGATCGACACGGTGATTGTCGAAGTGCCCAACCCCGGCCATCCGTTTGGCGTGCGTGGTGTGGGTGAGACGGGCATCGTGCCACCTTTGGCCGCCATCGCAAATGCGGTGTCGCATGCGGCGGGCGTTCGGATGAAGCAACTGCCGATGTCACCGCCCCGCATTCTGGCGGCGCTTAAGGACAATGGTTGAGGTTCACCTCTGGTCCAGCCTCCGGTCACTGACCGGGGGCCAGCAGATGGTGGAGGTTGAGGCCAAGACCACAGGCGAGTTGCTGCGAGAACTGGTGAAGATTCATCCGCAATTGCAGGCCCCGATTGATGCGGGGGTGTCCATCGCCATCGACGGGCGGGTCATCGCCAGCGGGTTAACCGAACCGATCCCCGAAGGTAGCGAAATCTATCTGATGCAACGGCTGAGGGGCGGTTAACCCTTAGGCGACCACGGTTCGCGCCCGACCATGCGGTCGGCTTCGGCGGTGATGTCGTTCATGTGCTGCTCAAGGCTTTGGCGCAGGGTTTCGATCTGTTCTTCGGACGCTTTGCGCGGCACGGTTTCAGTCCATTCCCGGCACAGAAAGACACCCTTGTTCCGCCAGGGGCGCGGCATCAAAAGACGATCCCATGTCCCGGCCTCGCGGCCATGTTCTGCCGAAAAGGTGATGCCGAACACCCGCTTGCCCGAGGTGCGCGCCCAGACCAGAGGCACAGTTGACAGTACCCGTTCGGGACCGCGCGGACCGTCCGCGGCGATGCCTATGGAAATGCCCTGCTTAATCTTGCCGATCACTTGGCGCGATATCGCAATGTTATTTGCGTTTTTGCTGGTCATGGCGATGGTATCCATGCCGAACAGTTTCTGCACTCGGCCCACCATACTACCCGCTCTTGCGGATGAGGTGATCGAACAGATCGGCCCTTTTTCCAAAGGAAAGAAATAGGGGGATTGCGCCAGCCTTTGGTGCCACAGCACCACGATCACCGGCTCACCCTGTTCGACCAACTGGTCCAGTTCGTCGTACCCGATGCGTTGCCATGTGGTGTTGCGATTGACCATCCGGATATAGCTTGCGATGCGGCGCGCAGCCCAGTTCAGAACGGCTTCGCTGTCGGCGATCTTTTTGCGGATACTCACGGATGGGGTCCCTCGTACTGACCAAACAGTGTCTTATAGAACTCAACGCCGCACGCAACTTGTTTGTCGAATGCAATTGTCGCGCGGAATCTGAAAAAGCCTCTTGAGTCCGTCGCGCGGCTGGCATATCTGAGGCGCACCTTAGGGGTATAGCTCAGTTGGTAGAGCGACGGTCTCCAAAACCGTAGGTCGCGGGTTCGAACCCTGCTGCCCCTGCCATTCCACTCAAATCGCTGTTTCAATGGATGCGCATGAGTCGTGCGACCTGCATATGGGGTGTTGTGAGAAGTGACAGCCTGCAGAAGACTTACGCGCACTCTTGAACGCCGATGCTTATCAGATATTCACCGGACACATACAGAAACTCATCCGGGCCCACAAACCTTGCCTTGGACATGAACCAGTTTCTTATCGGTCGCGGGTAGTACGTGGCAAGCGAAGTGCTTTTCTGGTCGAATTCCTTTTCGGTCATCTTTGTCCGGTTTACTCGGTACGGGCCGTGAAACCCGAAAAGCGTTTCGGAGGATACACACACATCGTCTGCCCCCAACAGCATGGTGCAGCTGGAGTTACAGTAATCCCCGACAATGTGTATGCGCGCGTTGGTCCTATTGGCGATTTCGATCTGAACCTTGCGGTCCAGAATCCGCCCGCCTGGATCATTGCCAACCTGTATTTCTTTCGATGTCAATGGCGCGCTCATAGTCAAGAGCACTGCCAACGCTGCGGTTAGACCTCTCATCTGCTCGTCTGCTCTAGGATGTTTTTTTTGTTTTGTTTATGTTTAGCAGGAATTCGAAGAGGTAGATACACAGCGCCGAGATACAGCGGGATGGGCGGGTAAGGAGGACACACCTTGATCCGAATATAAGAGTTTCCAGAGGCATAGTCCGCGTGAATCGGCCACGCCACAGTCTCAGGTTCAGCAAGCCAGGCCATTGCCGCGCTTTTCGTAGTGGTGACAATTGGCCAATCCCGGTTTCCTACAGCGACGGAATGACATAATGTCCGACCACCACGAACACACGTAAGAGGACCCATGTCGCGCTTTGATGGATATTTCCTGCGGCAATTGCTGATTCTGTTCGGCTTTTTCACCTTGGTTCTGGTCGGTGTGTTCTGGATCACCCGATCGGTTAGCCTGTTTGACCGGGTCATCAGCGGTGGCCAATCGGCCATGGTGTTTCTGGAATTCTCGGCGCTGACATTGCCAACGCTGATCCGCACGGTGATGCCGATGGCGGTGTTTGCCGCCGCTGTTTATGCCACCAACCGGCTGAGCCGCGAAAGCGAGATGACGGTGATGCTGGCCACTGGTTCCAGCCCATGGCGGCTGGCCCGTGCGGTATTCCTGTTTGGGTTGGTGGCCGGGCTGATGATGGCAGTCATCAGCGTCTTTTTGCGCCCCGCATCTGTTGAGCAGCTTGAACAGCGCCAAGCCGAAGTAGCAGGGGACGTCACCGCGCAATTGCTGAATGAAGGCGAATTCCTGCATCCCGCCTTTGGCGTTACTGTCTATATCGGCAAGATTGACCTGGACGGCACGCTGTCCGAGGTTTTCGTATCAGATCGGCGAGATGCGCTGAACCCGGTCAGCTATTCCTCAAAAACGGCCTATTTGGTCAACAATGAATCTGGGATCCACTTGGTGATGTTGGACGGGATCGCGTTGCGTTTGAATCAGGAGGGCAGAACCTTGTCCTCGACGCTGTTCGAGGACGCCTCATATGACATTTCCGCACTGACGAATTCGAATGTCATGGCCGAGCGCAGTCTCGAAGCCATCCCCACCATTGAACTTTTGCGAGACCACGCCGCCATCAGCGTCGCCGAAGGCTTTCCCATCGGAGAATTGGTCGACGAATTGCATCAGCGGTTTTCGTGGATTGCCATTTGTATCGCCGTGGCAATGGCCGGGTATGCCACGTTGATGTTGGGTAGCTTTTCGCGATTTGGTCTGTGGCCGCAGATCCTGGGGGCGTTTTCGATTCTGGTCGTGCTGGAAGGCGTGCGGGGCTTTGTTTCACCCGTTGTAATCGAAGAACCGAAGTTGTGGATACTGTTGTATCTGCCGGCGGTCATCGGCATCGCGGTCGCCTGTCTGTTCTTGTTGGTTGCCGGGCGGCCGTTGCTGCGCAGGCGCCACAGAGATGCCTCGAGCGCGATCTCTCAGGCCTAGGCTGCGCGCAGCTCGGTCAGGCAGGTCAGGACATCGTCGCTGGTTGTGCTGTCACGGCGGGTCACCAGATGCAGCGGCAGCAGCAGGTCAATGGCCCCGGCCACGAGGGTCAGTTGACCCGCGGACAGATGATCTCGGATGACGTATTCCGGGAAATACCCGGTTCCGCCCCGCCGCAGGACATAGCGCAGGGCCATCAGGCAATTGCCCAGAAACACCGTTTGCCCCGTGGCCTGCCGCGCAGCCGAACGGACGTGGTCCTGATAGACCTCGCCCAGTTCCAGATTGACGAAAACTGGATTGTCCGTTTCCGGAGTTTTGACAAGCAACAGGCGTTCGGGGTTTAACTCGTGCGATTGCACGCGCGGATCGTTGGGTGTTTCGTGGGTTAATGCGGCGTCCAGAACATGGGTGGCGACCGCGTCGACCATGCTCAGATCGTGGTCATAGTTCAACGTCAGCAAAAGTTGCCCGAGGCGCTGTTCGAACTGAACGGCCAGATCGACAAGCAGCGGGTCCCAGATGCTCAGTTGCGCACCAAGACGCAGCGCGATCCGGTTCTGCGTTTGGGCTGGCAGTTCGCGTGCCGCAAAGGACCAAAGCGACAGCATCTGTTCGGCATATGGTCGGAACTGTTGCCCGAATTCAGTCAGGCTGGTGCCGCCTGCACCGCGGGTGAACAACGCCTTGCCGGTTTCTTCTTCGATCAGCCGGATACGGGCGCTGACAGCGGTTTGTGTCACGTTCAATTTGCGTGCGGCGGCATGGAAGCCCCCGGTCTCGGCCACGCATAGAAAGGTCTCGATTGCTTTGAATTGCATGGTGATACTATTTTTTCATCGGATTGATAAAATCAATTCATTTTTTTGAGTGGGAGGGATGCGTTACTCTGATTCCAACAGATCAGCCAAAGGACCGCGCCATGCTGGACAAAAGCCACAAACCCAAGTGGACCAGTTTCGAAGAGGCCACCAAGGCCGACTGGGACGCCGTCATGGAGTATGAAGAGGCATACAATGCCGCTTTGCCTGACCGGATTCTGGACGCGATCCGGTCGCTGGACGAAGACTGGACGCCCTATCCCGTGAACCGCTATCAGCACAGCCTGCAGGCCGCGACGCGCGCTTTTGAAGACGGCGCGGACGAGGAAATCGTGGTCGCAGCACTGATCCACGACACCGGCGATATTCTGTCACCCTATAACCATGGTGAGCTGTCAGCGGCGATGATGAAGCCCTATGTCAGTGAGAAAACTTATTGGATTCTCAAACATCACTGTGTGTTTCAGGGGTACTACTACAACCATCATCTAGGCGGCGACCGCAACGCCCGCGACAAGTATCGCGACAGCCCTTATTGGGAGGACTGCCGCTATTTCTGCCATGAATACGACCAAAAGGCGTTCGACCCGGATTACCCGACCAAACCGCTGGAGTTCTTCGAACCCATGTTGCGCCGTGTCCTGAACAAGGGCGAGGGGCACATGGAGTTGAACGAAACGTCTGAGGGTTAACAGGCAGCCATCAGGCGATAGACGATCTGCGCGGCGGTAAAGTCCCAGGCGGTATTGCCGTTGGGGGCCAGTTCGACCACGTCAAAGCCCACGCATTTGCGGCCTTTCAGGGTATGTTCGACCAACCGCAGCGCTTGATAGTAGCCCAGCCCACCGGGCACCGGTGTCCCGGTGGCGGGCATGATGGCGGGATCCAGCCCGTCCACGTCAAAACTGACATAGACCAGCTCGGGGAAATCCTCGGGCAGGTCGACGGTGTGGGTATTGCCGGTGACCAACTCCTCAGCATCCACGTGGAAAACGTGATTTTTCAGGCGGCTTTGCGCTTCTTCGGTCGAAAAGGCGCGCACGCCAAACTGCGCCAATCGGATACCTTCTTCAGCGAGCAGATGCATGACCGATGCGTGGGAGTGTCTTTCCCCCTGATAGGCATTGCGCAGGTCGGCATGGGCATCGATCTGGACAATGCCTATGGGTTGACCCAAGGCGCGAGCCACACCCATCACAGCGCCGTAACTCAGCGAATGTTCGCCCCCCAAAGTGACCGGCACCTTGCCCGCGCGAATGGCGGCCTCGGTGCGCTGGGCAAGGCGCTCCATGATCTCGGACAGGGACGCATCGCAATCTACGGGCTCTTCGGTGAAAATCCCCTCGACGCAGGGCTCGGCGTGGCCGGTGGTACGTTCCAGCTCATTGCTGGCCTCGATGATGGCCTCGGGGCCTTTGGCCGTTCCCGAACCGTAAGATACCGTGCGCTCCAGCGGTACCGGGATCACGCGGAACCGGGCATCTTCGGAGCGCTCAGATGCGGTCAGTTCACTGTCGAGAAAAATGCTCATGAGAGGCGGTCCTTAAAGTCGTCATAGCCGAACTGTTTGATGATCTTCAACTCGTCCGTTTCGCTGTTCCACAGGGCGATGGTGGGCAGGGGTACGCCGTTGAACGTGTTGGTTTTCACCATTGAGTAATGCGCCTGATCAAGGAAGGCAAAACGCTGACCGATCTCCAGCGGTTTGTCCCATGTGTAGTCTCCGATCACGTCACCGGCCAAACAGGACGGGCCGCCCAGACGATAGGTGTGACCTGCCACGGCCTCGTCCATCAACGCGGGGCGATAAGGGGCTTCGATCACGTCAGGCATGTGACAGGTGGCCGAGATATCGGTGATGGCAAGGTTCATTCCGTTGGTGGGCAGGTCGAGGATTTCGCCGACCAGAATACCTGCATCCAGCGCGACAGCCTCGCCGGGTTCGAGGTAAACGTTGATGCCATAGGTTTCGCGGGTGCTCTTGATGAAGCCCACCAGACCCTCACGGTCATAGTCGTCGCGCGTTATGTGGTGGCCACCACCAAAGTTCAGCCATTTGAGTTGATTGATATAGGGCGCAATTTTTGGCTCTATGGCGGCCCATGTCCGCTGCAAGGGATCGAACCCCTGTTCGCAGAGTGTGTGCATATGTAGGCCATCGACACCGTTCATGGCCTCGGTGGTCAACTGGCTAATCGGGGTACCCAGACGTGAACAGGGCGCGCAGGGGTCGTATTTGGCAATCTCGCCTTCGGAATGCTCGGGGTTGATGCGCAACCCAACCTGCACGTTTGCGGCCTGTGCTTTGGCCAAAAACCGGTCCTTTTGTGCCGAGCTGTTAAAGATGATGTGGTCGGACAGCGACAGGATTTCGTCCATGTCGGCATCTTTGTACCCGGCGCAGAAAGTGGCGACTTCGCCGCCATATTCTTCGCGGCCTAACCGGGCCTCGTAAATGCCGCTGGCGCAGGTGCCACCGAGGTGCTGGCGCATCAGTGGGGCCAACGAAAACATGGAAAACGCTTTGAGCGCCGAAAGGACATGCGCGCCGGACAGGGCGCCGATATCGGAGAGGATGGTCAGGTTTCGCTCGACCGCTTTTTCATCGACCACAAAGCAGGGGGTTGGCACACGGTTCAGGTCGAAATTGCGGAAGGCTCCGGCGTCGCCAGCCTGTGTGGTCATCATGTCGGACATGTCCGGCGTTTCCTTGTGGTGGAGAGGCCGGGGGCTCTGCCCCCGGACCCCCGGAGTATTTGGCAAAAGATGAAATGAGTGGACTTAGAACTCGACCGGGCCGTCGAGTTCGTGGACTTGCCAAGGCAGGCCATGCTCATTCAGCATGTCCATGAAGTTGTCGGGGTCAAGCTGTTCCATGTTCCACACGCCGGGCTCGGACCAGTTGCCTTTGATCACCTGCGCCGCGCCGATCATGGCGGGGACGCCGGTGGTGTAGCTGACGGCCTGGCTGCCGACCTCAGCATAGCATTCCTCGTGATCGCAGATGTTGTAGATGTAATAGGTCTTCTCACCCGAGCCGTCCTTGGCCTGACCGGTAGCGATGTCGCCGATGCAGGCCTTACCTTTGGTTTCGGCACCCAGATCGCCGGGATCGGGCAGCAGGGTTTTCAGGAATTGGATCGGGATGATTTCCTTGCCGTCATGCATGACCGGATCGATGCGTGTCATGCCGACGTTCTGCAGTACGGTCGCGTGTTTGATATAGGCGTCGCCAAACGTCATCCAGAAGCGGGCGCGCTCGATCTCGGGGAAGTGGGTCGAGAGCGATTCCAGTTCCTCATGGTACATCTGGTACATGTTTTTCGGCCCGATGGCAGGAAAGTCGTATTCAACCTTGTTGGTCAGCGCCGGGCTATGGTGCCATTCGCCGTTTTCCCAATGGCGGACCTCGGCCAGAACCTCACGCAGGTTGATCTCGGGGTTGAAGTTGGTGGCGAACTCTTGATCGTTCGAGCCGCCATTGGCATCCAGAACATCGATCTGGCGGATGGTGTCCAGCTTGTGTTTCTTAAGCCATTTGGCAAAGACGCTGGTCACGCCCGGATCGAAGCCCGATCCAAGAATGGCGGTCAGCCCAGCCTCTTTGAACCGCTCCTGATAGGCCCATTGCCAGTGGTATTCGAACTTGGCCTCATCCTCGGGCTCATAGTTCGCTGTGTCGAGGTAGTGAATGCCAGCTTCAAGGCAGGCATCCATCAGCACCAGATCCTGATAGGGCAGGGCGAGGTTCACCAGAATCTCAGCCCCTGTTTCCTTGATCAATTTGACCGTGTCTTCAACCTTGTAGGCATCCAGTTCCGCCGTGGCGATATCAACGCCCACACGCTCTTTCACCGCTTTGGCGATGGCGTCGCATTTCGATTTGGTCCGGCTGGCCAGAGTGATTTCGGTGAAGATATCCGAATTCATCGCCATCTTATGCACGGCAGCGTGGGATACGCCGCCCGCGCCGACAACCAGTGTTTTGCCACTCAAAGTTCCCATGGGGGTAATCTCCTCTCTGGGGTTATTCGTAATAGGTGTAGCCGTTGATCGAGTCGCGATAGGCGCTCATCAGGGTTTTGCGGTCCTTGGCCATCAGAGTACCGGTCGAGATCGCCTCGTCCACCATTTTGCGGAAGGTGGCGACGCAATCATTGGGGTCGAACTCGACATAGGAAAGGACCTGGCTAATGGTGTCGCCCTCTTGTTCGTGCAGCAGATCAAAGCCACCGTTTGCTCGCAGGTCGATGGTTACGACATTGGTGTCCCCGAACAGGTTGTGCAGATCGCCCAGTGTTTCCTGATAGGCACCAACAAAGAATACGCCCATCAGGTATTCCTGATCTTCGGGCAGGGAATGCACCGGCAGGCTGGGTGAGACACCGTCGGCCAAAATGAACTGGTCGATCTTACCGTCGCTGTCGCAGGTGATGTCGGACAGGACCGCGCGGCGGTCGGGTGTCTTGTTCAGCCCCTGCAGCGGGACGATCGGGTGCAGCTGGTCAATGGCCCAGACATCGGGCAGCGACTGGAACAGCGAGAAGTTGCAGTGGTAGATATCGGCCACTTTTTCCAGTTGGTCGTCCACATCCGTTTCCAAATCATCGCTTGCTGCCAGCGCCTTGAGGCGGGCCATCAGCGATAAATAGATGCGTTCGGCGCGGGCCATCTGACGCAGGTCGACATAGCCGCGGCGGAACAACGCGCGCAGCTCGTTGCGGTAAAAATTTGCGTCGTTCCAGCATTCTTGCAAACGCTCGGTACTGAGGTACCCGTTGATCGCGGCAAGGTCTGAGACCAGATGGTGATCGTCTGCTTCGACCTCGGGGCCGTTCGGTGCGTCATACAAGGTGCTTTCCAGCACATTGAACACCAGCATCGACGACGTCGCCACCACGGCGCGCCCGCTCTCGGTCACCAGCGTTGGATGTTCGACCTCGGCCTCGTCCATCGCGTAGGCCACGGTTTCAACCACGTTGGCGCAGTATTCTTCGACCGTGTAGTTGATCGAGTTCTCTGCAGCCTTTTTCTCACCGGTATAATCCACACCCATGCCGCCGCCGAGGTCTAGATGGGTCAGCGGCACGCCCTCGCGCGTCAATTCGGTGTAGTAACGGCAGGCCTCGCCAACGGCGCGGCGCACGTCGTTGACGTCCTGCACCTGAGAGCCCAGGTGTGAATGCTGCAGCTTCAAACAATGCAGCAGACCCGCCGCTTTCAGCTTGTCCACAGTCGCGACCAGTTGGTCAGTGTTCATGCCAAAGGCAGACCGGTCGCCCGAGCTTTCTTCCCACTTGCCGCTGATCTGATTGGTCAGTTTGACCCGCACACCAATCAGGGGTTCGATGCCCAGTTCGTTATAGACCTCGATCACCGTGTCCGCCTCCTTCGGGCTTTCCAGAACGATGACCGTGTTGAAGCCGATCTTACGACTGAGAATGGCCAGTTGGATGAACTCGGCATCCTTGACGCCATTGCAGACAATCAGCGCCTCGCGGGCCAGACGGTGCGCCAGTGCGACAACCAGTTCGGGCTTGGAGCCAGCCTCGAGCCCATAGTTGTACTTTTTACCGAACTCGACGATCCGGTCGACCACCTGGGCCTGCTGGTTCACTTTGATCGGGAATACGCCGCGATAGCTGCCTTTGTAGCCGACACGTGCAATCGCATCGCGAAAGCTTTCGTTGATATGCGCGATCTCGTTTTCCAGATACGAACTGATGCGCAGCAACATCGGTGCCTTAATACCGCGTTCGTCCAGATCATGCAGGATACCTGGCAGGCTGATTGCCGCCGCCTCGGGCACTAGGGGATTGCGCAGACCGATCTCGCCCTGCTCCGTCACCTCAATGAGGCCTTTGCCCCATTTCTCTACCCCGTAGATGGAATGCGGTGCGTCGGGCGTCTGTTTCAATCAGGTCAGTCCTTGCGGTTAAAGTGCCGGTTTAGCGCCCGCCAATACGGCAGCATTTTGATTCTTCCAAGTGTAATCTATGTGGGGGGATTTGCCGAGTTTATGCAGGCTTGCGAATTGGGATCAGGTGATTGTCCCAATGACAGTCCGGACGGGCTGAAATGCGGGGGGTGAATGTCAGCTCTCCGACTATCCCAGTGCCGGTGGTAAAAACGAACCCTTTGGGGCCGGGGCCTAGGCCACAGACGTCTTCCAACGGGAAATCCCCGTTCAGTTGGCCATTCGCGACGTCGAACCGGTGCAAGGCGTTGCCGCGTGGGCAGGTGATGGCAACCGTGGTTTCATCCCCGGCAAAGGCTACACTGCCCGCGTAGCCTTGCAACGTGCTTTGCGCGGCATCAGGCGCTGAAAGCAAACGTGGTGCTTCGCCCCGACGATGTAGGCCCAGAAGAGGGGGGTGATGCACCTTGTCCCCCTGCCACTGCATCGCAAATGCCACCAAACCGTCGTGCCGTACAGCCAAATGGCGGATCGAATTCTTATGTAGTGCGCGTGGCAGTTCCACCTGTTCCAAAACCGTGCCGGACAAATCCAGATAGGTCAGCTGCGGCTGCATGGTTGGCAGGTTCAGCTTGGTGCGCCCTGTCTCGGGGTGGGTTTCGATGCCGCCATTGGCGATGACCAGCGTCTGACCATCGGGCATCAATCGCATGTCATGCGGACCGATCCCGCCCGAAGTGAACTCGCCTATGCGGGTGTAGCTGTCTGTGTTCCAGACGCCGATCACGCCGTCTCCGGAATCATATTCGTTTTCAGTTGTGAACAGACGAGTGCCGTCGAGGGAAAGGACGCCATGGCCATAGAAATGGCGACCGTGTGGGGCGTTAAGTCGGGTGACTTCGGTGCCTGTGGCGCAATCGATGACCACCGCAAAGGTACCGGGACGACGGGCAAAAGCCACGGCCTGTGCGCGGTGCGGATGGGCTGCCGCCGCGTGGCCGCGCGCAGGTAGAGGTATGGAAAACAGGATGTTTCCACCCGTATCCAGCCCAGCTAGTCGATAGCTGCCATCCGGGAACAGGGCAGCGGCGAGATAGTCGGGCGAACCAACTGCGGCCCAGCCGTGTAACGGCGAAAGGCTGGTCGCGGCCAGACCGGCCAGAAAATGACGACGGCTGGGCAACAGGTCAGTCCCCGTCCAGTGAATTGAACCCGGCGCTGATGCCTAGAGTCGGACCCAGCTCGGCCGAGGCAATCGCACGGATATCGTTGATGGCTTGCTGCAACGCCTCGACCCTAAGGCGGCCCTGCGGAGTGGCGACCCCGGCCAGCACCGGGTCGTCCAGCGATTGCGCGCGGATGATGGCCTTGTCAAAGGCGCTGTCCAGATCGGCGGCAATCTTGGGGTGGTCCGTTGACAGGTGCGCGGCCAGATCGCGCAGGGCGATCAGGGACAGTTCCACATGACGAAGCGCGCGTTCCGAACGGCGTGCCTCGGCCCGGTTGGGGCGCGGGCGGTCGAAGGTGCCCATCGGACGACCAAGGCGGGTGTCGCCAGTGAATTCAAGTCCGGTCACCAACGCCTTGTAAAGCTCTTGCATGGCCTCATCGTCGGACCGATAGGGGCTGTCGTCGCCTGGTTGGGTTAGGGCAGTTGCATAGCCGCCCCAATCTGCGTTTATCGCGCGGGCATTGCTGACGATATCGGTGGTGATGGCCTGTATCAACGCGCAGCGATATGTGGCGCTGCCCTGATCGGCAAAATTGGGCTCATAAAGCATCTGCTCTAACGCAAAAAAGCCACGTCCGGCGACGGATGCCTCGGCAAAACCTTCGGGGCTTTCCACAGCCGCATCCTCGGTCGCGATCAGGCTGGACAGGGCTTTGGGGGTGAACCCTTTGGTGTCGGGCCAGAAGGCCAGCGCAAAGGCGCGGTCGTCCACCTCGGACGGGCCAAAGCGCAGATGGCTGACCGAGATCCAGTCGTCAAAGGCCGCGTGATAGGCGCCCCGCAATTCGGGCGAGGTTTGGGTGCAATCGGTTTGTGCTGTTTGGGCCAACACCCCGGTCGTTTCAGCCAGTGCGGCAAAGCCGGGAAGGATGTGCCCTTTGACCGTATCCGACAAGATCGGCTCAAGGTCCTGCGCCAGCGCAGTTAGGGGCAGCGTCAATGCGACAGCAGCAACAAGGATACGCATGTGTCAGAGGCTTTCCAGAAAATGGATCAGGGCATCGCGGTCGGGTTTGGGCATGGCCACGACCGTATCGCGGGCTGCCTGCGCCTCACCCCCATGCCAGAGGATGGCTTCCAGCAAGGATTGCGCGCGACCATCATGTAGGAACTGGGTGTGGCCCGAAACCTGTTCAGTCAGCCCAACGCCCCAAAGCGGTGGCGTGCGCCATTCGCGCCCTGTGGCGCGACCCTCGGGGCGGTTATCAGCCAGTTCTTCGCCCATATCGTGCAGCAACAGGTCGGAGTAAGGCCAGATCAGCTGAAAACTCTGTTCGGGCCGGTCTGACATGCGATGGGTGACAAAGGCAGGCGTGTGGCAGGACGCGCAGCCAGTGTCGTAAAACACCTGCTTACCGTGCAGCACCTGAGGGTCGTCCATGTCCCGCCGGGCGGGAACGCCCAGGTTGCGGCTGTAAAAGGCAACAAGGTCCATTCCGATCTGGTCGATCTCGAACTCGCGCACGTCACCGTCCCCGTGCGGGGCGGTCGCACAACCAATCTGAGCATCGGTGCAATCGCCGTGGCTGGCGGGGTAAAGTGGGCTTGATATGCCGATATCACCGGCAAAGGCCGCCGCCGATTGTTCCATGATCGTGGGCATCCCGGCCTTGTGCCCGAACCGACCCATCATCGGGGCGCTATATTCCATCGCCCAGACGATATTGGGACGCCCGGAAATCCCATCCCCATCGGCATCGTCGGGATCAGCGTTGGCCAGCAGATCCGCGACCGGGATCGCTTCGAGCAATCCAAGGCCGATCATTTGCGGCGCCACACGTGGACTGAGCATCGCCTCTGGATGCAGCGGCCCGTATCCAAGGTCAGCCGCCGCGTAGGTTGGTTTGCGTAAAGTGACGGTTTCGCCATCTGACAAAGTGACCGGGACGTCTTTGTAAGTGATATCCAGGCGATATTCAGCCGGATGACCGGGCAGGGCCAAATCCTGCATCTGGCTGCCGTAATTTGGTTCGGGCTGGGTGGCGATGTAATCCTCGATCTCGTCATATCCGCCGCCACCGGGGATCGAGATCCGCAGGAACATCGAAATTGCATTGTCATCCGGACCGTTGGGCGTGTGCCCGCGCCCGTCCTTGATATGGCAGCGCTGGCACGACCGGGCGTTGTACAGCGGCCCCAGCCCATCCGAGGCCAGAGTTGAGGCCGGAGAAGACACCCAGATTTTCTTGAACAGTCCGTTTCCAACCTTAAAGTCCAGCTCTTGCTCAAAGCTCAGGTTGCCTGAGGGCTGCGAAAATGCGTCAGCATCGGCACGGGCGCGAACGGTGGCGGCACCGGCGGGCAAGTCCTCGAACCTTTGGGGCGTGCTGAAATCGGTGGGCGCAGCGGTGACACGGGCGATGCGCGCACGCTCATCCTCGGTTCTGGGTTCGAAATTCAGGTGATAGTCCCGCAGCTCGGCGGCTGGGGTTTGGGTGGCCGCAAGGGCGACCACCGACAGGATGAAAAGGCTACTCGCCCTCGTCCATTTTCGATGCGTTGAGTTGCGCATAATTGGCGTCGCCAATCCTTTCGTACAGGTCGAGCTGCGTTTCCAAAAAGTCGATATGACTTTCTTCATCGCGGATCAATTCTTCGAACAGCGACATAGAGGCATAGTCTTGTGCTTCTCTACAGTAATCCCGCGCTTCTACGTACAACGCGCGCGCGTCCTGCTCGGCTGCCAGGTCGCATTCCAGTGTTTCCTTGGGGTTCTGACCAATTCTCAGCGGGTCCAGTTTCTGCAGGTTGGGATGGCCTTCCAGAAAGATGATCCGTTCGATTAGCTTGTCGGCATGCCCCATCTCTTCGATGGATTCTTCACGGCTTTTCTTGGCCATGTGGCCAAGGCCCCAATCTTCCTGCAGGCGGTAATGGAGCCAGTACTGGCTGACGGCTGTCAGCTCATGCCGCAGAGATTTGTTGAGGTATTCTATTACCTTGGGGTTGCCCTTCATCTGCTTTCTCCTGAGTTGCTCTGGTGCGTAGGGCACGGAGCTGCATGGGGACTTCCAGATTATCGTTCGATCGCATTGTGTCCAGAAAAAGCGGCATGCAGCCGCCACAATCCGCTGATTTTCCAAGGGCGTGGTAGACCTTGCCGGGGGTGATGATCGTGTGTGCATCTGCTGTCCGCATCCAATCGATCGCGGCGCGGATATCATGGTCAGTTATATTTGTGCAGTGACATACGATCATAGTGAATTCAGCCGATTCTATTTCCTAGAGAAATAGTCAGTTAATTTCGGGGCGTCCAGTTAGAAATTTCGTATGACCTTGAGTTGAAGGTTTTAGGTGCGTCTCTGCCGACACGTGGTTTTGGGGATCACTCTTTGATCCAGCGCGCGGTTAGTGCCGCCAGTTCGTCCGCATCGTAGAATTTAGATAGCCACGAAATGTCTCCAAATTTGGATTGATATTCTTGTGGTGTGATTGAATAGGACTGCTGCAGGGCGCGGTAGAGACCGAAGATCTTTTATCCTCTGCAGTGTTGGAGACACCGAAAGGAATCTCGTGGAATTGAGAAAAGCTCTGCAGCCCCGGTAAAATTCAGCCATTTCTTCCAGTTTATAGAAGAAAACACTGATGTCTGGTGTGCTTGTGAACCAGAAACCATTTTCCACAAGTGCAAGGTCGTCTAAGGCGAAGCCCGTGGTTTCTGGAAGCTGTCGAACCAGGGCGCCATGAAGTTCGTCACGTGCTTTGGTGCGACCACGTCGAAGTGGGCACGGATGTCTTCGAGGTTGGTATTCAAAACCGATTTCTCGTCGCCAAGATACCAATATGCATTTATTGGATTGCAGATGTTCTGAAAGCAGGCGGACATGCATCGTGACAGTGGTTCACGGACGCCACAAAAAGCAGGACAGGCTGTTTAACCGCTGCACGATCGGTAATGAATTTTTTCGCGCGCTCATGTTTGTGCATATGCGCAACATTGGGGTAGGCAGTCTGGAATGCTGATTTGAGGCTCTGGGAACCAACTTTGCCCATTTGATAGATCATGATGGCAGGATCATTGAAACCGGCGGCTTGCGCGTGCTGAAACTTCAGGTCCAAATCGGCTTGTATGTCATCATGTGAGATCATTAGAACTTTCTTCAATTCGATTGTTTTTGAACGCTGAATCTGTTCTGATTTCGCCTGTAATTGCCTGAGTTACCCGATTTCGCCAGCGCATTGCAGGGTGATCTTTAAAAAGCTGAACTGGATAAGGCAACCTTCTCGAACCTTTGGGTCTTCCACAGAACACCTTCGGCATCTGGGGGCATCCTTCATTGGCAACCTTATTCGGCATGAAAAAGTGCGGAACCCTAAGGTCCCGCACGATAACAGGTGCGTTTAGTTTCCCAAGAGGATACGACGGGGCGGAACAAGGTCGCTCCTGCGTGCGAACAGCTTACTGAAAAACTGCGTTCGGGTTATCCAGGCTGTCGGAGCCTTCAAACTCGATCTGATCCAGTTCCAGAGCGGTCACGATACGCTCGATCGTCTTGGTCTGATCGACCAGACCGTTGACGCCGCCCATGATCAGTTGCTCGCCGCCCTCATTGCCGCGTTCCAGCATCTGGTCATAGGCGAAACCGGCCTCGGCGGTCGACTTCAGGCGGCCCAGGGCCTGCATGGTGTTGGCCAGCTTGACCTTCATCTCGGCGTCCAGCGACGGATCGAACGAGATCACCAAGTCCGATAGCGAAGCGCCCGAAACCGGGGTGCCGTCGATGCGGGTATAGCTGCCCAGATACACGTTCTGAATGCCCAAGCCGTCGTAATAGTGGCTGTTGTGGGTGTTGTCCGAGAAGCAATCATGCTCTTCTTCGGGGTCGTTCAGCATCAAGCCAAGGCGCATACGTTCACCTGCTTGCTCGCCATAGGACAGCGAGCCCATGCCGGTTAGGATCGCGCTGACGCCAGCGGTTTCATTCGCGTTCAGTGCAGCGCGCGCCTCACCACCTTCGGCCCATTGTGCGGCCATCCATTCCAGATCGCTGACCAGCAGGGCGGTCGCGGCGCTCAGATATTGGGCGCGGCGATCACAGTTGCCGCCGGTGCAGGCGTCACTTTGAACATAATCGGTATACGGGCGATTGCCCGCGCCCGCGCCGTGACCGTTCAGGTCCTGACCCCATAGCAGGAATTCGATGGCGTGGTAGCCGGTGGCGACGTTTGCCTCGATCCCGTCAGCCTCGTGCAGGGTTTCGCCCAGCAGTTTGGGGGTGATTTCGCTGGCGTCGATGGCCTCGCCCGACAACTCAAAGCTTGGATTGGCAATCACGTTCAGCGCGGCAAACTCGTTTTCATCAGTGGGTCCGCCATAGGAGGCATCGACATAATCGATCAGGCCTTCGTCCAGCGGCCAGGCGTTCACTTTGCCTTCCCAGTCATCAACGATGGCGTTTCCAAAGCGGTAGACCTCGGTCTGTTGATAGGGCACGCGCGCGGCGACCCAGGCGGCGCGGGCCGCGTTCAGGGTGGCATCGGATGGGTCGGCGATCAGGGCGTTTACGGCCTCTTGCAGCGCTTTGGCAGCGATCAAGCTATCGTCATATTTGGCTTCGGCGATGTTTGCGTAGGTATTCAGAACTTCGGCTTTCGAGGGTGCGTCAGCTGCAAAAGCTGCGGAGGCAGCACCAATTGTAAGGATGCTGGTGGCGGTGAAAAATCGGGTCATGGGGGTGACACTTTCCAGTCAGAAAAAAGTTTTCATACGCCGGTTATGCGGTGCGTATGATGTATTAACTGAGTGAATTAGTCACCTATGTCAACCTGAGTTTTATAGTCGGATAATATTGGTCACCCCGATACTCCCCAATATTGGTGGGGCGCGATGCGTGGGGCCAAGATTGCACGGGATTTGAAACATATTAGAATAATCCGGGTGATTCTTTGTTTAGTGGTGCCTGTTTATGAAAAGCGCAGCTTTCGCCCTGATCCTGATCTCTGCGGTTTTTGTGTCGCAGGCTCATACCGCTGTCGCGCAGGATCATGCCGCGGGTGATCTGGACATTGTGGTATCCGGGGCCGAGTTCACCTTGTCGCTTGCAGTCCCCGCCGTCGGCATTCTTGGTACCGAGAAGCCTGTACAAAACGATGAAGGGCGGGATTCTATTGCTGTCGCCATTTCCGACCTGTCCAAGCCTCTGGAGTTGTTTGTCGTGCCCGAAGAGGCCGAGTGTTTTGCCGCGATGGCCAATGTCACACTTTCGGCCATAGGTTTGGGGCAAGACACAGACACCACGCGGACGGATGGTGATGACACAAACGAATTTCAAGCTGAATACCTGATAAGGTGCAAGAATATCGACGTGATTGAGGCCATCCACTTTGCATATTTCGAACGATTCCCGACGGCCGAAAAGCTGGCCGTGCGGGTTGATCAAGCTGGTAAAAGCCGCGCGCAAAACGTCACGCGCGGCGCACCTGATCTGACGTTCAAGTAAGGTGGGTTATGTCAAAACGCCCTGACATAACCTAATCTTCGAACTGCAGGGATAGCTCCTTTTGTGTTGCGACGCTTTGACAACACAGGATCAACCCCTTCTCGACGTCACGATCCTCCAGAGCCATCCGGTTGCGCATATGAACGGCGCCGTCCTCAAGCTGGGCGACGCAGGCACCACACACACCGGATTGGCAGCTGAACGGTGGGTTCAGACCGGCTGCAATCGCCGCGTCAAGGAGGGTTTGCCCAGCAGCAACAGGCACCTCCGAGACCTTGCCGTCAAGCCTGATCCGGGCGGTTGCGGCCATGCCGGGTTCGCTCAGGTCGTCTTGGGCGTCTCCGCCGAAGCTTTCCATGTGGATGCGATCGTCTGGCACATCCAGATTCCGCAGCGCCGCCCGGATATCCGTATTCATACTGCCGGGGCCGCAGATCCAATAGTGAGTGTCTTGCGCCACCGGAGGCGTTTCAGTGATTGCCGCCTGAATGACATCTGCGTCCAACCGCCCTGTGCGCCACGGTGAAAACCAGCTGAGCATGGAGGGGTGCGACAGGACATGGCGTAGGGTGAACTGGTTCGGATGTTGTTCCAGCAACTGCTCAAGCTCATCCTGGAAAATGATGCTGTTCACATTGGCATTGCCAAAGACCAGATGGGCCGAAGAATGGGGTTCATCGGTCAGAACGGAATTGATCATCGCGTAAAGCGGCGTGATACCGCTGCCGGCTCCAAAGAAATAGTGGGTGCGGCGTTTCAGGGCTCCGGGCTGTAAGGTGAAATGCCCGAATGGGGGCATGACCTCGACCGTGCCACCGGGCGACAGGGTGTCGCCTATGTGGTTGGAAACGATCCCATCCTTTACGCGCTTGACCGTGATACGCAGCGCCGATCCCGGCGGGTTCGAGATGGTATAGCTGCGCCTTTGCTCCGCACCGGCAATCTGAAACCTGAGCGTCAGATGTTGCCCGGCCGTCCATTGAAACAGATCGGTCAGATCGGGCGGGACGTCGAAAGTTACACTGGTGGCCGCGCCGCCGATCTCTCGGCGAGTGTCGGACACGGTCAGGGTATGAAAGTCACGTTGCATAACAAGGTCCCGTCATCGGTAATCATAGGTCGTGGTCAAGGACTGGATCACCGTCCCGCCAAGATAAGGCGCAAAGACAAAGTTGTCTGTCTGACGCATTCTGCCGCTGTATCCCTGCCAATCATAATCGACATCGGTCACGGCGGTGACGTGCGACACGCCATCCTCGGTGCGCGATGAAATCACGGGCGCTGATCGGGCTGTTTCTGAGTAACCTTCCAACGCCTTCGCGATCTCGGGGTCTTCCGCGTCGGTGTCATCCCCGACACGGTACGTGAACACGTCGTCCGGCTGCCCCATCCCGTATTTGAGGATGATCTGATGCGTGGCATCGGGGTGCCAATCGCTCCAGGTGGCAAGCAGGCTTTGTTCATCCTGCGCTTGTAGGATACGCGCGGCAATGTCTTCCGGTGCGTCAGCTTGCGCCGTCAGCACCAGAGCCGATGCAAGCGCAACTCCGATCAGGGTGGCTTGGATTGGTTTCATGATCAATCTCCGGGGCATTCAGCTGTCTTGCATGAAATCCAGCACCGCTTTCTGGTGCTGCGTGATCGGGCTTTCGCCAATCCCAGCGGGGCCGATTTCCAGATACGGACTTTTCAGCGATTTCTGCTGCTGTTCGCAGGCATAGATATCTTCGGTCGTGAAATCGCCCGATGCCATCGGATCATCTGCGCCTGCTGCATCGTCGCCTTGATATTTCGGGCCGCCAAAATCCCTCCAAAAGCCGGCGCTTTTCCACTGTTGCTTCTGGAACTCCCAGTTCGAAGCGTTGGCAACCTTTGTGCGGTTTTCGATCCGTGTCAGATCGGGGGCCAACGGTGTGATGATGAACAGATTCCAGCTTTCTTCGCTGGCCCCGATACCAATGCCGGGAAACAGCATAGGAACCCACGCACCGGTATGAGGTTCAGCGATCACACGCGGCATAGGAAGTTTGGCTTCGTGGTCCTTCGCGTAGGCCTCGGACGGGGGTTCCCAAAAGTGGTAATGCGGCCCCTTCCATCCGTATTCCGCCTTGGCATGGTCATACATATGCAGCGTATTCGAATGCAGATGGCTCAAGTGGTAGACATCGATGTAATTCTCGACAACGATCTTCCAGTTGGCTTTGATTTCATAGGTGTTGCGCCCGTCGGTATACTCGACCAGTTCCTCGGGCTTGTGCGGGCCCAACAGGGGATCGACCTCTCCGAACCATTCAGCAAGGGTGGGGGCGTCAGGGTCCGGATGCACGAACAGCATCCCGCGCCAGACATCCACGCTGGCCGGTTTGAGGCCAAGACAGGATTTGTCGACGCCGCCGGGAAATTCAGAGGCCTCATCCGGGACCGAGATCAGGTTGCCCTCAAGATCATAGGTCCAGTCGTGATAAGGGCAGGTCAGCGCTTTTTGTGTCTTGCCGACCGCGCGGATCAACTGGGTACCCCGATGCCGGCAGATGTTGTGAAAGGCGCGCAGCCGGTGATCGCGCCCCATGACGATGAACAGATTGTTCAGCCCGGCCTGAACCGACAGGTAATGGCCCGGTCCTTCGATATCTTCGACCAGCCCGGCAAAACGCCAAGTGCGCGAGAAGATCTGGCGCTGTTCGCGGTCGAACCAGTCCTGCGAGGTGTAAGCTTCAACCGGTAGATGGTGATACATTTTGGTCATCAGAGTACCTCAGGCAAGAAGATGGGCATATTGGGGAAACAGGCTGGCGGCGATCATCATCAGACCCAGCACAGCCCAGAGGCCGACGATGGCCCAGTACAGAATCGGGTCATCGTCGCGGTTAATTTCGAACACCAGAAAGGCTTGTCCGTTCATGATGGTTGGGACGATCCACCAGACAAAGAGCAGCCCCCAAACCCAGTAGAGACCAAACACAGTGGCTACCAGCAGGATGGGCAGGGCAATGTAGTTCACCGTTCGCGTCGGGGTCATACTTTAGCCTCCAGTGTCGATGCCAGTAGAGAGGCGGCCAGTTTCAATTCGGCGCGCCATGCTTCGGGCGGGTCCAGCGGGGACAGGGCGTCCATACTGACAAAGATTGCCGAAATGCCCTGTGTTGCTGCGCGTATGCTTGCGTCTGGTGCCATTGGTGCCGCGCGCCGCAGGATTGCTTCGACCACGTCGAAGAAATCCGTGAGGCTGTCCATCAGACCTTGGCGCAGATCGGGGCGATCGGGCACTGTGGTGACCAGTGCCTGATAGGCCAGCATCAGCCGTGGATCGGTTCCGCTATCTTCGGAAAACAAGGTGTCCACCAGGTCCGAAGGTGTCGCCGTGTCTGGCAAAGCCCGACGCAAACCGTCCAATGACGCGGTAAATCCGGCAATCACGTATTCGGCCAGCGCGGTTATCATTTCGTCCTTGTTTCCAAGGTAATGGCGTAAGAGCGGTCGCTTGACGCCGGCTTCATCGGCGATCCGCGCCTGGGTCGCGCCTTCCAGCCCGAACCGCGCCACGCAGGTTAGATAGGCGTCGAGTATTTCGTGCGATCTTTGGTCTTTTAGCGAAGGTCTGGGCATCAGGATCTCGTTTATTGTCACGAATGACAAATAAGCGAGAAAAATACTTTGTCAACCATGACAATTTATTTTTCGAACTGAGAGCGGTGAAAACGTGATCCCGGTTAGTAATGATGAAAAGCGGAAAGGATCGTTAGTTGCGCCGGGCCGCATCGGGCTGCACCGGCAGTTCGTTGAAATGCTTGGCCGTTAACCGGTCACGGAACGGCCAAACACAGGTCAGTTATCATTTACGCGGGATCGAACGCAAAGTTGGTTTCGGAGGATTGGCCGGTCACAGACTTGCTGGGCGTACCTGATACATAGACCTCTTCAACAGCGCGATCGTCTCCCATCATCTGCAGGACGAACAATTCTTCTGCAAGACTGCCAACGCGATCCATACGCAGGGCCATGGCGGGGGTGCTGCGGGCGTTCAGAACAACGACATCCGCCTCGGTTCCGGGGTCGAGGTTTCCGATTTTGTCTTCCAGACCCAGAACGCAGGCATTACCGCGCGTAGCCCAGTGGAAGGCCTGCAGGGGATGCAGAGCCAGCCCTTGCAATTGCAGAATCTTGTACCCTTCGTTCAAGGTTTGCAGCATCGAGTAGCTGGTGCCAGCACCGACATCCGTTGCGATCCCGTTCGAGATACCGCGCGCGCTCAGCCCGCCATGATCAAAGAGGCCGCTGCCCAGGAACAGGTTCGAGGTCGGGCAAAACACGGGATGTGCACCGGTTTCTGCAAGCGCGTCGATCTCGCGTGCCTCCAGATGGATCGAGTGCCCCAACAGAGTCTTTTGCCCCAGCAGACCAAAGGATTGGTAGACATCCAGATAATCGCGCGCCTGCGGATAAAGCTGCTTGGTAAAGGCAATCTCATCTTTGTTTTCCGACAGATGCGTCTGGATGTGACAATCCGGATGCTCCTGCGCCAAGGACTGCGTCATGGCCATCTGTTCCGGCGTCGATGTGATCGCGAACCGAGGTGTGATGACATAGCCGTTGCGGCCCCTGCCATGCCAGTCCGCAATCAGCGCCTTGGTGTCGTCGTACCCGGTTTGCGGCGTGTCCTGCAGACCTTCTGGCGCATTGCGGTCCATCAGGATCTTACCACCAAGCATGCGCATGTTTCGTCTGGTTGCTTCTGTAAAGAACGCATCTGCCGAGGTTTTGTGGACCGAGCAATAGGCCACGGCGGTCGTGGTGCCGTGGGTGACGAGTTGATCGTAGAATGCTCGCGCCATGTTCGCGCTGTGTGCATCCGAGGCAAAACGGGTTTCTTCCGGGAAGGTGTAATTGTTGAGCCAGTCCAAAAGCTGTGCGCCCCATGAGGCGATCACCTGCACTTGGGGGAAGTGAATATGCGTGTCGATAAAACCGGCCATCATCAGGTGCGGGCGGTGGTCTGTCACAGGCACATCCCCGGCTTTCGCGCTGATCTCGGCGAAGGGTCCGGTATCCTGAATGATTCCGTCCTGGATCAGCAGGGCGCCGTCCTCAAGATAGGTATACGCGCCGGAATCTTCGCCGCTTAGGGGTTCGCGATGAAAGGTCAGCAGACGACCGCGAAGCAATCTCTGTGTCATGAAAGGTCTCGTTTGTAGGATAGGGAAAGAGTAGGGGGCAGCCCTGCGACTGCCCCGCTATGGATTAGGCCTGTTGTGCAGGTGAGTCGTCGTCGATCAGATCAGGCTCATCCGGTACGATTACACGATGCTCAAGATCCTCTTTGGGTGCGAACATCGGATAGACGTAGAGGAACGCGCCGATGATCAAGTAACCAATGGTGATCCCGTCGAACTGAGGCACCTGCAACGTGTAGGAATGGATGATCCCAACAGAGGACATCAGCCCACCAGCGACAGCAAACGCGCCCGCCATCCGGAACCGGCCGTCGATTACGTCGGCCACAATGGCACCCCAGACCAGACCAGTGATGATCGCGCCTTGGCTCAGGGCAAGGTGTCCTTCGTAATGGGCACCTTCCATCAGTAGTGCTGCGGTCAGGCCTTCGTCACCCAGCGAGGGCAGTCCCTCGACACCGGTGCTGCGCAGAGCGTTCATCAGAGACCCCCACTTGACCATCAGGAAGGCCGAGATGTGAGGCAGGATCGCAAAGGATACGGCAGCCATGTGCATCGGCTTTACAGCCCAGGCCGTGTTGGTGATCAGGCTGACCGAAACAAAGACCAGGACCGGAGCCGCGGCGGCAATCGGGATCAGGCCCGCAAGGAAGGACAAGAAGCCCAGGAAAGCGGCGGCAGCGATCACAACAGCCACACCAACGATGTAACCGGCATGAGCATCAAGCCGCTTGTAGGCAGGGTGCCCGATGTAAACGGTTGTCGGGAAGGGCGAACCAAAAAGCGCACCCAACATTGTGCCTGCGCCGTCCGTTACTTGGCACAGTCCAACCGGGTAGTGGTCGCCTGCAGCCTCGGCAGATTCCACGTTGTTCATGGTTTCGATGAAGTTGTAGATTTGTACCGGGATCAGCACCAGGAACAGCTCGGGGTTGGCGAACAGGTATTGCACACCGGCGATGAGGTCACCGAAATAGGGGACCGGCGGGTAAAAGCCGATGCCGCTGACGTCGATTTTGGATTCACCAAGGATGATAGCAATCACCGTACCGGCAGCAATTGCGACCAGACCGGCCGGAACATTGCCCGGCAGGCGAAAACGCCCGATCAGACCCCACAGGATAAACAGCAGCGACGTGAAGCCGATGATGGGGTTTTCGAACACCTCGGCCAACGGAACGGAACCGATAAAGACCAGCGCAATACCGCACAGCGTGCCCAGCATCCCGGCGCGCGGCGTGATCCGCTTCAGATAAGGCCCGACAATGGCACCCAAGGCCGCAACGATGCCGCCCATGAACCCGGCGCCAATGCCCACTTGCCATGCCAGCATGGGATCATTGGTCGCCCAGTAGATGGGTCCGATCACACCGAACAAGTAGACGAACATAACCGGAGTCGAGATGCCGTAGGGCAAGGCGGTGACGTCTTCACCCCGTTTGTTTGCGGCCCATTTGGCGAGGTACGTATAAACGGCAACACCGGCCAAAATCGCGACGGCGGCACCGGGAACAATGCGGCCAAACACGATTTCGGCGGGCATCTGAAACACGAACTGGCAGACCCCGGAAAGGATCAGCAGATTCACGAGGTTGTCAGTAAACAGCGCCCAGAAAGCGCTGAAGTCGCTGCGGGTAAACAGCTTGTATTCGTAGGTCCTCCCGTCCATGACGGTCTCCTCCTCTGATGTGACCGGAATGGCCCGACAGATGTCAGGCCGATCTCCCTTTCCGGTCGTGATGGTGGCCCCGCAGGGGCGCCTGGTTTGCCCCGGTCGGGGCGGTCGCGGCAGTTTCAGAGGTCAATTCAGCCATCACCTCGGCCACCACGAAGGTGGCGATGACGCTGGGCCGCTTGTCGCGGCTACCGCTTGCCCCGATAGGGCATTTCAAGTGTTCGATAGACTGTCCGTCACAGTGTTTGTGCGCCCAGTTCCTAAGTTTCACTCGCTTGGTGGCGGATCCGATCATCCCCACATAAGCGGCGTCCTGACGTTCCAGTGCGGCGGATGTCAGCAGGAAATCAAGCCCGTGATCGTGAGTCAGAACGATAAAGGCGCTGCCTGCAGGCGCACCCCAGATATCCGTCTCGGGGATCGCGCTGACGCGGGTTTCGACATTGGCTGTGCAAAGCTCGACCTCTTCGGGTCGAGTGTCGACGAGGATGCAGCGCACCGGCAGATGCTGAAACTGATTGGCCAAAGCGCGCCCCACGTGACCTGCGCCCATGACATAGACGTGTGGCAAAGCCTCGTCGCGCGGGGTCGCGCGTTCTGTGGCGGCCCATTTGTCGGACGCACGCATGCGGGTCAGTTTCATCTCGACCCGCCCACCGCAGCACTGGCCGATTTCCGGGCCAAGCGGCACATCCAGATCCTGATGCAACACCCCGTCGCGCAGCATGTCGCGGGCGGCGTTGATGGCCATGAACTCCAATTGGCCACCACCGATGGTTCCCCACAGTGCCCCGGGTGCCACGAACATCTCGGTCCCTTCGTTGCGCGGCGACGACCCGCGCACGCGTGTCAGCGCAATGCAGATCACACTGTGCTGCGTGGACAGGAATTCGCTAAGGGAACCGGGGGCAGTCATGGCTCAGGGCCCCGCTTGCAGCCGCGCAACTGCCATCAGCACACGTTCCGGAGTGGCTGGCGCGTCAAGGCGCGGGCATTCGCGGTAATCAGCGACAGAGGCCACGGCCATTGACAGCGCCTCGAACACCGAAATGCCCAGCATGAACGGCGGTTCTCCGACAGCTTTGGAGCGTTTGATGGTCAGCTCGCGGTTTTCCGACCAGTCGGCGAGGTTCACATTGAAGATGCGCGGACGGTCGGACGCGAGCGGAATTTTGTAGGTCGACGGCGCATGGGTGCGCAGACGGCCCGCGTCGTCCCACCAAAGCTCTTCGGTGGTCAGCCACCCCATGCCCTGTATAAACGCGCCTTCGACCTGGCCCTTGTCCAGCACAGGGTTCAACGAGCGTCCAACGTCGTGCAAAAGATCAGTACGCTCTACCCGATACTCACCAGTCAGGGTGTCAATTGTCACTTCCGAACAGGACGCGCCATAGGAGTAATAGTAGAACGGGCGGCCTTGTCCTTTGGCCCGATCCCAGTGGATTTTCGGCGTCTTGTAGAACCCGGCCGCCGAAAGTTGCACACGTGCTAGATAGGCCTGTTTGATGAACGTGTCGAAAGGCAGAACTTCGTCGCCGATATGCACCTGATTGGCGTGGAAGGCCACGTTCTCGGGTGTAACATCCCAGTTCTCAGCGGCGAATTTCACCAGACGCGCTTTGATCTGCTCGACCGCGTTCAACGCAGCCATGCCGTTCAGATCAGTCCCGCTCGAGGCAGCCGTGGCTGAGGTGTTGGGAACCTTCTCGGTGGTCGTTTTGGTGATCTTGATCCGGCTGAAATCGACCTGAAAGGCTTCGGCCACGACCTGCGCGACCTTGGTGTTCAGGCCTTGCCCCATTTCGGTGCCACCGTGGTTTAGGTGGATCGAACCGTCATTGTAGACATGCACCAGTGCGCCAGCCTGATTGTACCAAGTCGCTGTAAAGGAAATGCCGAATTTGACTGGTGTCAGCGCGATGCCTTTTTTCAGGATTGGCGACGTCTTGTTGAATTCGATGATCTCCTGACGGCGCTTGCGATATTCCGATGTCTCTTCCAGCTCTCCGATTAACCGGTCGAGAATGCTGTCTTCGACCTCTTGGTGGTAGGGGGTGATGTTGCGGTCCGTGGTGCCGTAGAAGTTGGCCTTGCGTACATCCAGCGGGTCCTGTCCGGTGGCATAGGCAATCTCTTCGATCATCCGCTCTGCCGCGATCACGCCTTGGGGGCCGCCAAACCCACGGAATGCGGTATTCGAAACCGTGTTGGTTTTCATCGGATGGCTGTTCAGGCGCACGTTCGGATAGAAATAGGCGTTGTCCGCGTGGAATAGCGCCCGGTCGGTCACGGGCCCCGAAAGGTCTGCTGAAAACCCGCAGCGCGCGGCAAAGCTGCCTTCGACAGCCTGAATGCGGCCATCATCGTCAAAGGCGACGTCATAATCGATCACAAAGTCATGGCGTTTGCCGGTCGCCGTCATGTCCTGATCCCGGTCGGGGCGGATTTTCACGGCGCGGTTCCACTTTTTGGCAGCCATGGCAGCAACCGCGCAGAACAGGTTCATCTGGCTTTCCTTGCCGCCAAAGCCACCGCCCATACGGCGCACGTTGACCACAACGGCGTTGGACGGCACGCCCAGGACATGCGCCACCATATGCTGCGCCTCGGACGGGTGTTGGGTTGAGCAATGCACGACCACATCGTCGTCTTCGCCCGGAATGGCAAAGGCGATGTGACCCTCGAGGTACATGTGATCCTGGCCGCCAACGCTCATGCGGCCCTTGATCCGGTTGGGGGCGGTAGCCTGCGCCGGGGCGACATCTCCGCGCTCCAGCTTGAGCGGTGCCGTGACATGCGGGTAACCGGCCTCCTGCGCGGCAATCGGGTCCAGCGCATGGGGCAGAGTTTCGTGGTTGATTTTTGCCAGTTCTGCGGCCCGGCGCGCGATGTCGCGGGTTTCGGCAACAACGGCAAACAAAGGCTGCCCATGAAACTGAATGGCATCGGTCGGGAAAACCGGTTCATCGTTCAGATGTGTCGGGCTGATATCATTGGCCCCCGGCACATCATCCGCGGTCAACACTCCGACAACGCCAGGCGTGGCCAGAACGTCGGTGAAGTCGATGCCCAATAGCTTGGCGTGCGCTACGTCCGAGACGCCGAGATACGCGTGCAGCGTGCCTTCGGGCTGGGCAATATCGTCGGTGTAATCGGCCCGTCCAGTGACATGCTTGATCGCGCTGTCATGTTTGACATTGGTGTGGGCCGCCCCGGTGATGGAAACGTTATCTTTCATTTATTGTCTCCTTATCAGGCGCAAGCCAGTTGAACGGGGGCGTCGGTTTGGGCGTCGTTTTCAAGGTAGAAGCGGCGCAGCAGGTTTTGGGCGGATAGCATTCTGTAGTCAGACGATGCGCGCCAATCGGTGAGAGGGCTGAAATCTTCAGCCAGCGCCTCGGCGGCGGCCTCAAAGCTTTTCCGCGACCAGGATTGACCGTTCAGCGCCGCCTCGGCAGCAGCGGCTCGCTTGGGCGTGGCAGCCATACCGCCGAATGCGATGCGCGCATTGCTGATGGTGCCGTCCGTGACCGTCATGTGAATGCCAGCAGCGACCGAGGAGATGTCCTCGTCTCGACGTTTGGAAATCTTGTAGGCTGCATTCAGATCATCGGGTCCGGGCAGGGGCACATGGATGCTTACGACGAACTCATCGGGTTGGCGGTCTTGCTTTCCGTAGTCGATGAAGAATTCAGCGAGAGGCAGCGTCCGGCTTTCAGAACCGCGCCGCAGCGTGATTTCCGCTCCAAGCGCGATAAGAACCGGCGGCGTATCCCCGATGGGCGAGCCATTGGCGATATTTCCGCCGACGGTTCCCATATTCCGCACCTGCCACCCTGCGATGCGATCCCAGTAGGAGGACAGGTGTGGCAGGTGTTCAGACAGAAGTTCCTGGCAATCGGTGTAGCTGGCGCCAGCACCGATCAGGAGGAGGGAACCCTGTCTTTCGACTGTTTTCAGGTCTTCGAGATGACCGGTGAAGATGGCAGGCCCGATGTTACGCAGGAATTTGGTGACCCAAAGACCCACATCCGTGGCACCGGCCACGATCGTGGCCTTGGGATAGGTCTGCAGGCAATCGGCAAGGTCATCAACGCTGGAGGGGATAATGCTCAGGTTGTCTTCCGGCCCGGATACAACGCGCCGATCGTCCTTGAGCGCGGCCAGACGTGCGGTCATGGTTTCACGTTCGGTATTCAGGTGGTCCGATGCCGGGGTGCCATAGCGGCTGACGGCAACGGCGGCACGGATGATTGGCTCATACCCGGTGCAGCGACACAGGTTGCCCTGCAGCGCGGTTTCAACCTGCGCTTTAGTCGGCTCGGGCGTTTGCATCCACAGTGCATACAGCGCCATGACGAAGCCCGGCGTGCAGAACCCGCACTGGCTGCCGTGGTGATCAATCATCGCCTGTTGTACCGGGTGCAGACGACCGTCCGGGCCGGACAGGTGTTCAACCGTCACGACATGGCAGCCATTGACCGAGGCAAGAAACCGGATGCAGGCATTCACGGGAACATAGGCCAGACCTTCACCGCCAAGCCGTCCAACAAGAACGGTGCACGCGCCACAGTCGCCCTCGGCGCAGCCTTCTTTTGTGCCTGTCAGCCGACGCTCCAACCGCAGGAAATCCAGAAGCGTCTGGTCTGCGGATACGTTTGGAACGGACACATCCTTGCCATTCAGGACAAATTGGATGTCGGTGCGATGCGTCATGGTATTCTCCCTATGCCCCTGCCTTTCAGGTGGGTGATCGGGGGGACCATAGGCGCAACGATTGAGTCTTAAAATCGCCGGAAACGGCAAATACTTTCAACGGATCGTTGAAAAAGAAAACGCCATGGCGCAGTCTTTCCGCAAGGAGAGGATCGAATGTCGTACATCGAAAGCCTGCGTGTTTTTGTCAGAGTGATGGAGCTGGGCAGCATTACATCCGGCGGGCGCGACCTGCGGTTAACCCCGGCGGTGGCCAGCAAACGATTGAAAGAGCTTGAGAACCATTTGGGCGTGCGGCTGTTCAACAGAACCACCCGGTCGATGACCCCAACAGAAGTTGGATCGGTTTTCTACGATGAGGCCAAAGCCGTTCTGCTGGCGATCGATCACGCCGAAGCGCGCGTTGCCAGCTTTTCCGATGCCCCGCGAGGTGCCATTCGCATCACCGCGCCGCTGGGTGTCGGGCGTAGAATCGTCGCGCCTCTGGTGCCGGAATTCTCAGAACTCTACCCCGAAACAGAGATTCGCATGCGTCTTTCGGACCGCAAGGTGGACATGATGGCCGACGGTTTGGACATCGCGTTCTTTATCGGTGAGCCCGGCGATTCCACCATGAAACTGCGAAAGTTTGCGGATTGCGATCGCGTGCTGTGCGCGTCTCCGGAATATCTGTCGAACTTTGGCGTGCCCAATACGCCGGATGACCTTCTGCATACGCCCCATAACTGCCTTTTGCTGCGGTATCCTAGATCGCCCGAATACTTCTGGACCCTCAACACCGACATGGGACCGCGAAAGCTGGAAGTTCACGGTAAATACGATGCGGACGATGGGGACGTGCTGACGGACTGGGCGCTGGCGGGCAAAGGGATCGTTAACAAACCACGCTTTGACGTGCGGGAATATCTTGAGGACGGTCGACTGGTCGAGGTCCTACCGAAGACACCCCCAGTGCCGACGATTTTCGGGTGCCTTTATCCGCATAAAAAGCTTCAGGACCCCAAGGTGCGCCTTTTCGTCGAACATATCGCTCAGCACAGCAAACGCTTTTTCGCGCCGGGCTGAAAAACAAAAAACTGGGTATGAAAACCCAGTTTGCCTGTCACCAATTTCTCTGTTGGTGCTATTGATCTCTGACTTCGTTGATCCACGCAACAATGGTCTGGCGTGCTTCTTCATCCATCTGAACCGCCGATGGTGGCGGCATCGCGTGGCTGATCCCAGCCTGCAGATAAATCTGGTCGGCCTGCCGGGCCACGTCACCGGGTGTTTCAAGGTAAACCTTCTTGGGTGCCCATTTCATGGTGCCGTAGACCGGCTCGCGCGCATGACACATGGAGCAATTGCCCAGCACCGTGTCATACGCGGCCTCAAAACCGGCGGCTGACGCATATTTCTGTTCATATGGCGTCAGCTCGCGGGCTTCGGCGTCTTCCCATGTTTCTGTTGGCCTGACCGAAGACAGCCAAGCGATTATGACCATGAGAATGACCGTGACAGCCCAGGTCCAGTGCGGGCCTTCCCCGGTCGAGTGCATGGTGTTGAAGTAATGCCGGATGGTCACGCCTGTCAGGAAGATCAGGCTGGCAATGATCCACGAATACTCGGTTCCGAAAGCCAGAGGGTAGTGGTTCGACAACATCAGGAACACGACCGGCAAGGTCAGATAGTTGTTGTGCGTCGAACGCACCTTGGCGATCTTGCCGTATTTCGCGTCGGGCGTCCGACCGGCCTTGAGGTCTTCGACCACGATCCGCTGGTTCGGCATGATCTGAAAAAACACGTTGGCCGTCATGATCGTTGCCGTGAACGCACCAAGGTGCAAGAGCGCAGCGCGGCCAGTGAAGATCTGGTTATAACCCCAAGACATGATCACCAGGATCACGAATAGCAACAGCATCAACACGGTCGGGTGGTCGCTGAGCTTGGATTTGCACATCTGATCGTACAGCAACCATCCGATAGTCAGTGAACCGCCAGAGATCAGGATGCCTTGCCACAGCGCCAAATCCACCTTGGTTGGATCAAGCAGGAACAGCTCACCGCCGACCCAGTAGATGATCATCAGAAGGGCCGCTCCAGATAGCCAGGTCGTATAGCTCTGCCATTTGTGCCAGGTCAGATGTTCGGGCATCCGGGCAGGCGCCACAAGGTACTTGACGGTGTGATAGAACCCGCCGCCATGTACTTCCCATTCCTCGCCATAAGCCCCGTCCGGTAGGGCAGGGTTTGGCTTAAGCATGAGGTCCAGCGCGATAAAATAGAATGACGCGCCAATCCACGCCATCGCGGTGATCACATGCAGCCAGCGGACAGAAAAGGCGATCCACTCCCACATTACGGCCAAGTCGTACATGGCATTGCTCCTAAAGTTCAAAGTTCCTGTGCACTCTATGCGATAGAGGTTTGTTCTGGTATTGCTGCGAAAGACCAAGCAGTATCAAAAAATGCAAAAAAATGTCCTACTTCGATAACATCCGCACTTTTGTCCGTGTCTATGAATTGGGCAGCATGTCTGCCGCGGGCCGCGATTTGCGGGTTTCACCGGCTGTAACCTCGGCTAGGATTTCCCAGCTTGAAGAACATCTTGGTGTACGTCTGTTTCAACGTACAACGCGCAGCCTGACGCCGACAGAACAGGGAAAATCGTTTTATCGGGGGGCGACGGAAATTCTTGAAGCCGTCCAGAACGCCGAAGCGCAAATCGTCAATATCACCGAGAACCTCAAGGGATCGCTGTATATCGCCGCCCCCTTGGGGGTTGGTCGGCGTCTGATAGCACCGCAGGTGCCAAAATTTCTGGCTGAATACCCTGAGGTGAATGTTCGGCTCAGATTGACTGACCGAAATGTGGATATCACGACCGAAGGCCTGGATTTGGCTTTCTTCCTTGGTCAGCCCGAAGACAGCAATTTGCGCATTCGAAAGATTGCTGACGTGGAACGGGTTCTGTGTGCTTCCCCGAAATACATCAAGAAACATGGGATGCCAGAAAGTGGCGACGATATTGTCGCCAACGGGCATGAATGCCTCAGCCTGCGGTTTCCCGGTGCCACTGAATTCCAGTGGCTTTTGAGAACCGAAACCGGACCAAAGCGATTCCGTGTTTCAGGGCGGTACGAGTCAGACGATGGCGACGTGTTGACGGATTGGGCCTTGGCCGGGCACGGCATCGCGTTGAAGCCGGTATTTGAGATTTCAAAGTACCTCAACGCCGGTACTTTGGTTCCGGTCGCGGTTAAAACACCACCGGAACCGATTCAAATGGCGTGTTTGTTTACCCACCGTCGTATGCAGGACCCCAAGACACGCCTGTTCATGGAGTTCATAATCGAGCGTATTGGTTCAACGATTGCTGAGACAAACACGCCCTAAAAGGCGGCTCAGCTGCCGCGATAGGTTGAGTACCCGAAGGGCGAAAGAAGCAGCGGCACATGGTAATGCGACTGTTCGGACATCCCGAAGCGGATTGGGATTACGTTCAGAAAACGTGGATCCTCGGGCGGAGTGCCAGATGCGTCCAAGTATTCCCCGGCGTAGAAAATCAATTCGTACTCGCCCAATGAAAACTCGGCTTCGGGCAGGATTTGTTCATCCGTGCGGCCGTCGTCATTGGTGACCAGGGTTTTCAGCAATGTACGGCCAGTCCCCTCAATTCGAAAAAGTTCGATTTTCAGACCCTCGGCAGGGCACCCCCGCGCCGTGTCCAGAACATGTGTAGTTAGGTAACCTGACATTTGCGCCTCTCTATAAAACTTGGAAATTACTAATCCGAATACTCCCCAAGAGGCAAAGGCTGACTGGCCGAAACTCTTTGTTGTATTTTTTGAAAAACATCGTCGATTATCTGGGGTATTCATCATTTCAAGAAGAAGGAAATTGATGTGACGCGTTATCCACGAGATATGACCGGCTATGGCGGGCAAGTGCCCAAAGCCAACTGGCCCAATGATGCCAAGATCGCGATTCAGATTGTGCTGAACTATGAAGAGGGTGGTGAAAACAACATCTTACATGGTGATGCCGCGTCCGAAGCGTTTTTGTCCGAGGTCACCGGTGCCGCCCCTTGGCCCGGCCAAAGACACTGGAACATGGAGACGATCTATGAATACGGCAGCCGTGCCGGATTCTGGCGCGTTCACCAGCTTTTGCAGGACACTCCTATAACCGTTTATGGCGTTGCCACCGCGTTGGCCCGTGCGCCGGCGCAGCTTGCAGCGATGAAACACGCAGGGTGGGAGATCGCCAGCCATGGCCTGAAGTGGATCGAACACAAAGACATGAGCCCAGACGAAGAACGCGCGCAAATCCGCGAAGCGATCCGTCTGCATACCGAGGTCACGGGCCAGCCGCCGCGCGGTTGGTACACGGGCCGCTGTTCGATGAATACAGTCGATCTGGCCGCCGAGGAAGGCGACTTTGCCTATATCGCAGACAGCTATGCCGACGATTTGCCCTATTGGACAAAGGCCGGTGGCAAAGATCAGTTGATCATGCCCTATACGCTGGACTGCAACGACATGCGCTTTGCGATTCAGGCGGGGTTCACCACTGGCGACCAGTTCGAAAGTTATCTGAAAGACAGCTTCGACATGCTGTATGCCGAAGGCGAAGCCGGTGCGCCCAAAATGCTCTCAATTGGTCTGCATTGTCGGTTGATTGGCCGGCCGGGCCGCGCCATGGCGCTGAAACGCGCGTTGGAGCATTTCATGAAACATGACGGTGTCTGGTTCGCGACGCGCGAACAGATTGCCGATCACTGGGCAAAGGAACACCCCCCGATGCAACGCCTCACCCCGTCCGAAATGGACCAGCCCACCTTTGTTGCCGAATTCGGCGGCATATTCGAACACAGCCCGTGGATTGCCGAAGGCGCGTATGATCTGGAGCTTGGGCCGACCCATGACAATGCTGCCGGAGTTCACAACGCGCTGGCGCGGGTGTTCCGTACGGCCTCTGCCGAAAAACGTCTGGGTGTTCTGACTGCCCACCCGGATCTGGCGGGCAAGCTTGCCGCGGCAGGTCGTCTGACCAAGGAAAGCACGGCTGAACAGGCCGGGGCCGGTCTGGATATGCTGACGGACGAAGAACGCGCGAATTTCACAGCGCTGAACGAGGCATACACAACCAAGTTCGGCTTTCCCTTCATCATCGCGGTCAAGGACAACACGAAAGCCAGCATTCTAGACGCCTTCAACCGCCGTATCGACAGCGACCGCGACACCGAATTTGCCGAAGCCTGCCGCCAGGTCGAACGGATCGCGGAACTGCGCCTGATCGAGAAGTTCGCGGGATGACGACTGTCCTGAATCTTCTGCCCCTGACGTCCGAGGCCTTTGCGCCATTCGGCGATGTCATCGAAGTGGCTGGTGATGTGGACAAATACATCAATCAGGGCAAGTGCGCGCGGTATCATGACCGCGCCGCGCTGGATTTCCGTGACGGGCGCGCCGGGATCAGCGTGTTTCAGTCCGAGGCGTTCAGCCTGCCGATCAAACTGGACATGGTCGAACGTCACCCGGATGGAAGTCAGGCCTTTCTGCCCTTGTCGGACAAACCCTTTGTTGTGGTCGTGGCGCCCGACGAAGATGGAGTCCCCGGACAGCCTATCGCATTCAAAACAGCACCGGGGCAGGGCGTGAATTATCACCGCAACACGTGGCATGGGGTTCTGACCCCGCTCCACGCGCCCGGGCTTTTTGCAGTGGTCGACCGAATTGGAACCGGGCCCAACCTTCAGGAGCATTGGTTCGAGGAGCCCTTCACAATCACAGAATGAGAAACCTAGCCGGAAGAGGAGCCGGTTAACGTCTCTCAAGGGAGGAAAGACAAAATGTCAGATGCAACCATCGGAACGCCGGAGCAGCTCCGCGATCCGAATTACTCACCACCACTTATCAAAGCGGTCCCACTGGGCATTCAGCACGTGCTGGCGATGTTCGTCTCGAACGTTACGCCAGCCATTATCGTTTGCGGCGCGGCCGGATTTGGGTTCGGCTCGAACAGTCCTGATTTTCCGCAGATGATCTACATGATCCAGATGTCGATGTTCTTTGCGGGCGTCGCCACGTTGTTCCAGTCCATTGGTGTGGGTCCTGTCGGAGCCCGTTTGCCCATCGTGCAGGGAACATCGTTCGCCTTCATCCCGATCATGATCCCGCTGGTGGTTGGAAAGGGCGTTGATGCCATTGCTGTCCTGATGGGCGGCGTTGTTGTTGGTGGTCTGTTCCATGCGTTCTTGGGGCTGTTCATCGGACGTCTTCGATTTGCGCTGCCGCCACTGGTGACAGGTCTTGTGGTGACCATGATTGGTTTGGCGCTTGTGAAGGTCGGCGTTCAATACGCCGCTGGCGGTGTGCCCGCCATCGGTACCGAAGAATACGGCTCGGGCCTGAACTGGTTCATGGCAAGCACCGTGATCGTGGTCACGCTTGGTCTGAAGTTCTTTGCGCGGGGTATGTTGTCTGTGTCGGCGGTGCTGATCGGCCTGTTGGTCGGGTACGCGGTGGCATTTGCACTTGGTCAGGTGAATCTGGGCAATGTTGGCAACGCGGCTTCCTTCGCACTGCCGAACCCGCTGCATTTCGGCATTGAATTTTCGGTCGCTGCGATCATTGGCTTCTGCGCGATGTCCTTTGTATCAGCGGTCGAAACGGTGGGCGACGTGTCCGGTATCACCAAGGGCGGCGCTGGACGAGAAGCGACCGACAAGGAAATTCAGGGCGCGACCTATGCCGATGGTGTCGGCACCGCAATCTCGGGCCTTTTTGGCGCGTTGCCGAATACATCGTTCAGCCAGAACGTCGGTCTGATTGCCATGACCGGTGTCATGAGCCGCATGGTTGTCACCATCGGTGCGCTTTTCTTGATCATTTGTGGTCTGATCCCGAAAATAGGTGCGATTATCTCATCCATCCCGATCGAAGTGCTTGGCGGTGGCGTAATCGTTATGTTCGGCATGGTGGTCGCGGCGGGTGTCTCGATGTTGTCGGACGTGAACTGGAACCGTCGCAACATGGTGATCTTTGCGATTGCGCTGAGCCTTGGCCTTGGATTGCAGCTTGAGCCCGGTGCTTTGCAGTATCTGCCCGGCACATTAAAGGTTCTGGCCACCTCGGGTATCCTTCCCGCCGCCGTCATCGCGATTGTTTTGAACCTGGTTCTGCCCGAGGAACTTTCGGACGAGGCAACCGAAGAGGTTTCAGGTGGTATGGCGGGTCACGGTCAGGGGTCGATTGGACATGACGATCACGTCTAATGATGCCTGAATTGGCATTCCACGTGACACAGTAAAAAAAGCGGCGTGCCGAGGTGCGCCGCTTTTGTTTGTTCCTAAATCCTACTGTCAGGATCAGATTTGAGGATCCAGACGCCGAACAACCAAGCCGCCCCGAAATCGAGGCGGCCCATCGTATGTTCCTGGCTATATAGTTGCTATTTAGCCGCCGTACTGAGGCGCTTTTGCTGAGGGTAGGCAACCGATCCCGGTCTCAGTGCCATGTGTCGATTTACATCCTTGTAAAGAAGATACCGGAACTTGCCCGGACCACCTGCGTAACAGGCCTGGGGGCAAAACGCGCGCAACCACATGTAATCGCCGGCCTCAACCTCGACCCAGTCATTGTTCAACCGGTAAACAGCTTTTCCTTCGAGGACATAGAGCCCGTGCTCCATTACATGCGTCTCGAGGAATGGGATGACTGCACCCGGCTCAAACGTGACAATCGTGACATGCATGTCGTGACGCAGGTCACTTGGGTCGACAAACCGTGTTGTGGCCCATTTGCCGTCTGTGCCGGGCATGGTTGTCGGCTCAATATCGTTTTCGTTGAGGATCAGAACATCGGGCTTATCCAGCCCTTCGACCGCCTCATAGGCTTTTCTGATCCAGTGGAACCGCAGCGTTTCTTCAGCGTGGTTGTGCAGCGTCCATTCACTTGCACAAGGCAAATAGGCATAGCCACCAGGGGTCAATTCGTAGGTTTCGCCTTCGGCGTTCAACGTCGCTGTTCCTTCGACAACGAACAAAACGCCTTCGGCCTCGGGGTCGACCTCAGGCCGGTCAGAACCCCCGCCCGGCTGCACCTCCATTATGTATTGCGAGAATGTTTCGGCAAAGCCGCTCAGCGGGCGCGAGATTACCCACAAGCGCGTGTCGTCCCAAAACGGCAAGAAGCTGGTCACGATGTCCCGCATTGTGCCTTTGGGAATGACGGCATAAGCGTCCGTAAAAACAGCGCGGTCAGTCAACAGTTGGTCCTGCGCGGGATGGCCCCCGTGCGGCGCGAAATACTTGGCGTTCATGTATGCTCCTGAAGAATAACCATTTGCTCTAAAATATGCGCCGGTGACATCCATCGACCACCCACAAAGAGGCGACAGCTCTATTCGAAAAGATTTGAAAGTGCCCGTTGATGCACTGCCAGGACCAAGCAGTATTGCTGAGCGACCCTGAAGGGTTGGCTATTCTGGCGGCCATGACAATTGATCTTCCGGTTGGGGTAGGTCCAACCCGCAACCGTTTCGTGGATATCGTTACGGTGGTTTTCTTCCGAAACAAAATCGACAAAGCTATGCCAGACGCCTTCATGCGAAAAATTCAGGCGTCACAGCCATTCGATTTGCAAAAAAGCGAAACTAACCTACGATAATGTCGTATTAAGGAAATTGTCGCGCGAAGCTCTTGATGGGCGGCGTGCTGGCATGTTTGAATTTTCGGGCAATCCCGGAGTAGCAAGTTGTTTACCTAAGAAGACAGGTAATTCGGCTTTCCGGCATTTGTTCGAAAGGTGCGTCTCGGTCAGACCGGGGACAACAACAAGCACTAAAGACGACCAACATGGAGATATCAGATGAAAAAATTTGCAACGCTACTGGGAGGCGCATCAATGGCGATCGCCGGGCCTGCTATGGCCGCGGACATCGTGATCGGTGTGCCGAACTGGCCATCGGTGAATGCGACAGCGCATATCCTGAAGGTAGCGATTGAACAGAACCTCGGGCTTGAGGTCGAACTGCAGAACGGTACCAACCCAATCGTTTTCGAGGCGATGGATTCCGGTGCGATGCATGTTCACCCCGAAGTTTGGATGCCGAACCAGCAGAATCTGCACGACACCTATGTGACCGACAAAGGCACCGTTGCGTTCAACCCCAATGGTGTTGAAGCGTTCCAGGGCATGTGTGTCGACAAGGCGACAGCGGATGCCAACGACATCCGTTCGATCGACGATCTGACCAACCCCGACATTGCCGCGCTGTTCGACAGCAATGGTGACGGCCAGGGTGAAGTATGGATCGGTGCGCCGGGTTGGGCCTCGACCAATGTCGAAAAAATCCGGGCCAAGTCCTACGGCTACGATCAGGTTATGGAGCTGACCGAGATTGACGAGACCGTCGCCTATGCGAACCTCGACAATGCGATCAAGGCAGGCGACCCATGGGTCGGGTTCTGCTACACGCCGCACTACGTGTTTGCCCTGCACGATATGCAGATTCTGGAAGAGCCGGCCTATGACGCGTCCAAGTGGAATGTGCTTCAGCCCACCGACGATCCGGATTGGCTTGAAAAGTCCGAGGCCGGTGTAGCCTGGGATCTGGCCTATCTGCACCTGCACTATGCAAAGGCGCTTGAGGATGAATATCCCGAGGTTGCCCAATTGCTGGCCAACATGAAGCTGGATACCGATTCGGTTTCCGCCATGACCTATGCGCTGGTGATCGAAGGCAAAGAGCCTGCTGCCTATGCGGAAGAGTGGGTGGCAGCCAACGAAGATGCCGTTTTGGACTGGATGTCACAGTGAGTGACGCCAATCAGGGCTGAAACTCGGACAGGCCGCCGGAGTTGACCGGCGGCCTGTTCTGCATCGAAGGGACAAAAATGACAGAAACAGTCGTAAAACTGACGGATGTCTGGAAGATCTTTGGCGCACGGGCCGAAGAAGCCATGACCGCAGTGCGGAACGAGGGCATAGGAAAGCCCGAAGTTCTGGAAAGATTTAATTGTGTCGTGGGTGTGCAGGGTGCCACCTTCGAAGTGCCTCGGGGAGAGATTTTCTGCATCATGGGCCTGTCGGGCTCGGGCAAGTCGACGCTGGTGCGGCACGTGAACCGCCTGATCGAGCCGACCGCAGGAAAGATCGAAATTCTGGGGCACGACGTGTCCAAGATTTCCGAAAATGAACTGCGGCGCATTCGGGCACAACAGATCGGGATGGTGTTCCAACATATGGCGCTGATGCCGCACCGTTCGGTGCGCGATAACGTGGCCTATCCGCTGGAAATTCGAAAGGTTTCCAAATCGAAACGCTGGGCGGTTTCCGATCACGCGCTGGGTCTGGTGGACCTGACTGGATATGAGGATCGCCTGCCCAAAGAACTGTCGGGCGGTATGCAGCAGCGGGTGGGGATTGCCCGCGCGTTGGCTTCGGACCCGGAAATTCTGCTGATGGACGAACCGTTTTCGGCCCTTGACCCGCTGATCCGCTTGCAATTGCAGGATCAGTTCAAGGCGTTGGTGGCGCAGTTGCAGAAGACGACATTGTTTATCACTCACGATCTGGATGAGGCCATTCGCATCGGTCACCGGATTGCGATCATGAAAGACGGCGTGATCGTTCAGATCGGCACGCCGGAAGACATCGTCATGAACCCGGCGGACGACTATGTGCGCGAGTTTGTGCAGGGCATCTCCAAGCTCAAACTGGTCAAGGCGCATTCGATCATGGAACCCATGGAAAGCTATTCCGGCCCGACCGAGGGCGCGCCACGTGCAGACGAAGGGGCGGATCTGGATCAGTTGATCGACCTGGCCGTCAATACGGATATGCCAGTGATCATCACTGACGCGGGTGCCGATGTGGGCGTTGTGACCAAACCACGCCTGCTGCGCGGAATTCAGGGGGGCAAAAATGACTGATGCAACCACAGAGGTCAAAGTAACGGCCGCCTCAGATATCGAGGTCGACCGCGAGGCGCTGGACCAGTCCATTCACGATTTCGTCGGGCCGAGCGGTGATTACTATGTCAACGCGTTCCACAAAATCCATGATGCGACCAGCCCGGTTCCGAACACGTTCAACCTTTGGGCAGCGGTACTTGGGCCTTTCTGGTCGGCGTCGCGCGCAATCTGGGGCATGTTCTGGACCTTCCTGATCCTGGAAATCATCGCGTGGGTTCAGATCGGACGTGGGGCCTGGGGCAATCCCGGGGCCGACCTGGCCGAGCGGGCCGAGCGCCAGCAGGCCCGCGCGAACGAGCTGCTGGAACGGGCTGGGGAAGCCACGGAAAAGGCCGACATAGACCGATTCACCAAACTGGCTGAAAACATCCAAAAGGCCGCCGATTCCAGTTTTGAAAAGGCTGCTGCTGCACAGTCCGAGGCCGTGGGTATTATGGTCACTGGCCTGCTGATGTTGCTGGTGTTCAAACTGGTGCAGGGGTTTTACGCGGATCGCGTCTATGAAAAGCAGTATTCCAAATGGCGGACGGATCCGGCCAGTACGGAAAGCGGCCGTTCCACGCGCAACACAGTGATGGGTGCCATTCTGGTGGCTGCGATTGCGCCATTGATCGTCTATAAGTTCACGGTGAACGCTTCGTTGCCCTTGTTGGATGCCTTCCCCGAGGAACAGGTGTCCGAGATCATTTTGGGCCCGGGCGAGGGAACGCTGTTTTCTAACCTGGCCAGTTGGATGGAGGCGAGGATTGACGCCGCTGCCGCTGCTGGGGGAGACGTCTTTGACGGGATTGTCGCCGGTGTCCGTTCGGTTCTGGATGCGTTGACGGTGGCGTTGATCGGGTCGCCGTGGCCGGTTGTGATGCTGGTCATCTGCGTGACCGCATGGCGTGCGGCGGGTCCGCGCGTGGCGATCTTCACCGCGTCTTCGCTGGCCTATATCGCCTTGCTGGGCTACTGGGATGTGGCGATGGAGACAGTGGCCCTGGTTGGGGCTGCGGTTCTGCTGTGTGTTGTGTTCGGCATCCCGCTGGGCATCTGGTTTGGCAAGTCCAAACGCGCCTATCGCGCAGCGGAACCTGTGCTGGACTTGATGCAGACGCTTCCGGCCTTCGTCTATCTGATCCCAATCATTGCCTTCTTTGGCACGGGTAACCCACCGGGCATTCTGGCCACGATCATCTTTGGCATGCCACCGGTGATCCGTCTGACTGCGCTGGGTATGCGCGGGGTTCCGGAAAGCATCAAGGAAGCGGCCGTCGCCTTTGGCGCGTCCAAATGGCAGTTGCTGAAAGATGTGGAAATCCCGCTGGCCTTGCCGTCCATCATGACCGGGGTGAACCAGACCATCCTGATGTGTCTGTCGATGGTGGTGATCATCTCGCTGATCGGCGGTGGTGGTTTGGGCAAGGAAATCCTTGAGGCGCTGCAATACGCCGCCAAGGGTCCGGGCCTGCTGGGCGGCTTTGCAATCCTGTTCCTGGCCATGGTCATGGACCGGATCGTGCAAGGGGCCTTCCGGCGAGAAGACGAGAAACTCTGAACATACTCGCCCCCGGTTTCCGCCGGGGGCGTTTTTCTTTTACCGGGGACAACAATGACAGACCGTTATGAACAATCCATGATGGAAAACCTTTACTGGTGGGGGGTGCCCACCCTGTTCCGCTGCCCGAATGTCGGGCCTGAAGGGCAGGATATCGCGCTGGCTGGCGTGCCCCATTCCACCGGCAATGGCACGACCGAGCGGGATCAGCATCTCGGTCCGCGCGCCTTGCGCCATGTCTCGGCCGTGCAGCGCCGTGTTCATTCGCTGTTTGGGATCGATCCCTGGAACACTGCGCGGATTGCCGATGTGGGCGACGTGCCGTTCCCCAGGGCCAATGACAACGAGGACTGCATCGAGCGCATCACGCAGTTTTACAAAGATATCGATGCAGCTGGTGCGCGGCCTGTTTCGGTGGGTGGCGATCACTCCATTACGGGCGGGATCGTGCAGGCGCTGGGCCGGGGCAAGCTGGCGGGCGGTGAGCCGATTAGCTTTCTGCATCTGGACGCCCACACGGATGTGTTCACCAAGGTCGATCATTTTCTGGGCGCCAAGAAATCGGCAGCGCATTGGGGGGCTTATCTGGCCGATCAGGGACAGGTCGACCCGACACGATCCATGCAGATCGGTCTTCGTGGCCATCCGCGCAGTCTGGACTGGCTGCAGCCTTCATACGACTATGGCTATAACATCGTCACCATGCGCGAATTCCGCCAGCGCGGGCTTGCAGATGTGGTGGCGCAGACTAAAGAGGTTCTGGGTAATCGCCCGGTCTATATCACCTTCGATCTAGATTGCCTCGACCCGACAGTTGCGCCTGCGGTGTCCAATCTGGAACCCGGTGAGAAGGGCTTCGACATAGACGAAGCCGTCGGCATTCTGCACGCCGCGCGCGGGTTGAACATTGTGGGCGGAGACGTCGTCTGCATGATGCCCACCAAGGACAGCCCCAACAACATCACCGCCCTGACAGCAGCAGCGGTGATGTTCGAGATGATCTCGATGATCGCTGAGAACGTCAGTGGGGCCTAAGGTCGCCGCGCATCCACTGCCTGCGCCAGCACGCAGAGCAGTTCGAACATCAGAGAAATACCAAGCCAGGCTGTGCCGCCCTCGGGATCGAAGGGCGGCGCGACCTCGACCAGATCGGCCCCGACCAGATTGACGCCAGCCATCTTGCGAATGACCTGCTGCGCCTGAAAACTGTTCGGTCCGCCGATTTCGGGCGTGCCGGTGCCGGGCGCATAGGTCGGGTCGACGAAGTCGATGTCATAGGTGCAATAGGTCGGTGCCGTTCCGACAATACTGCGCACTTCGGTCATGACGTCGTCGATGCCGCGATCGAACAGTTCCTCGATGCGGATGATGCGGATGCCCTGCGCCTCGCCCCATTCGATGTCTTCCGTGTTATATGCGGTACCGCGAATGCCGACCTGAACAAAACGTTTTGGGTCGACCAGTCCTTCTTCGACAGCGCGGCGGAACGGGGTGCCGTGGGTGAACTTATGACCACCGAAATAGGTGTCGAACAGGTCGGTATGGCTGTCAAACTGGATCAGGCCAAGCGGGCCGGATTTGGCCATCGCGCGCAGGACGGGCAGGGTGGTCAGGTGATCCCCTCCAGCGGTCAGGGGGGTGATGCCGCGATCCTGCAAGTCCGAGTAGAACGCGGTCACCCGCTCCAGCGTATCCCCGATATCCACCGGGTTCGGCGCGACGTCGCCGAGATCGGCGCAATTGACCATTGAGAATGGCGCGACCCCGGTCACCGGGTTCATCGCGCGGATCATTGTCGAGAAATCCCGCAGCTGACGCGGACCATGCCGCGCGCCTGGGCGGTTGGTGGTGCCGCCATCCCAAGGAATGCCAACAAGACCCAGTTCAACCTCGGCAATGCGGTCGTGATCCAGTGTCATGCTGGGCAGGCGCATGAAGGTGGGAATGCCGGCGAACCGGGCAAGCTCCATCGCCGAGACCGGCTGAAAAAACGAATTGGTCATGAGGTCCCCATTCTCTGTCGGTTGCGGGTGAGCCTAGCGGCAGAATTGTCGATTGAAAATGGTCTGGCGCGTTCAGATCAGAATGCGAAAGCGTTTGCGGATTTCGGCATCCTGAGCGTCGGTCAGATACTTCGGATGATGCGTGGCCAACACCTCTTTGGCCTTTTCGCGTGCCGCCGACCAAGCGTCTGGTGCGCCTTCTTCCTGCCACGTGCGCGGCTCGTTCCTATCGGCCAGGTCCGGGTAGAAGTAATCCCGCTCCATCGCCGCGTACGTATGCGAACTGCCCAGAAAATGACCGTCTCCCAGAACCGAATGGCAGATCGCGTCGAAGCCCAGGTTTTCCTCAGTCACTTCGATCCCACGCAACGCCCGGTAGGTGTGCGAGTGCATTTCGTTATCCAACACAAAAGCCTCGAAACTGACACCCAATAGCGAGGCAGTCATGCCCGAGCTTTCATAGATCAGGTTGCCCCCGGCCAGTGCGGCAGCCAGCGATGTCATACCCTTTTCCGCGCCGTATTGCGCGTCGATGGCCTTTGCGTCGGCCATCGACGCCGCGACACCCGAGGGCAAGCCCAGCCAGTTTGTGATCTGCGCCGAGGCGGCGTTCAGGATGGCGGTTTCACCGCTGCCCCCGGCAAACGAGCCAGTGCGCAGATCAACGATGAAAGGCCAGTTGGAAAACACCATCGGAAAGCCGGGCTGGATCGCGTTGACCATGACCAGGCTGGCCAGCGTTTCGGCCAGTGATTGTGCAAGAAATCCGGCGAGCGTTGCAGGGGCTGTTGCACCGGCCTGCGCTGCGGTGATGCAGGACATGGGGATATTGTTTGCGATACATTCATAGACCACGTCCACAGCATCTTCGCCGTAACGCAGCGGAGATATTACCGGGCTGATATGGGCCTTCAGAAAGGGGCGTTTTGCGAACTCACCCGGTCCGCCGGCCACGATATCCAGCATCTCGACAATCGGGGCGACATTCTCGGCCAGCGTGAATGAAGTTGCCACTGGTTTGGTCGTGTTGCGCACCAGTGCATAGACTGTGTTGATGTCCAGATCGCGCACATCCGGCAGGTCGGTCGCCACGCAGCAGCGGGTGAACCAACTGACATTGGCTAATGTGTCTTGCAATCGTGCGAAATCGCTCAGATCGGCCAATGTCGACGGGCGGTACAGGCCGGTTTCCATGTCCAACGTCTGTACGGCGGCCCCCCCAGTGCCAAAGAACACGCGGTCGCCGCCAACCTCAATGGACCGGGTTTCGTCGCGACCGTGGAAAGTGAATGTCTTGGCAGCGCTCTGGATCACGCGCTCTACCATTTCACGTGGGAACACCAGCCGACCCTGTTCACCCGGTTGTGCGCCGGCCGTTTTTAGATCAGCGGCCAGCCGGTCAGGCACCTCGCCCATGCCCAATGTTTCCAGCAGGTGTAGGGCGGTGTCGTAGATTTGTGTGATCTCGGGCTGCGTCAATGGCTTGAACGCGCCGCCTTTTTGACCGGGCGGACAGGGATCGATCACAGGCTTGGCCGCGCGCTGCGCATGCCGGGCCCGACGACCGCTTCGTTTGGCACCTTCCGAGGACATCCCTTTCCTTTCCCGCGCGTCTTTCGGAAACCCTAATCGGCAAATCCAGTTTGCAGCAAAGGGGAATTGCGAATTTCAAAATCCTCAATCGCAGTTTCGATTTTTCAATACAGTCGATGCCTCTGTTGTCGGCTCAGCCCTTTTTTCCGCAAGACTTGTCGGGGACAAGAGGGAGCAGAGCCATGAAGTCGCGCACCAAGGTCGTTGTCATCGGCGGCGGGATCGCCGGATGTTCAACGCTGTACCACCTGACGCAAGAAGGGTGGACGGATGTGGTTTTGGTCGAGCGGAACGAGCTGACTTCGGGCACGACATGGCATTCGGCGGCACAGGTGACGAATTTCGGCATGAACCAGACAATGGTTGGTCTGAAATCTCATTCGATCCGGTTGTACAAGGAACTGGCCGAGGACCCGGATTATCCGATCAACTATCATCATGGCGATGGTGGTATCCGTCTGGCCAACACGCAGGCCCAGATGCAAGGCTATCGCCATTTCGCATCGATGGCACGCGGGATGGATGTGGAATTCGAAGTGATCGACGCCGAGGAATGCGCTCGCCGCCACCCTTTGATCTCGAGCGAGAACCTGATTGGCGGGCTGTGGGATCCCATGGATGGAGACATCGACCCGGCCCAGCTGTGTCAGGCGCTGGCGCGCCGGGCGCGCAAAGCCGGGGCCGAGGTCTATCGCAACACCCCCGTTACGGCCTTGACACAACACAGCGACGACACTTGGACCGTGCATACAGAACATGGCGACATCGACTGCGATGTTTTAGTGAATGCCTGCGGCTACAGGGTTAACGAGGTTGGCGCGATGATGGGGGTTCACCATCCGGTCGCGTCGATGGAGCATCAGTATTTCCTGACCGAAGAAATCCCCGCCATCCGGGACGCAGGACACCGTATGCCGCTGCTGCGCTGTCCGATCAGCGACTATTACTGCCGCCAGGAAAAGAACGGGCTGCTGCTGGGGTTTTATGAGCAGGATTGCAAGACCTGGGGGATGGACGGGATCGACCCAAACTTTGTCAACGCCTTGTGCCCTGATGATCTGGATCGGGTGACTGACGTGCTCGAAGGCGCGTTTGCCCGAATGCCCGCACTGATGGAGGTCGGGGTCCACACGATTGTCAACGGGCCGATTACTTATACGATTGACGGCGCGCCTTTAGTTGGGCCGATCCCCGGCAAGCGCAATGCCTTCTGTATCATTGGGCTGCGTGCGGGGTTGGGTGAAGGGGGCGGCCATGGCTGGTTGCTGGCCCAGCAGATCGTGCATGGAGAGGCCTGTTATGACACTTGGTGTCTGGACCCGCGCCGGTTCACGGGTCATGCGAATGTGGAACTCACGGCGCTGAAAGCAATTGAAGACTATCAGAACGAATTCCGGTTTCACTTCCCCCATGAACACCGCCCTGCCGGACGACCGGCCAAGACGACGCCGTTAACGCCGGTGTTGGCGGCAGAAGGGGCGGAATTCACCGTGGTCAACGGGTGGGAAAGGGTGGAGTACATCAAGCCTTCCCCCAGCTTTTCTCCGACGCTTAGTTTCGATTTTGACGAAACCTTTGATCTGGTCGCGGCTGAGGTGGCAAATGTGCAAACCGGCGTCGGGCTGGCCGAGGTGAATGGTTTCAACCGGATCGAAATCACGGGTGCGGATCGGCATGCCTTTCTGGACCGGATGTTCTGCGGCACCGTCACCCGGCGTGAGGGCCGGGTGGGGCTGGGGTATTTGTTGAACCATCACGGCATGGTCAAGGCCGAGGCGACCGTTACCAACCTGCCCGCCAGCGATCGGGGCCCCGCCCGTCTGTGGTATGGCTCGGCCGCCGCCAGTGAATTTCACGACATGGATTGGCTGGCACAGCATGTTAGGGCCAGTGAGGACGTTCAGCTGCGCAGCCTGACCAGCGATCAGACCATTCTGGTGCTAGCTGGCCCGAAAGCCCGCGATGTACTGTCTGCCTGCGCACGTGGCGATTGGTCCGCTTCGGCGTTTCCGTGGCTCAGCGTGCGGGAATGTTTTGTCGGGATCGCCCCGGCGACGGTAATGGGTGTCAGTTTCTCGGGCGAGTTAGCTTATGAAATACATGTGCCCAACGCCTCGCTTTATGCAGCCTATCTGGCATTGCGTCAGGCCGGGGGCGCGTACGGGTTGAAACTGTTCGGCGCGCGGGCAGTGGAATCCATGCGCATGGAGAAGAGCTTTCTACATTGGAAGGCCGATCTGATCACCGAATTTGATCCGTTTGAGACGGGGCTGGATCGCTTTGTGAAGCTGAACAAGGGTGAATTTATCGGGCGCGACGCATTACTGAAACGGCAGGCAGAGGGCGCGCGCAAAAAACTGGTTGCTCTGCAGGTTCATGCAACACAACAGCCTGCGCATCCCGGCGCGTCATTGATGCAAGGTGAGCGTGTTGTGGGCACAATTACCTCGGGCGATTGGGGGCACCGCACCGGGCTCAATCTGGCATATGGGTTTGTCGATCCCGAACTGGCCGATATCGGGGCTGAAATGGAGCTGGATTCCTGCGGTCATCGCGTGCGCACTACGGTCATACCGCCGTCACCCTACGATCCGGGATTCGAGCGGATGCGAGAGTAATTCCAGCACGTCAGTCAACTTCACCATTGCCGCCAGCGCAAAACTTTGCTTGGGTTCGTTTCGAAGAAATCGAAACAATGGGTGTTCGCGGTGTCGAAATCTCTGAGCCTTCGTTGGCTGGAAGTCTTCCGACTGGTGGCCAAATCAGGGTCGATCCAACAGGTCGCATCCGAGACGGGGCTGTCGATCAGCACCGTCTCGAACCACCTGCGTAGCCTTGAGGGCGCGCTGGGCGTCGATCTGGTCGATCACGGGCGTCGCCCAATGGGTCTGACCCCTGCGGGTGAGGTTTTTGCGCGATATGTTCGCGATGGGCTGACTGTGCTGAAACGGGGCGAGGCTGAAATCCGGTCCGGCAACTGGCAGCATGCAACAGACCTGCGGCTGGCCCTGATCGACGATTTCGACAATCAGATCGCGCCGGATTTATTCCGCTTTCTGGCTCAGGCCCTGCCGCGATGCAGTTTCCGCCATTATACGCGCCCTAGTCACGAGATCATCGCCAACCTGCAAGAGCATAAACTGGACGCTGGCGTCGCCACGCGGCCTTCGGAACGGACGGAAGGGCTGATCGAATACCCGCTGATGCGCGATCCGTTTATTGTGATCCTGCCCATTGGATATCAGGGTACACCCGAAGATCTGCTGACGCCTGATGCAGAGTTGCCTCTGCTGCGCTATTCACGCGACCTTATGATCGGCAAACAGATCGAGATTCAGCTGACCCGCAGCAAATACAATCTGCCCAACCGGTTCGAATTGGAATGCAATCACTCGATCATCGGGCTGGTTGCCGAGGGTAGCGGCTGGGCAATTACGACCGCCGCCTGTTTCCATCGCGCTCAGAGGTTCCACGACAGTCTTAGGGCGATCCCGTTTCCGGGGCGGAACTTTGTGCGCACCGTGTCGCTGTTCACAACCGAGGTGTATCCCGAAACAACCTCGAAACTGATCCAAAAGGTAATGGCGACGCTGATACGGCAGCATTTCACCGACCCCATGAGTGCGAGTCATGCCTGGCTAAAAGATGATTTCCGCACCATGGAGGCCGAAGCCGCCTAGCTGTCAGCAGGCGGCCCGAGGGATTGGCCCTCTACGATATGTGTGTCCAGCCGCTTACCGCTGCCACCTGCCTGGTTTTCAAGCATTCCGATCAGCTCTGATGCGGCCCTGCGGCCCATTTCCCGGTGCGGGACGTGTACGGTTGTCAGGCGGGGCGTGACAATCCGGGCCAGCTCGATATCGTCAAATCCGGTGATGGAGACATCCCCGGGCACATTCAATCCCATTTCCTGCGCCCGATGCAGGGCGCCCACGGCTAAAACATCGTTGCCGCACAGGATCGCGGTGGGCGGCATATCCTGCGCCATCAAGCCCGAGAAGGCCGCGGCCCCGTTTTCAATCTCATAAGGGGTTTCGATGATAGCCAAGTCTGACAAGGCCAGATCGTTCTGTCTGACCGCATCCTGTACACCTTCGATCCGCAGGCGTGCGCGATCATTGCCTGCGCTGATGCCTGAAATCACGCCGATCCTTCTGTGGCCCAAACCGATCACACGGTTTGCCAGTTCGGCCATTGCCGCACGGTTGTCAAAGCCGATACAGGGAAGCTGCCCATCGGGCAGGTATGACCAAGCGACCAAAGTTGGAATTTTCCATCGCTCAAGGTTTTCGTAAATCTGCGGTTTGCGATCATGTCCGATCAACAGCAAGCCGTCCGCGCCACGCGCGACCAGCGTTCGGATCTGCTCTTCCTCGATCTCCGGTTTGTAGGCCGAACTTGAGACCAGCAGCGTATATCCGTGCTGGTGCAATTCTTCCTGAAACGCCTGCAGGCCACGGGCGAAGATGGCGTTCTCCATCGTCGGAATAATCGCACCAATCGTCGAGGATCGCTTGGCTGCCATCACGCGCGCAGCAAAGTTTGGCACGTAACCCAGCGCGTCTACAGCTGACTGAACGCGCTGGCGCGTCGCCTTGACCACCTGATCTGGGTTGTTGAGGCAACGTGATACGGTTGCGGTCGAAACGCCAGCCAGTTTGGCCACATCATCCAATGTTGGCGCCGATCCAAGTTTCGACATTTTCAAATCCGCCATTCACTTTTGCCAATAAGTCTAAACTTAACCGGGTCGCAAGGAAAGCCGTTATGTAAGCGCTTGCATTTTTTATGTAAGCGCTTACAAATGAGATCGGGCCGATTCCAAAGGGAGTCCTGAGAAATGTTTCTGACCGCATCCATCATCGTGTTCGTCATCTATTTTGCGAACGTTGCCATGGGGGCATTTGCGGGCAGCGCGTTTCTTGGGGACGTAGGAGAGATGTTGGTCCTGTTCGCGGCGTCGATCCTGTTCGTTGTCGCAATTCTGAAAAGGGAAGCTGACCGCGACGCAGAAAGCGACGGCTGACTTTTTTGCTTGGGAGGGCAATTAATGAACAACGACAAAAAAGAACTGGCCTCGGCAGAGCGCCGCAATTTCCTGAAGCTCAGCGCTAGCGGTGCATTCACTGCTGCACTCGTGGCCGGAGCAGGCGGCGTGCTGTGGTCATCCGAAGCGGCAGCGCAAACCGCAAAAGAGGAAAAAGAGCGTGAAAACGCTGCGGATCATGTGATGACGATCGCCACGGCCTATGTGCTGGGCGCGTCGCGCAGCTATCCGATCATGCAGCTGGATCTGAAGGAAAACATCCAGAATGCCACCAACGGCAAAGTTTATGTGAAACTGGCGCCGGGTGGTCAGTTGGGTGCAGGCGGTTCGCTGGTGCAGAAAGTGCAAGGTGGCACCATTCAGGCCGCGCAACATTCGCTGTCGAACTTTGCGCCTTTTGCGTCCACCGTTGACCTGATTAACATGCCGTATCTGTGCGGCTCGAACCAGCGTTTCACCAATCTGGTGCATTCCGAAACTTGGAAGAATGAGGTCCATCCCAAGGTCGAGGCCGCCGGGTTCAAGGCGCTGTTCTATGTGGTGATCGACCCGCGTGTCGTTGCGGTGCGTCAGGGCGGGAACCCCATTGTCACACCAGCAGATATGAGCGGCGTGAAGTTCCGCGTGCCGGGCTCAAAAATGCTGCAACAATACTACCGGATGGTTGGCGCGAACCCGACGCCGGTGGCCTGGGGTGAAACACCTTCGGCAATCAAACAAGGCGTGGCCGATGCGCTCGATCCGTCGGTCGGCGCGCTTTATGTCTTTGGGTTTAAAGACATTCTCAGCAACGTGACCTTCACGCAGGCGGTGCCGGACAGTCAGGTTTATTCCTGTAACCTGGAATGGTTCAACTCGATGCCTGCGGATGTGCAGGAAGGTATCATGTGGGGGGCGGAAATGACCAGCCACCAGAACCTGTCCAAAGTACCCTCGGCACGCGCCTTTGCCATGGCTGAACTGAACAAGGCCGGTGTGCAATTCCAGTCGCTGACAGATGATCAGTTGGCCGAGTGGAAAGATGTCGGTGGCTATCAGCGGTCGGAATGGGATCCGTTCAAGACCGAGTTGGCCGGATCAATGGACAATTTTGAAAAGCTGGTCGAAGCGGCCGGAACGCAGGGCAAATACTACGTCCACGACGCGTAATACCAAGCCGACGGGCGCAGCCAACGTGCCCGCTATCATCCTTAGCAGTCAGGCCGAAACCGGCCCGTAACAGAAGGCCAACGCCTGACTGCTCTTTTGTCGAGGGATACGATGACCGTTCTTCAAAACATAGACCGCAACGCCGAACGCTGGCTGCTGCTGGTGTTCTACGTGATGCTGGTGATTACGATGGCCATCGAGGTTCTGCGGCGAGAGATTTTCGCGTTTTCCTCGATCTGGGGTGAGGAAATCGTTCGCTATTCCTTCATTTATCTTGCGTGGATCGGGGCTGCGGCTGCGGTCCGGGAACGCGCCCATATCCGCATCGACGTAATCATGCATTACTTGCCGCAACGACCCAAAGCGCTGTTGTATATATTCGGCGACCTGGTGATGTTCGTCGTGGCGATCATTGCACTTTACTGGTCGTTCGAGGCGGTCCACGTTTCGGCCAAGTTCGGCTCGGTGACGGACGGGCTGCGAGTGTCCAAGGTGTGGTTCCTGATGGCGGTGCCCACCGGATTCGCGCTGATGATCTGGCGTCTGATCCAATCCTTCCTGCGTGATTTGAAATCCCTTCGTGACGGCACGCCCGTTTTCGAAGGCGACAAGCTGTTTGACTGAGGAGAAACAGGATGCTCTGGAATTCCCTCAATCAAACCGTTGAGCTGGGCTGGGATTTTTATCTGCCTGTAATCATGTTCGTGGGCCTGATCGCGCTTGCGGTTCCGGTATGGGCCGCGATTGGTACGGCTGCGATTGTCATGCTGATTATGTCGGGCGACCTGCCGCTCAGCCTTGTTGGCGAAAGCCTGTTCACCGGCATCGACGCTTTTGCGCTGACCGCCGTGCCGCTGTTTATCCTGACCGGCGACGTGCTGGTGCGCACTGGGCTATCGCGCAAGTTTCTGGATGTAGCCGAGGCGCTGACCTGTTTCGCCAAGGGCGGTTTCGGATCCGCCACCGTTTTGGTCTGCGGCATGTTCGCGGCCATTTCCGGCTCGGACGCGGCGGGGGCTGCCGCAGTGGGCCGCATGACCATCAACCGGCTGGTCGAAAGTGGTTATCCGCGCCCCTATGCCTGCGCGCTGGTGGCCGCCGGTGCCTGTACTGGGATCCTGATCCCGCCGTCCATCGCCTATATCATCATCGGCCTTGTTCTGGGTATTTCTGCCTCGACCCTGTTCTTGGCGGCGTTGATCCCCGGTTTGGCCATTCTGGTGTCGATTCTGGTCACCAACATCATCATGAATCGCCTCTATGCCTATGAGGGCGGCGGCATGATGACTATGGGCGAATGGCTGGCCAATCTAGGCAAAGCGCTGAAATCCGGCTGGTACGCCTTTATCGTGCCAGGCATTATCTTTTATGGTATCTTCTCGGGGCGTCTGACTCCGACGGAGGCCGGCGCCACCGCCGTTGTTGTCACTATCATCATGGGCTTTATCCTGCGTACGCTGACGCTGGCCGATTTCCCCTCAATGCTGGTCAGTTCCGCCAAGGTGAACGGCGTTATCCTGCCCATCATCGCCTTCTCCGCTCCCTTAGCCGAGGCGCTGGCGATCATGGGTGTGCCGCAGGGGTTCGTGGCCTCGATCACATCGTTGACCGATGACCCCTATCTGCTGATCCTGCTGATGATCGGCATCCTGATTGCCGCTGGATGTGTCATGGAAACGACACCGAATATCGTCATCCTTGCCCCCATCCTCAAGCCGTTGGCGGACAATATCGGCATGAACGAAATTCAGTTCTGTATCATGATGATCACCGCGTTGGGTGTGGGTTTCATTACCCCGCCTCTGGGCCTGAACCTGTTTGTCGTATCTGGCATTACAGGCGAGTCCATTCTGAAGATTGCCGCCCGTGCTGTGCCTTTCGTATTAACGATGCTTATCGTGGTTTTGCTGATCGCGTATGTCCCGGCGGTGTCGACCACTTTGCTACCTGAAATCTACCAATAGGACTTGCTGACTATGCCTCGTGACTATCTGAAAAAGGCGACGCTGACCCCTGAATCTCATGCGTCCGAAGTGCATGAAACGGTCAAGACCATCCTTGCCGATATCGAGGCAGGTGGCGACGCCAAGGCCATGGAATATGCCGCCAAGTTCGACAAATTCGACGGCAATGTCCTAATGACTCAAGACGAGATTGACGCCGCCATCGCGCTGGTGCCGGAAAAACTGAAGGCTGACATCCGATTTGCCCATGATAACGTGCGCCGCTTTGCGGAAACGCAAAAGGCAACCGTGTCCGATGTTCAGATGGAGATCGTTCCGGGTTTCGTCGCTGGTCAAAAGGCAATCCCGGTGGATGCGGCGGGATGCTATGTGCCTGGTGGCCGGTACAGCCATATCGCAAGCGCGATCATGACGGTTACGACGGCCAAGGTTGCCGGGTGCCGCCATATCACGGCCTGTTCCCCTCCGCGTCCTGGCGCAGGGGTTGCCCCGGCGATTGTTTATGCGGCGCATATCTGCGGGGCCGACAGCATTCTGGCCATGGGCGGCGTGCAGGGTGTGGCCGCGATGACCTATGGCCTGTTCGGATTGCCGCGCGCCAATATCCTGGTTGGTCCTGGCAATCAGTTTGTCGCCGAAGCCAAACGTATCTTGTACGGCAAGGTCGGCATCGACATGATCGCAGGGCCTACTGACAGCCTGATCCTTGCCGACAGTTCATCCGATGCGCATGTGGTTGCGACCGATTTGGTCTCTCAGGCTGAACACGGCTATAACTCGCCGGTTTGGCTGGTCACTGATGATCGTGCCCTGGCCGAAAAAGTGATGGAGTTGGTGCCAACGCTTATTGAAGACTTGCCGGAACTGAACCGCGAAAACGCCTCAGCCGCGTGGCGTGACTATGCCGAGGTGATCGTTTGTTCGGATCGTGAAGAAATGGCGGCCTGTTCTGACGAATACGCGCCCGAGCATTTGACCGTTCAGGCCGAAGATCTGGATTGGTGGCTGAATCGGCTGACCTGCTATGGCTCGTTGTTTCTGGGTGAGGAAACGACGGTTTCTTACGGCGATAAGGCGACCGGAACCAACCATGTGCTGCCGACATCAGGTGCCGCCAGCTATACCGGCGGTCTGAGTGTTCACAAGTACATGAAAATCGTCACCTGGCAGAGGGCCACGCGCGAAGGTTCAAAGCCTATTGCTGTGGCAACTGCCCGGATTTCCCGCCTGGAAGGGATGGAGGGGCACGCCCGGGCGGCAGATGTTCGTCTGGCCAAGTATTTTCCTGATGAACAGTTTGACCTGACGTCAGATGGATGACCCCCGATCTCTCTTTGATCTGACGGGGCAGGTGGCCTGCGTGACCGGGGCCAGTTCGGGGCTTGGTCGCCGGGTGGCGGTTGTTCTGGCTGCTGCCGGTGCTCAGGTGGTTGGCGTGGCTCGCCGGGCCGAGGCACTGTCAGATTTGAAACGCGAAATCGGTGAGCGTGCCGAAACCGTGGTTGCCGATGTGGCCGATCGGTCGGTGACAGGGGCGTTGGTGGAACAGATAGGCTCGAAATTCGGATCGCCGGACATTGTTATTCACGCGGCCGGGGTAAACACGCGTGAAGCAGCGGATGATGTCTCCGCCGAAGGTTGGGATGCCACGCTTGCGCTGAACCTCAGCGCGCCGTTTTTCCTGAGCCAGGCGATGGTGCCTGCCATGAAGAAACGCGGTTGGGGACGGATTGTGAATTTCGCCTCGCTGCAAACCACACGGGCTTTTCCGGGGGGCATTGCTTATGGTGCAACCAAGGCCGGGATCGGGCAACTAACGCGCGCCATGGCCGAGGCTTGGTCGCCGCACGGGATCACCGCCAACGCCATCGGGCCGGGGTTCTTCCCGACCGAACTGACCCAAGCCGTGTTCGATGATCCCGAACGTGCCGCTCGCAACGCGGCTCAGACTTGTACCCAGCGCAACGGGCGGGTCGAGGATATCGACGGGCCGATCCTGTTTTTGTGCTCGAAAGCTTCGGATTACGTCACCGGGCAGGTGCTGATGGTTGACGGAGGGTTTACGGCAAAATGAAAGCTCTAGTCTATGAAGGTGTAGAACAAGTGGCCTTTCGGGATGTCCCGGATGCTGCGCCGCGGGAAGCCGAACATCTTATCCGGATCGAGGCCGCCGGCATCTGCGGATCGGACATGCACGCCTATCTGGGCCACGATGCACGCCGCCCGGCACCCTTGATCCTTGGGCACGAGGCCGCAGGCACGATTGTAGGCGGCCCACGCGATGGCGCGCGCGTCACCATCAACCCGCTGGTGAGTTGTAGCAAGTGCAGCGCGTGCAAGTCGGGGCGCGAGAACCTGTGCGCCGACCGTCAGATCATTTCAATGCCACCGCGTGAAGGGGCCTTTGCCCAATATGTCGCCATGCCTGCCAGCAATCTTGTCGAGGTACCCGCACACGTGAGCTTTGCAAAGGCTGCGCTGGCCGAGCCTCTGGCGGTCAGTTGGCACGCGGTCCGGCTGGGCCTTGAGGCGCTGCATCCCACGATGGATCGCAAGGCGTTGGTGATTGGCGGCGGCGCCATCGGTGTGGCCGCAGCGCTGGCATTGTCTGCGATGGATGTTGATGATGTGGTTATCGTCGAACCCAGCGACGGACGGCGCGCTTATTTGCAGAGCACTGGTGCGTTCAACGTGGTCAAAGAGACGATGCAAGACTTCCCCCTTGTGATCGACGCGGTCGGTTTTGCTGCCACTAGGTCCCTGGCCTCAACGATGGTTCAGCCGGGCGGGGTAATTGCCCATGTCGGGTTGGGAGAAGACGCCGGAGGGCTGGATATACGTCGCATGACCTTGCAGGAAATCACTTTTATCGGCACCTATACATATACGGCCGAGGATTTCCGGCAAACCGCGCAGGCCATTTTTGATGGCCGATTGGGTGGTTTGGATTGGGTTGAAGAACGGGCCCTGTCTGAAGGCGCCGAGGCGTTTCGTGACTTGCGCAATGGGGTCGTTGCGGCACCGAAAATCATCCTCATGCCGTGGGCATAGGCCCGGAAGAAACGGAGGGATTCATGTATAAGAAAATTCTGGTTCCAATGGCGTTGGATCACGATATTTCGCAACACACGCTAGAGGTCGCCCGCGCGCTGACCGCCGAGGGTGGCGAGATCGTCGCGCTGCACGTCTATGAGATGCCACAGGGTTCGGTCAGTGCCTATCTGGACAAAGAGATGGTCGCGGAAGGCTTTCGGGCCGCTGCCAGAGTATTGAAAGAAAAGACCGAGGATCTTGAGGGCATCCAGCCCGAGATCGTCAAGGGCCACACCGCCCGGAGCATCATTGACTACGCCAACAGCAATAATTTTGACTGCATCGTCATCGGTTCGCACAAGCCGGGCCTCAGCGACTATTTTCTGGGATCGACCGCGTCGCGCGTCGTCCGTCATGCCGGATGTGCGGTGCATGTGCATCGTGGCATCTGAACCATCAATCGCGCCCCGGGCGCCCCAAACAGGACTGACAGACCGGAAATGAACATAGACAAGAAGATCACTGACGATCTGGTGGCGAACGATATTTCGTTTGTGACCACCGTCCCGTGTAAGCAGCTTGCTGGCGTGATCGAGGAGATCGACGCGCGGGAAGAGATTTTCCACATCCCGTCAAACAAGGAAGACGAAGGGATGGGCCTGTGCGCAGGCGCGTGGATGGGCGGTAAGCGCCCGGCCATCATCATGCAGAACACCGCGATTGGAGTGACCATCAACACGCTGGCAACGCTGATCCAGTATTATCGCATGCCGCTGCCCATGCTGATCTCATACCGTGGAGAATTGCGCGAACCCGTTGCCTGTCAGGTCGAGATGGCGGTGCATACCAAGGCCCTGTTGGCGCAGATGAACATCCCGACCTACCACTTTCACCATCAGGCGGATGTCGAGGAACTGGATGCGATCCTGAAATACACCTTCATGTGCAACAAGCCGGTCGCAATCCTGACCGATGCCAATTTCTGGGGAGGCTACGGCGACCAATGATCCGTTCTGAGATTCTGAAAGAAATCGCCCCGATCCTGCGTGATCAACTGGTTGTCTGCAACATCGGTATCCCCAGCCAGGAACTGCACGCAATCGATGATCAGCCGAACAATTTCTATATGCTGGGCACGATGGGGCTGGCCTCATCCATCGGTCTTGGGCTGTCGCTGTCGCAGCCGAAGCCGGTGATAGTGATTGACGGGGATGGTTCGATCCTGACCAATCTTGGCACGCTGCCGACCATCGCCAACAACGTGGCCGATAACTATATCCTGCTGATCGTCGACAATGGCTCTTATGGCTCAACCGGGGATCAACCGACCTATGCGGGGCAGAAAACTTCTCTGGCGAAAATGGCCGAGGCCGCCGGGTGCGAACGTGTGATCGAATGCCAGGCCGAAGATACAGGCCGTGTGCTGCAAGAGGCGCTGGATGCCAAACAGATGACCATCATTGTCAGCAAATGCGAAAGCGGTAATGCCAAGATGCCTGTCATCACAATGGATCCGGTAGTCATCCGTGACCGCTTTATGAAGGCCGTTCAGGCTTGATCCCAAGCAATGCGATCCACAGCGCAGAAGACGCTCGCCGCATTTCGCGGCGGCGTCTGCCGTGGATGGTATTCGACTATATTGACGGCGCGGCGGGGCTTGGAACCGGCGCGGCCCGCAACCGTGCCGCCCTGGACGCTATGACAATACGCCCGCGGGTGTTGCGGGACGTCAGCGAACGGTCTCTGGCGACCGAAGTCTTTGGCCAGCCCACACAACGCCCCTTCGGCATCGCGCCAATGGGCATGTGTAACCTGTCCGCACCCGGGGCTGATCTGATGCTGGCCCGTCTGGCCGCGCGGTATTCCGTGCCCTTGGGCGTGTCCACGGTCGCTTCGACGTCGATGGAGGAGATTATTGTCGAAGCCGAAGGCAACGCCTGGTTCCAGCTTTATTTCAGCGGCGACGGCTCGGGCACGTTCAAGCTGGTCGATCGCGCCCGCGCTGCAGGTTACGAGACGCTGGTGCTGACCGTGGATGTTCCCGAGGTCGGGCGACGCCCACGTGAGCTGCGCCATGGGTTCAAGATGCCCTTTCGGATCGGCCCACGCCAATTCGTGGACTTTGCCCTGCATCCGAAGTGGTCCCTTTCAACCCTGATGGCAGGTAAACCTCAGATGGCGAACTTTCTGACTGAGGGTTACGAGTTCGACCGCACCGAAAGCCGCGCAAAGGCAACATGGGAGACGCTGGCCCGTCTGCGCGATCAATGGGAGGGCAAGCTGGTCGTCAAAGGGGTGCTGGACCCCGAGGACGCGCTGGCCGTGAAAGCAGCGGGCGCTGATGCCCTTCAGGTCTCAAGCCATGGCGCGCGGCAGCTGGATAGCGCCCCGGCGGCGATTGAAGCGCTGCGAGAGATACGCACCGCCGTGGGCGACGAATACCCGTTGTTCTATGACAGCGGGTTGCAGTCCGGTGAGGACGCCATAAAGGCCCTATCCGCGGGTGCGGATTATGTGTTCTTTGGCCGCATCCTGCAATTTGCCATGGCCGCCGCAGGCGAGGCGGGCCTGCAGCAGCTTTGGGATGTGTTGAGCGAAGAATTTAGCATCACCATGGCCCAAATCGGAGTGACATCCGTTGGTGAACTGAAGGATTGACCGCTCGGATCACCTTTCGCGTTCCAATAGCTGTCCGTACCCGGGGATGGGTTCATCGATATTCAACAGTTGCAACGCCTGAAACAGCATCGCCTGGTTCGAGCTGATCACCGGTTTCCCAACCGCGTCTTCCAGCCGGGCTATGACCTCGACGCTGCGCATGTCGGTGCAGGACAGAACCAGCGCGTCGACCTCGGGGTGATCAGCCCCGCGGCCCAGTTCGAATACGGCATCCGGCTCCAACGCCCCCTGGCCTTCATTGCCAAGCGGTTCAGACACTTCCGAGCGTTGGATCGTGTCCACCCCCAGCTTGCCCAGAAAAGCAATTGCCATGTCGTTGATCGCCGGAACATAGGGCGAGGCGAAACCGATACGCTTGGCCCCCAAGGTGGACAACGCATGGACCAACGCCCCCGCTGCGGTCACCGTCTTGGCCCCGCTATCGGCGCTGATGCGGTTGGCCAGATCTCGGTCGAACTCAGGGCCATGAGTCAGCGTGGCCGAGGTGCATCCATAAAAGACAACGTCCGGCTTGGTTCCCATCAACAGTCGCAAAGGCTCATCCAAGTCGGCGGCCCCTAGATCGTGCATCTGGGATTCGTCGGGGATTTCATCCTCGTCATACCCACCCAATCGGGCTACGTGCAGTGAAACGCCTGCCGGGGACATCAGGGCCAGGTCAGGCTCAAAATTGGTGTTGGTGAAGGGCACCAGCAGGCCGAACCGGGCCCGCCCTCTGGAAGCTGTCATATCTGTCCCTCCTGTTTCCATTTCGTCAGGATTTCTATCGCTTTGACCAGCGCCGCCTGCGGACCGACGGTCATGCGCAGGGTATGAGGCAGGCCCGCGCCGCCTTGCGGGCGCAGGAACACGCCCTCGGACCGCAACCTTTGATCCGCGCTTGCTGCGGCTTCGGTGCTGCCCATGTTGAGCAGCACAAAGTTGGTGAAACTGGGATAAGGCGCGAACCCGGCCTGTTTCAACTGGGCCGTTGCCTGATCCCGCAAGCTTGCGGTGATCGCGCAGGTTTCGCGCATATAGGCATCGTCCCGCACGGCTGCCGCGGCAGCGATTTGGGCGCTGGCCGGGACGTTGTTCGGGTTCATCACTTTACGCAACTCTCTGGCGATGGCAGGTGGGAACAGACCCCACCCGACGCGAAACCCCGCCATGCCGTATGCTTTAGAAAACGTGCGTAAAACGACTGTGTTTCCGCCCTGAACCAGATCGAAACACCGCTCGCCCAGGTGATCAGAAAATTCGCCATACGCTTCATCGATCACCAACAGGATGTCAGGCCGCAGGCCCTGACACAGGCGGACAAGTTCGGCTTTCGGAATGCGCGTGCCGGTCGGGTTGCCGGGGTTTGCGACGAAGACGATCCCGGTATCAGGTTGGACCGCGGCAAGCATGGCGTCGACACTGACGACGGCATCTACTTCGGCGGCAGGGTCGAACCGCGCGTTTGTCACCTGCGCCGCCGTTTGAAAGAACGGATAGGCATGGGCGGGCGCCAGCACCGCCCGGTCTGGCCCGGCGAACACGCGCGCCAGGCATCCGATCAGGTCGAGCGATCCGTTGCCGCACAAAATACCATCGGGATCTATTCCGTGCAGTTCGGCCAGTGCGTGCCGCAGGTCCGTCCAGTCCGGATCGGGATAGAGCATCGAGCTGCCCAACGCCTGCGCTGCCGCCTCGGTCGCCTTGGGGCTGGGCGGGCGCAGGCTTTCATTTTGCGACAGCGAGATCAGGGTTTTGCCCTCGGGCGCGTCAAGGTTGGCCAGCGCATAGGGGGACATGCACGCAATATGCGGGTGCGGTTGGGTCATGTTTGCCTCCGATACTGGGTTTGGGCCATCGCCTCGCTGACAAGGCCCGCGCGGACGTCGCTTTGCACCGCCTCCTCCGGGCGTTCCTCGGGCAGGCCAAAGCCACCCCCACCCGGAGTTTCAAAGATCAGCGTTTCACCGGCCTTGATCCGAACCTCACCTTTGCCCGGCAGTTGGCGGTTTTCCGGCATCACGGTGATGCGACCGGGCGCGCCGTCCAACCCACCTTCTCGGCCGTTGGCAGGGTTCTTGATCCGCTCGACCGACAGGAACAGCATCAAATCCTGATCCTTGGACGCGCTGAGTTCGATATGCTGCCCCAGACCGCCGCGCAGACGCCCGGCGCCACCGGAATCGGGCCGCAGTTCACGACGGTGAAACAGCACAGGGGCAACCGCCTCGGTGGTTTCGACCTGACTGCCCCAAACGCCGCTGGGAAAGGCCGTGGCCGACAGACCGTCCAGCCCGGGGCGTGCGCCTGTGCCGCCATTGAACACCAATTCCAACGCAAACTGGTCATCGCCCCGGTCGATCGCTTCAGGCGCGTGGCGCAGGGGCAGATCGTACATGCATGATGCCCCCTCGGCCGGAACCTTTTCAGGCAGGGCCTGCGACAGGCAGCCATAGACCAGGTCGGGGGTCATCTGCCCCAACGTATGCCGCATCGCCACCGGTGCCGGAGGTTGCGCGTTCAGGATACAACCCTCGGGGCCCGTCACCCGAAACGGATCGAGCGAACCCGCATTGTTCGGGATATCCGCCCCGATGATGCAACGCAGGGCAAAGACGGAATAGGCGGTTGCATAGTTCAGTGGCACGTTGATCCCTTTACCCACACAGGCCGCTGTGCCGTCGAAGTCCAGCAACAGGTGATCATCGGCGATGGTCAGCGCTGCGTGCAGCTCGATCTCTTCGTCGTAACCATCTACTTTCAGCACGTGTTGCCATGTGCCCTTGGGCAGGCCGGCGATAGCATCTAGCGTGCCGCGACGTGACGTTTCGATGATGTAATCGGACAGCGCGCTCAGGTCGGTGATGCCAAATTCCTGCATCATCTGAACCAGCCTTGTTGACCCGGCCTCGCAACAGGCGATCAGGGCATAAATGTCGCCCTCGTTGGCGATGGGCTCGCGAGAGTTGGCTTTGACGATCTCCAGCACCAGCGCGTTGACCTCGCCTTGGCTGACCAGTTTGCAGGGCGGGATCAGCAGCCCTTCGTCATAGATATCCGACCCTTCCGGCCCCATGCCCAACCCGCCGAGGTCGACCAGATGCGAGGTACAGGCCGTATAGCCGATGACGGTATCGCCGTGGAACACGGGCATCATCAGCAAAAAGTCGTTCAGGTGACCCGAGGCGATCCACGGATCGTTGGTCATATAGATGTCGCCGGGTTTCATATCGGTCTGGGCAAATCTGGCGCGCAGGGTTTTGACCGCCTCAGCCATGGTGTTGATATGTCCCGGCGTGCCGGTGACAGCTTGTGCCAGCATCCGACCCTGCATGTCGAATATCCCGGCCGAGATATCGCCGCATTCGCGCACGATCGGACTGAAGGCGGCGCGGATCAGCGCCTGCCCCTGTTCCTCGACCACGGCCAGAAGTCGGTTCCACATCACTTGCAGGCGTGTATCTGCTTGGATCATCCCTGTGCCTCCTCTTGCCGCGTCAGCCAGATATTGCCCTGGCCATCCACGGTTGCGCCGAAATCTGCGCTAACAAATGTGGTCGTTTGTGCCTCGACAATCAGCGCCGGACCGCTGAGCGTTGATCCCGGCGTCAGGTCGGTGCGGCTGTAGACGCCTGCAGAGCGCCATTCCCCGGTAATGTCGCACAGGATCTGGCGCTGTTCGGTCGTTTCCGCCTGCCGATGACCCGGGTTTCCAAGATACGGCTCATGTGTAGGTGCTGGCGATGAAACGGACAGTCCCCAGTTCAGAATCTCGATGGTCATGCCGGGCACGATACGGCTGAATTGTCGGCTGTATTCCGTCTCAAAAGCTTGCCTTAGCGCGTCGAGATCCGAGGCGGCCATAGCCCGATCCGGCAGGCTGATTTCGATCTCATGCCCTTGCCCGTGATATCGCATATAGGCGATCCGGCGTTGCAGCAATTCGCCGTCGGGCGCACCGGCGCGGACAACCTGTTCCGCTTCGGCCTGCATACTGTCGAAGAACTGGTTCAACCCGTCGATATCCAGACTGTCCAATCGGGCATAGCGTGACCGGATGACCTCATAAGAGACCGGTGCAAACAGGAACCCGACGGCCGACCCGACGCCCGGATCACGCGGGATCAGTACGCGCCGCATCTGGGCGCGACGGGCCACACGGGTGGCGTGCAGTGGACCGTTGCCGCCAAACGCGATCATAAGCCGATTGCCAAGGTCCTTGCCGGATTCGACCGCGTGCATACGACCTGCGCTGGCCATGCTTTCGTCGACAATCTCACTGACCGCAAAGGCGGCCTGATCGGGGTTAAGGCTCAAAGGGTCGCCCACATCTTTCGCCATCGCCTGTTGCGCTGTGCTCTGATCGATCTGCAGCCGTCCTTCGGCAAAACGCCCAGGCTCGATCAGACCCAGCGTCAGATCGGCATCGGTGACGGTGGGGTTTTCCCCGCCCTTTCCAAAGGCTGCCGGGCCGGGGTCTGATCCCGCGCTATGGGGGCCGACCTGAATGCGACCTAGACGGTCGACGCTGGCGATGGAACCGCCTCCAGCGCCGATTTCGATCATCTCGATCACAGGTATCCGAACCGGCATGCCTGAGCCTTTGATAAAGCGTTCGGCCCGCGAGATTTCGAACTTGCGCGCGGTCTGAGGGCGGTACTCGTCGATCAGGCACAGCTTGGCCGTGGTGCCGCCCATGTCAAAGGACAGCACGTCCGCCTCTCCAGTGGCCTCGGCGATGCGGGCGGCGAGAACGGCGCCACCGGCGGGGCCGGATTCCACCAACCGGATCGGTAGCCGGGCAGCGGTGTCGAGCGTGGTCATGCCGCCACCTGCTGTCATCATCAGGATCGGGCAGGTTAATCCCATCTGCCGAAAGCGCGCCTCAAAATCCTGCAGATATCCGGCCATGAGCGGCTGCACGTAGGCATTGGCAATGGTGGTACACAGCCGGTCGAACTCGCGCGCTTCGGGGCTGACCTCGTGGCTGAGTGAGATGACCAAATCGGGCATATGCAGCGCCAGCAGATCGCGCAGGGCCAGTTCATGTGCAGGGTTGGCATAGGCGTGCAGCAGGCAGATGGCGACGGCCTCGACCTCAAGCGCCGTCAGTTCGTCCACCAAAGGCGCGATGGCCGCAGCGTCCAACGGTTCCAGTTCCTGCCCGTTGACGTCCATGCGCCCACCGATGGTCAGCGAATGGGTGCGCGGCACGATCAGGTCGGGTTTGACCAGATCAATCGCATATTGGCTGTAGCGCCGTTCATAAGCGATTTCGAGGATATCCCGGAACCCTCGCGTGGTTATGGTGGCGGTCGCGGCCCCGCGCCGTTCGATCAACGCATTGGTGGCGAGCGTGGTGCCATGAATGAAACCGGTTACCCGATGCCAATCGGCACCAGCGGCTTCAAGCACATGCGTGGCACCCGCAACGGCACCAAGGGCAGGGCGATGTGGAGTGGTGGGAGTTTTGGTGGTTGCCACCACCTGCGATGCGCTGTTCAGCAGGACGGTATCAGTAAACGTACCGCCGATATCGATTGCCATGCGCAATCCATCTGGTTGGATCATTTGGGTATCAGCTTGAAAAGGTGGAACAAACCCGAAGCCGGGTCAGATGATAACGGTCTGTCCCCGCGGGTTAGACGACCAGATCGCACCCGGTGTCGCGACGCATCATCGGTTGTCGAAGGGTGGCTGTCACAGCTTCGGTTCCTTATCCTCTGATGCCTAGAACATTGAGTGAGGAATGCCCCATCCGTCAACAAATCTTTCGGCCCCCATGAATTTGGTTCCATTCCAGTATTGTGATATGACGTGGGGTAAGGTGCATCTTATTCACAAGTATTCCTAAATTTCATCTCAGGGGGGGAAGTTATGAAATTCAGCCATACTACACGTAGTGTTCTGATCGGTGCGGGCCTGATACTGGCAGGTCTGTCGCCCGCATTGTCGCAGGACCGCGAGGAAAGCCAGGGCATGGTGCTGTTGCGCGGGCTGCCGACGCTGGATACGAGTCACAGTATCGCAATCATTGAGCTGGACCCGGAGTCGGATCGGTTCGGAGAAATCCTCAGCGAAGTAGAACAGCCTGAGATGGAGCATCCCTTGCACCATCTGTATTACAGCCCGAATGGCAGGCTCTATGCCACGGGGCTTGATCCCTCGTGCAGCCTGGCCGAGGTCGGGTTGGCCCGCGATGCGGGCGGTGCGCCGGTGATTTCGGGCTTTACCTGTCTGGATACGCAGGGACAGATGGTCGGTGAAGACATCATGTGGGCCAATTCGAACGGTCAGGAATACATGTTCGTGACCTTCATGGGCGGAACCGGCGGCGATGATGGCGGTTCGGTGGGCGTTTTTGATCCACAGACGAATGAGGTCGTAAAAGTGATCGAAGCCCGCAAAAGCCAGGTGGGCGAAGGCGCGCCCTATATCATGTATCCGCATGGTATCTCGGCTTTTGAGGACCGCATGGTCGTGACCTCGACCGTGCATCCGGATCTGGCCACCGGTGTTGGCAACATGCTGACGATCATTGATCTGAACGCGCTGGAGCCCATTGAAAACATCGTGGTTGAGAAAGAAAAGCCGCTGGACTTTCCGTCCTCTCCGGTCGAGGTGCTGTTTGCCCGCCCGGGCATGCATCCAGATATCGAACCGGCCATTCTGGCCAATACAATGTTCGGGTTCGAGACGTGGAAAGTACCTTATGACGCCAGTTCCAAAAGTTTTGGTGAGGCCGAAGTGATCTATAGCGGTGTTGCCAATGAAACGGCTGTACCTCTGGAATTCTACGGCACCGAGGATGAGCTGTTCATCTCGCATGCCCTGCCGGGTGTGGTGAAACGCTATGAATTGGCCGCGTTGCCCGAGCTGGTGCCCAGCGGGCCGGATATCGTCGCCGATCCGGGGGCGCATCATATGATCTTTTTCACCTCGGCTTCGGGGCGCGATTTGATTGCCGTTCAGAACAATCTGCTGAATCTGGGCAACGGGGCTGAAGATGATCCGACCGATGTGGATTTCATCGCCGATCTGGCCAGCCATACGATCTCGGTTCATGATCTGGAGACCGGAGAGCGTCTGGCCACGATTGATTTCAAAGAGCGTTACAACAAGGGAGTGGATAACCTCGAAGGACTGTTCGGCTCGGGGTTTGTTCACCACCACTGACGGCCGTTGGGGGGGGCGGAATGCGTTGGGTTGTGTTGATCCTGGCCGCCGCAGGGATTGCGGTGGCTGGTTGGATGGTCTGGGATCGGATGCGCGGCCCGACGGCAACGCCCATTGCCGATTTCTCAGCCCCTTTTGTGTTCGGGCGGTTTGCCGTTCCGCCCTACAACCCGCTGACGCAAGAGGCGTTCACGTTGGGCCGGCACCTGTTCTATGACCCCATCCTGTCGGGTAACAATGAGGTGTCCTGCGCAACCTGTCACGTGCAGGAATTGGCGTTTACCGATGGGCTGGCAAAGTCGCCGACATTGTCCGGGGGTGAGCTGGACTTTAGTTCGATGAGCCTCGCCAATCTGCTTTGGGGGCAGGAGAGGTTTTTCTGGAACGGCCGTGCGACCTCGTTGGAAGAGCAGGCATTGATGCCGATCCAACATCCGGATGAGATGGGGCAGGATATCGATGCGCTGATGGAGGAGCTTCAGGCCTCAGGGTCTTATCGCAAGATGTTTCGTCAGGCCTATGGTGCGGTCACGCCCGAAAATACAGCCAAGGCGCTGGCGACTTTCATGCGGCTTTTGATCTCGTCAAACTCGAAATACGATCAATACCTACGGGGTGAGGTCCGGCTGACCGCGCAGGAAGAACATGGGCGCAAGCTGTTCATGGCGCATCCCGATACCAAGGTGTCCCTGAGGGGCGGCAATTGCATCGATTGCCACAGTCAGTTCCTGACCTCGGGCTTTCGCGATGCGCTGGATGGGTTTTCCAACAACGGGCTGGATCCGGATGAGACCTTGCCCGACGGTCTGATGGCGGTGACGGGCAACCCGGCGCATAAGGGGTTTTTCAAAGTCCCGACCCTGCGCAACATCGCCGTCACAGCTCCCTACATGCATGACGGTCGGTTTGACACGCTGGAAGACGTAATGGACCATTACAACGATGGTATCGTGGTCAGCGATACACTCAGCCCGTTGATCCTTGAGGCCGACAATGCGCCCGAGGCGGGGCAGGAAACGGTGGGCCTGCGCATGACGCCCGATGAAATCCAGGCCATCATCGCCTTCCTGCACACTCTGACGGATGAGGCGTTTCTGACCAACCCGCAGTTTTCCAACCCGTTCGAGGGAGGGTCGTGATGCGTCCGATCATTGTAATTTCAGCCTTGGTGGTCCTGATCGCGGGGTGGTTCGTGCTGAACCCGGGGCAAAACAAAGCCACGCCGATCACGCTGACATTCCACGCCCAGATGGGGGATGAGCCTCTGATCTATGATCAATTCATCTATGATAATCCGGGCGGGCAGGGTCAGTTCAGGGTTCGCGACTTCAGGTTCTACCTCAGCAACCTGTCTTTCGGGCACGGGGATGAGACCTATGCCGAACCCGAAAGTTATCATTTGCTGCGCTTTGACAATGCGGACAGCGCGCATTCGATCACCTTGCCTGCCGTGCCATTGCCATCGATTGAAACCGTGCGGTTCTTGATCGGTGTCGACCCGGCTGCGAACAGCTCGATTGAGGTGCGCGGGGACCTGGACCCCAACAGTCAAATGGCCTGGAATTGGGAGGTCGGGTACAAATTTGTCGTATTCGAAGGGGCGCTGCAAGTGGGTGGGGACGTGTCCCCCCTAGTCTATCACGTGGGGTTTTCCGAGAACGCGCGCGAGGTCGAGTTTTCAGTTCCGGCAGTGGTTTTGGCAGACGGAAAGCAAGAGGTTCATCTGACCGTCGATCTGGCGAAACTATTCGACAATGCGGCACAGATCGACATGCAGGCGCTGCCCTCGGTCAAGTTCAACCGCACTGATGCCGAGGTGCTGGCCAACAACTATGCCAACATGATCGCGCCGAGTTTCTGAGGGTGTTCAATCCACCTAAGGGTGGTGTTTCCGGAACATCGGGCCGCCGCGCCAGCGTGGAAATCCATAACCGTTGACCATAACCACGTCGATATCCTCGGGGCGGCGTGCTATGCCTTCCGTCAAAAGGGCCTGTGCCTCGGCCTGCATGGTGGTCAGAAGGCGCTGGACGATCTCGGTATCGGATACCGGAATGCGGGCGATCTTCTTGCGCGCGGATTCGGCCAGAACAAGGTTCTCCACCCATTGCGACGGGGTCGCATTGCCGCCTGCGTAATCGTACCAACCTTGACCGGCCTTGCGCCCGAAACGTCCCGCCTCACACAGCTTGTCGGCGATGTGAACATAGCGCTGGGCGGGGTCGCGGGTCGCAGCTTGGCTTTTGCGCTTGGCCCATCTGATGTCGAGGCCCGCAAGGTCCTGCATCTCAAACACACCCATGGGAAAACCAAAATCGCGCATCGCCTGATCAACGTCCCATGGAAGGGCACCGTCTTCGACCATGTATTCGCATTCACGTCGATAGGCAGACATGATGCGGTTGCCGATAAACCCGTCACATACACCGGAGGGCACGGCGATCTTTCCAAGCTTACGCGACAGCGCAAACCCTGTGGCCACGACGGATAGGGCGGCACTGTCTGGGATGATGACCTCAACCAGTTTCATGATGTGGGCGGGTGAGAAAAAGTGCAGGCCGATCACACGTTCGGGGTGTCTGGCTTGGGCGGCCATGGCGCTGATATTCAGATAAGACGTGTTGCTGGCTAGAATGGCGTCGCGCCGGATATGCTTATCTAGCTCCTGAAAGACCTGCGCTTTCAGCTCCATGTCCTCGAATACAGCCTCGATGATCAGATCGGTTTCGGTCAGAGCTTCGAATGTGGTCGTGGTTGATAAAGCGGCGGTCAGAGCCTCCTGCTTGTCTTGGTCAATCAGGCCGCGCTTTCTGCTGTTGTCTAGGATGGCTGTGATGCGACCTTGCCCGGCTGCACGGGCAGCTTCGTTCCGTTCAGCCAAGGTCACTGGCAGCCCTGCCAACAAGCAGGCGGCGGCGATTCCGGCCCCCATGGTGCCCCCACCAATCACGCCGATGCTTGTGAGCGGATGGGGTTCAATGTCCTTCAGTTCGGACAGTTTTGACGCTGATCGTTCAGCAAAGAAGATGTATCGCAAGGCCGCGCTTTGCGGGTCGGATTTCAGGGTCAAAAACGTCTCACGCTCTTGAAACAGAGCTTGATCCGCGGGCAGATCGAGCGCGGCTTGCACGGCCCTTGCTGCTGCGGCAGGCGCATGTGCGCCGCGCGCTTTTGTGATGATGCGGGTCTTTGCTGCTTCCCAAGCTGTTGGGTCCATAACTGGTTTGGCGTTCCGGTGCCGCAATGCAGTTCTAGGCCGAGCGTTTGCGGCCGACCGGGCCAGCGCACTGGCACAGGCCATCAGGTCACCGTCGGCGATACCGTCAATCAAACCCAGGTTCAGCGCCGTCGCGGCCGAGATCGGCTTGCCGCTGGTCACCATGTTCAGAGCCTCAAGCGGGTCGATCAGGCGCGGTAGTCGAACGGTGCCGCCCGCGCCAGGGATCAGGCCCAGCGTTACCTCGGGCAGGCCAAACCTGGTGCTGCGCAGCGCCACGCGGTGACTGCACCCAAGCGCGATCTCAAGTCCACCGCCAAGGACAGAACCGTGCAGTGCCGCGACCCAGGGCTTTATTGTGTCTTCAATCGCCTGGATGACGTCCGGCAGGTGGGGTTCCATTGGCGATTTGTCAAACTCGCGTACATCCGCACCAGCAGTGAATGTCCGACCTTCAGCGCACAGTATGACGGCCTTGGCAGAGGTGTTCGCTTCGGTCTCAGCAATGGCTGCCAACAGCCCCGCGCGCACTGCCTGACTGGCCGCGTTCACAGGCGGGTTGTCGATCGTCACAACCGCCAAATCGTCCTTTGTTTCGACACGCAACACCATCCGGCCACCCGACGTTTTGGAGAATAATTGAAAGCGTAACTTCCCGCAAAAAAACTTCAAGCATAAAATATTTTAACTTGAAGGGATCAGCGACTCGGTCTAGCGTTTAAGGTATTCAGACGGATGAAGGGAAGTTTAGCGATGCGCATTGCTTGCCTTGGCGGCGGACCGGCGGGTCTTTATTTCGGGATTTCGATGAAGCTTCGAAATCCGGCGGCCGAGATTGAGGTGATCGAGCGCAACCGACCCGATGACACCTTTGGCTGGGGCGTCGTTCTGTCCGATGAAACGTTGGACAATCTGGCGGTCAACGATCCGATCAGCGCTGAGAGAATTCGGGAACAGTTTGCCTATTGGGACGATGTGGCGCTGGTTCACAAAGGCCAGCGCACTGTGTCTGGCGGGCATGGGTTCTGCGGCATCGGGCGCAAGCAGCTGTTGCTGATCCTGCAGGCCCGCGCCCGCGAATTGGATGTGAAGATGCGGTTCGAAACCGAGGCTGCATCCGCCTTGGACTATATGGCCAACTATGACGTCGTCATTGCGTCGGACGGGCTGAATTCGAAAACCCGCGCCGAGTTTTCGGATGTGTTCAAACCGGATATCGACCAGCGCCTGTGTCAGTTTGTGTGGCTGGGAACGCACCAGAAATTCGACGACGCCTTTACCTTTATCTTCGAGAAGACCGATAAGGGCTGGGTTTGGGCCCATGCCTATCAATTCGATCCAGACACCGCGACTTTCATTGTCGAATGCACACAAGAGACATTCGATGCCTATGGCTTTGACAAGATGAGCCAGCAGGTCTCGATTGCAGTTTGCCAAGACATCTTCAAGGATCATCTGGGCGGGCATGCTCTGATGACCAATGCCAACCATATCCGTGGCTCAGCCTGGCTGCGGTTTCCGCGCGTGCTGTGTGAGAAATGGAGCCACGACAACGTCGTTTTGCTGGGGGATGCTGCGGCTACGGCGCATTTCTCGATCGGGTCGGGAACCAAATTGGCGTTGGAAAGCGCGATTGCGCTGGCCGAGTATATCCACAGCGAAGACACGCTTGAGGCTGCCTTTGCCCGTTATGAAGACGAACGGCGGCTCGAAGTACTGCGACTGCAATCGGCGGCGCGGAACTCGGTTGAGTGGTTCGAGGATGTTGAACGCTATCTGGATCTGGATTCCGTGCAGCTGAACTATTCCATGCTGACCCGGTCGCAACGGATCAGCCATGAAAACCTGCGCGAACGCGATGCTGGGTGGCTGGGCCGGGCCGAGGCCTGGTTCATGGCGCAAGCCGGGGTCGGGATCAACGCTCCCGCCCGCGCGCCCATGTTTGCGCCATTCCGTCTGCGTGGGATGGAGTTGAAGAACCGGATCGTGGTCTCACCCATGGCACAGTACAAGGCCGTGGATGGCTGCCCGACCGACTGGCATCTGATCCACTATGGCGAGCGCGCCAAGGGCGGGGCAGGGCTGGTCTATACCGAGATGACTTGTGTCAGTGCCGATGGTCGCATCTCGCCAGGTTGTCCCGGTCTGTATGCGCCCGAGCATGAGGCGGCATGGCGCCGCCTGACCGATTTCGTCCACACCGAGACCGACGCCAAGATTTGCTGCCAAATCGGTCATGCCGGGCGCAAAGGATCGACGCGCATCGGGTGGGAGGGCATGGATCAGCCGTTGGAGGAAGGCAACTGGCCCCTGATCTCCGCCTCGGCCATTGCGTGGTCAGACGACAACGCCATACCCAAAGCGATGGATCGGTCGGATATGGATCGCGTCATGGCTGAATTCGCAGCAGCCGCCCAAATGGCTGATCGCGCCGGGTTCGACATGATAGAACTGCACGCGGCTCATGGGTATCTGATCTCGTCCTTCATCTCTCCGCTTTCAAACACACGAGACGACGACTATGGCGGCAGTTTGGAAAACCGCATGCGTTACCCGCTTGAGGTGTTCGCGGCCATGCGCGCGGTCTGGCCCGAGGCCAAGCCGATGGCAGTGCGTATATCGGCCAGTGACTGGGCGGGTGAAAACGGCATCACACCGGAAGAGGCCGTTGAGATCGCGGCGATGTTCGAGGCGGCGGGGGCGGATATCGTGGATGTGTCCGCAGGCCAGACCTCGACACAGGCGCAGCCGATTTATGGGCGGATGTTCCAGACCCCATTCTCGGACCGTATCCGCAATGAACGTGGCATCAAGACAATGGCAGTTGGCAACATCTACGAGGCCGACCACGTCAATTCGATCTTGATGGCAGGGCGCGCCGATCTGGTCTGTCTGGCCAGACCGCATCTGAACGACCCTTATTGGACCTTGCACGCAGCCACGGCGCTGGGCGACCGGCAGGAGATCTGGCCAAAACCCTATGAGGCTGGGCGCGATCAGGCCTGGCGTCTGGCCGACCGCGACGCGGAAATGGCAGGTAAGGTATGAGTCATGTGGTCATATCAGGCGGTGGCACCGGGGTCGGTGCAGCGATTGCGAAGACGTTTGCTGAGGATGGCGTGGTGATCACTCTTTTAGGTCGGACCGAGGCTACCTTGCAACAGCAGAGCCTACCTTTCGAAGTCTGCGATGTGACCGACACGGTGCAAGTACAGGCCGCTTTCGAGTCAGCCCGCGCCCAACGCGGCCCGGTCACGGCGGTCATCGCCAATGCAGGCGCGGCGCATTCGGTGCCGTTTGCCAAAATGACGGCGGATGACCTGCGCGGCATGACCGAGGTCAACTTGATCGGTGTATTCAACGTCTGGCAGGCCGGGCTGGCAGACATGCAGACGGCGGGCGCTGGGCGTCTGGTCGCCATCGCCTCGACAGCGGGATTGAAAGGCTATCCTTACGTCTCTGGCTATTGCGCCGCGAAACACGGGGTTATCGGCCTTACCCGCGCGCTGGCAGTTGAACTGGCCCCGACCGGGATCACCGTCAACGCCGTGTGCCCCGGTTTTGTAGATACGCCGATGCTGGAACGTTCGATCGAAACCATCGTCGAAAAAACGGGGATGAGCGCAGAGGACGCCGCCGCCTCGCTTCACCGGGGCAACCCCCAACGCCGGTTTATCGAAACGGATGAGGTCGCCAGCGCAGTGAAATGGCTGTGCTCGGACGCAGCGAAGTCCGTGAACGGTCATGCGCTCAGCCTTTCGGGAGGTGAAATATGACCCCGACCCTTGCACACCCCCCGCTTGAGGATGCCTCGAAAGAACGGCTGCGCCTGTGGTTGCGTCTGTTGAAAACCACCCGAGGTATCGAGGCCAAACTGCGTGAGAATTTCCGGGCCGAGTTCGACACGACCTTGCCCCGGTTCGACGTGATGGCAGCGCTCTCGCGCTTTGAGGGCGGCCTGAAAATGAGCGAGATTTCCGGCGTGCTGCGCGTCTCCAATGGCAACGTGACCGGGATCGTGGACCGGCTGGCTGACGATGGCCTGCTGGTGCGGGTGCCGGTGCCCGGAGACCGCCGCGCCCATCGCGTGTGTATGACCCAAAAGGGCCGGGCGGAATTCGCCCGCCAGGCCGCCGCGCATGAGGCATGGATCGCCGATATGCTGGGTCAATTCTCGGCCGAGGATGCAAGGACGCTCACCACTGAATTCAGCCTGCCGGAGGAGCCTAATGATCCGTGACGTCAAACATTTCCAGTGTGAGGTGCAAGACCGCGTTGCCACGGTCAGCTTGGACCGGCCTGAGCGGAAAAACCCACTGACCTTCGACAGCTATGCCGGGCTGCGCGACTGGTTTCGCGATCTGGTCTATGTCGATGATGTGGACGCGGTGGTCTTTGCTTCGAATGGTGGCAATTTCAGCTCGGGTGGCGATGTGCATGACATCATCGGCCCGCTGACCCGCATGAATATGAAAGAGTTGTTGGCCTTTACCCGCATGACCGGCGATCTGGTCAAGGCGATGGTGAATTGCGGTAAGCCGGTGATTGCGGCGGTGGACGGTATCTGCGTTGGGGCTGGAGCGATCATCGCCATGGCATCCGATCTGCGTATCGCCACACCACAGGCGAAATGCGCCTTTCTGTTCACACGGGTTGGGCTGGCTGGTTGTGACATGGGAGCCTGTGCCATCTTGCCCCGTATCATCGGGCAGGGGCGGGCGGCAGAGCTGCTCTATACCGGACGGTCTATGAGCGCCGAGGAGGGGCTTGGCTGGGGGTTCTACAACAGCGTGGTCGAGGCGGATCAGCTTGAGGGCGCGGCGCAGAACATGGCCCGGCGTATCTCTGCGGGGCCGAATTTCGCCCATATGATGACCAAAACCATGTTGGCGCAGGAATGGTCCATGTCGATCGAACAGGCCATCGAAGCCGAGGCACAAGCGCAGGCCATCTGCATGCAGTCCGGCGATTTTGAGCGTGCCTACAACGCCTTTGTCGCCAAAGAAAAACCAGAGTTCGAGGGGGATTGATGGCAGATCGCAGCTTCCTGTCATGGCCATTTTTCGAGCCACGCCACCGCAACTGGGCCGCGCGAGTCGAAGAGGTCGTGCAGGAGCTAAAGGTCGACCATGCGGACACGGATGCCGCCTGCCGCGCGCTGGTGCGTGACTTGGGCGCGGCGGGGCTGCTGCAGCCAACTGCGGATGAAGACGGCCAGTTGGATGTGCGGACTTTGTGTCTGACCCGGGAAATCCTTGCCCGGCATGATGGGTTGGCTGATTTTTCCTTTGCCATGCAGGGTCTTGGCACCGGTGCGATTTCCCTGTTCGGCTCACCCCAGCAAAAGGCCGAATGGTTGCCTAAAACGCGCAGCGGGCAGGCGATTTCGGCCTTTGCGCTGACCGAGCCGCAGTCAGGATCCGATGTGGCGAATTCTGCCATGACCGCGACATGTGATGGCGATCACTATGTTCTGAACGGCGAAAAGACGTGGATATCGAACGGGGGCATTGCCGATGTCTACACCCTGTTCGCCCGCACGGGCGAGGCGCCGGGTGCTAAGGGATTGTCTGCCTTTGTGGTAACACCCGACTTTCCGGGGTTTGAGGTTGCCGAACAGCTGCACACCATCGCTCCGCATCCGCTGGCGACACTGCGGTTTTCTGATACGCGTATCCCAGCGTCGGCGATGATCGGCGCGCCCGGTGCCGGGTTCAAGATCGCCATGTCAGTGCTGGATGTGTTCCGCTCGACCGTGGCGGCAGCGGCCTTGGGGTTCGCCCGGTGCGCGTTGGATGAGGCGTTGACGCGGGTCAGTACCCGGCATGTGCAAGGCGCGCCGCTGTTCGATCTGCAGATGGTGCAGGGGCACATCGCCGATATGGCGCTGGACGTCGATGCGGCGGCGCTTCTGGTCTACCGCGCCGCCTGGACCAAAGACAGTGGGGCACCACGGATCACACGTGAGGCCGCAATGGCCAAGCTTTTTGCCACCGACCACGCGCAGCAGGTCATCGACAAGGCGGTACAGCTGTTCGGCGGTGACGGTGTCCGATCGGGCATGCCGGTCGAGGCGCTGTACCGTGAAATCCGGGCGTTGCGCATCTACGAGGGTGCCTCGGACGTTCAGAAAGTGGTCATCGCCCGTCAGGCAATGGCCGCGCATAGGGAGGGGAAGTGATGTTGGGACCGTCCGCACATATCGATACGTTCAGCCGCGATAGCTTGCCGTCCGAGGAGCAGTGGCCAGATTTTCTGTTGGATGGGTTCGACTATCCCGACCTTCTGAATGCTGCGTATGAGCTTACCGATGCGATGGTGGACAAGGGGTTTGGCGACAACATCGCGCTGATCGGAAATGGGCGGCAGCGGACCTATAAAGAGCTGACCGACTGGACCAACCGTCTGGCGCATGTGCTGGTCGAAGATATAAGAGTACAGCCCGGTAACCGTGTGTTGATCCGTTCGGCAAATAACCCGGCCATGGTGGCCTGCTGGCTGGCCGCGACCAAAGCTGGGGCCGTGGTCGTCAACACTATGCCCATGCTGCGGGCGGGAGAGTTGACCAAACATGTGGACAAGGCCGAGATCCAGTTCGCCCTGTGCGATACGCGTTTGATGGAGGAAATGGAAACCTGCGCACAGGGTAGCCGGTTCCTAGAGCGCGTCGTGGGGTTCGACGGCACCTCAAACCACGATGCCGAACTTGATCGTCTGGCGCTGGAAAAACCGGTTCAGTTCGAATGCGTGCAAACGGGTCGCGATGACGTTGCCCTTCTGGGATTCACCTCAGGTTCGACCGGAGAGCCCAAGGCCACGATGCACTTTCACCGCGATCTGATGATCATCGCCGATGGTTATGCGCGCGAGGTTCTGAACGTGCAGCATGAGGACGTCTTTGTCGGGTCCCCTCCATTGGCATTCACTTTCGGGCTGGGTGGATTGGCGGTGTTTCCACTGCGATTTGGGGCAACGGCGACCTTGCTGGAACAAGCCTCTCCCTCCGGTATGATCGAGATCATCGAGAAGTATAAAGCCACCGTCTGTTTCACAGCTCCAACCGCCTATCGGGTCATGTTGCAAGCGATGGAGGACGGGGCCGATCTGTCCAGCCTGCGCGCTGCCGTTTCGGCGGGCGAGACGTTGCCCAAACCCGTCTATGACGACTGGATTGCACGTACAGGCAAGCCGATGCTCGATGGCATCGGGGCCACGGAATTGCTGCATATCTTCATCTCAAACCGGTTCGACGATCACCGGCCCGCTTGCACCGGAAGGCCGGTCAAAGGGTACGAAGCGAAGGTTTTGAACCGCGACGGGACTGAGGCCAAAACGGGCGACATTGGCCGATTGGCGGTGCGAGGCCCGACCGGCTGCCGATATCTGAATGATGATCGTCAAAAGGATTATGTTCACGACGGCTGGAACATCACCGGCGACAGTTTCTATCAGGACGAGGGCGGCTATTTCCATTTCGCGGCACGCAATGACGATATGATCGTCTCGGCCGGGTACAATATCGCAGGCCCCGAGGTCGAAGCCGCGCTGCTGGCGCACGAGGCCGTGCTGGAATGCGCAGTGATAGGCGCCCCAGACCCGGATCGGGGCGAAATTGTCGAGGCGCATGTCGTGCTGACCGAAGGTGCTGTGGCAGAGGATAGCCTGCGCGAGGCGCTGCAAACTCATGTCAAATCCGTAATCGCGCCCTACAAGTACCCACGCTCGATCCGGTTCTGCGACGCGTTGCCAAAGACTGCGACGGGAAAAATTCAGCGCTTCAGGTTGAAATCCCCCTCGACGAACGGGGCGTGATCGGTGTGAATAGCGGCAAAACAAAAAAGAACGCCCTGTCAGGGGCATAGGCTGAACGCGGGGAAGATTGGCAAAAGGCGCGTTCGAAAGACCAACGAAGGGAGATGAAGATGAAAAAGTTTCTAGCGGCCGCTGCGGTTTCCGCGCTGTGCGCCACCGGTGCGGTGGCCGAGGTCAAGGTCGGGATGATCACCACGCTGTCTGGCGGCGGGGCCGGGTTGGGCATCGATGTGCGGGACGGGTTCATGCTGGCCATCGCGCAAACGGGCCGCGACGATATTGAGGTTGTAATCGAAGACGACCAGCGCAAGCCCGACATCGCCGTGCAGTTGTCGGACAAGATGATCCAATCCGAACGGGTTGACGTGATGACCGGGATCATCTGGTCCAACCTTGCCATGGCGGTTGTGCCTGCGGCGGTGAACCAGAACGTATTCTATCTGTCGCCCAATGCGGGCCCGTCTCCCTTGGCCGGGAAAGGTTGCCATCAGAACTATTTCAACGTCGCCTGGCAGAACGACAACCTGCACGAGGCCGCCGGGGCCTATGCCAACGGTGCGGGCTATAAGAACAGTTTCATTCTGGCCCCGAACTATCCGGCTGGCGTGGATGCCTTGACCGGCTATAAGCGGTTCTTCGAGGGTGACTTGGCCGGTGAAATTTATACCGAACTGGGACAGACCGACTATGCTGCTGAAATCGCCCAAATCCGGGCTAGCGATGCAGACAGTGTGTTCTTCTTCCTGCCGGGCGGTATGGGGATTTCCTTCCTCAAGCAATATGCCGACAGTGGGATCGACCTGCCCGTGGTCGGTCCGGCCTTCAGCTTTGATCAGGGCATCCTGCAGGCAGTTGGTGATGCGGCAATGGGTGTGGTGAACACCTCGCAGTGGAACAAGGATATCGACAACCCGACCAATGCGGCGTTTGTGGAAAGCTTTCAGGCGGAATACGGACGTCTGCCTTCGCTCTACGCAAGTCAAGGGTTTGACACCGCCAATCTGCTGCTGTCGGCGCTGGACAAGGCCGACCCGTCAGATGCCGATGCTTTCCGTGAGGCGCTGCGAGCGGCCGAATTCGACAGTACCCGCGGTGATTTCAGCTTTGGCCCGAACCATCATCCGGTTCAGACCATCTATGCGCGCGAAGTGATCAAGGAAGGCGATGTATTCACCAACAAGATCCTTGGCGTTGCGCTGGAAAACCACTCTGACGCTTATGCGGACGAGTGCAAAATGTAACTGACCCTCTGCCTGCCCCCGATTGCGGGGCGGGCAGACCACCGGAGTTCCCATGTCCTCGATCCTGATTGTCGAGCAGATCCTTAACGGGCTGCAGTTCGGTGTGATGCTGTTCCTGATGGCGGCTGGTCTGACGCTGATTTTCGGCGTGATGGGCCTGATCAATCTGGCGCACGGGTCCCTTTACATGGTGGGGGCTTTTGCCGCCGCCGCCGTAGCTGGTGCCACAGGGTCCTTCCTGCTGGCGTTGGTCGCCGCCTTGGCCGCCGCAGCGCTGGCCGGAGCGATTGTCGAGATGGTTGTAATCCGACGATTGTATAACGCGCCGCATTTGGATCAGGTGCTGGCCACCTTCGCGCTGATCCTGATCTTTTCTGAAGGCACGCGTTGGGTCTTTGGTTCTTTCCCCCTGTTTCTGGACATCCCCGACGCGCTGTCGGGGCCTGTCACATTGCCGGGCGGGATCGAATACCCGCTGTATCGCCTGACCCTGATTGGCATCGGGCTGGCTGTGGCCGTGGGGCTGTGGGCGCTGATCGAACGCACCCGATTGGGTATCCAAATTCGCGCCGGTGAGAATGATCGCGAGATGATTGCAGCGCTGGGCGTAGATATCTCGAAACTCTACACACTGGTCTTTGCGCTGGGCGCGGCGCTGGCCGGGTTGGCGGGTGCTTTGGTTGGGGCGATCCAATCGGTTCAGGTCGGTATGGGCGAGCCGGTGCTGATCCTCGCCTTTGTGGTCATCGTTATCGGCGGCATCGGCTCGGTGCGCGGAGCCTTTATCGGAGCGCTGCTGGTCGGGCTGACCGACACGCTGGGCGGGGTGTTCCTGCCCGAATTGTTCAAGCTGTTCATGGACAACGGTGCGGCGCAGAAAAGCGGCTCGGCGCTGGCCTCGATGGGGATTTATGTGCTGATGGGGCTGGTGCTGATCTGGCGACCTACTGGCTTGTTCGGAGCACGCGCATGAGGTTGAATGAGAAATACCTCAATGCCGCGATGATCTTGGGCCTGCTGGTGTTGCCGCTTTGGGCCGTTGTGGCTGATCAACCCTTTACGATCACATTGGTGACGCGGGCGGTGATCCTTGCGCTGGCGGCGGTGGGGTTAAACATCATCCTTGGGATCGGTGGCATGGTAAGTTTCGGCCACGCCGTGTTCTTCGGGATCGGAGGCTACGCGATGGGCATCCTTGCCTATCACGCGCAGACCTACACGGCGCTTGATCTGGGACTATTCACCACCGATGGCACCAAAGCTATGCCGGTGATCTGGCTGGTGGCGATGATCCTTTCAGGGATTGTGGCGTTCTTTATCGGGCTGCTGTCGCTGCGCACGTCCGGGGTGTATTTCATCATGATCACGCTCGCCTTTGGGCAGATGTTTTTCTACTTCGCGATCTCCTGGGCGCAGTACGGGGGGGAGGATGGGCTGTCGATCTATGTCCGCAACGACTTTCCTGGTCTGAACACACTAGCACCGATCCAGTTCTATGGCATCTGTTTCACGCTGCTTTGTGTGGTGCTATTTCTGTTCGCCCGCCTTCAAGGCTCACCCTTCGGATTGGCGCTGAACGCGGCGCGTCAGACGCCCACTCGGGTTGAGACCGTGGGCCTGAACCCGATGCGGTTGAAGCTGTTGGCCTTTGTCCTTTCGGGGGCAATCACCGGGTTGGCAGGCGCGCTGTTTGCAGACCTGAACCGCTTTGTCTCCCCCACGATGTTCAGTTGGCAATTGTCGGGTGAATTGATCGTGCTGATCATCATCGGAGGGGTGGGGCGCTTGATGGGGCCGGTCATCGGGGCCTGCGTCTTTGTCGCGTTGGAACATTTTTTGGGCGAGCTAACTGACTTCTGGCACGTCTATTTGGGCGTGGTCCTGCTGTGTATTGTGCTGTTCGGGCGCGGGGGGCTGATCGGTCTGCTGACCGGGAAAGAGGGGGCACATGTCTGATCCCGTCCTTTCCACGCTGAACCTGACCAAAAGCTTTGGCGCACTCAAGGCCACCGACGACGTGTCGATTGACCTGATACCCGGCGAAATCCATGCTATCATCGGCCCAAACGGGGCGGGCAAATCGACGCTGATCCAACAGATTTGCGGTGGGTTGCAGCCAGATTCCGGGCGGGTCCTGCTGAATGGTCAAGATGTCTCGGGGCATAGCACGCAGGCGCGGGCGCGGGACGGGCTGGGGCGCACCTTTCAGATTTCCCAATTGTGCATGGAAGATACTGTTCTGGAAAACGCCGTGCTGGGCGCGATGGGGGCCGAGCATATGGCTTGGCGGTTCTGGCGACCTGCCTTGAAACGACCCGTGCTACGCGAGCGGGCCGAGGCAGCGTTGGAGCGCGTGGGCCTCAGCGATGACCGCGATACGCGCTGTGCCAACCTCAGCCATGGTCAGCGGCGGCAATTGGAGGTTGCAGTTGCTTTGACCTTGTCCCCAAAAGCCTTTGTGATGGACGAGCCAATGGCCGGGCTTGGTGCCGGAGGGTCGAAACGACTGACGGGTTTTCTTGACGGGCTGAGGCAGGAAGCGCCCATTTTGCTGGTCGAGCACGACATGGACGCGGTTTTTGCGTTGGCCGATCGGATCAGCGCGCTGGTCTATGGCAAGGTCATCGCCACGGGCACGGCGGACGAAATCCGCACCAGCCGCGAGGTGCGCGACGCCTATCTGGGGGACGAGGCATGAGTCTGCTGCGGATAGAAAACCTCAGCGCCTCTTACGGTGTCAGTCAGGCCCTGTTTGGTGTGGATCTTGAGATTGCGCAGGGTGAGGTCACTGCCCTGATGGGGCGGAACGGGATGGGTAAGACCACCACGGTAAAGGCCATTTGCCGGATGATCCGGTCAGACGGCACGCTAACGCTGGACGGTCAGGACCTGCATGCGCTGCCCAGTCACAAGGTCGCGCGCAAAGGCGTGGGGCTGGTGCCCGAAGGCCGCCGCTGTTTTGCCGACCTGACTGTGCGTGAAAACTTGATTGCGGCGGCACGCCCAGGGGATTGGACCCTGCGTGGTGTGACCGAGTTGTTTCCCCGGTTGGGTGAACGGCAGGGGCAACGGGCGGTTTCCCTGTCGGGAGGAGAGCAGCAGATGCTGGCGATAGGCCGCGCGCTGATGACTAACCCCCGACTGCTGATCCTGGATGAGGCCACCGAGGGGCTTGCCCCGATCGTCCGGCAGGAAATCTGGGCAGCGCTGCACCGCCTGCGGCAAGAGACCAACGTGGCGATCCTGCTGATCGACAAATCGTTAAAGGAGTTGGCGGCTGTGTCTGACAAAGCGGTCATTCTGGAGCGGGGCCGCACCGTCTGGACCGGTGCCATCACTGACCTGACCCCTGAAATTTCCGAAAAATATGTGGGGGTCTGATGGCGTTTGAGTTTCATCAAAAAGTCTTGTTCAAACATTGCGACCCTGCCGGTATCGTGTTCTTTCCGCGTTACTTCGAGATGATCAATGATTGCGTCGAGGCGTTCTTTGATCAGGGTTTGAACGCGCCGTTCCACGATCTGCATCGCGCAGGTGCCGTACCAACTGTTCAGATCCAGACCCAGTTTCCCGCACCCAGCCGCCATGGAGACCAATTGGTTTTCCAACTTGAAATCACACAGATCGGCAACAGCTCGGCGGGGTACACGATGACCGCCCGTTGTGGGGACGAGGTGCGGCTGACAACTTTGGCGACATTGGTCCACGTCAACGCCGATGGCCGCCCCGAGGCGTGGCCAGATACCATCCGCAGCAAGCTGGAAACATTCAGAAAGGACGCGACATGAGCCACAAGATCATTCAGCCCGACGGCTGGCTTCCGGCCAAAGGCTATGCGAACGGCGTTCTGACTAAGGACGGAACCTTGCATATTGGCGGCCAGATCGGATGGGACGCGAACAAGGAATTCGTCAACGGCGGCTTTATTGGCCAGATGAAACAGGCCCTGCAAAATATCGTGGACATTGTCGAAGCCGCAGGTGGTGAGGTAACCGACGTGACCCGCTTGACCTGGTTTGTCATCGACAAAAGCGAATACCTGGCAAAACAGGCCGAAGTCGGCGCAGCCTATCGCGAGGTGTTTGGCAGGCACTTCCCCGCCATGTCGATGATCATCGTTGCCGGTTTGGTCGAAGACGAAGCCATGGTTGAGATTGAGGCCACAGCGCATCTGTCGTAACCCCGGTTGTTAAAGATTGCGCACTCAGAACCGGTAAGTAGCACCTATCAGCGGGCCGGATTGATCGAATTCGTAATCATTGCCGTCAATATCGTGGTCGAAAGATATGTAACGGTATCCACCCCGCAGCATCCACCTGTCGTTGATGATGTAGTCTGCAGTCAGCAGAACCGACCAGGTCTGGCTGCCGCTGCGAAATCCTCCGTAATCCACATAAGCGGTGCTGGTCCATGAATCGGATAGCGTAAACCGTGCCCGGACCCCAACTACCGGGTCGACCCAACTTTCGTCGGCAGTAGAGGTAAAGGCGGGACCTCCCACAGGTGTCAGCGAGAAATCAGTGTCGGTACTGTACCACCTGAAGCCGCCCGCAAGGTCCACCTTGACGGTTGGATCATTGCGCACTCGGTAACCCAGTAAGGCCGTCAGGAACTGTGTCTTGACCGAAGTTTCAAGATCGCCGCCGCCAGGCCCGGTATCGCCAAAGGACAAGTTGGTATAGTTATAGTCGGCCAGCACGCTCCATTGCCCGTTTGTTGCCGCCAGCGCGCCCATGAACGCAAAGTCGAGGTTTTCCAGCGCGTCTGTAAAGCTAAGTGTCGCGTCAAGCGTACCCCTAGGGGTTTCAATGCTGGTCTCGGTCTCGGGCATGAACAGATAGATAGTGGCCTCGTAAGACCAATCGGACTGCTGCGCCGAGGTGGGTGCTGCCACGGATGTCAGTAAGGCCGCTGCGACGGTGCCGAGCCTTGTTTTTTTGGTTTGTACCATTCTGTCCCTCACTATTTCTGTCTTAAATTATGTGTTTCCGAAATGGGTTCTATGCCGCTACGTCCTCAGAATCCGTTGCGCCCGAGCCGACGCGATTTATGTCAGTGTCCGGGAAAAACTCGGACCAGACGTGCCAGAATATTCCGGCCCGCAGAGTTTCTACCCGTTGCAACTGACCCTGGTCCGACACACCCCAGAAATCGCAATGTGAAACGGGCTGACCACTGTCATTATACCACACGCCCAAGCTTTCGTATTTCGGGTCCAAACTGACTACGACATCGCGGCCACCGACGGTGGCGTTGACGATCCAGTTGTTGTCGATGACGAAATCATCCGTCCAGCAGGCGGCATCCTTGCCGATTGTGATCCCCCAGACATAGGTCTTGTTGGGCAGCCGGTCATCGGAACGATCCATATTGTCCATCACGGGTGCTTCTTCCTGATGCTGGCGGCCGATGCCCCAGCCAAAGGTGATTTCGGTCACCATGTCCAGCAGCCGCAGCAGAGGATTGGACGAGGGTTTGTTCAGAAAGACTTCGCCGTCGGGAAAGGCCTTTTGGAATCCTCGGAACGTCATCCGGTAGGTCGGCCAGGGCTTCATCTGCGCCTCGGGGCGCAGGGGGCAGGCGAGCCCATCTGCGTTCGGGTCGCGGTCAGCCTCGCGGAAGCCATAGATATGCTGGATCGGTTCGCCGGATTCATTGTCGCGCAGGATCAGGTTGTTGCCGTGCTGGGCCAGCACCTCAAGGTCCAGCCGCTTGCCCTCGATCCGTGGGGTGTATCCCTGACCGAGGTTGGCCATTGCGCAATAGGTCATCACCACATCTTCACCGCCCAACCCATCGACGTCACCGGCCAGATGAGGTCGCATGATCTGTGCATCCGGGTGCGCGCGGGCATGGCCGTTGTGATCCATCACGATGACCGGCGCGGTTGGGCCGACGTATTTGCGGGCCTCACTGATCGGAAAGAATGCCGCCTCGTTCAATTGGTTACGCAGGCCCAGATGCACCCAGACATAAGGGAAGCCGTAAAAGAACAGCACCAGCAACGCAGACAAAGCCCACAACCAGAACGACCCGCCACCCAAAAAGAGAAAGGTCAGCGTGGAGACGGCAAATGCGCCCAACCCGATACCGATCAGGCGGTATTCATGCCGGATGAACCGCACCATATTCTCGCGCTTCACCTTCAACAGCATTTGCGAGATGTCGCCCAGATCGCGGAAATAGACAAAGCCAATGCCAAGCGACACCACTATGCCAAGTGCGAAGATTATGTTTCCAGCCATCGCCTTACCTGCTGTCAGTTGAAAAGGCCGCCCGCGGAAATACTGCGGGCAGTCTAAGCTTATTGTTGTGACGATTGGCGTTTGACCAGGAACGCTTCAACCGCTTGCTGTGTCTCGGGGCGGATGTTGTCGATGCCCTCGTACGGAACACCCGTGGCCGGAGGAGTATCCGGGAATTTTTCCTTTCGCGCATTGTGGCGCCCGAGAATCCGAACGAACTCCTGTCCACCCCAGGCACCAACTTCGGTCGACACCGAATACTCCTCACGCGTGTCGCGATATAGGTCGAAAAACTTGGCAACAATCGGGCTTTCACCGGGTCCCGGCAGCTTGAGCTTGAGCTGATCTTTGACGATAGCTTCGGGCTTGGCGACCGAGTAGATGATCACGTGATCCCGGCGTGCTTTGGATTCATCGGCAAAAAGAAGTGCGGCCGACTGGTCCACACCATCGACAAGCCGGTCGCGAGGGATGAACTCTTCCGCACCAGCAAACCGCGCAAACGTTGTGTACATGTCAGAGACATGAACAATGCTGTTCAACAATGCGTCTTCTTCAATCATTCCCGGCCAGCGAATAAAGGCATCAACACGAACACCACCTTCTGTCGTGTCAGCTTTTCCACCGCGGAAGATCATTGGGGTGAACCCTGATTGCGGAGAATACTTGGTGAAATGGCCATTGTCGCCCATTACGACAATGATGGTGTTCTCAGTTAGCCCAAGCTCGTCCACTTTGGCGAATAGGTCACCAAGCCATTGATCCAGCAACTGCATTTTGTCGACATACAGCCCGCCGTTGGCGCTTTCGGGTCCGTCACGACCAGCACGCGTGTTATCCAGGGGAATCATTGGCCAATATTGGAGAAAGAAAGGTTCTTCATCGCCGGCCAAACGCTCAAGTTCAGACAGGGTTTTGTCCTGAAGGCTTGGTTCATCTCGTCGTATTTGGCGGCATTCCAACGTTCGCCTGTTTCCATGCGGATTTCGCGGATCGGACCGTCGGCCTCGCCTTCGATTACTGTCATCATCGCGGATGCATCAGGTCTGAACCAATTGTCCAAAGTGTATTTGTCGTCATAATCGCGGATCGCGACAGATACCTGTTCCTTTATGGCATCATCGTTGAAAATGGTCAGTTGTCCTTGCTGGTGTACGGCCATTTGGGCGTAGTCAAAGCCTTGGTTCATGGCCCAGCTTTCAGCGATGTCCGCCCATGTGCCATTTTCCGACATGGCTTGTGGCATAGCCCGCCTGTTTCAAAACTTCCGGTAGGGTGACCTCGTCGCCGGGCAAGCCAAACCCTGCTATATCCACGGCGGTGTCGCCCATCCCCATCCTTACCGGCAAACGCCCAGTCATCTGTGCCACACGGGTCGGTGTGCATGATGGCTCGGTGTACATACGCACCATCCGCATAGCCTGATCCGAAAAGTCGTTGATATTTGGCGTTTCATATCCCCGCACCGCGTTCAGTTCGGGGATGCCCATGTCGCCGAAGCCCATATCATCGATCAGCACGCTGACAATGTTTGGAGGGTTGCCGCCGTTGCGGTCCCGAAAAGTGGCCAATGCATCGTTTACAGCAGCATCATCCTGTGCCCATTGGTCGGCGTGCTGGGCTTGCAGAACGTAAAATTCGGCGTCGTGCTGAATGGGGTTTTCCTGCGCCAATGCCGATGTGGCCACAAGACCTGATGACAAGGTGATTAACCATCCCAGTTTCATTCCGTACTCCCCTTGTATGCATGATGTTCTCTTGGCCTATGGCTGCCGAGGCATTCTCACATTGAAACATTATGATGTTTATTTCTAAAATTCTACGGTTTACCTCATTGCCAGCTCATGAAGGTTTCGCGCGCCAGTTCCGATTCCGGACGCAGGTTTTCGATCCCTTCATAGGGCAGGCCAGTGCCAATCTCGGAATGCGGGTATTTGGCGATCATTTTCTGATGGCGTTTGACCATGTCCTGAAACGAGGCCCCGGCCCAAAGGGAATACCCCACCAGCGGGTGTTGTTCGCGCGGGTCGCGATAGATGTTGTAGGTCGGTGCGCCAGCGCCGGGTTGTCCGGGGGCAGGCAGGTGCATCTTGAACTCTTGCTTGACCACAGACCGTAGGACCGGCCCCTCGTAAACATAGACATAATCGCGCCGTCCGTGGCCTTCGCCGTTCAGCAAAAGGGCGGTCTGGTCGATGCCGTCAATTACACGATCGCGCGGGATATAGTCCGTCGCTCCCGCGATCCTGGCCATGGTGGTGTATATATCAGAGACGTGAAAGATATCGCCGGCTGCACTGTTGGCTTCGACGACGTTGGGCCAGCGGATGAAGGCATCGGTGCGCACACCGCCCTCAAGATGCTGGGTCTTGCCACCGCGATAGATCAACTGGTTCAGGCCTGAGGTGCCCTCGTAGTGATACATCAGGCCATTGTCGGCCATCAGGACGACGATTGTGTTGTCGGCTTCGCCGGTTTCTTCCAGCGCGGCCAGCAGATCACCGATCCAGCCGTCCAGCAATTGAAGCTTGTCCGCGTGAAAGCCCCCGTTGCGTGAAATCGCCTGATCGGGATAGACGAAATTCAGCGGGTAAAGCGGCCAGTATTGCAGGAAGAACGGCGCATCTTCAGCCGCAACGCGCTGAAGTTGTTCCAGAGCTTGCTGCTGATAGCGCAGGTTCATGTCTTCGTATTTCGCCTGGGTCCAAACCTCGCCCGCCGCCATGTCGACTTCGCGGGCCACGCCCCCCGCCTCGGCCTCGACACCTGTGACCAGACCGTAGGGTTTGAACCTCGCGTCCAAAAGGAACTGGTTATTCTGCCCTTCCGGAACATAACCGAGCATGGCATTGGACCGCATCGCCTCGGGGGTCATGAGGCTCAGCTGTACTTGTTGGTGCAGGGGGAAGGCGGCCCAGTCGAACCCCTGATTGTGGGGGTAGGATTGTTCGATGTCGCCCTGATGCCATTTGCCGACATGGGCGGTGTTATAGCCCGCTTGTTTCAGGATTTCTGGCAGGGTTACTTCTGAGGCCGGAAGACCCTCGCCCACCAGCGCCACCTTGACCTCTTCCACCCCGGCTCGCACCGGATGGCGGCCCGTCAGCATTGCCGTGCGTGTGGGTGTGCAGGAGGGTTCTGTATACATTCGCATCAGCGACAGACCCTCGGTTGCCAGCTGGTTGATGTTCGGTGTCTCGATCCCCATGACGTAGTTCATCTTGCGGTCGCCCATCTGACCAAAGCTCACGTCATCAATCAGGATGTAAAGGAAATTGGGTGGTTGGCCGCCATTCGCATCGCGGATTTCGGCAAGCTTGGCGTCAATTTCAACATCCTGTGCGTCCCAGTGCCGAACTGCGCGCGCAGGTATTCGAACTCACCATCGTGAATGATTGGGGTGTCCTGAGCAATGGCCGGGCTGGCGGTCAGGATCAGCAGGGGCAGAAGGGTACAGAGTTTCATGGTCAACCTTTCACTCATTTGTGCGGTCAGGGGCGTGCAGCCGTTTTCAATACTGCTTCGCAGGTCCGAGACACTTTCGGCCAGATCCGCGAGGTAACGGGTCTGCGTTCCACCTGCGGATCGCGGGGCAAGCGCCAACTCGCGGAGTACCTCGTGGTAATCGGCGCAGATTTGGTTAAACTCCTTGTCCCGCGCGCGCAAAGCCTGCAATTGATGTGCCGCGCCGGGAAACTGTGCTGCAAAGAAGTCATCATCTGTCATTGTAACGGCATCCGCTGGATTCGCCATTCAAACATGCCTGTCCAAGAATATGTCTTGAACGTATTAAACCGCATGCTACCGTAGCAGAATGCCGCCAAGTCCTTACCTTGAAAGGATAGTTCTTGACTGCCGCAACCGACGATACCACGCAGAGGGATGCAGGATCGTTCCCAAAGGAACAGATCCAGTCGGCGCTTGATCGGGTTCTTGCGTCGAAGGATTTCAAGGGTTCGGCGCGGATGCAGTCATTTCTGACCTATGTCGTGACCGAGGCGCTTGCCGGACGCACGGATGAAATCCGCGCCAAGACGATTGCCATGGACGTCTATGGTTACAGCACCGATGACCTGTCCCGACGCGAAGGGGTCGTGTCGACGCGGGTCGCGTTCGGCGCAAACTTAAGGCGTATTACGGGGGCAAGGCGCGTCGGACCCGGTGGTCATCACCTTGCCCGTCGGCAGCTACGCGCCAGAGTTTCGGTCGGGTGCGGCCGAGGTTGGAGGTAAGCGCAACCTGCTGCTGGTCGGAGCGGTAACCGGAGCGGTTCTGCTGGGCCTTGGCGGTTATGTGGCAACCACGCATCTGAGCGGCCGCAATGCGCCACCGACCACCGGCGATCAATCCACGATCTACGATGTTTCTCCGACCCGGGTCGAGGCGATGAACCTGTGTAGCGCTGGTCAGGACCTGATTTTTCCGGTTGTGGATTTACAACGGCTCCGCCCGGCTCTGATGGTGTTTGAAACGGCTATACAGCGGGACCCGCTGTATTACTGCGGCTATGCAGGGGCTGCGCAGGTGGAAACCATGCTTGCCATTTTGCAGTTCTACGATCCTGTCGCAGAGGAGTTGCTTGGCGCTGCCGATAAGAATAGTGCCCATGCACTTGAACTGGCCCCGGATGCGCCCTGGGCTTTGTCGGCCAGAGCATGGTCTGAGTTCGCTGCCGGCAATTTCGATCAGGCCGTCAGTCTGACTCACAGGGCAACCAAGCTGGCCCCTAATGATCCACATATTGCGGAATTTGACGCCCTGATATCGCTTTATACTTCTGACTTTGAACGCGTACTTTCACAGGCACAGCATTATCAGGCGCTGGCTGAAGATGGTGGTGGGTCGGTGGCCGGAAACGCGCTGGGTGCGGCGCAGTTTCACACCGGCGACTATGCGGGCTCAATCCGAACCTATGAGAATACGATCGCGCGCGGCGGCCCATTCGGGCCAATTTCAACTGCCTATCTGATGGCCGCGCATTGGAAAAACGGTGATCAGGGTGAGGCACGCAGACTGGCCGAATTATACGCCAGGACCTGGCCAAACTTTCCGTTGGAGGCGTTGAAAACCAGGGTATTTGCCGATCCAGGTCCTGTACGGGATCTAACTTCGGCAATGCGCGCCGCCGGTTGGGGTAGTGCAGACTCCACAACCGCCGAGTAAAACCTGACGGTTGTGGGGTGGGATCAGGGCCGCTTAGGCGGCGACCTGCTCCATCGGCAGTTTGCGGGGATAGGGATCGCCTTGCTTGTACGATCCTGCCGCCGTGAACAGCACGTCGGTGGACGAGTTCAGACCGGTTTCCGCCGAGTCCTGAAGAACACCGATAATGAACCCGATGCTGACCACCTGCATGGCCGTTGCGTTGTCGATACCGAACAGGCTGGCGGCCATTGGGATCAGCAACAGGGACCCGCCCGCGACGCCCGACGCGCCGGTGGCTGCAACCGAAGCGATAATGCTTAGGAACAGAGCCGAGAAGAAATCGACCTGAATTCCCATGGTGTGCACGGTCGCCAGTGTCATCACGGTGATGGTGATGGCGGCACCGGCCATGTTGATTGTGGCGCCGATGGGGATGGTGACCGAATAGGTCTCTTCATCCAGATTCATGCGGCGGCACAGCTCCATGTTGACTGGAATATTGGCGGCGGAGCTGCGCATGAAGAACGCGGTGATCCCGGATTCCTTCAAGCAGGTGAATACCAGCGGATAAGGGTTCTTGCGAATGCGCAGGAACACGATTAGCGGGTTCACAACCAGCGCCATGAACGCCATGCAGCCAATCAGCAGCAACAGCAGCTGGCCGTAGCTGGCGACCGTTTCAAAGCCGGTTTCAGCAATGGTCGAGGCCACGATGCCAAAAATACCAATGGGTGCAACCCGGATGATTGCAGCCACGATCTTGGTGATCGCGCCATCCAGATCGGACATCAGGGTCTTGGTCGAGTCGCTGGCGTGGCGGAAAACCAGTCCAAGGCCGATGGCCCAGGCGAGAATGCCGATATAGTTGGCCTGCGCCAGCGCGTTCACCGGATTGTCCACGATCTTCAACAGGATGTTCTTGACCACCTCTGCCAGCCCGTCCGGGGCGTCCAAAAGCTCGGGCGTGCCAGTCAGGTGCAAAGAGACGGGGAACAGGAAACTGGCGCCCACTGCAACCAGTGCAGCGGCAAACGTGCCGAGAATGTATAACATCACCACCGGCCCCATGCGGGCCTGGCTGTCTTTCTTGTGGTTGGTGATTGCGGCGCAGACAAGGATCAGCACCAGAACGGGGGCGACGGCTTTTAGCGCGTCGACAAAGAAATCACCCAGCAGACCGACGGCTGAACCAGCAGCGGGCCAGAGGGTGGCGAGAAGGGCACCGGCTACCAGACCGATGATGATTTGCGTAACCAGGCTACCGCGTAGAATAAAATTCATCGGGACCATCCAGTTTGATTGGGGGCCTGACAGGGGAATTGTCGCTGTTCAAGCACGGTTAATTTATAAGATTGCGGCTATATGGGTCTTTTGGATCCAATTTAAACATCTGGACTTAAGAAATAGGTCCAGATTGAAAATTTCCTTATTGAGCCGCCGTCTCGCACTGCCTGACTGTGGGTGTTTCCGTGGACACGCGCTGCAGGCTCCAGGTGCAGGTTTGAACAGTTAGGCCTGGCAGGTTTGGCACCTGATCCGAAGCCCAAACACTGGTCACCGAAAAACTGAATGGCGTGTTTGCAGCAGCGGGAAAAAACCGCGCAAGTTCTTTCGACGGGAAAGTGCCGCCGCAGGCTTCGAAATAGCCGCTGACCAAGGTGCCCTCGGGGTTCAGAACAACTGATCCGGTATAAAGCGAGTATTCAGCCCCAAGCTCTTGTTTGTCCGTGTATCGCAGGTCGATGGATATGCGGTCTCCGTCCTGAACGATCCCGGCACTCATGGGGTCGGACCAGCTTGAGGGCACGCCACCCGTGGTGCTGTCACAGGCATAGCGCCCTTCGTATTGGCCGGTCAGTGAAAAGCCTTCTGCATATGCTGCACAAGGGATGGCCACAAAAATGGCAAAGGCTGTTTTTCTTAAAATGGGGTTCGAGGTCACAATAGCTCTCCTCTCTGATGCGGACAGAGATTGCGACGTCACAAAATATCAGAGTGCCTATCAATCACCTGGCCAAAATGATGCTGCCACAGGTCCACGCCCAGCTTACCGCTGCGATCAAGCGAAGACCCAACAACCGTATCGGCAATTATGGTCGGTTGCAGGCCCGCGTCAAATAGGGCGAACCCTGCGGCAAGAACGCAGGTGTCGGCCTGGATGCCACAGACCAGCACACGGTCGACTTTCCAGCTTTGAAATTGTGCGATGACTTCCGGGGCGGGCTGTAGCCGTATTTCAGGACAATATGATCTGCCTGAACAAGGCTTTCGTCGACAGAACGTGGCTTCCACCCAATTTGTCGAAAAAAGGGAACTTTGTCCTCGTCATGGCGTTCAACGGTAGCGACCGAGGGGAATTTGGTCGCCAACAGACGGCTGCGTTCGACCAGCCAATCAGGCGGGTCAAAGCTGGGTTGGACGTCGACAACCAATACGGCCTGTTTCAATCAATACCTCCGATGCTGGCTAAACCGCTTGATGAACCTCGATGATATTGCCCTCGGGGTCGTAGAAGAACAGTTGGTGCCACTCTTTCGCGAATGCGGTGCCATAGTCCGAATACGGAATGCCGTTGTCATCGAGCAGCTTTTTGAACGCCTCGATATCATCGGTGCGAAACGCGATGTGGCCGCGTTCGACAGGGTTGATAGTCTTACCATGTTTGAACGCGACGTCGAGGTTCTTTTCGGCCAGATGCATCTGTATGGCCCCGTCGGTGGCAAAGCGGATCTTGCCGCTATAGCCCTTGTCGTCGGTCTCATCGGGCCGAGGAAAATTCTCGATCGGGATATCGGCCAACCCCAGAACCTGAGTGTAGAAACGGTGCAACCGCTCAACATCGTCCGAGACAAAGTTGATGTGATGGAATTCAAGTTTCATGAAGGCCCGGCCTTTTGATTGGTGGTTGGCGTCAGAAAATCCCAAGAACCAGCGACAGGCAAGCCCTGTATCAAAGGGATTGATATAGCAGGGAAATGCGTGCGCCGTGACAGTCAGAAAACCGTTGCACCGTGTGGGGGATGCAGGGATAGTGAAGGGATCACAAACTACCGGGGGTCCTTGATGAACCCTACCAAGCTGTTTGTTTGCGCATTGATCCCCCTGTTTCTGCCGGGCCCGGCAGCGGCCCAGTCCGACGCGCCGCCGCCAAGTGTGACCGTCGCGCCGGTGACGTTGGAGGATTTGCAGAAAAGGCCCAGTTTGTTGGCCGGGTCGTGGCGGATCAAAGCGTCGATCTGCAGGCCCGTGTCGAAGGGTTTCTGGAAGAAGTCAATTTTACCGAAGGCGGGACAGTCGCCAAAGGGGATGCTGTTTCGCATCGAAGAAGAAATACGCGGCCAGTGTGGACAGCGCACAGGCAGCGCTGAAAAGCGCGCTGGCCAGCGCGCAGACCGACAAAGCGGCGCTGGATCGTCAGCAGGCTCTGTTCGATAAGGGCGATGTCCCACAGGCTGTTTTGGACACGGCATTGGCAACCTATGCCGCAGGGCAGGCTGCGGTGGATGAGGCGAGGGCCGATCTGAAAATCGCGCAGATTGATTTGGATTACACGGAAATCCTCAGTCCCATTGATGGGCGCATCGGATTGTCAGCGGTGGATGCGGGCAATTTGGTAAAGCTCCGATACCGGAGTTTTGGCAACGGTTAACAGCGTTGATCCGATGCTGGTGAGTTTTTACATCAGCGAGCCGGTCTTGCTGCAAGAACGCCGCAAAGGGCGCATCACGCCAGACGATATCAAGCTGACCACAAACATCAAACTGGCGGATGGGAAAACCTATGCCTCCACGGGCGAAGTCATATTCGTGGGCGACAGCGTCAGCCAGAACACCGACACGATTGAGCTGCGCGCCAGTTTCGCCAACCCTGACGGCGTGCTGATCCCCGGTCAATTCGTGACCGTGGGTTTGGCCGGTTCAGAGGAGCCCAATGTGCTGACCGTTCCGCGCAACGCTGTGCAGTTCGACAAGCAGGGTTATTTCGTGTTTTCGGTCGACAGTGACGGCAAAACCCACCGGCAGAATATCGAGATCGGCACTCAGACCGCGACCCGCACTCAGGTGGTATCCGGGCTGAGCGAAGGCGACCGTGTGGTGGTACAGGGACTTCAGAAGATACATGACGGGCTGGTCGTGAAAGCAGTAGACAGTCAGGGTTAGGGGCAGGTTTGATCGCACGCTACTTCATCGACAGGCCGCATTTTGCAGCCGTGATTGCGATCCTGATGGTTCTGTTCGGCGCGGTCTGTGTACGCCTGATCCCGATTACCGAATACCCGCATATCACGCCGCCGCAGATCTATGTGGATACGTCTTACCCGGGGGCGGACGCGCAGGTCATTCTTGAATCCGTCGCCACCCCCATCGAAGAGCGTGTGAACGGCATTCCGGGCATGTTATCGCTGTCGTCCAAAAGCTCGAATGACGGCACCTATATGCTGAACGTGTCCTTTGAGCTAGGCACTGACCCCGACGTGGCGGCTGTTGAGGTGCAAAACCGCGTGGCGCTGGCCAGTTCCGAACTGCCCTCGGCCGTATTGCAGCAAGGGGTCGAGGTTACCAAGCGGTCAGGCAATATGATTGTGGTGATCAACCTGACCTCGCCCGATGGATCGCGGGATGAGCTGTTTCTCAGCAATTTCGGTGCTGATTTCCTGCACGACCCGTTGCAGCGATTGCCGGGGGTAGGGACGGTGTCGCAATTTGGTCAGCTGGAATACAGCATGCGGGTCTGGATCAATCCGGTGCGTATGGCCGCGTTGAATATCACCGCGTCCGAGGTTGCCGACGCCATCGAGGATCAGAACGTCATCGCCGCTGCCGGACAAGTCGGGGCACCGCCATTTGCCGAGGGACGAACCGATTTCCAGTTTAAGCTGCGGGCTGAGGGGCTGCTGCGCGATGCCGAGGAATTTGGGCGGATCATTGTCGCCTCGAACCCCGACGGGTCAGTCACGCGGCTTGAGGATATCGCTCGAATCGAGCTGGGCGCGGCCACCTATTCCGGGTCGACCAAGCTGAACGGCAAGGACTCGGCCACAATCGCCGTCTATCAGGAAAGCGCCGCCAACGCGCTTGAGATTTCAGACTCACTGCGCGCTTTGATGAAGGATCTGTCGGCGAAATTTCCCAAGGGCGTGTCGTATGAGATCACCTATGACGTTACTGACGCGGTGCGTGTTTCGATCCGCGATATCATGACGACGCTGGCCCTGACGGCGGGGCTGGTGATTGCGGTGACCTTTCTGTTTCTGGCCAGCCTGCGTGCAACCATCGTACCGGCCATCGCCATCCCGGTGTCGCTACTGGGTGCTGTGGCGCTGATTTATGCCATCGGGTTCAGCGCCAACATGATCACGCTGTTCGCTTTGGTTCTGGCCATTACCCTAGTGGTGGATGACGCGATCATCATCATCGAGAACGCCGAACGTATCCTGCGGGATGAGGGGCTGGACCCGCGTGCGGCGACCCTGAAGGCGATGTCTCAGGTCAACCGGCCGATCGTGGCGACGACCTTTGTTCTGGCAGCCGTGTTCGTGCCGGTGTGCTTCTTTCCGGGCGTGACGGGGACGATCTATTTCCAGTTCGCGCTGACGATCATCTTTGCCTTTGTCCTGTCTGCGGTGAACGCCCTGACGTTGGCACCGGTCTTGTGCGCGATGATGCTGAAAACTGACAGCAGGCCCATCGGTCCGCTGGCGATTGTTCCGGCAGTGATTGTCTGGTTACGGCGCCAATACCTGCGCCTTGTGGCGCTGATGCTGCGTTATATGGCGGTGTCGCTGCTGGTGTTTGCCGGGGCCGTCGGCGTGACGGTGTATCTGTTCAAAACTGTGCCCACCGGCCTGATTCCGCAGGAAGACAACGGCGTTCTGATGGCGTCGATGGAACTGCCGGACGGGGCCTCGTTACAGCGCACCCAGGCCTTCATGGCGCAGGTGGGTAAGCTGATCGAACAGACGCCAGGGGTTGCAGCGGTCACAACGGTCTCGGGTCATTCCATGCTGGCCGGGGGGCGTTCGAATGTGGGCATGGCCATTGTTACGCTCACCCCATGGGATCAACGCACCAGTCCGGATTTGCAGTGGTACGCCATCATGCATGGGCTTGAACGACAGCTGGCGACATTGTCAGAGGGGGTCTCATACGTGTTTCCCTTTCCAACCATTCACGGGTTGGGCTCGACGGGGGGTATCTCGGTCCAACTGCTGGATCTGGGCAAAGGCGACGGGGCACAATTGGATGCGGTAATGAACGGCTTTGTAACCGCCCTGAATGCCGCGCCCGAGTTTTCGCGTGCACATGGCGATTTCTCGGCCCAAAGCCCGCAATACAAGCTGTCCATCGACCGAGACCGTGCCGAGACGCTAGGCGTCAGCGTGGCGGATATCTTTACCGCGTTGCAGGCCAATCTTAGCTCGTACTTCGTGGACAACTTCATACTGGACGAGCGCGTCTATTGGGTGGTGATTTCAGCCGATGCCGAATTCCGTCAGACGCTGGATGACGTGGATAACATCTATGTCAAAAACAGCGCCGGAGACTCGCTGCCCGTGCGCAATTTCGTCAGCAGCGAACCGGTCCTCGCACCGGACACGATCCCGCGCTACAACCTGTTCACGGCGGCCTCGGTCAGTGCGCAATTGGCCGAAGGGGTCAGTTCGGGCGACGGAATCATCGCGATGCAGGCGATTGCCGACAAGACGCTGCCTGACGGGTTTCGGATCGACTGGTCGGGTGTCACCAGCAAGAGGTGAAGGCACAGGGGCTTGTGCCCTTCATCATGCTGTCGGCGCTGGTCTTGGCTTATCTGTTTCTTGTGGTGCTGTATGAAAGCTGGATTCTGCCGCTGTCGATCATCACGTCGGCGGTCTTTGCCCTGTTGGGCGCGTTGATCCCATTGGTGGTATTACCGTTCCTGACCAGCAATATCTTTGCGCAGGTGGGGATGGTGCTGCTAATCGGGTTGGCCGCGAAAAAGGCGATCATGGTGGTCGAATTTGCCAATCAGCAACGTGAAAGCGGGGCCAGCATTAAGGACGCGGCCTTAAAGGCGGCTGAAATCCGGTTCCGGCCGGTGACGATGACGGGCCTGTGTTTCATCGTGGGGGTTATGCCTCTGGTTCTGTCCAGCGGGGCAGGGGCGGCGGCGCGGGTCTCGGTGGGGTATCCGGTACTGTTTGGCATGATCCTGGACAGCACGCTGGGTCTGCTTATGATCCCGGTGCTGTATGCGGCATTTCAGACCGTTCGGGAATGGCTGTCTGGGTTGCGAACTGCCAACGAGTAGTTCCCGCAAGACCTGAAAATTGTTGCAGTCTTCCGGGGTTTCTCGGATGCTGAACGGCACGGAAACCGAGGTGGGCCCACGCAAAATGTCGCTGCAAGACCCCTTTACGGATCTTAAAATCGAACGGCAGGACAGCGGGTTTTACAAGGGCTACAACCTGCCGATTGCGCTGGTCAGCAAGATCACGGTCTCGTTGCTGGTGCTATGGGCGTTGGTCTGGCCGCTGAATGCGAATGACACGCTGAGATCGTGGAAATCCGGGCTGCTGAGCGAGTTTAACGTCTTCTACAACCTCTCGGTCGCGTTGTTTGCCTTCTTTCTGTTTGTGGTTGCTCTCCTTCCTGCCACCGGGCGTATGCGGTTGGGGGGTGATGATGAGCGGCCCGAATTCACCAACTTCTCATGGTTTTCGATGATGTTCGGGGCCGGGCTGGGCGTTGGGTTGATGGTGTATGCTACGGCCGAACCGTTGGGCCTGTGGGAATCAAATCCGCTTACCATGTCTGGTGAGGTCGCCCCGAAAAGCGCCGAGGCGATTCAGGGTGCCTATCGCTATACCTTTCTGCATACAGGTTTCCACGCTTGGGCCATCTACGTGGTGACAGGGTTGAGCTTAGCCTATTACGCCTATACTCGCGACATGCCTCTGACGATCAGAACGGCGCTGACGCCGCTGTTGGGCGAGTATTCCAACGGGGTTGCGGGCCACGTGATCGACATATTGGGCGTGGTGGCGACCATCCTCGGGGTGGCGGTGACCATCGGGTACGGAGTGTCGCAGCTTGTCGACGGCGCCTTCCTGATCACCAGTGCGCAGTGGTTGATGGAAGGGGTCATGAAACCCTCGACCGCTGGTCTGATTGCGGCGCTGGCGTTAGTCATGATGATGTCGACCCTTTCGGCGGTGTCCGGCGTGGGGCGAGGGGTGAAATACCTTTCGAACCTCAATCTGATCCTGTCGCTGATTCTTCTGGCGGTGTTCATTTTCTTTGGCTCGTTTTCTTTTGCGATCAGGATCTATGGGCAGGCATTGGTGGACTATATCGTCAATTTTATACCGCTCAGCCTTCAGGCCCATTCCCCGATGTCCCAATCCGAGTATGCCGCAGCCCTGCCACCTGAAGCCGCCCCCTTCGTGGCCGAGCTGTTTCCCGGCGCTACTGATGCCTGGGACACGCGTGACAGCTTTTTGGCAGGGTTAAGCGGGGACGTGGCCGACCTGCCTGACACGACAAAGCAGGCCGCCTATGATGCAGGTACACCGGGGCGGCTGTTCGGCTGGCAATCGGGCTGGACGACCTTCTATTGGGCGTGGTGGATTGCCTTTTCCCCTTTTGTCGGTCTGTTTCTGGCCCGCATCTCGCGTGGGCGCACAGTGCGCGAATTCATCCTTGGCGCAGTGGTTGCACCGTCTTTGGTTTGTTTTGCCCGGATGACCATTCTGGGCGGCTCGGCCATTGATCTGGAACTGAACGGAGACGCCGATGGCGCCATTCTCGCGGCCTCGACCACGGCGACGCTATTTGTGACGCTCAGCGAGATGATCTCGGGACATCTGCTGGTAATCATCAGTTTTATGTGCGTGGTGCTGACCATGACCTTTCTGGTCACGTCTGCGGATTCCGGCATTCTGGTGATGAACACGATTATGTCCGGCGGGGCCGAGAAAACCGGGGTCATGCACCGTGTTTTGTGGGGCGGGTTGCTGACGCTGGTGATTGGAACGCTGCTGATGGCCGGGGCGGCGGGCTTGAGGCATTGACCAATTCCATGATCATTGGTGCGCTGCCTTTTAGCGTGGTCTTGTTGCTGATGTGTGTCTCGCTTGCCAAGGCGATGATCAATGATCTGCGGCGTGCGCGCCACGAAGAAAACGAGACTGAAACCTAATCTTATCTGAGCGTGACCTTCAGGGGCGCATCAGATTGGATCGACTAGCACCGTCGAGAACACTGACTGATCCTGGAATGATCTGCGCCTATTTGGTCGAAACAGATCGAAAAGCAGCGCCGTCATGTGTCGGTAGTAACGAGATATCCGCACCATGTGCCCGCAGTGTATTGCGCACGATGGACAGCCCCATACCAGTCCCGCCCTGATCGCGTTTGGTGGTAAAGAACGGATCAAATACCCGCGCTGCATTGCCGGAGGAAATTCCTGGCCCATCATCGCTAAACCGCAGGATCACTTCGGTATCGTCTCCTGTTGCCGACAGGGTCACAACCTGCGCGCCATGTTCTTGCGCGTTGCCGAGCAATTGGCGCAACACGACCAGCAAGCCATTGGAACCAATCGGGATAATTAGATCGCCGCCGTCAAAACGCATTTCGAGTGGGAAAATCGGCACAATGCGTCTTGCACCGCGTTCAGACAGGTCACCCCCTCATGACGCGACTCGCGCGCGCGGGCTACCTGACGCATGGCGTCGATCTGCTGTTCCATCTGCACGCCCGCGCCGGCAATCTGGTCCACCAGCCTCAGGTTTTCAGCCGATAGCGTGTCATCATCGCGCAGTAATTCCGTCGCTACCCTAAGTGTTGCAACAGGCGTCTTCAACTCATGCGTGACATGGTCCGAGAAACTGCGGATAGTGGTTTCACGGTTGCGCAGGGTTTCGGCCATGTCGATGACGCGCTGGGCGGTGGTGCCAAGCTCTTGAGTGCCAAAACGTGAGGGCGGCGAGAGGGGATCGGCGGGGTGCCGAACAACCTGCGTGGCAAAACGTTCCAGCGCAAAAATCGGTCGCAGCAATAGCCGCACCAACAACCAGCCTAGAACAGCCGTGGCCGCCGTGATGATCACCGCCAGCAAAACGGCGGCATTGCGATAGCCCAGTTCCGGTCCCAGATACCGAAACGCAACCAGCCCGGTCAGGGACAACAGCAATGTGCCGCATAGGGCGCCGCCCAGCACGAAGGCAAGGCTGGGCGCCGCGCCTCATGCCGCGGTGTCCTGAATGCGGATGCCGACACCATGCACAGTTTCGATCACCCCAGTGCAACCGGCCTGCGCCAGCTTACCCCGCAAGTTGCGTAGATGGCTGTCCAGAGTACGGTCCGAGACTTGCGACAACGCCCCCCAGACCGCCTGTATCAGCTGCGCGCGGGTGTGTACCTGACTGGGACGTTCGACCAGCGTGGCCAGCAAAGTGAACTCGGTCGCGGTCAGCGATATGGCGTTTCCGTCCAACCTGCAGACATGCGCGCTTGGGTCCAGCGTGATCCGTCCATGGGTCAAGGTCGGGCTGGATCGCGACCCGGATGCACGTTTCAGGATCGCGCGCACCCGCGCCACCAGCTCACGCGGGCTGAAGGGTTTGGTGACATAGTCATCTGCGCCCATTTCCAGGCCCAGTATCCGGTCAATCTCATCATCGCGCGCGGTCAGGAACAGGATCGGAACCTCGGATCGGGCGCGGATGCGACGGCAGACCTCGAACCCGTCCATCTCGGGCAGGCCAATATCCAGGACGATCAGATCCGGTGCTTCGCGGGCGGCGTGGGTCACGGCCATCTGGCCATCGCTGGCGGTGATCACCTGAAAGCCGGCGCGTTCCAACGCCAGACCAGCCAGATCGCGCAGGCGGGGATCATCATCAACCAACAGGATTTTCATCGCGCCTCGCCTTTGGGGTTCGCCGTAAGATAGCCATTCACACGTGCGGTGCGAAAGTCCCATTCGCGCCAGTTCGGATGGGTTGGGGCAGGATGCACACAGCTTTGCGCCCAGTCGGGAATGTGCATGATCGGCTGTTTGGCAATCTGGGTAGAAATTGCCTTGGAGGCCGAATGCCCCAAACCACACAGATAGGTCCAGTCGGTCCGGGTCGCGGTATCCGAATCTGCAGCACGCGACAATGTATCCGTCGCAATCAGCGCAGCGAAATTTATGAACGCACAGATATAGAGGGTTCCCACGCTCAACATAGTGACCCGCAGCATCAACCAGACAGACGAACGCCCCCTTTGCACCTGCCAGGCCACCATGGCCAACCCAATTGCCACCAATCCCATCCAGATCAGCGCGTAGATCCGTAGGTAAGTCAGGCCAAACGCGTCGATATACAAGTCCAACCGGAACGCTGCGGACAAGGTCAGCAAAACGTTCTGCGCCAGCCACACAAGCAACAAGGGTTTCAACGCTGGGCTTTGCCCAAGAAAGGGGCGCGCTGCCAGTGCGAAGGCCCCGGCCAGCAAGGCCGTCATCAGCAGGGGGTAAGCGCCGCGATGGGCATATGTGGCGTGGCTCATACCTTCGGGCAGGGCGGCGGCGCCGAACAGGATCGAGATGTCCATGATGCTCTGCGCCGCCAGCATGAGGTTGAACAGGACCAAAGCCCTGAAAACCGATCCGGCATTCAACAGGCGTGACATGTTCCAGCTTAGGGTGGGGGCTGCCATAGGCGCATCCGGCGCGGGGGCTGTCAGGAACGGCCAGATCAACAAGGCCAGCCCGCCCCAGAACGCGATCCGGCGGATCAGCACAAACAGGTCGAAATCGACCTTAAGCACTCGGACCAAAGCATGTTCCAACACCGGATTAGCACTGATCAGCAACGCCCCAAGCACGAAGAAGCCACCCAACGGAAAGGCCCAGTTGCGGATGAATACATGAACTATTGAACGGCCGGTTTCGCCATGTGCTACCGGTTTACGGCGCCATCCCCGAACGTGCGTTGCGCATTCCTTCAGCCCGGCAGTCGGAACCCTTTTGATAAGGCGCAATACTCCACCGGCCAGCCAGGGAAGGAGCTTGCGGTATTTGACCTCTGGTGGGATTTGCAACAACACGATCGCGCTGAGCAGCCCCGAGATCAGGAAGGTCACCGCCAAAAGCTGGACATGTTCTATCAAGGGCAGGGTGGCCAGCATCAACACAACTGCGGGCACCAGTAGTTTTGAGCGGGTGGGCTTTTTCACCCAGACGGCAGCAAAGATGCACCAAGCGAAAAGGGCCAGTGAGAGCCCGGGTTTGTGGCCCCAGAACAGTAGATCGCCCAGCAGAACAAGCAGGATCAGTGCAGTAACCCGCGGAAACCTTCGGACGCCGTCCAGCACGTTTCCGGGTCGCAGGCGGGGCGTTGGGTCAACCGACGTGCCACTTTCACTGGCCAGCCACCAGCCATCATGGGCAAGTGAGCGGGCACCCCGGATTATAAGTTCATTGGGCATATCAGCCTCCCGCTTGAGTTTCAAGATTGCAGGGGCAGATCGCAGAACCTTGCAGCAGTTGTGCAGAATTCGTGCAGATTGGCCCGGACTTACGGGCCCGGCAAGGTGTCTGGCAGGTTAGTGCAGCGCGCCGTGATCCCTAAGTTCTCCGGCAAATCGGCAGCGCGAACGGCCTCGGCGTGGTGGAATACTGCGCCTGAAAGCCCGCCCTGGGCAGAAGCTGATGAAAACCGGTTGCTGTTGAAATCTCAAGCCGTGGCATGTCGGTATAGCGCAGCAAGCTGTAGGCGCGCTCAAGCCGCAGCTCGCGATAGGTGGTCAACAATTTGACACCGGTCTTGTTCAGAAACCGCCGCTGCAATTGACGGGTCGAGGCCCCAAGCGCCTGCGACAGGTCCGAGATTTTCAGCGGGTCTTCGACATTGTTCAGCATCTTGTCGATCACCTGCCGGACCATCGGATCAGCCCCGGACCGTTGGATCAGGCGGTTGGCCAACTGGCTTGCACAGCCGCGTTTTGGTTCGGTAAGGCCAATGTAGCCTCGTAGACTTTCGGCTAGATGTTCACCGTGGTCCAATGCTACGAATTCCGCCAGCAGGCGCAGGGCGCTCAGTTTGGTCGCGGCACTGTGTACCCGCCCATCGGGTGATTTGTGCGTGGGTTTGTGACAGTCGGCAAGCCCGATCTCCTGCGCTGCGGCCGAGAAATTCGGATGGATGGCGGCGAGGGGCTCATCAGTCTTCGCGCTGTGCGCCAGCAGCAGAGCAGCCCCCCCGACCAGAATGGAGCGTGACGCCAGATTCAGTATCTGCGCAACGCGGGTCTTGTCCTGTCTGGCGCAGTGCCAGAGTTTGTGAATGTCGCCCCAAAAAATCGCAGTGCGACCCGCCCAATACAGGGGGTCGCCAGTAAAGGCTTCGGATGTATTCCGAATGGTGACGGCATAGGTGTGATCTTCGACAAGATCATTCAGAGCATGTAAAAACTCGGTAACCATTTCGGCCGAACCTTCGGCCTCGGGATCGCTTAGAAAACGTCGATACTTCGCAGCCGTTCAGAGGCAGTTCGGGCCAACTGTACGTGGTTGTTGCCGAGGACATAGTGTTCATTTCTCCTCCCCGCCTGATTTGGCTGCGTTGTTTTGTCGTGGACCCCGCCTTTGGCGGGGGGTGTGATTTACTCAGCTGCGTCGAGGTATGCGTCCATTGGTGGGCATGTGCAGACGAGGTTTCTGTCGCCATGCGTTGTCGACGCGGCTGACGGGGACCAGCATTTGTCGACGCCCATGGAGCCCGGCGGGAAGCAGGCCTGTTCTCGGGTGTAGGGGCGATCCCAGTCGCCGACCAGATCGCGCACCGTGTGGGGGGCGTTTTTCAGCGGGTTGTTGTCCGCGTCGATCTTGCCGTCGATGATGTCCTGCGCTTCGGCCCGGATGGACAGCATGGCGTCGCAGAAGCGGTCGAGTTCCGCCATGGGTTCCGATTCCGTGGGCTCGACCATCAGGGTGCCGGCCACCGGCGGGACATGGTGGGCGCGTGGAAGCCTGAATCGACCAGACGCTTGGCGATGTCGTCGACGCTGACATGGGCGGCCTC
>NZ_JBQFIW010000002.1:0-273827 GCF_056535725.1 Ruegeria sp. BB10
CCATCTCACCCTGGCGGTGCGCCCCGTCTTTGGGTGCAAAAAAAGCGGGGATCTGGATGAACACGGGCGAAGGCGGGCTGTCGCCATATCATCTGGAAGGCGGCGCCGACATCGTCTTTCAGATCGGAACCGGCAAATTCGGCGTTCGTAAACCCGAAGGCGGGTTTGACGAGGACAAGCTGCGCGAGGTTGCGGCGCATGATGCCGTCAAGATGTTCGAGATCAAATTAAGTCAGGGGGCAAAACCCGGCAAAGGCGGTATTCTGCCCGGCGTCAAAGTCACCGAAGAGATTGCCGAAATCCGGGGGATCGAACCTGGGCAGGACGCGATCAGCCCGAACCGGCATCCTGATATCGACAGCGTTAACGATCTGCTGGACATGATCGCCTTTGTGCGGGAAGTTACTGGCAAGCCGGTGGGCTTCAAGGCGGTGATCGGCGCGCAAGGATTCTTTGAAGACCTCTGTGCTGCAATTCTGCGGCGCGGTGTTGAAAGCGCCCCGGATTTCGTGACCATCGACAGCGCCGATGGTGGCACGGGCGCAGCCCCCATGAGCCTGATCGACAATATGGGGATGCCGATACGCGAAAGCTTGCCTCTGGTCATTGATGTGCTGAAGGCGCATGGTCTGCGCGACCGGGTCAAGGTCTGCGCCAGCGGCAAGATGATCAACCCGACCGAAGTGGCCTGGGCCTATTGCGCAGGGGCCGATTTTGTCAACTCGGCCCGCGGGTTCATGTTTGCCCTGGGCTGCATTCAGGCATTGCAGTGCAACAAAAACACCTGTCCAACGGGGATCACCACCCACAATCCCAAGCTGCAATTCGGTTTGGACCCGGCCAATAAATCAGAACGCGTGGCCAGCTATGCAATGAACATGAAGAAAGAGATCGGCATTATCGCCCATAGCTGCGGTGTGGCTGAACCCCGACTTCTCAGGCGACACCACGCGCGGTTGGTATTGGAAAACGGCCGCTCTTTACCGATGAGCGAGCTTTATCCCGAACCGCAACATGTGGCGGCGGCTGAATAACTCGCAATTGCTGTCTATAGTTCCCTTCAAACCCCATTTAGGTGAGTGTTTCCATGTCTGCCAAATCTACTCCGACCAAAGCCTCTGACCTGCTTGTTGCCGCCCTCGAAGCCGAAGGGGTCACCCGGGTTTTTGCCGTGCCTGGCGAAGAAAACCTTGATGTTCTTGAGTCTCTGCGCACGTCGTCCATCGAATTGGTGTTGACGCGCCACGAACAGGGCGCGGCCTTTATGGCGGCCACCTATGGCCGTTTGACCGGCAAGGCAGGTGTCTGCATGGCCACGCTGGGACCGGGGGCGACAAACTTCGCAACTCCGGCTGCATATGCCCATTTGGGGGGGATGCCCCTGATTATGATCACCGGGCAAAAACCGATCAAGAAATCCAAACAGGGGCAATTCCAGATCATTGATGTAGTGGGCCTGTTTGACCCAATCTGCAAGATGTCTAAGCAGATCGTGCATGGCAACACGATCCCTGCCCTGATCCGCGAGGCGTTCCGCGTGGCCGAGGAAGAGCGCCCCGGCGCGGTATTGCTGGAACTGCCAGAAGATATTGCGGCTGAAGCCACCGATGCACCAGTTCTGCAGCCTCATCCGCGCCACTATGCTGTGGCGGATCATACGGTTTTGCAGGAAGCCGCTGAACTGATCCGATCGGCAAAGATGCCCCTGCTTTTGCTGGGGGCCGGGGCCAATCGCAAGGACGCGCGCAAAGCGCTCAGCCGGTTTGTGGCTGACACTCAGATCCCGTTCTTTGACACACAAATGGGCAAAGGTGTCATTGATGAACGGTCTGAGCTGTTCATGGGAACGGCTGCGTTAAGCGACGGCGACTATCTGCACTGCGCCATCGACCGGGCCGACCTGATCATCAATGTCGGCCATGATGTCGTGGAAAAGCCTCCTTTCTTCATGGAAGAGGGCGGCACCAAGGTCATTCATGTGAACTACAAGGCGGCGCAGGTTGATCAGGTCTATTTCCCGCAGATCGAGGTTGTCGGCGATCTGGCCAAATCAATCACGCGCCTGGCCGAAATCCTCGACGGTCCGCTGGAGTTTGATGACAGCTATTTCCGGCTTGTGCGCCAGGAGACGGAAAAACACACATCCGAAGGGGCCGATGATCCGCGCTTTCCGATCATCCCGCAGCGTATCGTTGCCGACACCCGCAAGGTGATGGGTGACAGCGATATAATCGCGCTGGACAACGGCATCTACAAGATCTGGTATGCCCGAAACTATAAAGCGTATGAGCCCAACACCGTGCTGCTGGACAACGCGCTGGCGACGATGGGGGCGGGGTTGCCCTCGGCGATGATGGCGGCGATGCAGTATCCTGACCGCCGGGTCATGGCGATCTGTGGCGATGGTGGATTCATGATGAACAGTCAGGAACTGGAAACCGCCGTGCGGCTGGGGTTGAACCTGGTGGTGACCGTGCTGAATGACAGCTCTTACGGAATGATCCGCTGGAAACAGGCTCATGCAGGGTTTGACGATTGGGGATTGGAATTCAACAATCCCGATTTTGTGCAATACGCCAACAGCTATGGCGCAACCGGCCACCGCGTCGAACGCACCGAAGACTTGGTTCCGACATTCGAGGCCGCCTTTGCTTCGGGTGGCGTGCATCTGATCGACGCACCTGTCGATTACAGCGAAAACCAGCGCGTCCTGATCGAAGAACTGGAAGCCAAGGTATGCCTGATATGAGTACCAGCTTGGATGTCGTGAACCCATTCAGCCTTGAGAAAATAGGCGCGATTGACCTGCGAACATGGGACGAGGTCGAGCCGATGCTGGATCGTGCTCACTCTCTGTTCCGGGACAGGTCCGCGTGGTTGCCCGCTTATCATCGGATTGAAATTCTGGAAAAAACCGCTGCTCTGATGGGTTCTGTCGCAAAATTAATTCCCACCTGTCAGGTCAAACGTAGTTTTGGTAGCGCGTGCTCTAAATGACAGGAGCAGACCGTGACGATCTTATTTAAAGGCGCGCATTTTCCGAAGGACGTGATATTGCACGCGGTTTTCTTCTACCTGCGCTACGGTGTTTCCTATCGGGATTTGGAAGAAATCATGGCGGAACGCGGCGTTGATCTGGATCACGCAACGCTGAACCGGTGGGTCAGTCGATATGCAGGTCTTGTAGCTGATGCTTCACGGTACAAAAAGCGCCCAGCCGATCGTTCATGGCGCATGGATGAGACCTATGTGAAAGTGAAGGGTGAGTGGGTTTATCTCTATCGCGCCATCGACAAACACGGAAAGACCCTTGATTTCATGTTATCCGAGCGCCGGAATAAAGCCGCTGCGACGAAGTTCTTCGCTCGTGCGCTTGAGGTGAACGGTTTGCCACGGAAGATTGTCATCGACAAAAGTGGTGCCAACACAGCTGGCATTAAGGCGATCAACAAGATGCTGAAAGGCTTTGGTTGCCCGATCCCGATCGAGATAGTGAGGCGGAAATACCTCAATAACATCATTGAACAAGACCATCGATTCAACAAACGACGGATCAGACCGATGCTGGGATTCAAATCTTTCGCCTCAGCCGCATCTGTCCTAGCAGGCATAGAACTGGTCAACATGATCCGCAAAGGTCAATTCACGCCCGGACTCCGTCCCTTTCAACAATTCGCCCAACTGGCAGAGTAAACCGCTCACCAATTCCACTGATGCTCTGCCATCTAAAAGTTTGCGACAGAACCACCTCGAAAAGCTTTCATAACAACCTGCAACACTCCATAGTGGTCTTTATTTACATGTTTTGCTCTCTACGCTCACAACTTTATATCTTATTTATTACTCATGATAAGTACCGCTTATCAGGTACAATTGATTTTGCCGAGAAATGGGCGCAGAATGGGCCGCATGAAGCCGCCAGCCGCATATCTCCCCGCCGCCTCCCCTGCCCTCTCCCAAGCGGATCAGGACGCGCTGACCGATCTTTACATCCGTGGCACGCCACCCAACACATTGCGCGCCTATGAGCGCGATCTGCTCTACATCACCGCCTGGGCGCAGGCCCGCTTTGACCGGGCGCTGGACTGGCCCGAAAGCGAGGGGACGGCGCTGGCCTTCATCCTCGATCACGCCCGCGATTTGAACGATGCCCCGGAAGACGACAATGCACGACAGGCGGCAGAGGCTCTGATCGCGCAAGGCCTGCGCAAATCGCTGGCCTGCCCGGCGCCCTCAACCCTGGACCGGCACATCGCCTCCTGGCTGGCCTTTCACCGGATGAAGAACCTCGCCTCCCGTTTGGCACACCTCAAGTCAAACAGGCTCGATCCAAGGCGCGCCGCGCCGCAGCCCGGCCCCCTGCCCCGAAGTCACAGCATCCAATTACCCGCGACATTCTCGAGCAGTTGCTGGCCACCTGTCGCGGCTCGCGGCGCGATTGCCGCGACCGCGCACTGCTGATGCTGGGCTGGGCATCTGGTGGTCGCCGCCGGTCCGAGATCACCGGGCTGATGCGTGAGGATGTCTCTCTGAAGGAGTTCGGCGACAAAGGTCTCATCAGGTTGTCGCTGCTGGAGACCAAGACCACCCAAAAGGGTGAGACGCCGCGGTTGGTGCTCAAGGGTCGGGCCGCGCAGGCGCTGGTGCACTGGATTGAAGTGGGCGAGATTGCCGACGGACCGCTGTTCCGGCCGATCTCCAAATCTGACCGGGTGCTGAAGCGCCGCCTCTCCCCGGATGCGGTCGCTCAGATCTTGAAACACCGGCTGAAACTGGCGGGATTGCCGGATGGGTACGCCTCGCCGCACGGGCTGCGTTCAGGCTTTCTGACCCAGCCGCACTGGACGGTGCGCCGATCCAGGCCGCCATGCGGCTGTCCCTACATCACTCCATGGCCCAGGCGCAGAAATATTACGATGACGTCAATATCGCCGAAAACCCGGCAACAAACCTGCTAGGGTGAATAGTCAAAGAAACGCCGGGTTTCGACCCGGCGTTTACTTGCCCAAGAATTCAGGTGTGAACCTTACCCGTGGGTAAGATCGTCTTCTTCCTGCAAATCATCGATCAAGGTGGCAATCGCTTGTTCCAGCTTGGCCCGATCAACCCGTGTAAAGTCCAGATCATAGCGCAGTTCGATCCGCCCGCTCGAGGCCGAGCACTTCGCGACCCCTGCCCGCCCCGACACCTGAAATGTGGTTTTGCCCGGCGCGTTTTACCAGCACCTGACGGTTCCGGCTTTTTCGTCGCGGTGCTATCTGCTTCTATAAAAGTCCGCAAATGGCAATTTCGCGCGGACCGTCGCGATCCGGTTCGCTCATGATTGCGGTGCTGACCTGTCGAACCAATCCGGGATTGGCGTCAAATTTTCGCTTTAATTCGACCCCCAAATTACGCGGAATTTCATTGGGGTGCATCAGCACCTTGTCCAGCATCATCAGCAAACTGGCGAACGCGCGAATATAGCTGCGCTTGGTATAGCTGGCGGATTTGAACAGGACCGCAACGGCCTTGTCTACGTCAGCACAATCGTTTGACGGGTCTTCGGCAAACGCTCTGTGCACCCATCTCAGCAAACGAGATATCTTTGCGGATCAGATTTTCATCTACCATACGACGGTAGCTGTCGTTCAGGTCTGCCGCTTCAGAGATACCTGCTGGAATACGCGCATAAAGATCATCCCCGTTTCCTCATGCAACGCGCGATAGGCCGACAGGCGGCGCATGCCCTGTATAAGGTCGAACCGGCCATCCGCACGGCGTTCCAACCGGATGGGGTTTGACAATCCGATATCCCGGATCGAGGCCTTCAATTCCTCCAACTCCGGATCGGGGCCGGGCTTGCGGTCACGGGTCAGTTTTCGGTGACCACATCTGACAAGACTACATGTTCGGTCACCAAGCCATCCGACCGCAACCGGACCAGCTCATGCGCCAGACGATCATTTTCGGCACGAATGGTTTCTTCGGTCGATTGCTGGTCGCGCAACGCGTCCGCGTTTTCCGATATTGCGGTGGCCATCGGTCCGCGTCGCTTTTCCAGCACCTTGTCCGGAACCTTGCCGACCGGAATGTCATCCATGGCCGGCATGTCGATGTCAAACATTCTGCGTTTGCGGCTCATGCGTCATCCTCCAGCTTTTCCCAGGCCGATAGCATCACGTCCCGGAATTCTTCATATACATTGTCAAAGGTCGAGCGCGCGCGGCGCCAGGTTTCGCGCGTCATCTCTCGGTAATCCATCTCATAGACAGAACTTAGGAAGCGGCCGGATTGCTCGACTGCACGGGTCATCTCAACCGGGTGTTCGGCCACGTGGTCACCAAACACTTTCCTAAACGCATCGAACATCGCCAGGTGCAGGGCATTGCCCGGCTCGTAACGTGTCAGCAGAAAGCGCAGCTCACAAAAGGTTTTGGGCAAGCCGATCTTACCCGTGGGTAAGGTCTTGTCGAAACCATAAGCGAGGTCTTCCAACGCCTCGGCCAGCTGACCGATGAACGACGTGGTCGAGTCATATTCCCAGTAGCCGGGACCAGAGGGGACATAGAGCATGTCAGCTGCAAAAACGGCGTTCATGGATTGGTACCCAATCGCCGGGGGGCAATCGAATAGGATCAGGTCGTATGCATCATCCGGGATCTGATCCAGATAGCGCGATACGGCGGCAAAGAAAGACCACTCGGGGTTCAGGTGCCGATACTGCGCGGAAGCAAATTCAACGAAGGCGGCGTTGGCACAGGACGGGATGACGTCAATAGTCGACCAAGAGCTTTGCTTGATGAAATCCGCAATGCGCAAATCGCCCAGCCCCATATCGGTAATCGAGGGTGGCACCACGGCGGGGCAGGGTGGTGCCGGATCGGCGGCAGCAGGGCGGTTGTTCATCCGCTCAGTCTCGCGGATCAAATCTCGGGCCATGATGCCCCAGACGGTGAAATCTTCGGTCACGTCGGTCAAACCCATCGAGTGGCTCAGCGTTGCCTGCGGGTCGAAATCCACCACCAGCACCCGGTACCCATCCAGCGCCGCGGCATGGGCCAGATGCAAAGCAACGGTCGACTTGCCGCTCCGCCTTTGAAATTGGCCACCGCCGCCCGGATGGCGCGCTTGCCCACGGGCGGGGTGGCATCAGGTTGCGGTTCACCTTAAGGCGGCGGCGCAGCTCGTTCACCTCTTCCAGGCTGAACCAACGCTGGCGGCCATCCGGCTCAACCTCACCACTGGGCAGGGACAGGTCCGCCGCCAGCTTGCCGCGAAAGGTCGACTGGTTGACGCGAAAGATCAGTTCGGACACCTCCCAGCTTGAAAAGCGGCGGAGGGTCTTTTCCATCTCAGGGCTGAAGGTCTGTTGGCGGATCCAGCCCTGCAATTTGAGGGACTGATTGCGCAATGCGTTCAGGTCTTCGTGCGTGTACATGCCTCAAGTCTCATTCTTTTGGACGCTATTTTATACGTTTTTACTATTTACGCTTGATTTGCGCTTTACGCAAAAGAAAATATGATAAGTGTAATCTTACCCACGGGTAAGATTACAAGGCGCTACACCGCATGATCCGATTCGGCTGGCATCCGATTCGACCCCTATGGTTTCGTGGCAGCGATCCAAGATTTAGGGGGCGCTAAGCACTGAAATGCCCCATATAGGGGTCAAAAGTAGATATTAAGGGGACACCCAAGATGTCCCCCATCACCAATACTTCACCTATTTTCACTTTTAATTTGAATTGGATTGGGGGCAGCGATCCAAGATCAGACTCCGCTTGACAGAATCGTCGGTTTGGACGCTAATCAGGTCATCAAGATGAAAAGCGTTGGCAAACAGCGTATCATTGGCGGTATAACCCGTCTGAGGCAGACAGAGCGGTGAGAATAGGAATGCAGGTTGCAAAACCGGTAGGGCGAAATGCGCCTGCCATAAAATACGACATTCTATCAGCGTTGACAGTTTACGCCCTGTCTGGCGACAAACATCGCCAGCGCAGCATTTTACGCATCATTGCCTTGATCACCACCCGGTACAACTGGCGCAACAATGAGTTGTCGATTGGGCGGGAAGAGATCGCGCGTCTGTGGTCAGTAAACGAACGCACGGTGAAACGTGAAATGGCAAAGCTGCGGTCGATGGGCTGGATTGCGGTCAAGCGAGCCGCTGCGCGGGCGAGTTGCGGTGTATGAGCTGGACCTGAAACAGGTGATGCTTGATACTTCGGACATCTGGCCCACCATCGGGTCCGATTTTCAGGCCCGAATGTCGGATGATCCCGAACCGGACACAAATATCGTCCCTTTCAAAGTCAAACCTGCACCATTTGAACCGTCGGACGAGGAGGTCTGGACGCAGGTGCAAGCCATATTGCACGGGCGCGATCCTGAACTATGGGCGAGTTGGTTCCAACATCTGACAGAGGCTGATAGGGCAGGGGGTCGTCACCCTGATGGCACCGTCGCGGTTCATGGCGGATTACATCGCCCAAAAATGGTCCGCGCGGTTGTTGGCCGCCTACGGCCGGGTTGACCTCGGTGCGCCGTCTGCGCTTTGAAACCGCTGAATAGACAGGATTACTGACGCTTGAATTTCGACTGCTTTGAAAGACCTGAGGTATGAAAGATTTCAATTGTCCCAATTGCGGGTCTTTGTGCCCGATCTTATTGACGCGGCCAAGGTCGTGACCTGCTCATCCTGTGGCTCGACACTGTTTTCAAAGGGGACCATATTGCGCTTGCGGGCTATCAGGGTGTCATGCATGACGCTGCTGCTGTTCGGGATCGGGGACACGGTCTAGCTGGGGCGAAAAGCAATTCAGATTTTTGGACACGCGCGCTATTCCTATGGTCGCGGGTTCTGGGACGAGTTCTGCGGGACGTCTCAGAAAGGCGCGATCTCCTGGGTTTCGGTGGATGAGGGTGACGTGGTCGAACAGATCCGCATTTCCGACGGACGGATGCCAAAGTTCCGACCGCCTTTCAAACCGGGCGAGACGCTGGAGTATGAAAACAACTCCTACACGGTTACCGAAGTGGAACAAGCCGAGTGTATTGCCCTGCGAGGGCGGTTCGACGAGGAACTGCAAGTGGGTGAGACTTATGACCTCGTCAATGCCACGGGCGAAGACAACAGATTGCTGTCGGGCGAATTTTGGGGGGCAGGGTCGATGTGGTTTCAGGGGCGCTGGTTCGATCCGTTTGGCATAAAGATACAGCAGACATGACAAGGTTGCCCGAGCTTACCTCGATCAATTGCACCTCATGCGGTGCCGGGCTGGACGTTTTGGCGGTGGTCGGGTAATGGTCCAAATCTGCGAATTTTGCGGATCATAGCTGGACGCGCAGGACAGTTATAAGGTGTTGCGCAAGTTGGTTTTGTCGCAAACTTTGTTCCACCTGTCAGACTGAGTGTCGTTTTGGTGGCGCATGCTCAGATAAGACAGGAGCAGACCGTGACCATCTCATTCAAAGGTGCGCACTTTCCGAAAGACGTGATCTTGTACGCTGTTTTCTTCTATCTCCGATGCGGCCTGTCAAATCGGGATCTGGAGGAAATCATGGCGGAAAGAGGCGTTGAACTGGATCACGCGACGCTGAACCGTTGGGTGATCCGATACCGATCGAGATGGTGAGGCAGAAGTATCTCAACAACATCATTGAACAAGAACATCGATTCATCAAACGTCGGATCAGGCCCATGTTGGGTTTCAAGTCTTTCGATTCAGCTGCATCTGCCCTGGTTGGCATCGAGCTGGTCAACATGATCCGCAAAGGTCAATTCACACCCGGACTCTCCCCGTTCCAGCAGTTTGTTCAACTGCTAGGATAATCAACCCGCCTGCGTTGCCTTCTCGTCCTTCAAAGGAATTTGCGACAGAACCGTTTCGGGGAACGGCGGTTTGTGCTGGCCTCACCCGCGCCACTGTCGGGGCGAGGTTTGGATGTGCCGGATGGGCTGAGCTATCTGACACCCGAAGTCTGGCGGCCGTACAGGTGTTTGGTGCCGATATGGACCGCGTTGCGGGCGATCCACCCAACAATTTAAACAACTTAGATTTCTGTGTTTTCCAGACCGGTTATGCTCGCCTCAAGCAATGTCCTCAGCTTTGAGCGCCATACTTCAGTCAAGGCGTCTTCGCGTGTCACCAGTGAGATGTTGCGAAACAACGGTTGCGGCTTACACGGCAGGACAAGAACCTGTTCAGCGCCATACCGCAATACGTCTGTTTTTGGTAAAAGTGCGTATCCGATGCCGTTTTTAACGCAGTTTACGATGGCTTCGATACTATCAAGGATAATCACTTCCTTCGACTTCAATTGCATCTGATCACGGTATTGGGCGATCAGCTTGCCAATGCCCGACGACGGAATGAAATGCAAAAAGGGGTGTGATCCGGAAAGTCCGCTTAGTCCTTTTACCTTGCTGTCCAGCGGTGCCGCGATCACCATTTCCTCACGGATCACGGTTTCGCAGCAAAGATCAAATGTCGCATCTGCGATTTCAGTTACGATTGCGGCATCCAGTTGACCGTTCCGGACCTGTTCGCACAAAGTCTCTGACAATCCGGTACTGGTTCGCAACATTGCTTTTGGAGCCAGCTGTTCTGCCGTTCCAAGAAACAGGGGCAGAATGCGAGCAGCAGCAGAAGGGACAAACCCGACCCGGTACGTTCCGGTCAGTTGATCGGTAGGCACACATCTTGATTTCAGAACTGAGTAGGCATCAACTATTGTCTTGGCGTCCTGAGCAACCCTCACTCCGAGTGGCGTCAGTTTGGGCGGTCGATACCGGCGGTCGAACAACGCTGTGCCAAGCTCTTCTTCCAGCGATTTCATCTGCATGCTGACAGCAGACAGTGTCATGTTGCGCACTTCTGCGGTTCGAGAAAATGAGCTGTGCTGCGCAATTGCAACCAGAGTTTCAAAAGCTGAAATCTGCATAAGTTCAATAAAACTTAATTTAAAGGCAAAGTAAATTCGATTGAAAATAACATGCGAGCTCTCACATAATTGTGAACAGAGAGGATGACCCAATGCTTGACCAGGGAACAAAGACGTATCAGGAAATCGCCCGCGAACTTGCTCCAGGATTTGCGGACCGGGCCGGTCACTGGGACGAAACTCGCACCTATTGTTGGGAAAACGTACGTGAACTGACTGACGCAGGGCTTATGGGCATGACAATCCCGCCCAGGTTCGGAGGGCTCGGCGCCTCATACCTTGACGTGGTTTTGGCCGTCGAAGAAATCGCCAAGGCCTGCGCGTTGAGTGCCAGGATCGTCGTCGAGGCCAATATGGGCGGCATCAGCGCGATCATGGCCTATGGCACAGATGAGCAACGGGATTTTGTGGCCCCGCTTGTCCTGTCCGGGGACAAGCCCGCGATCTGTATAACTGAACCCAACGCCGGCAGCGCGGCGACCGAGATGCAGACAACGGCCCGGCGTGTTGGCGGGAAATATCTGATCAACGGCGGCAAACACTGGATCACGGGCGGCGGCGTTTCGAAGCTTTACCTAATTTTTGCGCGTGTTCTGGATGAAGACGGAACCGATCTCGGGATCACCGGTTTTCTGGTTCACTACGATCCTGAAAACGGTATCGCCCCCAAAGGGTTCGATGTGGTCGGTCGCGAACGGACCATGGGGCTGTGCGGCATGCCCGAAACTGAGCTTCGTTTTACCGATCTGGAAGTTGATGAGCGTTTCGCGCTGGTCACCCCATCGGGAATAAAACGTGGCTTTGCCGATCTGATGACCGCTTATAACAGCCAGCGTGTCGGGGCGGGAACGGTAGCCATGGGAATTGCAGCCGGTGCGCTGGAGCACTCAAAAAGATACCTGCGTGAGCGTCATCAATTCGGCCGCCCGTTGCAGGAGTTTCAGGGTCTTCAATGGATGTTTGCAGACATGGACACGGCGGTCCATGCGTCCCGTCTGATGTTGCACGAAGCCGCTGGATCCCTTGGTTCGACTGGGTTTCCCGACATGGCAATGGCAGCCAGGGCAAAAGCCTTTGCGTCTGAACAGGCGATCAAAGTCGTCAACGACTCCTTGCAGATATTTGGTGCGCGCGGATACGGCGCGCAGGAGCCAATCGAGCGCATGTATCGCGACGTGCGCATGTTTACCATCGGTGGTGGAACTGCGCAGATTCTGAAAACACAGCTCGCAGGTAGTTTGTTGGGCATTAAAACGCCACAGACCAGAAACGGGTACGCGAAGCTGGCCAGGGGTTGATAGCCTCAAGCCGCTGCGATTGCGGGTATTGATCTGTTCTTTCTTGGATTGTTTTTAGGTCTAAGAGCAAGTCTTCCAACTCTGGCTGTTTGAGTGCTTTCGCAGTTCCTTTCGGTGAAAACCAGTGCCTTTTTCTTTCGTGCCTTTCCTTCCACCGGCGCTTCACCTTAACGATGTAGAGCGGGTAGACGGTGGCTTTCACTTGGACACTGGTACCGTCGTTAAAAGTCTTAGCGTTCTCAACTCACCGATCGGCTTGCGAGAAACTGTATCTTCCACACCAGCCTCCACCAGCGCTTCAATTTCTACCGTGCGCCAGTCTTGCTCACCGTCCATCGGCCAGCCCTTGGGCATGATCCAGCGTCCTGTGTAACGCGACGTGATAAGGAGTACTTTGGGGCGACCGCCGAACAATTGCAGAGGCAATGCTGCAGCTTGTTTAGTACGCTGAGCCGTTATGCTTCTCGCCCTACACAGGAGGTTGAAGTGATGATGTGACCAATCCTTTCCGATTGCGACTGGAAGAAACATAAAAAACGTCACGAATTAGCAATGCAGAATTCACTGGTTGTCGATATGCCAACCCATGCCTAAATCCGACAGATGCCTTTGAACCCGCCCAGGGTAATCAGATACGATTGCATCCACGCGCAGGTCGATCATCCTGTCTATTTCTTCGTGCTCATTCACCGTCCAAACGGCAACACATAGGCCCAGATCTTTTGCGCGCGCCACATTTTCAGCCGTTACATCCGCGTAGTACGGGCACCAAAGCGAACCGCCAGCTTGCTTGACCAAATCGGGAATTTCATCACAACGACCACGAAAGTCAGGGCAAACCGCTTTCGAGGAATCCTCCCCAACATCATCCGCGTTATCTGGAAGCTGTGTAAGGTAAGAAGACGGCATATCAGGAGCTTTTCGCTGACATTCCTCCAGAAGGTTCCAGTCAAAACTGTGCAGTACCGCGCGCGACGAAAGACCTTTGCCGCGAACTTCCTGTAGAACTCGCCCGACAAAGTTCTCCCTATGAAGCGGATCATCGGCCACGTCAGGATCCGACTTCAGTTCGAGCATCAGATAGGCATCGCCGTATTTTGGTTCACTTACCAAATCTAGCAAGTCCATCAGCCTTGGGACTCGAACGCCTTCCAATTGGGCCTGGTCTGGAAAGCGTTGGCCATAGGCAGAATGCCCGTCTAACCGTCCAATATCGAATTGCTGAATCTTTTCGAAAGTCAGTGACGAAACCTTCGGTTCCTCCCCGGTCAGAAACAGGCCATCTGCGCCGCGAAAGCTCGGGGCGTGCAGACGATGATTATGGGTTATGACCGGCACGTCATCCGCCGTCAGGACAACATCAAACTCAAGAAGCGGGACACCGATAGACAGCGAGAAATCAAAACCAATCATGCTGTTTTCGGGCAAAACGCCTCTTGCCCCTCGATGGCCCACGATCCGGATCAGGTTTTCGCCACCACGGAAGGCTTCGACTTGAGGAAACGTCATTAGCCGCCCAGCCTTTCACCAGTTGATTGGTCAAACAGATGCATGTGCTCTGGGGCGACCGAGAACCGCAAGTTCGGATGCCGGCCCTCGATCGGATGGACTCCCGGAAGGCTTATCGTGATCGCTCCGCCGACTCTCGCTAGTTGACCGTGCAACAAAGTGTTGGCCCCCAACGGTTCTGCCATCTGAATCGCCGATTCCAGCGGACCATTATCATCCAACAGCAGATGCTCTGGGCGTATCCCCAGCTTCAACGCGGTATCAGGACCTGCAGAACGGCCGACCGCAATTTCACCGATCTTGATCGTCCCGTTTTCACGCTGGGCGTCAAACACATTCATCGCAGGGCTGCCAATGAACTGTGCCGCGAACAGAGTTCTCGGTGTTTCGTAGACCTCTAACGGCGTTCCAATCTGCTCGGCGATGCCACCATTCATCACGATCATCCTGTCGGCCATCGTCATGGCCTCGACCTGATCGTGGGTCACATAGAGCGCTGTGATCCCTAGCTTTTCCTGGAGTTCGCGAATTTCCAGACGCATCTGTACCCGCAGCTTGGCATCTAGGTTCGAAAGCGGCTCATCAAACAGGAAAACTGCTGGCTCGCGGACAATGGCCCGACCCATCGCCACCCTTTGACGCTGACCGCCTGATAGCTGTCTGGGCTTGCGGTCCAGCAAAGGTTCCAACTGCAACAGCTTTGCTGCCTCGGTCACTTTTTGATCGATTTGATCTTTGGGCAACCCGGCGATCTTCAGCCCGTAACCCATGTTCTGACGCACCGACATATGCGGATAAAGCGCATAGTTCTGGAACACCATGGCGATGTCGCGATCCATCGGCTCTTTCTCGTTGGCCCGTTCTTCGCCAATTCGAACTTCACCGTCCGTCACGGTTTCAAGGCCCGCAACCATGCGCAGAAGTGTGGACTTTCCACATCCTGATGGGCCAACGATCACGATGAACTCACCATCCGCAATGTCGATATCGATGCCATGGATGACGTCCGTCGGGCCAAAGCTCTTTTTGACGTTCTCAAGGGTTACTGTTGCCATTTCTTACTTCTCGCTATCGACAAGGCCGCGGACAAAGAGCTTTTGCATCGACACCACCACGATGACTGGCGGGATCATCGCCAGAATGGATGTGGCCATGATGACTGGCCATTCGGCCACATCATCGCCAGAAGGGAACATCTGTTTGATACCCATCACAATGGTGTTCATTTCAGGGTCGGTGGTTATCAAAAGCGGCCAGAGATATTGGTTCCACCCATAGATGAACAGGATCACGAACAACGCTGCGATATTGGTCCGGCTCATCGGCACCACGATATCGATGAAGAACCGCATCGGCCGGGCCCCGTCCACGCGGGCAGCTTCGGCTAGTTCATCCGGGATCGTCAGAAAGAACTGCCGGAACAGAAATGTTGCCGTGGCCGAAGCGATAAGAGGGAAGATCAATCCGTAATAGCTGTTGAGCATACCGAACCCGGCAACAACTTCGAACGTTGGAACGATACGCACCTCGACCGGTAGCATAAGCGTCAGGAAGATCAGCCAAAAGAATGTTGTCCGCCCGGGAAAACGGAAATAGACAATCGCAAAGGCTGACAACAGCGAGATGACTATTTTGCCAACGGCAATCCCGATGGCCATCACCAAACTGTTGAACAGCATCGTTGCAACCGGGACATTCACGCCGGAAAACAGAGCGGCCTTGTAGTTTTCCCAGAACTGATCACCCGGCACCAACGGCATGGGCGGTGTCACGATTTCCGGTTGGGTTACGGTCGACGCGACAAAGGCCAGCCAGATCGGGAAAAAGATGATCAACACCCCGAGGATCATCATGGCATGGGTCAGCCAGATGCCCATCCCGCGTTTTTCGACCATTCCGTGTTGTTGGGCTGCCATCAGTAGTGCACCCTTTTTTCCACGTATTTGAATTGGATGACCGTCAGCAGGCCGACGACGATCAGCAGGATGACCGATTGCGCCGAAGACGAACCCAGATCCTGTCCCACGAACCCATCCGAGAAGACCTTGTAGACCAGAATGGTTGTTGCCTGTTGTGGTCCACCACCGGTAATCGTGTGGATCACGCCGAAGGTTTCAAAGAAGGCGTAGACAACATTAACCACCAGCAGGAAGAACGCGGTGGGTGACAAGAGCGGCAGCACTATGGTGAAGAACCGGCGCCAGAAACGCGCGCCGTCGATCGCGGCGGCCTCAATCACGGACCTTGGAACTGACTGCAATGCCGCGAAGAAAAACAGGAAGTTATAGCTGATGCGCCCCCAGGCCGAGGCGACAACAACCAGCCCCATGGCCTCGGTTCCGTTCAGGACATGGTTCCAGTCATAGCCGAGTTGGCCGAGGTACCACGAGACAACGCCGACGCGTGTGTTGAACATGAATAGCCACAGCACGCCTGCAACAGCGGGGGCAACGGCGTAGGGCCAGATCAGTAGCGTCCGGTAAACGCCCGATCCTTTGATCAGGCGGTCCGCGATGACCGCCAGAAACAACGCCGGGATCATCGAGCAGAGAGTGACAAGCGTTGAAAACACCGCTGTCGTCACGAAAGAGGCTCGGTAGAATTTATCGCTCAGCAGGAATTCAAAGTTACCGAGACCCACGAATTGGGACGACAGCCCAAAGGGGTCAGGTATGAATAGAGATTGCCAAACAGCCTGCCCCGCCGGATAGAAAAAAAATACAGCGGAAATGATGACCTGCGGGGCGATTAGCGCCAATGGCAACAGCCAGCCGCGAAAGGTGACGCGTTTTTCCATCCCGATAAACCACCGAATATAGAAAATGCGGGCCCGAAACAGGCCCGCATCGAGTTACGACTTATTGATTGGCGGATTCGAACCGGCGCAGCAGAGCGTCACCTCGCTCTTTCGCGCTGTCCATCGCTTCCTGAGCGGTTTTCTCGCCGGACCAGACGGCCTCGAGCTCTTCGTCGATGATGCCGCGAATTTGGTCGAACGACCCCAAACGCAGACCTTTTGAATTTGCGGTGGGCTCTTTCGCCGTCATCTGGATCACAGCGATATCGGTTCCCGGGTTTTCGTCGTAAAAGCCTGCGGCACGCGTGGCTTCACCAGCTTCGGCCGTGATCGGAAGATAACCGGTGTTCTGGTGCCACGCCGCCTGAACGTCCGAAGACGACAGGAAGCTGAGGAATTCGCCGACGCCTTTGTATTCCTCGGCGTCATGACCTTCCATCACCCAAAGGGACGCACCGCCGATAATGGTGTTCTGCGGCTCGCTTGTGACGCCTTCCCAATAGGGCAGCGGGCGAACATCGAATTCGAACTCGGCTTCGGAGCTGATGCCAGCGTAACCGGCCGAACTTTCGGTAAACAATGCGCATTCGCCAGCCCGGAAGTTTGCACCACCTTCATTTCTGCGTCCGGTATAGATGAACTTGCCATCCTTGGCCCAGTCACCCATTGCTGTCAGGTGTGCGACCTGCGCCGGACCGTTCAGCATCAGCTCGGTATCCAGACCGGCAAAACCGTTGTCCTGCGATGCGAACGGAACGTCGTGATAGGCCGACAGGTTCTCGAGGTGAATCCAGCTTTGCCATGCAGTCACCAGCGGGCAGTCCTCGCCGCCAGCCTTAAGCTGCTCAAGTACGTCGCCAACCTTTTCCCAGGTCGATAGATCTGTGTCCGGATCAACACCCGCCGCTTCGAAGGCATCGCGATTGACCCATAGAACCGGTGTGGACGAGTTGAAAGGCAGTGAGAGCATTTCTCCGTCCGTTGTAGTATAGTACCCTTTGACAGCGCCGATGTATGCGTCAGGATCAAACGACGCACCGCTTTCAGCCATCACTTCATAGACGGGTTTGATCGCACCTTCGGCCGACATCATCGTTGCCGTGCCCACTTCGAAAACCATTAGAATGTGGGGCTGCTCACCGGCGCGGAAAGCCGCAATACCCGCGTTCAGAGTTTCCGAGTAATTGCCTTTGTGGCTTTCGACCACGACGAACTCATCCTGGCCGGCGTTGAACTCTTCAACCTGCGCTTTAACAAGCTCACCCAGTCGGCCGGTGAAGGCGTGCCAGAACTGAACTTCAGTTTGGGCCATCGCCGCCACGGGGGACAACGCAGTAGTTACGGCGAGAGCGCCGAGAAATTGCTTATTCATGATTCCTCCCATGCATCAGTGTTGATGCTTCGTTGAATACCGACCGCAACGCGTAATCAGCACACATGACGATTTCACGACGTTAACGTTACAAATTTATAATTCAAGCATTTAATTTTTGAGAAAAACATAACATTACATTATAAAACAACTAAGCGAACAACGAACCAGGATCAAAGTATGAGTCAAACTTTGAGGATCCGCCAATTGGAGGCGCTCATGGCAGTTTCCACAAACGGATCGGTCACTGCTGCAGCTACGGATCTTGGGATAAGCCAGCCTGCGGTCAGCCGACTGCTTTCCGATCTGGAAAAATCGCTTGGCTTTCAACTTTTTGATCGCCGTGAAGGTCGCTTGGTGCCTTCGCAGGAGGTGCGTTATCTGCAACCCAGCGTAGAGCGCGTTTTGGAATTGATGAAGCAGATCTCGGACGTTAGTCAAGACATAACCCAACGCAAAGCGGGACACATCCGCATCGCATGTTTGCCCGGGTTTGCCACTAGTCACCTTCCCAACGTCATAGCCACGTTTTTACAAGATCGGCCAGGTGTAACCATGACGATCGAACCTGACAGACCGGAACGCATTCTCGAGTGGATGATCGGTGAGCAATATGATTTCGGAATCACAGATAACTTTAACGGGCATCCGGCCGTCGAAAGCAGAGACATCGATGTCCGTACAGTTTGCGTGTTTCCTACCGGACATGAATTGGAGCACCTCTCCGAGGTGACACCTACGGATCTTGCAACCGCCAAGATTATTCACACACGGCGCGACAGCAATTTTTTTGGACAGCTTTCAAAAGCCTTTCAAAGCGCCAACGTCAAACTGAATTCCCACATCGAAGTCAGGCAGTTCACGGCGGCATGTGAATTGGCTGTAAAAGGTGTTGGGATTTCCGTGGTCAGCGAGTTGGACGCCGTCCAATATGCAGACAAGGGATTGAGCTACCGACCGTTCAAACCGCTCTTGTCACATACGCTTTCCCTTGTGCGTCCGATTTTAAAGCAACCGTCACTGGTGACGCTAGAGTTCATCGAGCAGTTCCAAGAGAGCCTAGCCCCGTTCAAGGCAGGTAAAATCCATTACTGATTGTAGGGCGGTAAACGCTAACGTTCGCTGCCTACAGGCCGAACATTTTCTATCTTCATAGCTTGAAACCAATTCTTGAGCATTTGGAATAGCCCCAAGATCGACCTCGCCTTATTAGTCAAAGTGGCGAAAGACCGAGTAGTTTTGCCGTTGAGCTTCGATAATTTAGCTCTAATCCTAGGACACTCTAGCGCCCGCTTCGTCCCGCATTTGGTGAGTTCATAACACTCTGTATATTGCCCGTGCAGCGAACGGCAGTAATGTGGGCTGCAAACGCAGCATTCGAACATAGCGCTCAAGGTCGGCAATGGGCCGACTATACTGGTCCGCTCATAGGCGATTGCGGAAGACACAGCAATGAAGCGGATATCAGATCGATCCCCCTAAGAAGAGGTCGGATAGTAAGATGCTAACCCAATTGAGGCGTGTTCTTTCTAGGCGCGCGAGAGAGCTTTAACCCTAGCAGTGCAATCAAGACGTATGGCCAGATGAAGAGAGCGATCTGTCCAATTGTGGAAGCTGATCGCTCTTTCTCCTTCTCAATTTCGTCGGTAATTTCTCGGCTTTTGGACCGAACATCGTCGATTTTTTGTTTGAGGACGGTTTGTGCCTCTTCAAGGGCAGTGATGTGCTCTGCCATAGAGAATTCGCCGCTAAAGACCGCAGACGCTGTTCCTATCGTCACGCTATACCCGCCGAGCTGTACCAAACGTTGGGATATTCCTCTCTCTTTCAGCACGGTTTGCTCGATATCGCCGAACCTTGTCGCCAGCGGATAGTTTTCGACATAAATGGCCCGCTCTTGTTCGATTTTCGTTCTTGCTGCAGAGCACAATTGTTGAGCAAATACGCGCTCCACTTCTTTTGATGGTCATCAATGATTGCGTCAACACCAGAGGGCTCATCTAGGCCGAAGTCGGTTGCCCCAAAAGTCAAAGCCGCTTCCAATTAAGCATGCGTCCAGTTCTGCTGCGTTCATCTCGATTTGAAGCGAACGAAACTCGGCAATTTCACGACTAATCTCGCGAACTGATTGCTCTTCGTTCTCTCGGATGAATCGGGCCGCGCCGTTCCATTTTCGACATCGATTTCAAGCCGATCCACGGTCGACTGAGAGTCCTCTAGCTGAGATCTTAGTTCGGCCGGTCTCGATACCTGAGAAACTCTGTGCGCTCCACTGACTGCGCGTAGAAATAGAGACAAGCTCCCAACATAGCCGATGTGTAGTAAGTTCGGTCGACGGCTTCTCCGTTCAGAGGGTTGGTTTTCGAGATCGTGAGAGAAGCCACAAAAACTAAAACGGCAACAATCACTAACGTAGTTGGGCTTCCCCCAAATAACGCGGTAAGTAGCGCGCCCATAACAAGAATTACTGCGACAAAAGCAATGCAATTTCGATAGTGAATCATGAAATTTCCTTGCTTAAAGCTCTTTTTCAAAACGAATTCGTGTGGTCTTTACCTGCGTGGTATTCGCGATGTTATTTTGACGGGAATGTGCGACTGTGTCATCATCTGAAACTGGCGATAGCCTCGCGAAAACGACTGCAAAGTCCGCTGTGAACCCGCAGTCTAGATTTTCGCCATCCCCAATTTCGAGCATATAGAGCGAAGGTCGGCAATGTGGGTTGCTGGCGCAGCATTGAGCAACACCACTAAACGGTAGCTAAGGACCGCCCTTGTTGGTGCGGATGGTTTTACACGAGTCAGATAGTGCGGTGCATCCGAGGTCTGGAAAGAGCTCAATCTACCGGATGCTGCGCCTCGAACGAATGTCCGCTCAAAAGCTATAAACGATACCAAAGCTCATGACCTACCTAATGAAAGTTAAGGTCGATTAACTCGCAGATTTGGCGAGCTCAGCTGCCGTATCGGCGAAGACTCCAGCGAAGTCCGTTGCTTCGTGTTCCGTCTGACCGCCACTTTTCAGGAAGGCCTTGATAACCGTTTAGTCTTTCGATTCAGCTGCATCTGCCCTGGCTGGCTTCGAGCTGGTCAACATGATCCGCAAAGGTCAATTCACACCCGGACTCTCCCTGTTTCAGCAGTTTGTTCAACTGCTAGGATAATCAACCCGCCTGCGTTGCCTTCTCGTCCTTCAAAGGGATATGACTTTCGGCCAGAACCGTTTCGGGGAATGGGGTTTGTGCTGGCCTCACCCGCGCCACTGTCGGGGCGAGGTTTGGATGTGCCGGATGGGCTGAGTTATCTGACACCCGATGTCTGGCAGGCCGTACAGGTGTTTGGTGCCGATACGGACCGCGTTGCGGCCAAGCCCAACACGCTGCAGAACCATGTGCTGGCGGGGTATTACCTAGACGGGTGGGACTATTGGTTCCGCTGAACTGCGGCTCATACCGGACTTTGTGATCGCATTTTTCAGATGGTCACTTGAAGTCTTAGAAAAATTAGTATACCGCCGCATACAATTTTATACCGGCAGCGGTCAGCCCGCTGAAAACCCGGTAGGCACCCACACGAAACGCTAACAGCCGGAACAGCCATGAGCCTTTATACAGATTACCTCAGCGAGATCGAAACCCGCAAAGGACAAGGGCTGCACCCCAAGCCCATCGACGACGGCGCATTGGTGAAAGAGATCGTCGCCTACATCAAGGGTGTGGCAAGCGAACACCGGGACGGGGCGCTGAACTTTTTTATCTATAACACGCTGCCTGGTACAACCAGCGCTGCCGGTGAAAAGGCCAAATTCCTGAAAGAGATTATTCTGGGCGAAGCTGAGGTCGAAGAAATCTCGGTTCCTTTCGCGTTTGAGCTGCTGTCGCACATGAAAGGCGGCCCTTCGGTTGAGGTTCTGCTGGACCTGGCACTGGGTACGGATGCCTCGATTGCGGATCAGGCCGCCGAGGTGCTGAAATCGCAGGTCTTCTTGTACGACGCCGATACCGACCGTCTCAAGGCGGCCTATGAAGCTGGAAATATTATCGCGAAGGACGTTCTGGAGAGCTATGCCAAAGCAGAATTCTTTACCAAGTTGCCAGAGATCGACGAAGAAATCGAAGTCGTAACCTATGTCGCGGCCGAAGGTGACATCTCGACCGACTTGTTGTCGCCGGGCAATCAGGCGCACTCGCGGGCTGACCGGGAATTGCACGGCAAGTGCTTTATTTCAGACAAGGCGCAGCAAGAAGTTGAAGCGCTGAAGCTGCAGCACCCCGGCAAGCGGGTCATGCTCATCGCCGAAAAAGGCACCATGGGTGTGGGTTCGTCGCGTATGTCCGGTGTGAACAACGTCGCGCTGTGGACCGGTAAGCAGGCCAGCCCCTATGTGCCATTCGTCAATTTCGCGCCGATCGTTGCGGGTACCAATGGCATTTCACCGATCTTTCTGACCACCGTGGGCGTGACCGGCGGCATCGGTCTGGACCTGAAAAACTGGGTCAAGAAGGTGGATGAAGATGGCAACGCGATCCTAAACAATGACGGCAACCCGATCCTTGAAGAGAAGTATTCGGTCGCAACCGGCACGGTTCTGAAGATCAACACCAAAACGCACAAGCTTCTGAGTGAAGATGGCGAAGAACTGGTTGACGTGCCTTCGTCCTTCACCCCTCAAAAAGTAGAGTTCATGAAGGCCGGCGGATCCTACGCCATCGTCTTCGGCAAGAAACTGCAGGCACTTGCGGCCGAGACGCTGGGTATTGAGGCACCTTTGGTGTTTGCTCCGTCGAAAGAAGTCAGCCACGAGGGTCAGGGTCTGACTGCGGTTGAGAAGATCTTTAACAAGAATGCCGTGGGCACAACGCCGGGCAAAACCTTGCACGCCGGTTCAGACGTGCGTGTGAAGGTCAACATCGTCGGTTCGCAGGACACCACCGGCCTGATGACCATGCAAGAGCTTGAGGCGATGGCCGCCACCGTCGTGGCACCCAGCGTTGATGGTGCCTATCAGTCGGGTTGTCATACCGCGTCGGTCTGGGATGCCAAGGCGCAAGCAAACACGCCCCGTCTGATGAAGTTCATGAATGACTTTGGTCTTGTCACCGGTCGTGACCCGAAAGGGGTCTATCATTCGATGACAGACGTGATCCACAAGGTGTTGAACGACATCACCGTGGATGACTGGTCGGTGATCATTGGCGGCGACAGCCATACCCGGATGTCCAAAGGCGTGGCCTTTGGTGCCGACTCGGGCACTGTGGCACTGGCGCTGGCCACCGGCGAAGCCTCGATGCCGGTTCCGGAATCGGTCAAGGTGACCTTCAGGGGTAAGATGGCTGAGCATATGGATTTCCGCGACGTGGTGCATGCCACCCAGGCGCAGATGCTGGAACAGCATGGCGACAACGTATTCCAGGGCCGCGTGATCGAAGTGCATATCGGTACGCTGTTGGCAGACCAGGCCTTCACTTTCACCGACTGGACGGCCGAGATGAAGGCCAAGGCCTCGGTCTGTATCTCGAATGACGAGACCCTGATCGGTTCGCTGGAACTAGCCAAGTCGCGCATCCAGATCATGATCGACAAAGGTATGGAGCATGAAAACGGGATGCTGCAAAAGCTGATCGACATCGCCGATGCACGCATTGCCGAGATCAAGTCGGGTGAAAAGCCTGCTCTGACACCCGATGACAACGCGAAATACTTCGCTGAGGTTGTTGTCGATCTGGATCAGATCGTCGAGCCGATGATCGCCGACCCGGACGTCAACAATGCCGATGTGTCAAAGCGTTACACGCACGATACGATCCGTCCGATCTCGTATTACAATGCCGAAAAACATGTTGATCTGGGCTTTGTCGGATCGTGCATGGTGCATAAGGGTGACATCAAGATTGTCGCCCAGATGTTGAAAAACCTGGAAAAGGAAACCGGTAAGGTCGAATTCAAGGCTCCGCTGGTGGTTGCGGCACCGACTTACAACATCATCGACGAGTTGAGGGAAGAAGGCGACTGGGAAGTGCTCGAGAAATACTCGGGCTTCGAATTCGACGACCTGTTCCCGAAACAGAAGGCGCGCTCCGAGTACGAAAATATTCTCTATCTTGAGCGCCCCGGCTGTAACCTGTGCATGGGCAACCAAGAAAAAGCCGCTAAGGGTGATACCGTTCTTGCCACGTCGACCCGCCTGTTCCAGGGCCGCGTCGTGGCAGATGCACCGGACAAAAAAGGCGAAAGCTTGCTGGCATCGACCCCGGTTGTTGTCCTCTCAGCGATTTTGGGCCGGACGCCGAAGATCGAAGAGTACAAATCCGCCGTGGAAGGCATCGACCTGACAAAGTTCGCACCGCCCGTCGCGCCAGAAGGGACCAAGTCGGCCCATTTCTAAGTTCTGCCCGGCCGGTTCACCTGTCGCAGGTTGGGCCGGCCCGCTTCTTTACCAGATATGACGTCCGGGATGCTCGGCTAGCTCAGTGCGGATGCGCGCTCAGGAACAATGTCGTGCAATCCGGGCCAAGCAATAGAAGTGTTGCACAGAATCAGGAAGCGCCTGACCAGTCCGCCCCGCAAGCGCCGGTCAAGAATCCATCGCTTAGGCGCAGGGCGGGGTCATCCGCCGTGATCGCTTTCGCAACACCGCCTTGGGGCAAGGTCTGATCCAGACGCTGACGGTACAGTATACAAAGTTTCGCAAACCCCTTGGATTGTGGCGACAGACGCAAGGCTGACACTCCGACCCAGCGCAATTGGTCAATTTGATGGTCGGTGCAGGCATAGCTGTCAGATAAGGTCTGTACCCCGTTCATTGCCATGAAGAGCCTGCCGTCGCCGGTCAGAACCTCGAGCCCGTCGGGGTCGTCTTCGCAAGCGAATTGGCAGTTGTCCTTGGTGCGCCCATGAAGGCGAGCGTGATAGCAGCGGCCAGAGATGGCCAGCGGTATCCGGCCGTGGCCCCAGACCTCGATCGCGATATCCAGGTCATTGGCAACCCGCGTCAATGCCTCAACTGATGCCAGGGGCAATTCCGGCGGCAGACAGACTCGATTTGCGCCGCGGGCCGCCAGCCAGTTCAGCGTGCCTTCATTGTAGACATTCACCAGCGGTCCTACCGTGAACGCGCAGCCCTTGGGCAGATGGGCCAGGGCGGTCAAATCATTGACCTCGACCGTCACACCCATTTCGGCCAGTTCGGCGGTCAGTTTGCGTTCACGTTTCAGAGTGATCAGCGCAAGACTGGTGAGGGAAACCTGTTTCCCGGCCTCGATCAACGCGGCAATCGCATCGGGGATGCGGTCCTGGTAGAAGGGCAGGCGCTTGGAACAGACCAACTCGCCGATCACCACACGATCGACCGGAGACTGGGTCAGGTTCTGATAAAACCCGGTCCAGAAATCGGCGGGCCAGAAGAACTGGCTGGGCCCGACTGTCAGTTCCATCACGTTATCTCCATGTTTTCTTGTAGGCGCCGGTTGTCATGGCCTGCCCCTCGGACAGGCGGGCCAGCATGCCCTCGGGCATCGGGCGCCCGGCCTCAAGCGCATCCACCGCCGCGCGGAAATTGCGCACCACTTGCGCGACATAGGATTTCGACCGTTGCCGCCCTTCGATCTTCAGCGCCGTAACGCCCGCTTTTTGCAATTGCGGGATCAACTGCTCGGCGTTCAAGCTGACCGGATCTTCGAACAGATGTCCGGTTTGGGATCCTGCGGTGAAACACCCCTTGCACAGGGTGGGGTAGGGGGCCGGTTCCCCCTTATCGACCCGGTGGATTAGATAACCGCCCAAACGCGCATCCAGAACGCCCTGATCTTCTGAGTAATCCACATGGCTGGCGGGTGAGCAGACCCCGTTCATGTTTGGTGACAACCCGGTGGCATAGGAAGAGAGCGAACAGCGCCCTTCGGCCATCACGCACAGGCCGCCGTAGACGAACACCTCAGTCTCAACCTCGGTTTCGGCATTGATGGCGGCAATCTCGGGCACGGACAGAACGCGTGGCAGGACCACACGTTTGACGCCAAACGTTTCTGCATAGAAATTGATTACATCGGCATTGGCAGCGGCGGCCTGCACAGACAGGTGCCGTCGCAATCCAGGGTGGGTGCGGGCGGTGTGGTCCAGCAGTCCAAGATCGGCCAGGATCACCGCGTCTGCGCCGCAAGTTTTGGCATCTGCTACGGCGCTGTGCCAGATCGCCTCATCCCCTGCGCGCGGGAAAGTATTGATGGCAACCAGCACTTTTGAGCCGTGTTGATGGGCGAAACTTACAGCATCGCGCATTTCGCTGCGATTAAAGTTGAGGCCCGGAAAGTTTCGGGCGTTGGTTTCATCGTTGAAACCGCAATAGACCGTATGTGCCCCCGCCTTAACGGCGGCCCGCAAGGCGGCGGGCGTTCCTGCCGGGCAGACGATTTCCATCACCATATTACTGCGTCCTCGGGTCGGGTCAGGCAGATGCCGGTTTGACGCTCGGCCAGGGCAATCAGCTGCTGTATCGGACGCGCGAATGGCCCGGAAAATCTTGCCGCTTCCTGCGCCAGGTCCAGTTCGGCATCGTCCACGGCATTGCGCAGGGCGAGGGCGGCGCCGGTATCGCCCTCAACCACCAGATCGCGTGAGAAAAACAGCGCATCGCCATCAAAGGCCCCGTGTACTAGACCAAGCAAGGCCGCAAGCGGACCCGAGATCCGGGCCACTCCTTTCCCCTGACCGCGAGTCAGGGTCACCTTTGGTCGACCATCGTTGGGATTGAGACACAGAACAATCGGCAGGTCGACCGGGTCGAGTACAAAATCGGTCTGCCTGTATTCGCCCAGGCGCTGAAACAGGCCGGGTGAGGTGCGGGCGATCTTGCGCGCAAAAACCGTCAGCGACAGGGACAGGGGTGCAAGCGGTACCAGCCGCAGCGCCGCCGCCAGAGGGGCGGGGCAGTGCGGTATTGTTATGTGAGGATCGGACAAACTGACCTCCGGCGGTTTAGCAGGTCCTGCTGTCGTAGGCGGGTGCAGGTGCCCGTTAATTGACTGTTGTCAATTCTGCGCGACAAAATCGTTGTTAGGGGAAGGGCAGATTACCGGAGCTGTCCCATTCGCACCTTACCGAAATTTCCCACCCTTAGTGATTTTCTTGGTTGGAGCGAAAGCACCGGCCAATTCCAGGCGGTGTCCGAACCCATCTCTTTGCGCCACCAGATGACGGCCGTGCATCGCGCTGTTTTGGAAGCACAAGGGCCGGTTCTGCGGTTTGATCACCCGGTAACGGCGCAGGGCGACCGATTGGATTTTCCTGTCGTAGTCAACCTGTTCGGCACAGCCCGGCGTGTCGCCGCCGGGCTGGGCGTTACGCCAGATGGCCTGGATGAATTGGGGTCCTTTCTGGCGGCGCTGCGCAGCCCCGCGCCGCCGGATGGGTTGCGCGATGCCCTGTCACACTGGCCGATGTTGAAGGCGGCGTTGGCAGCGCGCCCAAAAACCGTTCGGTCGGCGGCGGTTCAGGATGTTGTCCACACCGGGACAGATGTCGACCTGTCTGCATTGCCGGTACAGACCCATTGGCCGGGCGATGCCGGTCCACTGATCACATGGCCCGTGGTGGTGACCCGCCCGTATGACAGCGATGCCGGGGATGTCAGCCGCTACAATGCTGGCATCTACCGTGTGCAGGTTCTGGACCGGAGCCGATTGATCATGCGCTGGCTGCCTCATCGCGGCGGGGCGGGGCATCATCGCAGTTGGGTTCAGTGTGGTGAAAAAATGCCTGTGGCCATCGTTTTGGGTGCTGATCCGGCAACGCTGTTGTCAGCGGCGTTGCCGCTGCCGGAAACCATGTCAGAGTTGAGTTTAGCAGGTGCCCTGAACGGCACACGACCCCGGATGATACCTGCCATATCTGTGCCACTGTTGGTGCCGGCCGACGCCGAGATTGTGTTGGAAGGCTGGGTTTCCCCAACTGATACCGCCCCCGAAGGACCGTTTGGCGACCACACTGGATACTACAACCCGGCCGAGCCGTTTCCTGTGATGCACGTCACCGCCGTGACCCATCGTGACGCACCAGTCTACCTGTCCACCTATACAGGTCGCCCCCCGGATGAACCTGCCATCATCGGCGAAGTGTTCACCCGGCTGTCATTGCCGACCATCCGCGCGCAGATTCCCGAAGTGCGTGACCTCTGGCTGCCGCCCGCCGCTTGTTCGTATCGCATGGCGGTTGTCAGTATCGACAAACGCTATCCCGGACAGGCGCGGCGGGTGATGATGGCGCTTTGGGGGATGTTGCCGCAATTTAGCTATACCAAGATGATCGTGGCCGTGGATGAAGATATCGATCCGTCCAACTGGGACGACATCGCCTGGGCGCTGGCCACCCGCATGGACCCTGTGCGCGATGTGATGTTGCTGGAAAATACTGCCATGGATTACCTCGACTTTGCCTCGCCCCAACCCGGATTGGCGGGCAAGATGGGCATCGATGCCACCACCAAGATCGGCTCGGAAACCTCGCGCGAATGGGGTGAGATCATGCGAACTTCGGATGCCGATGCGGCCTTTGCTGCTGATCTGTTGGGCCGGATCATGCCGGGGCTGAGCCAATGAGCGCTGCCCGTGTCATATTGGGGGTGTCCGGTGCATCGGGCGCAGCGCTAAGCCTTGCTGTGGCGGGCAATTTGTCGGGGTTGGGAGTTGAGATTGATCTGGTCGTCAGCCCTGCGGCCAATCTTACGTTGGCGCAGGAATGCGGCGCGGATGCGTTGGACGATCTGTGCAATCTGGCGACACGGCACCATGCCACCGGCGATGTGGGGGCAAGTATCGCTTCCGGCTCGGTCCCGGTTGCGGGCATGATTGTAGCGCCTTGTTCGATGCGCACGCTTGCAGCGATTTCGTTGGGTCTGGACGACAACCTGCTGACCCGAGCGGCCAGCGTGCAGCTTAAGGAACGCCGCCCTTTGATCCTGCTCACCCGCGAAGCGCCGTTGACGTTAGCGCATCTGCGCAACATGACCTCTGCAACGGAAATGGGGGCCGTGATCATGCCGCCTGTGCCCGCCTTTTACCTCAAGCCGCAAAATTTGAATGACGTGATCGATCAGATTGCTGCGCGGGCTGTTGATTCCCTGCGTTTGAGTTCCCCCACCGCCGCGCGCTGGAATGCGGGTGCCTGAACAAGGCGCGATTTGGACGTTACGGAATCCATAATTCTGCCACTATGGTGCAATCTATTGGCGAGTATTGAATTTTTGGGATTCTCTTATTGTGAACGCTCTTTTTCCCGACATTTCGGCAGCACCAGTCAAAACACCCAATTTTAACGTTGAAACCGAATTGAATGGCGCCGTTCGGGCAGAGCTGCGCCAATTGGAGGCGCGCAAGCAGTTTGCGCTGAACCTGCTTTTTGCCCTGGCCTTGAGTGTCTGGGCTGCCATTTTCCTTGCTGAATCCGTGGGCACTTTCTTTGTTTCATGGCATTCGAATCTGGGCCTTTCGGCGGCTGGTGAACAACCTTGGGCCGCGTTGTTCGTCGGGCTGCTATGCTTGTTCTTTGCGCGGTCGAGCGTGTTGAAAGCAGGCAGTTTCTGGGCGATTTGGACGGGCTGCGCGCCTGTTATTCTTACCCCAACTGAGCGTGTGCCCGAGGCGGTGACTTATTCGATTGAGCAAGACCACGTCATCGCACAAGAGAAGGATTTCACCGAATCTTGGCATTTTGCGCATATCTCTAAACTTGAACGCAATGGGCGGTTCGTGATGTGGCGCAGCCCCGATATGCGGTTGCTTTTTATCCCCTTACCGACCGAGCAAGATGCCCAGCACCTGCTGCGCAAACTCAATCAGGAAAGCCGCTCGGGCAAAGGCAGTTTTGCGCTGCAAGACGCACCGGATGCGGCGTTGGTGCAGAATATCTCGGCCCGGGACGCGTTTGAGGCGCTTGAAGGAGTCGCAAGGAAAACAGGAACCAAATGCCCCAATAGGTTGGATTCTGTTTTCAACTATTTGACCTTCCTGATCCTCACCGGGTTTGCTGCGCTTGGCCTGTGGTCCCTTGTTTCGGGTAATACCGTGCAGGCAGGTTTTCCGCTGTTCAATCAGCTGTGCATCGTGCTGTTGGTCACCGCACTGATGGCGCATGCGTCGTTTTTTCGAAAGCATCTGCCCCGTCTGCGGCATCTGCACTTTGCTCGGTACGGGCTTGTGCGCGGCATCGCCTGGGGACCAACCGCCGTGACCTGCGACACGTCAGGATTAGAGATCTGGCGGGAAGGCAGGGTTTTGCGCATCGGCTGGAACATGGTGCGCGCGGTACACTGCGAAAATTTTTTGACTGTTGTTGAGCTGACCGACGATCAGGTTTTTGTCATCCCTGAAATCCCGTCGGCGACAAACCTATTTGCTGCCCACCGTACATCGCGAGGATTGGGCCCATGGGATGGCGCCAGACATGCCACGGTACCGAAACAGGGAAAAAAGAAACGGTGGTGGTCGTTCCTGATCAGCGGTGTGGTCTGGTTGATTGTTTTCGTGACGATCTTGGGATTCATCGGCTGGCTTCAATCCAAACCCGCCGCAGCCGAGATGCTGCGAAATCCAACCCTGCCTGCATGGTACGAAGAGGTTTCGCCACAGGATCGACGGGCCGCTTTGGCAGCAGACAGACCAGTGAGCCAACCCCTGTTTGATGAGAAAATGCGGGTCGAAGAGGCCGGGTATGAAATCGTTAGACAGGGATTTTTTGTTGTTCACGACCGGTCCCGTCTTGAGGATTTCGGTGAGGTTCGCCTGACGGTGGATCCGATTTTCGAACGCGCCACATTGCATCGGCTGCGGATACATCGGGACGGAAAGACATTTGACCAACTCGACTTGCCGTTCCGAGAATTGAGTCTGGAGCGTGAACTCAAATCCGGCGTGATGCAGGGCGATATTGAATATTTCGGCCAGATCGCCGATCTGCGCGTGGGGGATGGCCTTGAGATCATCTGGTCTAAAAAAGCGACAACACCGGTTTTTCCTGATCAGTTCCACTATTGGGCAGACAAGCCCAGAGTCGGCAGTTGGACGGAGAGGCGGATAAGCATCGACCTGCCAGCGTCGACCCGTTTTGGTCTAAATCATACCGAAGACTTCTCGATCAACCGTTACGAAGCCAATGGGCGCACGGTCTTGTCGTGGGCTTTTGGCGAGATTGAGGAGGAAGACGGAAACCTGCATGCGGCAGAGGCCTGGGATGTCTCGAATGACGGGATGCAGCTGTCCACGTTTCTCGATTGGGGACAGATCGCACAGCGCTTTGCGACAGATTACCGACCTCGCCCTGATCTTTTGCCCGATGACTTGATTGCGATACTTGAAGAGATCGCGGCGCAATCGGACGACCCCGAATGGCGCGCGACCCAGGCCCTGCGACTGGTTCAGGACCGTGTGCGGTATTTCAGTGTTTCCATCGGGGAAGGCGGTTGGATACCCCGTACGCCGAATACGGTCTGGTCCACAGCTTACGGGGATTGCAAGGATAAGGCGCTGTTGCTGATTTCGATGCTGGCGCATCTGGGTATTCAAGCCGATGCGGTCATCGTGGATCATGAAATCGGACCTGCCTTGCCACGCATGTTGCCGTCGCCCTTTGTTTTTGATCATGCGATTGTTCGCATTCGAGATGTACAGGGCGATTGGTTTGTTGACCCCACCGACTTGTTGCAGGGCGGAGTCGGTCGGGCCATTTCGCTGACCGATTTCACCTGGGGGCTGCCGCTGTCACCGGACAGCACCGAACTGGTCGAGATTGTGCGGCATCTTCCAACTGAGCCCACGTCCGAAGTTCTGCAAGAGTACACTTTGTTGGATGAAGGTCCGGTGGCTGCCATTCTGGATGTGACCGAAACCTGGCGCGGTGTGAACGCAGATTACAGGCGGTGGCTTTTTGATCGTCAGGATGAGGAAAAGCGGCACAAGAATTACGAAGATTGGTATGCGGATCGCTTTCCCGGTGCCACGCATCCCGATGCGATGGTTGTTGAGGATGATCTTGACGCCAACGTCATTCGGCTGGTGCAGCGATATTCCCTGCCGCGCGGCGGGTTCGAAGAAGATGGCCTTTGGGCGGACCTGAGCCATTTTGGCTATGTGGTTTCGGATCAGCTTTACGAGCTTGATGATGACGCGGCGTTGGCAGGGCAATCGCAGGTTAATAATCCGATCCACGCTGTACACACAGTGGTCATGCGCAATGTGCCGGCATCCTTGAACCAACCGGTCGGTCACAGCTTTGAAAACCGCTTTGTCGATTTTGAAACCAAGGGCGAGTGGAACGAAGCTGAGGCGTCCTTGCGCTATGAGTGGGTCCTGAAAACCAAGAAAACCACACTAAAACCCGGAGATGAAGACGCCTGGCGCGAGGCGACTGATTACGTTGAAGATCATGACATTTACAACGTCAACCTGCATCAAAACCTGTTCGGCCGAGTATTGGATAAGCCGGCCTATCTGGGGATGAACGCAATCCAGCTGATGGTTCTTCCCCTGCTTGTGTTGGTGGCCATGATGATGTTTTTGATGTTCCGCAGCGGTGTCAGTGCTGAAGTGGCAGCCAGCCGCGCAATGAGGGACGCGGAGCGGCGTTAAAGCCCGCCCCGCCCTTGTTATCCCTCTTGTCGGGAAGACAGGATCCAATCCCGCACAATCTCGGCCTTTGGTGTCAGGGGGCGAGTTTTGGACCACACCAGATAAAACCCTTTGCCCGTTTTCCAGGCCCATTCAGGACGCGCCGCCAGCATGCCCTGCCGCACCAGCGGAGCTACGACATGATGCCAGCCAAAGGCAAAGCCCTCACCCGCCATCGCGGCCTGCAAAACCAAGGCATAATCGTTCAGCCGCAGACCGGTACGAGGGGTGACCTCGGTGATGCCAAAGGTGCGAAACCACTGTTCCCATGTGGGGCGTTCACGGACCGGCTCCTCTAGGTGAATAAGCCGTTGATTCAGAAGGCCGGGCACATTCTTGAGCGTGACGGCAGCGGCCATGACGCGAGGTGAAGCGACAGGATAGATCACCTCATCCGATATCAAATGCGCGTCGCAATCGGGCCAATTGCCATCGCCCAACCGCACGGCAAGGCTGATAGTTTCCACATTCAGGTCCGGCTCGCGATCGCTGGATTGCAGGCGCAGCTCAATATCGGGATGATTTTGCTGAAACGATGCTATTCGAGGCATAAGCCAGTAGTTGTTGAATGCCGAGGAAGCGCTGAGTGTCACGTGATCATTGCTGGCAAATTGCCGGATCGAAGCTGCAGAATGCGACAGCAGCTCGAACGCGCGGGTGACATCTGAAAACAGACGGTTTCCTGCATTGGTCAAAGTGATCCTGCGATGGCTGCGCCGAAACAATACGACGCCAAGTGAGGTTTCCAATTGCTTGATCGAGGCACTGACGGCGGGTTGCTGCACATTCAACTCCTCTGCCGCTTTGGTGAATGATCCCGTGCGTGCGGCAGCTTCGAAGACGACCAGATGGCGAGGCGAGGAGAGGAGGGACCAGGGTTTTTGCATAACTTCAGATTATGCTAAACATCAATATTTTCAACCGTCACAGAGATGTGGTTGAGCGCTATGGTTCTTGAAGAAACATGGCGATGAGGGTTTCAATGGCACGGCGCGCTCGGACATCCAGAAAACGGCAGGATACACATATCGCTGTGCCCGCCTCACCCTTTATTCAGCGCCAGGCCCCGTTTTACGATCTGCTCGACGAGGAGCAGGTCGTTCGTCTGGAACGTCAGGTGGATTGGTTTTTGCAGGACGTCGGCATCGCCTTTCGTGACGACCCCGAGGCGCTTGCGCTATGGAAGTGCGAAGGGGCACAGGTCGACGGTGATATCGTGCGCGCCCCTGCAGATTGGATTCGCGCCCTTTGTGCCAAGGCACCGAGTGAGTTTACTCAGTTGGCCCGCAATCGGGATCGATCGGTTGTCATCGGCGGTCGAAATCAGGTTTTCGCTCCGGTCTATGGCGCCCCTTTTGTGCGTGATCTGAAAGGTGGGCGGCGTTATGGCGATCTGAACTCCTTTGAAGACCTGGTGCGCCTTACCTACCTGCACCCAAACTTGCATCACGGGGGTTTTGTGACCTGCGAGCCGTGTGATGTTCCAGTCAGCAAGCGGCATCTGGATATGTTGCTGGCCCACATGACGCTAAGCGACAAACCGCATCTGGGCGCAATTACCGAGATGAGCCGCGCTCAGGACAGTGTCGACATGTCCGAGATCGTATTTGGCGCGGATGTGATGGCGGAAAACTGTGTCATCATGGGCAACGTGAACACCAATTCACCGCTGCTGGTGGATCGGGTGGTGACGGAATCCGCGCGGGTCTACAGCAGCCGGGGGCAAGGTATGATGGTAGTGCCGTTCATCCTGTCCGGGGCGATGGGGCCGGTATCGACCGCCGCCTCGGTGGCCCAGGCATTGGCCGAGGCGATGATGGTCTGTGCATATATTCAGCTTATCCGTCCCGGTGCGCCTTTCATACTGGGGAACTTCCTGTCTTCGATGTCGCTGAAATCCGGCGCGCCGACTTTTGGCATGCCCGAGCCGGTGATCTCGAATTATGCGATCGGGCAACTCGCGCGACGCGTGGGCCTGCCTCTGCGCTGTGGCGGATCGCTGACCGCGTCTAAGATCGAGGATGCGCAAGCCGCGTATGAAAGCGCGGATTCGATGCATTCGACCATGTTGGCCGGGGCGAATTTCGTGCTGCAATCGGCGGGTTGGCTGGAAGGTGGACTGTGCGCCGGATTCGAAAAGCTGATCATGGATGCGGACCGGCTTGGGTCTTATCAAAAGGTTCTGGACCTGGGGCTGGACACATCAGACGAAGCGCTGGCCAGTGACGCCTATGAGGAGGTTGGTCCCGGCGGCCATTTCCTGGGCTGCGGTCACACCATTCGTAATTATCAGGATGCGTTTTATGAACCCGCGCTCAGCCACAGTGAAAACGTCGAAAGCTGGGAGGATGAAGGTGCCAAGGACATGCGCACGCGGGCTTATGAACGCTGGAACCAGATGCTGAAAGATTATGAGGCACCTCCCATCGACGTGGCGTTGAAAGAAGAATTGGAGGCATTCGTTGCCAAACGCAAAGAAAGCTTGCCCGACGCCTGGTACTAAGTCCCCCGACCTTTCACCTATGCCGGTCAACCAAGGAAAACACGTATGCCCGAGATTCAAAAAGATGAGACAGCCACCGGCAAACCGCTGCCGTCCCACGCCAAGGTCGTTGTCATTGGTGGCGGTGTCGTTGGGTGCTCGATCCTGTTTCATCTGGCCAAATTCGGCTGGAAGGACGTGGTGCTTCTGGAACGAGATGAGCTGACCTCGGGCTCAAGCTGGCACGCGGCGGGGCAGATTCACACGATCAGCTCGGACCCGAATATCAGCCGTCTGCAAAGCTATACCATTGATCTGTATAAAGAGATCGAGGAGACCTCGGGCCATTCGGTTGGATTGCATATCACTGGAGGGTTCTACGCGGCCTCGACCAAGGAGTGGTACGACTATCTGAAACGCGAGCGGTCCAAGGCGCGCTATATGGGCCTGCATCAGGAGTTCATTTCTCCGTCCGAGTTGGCCGAACGGCACCCGCTGGTCGATCCGAAACATTACTATGCAGCGCTGTGGGATGATCAGGACGGCGATCTGGACCCGTCGGGAGCGACCTATGCATTTGCCAAATCTGCCCGCGTTCATGGTGCGCAGTATTTCACCCATTGCGGTGTTACCGCGATGTCGCAGCGACCCGACGGCTCGTGGGATTTGACCACGCCCAAAGGTCAGATCAATGCCGAACACGTGGTGAATTGTGGAGGGCTGTGGGCGCGCGAGGTCGGGCATATGTCTGGCATTCACCTGCCGGTTCAGCCAATGGAACACCATTATCTGATCACCGAGAAAATCCCTCAGATTGCTGAGCGGATGGAGATCATGGGAGAGGCGGGGCGCCTGCCCGCCGGGATCGACTATGAGGCCAACATCTATTTCCGGCAGGAACGGCAGGGGATGCTGCTGGGCACGTATGAACCGAAATCGACCCCTTGGAAGGTGAACGGCACGCCGTGGGATTTTGGGCATGAGCTGCTGCAACCTGACCTTGACCGCATTGCCGATCGGCTGGAGATGTCGTTTGAACGCATTCCTACCATTGGCGAGGCTGGGATCAAGGACATGATCAACGGTCCCTTCACCTTTGGTCCTGATGGCAACCCGATGATCGGCCCGGTGCCGGGGATGAAGAACTATTGGGTCGCAGTGGGCGTCATGGCGGGCTTTTGCCAAGGCGGCGGTGTGGGTCTGACCATGGCTGAATGGATGATCGACGGAGAGCCTTCGATCGACGTCTGGGCCATGGATGTGGCGCGGTTTGGCGAGTTCGCAACGCCAGACTGGGGCACAATCAAATCCTCGGAAAACTACGAACGCCGTTTCGTGATGACGTTTCCGAACGAATCGCTACCCAAGGGACGGATGCAGAAAACCACTGCGCTTTATGATCGTTTGGTCGCAAAAGGCGCGCGGATGGGGCAGGGCTTTGGGTTGGAAAACGCGCTGTGGTTCGCCGATGGCCCTGAGGACGCGCATGAAGACCCGACTTTTGAGCGCAATCGCAGTCACGACTATGTCGCGCGTGAGGTGAAAGCGGTGCAAGAGGCTGTTGGTGGGATCGAGATTGCCAATTTCGCCAAACATGAATTCAAAGGCGCGGGTGCGCGGGCTTATCTAGATTACGTGCTGGCCGGGTATGTGCCCAAACCGGGGCGCCTGACGCTGACACCTATGTTGACGCCCAAGGGTAAGCTCTTTGGTGATTTGACCGTGGCCTGTTTGGCCGACGATCACTTTATCCTGTTTGGTTCAGGCGCCATGCAAGAGGCGCATCGCCGCTGGTTCGAAAAGGACCTGCCGGATGATGTGAGCTATGCCAACGTGTCGGACGATTGGCACGGAATCGCATTGTCTGGCCCCAAATCCCGCGAGTTGTTGGCGCGGTTGACGCGAGAGGATGTCTCGGCCGAGGCCTTCAAGTTCCGCGATCTTCGCCAGACCTATGTGGCCGGTGTACCGGTGATCCTGAATCGCATCTCGTTCAGCGGCGAACTGGGCTATGAGATTTATTGCAAGCCGCAATACCTGTTGCGCTTGGCCGAAGCGATTGAAGAGGCCGGGGCCGATCTGGGCTATTGCTGGTATGGGGCCCGCGCGTTGATGTCGATGCGGCTGGAGAAAGGGTGGGGTGTCTGGACGCTTGAATTCCGCCCGGATTTCAATGCAGTCGAAAGCGGCATGGAAGCCTTCATCAATTGGAACAAAGAGTTTGTCGGCAAGACGGCGACCGAGGCGGCCCGCGCCGAAGGCGTCAAACAGAAGCTAGTGACCATGACAATCGACGTCGACGGAATAGATGTTTCGAATGATGAGGCGATCGTGAAAGACGGCACTGCCGTCGGGTATGTCTCTTCCGGTGGCTATGCGCATCGGGTCGGGGCGTCGATGGCCATGGGGTATGTTGCCGTGAAACATGCCGCGCCGGGAACGATCCTGCAGGTGGAAATCCTTGGCACGTTCTATGTCGCCACGGTTCTGGGTGCACCAATTTACGATGCCAATGGAGCCAATATGCGCTCCTGAGTAGTTTGTCGAAAAGCCATCCTCGCACAGGTTACAAGACCGTCATCATTTTGTTGGCTTGTAACCTGGCCTTCCATCAGCGTTCGTCAAAAGCGTTGTTCACGGTCTGATGCACCGGCTTCCGCATATAGGCGAGCATAGTATTCTCGCCTGTGGTCATCTCTGCCACCACGGTCATTCCGGCCTGAAGAGGACGTTCATACGCGCCGCTGCCAATAGATTTTTCGGCCAATTGTATCGAAGCCCGGAAATAGGTTTCGCCTGTCATCTCATCGACAAGCGGCACCGAATCCAGCCCGCCCGAGCAGATTACAATCGTTTTCATTTTTTGAACCCTTGTTTTGTTACCCGGGTAGGCTGCGACCGGGATGCGTCCTGTTACACATGGGGGCTGGGCATGCCAACCCCCCATCACCGCAATCACGCGCTTGTGGTAGATGACCCGTGGGTCGTACGGCGTGACCAGATATTCACTTGCTGTGTTCAACACCGGGTAAACAAATCGGCATGTTTCTTGAAACCATCTGGAAACAAGGAATTGCGCCCTTTAACCTTCAACTCACATTTGGCCGATCAACCCCAGGCTTTTGCCACCAACAGCCGTTTGGACCACAAGTGCGAGTCAGCGTAGGAATTGCCGTATCAATACTTGTCGCGCTTTCAATCGGCGCGTCGACTTTTGTGGTGCATTCGCTGTGGTGGACGACCGCGCGGGAAAACAGTCGGATGTTGGCGGCCGAGATCAACAGTCAAATCGCCAACACTGTTCGGATCGAAGTGGGATTGACCCTAAGATCCGCTGAAGCGGCCTGGGCAGCGGTCCGGACAATCTTTGTTCAGAATGTGATTCAGACACAGCAAGCCGACAAGCGAGAGTTTGTGTTCCTGTCGCAATTGCAGGCGCAGCCCAACATATCGTGGATTACCTTCGGCTGGCCTGACGGGGACTTCTTCGCCGCCCACCGTTTAGGCGACAGCGGGCTGGAGATGATCGAAATCAACGACGAGATCCGGGATCGGAGCCTGCGCAAGGACCGCTACATTTTTATTCCCGGGGACATCCAATTCGAAGACCGCTCGTTTTCGCCAACCCAATATGATCCGCGCGATCACGCCTGGTACGGTAATTTCATTGATCGCGATACGCCGGACTGGATCGAGGTGCGCGACCTGCCGGGTAGCGACAAAACGGTCTACGCCTTTGCCGGGGCAATCGACGTGAACCGCAGACGCCAAGGCGTGTTGACGGTGGCCATTGAAACGGATCGCCTGTCGCGCTTTCTGGGATCATTGCGGCCGGGTGAGTTTGGCGCGGCCTATATTCTGAGCGCGGATGGCAAGGTGATCGCCGTACCGGACCCGGAGGCGGATGAGGTCACCCCGGCGCGGATGGGTGAAGGTGAGCTGTACGAAGTTGCCAAAATGTCTGGGGAAACTCTTTTGGCGACCTCTGGTCCGAATGTTGCAGGCAGTTTGACGACCCGTGTGGTGTATGACGACGTGCCCTATGCCGTGGCACTGACCCCGCTTGGATTTTACGGGTGGCGCGTGGCCACGGTCATCCCCGAAGCCGCCTTCCTGGCAGGTATCGACCGGACGCTTGTCAATCTGATTTATGCGCTGCTTGGGGTGGTTGTTGTGGCGACCGGTCTTGCCATTTGGTTAATGCGCAAGGTTGTGGCAAACCCTTTGTCGCGCGTTGCCGAAGACCTCAGCCGAATTGAACGTTTCGATGTCGAGCAGGTCTCGCGGCGTCCCTCGCGCCTGAAAGAGCTAAATAACCTGTCCGCAGCGACGGCCAACATGGCGGCGGGTCTGTCGGCGTTTCGAAAGTATGTGCCGACCGATCTTGTGCGAATGCTGGTGGCGGCAGGTATCAAGACGCAGCCCGGAGGGGAAACAAAAACGATATCTGTGCTGTTTTGTGATGTGTCGGGTTTCACCGGCCTGACCGAAAAGCATGGCCCGAAGATTGTCGAGTTGATGGCACCATTCTTCAGCGCTGCGTCATCGACCATTGAACGGCATCATGGAACAATCGATAAGTTCATCGGGGATGCGGTGATGGCGTTCTGGGGTGCCCCGCGAGAAAATCTCAACCACGCTGAAGATGCCTGTCGTGCTGCGCTGGAACTCGTGGACGTGGTCGAAAGTGCTGGCCTGCGAAGTGACTCTGACGATTCCCTGCGCGTCAGGGTCGGTCTGAACAGTGGTGAAGCTCTGGTTGGGAATATCGGATCGGAACAGCGGCTGAACTACACTGCAATTGGGGACGTCGTAAACGTAGCAAGCCGCCTAGAAGTGGCCAACAAGGCCTATGGCAGCGCGATCCTCATTGGGCCCGAAACACGGCGAGAAGCAGGTGATGTGATCATCGTCCGGGAACTGGATACGCTTGAAATTGCCGGCCGGTCCGGAGAACTGGTCGTTTTCGAACTGATTGCCATGGCTGACAGTGTCGCTGAGACCCCACCGTGGATCGAGGCATATGAAACAGGTCTTGCCCATTACCGGGCCAGGCGCATGTCCGAGGCGGTCGCGTCCTTTGAGACCGCAGATAATTTGCGCGGGGGCGATCCTGCGTCCGTTTTTATGATCAAGCGAGCAAAAGGGTTGCTGGCGGACCCTCCGCCAGGCGATTGGACGGGCGTTGTATTCATGGATGATAAGTAGTGTTTCGTTAGGATGTTTGAGGCGTGAGGCGCTCATCACTCTGTTTTCTGGCGTCATCGCCTTGAAATTTTGTTTCGTTTTGCCGGTACATACTGAAACATCATGACAGCGCGAGCTTGATAGTTTAGTTGTTCAATTTAAAGCAAAATTGACAATGTCTCGGTGAATATAGTGGAACACGTAACCTTCACGTTCGAGATGGGAGTGGTGTGCGCTTTGTTGGCCTTCACCGTTTTCCTTTTCGTATCGGAAATTGTCAGAATAGACCTTTCTGCGATACTGGTTTTGGTTCTGGTTGGCCTTCTTAGCTACGCTCCGGGGCTTGAGAACCTTGCCAATGTTTCGCAACTGTTCGACGGATTTGCGTCCAACGCGGTGATATCCATCATCGCGGTTATGATCGTGGGGGCGGGTCTGGATAAAACCGGCATCATGAACAAAGTTGCGGCGGTCATATTGAAATATGGCGGCACCGCCGAGAACCGGGTGCTGCCAATTGTTTCGGGCACGGTCGGCGTTATTTCATCCTTTATGCAGAACGTCGGTGCGGCCGCATTGTTCTTGCCCGTGGTCAGCCGAATTTCCTCTAGGTCCGGAATTCCGCTGTCCCGCTTGCTGATGCCCATGGGGTTTTGCGCCATTTTGGGCGGCACGATGACAATGGTAGGCTCATCACCGCTGATTTTGCTTAACGATCTCGTCATCACTGCAAACAAGGGTCTGCCCGCTGATCAGCAGATTGAACCATTTGGTCTTTTTTCGGTTACACCAATCGGAGCGGTCCTGATCTTAACCGGGATCGGGTATTTTCTGCTGCTTGGGCGGTGGGTATTACCAGGCGATACCGGATCTGACAGTACCGGCACAGGGCAGGGTACGCAGGAATATTTGCAACGGGTGTACGGGCTGCAGGCAGATGTTTTCGAGGTGATCGTGCCCGAGGATAGCCCATTGGTGGGGCGCATTCTGGCTGATATCAACCACGAAGAACACCTATACATAATCTCTACGTTTTATCGCGGCAAAACGTCGATGGTTCAGGTCCTGACCGCCGAGATTGCAGCACCTTGCAGATTGGCCATCATCGGAAACCGCTGGGATGTAGAACAATTTGCACTGAAATTTGGTCTAACGGTTCTGCCGGATTTGGATATCTTCGTTGAAGAATTTGCGCCGACCAATGCCGGCATAGCCGAAGTCGTTGTGACGCCCGATAGCAAACTGATCGGAAAATGCCCGCGCGAACTTTTGTTTCGCAAGACCTATGGCATGTCGTTGCTTGCAATTCACCGCGGTGAAGAAACGCTTAGCCATGTTGAAACCGACACGCACGATTCCACTCAGATCGGGCTCGAGGATTTTCACGCAGGGGACATGCTTGTTGCACATACCCGGTGGGACAACCTGATGCGCATTAAGCGGGATCCTGATTTTGTCGTCGTGACAACGGATTTCCCACAGGATGAATTGAGGCCGCAGAAGGTTGGTTGGGCCTTGGCCTTTTTCGCAATTTCCCTATCGCTGATTTTGTTCACCGACGTTCGTTTGTCGTTGTGCCTGCTGACCGGAGCCGCGGGAATGATGCTCACACGTGTACTGAGTGTGGATGAGGCCTATCGCGCAGTCGGATGGAACACCGTATTCCTGCTGGCCTGTCTCATACCGCTTGGGCAGGCGGTGCAAAACACCGGAACGGCGGCATGGATTGCCCAGCAAATCATGATCATTCTAAACGGCTGGCCGATATGGGCGCTGCAGGCTGGTGTCGCGATATTGGCCACAGCCTTTTCGTTGGTCATGTCGAATGTCGGGGCCACTGTCTTGCTTGTGCCGCTTGCCATTTCGATTGCGGTGGCGGCAGGAGGCAACCCAGCTGTCTTTGCACTGACCGTAGCAATCTCGACCTCGAACAGCTTTATTATTCCAACCCATCAGGTCAACGCGCTGATTATGGGCCCTGCAGGTTACAAGGTTATGGATTTTGTGCGCTCGGGTGGGGTTATGACAATTCTGTTCCTGGTTGTTTCCTTGTTGATGCTTAACGTCATCTACTGAACTGCCCGGGCGCGCAGCCCGATTAGAGGTGCTTGTTTCTGAAAAAGGCGCTAGTTGACTAGGTAACTTGTCGGCGGACGTTTCGGTTCAGTCTGCTATTTCTTTCACGACGGAAAAAACAAAAAAGTGGCGAGAAATCATGCTTTTGAATTCTGACTTATAATTATTCAACGCAGCGCTTCTTTTTTGATCGCCAGTGTTATTGGGCCAGAATGTCGTTTGTTGATTTCACATCCGCAATTTCACCGTTAAGCGTTGCCATGCTAACCGAATGAACTTGAGCGGCATTGTGGGATTTTCCGTCCGGGCCGGTAAGCCCATATGTCCAAACAGCATCGGCTGCATAGATTGGCTGAAAGCCAAGATCAGCTGCACTGCGCGTGGTCGATTCTACACAATGATTGGCGGTCGCACCGCACAGGATAACACGCTCGACGCCAGCGTCTTGCAGAATTGCCTGCAATGGTGTTCCCGCAAAACCGCTGCTGCCGGTCTTGACGACGATAGGCTCATCGGTGGCCGGGGCCGCGAACGGTTGAACTGCACAACCTGGGGCGTCGGGGTGAAACGGGTCATCAGGATCCGTACCATGATGGTGAATATGAACGACCGTGCTGCCGTCGCCGCGAAACTTGTCCAGCAGCCGGGTAATATTGCTTTCTGCCTCAGGACATGACCGTTCCGTGCCCAAAGCATCCTCGTGCGCCAGGGCCATTTGAACATCAATCACCAAAAGTGCGGTTTTCATTCTTTTCCGTCCTTAGCCCGTGGTTTCAGCCTTGCGGCTGGCCAGTATGTTTTCCACCCGCTTGCCGTATATGCGAATGTTGATCTCATCCCCGATTTCGCGGTCGGGCTGTTCGTCATAAGTCATCGTGGCCGTAATACGGGGGCGGTCACCTTCAACCTTGGTCACGCCATGTAACGAGTACCCGCCACGGAACAACGTCAGCGTTCCCGCCCCGCGCGCGAAGGTCTGGGCATGAGACAAGTCCCCATCCAACAAGCGGTCCACCGCCTCTCGGTCTTCATCCGAGTCTGTCCGGGAATTTGGAATAAAGGTGAACTCGCCACCTTTTTCGGCAGCCTGCAACAACAGCGTGACAGTGCATTCGGTCGTATCATAGTGCCAGGCATGTCCGCTTCCGGGTTGCAGGGCGACGACGTTGAGCGCCTGAAACTCATCCGCGCATCGATACAGTTGGTCTTTCATCTGCACCCGCCGCACAAACTCGGTCAAAATTTCTGACTGGTACAGCTGCTTGAGGCCGGACTCTGCCGGTATTTGATCATCTGCAAGCTGCACGGCGCTATGGATGAATTCTTTTCGGCGCGGATCATCGTCAGGCAGCGAAGGGTCAATCGCCCCCTGATAGATGTTTCGCTTCACGTGCAAAATCTCCGCCGTCGGAAGCAGGGCGTTTGCCTCTGAATTCACCTGTTTCAAAGCCTTGGAATGCAGAAAGCCATCCAGATTGCACCAGCCGTTGGTGTCGATGCTGAGCTGACATTGGGCTAATAATTCTGCACCCGGGCCATTGTCCAGATCGGCAATCGGGTAGCGGTCGAGGTCTACAAAATCCAGAGCGACATCCCGTTTGGATTGGCTGGTGTCAGTCATGATGGTCTCCTTCAGGAAATCTCAACCGGTCAGTGCGCGGTCGCACACCCCGATACTATGCAGAGCAGTCTTGAACAGATAAAACGAAACAAAACGAGCCCATGAACATAAAATTTTAATGGAAAGCTGATGCGCCACAATCTGAACCTCAACTGGTTGCGGAGTTTCGAAGCCGCAGCGCGATTGCTGAGCTTCACATCTGCGAGTCAAGAAATCGGCCTGACACAGACTGCCGTAAGCCAGCATATCAAAGCCCTTGAGGCACAGCTGGGCGATAAGCTGTTCGTGCGCCGCCCCAAAAGTCTGCAATTGACCGATGTGGGCAAAGCTTACTTACTGCCTGTCCGCGAAGCACTGGGCACGATTGAGATGTCGACGACCGGCCTATTTGGTCCCCGCGGGGCTGCAACGATCACTATACGTGCCTCGATGGCCTTCATCATGTGGTTGTCTCCAAGGTTGGATGGCTTTCTGCGCGACCATCCCGACACCAGCGTCAAACTTTTAACCTCGATCTGGAAGGATTCCTCGGAACAACACCCGGTCGATGTTGATATCGTCTTAGCGTCCAAAGACTATGCAGGCCCTAATTTGGAGCCGCTTTCGGACGAGGCGATTGTCCCGATTGTCAGTGCCGTGTCTCATGAAATGATAAAAGGGCCCAAGGACTTACTGCAGCACCCCTCAATTCATATCTTGGGTTTTGACGATCATTGGGCGCGCTATCTTTCCGCCTTTTCGCTGGAATCAACGCACCCTGGCGCGCCGCTGGCGACCGACACCTCAACCGCCGCGATCGAAATGGTTGGTGCTGGTTTGGGGTGTGCCGTGGTCATTGAACGTTTTGTGGCACGGGCGATGGCGGCCGGACAGAACATTCGTATCGCTGGCGAAGCGGTAGCATTGGAGCAATCTCATTACCTCATTAGAACAGATCACCGCGCTGCTGTTCGCCCACAAATCGAAGCGTTCAATTCTTGGCTTCGGCAGCAGTTCTGAGTTCAGCACCCTGATGTTGCCAGATGAGGTGAACTAAGCCACAGCTGACGAAGACTGAGGCCCCGCACCGTTTTTCTTAAGAAACATGGGGAAAACCCCCATGTTAACCCGCGAATCTTCACGTGAACGAATCTTGCGTAGTCAGTGATAGGGTGAGACCATCGCAATACAGTCCGAGCAAACATGCGATAAAAGGGGTGTTTATGGAACCAGGCAATCTCAGGCTATTGCGAGTTTACAACGGGAATACACTGGCCGACCTGTCTCTGGCTTGTTCAAGCCCTTCTTTGTCGACGGCGATTTGTGGTCTGTGGGGCAATTCAGACTTCAAGCTGGGCAATCACATCATTGATCAGCCTGAACAGAGCTCGATTGACCTTTCACAATGCTTTGGCAAGGCGCTACCCTTTGTCGGATGTCGGTTTTGAGAATGGAAAGCCCAGAGGCTTTCTATATTCCGGGATACGTACACAATTCGCGTAGCCCCCAAAACTCGGATGCAGGATCACAATAATCATGCGTCTTGTGTTTTATCAAATGGCCAGTTCACGATGAGCAAAAATCTCTCTTGCAAAAATCAACCAGAGGCATCCGATGCACAGCGTTCGGCGTCAAATCTGGTCAATGTGATGAACATCGACCGCGATGACGCATTAGGTATACGCGATCAGATACGCGCAGAGTTGGCTTATTTGATTTCAAGCGGCGTACTGCAAAATGGAGCGAAATTGCCCTCCTGCAGAGCACTTGCGCGCGATCTCAAGGTGTCTGTGAACTCGGTGTTGGGTGCATATTCCAGGCTTGTTGACGAAGGTACGATCATTTCGAAGCCAAAATCTGGCTACTATGTCTCTCTCCATCTGAACCGGACGCAGGCCAAGGCAGATCAAGAGATCAACGCGAATTTCCCGAACATCGTCGAAAGAATAACCAGAAGGCGTTTGCCATCCAAAGCAGGCTGTATCACGCGGCCTGCGGATTGGCCGGACTATCAGTTCCCGTTCGTGTGCAATCAGGCGGCCTCGAACAGGTTTCCTTTGGCTGAATGGCGTGAATGTTCCCGACTGGCGTTGAACATGCGCGACCTCAGCAATTGGACAGGTGACAACCAGTATCGTGATTCCGACACCTTTGTTGAACAAATCTGTAGCCGGTTGTTGCCGCATAGAGGCATCGTCGCCAAGCCTGAAAACGTGCTGATTACCATGGGTGCGCAGCAGGCCATCTATATCGTGGCGGCTTTGCTGCGTGGCTTTGGCCGCGTCGTTGCAATTGAGGATCCAGGATATGCCGACGCGCGTAACATATTCGAGCAGACCTTTGATGAGGTCCGGTTCATCCCCGTCGACAGTGAGGGTCTTGTTGTCGATGAAAGACTGGCCGGATGCGATCTGGTCTATGTGACGCCAAACCGTCAGATGCCAACAGTTCTGTCTATGTCGCAGACCCGAAAACGTCAGCTACTGGACATGGCAAAGAAGGAAGATTTCCTGATTATCGAAGACGATTACGAAGGTGACATGGACTTTGATGAGAACAGTCTGCTTCCTTTGTATAGTGGGCATTCTCAGGGGCGGGTGATCTATACTGGCAGCCTTTCAAAAAGCTTGGCTCCGGGTCTGCGGCTGGGCTATCTGGTCGCCCAGGAATCTCTGGTGCAAGAAGCGCGCGCCCTACGCGGAATGATGATCCGCCATCCACCGCACGTCATTCAACACACCGCATCTCTGTTCCTGCGTTTTGGTCATCATGAGACGCACCGGGCAAAGATGCACCGGATTTTCAACGAACGCTGGCACGTCGCATCGCAGGTCATCCAAGAGCTGTTTCCCGATTTCGAGTTGCAATACGAATATGGCAGCACGAACTTTTTCTTCCGCAGCACCCAAGGGCACAGCGCCTATCAAATCGCGGAAGCTGCACGTCAAAGGGGCGTGATTATCGAGCCGTCAAGCGTCTGTTTTTCTGATGAAAAGAAGGGTGAAACAACCTTCAGGCTTGGCATTTCCGCTGTTCCTGCAGGCAATATCGAACAGGGTCTTCGCACCTTGCGCAGCGCCATTGATGCGCTCTAGCTGTGCCCACACTTAAACTCATCTGTGTCTATCCAACAGGCCAACAAACTTACCTTTATTGATGGGCAAGGCCAATCGGGCTGGTCTGATCGAGTCACTTGCCCACGCGAAAGCAAGTTATTTTTTTGTTGATTTACCGCGCCCATAGGTCCGTCAGGTCGAATGTAGCGAGGTGAGAGATGAATATTCTGGGGCACTTTGTATCCAACGAATTCTGGCCAGGTGCGAGCAACAGGATTTCTGAAATTGTAAACCCGGCCACCGGGGCGGTGACCGGAAAGGCAACGCTGGCCTCTGTCGAAGACGTAGACACCATCGTTAGAACAGCGGCTGAGGCGGCGCCGGGCTGGGCGGCAACACCGCCTGCCAAACGCGCGATGGTTATGTTCGAGTTTCGCGATCTTCTCAAAAAACACACCAATGAACTGGCTGAACTGCTGTCGTCAGAACATGGAAAAACTCTGCCGGACGCAAAAGGCGAGATTGCGCGCGGTATCGAGGTTGTCGAATTCGCGTGTGGGATTCCTCAGCTTCTTAAAGGCGAGTATTCAGAGGCCGTTGCAGCAAACGTAGATTGTTTTTCTGTCAGACAGCCTTTGGGCGTTGTTGCAGGTGTAACACCCTTCAATTTTCCCGCCATGGTCCCGCTTTGGATGTATCCGGTGGCCATTGCCTGTGGAAATACCTTCGTGCTGAAGCCTTCCGAAAAGGACCCCTCGGTCGTGATGCGCATCGCGGAATTACTGGCGCAGGCCGGGTTGCCACCGGGCGTTTTCAACGTCGTGAATGGGGATAAAGTGGCCGTGGATGCGCTTTTGGATCATCCATTGGTTGAAGCGGTCAGCTTTGTCGGCTCAACGGCAATTGGGCGTTACATATACTCGCGTGGCTCGGCGAACGGGAAACGCGTGCAGGCGTTGTGCGGCGCAAAAAATCATCTGGTCGTTATGCCGGATGCGGATTTGGAACAGGTTTCGGACGCGCTCATTGGGTCGGACTATGGCTCTGCGGGCGAGCGATGTATGGCCATTTCAGTTGCCGTACCCGTTGGTGAAGACACAGCAGATCGGCTGATCGACGTACTGGCACCCAGGGTGCGGGCTTTGAAAGTTGCGCCATTTACCGACCCGTCCTCAGAACTTGGTCCCGTGATCAGCAAGCAAAACTACGACCGCATCTATTCCTATATTGAACAGGGCCTTGAAAAGGGTGCCGAGCTTGTTGTCGACGGGCGCGAAATCTCGTTACAGGGGTACGAAGACGGCTATTTCATCGGCGGGTGCCTGTTTGACCGAGTGACGCCTGATATGCCCATCTACAAGGATGAAATCTTTGGACCGGTCCTTTCCGTGGTGCGAGCCGCCAGTTACGAAGACGCAGTTGGTCTGGTAAACGATCATGAATATGGAAACGGGACGGCGATCTTCACCCGCGACGGTGACGCTGCGCGTGATTTCTGGGCGCGCGTGCGCATAGGTATGGTCGGAGTAAATGTGCCAATCCCGGTTCCGGTCGCTTATCACTCTTTCGGAGGGTGGAAGCGGTCCTTGTTCGGCGACCATCACATCCACGGCATGGAAGGGGTGCGATTCAATACCCGACTCAAAACCATGACAACCAGATGGCCATCCGGAATTCGCACGGGGGCTGAATTCGATATTACCGGCGGAAAAGTTGTCTGAGCCAAGGCTGGGATTGAGCGGCCATTCTTAAAATTCTCGCATTGAGACATTGAAGCGCCACGTCATATTCCGGCGAGGTTCTATTATTTGAAGTTGATCCCAAAGGCCTCGTGAAAACACTAACACGTGCCAACGCAAAATCTGTGTAGCATCCTAGTGCTTTTCTGAATCTCATCTTTGGAATGCATCAGGACGACGAAGAACCACCGTCTGGTCGATCCATTGAAGCAATGTGCGTTGGACGGGCGCTAACTGTTCCCATCGACATTGAAATTATCCGCTTAATTTCAAGTCGATATCGAATATTATTGTTATTTTACAACGTGATAAGCATTGGATTGATCTGTGCCCATATTTTCATCGATCTGTGCCTTTCGCTTATTGGCCCGCATAATCTTAACTTGACCCGAGGAGGACGATGCAAGCCTTCTGCGAAATGAGGGGTTGCGCCTGCTCGCGTATGGAACGCATCATATTCTTCTAGGGAAGACAGAGCTGGGTCTGCAAAGTCATTGCAACGCCTTGTTCAAAATAGGCATTTTCACGGGGAGGACAAAGCGTGCTGATGCGAGGACTTGAAGCTCTTACAGGGGCCATATCCGAATTCGCAGGTTGGATCGGATGGTTTCTGATTTTGTACTGCATGGCGTTTGGTGTTTCCGACGTTTTCATGCGTTACCTGCTCAACAACCCATCGCAATGGATCGGCACCACCTTGCAGGCCGCAATGGTGCTTTTGGCATGTGTGGGTGGTATCTATTCGCTGCAGCATGATAGCTTTGTGAAGCTTGATCTTTTCTACGCGAATGCGACAACGCGAAAGAAGGCGATCCTAGATGTGTTGACCGCGCCCATCGCGATCCTCTTTCTGGTGACTCTGATCTGGAAAGGATACGAAGCGGGTTCGCTTTCACTGATGCTCAACCAGTGGACGCCGACATCGGTGCCGATTCCGATCTACCCAATCAAATTTGCAATCCCACTCGCCGGGTTCTTTGTTCTGCTGATCGTCATCAAGAAGCTTCTTGTGGATTTGCAAACAATCTTCGGCGGCGAACCTGATGAGGCGTAAGCCGAAACCCGGCGACGTCCTAATCTGAACAAGATCAAAACGAAAAAAAATCATCTCTACAAACAAGGAGGATACAAATGAAACTTGAAAAATCCATAAAGACAGCCTTTTGGGCCGGTGCTCTTGCCACCAGCGCAAGTGTTGCTTTCGCTGCAGACGGCCCGCCGGATGAGGTAACAGAATGGGTTTTCCAGCCGGCATTTGACCAAACTGACGCTGGTTGGGACAACGGCCTGATCCCTTGGGTTGAAGCCGTTGAGGAAGCAACACAAGGTACCGTTAAAATCCGTGTCGAGCCTGCTGGCGCACTGGTAAGCGGCGCCGAAGCCTTCTCTGCAGCCGCAGCCGGTCAAACAGACGGCTATGCCGGCTGGGGATCCGTCTATGGTGGTGATATGCCGGAAGGCATGCTGGCTTTCGGTATGGCAATGGGCGCCAACAACACCGAAGAAGCATGGGAAGTGATGTGGGGAAATCCTGATTATCGCGTCGGCGATATCGTTCAGGAAGCTGCACACGCGCGTAACCTGCACTGGGCTGGTTGGACCAACCAGGGTCCAAACGCGATGTTCACCAAATTCCGGGTTGAAAAAATGGAAGACCTGGAAGGCCACAAAATGCGCGCAGGTGGTCCTCAGGCGATCTTCCACTCGACAATGGGCGGTGCACCCGTTTCCATGAACGGTGGCGAAATCTATACTGCCATCAAGCTGGGAACGATCGAAGGCACCTACTGGGATACCGGTGGGATCGACGACATGTCCTTCCAGGAAGTGATCGACTACGCGATCATGCCGGGTTGGAACCCCGCACAGCACCAGGAAATCTTCATCAACCTGCAAAGCTGGAATGCCCTGACGGACTGGCAGCGTGAGCAAATCGACGGTATTTTCGAAGAAACCTACTTTGAAACCAGCCGTATGCACGCGGAAGGCGTTGAAGAAGCGCTGCAAATCCTGCGCGATGCCGGTGGCGAAGTGATCATGCTGAGCGACGAAGAAGTGGCAAGAATGCGTGAAAAGTCCATCGCAGAAGTTTGGCCCCAAGTTGCTGCAGCATCTAAAGGAAACGCCAAAGGCGTCGAAATCTACAAAAAGTTCCTCGAAGATAAAGCTGCAGGGAACTAATCCACCGAAAATTCGTCATACGTGACGCACAAAATGACCGCTGGCTTGTTAAACGAGCCAGCGGTGCCCCGGAAAATGCCGCCAACAATACGGCATTTGGAACCGCGCATTAGCCGACGTTCCTAGGCTGCCACGTGCTAAGGAAAGACAAAAAATGAGCCTTGAACTTATCACAGCGCTGTACTTCATAGTGCTATTCGCCATTCTTTTCATGGGTTTGCCGGTCTCATTTGGCCTTGGCGGTACAGCCGTACTGTTTGCGATGATCATAGAACCGCGAGCGCTCTTGTCGGTGCCAAGTGCCTTTTATTCGACTCCGTGGAGTTCGATTCTGGTGACCGTGCCGCTCTTCCTGTTCATGGGATCCTTGATACGATTTTCCGGAATAGCCGAGGCCGCCTATGACGCTGTCTATAAGCTGATTGGACATGTTCATGGCGGACTGGCGATGGGAACGGTTCAGGTCTGTACCGTTTTCGCAGCTATCACTGGCATCACGCCACCTGCGACGACAACCATGGGGCAGATCGCATACCCCTCGATGATGCGATACAATTATGACCGTAGGATCGCCATCGGGTGTATCGCGGCAGGTGGCGCTCTGGGCGCGCTGATCCCACCGAGCGTTCCGTTCATCTTCTATGGTCTTTTGGCAAAAGTATCCATCGGTGACCTGTTCATGGCCGGTCTGATGCCGGGTCTGATGCTTGCCATGTTCTATACCATCTACATCGGTGTCCGTTGCCGCATTCAGCCGGAACTTGGGCCCGCTCTACCGGCAGATCAGAAATTCACGGTGAGTGAAAAACTCACCGCCGTGCTCAGCATCTGGCCCTTTGCCCTTTTGATCGTGATCGTTTTGGGCGTTATCTGGGGCGGCATCGCAACGCCTGCCGAGGCTGCTGCGTTTGGTGCTGCGGGCGCATTCGTCATCAACTTCATCTATGGCAAACTGACCAAGGAAGTTCTGGTTGAATCGCTGGTTTCGACAGTAAAGCTTAGCGGTATGGGCCTGTGGATCCTGATTGGCGCAACTGTCTATCTCAACGTGTTCAATACCTTGGGCAGCCAGGACCTTCTGACCAATCTGGTTCTATCCATGCCAGGCGGAAGCACAGGCATCCTGTTGATGATGATGCTGATCATCTTGATCCTGGGTATGGTCATGGATGACTGGGCCATCATTCTGCTTTGTACCCCACTGTTCATCCCGATCATTGATGAACTGGGGATCGACAAACTGTGGTTCGGCGCTTTGTTCATCGTTAACATTCAGATCGCCTATCTGACCCCTCCATTCGGCTTCGTTCTGTTCTGGATCAAGGGCGTTTTGCCCAAGGACGTAAGTATGGGCGATGTTTACAACTCGGTTGGACCCTTTGTTGTACTTCAATTCGTTGGCCTCACGTTGATTTTCATCTTCCCGGAAATCGCCACCTGGCTGCCCAACGCGCTGAAATAGAGGATATCAGATGTTCAAACATATACTTGTCCCCGTAGCTCCCGGACATGAGAAAGAGTATTCGGCATCCATAGAAGCAGCGAAAAAACTGTTGGCGGACGGTGGTCGGATTTCGGTCTTGTCCATTATGGAAGAGCTGCCATCCTACATGGCGTCATACTTTCCGAAGGATCAGCTTAAGAAAGCAATTGAGGAGCTTGCGGATACTTTGACGGCAGAGCTGGGATCGGACGTGATCGATGTTCATGTTGTGTCAGGACATTCGACCAATGCAATCCTCAGTTGGCAGGAAAAGCACAAGGCAGATTGTGTCGTCGTGTCCTCACACCGACCCGGTCTTTCTGACCTACTACTGGGATCTACGGCCGCCAGGGTTGTACGGCATTCCAATTGCAGCGTGGTGGTCCTTAGATAAGGTCAAGCAAAATCAATTGGTTGCAAAAAGATGGGGTTTCCGGTTCCTCTTGGGGAGGGGCCGGAAACTTTTTTCATTCAAAGTACTGTATTGAAAAATGTAAAACTCTCAGGCACTTGGTTTCATTTTATTGAAAGCCAACAATTCTTGTCGGATCGCTTAATTACTGAGACTGCGCATGCAACAGATTCAGTTACTTAGGTTTTCGAGTCTTTGTGACTCGGAAACGGGCCAAAATTTCCAAAACTTAAGAACGCGACTTTCGGTTGACAGGTAGGGAATGCTTGGAAAGAGACCAAGAGAGCTTCCTTTGCGCCACTAAGACCCACTCAACTGGCCAGCCAGTGGTTTCTGCCAATTGTCCTGCCAGTGGCGTCATTACACCTGGCGCAGTCGGAACCGTTGTACACACCGCCACCAGTGATCCGATGGCGGCCAGAGAGGCAAATATTGCCGTATTGCTGGAAAGGTTTGCTTCATGAACATGGTCACCAGATACACTCCGGCCCAGGCATTTATTCCGGAGTGAAAAACCACGGCTCCGAACCCAATGACCCCGGACACAAAGAAGATTGGCGCAATGTTTACTTTCTGAGGAAGATCACTGAAGGGGATGACACCGACTACAGGTAATGCACAGATCAGAGCGGCCCCAAGTGCGACCCACGCAGGTGCGATTCCATGCCAGCTGTCTGTAACCCAAAGTAAAATGGTAACTCCGAGTATGCCGGATATGGCAACTGGGCCGAACGCGACTTCCGCCATCTGGGGCGTCAATTTGCCGAAATCGTTTGCCATCCAAGCCTGGCCAACTCGCTCAGTCGCAACCTGTGCCTGGAAAAACTGGCCGAACGGGCTGTCCAGATCATCGGCTCAGAGGCGGACTGGGCTCAGATGGCGGGGAATGCTGGCATAGAGTTGCCGGACCACACTGCCATGAAGGTGGGTTCTTCACTGATTGCCTTGCAGATCGTTTCCCTCGGCCAAGGCGCGGCGACTATCTCGGAGGATTTTTTGCGCAACTACATCAAATAGGGACTGCTGGTCTCTCCACTCGATGATCGGCTGCCTACGCCCGCAGTGTTTTTTGGTCGTTCAGGTCACCTCGGAAAAACGAAACGAGGTGAACCAGTTCTGCAGGTGGCTTCAAGACTACTATAAAGCAGCGCAAAGTTGAGGACTGAGGCTAACAGTTGGAGCGTAACCCCGCCGCATGGCGTCCAAGAGGTGCAACTACTCGGCTAATGAATTGCTACAGTCTGTGTGAATCATAACTTTTCTACTGCGCGGAAGCGAACTATCCGGCGCTCATGCAGCAGTTTTCACACCGCAAGCACTTAAAGCGAGAAAATTGCCAATCTGCTATCAGTTCATCGCAACCAGCAGGGGCGTTCACACCTTCACACCCGTAAACGCTCAATACGAGAATTTTCCGGGGTCAAAAAATATTGCCTTGTATAGCCGCTAAATCGTCACTGGACCCGTTGTTCCTCTGACGATGCACTCCAATTCGCAGCAGACTCTGAATGGCTCCGGATCGTCTGAGGTAATGTAGTCGGTGAACTTTTCCCCCGCCAGCGTTCCGATGGTTTCTGCCGGAATACGAATGGTCGTTAGACCCGGCTCGACGTCTGACGACCCTTTGAAATCGCCGATGCCGATAATCGACAGGTCTTCGGGCACGGTCAGGCCCAGTCTCTGCGCGGCAAACAAGGCACCCTGTGCAATAACATCGTTTCCGCACAACAATGCCGTAGGGCGCGGATGTTCCGTCAAAAGGTAAATGGCAGCCTGCTTTGCCTGCGAGACACTGTAGGGCGCTTCGGAAACTCGCTTATCCGGAAGGCAAATATCCCTTTCCGCGAGCGTATCATGCACGGCTGTGAACCGGTGCTGCGCTCGATCATTGCCATTGGTTTTGGGAAAAATCAGTCCGATGTCCCGATGCCCCAAGGCCAGAAGATGCTCGGTCGCAAGTCGCCCGGCCAGAAGATTGTCTGCCCCGACACAGGGCAAGTCTGAATCTTCGGAGTAGTTCCATATCGCCAGCCCCGGAATTTTCTGCTGTTCGATCAGGCGGGCGGTTGCCTCGGCGTGTTCCAAACCGACAAGCGCGACGCCATCCACGCGATGCTCGAGCAGTTTGCGGACCATGGCGTATTCCCGGTCAAGATCGTATCCGTGCGACGCCAGCAACAGGCTGAACCCGGCCTTGTCGATCGAATCCGAGAATGCCTGAATAACCTCGGCGAAAATGGCATGGTTGATCGTGGGCACCACAAGGCCGATGGTACCGGACCGTTTGCCATGCATCGTCTGCGCGGCCCGATTGCGGATATACCCCAGTCTCTGAACCGCTCGATTGATCTTTTTGCGAGTCGCTGGGTTCACCAGATCCGGGTGATTAAAGGTGCGCGACACTGTGGATGGTGACACTTTTGCGGCCTTTGCGACCGCCACAATATCCACCTTACCCTTCTGAAAACTTGACATAATATTCTCCCGTTTGGTCGAATTTATGAAAACATTTGCAATACTATTTTCATCGCCTAACCTGATTTGTCAACAAAAGTAAGAAACATGAACCGACGGGTTGGGAGGCCCTGAATGGAATTCATTTATTACTTCGGAGACGTGTTTACCCCGTTGTCATTCATGCTGTTGCTCGGCGGCACGATCGGTGGTCTCATCCTGGGTGCGACGCCCGGGCTTTCACCGACCATGGCTGTCGCGCTGTTGATCCCGTTTACCTTCCAGCTTGAGGCGGCGCAGGGTCTGATCTTGCTGGGAGCCGCCTATACATCGACCGTGGCCGGAGGGGCAGTCAGCGCAATTCTCCTCAAGATCCCCGGCGCGCCTGCCAATATCGCCACAACACTGGACGGGCATACGATGGCCAAACAAGGCCAAGGTGCGCGTGCTTTGCAGCTTTCGTTTCTGGCTTCGGCGGTGGGCGGAATATTCGGGGTTCTGCTTTTGATCTTCCTGACCCCCGTTTTGGCCAAATGGGCTCTGGCGTTCGGCCCTTCGCATTTGTTCTGGCTGGCCATTCTGGGCGTGACGGTGATCGGCACTCTGGACTCCGCGTCGGTGGTAAAGGGACTACTGTCAGGCTGCATCGGCTTGTGGCTGGCCACTATCGGTTTTGATGACATCATGGGGGCGCAGCGTTTCATCTTTCACCCCGCTTTGGGTGGTGGAATCAACATCATTGCCGCGCTGATCGGCCTGTTCGCAATCCCACAGGTGCTGACGATGTTCGCCAAGGGTCGCCATAACGCAGGGGCCGAGGTCATTGAAGTGCAGCGCCATTCGATCGTCGCGGCATTCCGAGAGTTGTTCAGCCGCACCCGCGCGCTGGGTATCGGCACGATGACAGGCTCGATCATCGGCCTGATCCCGGGTGTCGGCGGACAAATCGCGGGTCTTGTCGCCTACGATCAGACCAAAAAGTTCTCGGCTGAAAAAGACAAGTTCGGCACGGGTCATTCCGAAGGCGTGATCGCTGCGGAATCCGCCAACAATGCCATGGTCGGCCCATCTCTGGTACCTTTGCTGACGCTGTCCATTCCCGGCAGCCCCACCGCCGCTGTTCTGTTGGGCGGCTTGCTGATTCACGGTATTTTCCCCGGCTCAGACCTGTTCGACAATCACCCCGATGTCGCCTGGACCTTCATCAACTCGATGCTGATCGGGCAGATACTGATGTGCATCTTTGGCCTTTATGTCGCAGGGCTAGCAGCCCGCGTGGCGCAGGTGCCGCAATCGGTCATGGCCGCCATCGTGCTGGCGCTGTCGGTCTTTGGGGCCTATTCGGTGCAGGGATCGATGGGTGACGTCTATGTCATGGCCTGTCTTGGCATCGGCATGTTCTTTCTGGAACGTTTCGGATTCTCTGCCGCACCCCTGGTGCTGGGGCTGATCCTTGGACCCATCGCCGAGGCCAACTTCATTCAGGGCGGAATGATCGCCGACGCCACCGTTGGCAAGGCTTCGTATTTCCTGACCGGCGGTTTGAACCTGTTGCTGATCGTCATTGTGCTGGCCTCGATCGCCTATTCGGTCTGGATGGAACTGCGCAGCCGTCGCTACACCACCAAAGAGGAGGCGCAGGCATGAACCGCTCGCAGCACATATTCGGGTCGGGTCTGGTTTTTGCAGTTGGTCTCTGGGTGACGTGGGTCAGCTATACCCAGCAACCGGCCGAAGCCTTTCTGTTCCCGCGCCTTATCGCGTCTGTTTTCGTGGTTCTGGCCGGCTGGACATTTGGCAAAGCCCTGATGGGCTTGTCCAAGGTCGGAAACGGCGTGACGCGCGCCATGTTCATCAACATGCTGCCCGGCCTGATCATCACGCTGATCTACGTGTTCTGGGCGGCAAAAACGCTTGGGTTCTATACCGCTACGACCATCGCCTTTTTTGTCCTGCTGTCGATCTACGATCCCGCGCCTCATGCCGAAGCAAAAAGCTGGATCAAACGCGGGGTCATCACAGTGGTGTTTGTGACGGTGATGTACGGGCTCTTCGCCATGCTTCTGAACGTCTACACCCCAAGGGAAATTCTGTTCTGACCGCACCAATTTGCGGGTGAACCAAATCAGGGAGGAAACGCAAAATGAAACGATTGATCGCAGGGGCCGCACTGGTTCTGGCTGGCCTGACAGGCCAGGCAATGGCCGAGGAATACCCGGAACGACCACTGATGATGATGGTCAGCTATGGGGCCGGAGGTGCAACCGACTTTCAGGCGCGGATCGTCACCATGACGGCCGGGAACGAGGATGCGCTGGGAATGCCCATTGCCATCATCAACAAACCCGGCGCAGGTGGTCGCGTTGGCTGGAACTGGTTTGCCACGCAGGCCGACCCGGACGGTTATACTTTGGCCGCCTACAACGTTCCCCACTTCATCGCCCAATCGATCAAGGGCGGCGTCGAATACTCGACCGACAGCTTTGAGCCCATCGCCAATTGGGGGGCCGATCCTGCTGTGTTCGTGGTTGGTGCGGACAGTGAATTCAATTCAATGCAGGATGTAGTCGCCTTTGCGAAGGAAAACCCCGGCAAACTGACCGTTTCGGGTGCAGGATTGTTTGTAGGCCACCACATTGCTGCACTGCAACTCGACAAGGCCGCCGGGACCAAAATGGCCTATATCCCGACCAAAGGTGGCGGGGCCGCAGCAATGAAAGCGGTGATCGCGGGCGAAGTCATGGGCGGCATCAACAACCTGTCTGACGCGTTCCGCGCCCAAGAGGCGGGTAACGTCAAAATCCTGGGCGTCGCCGATCTGGAACGCAACGCCTTCCTGCCGGATGTTCCGACGATGATGGAGCAGGGGCTCGAGGTCGACAATTCGTCGGTCAACTTCCGGGGTGTGATGGTGCCCAAAGGAACTCCGCCGGAGGTGATCGAGAAACTGGCCGCCACCGTGCCCGAGATGTTCGCCAATTCCCGCGTCGCCAAAAAGATGGAGGCAGGCGGTTCGCCAATGCACATCATGACACGGGACGAAGTGATTGAAATGTGGGCTCAACGCCAACAGACACTGAACGAATTGCTGGCCGGCCTCTGATCCGGCGATCATAGCGGGGCGGAACGGGTCCGCCCCGAACAACCATTCGAGGACCAAGATGAACGCTCAGGACGGGATTTCCCCCGAAATTGCTGAAATAGATCGTATTGTCGCACGCGCGCAAAAAGCTCAGGCGGCTTTTGAAGCCGGTGCCAGCCAGTCGCTTTACGACAAAGCGGCACTGGCGGCGGGCTGGGCCATCATGGAACCGACGCGCAATCGGGCGCTTGCCGAGGTAGCCGTCGAAACCACCGGACTGGGCAATGTGCCCGATAAGATCACAAAGAACCACCGCAAGACACTTGGCCTGTTGCGGGATATCGCGAGCGTTAAAACCCAAGGCATTATCAGTGACGATCCGGCCACCGGAATTACCGAGATTGCCCGGCCGATCGGGGTCATTGGCGCGGTCGTCCCTTCGACCAACCCTGCCGCCACGCCCGCGAACAACATCATCAATGCGCTCAAGGGTGGCAATTCCATCGTGGTGGCACCGTCGCCCAAGGGCGTGGCCTCTTGTGAGCTGCTGGTGGGTTACATCCACGCTGAGTTTGACAAACTGGGGCTGGACTGTGATCTGGTCCAGATGATCGCAGCGCCCGGGTCAAAGGCGAAAACCCAGCGGTTGATGGAGACCGTTGATCGGGTGATCTGCACTGGCAGCCAAAACAACGTCCAGCGCGCGCAGTCCTGCGGCACGCCTGCAGTGGCGGTTGGCGCTGGCAACGTAACTGTGATTGTCGACGAAACCGCCGACATGCAAGATGCCGCAGCCAAGATCGCGGCGTCTAAATGTTTCGACAATGCAACGTCCTGCTCTTCCGAGAATGCTTTGGTCGTGGTGGATGCGGTTTATGACGCCTTCGTCGCCGCGATGGCGACCGAAGGCGGCGTTCTGGTGCCGTCTTCGGAAACAGACGGTATCATCGCGCGGCTCTGGCCTGACGGTCACCTCAACCGGTCCGTTATCGCGCAGGACGCCGACAAGATGCTGGACGCCTTGGGGATGGCAGGCAAAGTCCCTGAAGGAACCAAGTTTCTTGCGGTTGAGACCGACGGTATCGGCGCGGATCATCCATTGTCGGGCGAAAAACTCAGCCGGGTTCTGGCACTCTATCGCGCGGCGGATTTCGACGACGCTAGGGAAATTGCAACCCGAATTCTGGCGCATCAAGGGGCAGGGCATTCGGTTGGCATTCATACGAATGACGATGCGCGTGCTATCGGTATGGGGCGTGATCTGCCCACCTGCCGGGTGATCGTTAATCAAGCACATACCTTTGCCACTGGCGGCAGCTTTACCAACGGGATGCCTTTTTCGCTGTCGATGGGCTGCGGCAGCTGGGGCGAGAACTCAATCGACACCAATCTGCACTGGCGTCACTTCGTCCAGACCACGAAAATTGTGCGTGAGACGCCGCCGCGCGAACCCGGGCTTGATGAGATTTTCGGCGCCTACTGGTCGGAGGTCGGACAATGACCAACCCGCCCGAAGGCACCATCCGTGATTGGCTGGACTACCGTGCGATCCAAGGTGGGACCGGTTTCGTCTTCCCGGACGACGCGGCGGACCTGACTTGGAGCGAGTTGCGCGAAACCGCGCGTCGTGTTGCCGTCATGTTGACCGATCTGGGCGTAGAAAAAGGCGAAAGTGTCGCCATCCTCTACCCAAATTGTCGCGAAGCGTTGGAGGTTCTGTTCGGTGTTCTCTATGGCGGATTTCGGGCAACGATGATCAACCTCGTCGCCGGAGACAGCGCCGTTACCTATGCTCTGGAGCACAGCGATGCACGTTATGGGTTCGTGCATTCCGACCAAACGGGCCTGTTTGCGCGAACAGCCGATCCGGCAGCGATTACAGCGCTGCATGTATCGGACGCCAAAGACACCGGCAGCAACCTGCATGCCATCTCATCAAGCAGTCATGCGCTGTTGATGTACACTTCGGGGACGACCGGGCGTCCCAAGGGGGTGGTTCACACTCACGCCAGCTTGTTGGCGGGCGGTTGGACAACTGCGGTCGCGCACCAATTGACTGACGCTGACCGCGGGTTTTGCGTCTTACCGATCTACCACATAAACGGGCTGTGCGTGACGGTGATGGGAACATTGGTATCGGGCGGTTCGCTGGCCATGTGCGAAAAGTTTTCGGCCAGCAGATTCTGGGACAATCTTGGCAAGGTCGGCGCAACTTGGTTCTCGGTGGTACCAACCATCATTTCTCATCTGCTGCACTCGGACACCAGTCCGGATGCCAATACCCGACAGCGCGTACGCTTCGGACGATCCGCATCTTCAGCATTGGCGCCGGACGTTCAGCGAAGTTTTGAAAACCGCTTCGAAATTCCGATCATAGAAACGATGGGCCTGACTGAGACGGCGGCGCAGATTCTGTCGAACCCGCTGCCTCCGGGTGTTCGTAAGATCGGGTCGCCCGGAGTTGCCTTTGGAAACGAAGCGGCAATCCTGGACGCCAGTCTTCAACCTGTGCCGCGCGGAACCGAAGGCGAATTGGTCATTCGTGGTCCCAATGTGATGCTGGAATACCTCAAGAACCCCAGCGCGACGTCGGGAACGTTTACGGCTGATGGCTGGTTGCGCACCGGCGACCTCGCGCGCATGGACAAGGACGGCTATGTTTTCGTAACAGGACGCTTGAAAGAGTTGATCATCAAAGGCGGTGAGAACATCGCGCCGCGTGAGATCGATGAAGCGCTTTATTCCCACCCAGACGTTGTCGAAGCGGCAGCTTTCGCACGCCCCTGCGCCAGCTATGGTGAAACCGTAGAAGCCGCTGTTGCAATTCGCGAGGGGTCTCAAGTGACCTCTATGGATCTATCGAAAATTTGCGAAGCGCAGGTCGGCCGGTTCAAATCGCCCGATCGCGTTCATTTTCTGCTGGAACTGCCAAAAGGGCCATCTGGGAAAATTCAACGAAACCGTATACTTGAGATCGTTAACGAGAGAGCTGGTGACCCAACTACCTGAACATCCGCGACATCGTTAATTAGATTACCCAGTGTTCGCACTGGCGAAGCCGCGCTGCAGCACCAACAGAGTTGTCACTTGACCACATTGAACCTCAGTCCCAGCTTGTAATCAGTGACTTCGTTTCGATTGGCTGATACCGAAGATGGCAACTAATTTTATTTTTTGCGTAAGAATGTGTAAATTGTTTCTGTGGCTTCGAATGAGGACCTGATCCAGAAACTTCTCAAGGGCATCGAAACCGGTGATGCGGCAGCTGCGGCTGTCGCAAACGAGGTAAGCAACATGACCCGAGGCTGCGGCCGACAAGTCGCTGTAGAAACATTCAAAAAGCGCAAAAATCTTAAGGTGTTGAATTCAATGGGAGGCGAGTCTCAATAATTCGGTCCCATTATTTACGTACTCCGACAATTCTTGTCGGGCCACCTGATTGGTGAGACGATCTCTTCCGGCTTCGGTCGCTTGTTCGCCATGTGGTTCCTCCATTTTCTTTACCATAGCGGCGGACCACTTCAGAGGGGGAGGATCAACACAAAGTCAGCTTAATATCGGCGGTAGGAGATACTGTTGAGCAGCCCCATCTGACTGGTCCAAGTTTCCCAGACGTTGATTTTCCGATTAAACTGCACCCAAAGGGTTGCGACACAAACCTGTTATTCAATAGCGCTTAGTGTTGCCAATTGAGTTAACCTTATAGGAGAAGGTTCTTAGTCTGCGGTCATTCGATCTCCGAAAAACGCCGCAAAACAGATAGGTTTCAAGCCGTGGTGCCGGGAATGGCGGCTGTTTATGTGTCGATCAACAAGGTTTAGGTCGTTAGCGAGGAGGCCGTGGGCTAGTTGGCTGTTCGTTTCAACGCCATTTACGGTGCTCACCATTCTGGCGACAGCTGAATCGGCCTGCGACTACAGACAATCTCCGCTGTTATTGAATAACAATTCACACAAGCTCTATTATCGGATTTGGATGTTGGCTTATCGAAGACTATGGCCTCTATTTCTGTGTTTTGAATTGCTAGAAAGATGCTTTTATGAAGCGAGCTGTATTGGCAATATCTATTTTGATGTTGGCGGGATGCGTATCAACCAACCCTCCTCCATCTGCACCTATCCAAACCCCGGTCGCGCAAGCGCCCCCGTCAGTTCACAGCAGGCACAAGTAAGGTTTCGGCAGGTCGCCGCACGGATAGAACCCGTGGCAGAGCGAGAATGCCGCCGCCGTACTCGGGGAGTGAATTGCGATTTGATCCGTATTGATCCAAACAAAAAGCACCCTCAAACGCATATCAGAGTTTAAGCAAGTCGGGACGCCCGGTGATCACAATGACCCAAGCGCTGACACGAAGTGTGAACAATACCGATGAACTTGCATTTGTAATGGCGCATGAAGCCGCTCACCACATTCAAGGGCATTTGGCGCGTCGCGCTCAAAATGCGGCGGCTGGTGCAGTAATTTTGGCTGGTCTGGCAACAATAGCCGGGACCGGGCCGAATGATATTGCCGCTGCACAAGATCTTGGAGCGTTTGTTATGCGCAGCTATTCAAAGAACTTTGAATTGGAAGCTGATCAACTAGGCACGGTAATAGCCCATAAAGCGGGCTATGATCCACTCAAAGGTGCGCTGTACTTCGCGCGAGTTCCTGATCCTGGTGATCGTTTTCTGGGCACACATCCTCCCAACGCACAAAGGTATCATGCGGTTCAAGCTACGATGACTCAGATTGGCGGCTGATTCATTAGGTCAATAGGTAGTCGCAGAGTCACAATGCTAAAGTTCGTGCAAGCCTTGATACCGCAGTTGCAGTGAATGGCCGCTTCGACGGGGTGCGCCGCAGCACCAGTGGGCAAAGCCAGTGTCGGCTCAGAGCCAAATGATGGCGTGGCGGCTGCTCAACTGCGGTTGCGGACAGCCATTAACCAGGACTCCCTTGCGCGAACATAACGCAAAAGCAGCCTCAGTCGTTTCTGGCAATGTGATAGACTGCCGTGAAACAGAATGGGCCCCAACATGATATCGCACGAGAACAAGCGCAGGCTCTTTGAAGTTGTTGGTGAAAATCCAAAAGTCCATTTGAGTCCGTACTGCTGGCGCAGTCGCATGGCGCTGGCGCATAAACAACTAAGTTTTGACTCAGAGCCATGGCGCATAACCGAAAAGCAACGGATCGCAAGATCCGGGGTGTGACGGCGCCGGTTCTGGTGGATGGCAATCAGTGGGTCCGGGACAGTTGGTGCATTGCGTCTTATCTGGATGACACCTATCCGGGCCATCCACTGTTTGCCAGCCCATCCGACAAGGCAAAGTCGCTATTCGTCAATCACTGGGCAGACAACACGCTGCACCCTCTGATCTTTCGTGCTGTCATAGCGGAGCAATTTCCCCTGACGGCGAAGTGCGACAAGGATTACTATCGTGAACGAACCTGCGCAAATTCGGCCAGACCGTCGAAGAAATCGGAGCTGACCCTGAATCCGCACGTCACGCGATCAAACAAGCACTGAGCCCGTTTGAGGTAACGCTCGCCGAAACGCCGTTCCTGGGCGGCGTAGCGCCAGATTATTCGGACTATATACTGTTCGGTACATTCCAGTGGCCCCGGATTGTCAGTCTGACGACATTCTGGCCACCAGAGTGCTCTGCACCGTTGGTTCAGTACTGCTCGACGCATTCGATGGAATGGGGCGGGCACAACTGCCGCGCAGCGCTCTTTAGGGCAGTAACTCTGATCGATGGGTGCGAATATAATCTGCCGTGCGAAACACTAACGCAGCCAGCGTAGCTGTCGGGTTGATGGCGCCGGGCGTTGGAAACAGGCTTGCGCCGGCGACAAACAGATTGTCGATCTCATGCACCTGCCCATATGAATTCGTGACCGATGCCGATGCTTCGTCGCCCATGATTGTTCCGCCCATCATGTGCATAGGATTTCGCGGGCCCGCCCAGGCATCAGTAGCCCCCGCCGCATTGAAGATACGGAGACCCTCGGCCCTGGCCAGATCTGATCTGGAGGCATTTGCCTGTGGAAGAGAGTTTGCACATGGGCTTGCGGTAACCCATATCGATCTTTTTTTGATGGATCGAGCGTGACGCGGTTTCCGGAATACTATCTTCCTCGCACAACACAGTCATATTGCCATAATGCAAACTGGCTTGACGCAAATATGCGTCCAGAGCCTCGCCGCACAATTCGGGTTTGGCCAGAGCAATTCCCAACAGATCGTTGGGTTTTGCAGCCTGTCCAACAAGCCACGCGCGGCTGCCAAAGGTATCCTTTGCCGGTTGTTTGTCGTCATAGCCATCCAGGCAGAGCGTATTTGCACCGGACACACCCAAATGGGGCTCCGTTTCCTGAGAAAAAGCCCGTGGATGGTCGTTAGCGCGTGAGACGTAAAATAGCGTCCGGGTTTTGCTGCCATTGCCAAGCCCATTAGGATGCTTGTCGCTGGCGGACAGCATCAGCAACCGTGCATTCCAGATTGTGTGGCACGCCGAGATAACAATTTCGGCAGGTTGCAGGTTTTCCGACCCTGCTCATCGACATATAAGACTGCGGTTGCCTTAGATCCCGCAGGGTCAGTTTCAATTCGTGCAACATAGGCGTTGTGGCGTAGATCAACCCCAGCTTTTCGGGCCCGTGGCCATTGCAGAACTAGTGGATTTGCCAACGCCCCGATTGGGCAGCCCGCGTCGCACCAGCCGTCAAGCAGGCATCCTGACCGGCCATCATAGGGAACGGAGTTTACTGCCAATGTGTTTGTCGTGAGTTTCAGCCCCTCTGCTTCAAACCCGGGCTTGATGGTCTGTGACTGTTTGGAAATTGAAATGGCAGGCATGGGATAGGCCTCGCCGGCGGCGCATTAGTATCTTCATCGCCAGAAACGCCAAAATAAGACTGCGCACGGTCATACCATGGCCGCAGGTCTTCATAATCAATGGGCCAGTCTAGACTGCGCCCGTACAAGGATTTGACGTGAAAGTCGTCCGGATGCAGCCGGTACCAATTTGCGTACCAATGCAAACCGGCCCCGCCGGTCCCCCAACCCATGGCGAAGTTTGCGGCCCCCACAAGATCGCCTGACTCCCGGACCTCCGGCCCTGCCCATCTGAGCCGCCGGGACCAGATCTGCGAGCTGATCATATCCGAAAGCTGGCGCTCCGGCCCGGCTTCCAGGACCAGCACGGTGAACCCCGCCTCACCCAGCTCCGCCGCCATCGTGCTGCCGGCGATGCCAGAGCCGATGATCACGACTTCGACCTTATCATGTGAGATTTTGGTCATTGGTTCTCTGTGTTTTGGGTTTCTCCTAGGTTAGCAGAATTGCTACCAAGGCCGGGGTGGCGGAATATGCGCGAGATAAGGAATATTCAGATCCGCAAATCCCGCCTGCGTGCCATAAACAACATCCACCGCGTCGCTGCGTGAAATGAAATAAAGAAATTCGGATCTGGATCGGTCCAGACTTGCATCTTCGAGGCTATCGCAGCCTCAACCAATTCCAGTCGGTTACCGGCATCCGCCCGTGCAAAGGACAAACCAAACCGGTGCAGGCATTCTTTCAATGCCCAAGATCCCATTGCGGTAAAATCCTGCCATGTCGCTGGCATCAAGGTATCTGAGAAGTAACAAGGACGCGCCCTGATCTCCTGCGAGGTTTTCGTCGACAAACCTAGCGACCCCGGCCTGGTCTGCGCCGGACACGATCGCCGCGCACCAGGCAGCCAGAGTCTCTACTTCGGCTGCCGTGAGTACCTTGTAGCTTGTGTTTTCGACGGTCTTTGCCTCCGCGTTTATGGAAAGGCTACGCATTACGATGTTTGCCCAGAACGTGGTCGGGATCACACGAGTCAAAAAGCGTCGTCGTCCCATCATTCGACCTGTCTCCACCTATTGCAAACAGATGCCCTGATCACCGGGCTGGGCCCATCTTATCAGTTTCCGTTCAATCCGTCATACACGTCTAACTACTGGCGAAATCCAAACTCGGTGTCAAAGATTGCGGGAGACATCCCATTGAACAGATCGCCCAGCTTTTCAAGCTCAGCTTGAGGGCCATGTAATTCGACCCCGGTGATCTCGACCAGCTGTTGCGTGAGCTCAAAGATGTGGTTGCCCAATTCCATATGGCGGATCACTGCATCGGCGTTGTCATAGTCTTCGCGGGATACAACTTTTCCACCGGCACCGAAACTGTAGGCTGACGCCAAATGGCCGGGTTCTAGCCTACGCAGTTCAATCATTTTACAACAATTTTCTCTAAATGCCGCTGCATGTGATTCTAGGATCGTCATATAGCCAACGACAGTTACAATCTGCGGGACGGACACGGTAACTTCTCCTACAATTCGATTTTGAATACACCACAAGAATAAGTGTATTCCGCCCGCAGGTGAAATGGTGGTGGGTACCTAGTTCGGACACCAAGGAACACAGATGTATTCGTCCATGAGTAAAACCGTACATGCATAACAAAACATCCAGCACTGGTTACCACCTTACTCCCAATCTCTGGGCCTCGAACTGGTGTCCGTTTCAGTGGAGGAGGTGGTGGCGAAACTGCTCGTCCGAGAAGACATGGGCAACCGAAACGGGGTGATGCATGGTGGTGCGATCATGGGGGCGGCAGACTCCATAGGAGGAGTAGCTGCTGCAGTGAACCTTGACAAAGATGCCAGTACAACAACCCGGAGAGCAAGACGAACTTCATCCGATCTGTGCGGATTGGCGACGAGATCACTTTGACCTGTATTCCCCTGCATCGCGGTCGAAAAACAATGATTTGGCAGACCACGATTACCCGACCCGATGGCCGTACTGCGGCGATCGTGACCCAAACGCAACTCACTCTGGATTGGAAAGGTTAAACCACCAGGTTCATAGCTGGCTGAGCTTGCAATCGGAAGCCATAACCAGGATTTGTCCGTGATCTGTGAGTTTGGTGCTTTCATAATTCGCACATGCAGTGAAAGTCAGCAAAGCGGGCTGCGCGCGCAGCAACTATGCACCTCACTGAGTGACCGGATTGGGCCGTCCTTAAGGCCTGTGTGATGTGGGGCAGGGGGCAATGCTGCACTGGCTCTGATGGCCGCCTTGAGCCCTAAGTACCACATTCTACATATTGCACGAATGGCGCTTGCTTCAAAATAGCAGACATCCACAAGTGTTTCTTACTGAGGATAAGTTGCCCTCGGGTTAGGTCATCGGTCGCCGCGCACTGGTGACCATGAAGCCTGGTCCGGCCGTCCAAGCTTCGGGGTTACGGATGATCGAAAGTGCTTCGGTCAGCATGCCTTCGGTCATAAAACCGCCACCGATCAATTTAGGCGCCAATGTTGCCAATGTTAGTGACCAGGTCTGCGCTTCAGCCGCTCCTGCGGTATTTCCGGAGAGATTTAAAATGGGCTGGATGTGCCGTGCATCAATTTCCGTAAAGCCCGTATTGGCAAGAAAGCCCGGCAACGTTGCACCAAATTCTAAATTCCACCCTTGAGATGCGGTGAATTCGAGATACGCGGTCCAGAACGTAGCCCAAAAACGGCTCGGACCGGAAGCAACTCGCCTGAAGTCCATTTCAGTAACAACAAATGCGCCGCCGGGTTTGAGCGACTTCAGGATCGCTGACAAAACCTCTGTTCGGGTCGGTAAAGCACAACACCGCGCGACAGTGAACCAGATCATATAATTCTGAACCAAGCTCATCGGCTCGCAGATCGATCTCCTCTAGGGCTATGTTGGGTAAGGTGTTTTCTTTCACGGACGACACGTCCAGATCGCTGGCGATGACTTTTGCGTGGGGCAATGTCTCGGCCAGCCAGATCGCGACGCTTCCGCGCCCGGCACCTATATCCAGACAATGCGCATTCTCTGGAAGGTCAGTCTTTCAATTGTTGCAAAGGTATCGGGGTCGTGCGCATGTGACATGCGATCAAGCCGCTCGGCCTCAGTCGGCAATGTGTGAGGTAATAGATCTTCGTACATCTGGTGCCTCCCATATCTATCCAGAAAATACACTGTATTCACGCATGTTAATACCTGGGCGCACGGTCTCCCTGCTTGTGGTAGGATTGGTTGACTTCATGTTTTTGTGGTGAATCACGTGTTCGAAAAAGCGCATTCGTCATGAACAGGCCTGTTACCCTCGACTATCTGTTATTGGTCGGGATCAGTCTGATTTGGGGTCTCAGTTTGTTCTGAACGAACTGGCCATTCAGAGTTTTTCGCCGTTGGTCGTGGCGACCGGGCGGGTGCTGATCGGATTTGTCACCCTGACGATCATCGCCGCTGTGATGTACGGACGTTCAGCGGGATCTTCGATAAAAGTCGGCAGACAGCCTTGGTCGCTTTACTGTGCAATCGCGGTAGCTGAAGCAATCTTGCCGTGCTTTCTGATCCTGGGGCAGCAACACGTCGACAGCAGTATTGCTGCCATCCTCCTTGCCACAGTGCCAATCTTTACCCTGATACTGGCCCCGTTTTTCGTGAAAGACGAGCATTGGAGTTTGATCGCAGCGCTGAGTGTCGCTGTCGGCTTTGTAGGGATTCTGGTTCTGATCGTTCCAAGTATCAAAGGCAGCTGGCTGGCGGACATAATCGGCGAACTGGCGATCCTGGGTGGCGCATTGAGTTTCTCGGCAAGCCTAATCATGATGAAACATCTGTCAAACGTGCCACCTGTTCTTGCGATGCGAAACGTCTTTATGATCGCGTCCGCAGTACTGGTGGTTTTGACGTTGATCCTCAGTTCCGCGTGGAAGCAGGACCCGTCGTGGCAAAGCGTAACAGCGCTGGCAGGCCTCGGCGTCTTTGTGGCGGCATAGCCTATGTTCTGTTCATCTATATGGTTGGTCGAACCGGCCCGACCTTTACTGCCCTTTCCGGTTATCTGATCACGCTGGTTGGCGTTTTCATCGGCATTGCGTTTCTTGGAGAGCGACTACAGGCGAATGACATCCTTGCGCTTATTCTGATCGTCGCGGCGCTGATCATTGGCAAGTTCAAGTCTTAGTATGCCGCCATTATACGTTTGCCTTGTACCTACCTTGGAGCGATGAAGACGTCCTGCTTCGGGAGCTTTTCGACAACATCCAGTTTCTGATCAAAATGCGCGGCAAGCAGGTAGTTGGGATTACCAGCAATCCATTCTGAAAGGTCGATTGCCTGATACTCACCGGTGTTAAACGCGATCAGTATTCGGGCTTTTCCCTCACCAGCATTTTCAATCGAATGCCCATAACCCTGAGGAATATATCCCACATCCCCTTGTTCAGAGATTCTGTGGCGAAGCGGCCGTTTGCACCAAATATGGTAATTCCGATGCTACCGCTCATTACGTATTGCCATTCATCCGCGTTCGGGTGCCAGTGGAACTCCCTCATCCCCTTAGGCTCAAGTTCCAAAACCACGCCCGTTACCGTGGTTGAGATGGGGAATTCCGATTGGCTGACCAGCCATTCTCGACCGCCTGCGAAAGAAGAATTAGGCTCTTGGTCGAGCAGCCTGTATTTATGCGTATTCCGAGGTGTTGCCAGATGCCCCTGATGAGGCAAAGCAGGTTCTTCCGGCGGCGGGTCGCCGTGAACGAAATAAACTTCGCTCTTGGGAAAAGAATCAAACGCTGCTGCGGGCAAGCCAAGGGATTTTGACAACAGGTCTTTCGGCGCGTGGCCAATCCAGTCCGTGATGCTGAATGTACCGAATTCAGAGAAATACCCATTGTCGAATATCAGAATGAAGTGGCAGGGCTGGTTGCCCAGACACTGTATGGAATGCCCGTAACCACGCGGGAAATACCATACGTCACCTGGTTCAAAATCGTTCGTTTCGGATTTTCCAGCCGGGTTGATGACTGTTGTTCGGCATCGCCCCTCCATGACAAATGCCCATTCCGCAGCAGTGGCGTGCCAGTGCAATTCACGGGCGACACCGGGTTCCAGTTTCATTGAGACACCGGCGATTCCGTTGAAACCGGAAGTTGGCGCACGGTGGCTTCTTTTCCGAAACTGCCACCGTCTTCACGCCCTTTGGATTTTTCCAGTTCAAACTTGAAGTTTGGAAGCTCTTGCTTGGAAAGTTCTGGATCAGGAACATTGTTCCAAAATGGGCCCGATGGAAACTCTGCGGCTGAAACTTGCATCGCAGCAGTTCCCCCGAGACCCGTTGCTGCGGCTGCTTTAAAGAATTCTCGCCTGGATGAACTAACCATATTGGTCTCCTAATTCTCGGGGAGTAGTCTCAAAGTGTAACACAGGATATTTGGCTCTCTAAACTTGCCACAAATTGTTTGGCACGGTCGAATAGCGAGACACCCGTGCCATCTCATCTTCTATGTGTAATCACCTGCGTAGCTATGCTTTAGATGACGCAAAGCACGGGAAGTGGACCTTTGCTGCGGCCGCACCAAAATCTCCCGTCACTTCAGAAAGCGGACGTTGAAGATTTAGATCGTTGCCGTTGTGTTTATGCCACCACTGAAGCGTAGTGCCGGCAATTTTCCGAACAACTCGACTTTCTAATCACTTAAGGTAACCTGTAATTGAGGTTTTAATCCCCCGACACACAGCCGTTCAGTGTTCGGTGCCTTCTGTCTCAGGCAAAATGACCCTCCATTACAGAATCGATTGCCCGGTCGACTTCCAATCATTGAGAAACTGCTCAATGCCGGTGTCGGTTAGCGGATGCCTGACTAATTTGCGGATAACGGACGGGGGATCGTGGCTATGTCTGATCCGGCCAAGGCCGCCTCTGTAATATGATTGGGGCTTCTGATGGATGCTGCAATGATTTCAGTTTCAAAACAATAGGTGTCGAAGATGCTTCGGATATCACGGATGAGATCGGCTCCGTCTAGATTGATGTCATCCAATCTGCCAATGAAAGGTGATACATAGGTCGCGCCCGCCTTTGCCGCCAAAAGAGCCTGATTGGGTGTGAAGCAAAGCGTGACGTTTGTTCTAATACCCTGCCTCTTGAAATGAGCACTGGCTCTCAGGCCATCCAAGGTCAGCGGCAGTTTGACAACCACGTTGTCTGCGATCGCCGAGACTCTCCTCCGCAATCATTCCTGCGGCATCTAAAGCTGCGACTTCTGCCGATACGGGCGTATCTGTCAGAGTGCAAATTTCAGCAATGACTTCTTTGAAATCGCGGCCAGACTTGGCGACCAGGCTTGGATTCGTGGTAACACCGTCCAGCAGTCCAAAGTCTATCAGGTCTTTGATGTCGTTTACTTCTGCGGTGTCCACGAAGAACTTCATAAGCTTCCTCATCGTGTATGGGATGATGTTAATTGAACTAAAAAACGCCAGGACGAGTTAGTATCAACGGATCGCTTCTGCGTCGGTTGAGCCGGATCAAAACGCGTAACGCATACCGAATTCGGTGTAATTCTGGTTTAATGTCAGATCGGCCTTCCTGCTCTCTCTGATGACAAGTTCAGCATTGGGCAGATCATTCGTTGTGGCGCGTTGCAGCGCGGATTTTGGGTCAAAGCCATGCATAATCCAGCGGCGTTGCAGCCTGCTTTTAAGCTCCTCTAAAGTTGGGCTGACAAATACTGTTGCGGCATAGACATCTGCCAATGTTCTCCACGGGTCGCTATCCATCAGAAGGTAGTTTCCCTCAACGACGATAGTCGGAGTTTCTGGGTGAACAGCAATCGCGCCTGCAATGGCCAGATCCATTTGGCGGTCGAATTTGGGGTGAAAGGACTCATGTCGGGCCGACTGCAGTCCTCTGATTGCCTTGCAAAACCCAACTCCGTCGAAGGTTTCTGGTGTCCCTTTTTTTTCCAACAAACTACGCGTCTCAAGTACCCGATTGTCCAGATGATAGCCGTCCATGGGTACCAGCGTGGCTAACGGAACCGCAGAACTCTGATGTGCGTTCAGTGATTGCACAACGTTATCTGCCAGCGTCGACTTACCGGATGCAGGGGGGCCGGCGATTGCGACAATCGTCCGAACCCCAACTTGCCTCCGGGACGAGATCAGGTCGCAAACGCGCATTATGTCCTGCCCGATCACGCGGCGTCCTCTTTCGGGGGCTCTTTGGCACCAGTCATGAAGGCCACGGCATCGGACATTGTGTAGTCCTTGGGATCGATTGTGCAGAGCCTTTTGCCCAGCCGGTGCACATGGATGCGATCGGCGACTTCGAAGACATGCGGCATGTTGTGGCTGATAAGTATGATCGGAATGCCACGCGCGCGCACGTCCTGGATGAGTTCGAGAACTTTGCGACTCTCTTTCACCCCCAGTGCAGCCGTTGGTTCGTCCATGATGATGAACTTGGTCGCAAAAGCTGCGGCGCGCGCAACGGCAACACCTTGGCGCTGACCGCCCGACAGTGTCTCAACCGCTTGATTGATCGACTGAACGGTCATGAGGCCAAGCTCGGTCAGTTTTTCACGGGCGAACTTTTCCATGGCGGGTCGGTCAAGTTGACGCAGATATTGCCCCATGAAGCCCTGTTTGCGGATCTCACGACCCATGAACATATTGTCCGCGATTGACAGAGCGGGCGACATGGCAAGTTGTTGATAGACGATCTCGATCCCCATGTTCCGGGCGTCGATCGGAGAGGTAAAGTTAACCTTCTTGCCTTCGATGAGGATTTCGCCCTCATCCGGGATCGTGGCTCCGCAGATCGCTTTGACGATGGATGATTTTCCGGCGCCGTTGTCCCCAATGACCGCAAGGATTTCTCCCTGACGCAATTCAAAATCGGAATGGTCGATGGCGGTGACGTGGCCATAGCGCTTCACGATTCCGCGGCCTTGGACGATTGGTGTTGTGTCTGACATTAGCCCGAAACCTTTCTAATCCACTGGTCGACTGCGACCGCTGCGATGATGAGGAGACCGATGAGCAGGAAGGTCCACTGCGCATCTGCGCCCAAGAGCCTCAGCCCAAGAGTAAACACGCCAACGATCAGTGCTCCGAACAACGATCCCAGAATGGATCCCCGCCCGCCGAACAGTGAGATGCCACCGATCACAACCGCGGTGATACTTTCGATGTTGGCCAGTTGGCCAGAAGTTGGAGAGACTGAGCCGATGCGGCCGATCAGAGCCCAGCCGGCGAAGGCGCAGATCAGCCCGGAGAGCATATAAACTGACATCAAGGTCTTGTGGACGTTGACACCGGACAGTTCGGCCGCTTCTGGATCGTCGCCCACCGCATAGACATGACGGCCCCAAGCTGTGTGTTTGAGTGCATAGGCCAGCACAAAAATCAAGACGAGCATGAATATGACGCCAACTGTAAAAGTCGCCCCACCGATGCTAAATTTTGTGCCGAAAAACTGAAGGAAGGGGGCGTTTGCCTCTATGTCCTGACTACGAATGGTCTCGTTTGCGGAATACAGGAAGTTGGTTGCCAGAACGATCTGCCACATTCCAAGTGTGACAATAAAAGGGGGGAGTTTAACGCGGCTGACAAGCCAACCGTTGAGGGCTCCGATCATCGTTCCGACAGCCAGACCGCACATGACGGCTAATGGCACAGGAATGCCATATCGGAAGGTGAACTGACCCATGATAACTGAAGAAAAAACCATGATCGCACCGACACTCAGATCGATGCCAGCGGTCAGAATAACAAGGCTCTGCGCTGCTGCCACGATGCCGACGATCTGAACCTGTTGAAGGATCAAGGTCATAGCGAAAGGCGAGAAAAATTTTGAACCCAATAGCAGCCCAAAAACCAACATCGCTCCGACTAAGACAATAAGTGGCACAAAGGACGGATTGACATGGAGAAGGTGCTGCAACTTCCCCAGTGCGCCGCGCCGGTGATCCTCAAACTCCGCGACGGTTTCCGTCCTGCTTGCGGCGGCTTCAAATTCCGGGGTGCCTTGGTTTGTTTCAGACATATCTCACCCTTTCGTGGCTTGCATTGGGGTCACGAGATCAGTTTACAGGAAGTATCGGATTGCTGGTTAAAGCAATGGTGAGGTGCTCATATGAGCGCCTCACCAAATGGGCTTGTACTTAGCCCCAGCAGAGTTCCAGTCCCTCTGCGACTGAAATCGATTCAACACCATCGGCGGGTTGATCAGTAATCAGCGCCACACCGGTATCATAGAAGTCTTTTCCAGGTGTGTTTTCAGGCTTCACGCCTTCGTCTGCCCATTTCTTTACGGCTTCAACACCAAGCGAAGCCATCAGCAAGGGGTATTGCTGGCTTGTGGCGCCGATTACACCGGCCTGAACGTTTTGTACGCCGGGACACCCGCCATCGACTGAAACGATCAGAACATCGTTTTCACGTCCAATGGATTTCAGGGCCTCGTAAGCGCCCGCCGCTGCCGGTTCATTGATCGTATGCACAACGTTGATCGTCGAGTCCTTGGCCAGAAGGTTTTCCATGGCGCGGCGCCCGCCTTCTTCGTTGCCGTCGGTCACGTCACTACCAACCAGCCGCGCGTCCGTTTCGTCGCCAATAACATTGGGATCTGCCAAGTCCACTCCGAATCCGTCAAGGAAGCCCTGATTGCGCAGAACGTCTACTGTTGGCTGGCTGACATTCAGATCAAGCGTCGCGATTTTTGCGTCCGCTGCAGCGTCACCCATTTTGGCCTTTGCCCATTGCCCGATCAACAGTCCGGCCTTGTAGTTATCCGTTGCGAAAGTTGCATCAGCTGAATCGATCGGGCTGAGCGGTGTGTCCAGCGCAATAACCAAAAGTCCTGCATCCCGCGCTTGTTGGACCGCTGGAACAATCGAGCTCGTGTCCGATGCCGTTAGTAGAATTCCCTTTGCACCGTCGAGGATGCAAGTTTCAATGGCCTGAACCTGAGTTTCGTGGTCGCCGTCAATTTTACCAGCAAAGGCTTTCAACGTCATGCCAAGCTCTTCAGCCTTGGCCGTCGCGCCTTCTTTCATTTTTACAAAGAAGGGATTGGTGTCAGTCTTCGTGATCAGGCAGACGGTTTCTCCGGCTGCCTGAGCAGAGGCCGCTGCCATCGTGAGCACGGTCGCAGATGCGGCAATCTTGAATAGATTTCTCATATTTGTCCTCCCAGAAAATTTTTGCTGCCCCGAGCGGCGTACCAACGAGGCCTACCTCCATCCTCTAATGAAGGTCTCATTCAAGAAACTGTGATTCTGGTCTCCCTGTCAATAAATAAATAAAGTTTATTTATTAATTTGATCGACCGCCTTTCCATAGTAAAACAAGGTGGTTATGTTTTGAGTTATGGAGAAAGACGCGCTGAGAATGCTGACAGGAGGCGTAAGTCAAAGAGGTGTTCGAGACCACAACGAACGTCTGATTTTGACAGTTTTACAACGGCATGGGCCTACGGCGGGTGCCGACGTTGCGCGGTTGACAGGTCTGTCTCCACAGACCGTTTCAATCATTTTGCGCAAGCTCGAAAAAGACCAGATTCTCAAACGCGGAGCCCCGTTGCGAGGAAAAGTTGGGAAGCCCTCGATCCCAATGGAGTTAAATCCGGAAGGCATCTTGTCAGTCGGGATGAAGATAGGGCGACGCAGTGCCGATCTGCTTTTGATCGACTTTACAGGCAGGCCGCGCCGCCAACTTTCCACAACCTATGATTATCCGTTGCCAGAGGCCGTTTTCGGTTTTTTGGATTCTGGCTTGGAAACGCTACTGGCTCACGAACCGCAAAGGCTTCGTGATCGCGTATGCGGGATTGGAATCGGCACACCGTTCGAACTTTGGAAATGGCACGACCTGTCTGGGCTTGCCGCCAAGAAGTTTAGTTTCTGGAAAAATGTTAACTTCTTCTCGGAGGTCGCCAAGTTCAGCGACTTGCCGGTTTTTGTAGTCAACGACGCGACCGCTGCGTGTCACGCGGAGCATCTATATGGTCGTGGGGCTGAGTATCGCGATTATTTTTATTTCTTCATTGGGTCAATGATCGGCGGCGGAGTCGCGTTGAACGGCACCGTGTTTGAGGGCAACCAAGGCAATGCTGGTGCCTTGGGCGCGATGCGCACGACGGGCCCATTGGGTGAAAGCCAGCAACTGATCGACACCGCCTCACTGTTTCTGCTTGAGGACAGGCTGATCGAAGGGGGCGTCGACCCCGCGATTCTCTGGAAGAAGCCGCAGGACTGGACAAGCATCACACGGTATGTCGAGCCGTGGATTGGAGCGACTGCGCAGGAGTTGGCCAAGGCTTCTCTTTCAATTTGTGCCGTCATCGACTTCGAGGCCATTTTCATCGACGGGGCGTTTCCGCCGGACGTAAGAGAAGAGTTGGTGGCAAGGGTTCGGCGCTATCTGGTCAACCAGGACAAACGCGGTCTTATCCCTCCGGTCGTGGAAGCCGCAGCAGTCGGAGAAAACGCCCGTGGCATTGGGGCGGCAAGCAGCCCAATTTTTCGCCAGTTCCTACTAAACACCAATGCAGGCCTTTCTGGGATGTAGCAGCAGTTCGTCGTCAAATTTCCTAATCAGGAAAGAGTCGCGGATTTCGGAGGGGGCGGGGGACGCGCCTTTCTGGCCGGGCCAGCCGTAGGTTTTCCTTTCTGGGTTTTGATTTGGCGGCAGCGATTGCCTTTGCGCCTTTTCCCATGATTTTTATCTTCCTTGGCTAACCGTCCGCTATCGGGAGGCTGCAATGCTGTAACGTCAAAATCGACGAATGTTCGGAACGGGCCGCAATTCAATCCAACTGTTTCTTGAATCTCAGAGTTGCCGCCAACAATCCGAATACTGCAAACCCGATCATCCAGAGAATCCCCCATCGCAACTCATAAAGCGAAGCATCTCGCAGGACCACGCCGCGGATCATGTCCATAAAATGCGTGGCCGGCAGGACTTGTGCGATGGTTTGGACAGGTCGCGGCATGCCGTCGAAGGGGAACATGAACCCGGACATCAGGATCGAGGGCAGCAGGACAAAAATGGTCATCTGCATCGATTGAAGCTGGTTCTGTGCAAGTGTTGAAATGACCAACCCTAGCGACAGGCTGGCAATGATAAAAAGCAGTGTCACAACAAGAAGAACGCCCAACCCACCATTGATCGGGACATCGAACAACACGTGCCCGATGCCAAGGATGATTGCGACCTGCAGCAGTCCCAGGAAGATATAGGGTATGATCTTGCCAATCATCAGCTCGATGGACTTGATCGGTGTGTTGATCAACATCTCCATATTTCCCCGCTCGCGCTCACGGACGATAGCGGCCGAGGTGAACAGGATCATTGTCATGGTCAGGATAACCCCAACCAAACCGGGTACGATGTTCACCGCCGACCGCTGTTCGGGGTTGAAGTAGAGCGTGACTTCAAACGTAGGTACCTGTCGGTTGGGCGGTTGCTTGAGCAACTCGGTCAGTGGCATCGTGCGCAGGGACTTGATCGCGCTGGCGACCATCGTGTCCGAGCCGTCCACGATCCAATGGGCAACAGGCCGACTGCTGGTCTGGTTGGTTGCGTCGGGCAATCCCAATCCGACGGAAGGGCTTCGGGCAAGGCGGTGGCTCACATCCTGAGGAATAATTAAAGCGGCGCGTACGCGAGATTCGGTGATCGCGCGTTCGGCCTCTTGCGGGCTGGTCAACTCCTCGGTGATTGTTACGACCTGCGTGGCCTGAACAATCTGCGCCAGCGTGCGCGACAGTTCAGTTCGGGATTGATCCACCAGTGCGACGGGCACGTGACGCAGATTTGTGTTTATCGCATAGCCGAACAGCAGCAGTTGGATCAGTGGTATCATGACAACCATGGCAAAGGTCATTCGATCTCGCCTCAGCTGAAGCAGCTCTTTCTTCAAAACGGCTGTGATACGACGCGGCGAGATCATTGTTCCGGCCCCCGCGTTGCGCTGACAAAGACGTCTTCAAGGTTTGGACGTTGAGACGTCAGGGACAGGTCCGCAAACGCATCAAGCCGGGCGCGTAGCATATCAACTGGCCGAGGTTCGGACTTGTCGACCAGCACGCGCAGCCGCGAGCCGACCTGAGCCGTTGAGAGTATTTTGGATTTGCCATCCAGCTCGTGCTTGACTTTTCTCAGGTCCGGCCCTTCCACCTCTACAACATCGGCGTCCAGATCATCCATCAATTGACGGGGTGACCCATCCGCCTTTTTTACGCCGTGCTGCAGTATCGCCAGCCTGTGACAACGCTCTGCCTCGTCCATGAAATGGGTCGACACAATCATCGTCGCACCCTGATCGACCAGATCGAACAGCTGCTCCCAGAACGTGCGGCGGGTTTCGGGATCAACGGCCGACGTTGGTTCGTCGAGAAACAGAAGTTTTGGCTGGTGCATGACGGTTGCCGCCAGCGCCAGTTTCTGCCGTTGTCCGCCGCTCATGCTGCCGCTTAGCTGATGCACGTTCGTTGTCAGGTCATAGGTGTGCAGCAACTCGTCAATCCGGTCCGCGGCTGATTTAGCCGGAATGCCGTAAATTTCAGCCGCGAACCGCAGATTCTCAAGAACGGTCAAATCGCGGTAATACGAGAAGATCTGCGTCATATACCCAATCTCGTTCTTCAACGGTTCCGCCGCTTCGGGCATGGACTGCCCCAGAACCGAGATCGTTCCGCTGCTAGGGGTCAGCAAGCCGGTCAACATGCGCATGGTAGTGGTCTTGCCACAGCCATTGGGGCCAAGAAACCCGTAGATCTGGCCCGTTCTGATCTCAAGGTCCAGATTGCTGACCGCTGTGTTTTCCCCAAACCGGCGGGTCAGGCCTTTCGTCGATACAACGATGTCGCTCATGGTAAGGGAACCTGCACAGGCATTCCGGCGGGTAAGTCCGGCGATGCGGTTGGCAGGTCAATTTCGGCGAGATAGACAAGCCGCGTACGGTCATCCTTGTTCAGTCCGTAATATGGCGTGAACGACGCATCGTCGCTGATCCAGCGGATCACGCCGTCCAATGGATCGGAGAGTCCGTCAATGCGCACTCTCAGTTTATCGCCGGGCTTTAGTTTGACGCGATGCGGTTCGGGCACATAGACACGCGCATAGGGTGTTTGACCGGTGACCATAACGGCAACCGGGCTGCCGGATGTTACCCGCTCGCCCAGATTCCAAGGCAGTGAATCCAGTACACCATCGCGGGTCGCAACAACTGTCAGGTCATCCAACACGGTCTGCTCGGCAGCAACCGTGGCTTCTGCTGCACGTACGTTGGCCTCGGCGACAGCAATATCTTCGGGACGGGTGCCGTTTTGCAGCTCTTTCAAAGATTCCTGAGCGCTGGCCAACTCGGCACGCGCAGAATCGCGTAAGGCCAGATCATTTGCCACCTGTGCTTCGGTGACGACCGAGTTTTCGACCAGTCTGGCGTTTCTTTCATAGATGGCTTCGGCGTCAACCAGTCGCGCAACAGCACCTGCGACCTTGGCTTCGGCAATTGCAATCTCTTCTTCCCGCGGTCCGACTTGTAGCTTCAACAGCGTGGCCTGCGCCTTTTGAAGCTCGGCCTGTGCCAGGCTGAGCTTGGCAGTCTGTAATGTTGGATCGAGTTGAACCAGAATATCTCCTGCTTTGACGACAGTTCCTTCGGCGATCGGTAAATCGACAACGATTTCACTGGCCGTGGCAGTCAAAGCCACCCGGTCGCGGGCCAGTACGCCCAGGGCCACGCTCGTGTCTGAACCAGAGCACCGATCCAGAACGGCGGGCAAAACGGCGACCAATATCAGGGGTATGGGAATCGTCAAATTCAGCAAGGCTACCTTCCGGTTTCTGGCCGCTATGCAGGTGGGCCGGTTATTGAATCATACAATCAGGAAATTCGATTTGTATATATTGTCCTGCAGCAGCGTCACTCAAGCAGGCACCCCAGCCAATCTTCGAGGTTTTGGATGTTCTGGCGGCAGCATTCGACTTCATTCGGGCCAATGACACCGCTGGGCGTGGCGTGAGCAACGTATCTAAAGCTCACTTTGTCCCGCGTACTGTGTGTTTATACGCATCGATATTTTGCGCACGCAGCGAACGGCGGGTTTTATGGCTGCGACTGCAACACCACGGCATTAGGTTGAATGTCGACTCTGAGCCGAACCCAGTCCCTTTTATCAATTGATTTGAGCGGCGCCTTTCAAGGCCTCAACAACCTGGGTCGGAGGGCACCCGAAGTGAAAGCTAACCATGGCAGGCGTTTCGGAAACGAGGGCGCAAGCTTGTCGGTGTCAAAGGTTTCTGCCTCAGTATCTGAAGTGTTTGTGGGAATCTCCAAACCGAGCCGCTGATAAAACGGCAAAACGAGTGAACGCGCCTGTTCGTCGAGCACAGGATCAAAGGTTGGAGCCTCATGTAGAAAGAAATTGAGGTTGAACGGTTTATCGGTCGCCGCCTTCATCTCAGATATTCTTTGCTCCAGTTCGTTGATCGACATTTCGGCACACCCCAGCCAACCCAGCCCGCCAGCATTGCTTACGGCCGACGCCAGAGGGACCAGCGGTTTTTGAAGGATCATCGGGGCCTGAACGATTGGATATTCGATACCAAGAAGTTCGGTGACTCTCGACTCAGTCTGCATACGGATTTCCTCTGTTTACAGATGAGTATCATGGAGTGGACTTTATCGAAGCGCTTTTCAGTGGCACTATGATTTCGAGAAATCCCGTTTTTCTCTCGCCAGTTGAATATGTTGCGCCGCTTTGACGTCGACTCCCAGCCTAGTTAAATGAGCCGAGTGTGCCTTATGTCATAGGCGCGCAAATATCTGCCGCTTTTAGCCGGAACCTTCAAACCTGCAGGTTGATTTCAGTTTCGATTCCGGAGTCCGTTTCAACAAAAAACATCGAAACGCTTTCAGCTTGTTCGTCTGAAAGGCGTCGGTAAAGGCTATCGCGTTTGTTTTCGGGCTCATCGGCCACATAGAATTGCGTTGTGAGCAGTTCGGTATCGCCATCAAGGACTTTACGTGGATATGGGGCGTACGGCCCGGATACTTACCGGGCTTGATCGTGCGGAAACTGTAGCGGCCATCCTCGTCAGTGAGGTCATGACCAAAACCTGAAAGCCCCGATCATAGACCACATTGCGGCCGTCTCCGGATGGAGGTATTTTCCGTTGAGATCGCATTGCCAGATTTCAATCCTGTGTCCTGACCGAGGCGCGCCATTTCTGTCGGTGATGCGACCCTCAGCGTGATCACTTCACCGCCGGCTTCTTCCACGCGCCCCATGATTTTGACCAGATCGTTGTCCACATCCGGCATCCGCATGGATGGCGTTGGATAGAATGGCCCTTCGGCGGCGCGAGGCGTCATTTCTGCTGCGTCAGCCCGGCGCAAAAGAAGACCCTCCGGCTACAGCGGCAAATCCGGTCAAAGGTTGCGACGCGTGGATTTACTGGCTTTCATGTCTGGCTCCTCTCGGACTAATTCAGTCAGTATTCGGCCACCTGCCTTATCAGAACATACTGTTCCCGTGGGCGAAGTCCTCGGCAGCCGGAATCTCTTGTACGATATCCCAATGCTCCACGATCTTGCCTTCGTCATCGTGACGCACAATCTCGATCACCGCATTGCCCCAATCGGCATATTCTACCAGCGCCATGGTCAGATCACCGTCAGAGATTGTCTGATGCACAGTAACATTGCCAAGTGTGCCGTCACTATCCTGGAAAAGCCAAAGATGGGTTCGGTTCCATTCGGGACCCTCGGGTTATGCTGCATATACTCCGCACCAAAGAGTCGCTTCAGAGTTTCGATGTCCCCGGCGATCCCGCGGTCAAAGAACTCGACCGCGTTCATTGTATTGCGCGCTAGATTCATGTTTGAGACGTATTTGTCTACATCTCCGCCACCGTCGATCATGGAATTACCGTTGGCAGTTTCGGATTGGGGAACTTCGGTTTGAGACGTATCCCAATGTTCGATGATCTGGCCGTCCTCAAAACGGAAGATGTCTCCAACGATGGCGGTCTCTTCGCCAATACTTACGTGCCTGAACGCCGACGAGATCTCCCTGCGCCAGAACACGCGCAATTTCACGCTGCGGTTTCATGCCGTTTTCTTTCATCCAGATCACGCTTGCCCGGATACCTTCACGCCCATCGGCGATGGACGGTGAATGCTGAATGTAGCGCGGATGAAAAAGCTCATCGATCAATTCAACGTTCTGAGCATCAAACATCTCTGTCAGAGCCGCAGGGCAACCGCCTTGTTCTCTTCCTCGCCCGCAAAGGCAGGAACGCTCATCACAAGCAACGTTGCTGATATTGCAATTAGATTTTTCATGAGTTTCCTCCTAAGCAGCCAGATGGGGGACAACCGTCGGCGTTTTGTAGAAATCCGACAGACCGATGATTTCAGTTGTTTCGGCATGGAGAAGCACGGTCAGCTCGCCTTACGTTAAAACCTTCAATTGTTGCAGAAAACCTAGTGACCACATAACGTCACCTAAAGGGACAGTTTGTGGAATGACTGTCAGTTAAAAGGTGACAATTGAAAAACGTGAATTTCAACAGGATTGGCTACTTTGTCGCCGTGGTAGACGCGGGTACGATCACCGGCGCAGCAAAAGCGTTGAGTATTAGTAAAGCCGTTGTCAGCAAGCAAATTCTGACCCTGGAAGAAGAACTGGGCACGGCCCTTTTGCATCGCAACACGCGCCACATGCACCAACAGATGCGGGACTGCGGTTTTACGAGCAAGCCAAGGCAGCGCTAAACCAAGCCGAAGAAGCTTATGCAGAGGTCCAGTCTGGTAAAGCGATCCCGGAGGGCATTTTCGAATAACAGCGCCAGTTGATTACGGCACGCTGCATCTCGCTCCGCTATTGGCGCAGTTTGTTCAGGATAACTCAGGTGTCACGATTGATCTTCACCTCAGCGATGATCGACTTGACCCGGTTGTACACCACTTTGACCTGGGCTTCCGTGTCGGATGGCCGAGTGACTCGTCAAATCAAATGCGCAAAGTCGGGACGTTCGAGGAATGGGTGGTTGCGTCACCCGGATTGGCTCAAAGTGCCACAGAGCCAAATGACCTTGCCGGACTTTCTTTCGTTGCTAACGCCGCGCTCAAAAATGCGACCAAGTGGCGGTTTTCGAAAGGTAGCAAGGTTCAGGACATTACCGTCATCTCGTCTTTCAAACTCAACACATCCCCAGCGATAAGCAGAGCCATCGCCGCTGGCGCGTGTTTCTCGATATTGCCGAATTTTCTTGTCTATGACGATGTGGCCGCGGGCCGACTGGTCCGCCTCCTGCCGGATTGGTCGCTCCGCTCAGGCGGCATCTATGCTTTGACGCCCCAACAAAGCACAAGCCACTCGCAATACGGACCATCATTGAAGTGATTGCGACTTATCATCAGGCAGGACTTGGTCAAACCTCCGGATAAGTGTCCCCAGTGGTTGCAGACCTAGAGGTGATTGCCTTTAACAGCAGGTTTAGTTGAGTAATCCGCGTGTTCGCGTGCCCATTTTTTTGCAATTGCGGTGAATGCTGGTCTGGAGAAGCCGCACCGCAGCGTTGGAGACAGCGATAAATGTCTCTTATGGGCCGCGAACGCCTAGCTGTTGCTATCTATTGAAGACTAGCGGGGTTGTTTCGGAAGGAGGTGCGCACGGCTTTGAGATATTCGCGGCGCAGCAAGGTTGTAACAGTGCCCGTCTCACCGTCACCTATTCGTCGACCATCGACTTCGGGCACCGGCTGAACATAGCTGGAAGCGCCAGTGGCAAAAGCTTCATCCGCCCTGAAGACGTCGTCTAGCGTATAGGTGGCATCGACCACTTTCAGCCCCAGGTCGTCGGCAACGCGTAGCATGGTCTGGCGGGTGATCCCTGGCAGAATATCACGGCTGAGGGGGCGGGCGTAGATGCAGCCATTTCTTACGATGAAAAACGACATTGCCCCGCATTCTGTCACTGTGCCGTCGGGCGCAATCATAAGCGCCTCATCCGCACCGGCCTTGCGGGCAATTTCTTTCGCCAGAACCTGACCTAACAAGTTGCTGGTCTTGATATCTCGTCGTGCCCAGCGAATATCCGGTGCGCTGGCGAGTCGCAGAGGTTGCGGCGGATCGGCGGCCAGCCCCCCGTGCAGCGGCTGGGTGAAGGCAAAAACGTTGGGTGACAGGCCGCCGGGGTAAAGATAATCGCGATCATGCGCGCCACGGGTGACGTGCAGATAGAGAAACGCTTCCTCCACCCCGTTGCGCGCAATCAGCCCCATCAGCCCGTCATATAACGCACCCTCGCTCATCGGTGGCCGCATTTCCAACTCGGCCAACGACCGGTTCAGACGCTGCATATGGTAATGGAAATCGATGATCTGCCCGTCCAGAATGCCAAAGCCTTCATATACAGCGTCAGCAAACAGCAGGCCCCGATCAAAGATTGGCAATTGCGCTTTTTCCTCGGGCATATATGTCCCGTTCAGCCAGACTGTTCTGCTCATGTTTTTTCCCGTTATTGTTTGTGGTTGTTCAGGAAGCGACCTGCGCGCGTGTGGGTCTGGTGCCTCTGAGAAAGGGTGACCTGCCCGTTTACAAAAACGTAATGAATGCCTTTGGCGGGCTGCTCTGGAGCGTCGAAAACAGCCAGATCCGAGATTGTCTCTGCATCAAACAGTACAAGGTCGGCCTTTTTCCCGACTGCAATTTCTCCGCGATTGGTCAGGCCGAACTTTGCTGCGGTCAGGCCGGTCATCTTGTGCACTGCCTGTGCCAGCGAGAACAATTTCAGATCCCGGGTGTAATGCCCTAAGACCCGTGGAAACGTGCCCCAAAGCCGAGGATGCGGTTTTTCAGTGCCAGGCAGCCCGTCCGATCCGATCATCGACGCCGGGTGTTGTAGGATCCGCTGTACATCCTCTTCGTCCATGTCGAAATAGATAGCGCCAGCGGGTTTCAACTTTGTACAGGCTTCTTCCCGCGACACGCCCCATTCTGCAGCAATGTCATCAAGCATCCGCCCTCCAACCTCCGGGTGCGGGGCGGACCAGATGACAATCACGTCTTTAGCGGCATCAATGAATCGCTCCATCAGAGCAGAAGACGAGGCGGTATAGGGGTAGACATCCATGGCGACCTCTGCTTTCGCGCGGGCTGCGTCAATCATGGCGAGCGTCGTTTTGCTTTTACCGAAGTTGCGAAAACCTGCGCATTTGTGGTGCGACAGGATCAGAGGAACATCGGCGCGTTGTCCAGTGGACAGGGCTTCTTTGATGGCTTCGATCACGCCGTCACCTTCATCCCGAACATGGGTTGTGTAAACGGTGTTCGGGTGGTGACGTAGCACCCGTGCCAACATCACAACTTCTTCCATCGGGGCCGCCAGCGCGGCGGGGTAGTCCAGCCCGCTGGACAGCCCCGCCGCGCCCTCAGTCAGTGCCTTATCGAGCAGTTCCGCCATTCGGTTGATTTCTACACTCGTTGCAGCGCGCGCCAAGTCCGGCCCCATCACGGTAGCACGTAGTGCCGAATGTCCGGCCAGCAGTCGCACATTGATGGCAGGGGCCTCATCGTTAATCGCATATCGATACTCTGTGACGGATTCAAAGCTGAATTTCTGTATCTCCGGGGTGACATTGAACGGGTCAGGCAGACCTTCCTGTACCCGGAACGGAGCGGCGCTGATCCCGCAATTCCCAGCCACAACAGTGGTAACACCCTGTGTCACCTTGAACGGCATATCCGGGGTGCGTAGAAGCGCCCAGTCGTCATGAGTATGTGCGTCAATGAAACCTGGGGCGAGGCACAGGCCTGTCGAGTCAATTTCCGCCTGCGCACGAATACCGTCCAGTGGCCCGACACCGACAATTTCGTCTCCTGATACTGCCACATCTGCATTGCGGATGGGGCCACCGGTACCGTCAATTACCGAGGCATTGCGGATCAGAAGGTCACATTCTTCCAACGTAGTTTTTCGAGTACTTCCTGGCATGGCGACCCGTCCCAGTTTTCCCAAGACTATTGCCAATCGCGCCGCAAAGGTGGTTTCAAATGTACGTTTTCTGGTCGCAAATGAGCAAATACCTCTGACAATACACCATCCAACCTCGACAATTTTTGAGAGGTTGCAAGTGGTTCTGGTTCTGATCCAAGGATTTACTATAGCCAATCCGACGTTGCACTGGGTCTGGTTGCGAAGAATACGATCGACAAGCTGTGGTAAGATTCCTCTATGTTTTGGCGCATGACTAAAGCGGTACTTATCCTTCCGGGTACAGCACTGATCTACATCCCGATTTTGATCCAATGTTTCAGCGACCAATGGCCATTTGGTGTAAGTGTGGGAACGCGTCTGCATTGGGCTGTGGCAGCGATGTTGGCTGTCCCCGCGCTTGCCTTGGCCGCGAACACGATGAAACTGTTTGTTCTTGAGGGATACGGAACTCCTGCACCGTGGGATCCACCTCAAAGATTTGTGGTCAGTGGACCTTACCGCTATGTGCGCAACCCCATGCTTTCATCGGTTATTCTAATGATACTGGCGGAAGCAGTGGCAATGAGCAGCCCATTTCTGTTGGGTTGGGCGATAGTGTTCTTTCTCCTCAACACACTTTACTTCAAATTCGTAGAGGAGCCGGGGCTGGAACGACGCTTTGGCGAGGACTACCTGCGGTACAAGGCGAAGGTGCCGCGATGGGTTCCCATGTTTCGGCCGTATGAGCCCTCAGGCGCGAACGACAATTGAATAGCAGGCTTTCCCGCGACGTGTGAGTTTGCTTATGACTTGATTTCGCTGTTTCCGCGAATGACTGCAACGATGAGCCGCACCGCGGCATCACGACACCTGAGCGCGTGCCCGCTTTGGGCCGATGTAGTCATCCTAGTCAGATAGGCCGCCATTGATGGGAGTGTGTCCGTCGAAAGACAGATGACGAGTCTTTTCTGGATTACGCACGACGTAGATCGCTGTGATCATCCCACTTTCTATCTCCAACGACGTGGTTTGCAAAATGTCCCCCGTTTCGTGGCTGAGGATCGAAGGCAGATTGTTCAGGTGGCAGAATTGCCATTGCTGGGCAGGTTGATCAGTGTATTTACGCGCCAGTCCAGACAATAACCGCATCACTTTGTCTCGGCCCAAAATCGGGTTGAGTGTCGCCAATACTTTGCCGCCGCCATCCGAAACAAATCTTACGTCTTGCGCAAGTAATTTGGCGAGAACGTCAGTGTCGCCGCTTTTGGCGGCCATGAAAAATGCCTTCGCGATGGCTTCGCCTTGTTGCGGCTCAACCTGCGTTCGAGGTTTGTTGCGCTGCACATGTTTCCGAGCTCGGCTAACAAGCTGGCGGCAGGATTCAGGTGTGCGTTCCAATGCCTGTGCCAATTCGTCATATGATTGCTCGAATACATCGTGGAGCAGAAAGGCTGCCCGCTCGAGAGGTGTCAGCCGCTCCAGCGCCAGTAGGAGTGCCACCGAGACGTCACGATCCAGTCGCTCGGTGGCATCATCTGTGATCAGTGGTTCCGGCAACCATTCACCGGGATATGTTTCGCGTCGAGTATGCGCGGCCCGCATGTGATCCAAACATAACCGCGTGACCGTTCGGATCAGAAACCCAGTCGCGTCCCGCACGCTAGCATGATCAACCTTCTGCCAACGCAAAAATGCATCCTGTACTACATCCTCTGCGTCACTAACAGTGCCCAGCATTCGATAGGCGACCGCGAACAAGCGCGGTCGCAGATCGACAAATGTTTGGTCGTTTTCGAGTGAAGTTATATGACTCATTCGACCGTGGCCTCCTTGGCGGCAGGATGTGGCGTTGCAAACCCAATAGCAATGCGGTTCCAGGCGTTGATCGTTGTCACTACCAGCGTCAGGGCGATTTTTTCCTGATCTGAAAACTGAGCGGCCATCTCATCATAGGTGTGATCCGGTGCACCATTCTGCTCGATGCGGGTCAGCGTTTCAGCCCAGGCAAGAGCGGCGCGTTCACGCTCGGAATAAAGAGACGACTCTCGCCACGCATTCAGCAAGTGAAGCCTGTCTTCACTCTCGTCCTGCGCACGCGCGTCATGGGTGTGCATATGAATGCAGAAAGCGCAGCCATTGATCTGCGACACGCGCAATTTTACTAATTCGATGAGACTGTGCTCAAGGCCCGCTGTTTTGAGGCATTCCTCCATGTCGAGCATTGGCTGCATCAGTTGCGGGGCAACGGCGAAATGGTTGAGACGGGATTGCATGAGGTGCTCCTGTATTTGGGTGTATAGAAACAGGACGCGGCAGGCGTGGAGTTTGTGACATGGGTGCGCAACAAATCAGTTTGTATTGCGTGGCAAGGACAGCTGAATCTCAATCGAGTTGCGCAATTTTCACCAGCATTTCGCGAAAGTTTTCTCGAGAGGTTACGCAGGCCGACGAGATCAACCAACAAGGCCGGCAAGTGCAGAGGGAACCGCATGGAAGAGGTAGCAAGTATCGAGACAACTTCAAACTGCTAGGCCAACTAGGCAAATTCCGACCGTTTGGAGACACAAAGTCAGCTTGATATCGGCAGTTGGAGATCCTGTGGCTGACTGTTGAGCGCCGTCAGCAAGACAGCGCTCTGTTCATCAGACGGGAAGAACAATTCAATTTTTAGATCGTCAAGTGTTTCGTCGGCTACAGTGCTGAACTGCGCTATCGTTCCGAACATCGAAAGGCGATGTCCGGCAAATCGATAGACCGTGGGAATGGATGGTCCCACTATTGCGTCACTTGGTGCATGCGCGTGCGCCGCCAGTTCTCTTATCGCAACCTCCAAATCAGGTATGCCACCTGCCGCTGCACTTTCCGCGCGAAGGCGAAGCATAGTGTAATGCGCCACTTCAGGCCAGTTTTCAACAACCTGTGCCATCGTAGGGCCAGTCAGCAATTCGAGGAGGCTATTTCCTGCAGCCAATCCGAGAGGTGCAAACAGCACCGCAGCGGGACCGTTTAATTCTACAACCCGCCAAAGACGATCAAGCACCAGACCCGGGTAGGGGGCATGTCTTTCCAACGTCCATGTGACAGCGTTCCGAATGGGTTCCATCGCCGCATTGTCAAGCGGCGTCGCCGTATATCTCGGCGCGAAACCGACGGCCTGCATCATCTGATTCCTGGCGTCAACGGGTACTTCCATAACCTCTGAAAGATGAACGATCATCTCAGGGCTGGGTCGGGAACGTCCGGTCTCCAGAAACGATATGTGTCGAGCACTGACGTCGGCTTCAACAGCTAGATCGAGCTGGCTCATCCGACGGCGCTTGCGCCATTCCTTCAATAGAACTGAGTAAGAAGTCATAAGGTAATCTTACACAATCAATTGTCAGAGATCACTTACCTCTGAGGTAATTGCTTTGAATACTCCTGACCGCGCATGACAGATCAAGTGAATTAGGAGGAAAACATGACATCACAACAATCTGCCATGCGTCGTTCAGGATGGATCCTGATTGGAGCGGGAGTGCTTTTTGCATTGGCAGGGTTATCGATACTGCATCCCGTCGCCCACCTTTTCCTTAAGGTTGCCTATTGGCCGACGCAGGAGGTTGCGCCCGACATGGCGATACCGTCGCCATTGCTATTGGCCATCACCGGTGGGCTGACCGTCGGGCTCGGCGGAATGTCATGGGCATTAGGTACATATGTTGCGCCAATTTCCCCGGCTGCGGCTCAAAGAGTAACCTGGGTTGCAACATGGTCCTGGTTTTGCACCGATAGCACTTTCTCAATCCTGGTTGGTGCGCCGTTCAATGCGGTGCTTAATCTGACATTCCTGGTCCTACTTCTGGCTTCTTGTCGAAATCGTCGTTGATTGAACTGAATACGGTATGGTGGTTTGTAGCGGCTTTGAGGGAGTCGAAGCCACTTATCTGTACCACCATCAATCCCTCTAGAGTCCTGAAATATCCACGTAGACTACGTAATCAGCCACTTTTCCCTCTTGCAGGCCAAGTCGTGTGGCGAATGGGACTTCATGCTCGCTGCTGTCCTTGCGTGTATAGTGGACCGTGCCGTCGCAAAACACAGTGCTACCACTGGACCAGATGCCGGTTATCGTATGACGCATGGCGGCGATGGTCTGAAAGAAACTTTCGTTGGCATGCTCAACAGGCCCGCGCCCGTTGATCGGGTCGAAATTCCCGAGGCGAAATGTAACGCCCTCTGTCAAATAGCTAACGACGTCGCTGGCGTTCATTGCGTCGACGGCCGCATAGAGTCCGGCAACCAGTGCTGTATGGGGCGAGCTGTGTTCGGCGGTGATCTGCATCCTTGTTCTCCTTGGCAGATGATTGGAAAGATGTGACATTCAGCGGCACATGGGCCAGTGTTTTGGACACAAGACGCCAGAAGTGGTTGAGGCGGATGTGCCCGTTGGTTATGGCCAACCCAAAAAACAGCACCGCGAGCGCGGCGACCAATGTGAGGTGTATTGGTTCGTCAAAGGCCAGAGCCCCGAAGCCAATGCCGAAAAGAGTGGCGAAATATCCGACCTGAGCAAATCCGACGCCATCGGTGCGCCGCTGGACTTCGAAAGTCAGCACATAGCTGAGTGCGGTGATCAGTCCGATCCCGGTTAACGCGGCAATCGGTCCAGGACTTGGCATCGAACCGGCCGCGATCTGACCACTTACAATGATCGGAAGACCGATCAGCAACAGTTGAAGCCCCAGTGTTCCGGCCGCCAGCGCTATGGGATCAGCACCCTGCGGGTAGGCCCGACTGCGAAAGACATTGCCCATTGCCAGCAGGAGAGGACCCGCCAGCGCAGCGGTGATCCAGCGCGGCGCAACGCCCGACAGGTCAAAGCCGCTATGGGTGGCAAAGCTGATGCCGACCAACCCGATCAGGATTCCGATCAGCCGGTATGAGGGTAACATTCTCTTTTCGACCAAGGCCGTGATCGCGAAAGTGAAAAGCGGCGACAGTGTAACCAGCGCAGAGTAGAAGCCGGTCGAGACGTAGCCTAGTACTGTAAAGCCGATCAATGCGGGACCGCTGATGCCCAAAATCCCCGCCCCCAAGTAGTAGAACAGGTACTTGCGATGCAGTGGCGGGCGGTTACCGGTGATCGCAACGATGGTGAATAGAACAACGCTCGCGACCAGAAGTTGCCAGAACAAAGCTTGCAGTGGCGCGCTACCTGCTATGGCTACATATTTGGACAATGTAAAACTGACCCCAACCAGCGCACCGATCGCGATGATCAGGGCGGTCGGCGGAAGGCCTGTGGCAAAGCGGGGCATCACGCGGCACCCTTTGTCAGATCTGCAATGAAATTCGTCGACTCCGGCCCGATCGGGATGATGCCACTCGGGTTGATGTGGCGGTGGCTGAGAAAATAGTGGGCGCGGATATGCTGCAAATCGATGGTTTCAGCGACGCCCGATATACTTGATACGTCCGTCAGGTAACGCGAAAGGGCCGGATAATCCGAAATCCGTTTCCAGTCGATCTTGAAATGAGTCACATAGACCGGATCGAACCGCAGGAGCGTCGGAAAGAGTTTCAGGTCAACCTCAGTCGGCGCCGCTCCAGCCAGGTATCGCCGCGTCATCAGCACTGCTTCTACGGTATCCAGCCCTGCATAAAGCTGATGGATCGCCTCGTCATATGCTTCCTGCGTGGTGGCAAAACCGACGCGATAGACACCGTTGCGAATGGGGGCCTGGATCATTTCAGCCAGCCGATCGATCTCAGCGGCGAACTCGGTTGGATAGAGGTCCGGAATGGCCGCGTCGACGAAGGCAGTGTCGATCATCCGCATGATGTCGGCGGATTCGGCGCTGATGATCTGACCGCTTTGCTTGTCTAACAGCACCGGGACCGAAATCGCGCCGGTATAAGAGGGCACAGCGCGTTGGTAGACCTGATAGAGGTAATGATCACGTGGCACACCGGCGGACTCGTCAAAGTCGGATTGGTTGATGACCCAACCGTCCTCAGACATCACCGAGTCCAACCAGGTTATGCTAATTACCTCGCGCAGCCCCTTGAGTGCCAATACCAGGTCGACACCATGACACCATGGGCAGGCCTTGGACAAATAGAGGTGATAGCGGCCAGACGCGGTCGGAAAGTCTGCCTCAGCGTCCGAACTGATCCAGCCGCGAAAGGAACTGGGCAACCGGTGAAAGCGCCCGTCGGATTGCGCTGGCTTGTCGCGCAGAATTCCGTTGATGAGCATTTTGGGCATGGCCGTCTCCATCCAACATGTGTTGAGGACGACCTAATGTGTTTCCAATGGCATGATAATTGGCTATCAAGTTTACATTAGGGTGAGAAAAAGTTGACTATACGAGAGAAACATGATCGAAATCGGCGCTATCCCCGTATTTGTCGCTGTGGCTGAATGCGGCGGTTTTGCTGCAGCTGCGCGGCGATTGGGGATCACCAAGTCAGCCGTCAGCAAGCGGATTGGCGCACTGGAAGCGCATCTTGGCACCCAACTGTTTCATCGCTCGACGCGCAGCATCTCGCTGACCGAAGCCGGTGAAATCTACCTGACGCATGCAATACAGGCGCTTGGATCGGCGCAGGAGGCGGAAGACGCGGTTGCGGCCGTTCAGGGTCACCCGGTCGGACACCTGAAGATCAGTGCGCCCATGTCCTTTGGACGGCTGCATATTGCACCGATGCTCACCGAGTTTCTGACCACTTATCCTGATATCACACTGGACCTGACTATGGATGACCGGGTCGTTGATCTGGTCGATGCGGGGTTGGACATGGCCGTTCGGGCCGGCACCCTGCCTGACTCTGCCATGATCGCGCGTCGGCTGGCGCCTATCCACAGTGTCCTTGTCGCCGCGCCGGATTATCTATTGCGGCGGGGTAATCCACAGCAACCTGAAGACTTACTGACGCACAACTGCCTTCACTATGCCTATTCACGCGATCCGATGGAGTGGGTGCTGCATGGACCACATGGTGAACTGCGGGTACGCACCAAAGGCACTCTGCGCATCAACAATAGCGAGACGCTTTGCGCTGCCTTGCTTGACGGACTTGGTATTGGGCGGTTGCCGACCTTTGTGGCGGGTGCTCATTTGGCCACCAGCGATCTGGTCCGGGTCTTGCCGGATTACGCATTTCCGGAACAGGCGCTTTATGCCGTATTCCCCGAGCGACGCCATATGCCAATGAAAGTTCGCGCCTTTGTGGACTTCCTCGCCGAACGGATCGGGAAGGACAGACCGTTCTGGGATACCGAAGCGAGGCTTGATGCCTAAAGTTGCCGTCATTGATTATCGCGATCGTTACGCTTGGCGCAAAAAGCGACTTAGCACGCGCGGTAATTGACTTCTATTGCGGTCCAGGAGGCAGCGGACCGTGAGCCTGATCAAAGAGTAATAGGGCGCGTGTTATTGGCCAGCACTGATGAGGCCAGAGATCGCACGGGAAGGGGGGATTGGCATCGTTGAGAGCAAAATACCGAGTGCTGCGGGACCCGCAAATGACGGTTTCCGTTTGAAGGTTGTCTGCCGACCCGGTTCTTGCTCATTCGATATTGGCCGCCCGACAAGCACAGGAAACGGATCGCTCAGCACGGATGTTTTTTCTTAACTGACTGGCATGCAGAAACTGAAAGGCATGACCATGGAACTGAAAGACAAAACGATCATCATCAGCGGGGCGAGCAGCGGAATCGGTGCAGCCGCAGCGCTTTTGTTTGCATCAGAAGGGGCAAACGTCGTTTTGGGCGCGCGTAGAGAGGCGCGGCTGAAGTCAATTGTTGAGCAGATAGAGCAAAGCAATGGGCGCGCCGTTTATCTGGCAGGTGATGTTCGCGATGAGGCATTTGCCAAGGGCCTGGTTGACTTGGCAGAACAACGGTTTGGTGGCCTCGATGGCGCATTCAACAATGCAGGCATTGTGGGTGATATGAGTCCAATTCCGGAAATGGAACTAAGCAACTGGCAGTCTGTCCTTGCAACCAACCTTACCAGTGCATTCCTTGCGGCCAATGCCCAGCTTCCCGCTTTGCAAAGACGTGGCCGTGGGTCAATCGTCTTTACGGGAACATTTGTTGGCTTCAGCAACGGCGGCATGCCGGGCATGGCGGCGTATGCTGCATCGAAAGCAGGACTGATAGGATTTACACAGTCGCTGGCATCGGATCATGCGGCGCAAGGCATTCGCGTCAATACAGTTCTGCCGGGCGGAACAAAGACTGACATGGCGGGTGACGACCCGGCGACGCACGACATAATCGCGGGTTTACATCCCGTTAAGCGTATGGCTGAACCGACCGAGATCGCTCAATCAGCCTTGTTCTTGTTGTCGGACCGAGCAAGCTTCGTGACTGGCTCTCCGTTAGCTGTTGATGGTGGTATGGCGACACGCCTGCTTTGAATACCTGCTGTTGGTCGCTTCATGGTCAACGACAGCTGTGTCCACGTTTCCGGCGGGGCGGATCAAATGTCTGCCACCGCATGTTCACTCCGAACCCACATGTTCAATTAGCCAAATCGCAGCAAGAGATTGGCCTATTGCTTGGTGGTTGCAATCAGTCTGAGCAGGCGCTTTCATCGCTTTTGAGTGGCGGCGGAACGCGACGCAAACTCCATGAGGCGCCTGAACTTTGGGCAATCCATATGGGTCTCTGCCGGACAATCCGCCACGTGACGCAACGCATCGCGTAGCCGGGTGAGACCACGGATTTGTTCATCAAGAGTATCTGCGCGCAGGTGCAATTCAGGGCGTGGCAATTGCGGAGTGCCATCATTGGCGAACATGTCCTTGATCTCAGCAAGTGAGAATCCCGCCATTTTTCCTAAAGAGATCAAAGCAAGCTGCGTCGCGACGCGTATCTCGAATTGCCGTCGAAGCCCATTCCTAGCGGCGGACTGGATCAGCCCGATCTCCTCATAATAGCGCAGTGTTGAGGGGGGACGCCGCTCCTTTTGGACAGGACGCCAATATCAAGAAGTTTCATGGTTGACCTCAAGTCGACTTTAAGTGGCAGGATAGCTCCTCACTGGCACATGAGACAAGAGAGTTTACGATGACTGATACGGTGCAGGCGCAATCTTCCATTCCCATCCTGATAACTCTCGCTGCAGCGACATTGCGCGACAACCATAATGTGCAGATAGCCTGAAATGAGGTTATCCACTTTGAATTGGCACTTGAAAAGAGCTTGTCGGAACGATCAAGTACCAAGAACAAAAGCGAATTCCGAGACTTCACCATGGCGTTCGCCAATGTTCTGATGAGATCAATCCGGCTCGGCCGCGCGCCTATAGACCTCTTTTCTAGTGTCGCCTACCCGGCACAACCAAACCCTCGCAGCATCACCTCAATGGAACGGCCTTACCGCGCTTCTTCGATTGCCGTACGCCGAAAAACTCACGGTTTGATCGCAACCACTCTAAAACGCCGAACAAACCTGTTTTCTATCAGAGGCGTATACGAGAAGCGTTAGGGCAGGGCACCTTTGATGCAAGAACTAAGATCCGAGCTCGAGCCGGAGCAGAACAATGAACTTGATCGGCTAATACTGCGGTTCCCGGCAAAGTGGTTTTGAAAACACAGGGCGGAAAACGGACTTTCGCAGCGAGTGCGAACCAATGAGGGCGCTTGCAAGAAAGCCGACATTCAAATTGTGAACATTTCAGAATCCAAGCTGCACCATCGTAAGTCGGCTCTTAACCCAAATGCTTACTAAAACTAGCGTATAACTGACTTGCAGGTTGTTTGCGGAGGAGATTATCAACACTAAAACTTTTAGGTTTGCGGCATGGAAATGGCTCTCGAAAACAATCGAATTGACTCTTTGATTGCTTGGCATTCGGTTAGCTTGCAATGTTGCGTGGCAGCTCTTTAATCGGAAAAGGACCTCCCATGTCTCGACTTTCAAAACGCAGAGATTTTGCCATCGAAGTTTGTGAGGAGGCTGGGGCAATTGCCGAAGAGTATTTCGCAGATCGGGGTAATCTTGTCGTTGATCAAAAAGGCGCTCAGGACTGGGTTAGCGAGGCGGATAAGAATGTTGAAACCTTTATTCGTCAGAGGATTGCAGAGGCGTTGCCCAATGACGGAATTTTCGGTGAAGAGCACGGCGCCACTGTTGGTAAGAGCGGTTTTGACTGGGTGATTGACCCAATTGATGGGACAACAAATTTCGTCAACGGCATACCTGCATGGACTGTTGTTCTGGCTGGCGTCACGGAAGGTCATACTGAGATCGGTGTGATACGTGATCCAAATGTGGATGAGACCTTTGTAGCGATGCGCGGAGAAGGTGCGACGCTTAACGGATCACCAATGCGCGTCTCGTCAGGGGTGTCGCTGTGGGACGGAACAGTCGCCGTGGGATATTCGAACCGGATTGAGACCCGGCATGTTTTACCTATTGTCGAGAATTTAATCGAGCACGGGGCTATGTTTCACAGAAACGCCAGCGGAGCGCTATCATTGGCCTACGTCGCTGCTGGGCGACTCTTGGGATACATGGAAGAACACATGAATGCCTGGGATTGTCTGGCTGGGCAATTGCTGGTCTCGGAAGCGGGTGGCATTGTTGAGGATCAGAACGCCGATGTGATGATCCGCGAAGGTGGGCGCGTAATCGTGGGTACACCAGATGTGTTCGAGACCTTGGTTGAAATCGCAGAGAACGCTTGGAACGACTAGGGTCTATGCCAACGAAACCCAGCCCGAATAGGGTTTGAGTGTCAATAGATCTGCCTGCCAGAAATGGCCTTGTGAGGGCTGATCGTACTTGCGGTCTATCGAACAATCCGAGAGTGCGCACCACAGCAATGTGCCGACCGCGCCGTGTGTCACGATTGCAATATCTCCGGCGCCATGCATTTGGACAATCTCGGTGACTGTACGATAAATACGAATCTGCGCCTCGACAGCTGTTTCCCAACCGCGATAGCGCGTTTCCGGTTGAGCAAAGAAAGCATCAGCTGCTGCCTCGAATTCGTCCCGAGGCAAATAACCGGTGCCGCTGCGGTCGTTCTCACCAAGACCCAAGTGGTAGTTTACAGGTAGCGTTCGGGATGCGGCAAGAATCTCGCCTGTTTCGCGGGCCTTTCGCTCGCCACTGGCCCAAATTTGCGTGACTTTCGATAAGACTTCATTGGATGCAAATTCAGCAGCGCGTTTGCGGCCCGTCGCACTCAAGCACCACTCTGTTATCGGAATGACCGGATCGATAGAGACCTCGGGGTGTGTTATGATTGTGAGAGTCGGCATTTAGTCAGGCAAAAGCACGGGCCCTTTGTCAGCAAAACCCATCATGATTTCAGTGCCGGGTTCTAGCGGTACATCGACATCATCTTGAACGGCAAAAACCTGACCGAATGCACCTTTCAATGTGTATTCCATCCGAACGCCAACATAGGTCGCCTTGGCCACTGAGGCTGGAATACCTTGATCCGAACCGATCACCAAACGTGAGGGTCGCACGGCGATGGTTGCCGGTCCTTCGGACAGACCGCGGCGTGGCAGCGTGTGGCGGTAGCCTTCGACTTCTATGGTCGCCATATCGCCATCAATACTTACGATTTGGCAGCTCAGAAGGTTTGCCTCACCTATAAAATCGGCGACAAACCGGTCATTCGGCGCATCGTAAAGCTGGCGCGGAGTGCCTATTTGAGCGATCGCTGCGTTACGCATAACAACTATCTCGTCCGAGACTGCCAGTGCCTCTTCCTGATCATGGGTAACGTAAACAACTGTTAAGCCTAGGTCTTGCTGAATTGCCCGAATATCTTCACGAACTTGACGGCGAAGCTTGGCGTCGAGGTTGGATAGCGGCTCGTCGAACAACAGCACTTGCGGCTCAAGAACCAGTGCGCGCGCGACGGCGACACGCTGCTGCTGGCCGCCCGATAACTCTGAGGGAAGGCGGTTGTCGAACCCCTGAAGGCCAACCAGCTCCAAACCATGCAAGGCGCGACTGCGGGCCTCGTCCTTCCCAAAGCCCGAGAATGTAAGGCCATACTTCACATTCTCCAACACGCTCATATGAGGGAACAACGCGTATGACTGAAACACCATAGATACATCACGGTCGGTGGCTGGCAGTTTGGTCACGTCCCGATCACCGATCAGGATCTTGCCCGAACTTGCCATCTCCAACCCTGCAATCATGCGCAGTGTCGTTGTTTTTCCGCAGCCTGACGGGCCAAGCAGCGTAACGAGCTTTCCTGCGTCTACGTGAAGGTTGATGTTATCGACGGCGACCACATCCTTGCCGAACACTTTCGAGACGTTCTCAAACCGTACCGGGGCGGCCTTGGAACCGATTTTGGTGTCGGTCATGGCGATGTCTCCGTTCCGTGCTGGGTGCGTCGACCAATCTGAACCCGGCCAACGAGAAGTTGCAATAAGCCGACCGTCGCGAGCATCACGAAGATCAGCGTCGTCGAATAGGCGATAGCAAGGCCATAGTCGTTATTCTCGACCCGACCGATGATATAGCTGGTTGCCATGTCATACTCTGCGCTGACTAGAAAGATGACGGCTGAGATTGCCGTCATGGCACGAACAAAACTGTAGACAAGTGCAGCAAGTATCGCAGGGCGCAACAGCGGCAGGATGACATTCCGGAACGTCTGCCACGAGTTTGCGCCAAGGGTCAGCGAGGATTCATCAAGGCTGCGGTCAAGCTGTGACATGCTCGCGATGCCAGCGCGAACACCAACTGGCATATTGCGGAAGATGAAGCTGACAACGAGGATGACACCTGTGCCGGTGATTTCGATTGGCGGAACGTTGAAGGCAAGGATGTAGCTAACGCCAATTACCGTGCCGGGGATGGCGAAGGACAACATTGTTCCAAATTCGAAAGCGTTCTTGCCTGCAAAGCTTTGCCTGGTCAGCAGATAGGCAGTTACTAGCCCAACAGCGGCAGTCAATGGCGCTGCTATGGCCGCGATGGTTATTGTGGTCCAGAAACTGTCCCAAGCGGCTCCGGTCCAGCGTATACCCTCTTCTTCGAAGCGGACTGAGAATGCAGTGATGTAGTGCTTGATCGTCAGCGAATTATTGACTCCCCACAGCTCAACCACACTGCCGTAGATGATCATTGCATAGACAACAATGGTGAACAGCGCCCACCCCAAAGCGATGAGCAGAACCGGAACCGATAGGCCCGTTGGCATTAGAGGATGCACCCCCGCATCACCCTTGCCGGTGACGGTAGTGTAGCTCTTCTTTCCCAGCCAGACACGCTGCGCGTAAAAGGCGGAAAGGGTAAAGAACAGCAGCACCATTGCCAGAACCGCAGCACGGCCTTGATCGTACTGAGCGCCGACAATTGCGAAGAAAATCTCAGTCGACAGCACGTCGAAATTTCCACCCAATACAAGCGGGTTCCCAAAGTCGGCCATGCTTTCGATGAAGCCCAGAAGAAATGCATTTGCAAGACCGGGCCGCATCAGGGGTAGAGAAACCGTTTTGAACGTCTGCCATCTGCTGGCCCGCAGGGTCTGGGCCGCTTCCTCCATCGAAGGTGAAACACCTTCCACCACGCCTATTAGTACGAGAAATGCAATGGGAGTGAACGCGAGTGTCTGCGCGATCAGAATACCTGGCATTCCGTAAAGCCAGCGTGTCGGTTGTGTGCCAAATAGCTCGGCAAAGAACCGGGTTACAGAACCGGACAAGCCAAAAAGTAGGATAAGCGCCAAGCCGATCACGAATGGCGGGGTGATTATTGGAAGAACAGTCAATGCTCGCAGCGCCCGCTTATAGCGAAAGCCTGAGCGCGTCACGACCAACGCGAAGCACAGACCCAGACCCGTGGTGATGACGCCAACAAGGATGGCTAGGAACAGTGAATTCCACGCAGCACCGCATCGCGCACCTTGTAAACACCCCAATCCCCACAACCGGTCGTCGAAGAACTTCGAGAAGAAAACCGCAATGGAATAAGCGCCGTCTTCGGTGATGAAAGCAGCAAAAAGCATCTTGGCGATGGGGAAAAAGACAAAAGCGGTAACGATGGTAATCACACCGCCAATAGCGCTTACGACGAAGACATCACCATTAATAGCACCCCTCGCCGCGATACCTTGAGTGAGCAGGAACAGAAAGCTTGATGCGCAGATCATCGCGCCATAGCCCATTCCGAACTGACGGTCGCCAAGCTCACCAAACAACGCATCCAACCAATCGAAGTTGAAGCCTCTGATACCGATGCTGAACCCCTGAGCGATCAGCCAGCCGAACCCCAGCGCTCCGGACAGTATCAGCATACGGGCGTAAAGCGGATCAGATTTGGTACGCTTCAACACCAAAAGCGGCAGGGCGAGGGCGATAAGGAGCGGAGCGAGCCACAGCTTCTCACCTTGTCCAATCAAAAACGCAGCGGGGGCATAATCCTCATCGAACGGGTAGCCGTCCACGAGCCACCCGAACGACCATAGGCCGCCGTCGACCATGTACCAGGGCAGCAGGCAGAATCCGACCCACCCGGCGATGATCCAGAAGATTAGGACCGGATGGGTCGTTTTTGATGTAGTGTCAGCCATTTACTGCGGCAGAACCGAAACCTCTTCATCCCATTTCTGCAACAGACGCTTCCGTTCGTCTGAGGAGCCATATTTTTTGAAGTCATAGTCGATCAGCTTGATCTGACTCATGTCAGGCGCGCTATCCGAAGTTTCCGCGCCCTTGTTCGATGGCACCTGAAACGCGTTAACCTGAAGAGCAAGGTTTTGAGCTTCGGGCGACAGGGCCCAGTCATAGAACTTCTTCGCTTCTTCTTCGTTACGAGCCCCGTCTATAATCGACATTGAGCCAATTTCGTAACCGGTGCCTTCGCATGGCGCGACGACTTTGATCGGGAACCCCGAAACGGCCTGCTTTACGGCGTCATGCATGAAGACGATACCAATCGTGTTCTCGCCACGACCGGCGGCCTTGATCGGCGCCGAGCCGGACTTGGTGTACTGGTTGATATTCGAGTGCAGGCCCTTCATGAACTCAAAGCCTTCATCCTCGCCGAAGATCTGCACCATTGAGGCCAGCGTCGTATAGGCCGTACCCGACGAGTTCGGGTTCGCCATCTGAACGTGTCCTTTGTATTCGGGCTTCAAAAGATCCTTCCAGCAGGCAGGTTCGGGCAGGTTGTTTGCAGCGACAAGGTCGGCATTGTAGCCATACCCAAGCGCGCCTGAATAGATGCCGATCGTCTTGTTGCCAGCACTTTCAGCCTGAGATATCGCCCAATCATGAAGCTGGTCGCGCATTGGGGACATGTACTCCATCGTCAGGCCTTCTTCAGCGGCCTGCAGATGCGGGTCGCCCGTACCACCCCACCAAACGTCACCTTTCGGGTTCGAGCTTTCGGCACGGATTTGCGCAAATGTCTCGCCCGAGGACTTTCGGGTCATGTTAACGTCGATGCCAGTTGCATCTTCGAAGCTACGTGCCATCAGTTGACACCAATCCTCTTGAGCTGAGCAATAGAAAGTCAGCTTATCGGCATGCGCTGCGGACAATGACGCGGTCAAGGCAATCAGTGATCCCACGGCAGTGGATGTCAATTTCTTCATTATTTTTCCTCCCTTAGGGTTTAATTCGTCCGGGTTTCCCGGATCTATTTTGCCCTTCCTCATGCAGCCTTACGAAATTTTTCTTAGAGTGTTGAGGCTTCCTAATTATCTGTCAAAACCTTTGGAAAATGCGTCCGGATACTTTTACAACCACCAACTTCACCAAGAGAAAACCAACGATGCGCCCGGCCTTTCTTTTTGAAATTGATCAGCCTGCGTATATTGCTCTGTCCCCTGAAATCTTTGATGTCAGGTGAATTTTCACTACGAAATGAGGATTATGCAACAAAAAATATTGCAAAATGCCCGAAACCCCACAAAATTGAGCTTTGACAATATTCGAGTCGTTGAATGTCCAAAACCGATACGCGCGGTAAGAAACCTGAAAAAAGTCCTGGTCGGGTAAAAAAGTCCGACAGACGCCAGCAAATCCTGCTGGAATTGAAACTGCGCCCGCACGTTCGCATCAACGAGTTGGCACAGCGTTTCAACGTTTCGAATGAGACCGTGCGCCGGGATTTCGAAGCCCTGTCCAATGAAGGCCTGATCGCGCGTGCGCACGGTGGGGCATCAGCCCCAGTGCAAGGGCATTACCCAAGTCTGGAAGAACGGACCGGCGCACAGATCGAAGAGCGCGAGCGGATAGGTATCAGCGCGGCGGAGCTTGTTCAGGACGGCGAAACGGTCATGGTCGATTCCGGCTCGACGACTGTCGAGATGGCACGCGCGCTGGCATTTCTCGATATCCATTGCACGGTGATCACGAATTCAATCCCCGTAGCGATGACCCTTGGCCATGGTACTGCCCAGGTCTTGCTGTGCCCCGGAGAATACCTGGCAGCTGAATCTGCAACGATCGGAACCGAGACACTGGAATTCCTGTCTCGTTTCAACGTTGACAGGTGCATGATCGGTTCTTCGGGTTTCTCAGTAGAAGGCCCGTCAGAGACGGTAAGGGGCTTTGCGGCGATCAAGAGGATGATGCTGACGCGTGCTGCGAAACGCCACCTTCTTATCGATTCCGGGAAATTTGGTCGCAAGGGTCTGGCTCAGGTAGGCGATCTTGCCGAGTTGGATTCCATAGTCACCGACACAAAACCAACTGGGGAACTGCTCAATGTAATAGATGGTGCCGAGGTCGATATTCTCGTCGCCGGTTAAGAACGAAAAGGAATGACAAACAGCGGCTGATAAAAGCCGCACATAACTGGGAGGAAAACATGAAGATTGACATCAAACTATTGGTTGGGGCTTCCGCAATTGCGCTATTGTCGCTGTCGGGGACAGCCTCGGCGCAGGATTGTCCACGCGGTGACCTAGATGAGCGCTTTTGTGACGCCGATGGGGATCTGATCGCGGATATTCCAACAGATGCCTCCGAGCAAATTGATCCAGACACCTTGATTTTTGCATATACGCCAGTCGAAGACCCCGCCGTTTACAAAACCGCATGGTCAGACTTTCTTGAGCATTTGAAGGCGGAAACCGGCAAGGACGTCGTCTTTTTTCCGGTTCAGAACAACGCAGCTCAGATCGAAGCGATGCGTTCGGGGCGTCTGCATATTGCGGGCTTCAACACCGGTTCCAACCCACTGGCTGTAAACTGCGCCGGGTTCCGGCCATTCACGATCATGGCTTCGAAAGACGGTAATTTTGGCTATGAGATGGAGATTATTACCTTTCCTGGTTCGGGCATCGAAAAGGTTGAGGACATCAAAGGCAAGCAACTGGCCTTTACGTCCCCCACATCCAACTCAGGTTTCAAAGCGCCATCAGCAATTTTGAAGAGCGACTTTGATCTTCTGCCGGAACGCGATTTCGAACCTGTCTATTCGGGCAAGCATGACAACTCGATCTTGGGCGTGGCCAACAAGGATTACCTGGCGGCTTCGATTGCCAATTCGGTTAAATCACGGATGATCTTGCGTGATGTCATCAACGAAGACGACGTTGTTACGATTTATAAATCGCAGACTTTCCCGACCACAGGATTTGGCACCGTTTACAACCTGAAGCCCGAGCTGCAGGAGAAAATCCGCAATGCTTTCTTCAATTTTGACTGGGAGGGCACGACACTTGAAGCTGAATTCTCGAAGTCGAACGAAGGCCAGTTTCTTGAAATGACCTATCAGGAATTCTGGGATGTCATTCGTAAAATTGACGCAGCAAATGGCGTCTCCTACGCCTGCCAGTGACTCTTGGCCAATACTGCGGGCCCGAAAGGGCCCGTTATTCAACCTAATCTGGGGCATTTTATGCTGCGTCTTCAAAAGCTGACGAAAACATACAAGACCGGAGATCAGGCGCTAAAGGCCATCGATCTTGAGGTGCCCAAAGGACAGGTGCTTGCGTTGATCGGACCCTCGGGTGCAGGCAAGTCGACCATGATCCGCTGTATTAACCGCTTGGTCGAACCCACAAGCGGCGGCGTCCTTCTGGATGATGTGGACCTGACAAAACTCGGCTCGGGCGCTTTGCGGAAAGCGCGCCGCGAAATGGGCATGATTTTTCAGGAATATGCCTTGGTAGAACGCCTCACAGTGATGGAAAACGTATTGTCGGGACGGCTGGGATATGTGGGATTCTGGCGCAGTTTCCTACGGCGATATCCGCAGTCGGACGTTGACGAGGCTTTCCGCCTGCTTGATCGGGTGGGGTTGTTACACATGGCTGACAAACGCGCCGACGAGTTGTCAGGGGGGCAACGCCAAAGGGTCGGCATCTGCCGCGCCTTGATTCAAAACCCAAAATTGCTGCTGGTCGACGAGCCAACAGCATCGCTCGACCCGAAAACCAGCCGTCAGATCATGCGACTTATAACCGAGCTGTGTCAGGAGCGCGGATTGGCGGCGATCATCAATATCCATGACGTGGCACTTGCCCAGATGTTCGTTCCTCGCGTCGTGGGCCTCCGCTTTGGCGAAATCGTCTATGATGGTCTTCCAACAGGCCTTACCCCCGAAAAGCTGACCGAGATTTATGGGGAGGAAGACTGGGAAGCGACCATCGAAAAAGTGGACGAAGATGAAGATGTCGAGGCTGCAGAATGAGCCATCGAGAGTTAGACGACGTGCTGGGTAAAGGCTGGCGCAAGCCTGCCTTTGTTAAAAACGCATTGCTCCGCTGGGCATTGCTCGTGGGTTTCTTCGCTTATCTGATTGCGGCCTTCATGACCATCGATGTTGATTGGGGCCGTGTCTATGAAGGGCTGGATCGAGGGTGGGCATTTGTACTTGCGTTTACCAGCCCGGACTTCGTTTCGCGGTGGTCAGACATTTGGAGCGGTCTTCTGGAGAGTATCATTATGACCGTGGCTGCGTCGGTCGTGGGTATCTTGATCTCGATCCCAATAGGGTTGGGCGCAGCACGAAATATCGCCCCTTTACCAGTCTACATGATTTGCCGGGGCATTGTTGCCATCAGTCGAGCCTTGCAAGAAATCATCGTGGCCATTTTGCTGGTGGCTATCTTCGGTTTTGGTCCGCTGGCCGGATTTCTGACCCTTTCCTTCGCCACCATCGGATTTCTCTCAAAACTTTTAGCCGAAGACATCGAAGCGATGGACAAGGTTCAGGCCGAGGCAATCAAGGCCTCTGGCGCGCGTTGGCCGCAATGGATCAACTATGGCGTTCAGCCGCAGGTTATGCCGCGACTTGTGGGCCTTTCCATGTACCGGATCGACATCAATTTTCGAGAAAGCGCAATTCTTGGTCTGGTCGGTGCCGGCGGGATTGGCGCGACGTTGAACACTGCGTTCGATCGATATGAGTACGACACAGCGGCGGCCATTCTCATCCTGATCATCGGGATCGTCATGGCACTTGAATACCTTTCGGGAATTATCCGCGCGAGGGTTCAGTAGTGCCTGTTCTTGAACAAAACGATACGCAGATCTGGCGCAGACGGACGACGGGTCAAAGTCTTGTTCGCTGGTTTGGCTGGCTTTTGGGTGTGGCTGTCTTTGTTTATTGCTGGCAGTTCATTTCGGAATCGACGACCTGGTTTTTCGTTTGGGATGCCCCCCGCATTGCCAACGATATCTGGACCCGCGCAACGCCTCCCAAATGGGATTACATCACACAGCTGGGCCGCCCGATTTGGGATACGCTGAACATTGCCACCCTAGGTACTATCATCGCCTTGTGCATGGCAGTGCCGGTTGCCTTCTTGGCCGCGCGCAACACCACACCGTCGACATTGTTCATTCGACCCATAGCTTTGTTGATCATTGTCTCGACCCGCTCTATCAACTCGCTGATCTGGGCGCTTCTATTGATCGCAATTATTGGCCCAGGCGTCTTTGCAGGTGTTATTGCAATTGCCATCCGTTCAATCGGGTTCTGCGCAAAGCTTCTGTATGAAGCCATAGAGGAAATTGATCACACTCAGGTCGAAGCGATCACGGCGACCGGTGCGTCGCGCTGGCAGGTCATGGCTTACGGGATTGTTCCACAAATCCTGCCCGCTTTTGCAGGCATTGCCGTTTTTCGTTGGGACATAAATATCCGCGAGTCCACGGTTCTGGGCCTGGTTGGTGCCGGAGGTATTGGATTGCAACTGTCAGCTTCGCTCAACGTTCTGGCTTGGCCACAGGTCAGCCTGATCCTGATTGTAATTCTCGTCGCGGTTTTGATCAGCGAATGGGTCTCGGCAAAAGTTCGAGGGGCGATCATTTGACCGGGTTCTCTGCGCAGGAGGCTTTCGATGCCTATGAAGCTGTACGACATCGCCTTCCGGAAGCCAGACCTACTGAAGTGACATATCGTCAGGTTGAAACGCTTGATGACATAGCTCATGAGTTCGATGTATTCCTCCTCGACGCCTTCGGGGTTCTTAATATAGGTGACACGGCAATCCCGGATACACCGGATCGGGTCAGGTCGCTGAAAGCCGCCGGCAAACGTGTTTTGGTCGTTTCAAATGCTGCTGGGTTTCCTCACACAACTCTGTTGGAAAAATATTCTAGGCTTGGTTATGACTTCGCGCCCCGAGACGTGATCACCAGCCGGGCCACGTTGCTATCAGAAATAAACGGTCAAAGTGGGTTGCATTGGGGCTTGATGGCGACCCCCAGTGCCGGTCTTCGCGATTTGGAAGGGCTGAAACTATCCTACCTCGAGGATGACCCGAAGCCCTACGAAACCGTTGACGGGTTTCTAATGATAGGATCAGCGGTTTGGACTGAATCGCGTCAAGCTATGCTAGAGACGGCCTTGCTTGAACGGCCTCGTCCGGTAATGGTCGGCAACCCTGATATCGTCGCGCCCCGCGAGTACGGGTTTTCAAAAGAGCCCGGTCTTTTCGCGCACCAGCTGGCAGACCGGACAGGTGTTGTTCCTCAGTTCTTTGGAAAGCCTTTCGCCAACATCTATGATCTTGCTTTCCAACGTCTCGGGCACATCGACAGGTCCCGGGTTCTGATGGTTGGCGACAGCCTGCACACCGACATTCTGGGCGCATCCAGCGCTGGCATAGATTCGGCACTCATTTCAGGATATGGGTTCTTCGCAGGGCATGATGTTGAAGCAGCGATCAAGAAGGCGGGGATAGTGCCAAACTTTGTAGTAGGCCGGCCTTGAGTTTAGAGCATTCGTTTTCGATAAGTATCCCGTTCAAATCGAATGTCCTGCAAGCCCGCATTTCGAACATGCTGAGCATGGAAATACTGCGCTGTGCACTAACGGCAGCTTTGCCCCCTCGCGGCAAAGCGACCCCCGGTCTAAAGTCTGGATTGGGCTGTGATGCGACGTGTCGGGCTCAGTCGTTGAACCAAATCGGAGCATCGCCTTCTGACCAAGTTATGTACTTTCGCATCACCAGCAAAAATACTTCACTGTCCAGGAATTGATCCAGCCACGCCGCTAAATTCGGCCACTCCTGTGCGTCAAACCACGCCCGGTCTATATACGCAAACTGGCGAACAAATGGTAGAATCGCCAAATCGGCGAGAGTGGGCGATCTCCAAAAAGCCAGGCCCTCCCGACTAACCGCTCGTCGAGGTTGAGCAAGTAGCTCGCCGCTTTCCTGCGCTCCTTTGACGTCTAAATCCGGATACCGCACGACGTATTTTGTGTGATCTAATGCATCCTTGAATGGACCATCATTTGCCGCGATTAGGCCCCAACCTTCTTGAGGCATATCCAAAAGTCGCTGCGGATCATTTTGTTGAAGCGTCCAAATCATGATTTCCAGGCTTTCATCTATTACTTTGTCTGGAAGTCGAAGCGCGGGCACTGTTCCGGACGGGGATGTTTGCAAGAAAGCCTCTGGTTTGTCCTGCAAAAGAATCTCGCGCAGCTCGACTGTGACTCGTGAACTCGCCAATGCGAGACGGGCCCTTATGGCGTATGGGCAGCGACGGAACGACCATAAGATAGGGTATTGAGCCATACGAAGATATACCTCCAATCTACCAGCGTGGTTAAACCTCCCGTCGTTTTCCAACTGGTACTTCTGCTTGAACGCTGTCTGATACTATCGGAAGGGCCATTGCTTCACAATCATCGGCCTCAGTAGCCGACTGGTTTGGAGATTCGGAACGAGAAAATGCGGAATTGAGTACAAGTGACTTGTCTTGTGAAGTTGCAACGCGAAAGTCCCCGAGATCTTAGAAATTGGCCCTGGCCGGTCGCGGTGGTTATGGATTGATCGAAGAATTAGTCTGTCATAGCTTGCAGCATATGCCCAAGTTTCTCCATCTTGTCGTCTTAGAGCGCCACAGCACTCATCGCCGAAAACGTTTTGCCGGATAGCTGGTCTTCCATTTGTAACCCTGCCAGTAAAACAATTTTGGAGACCTCAGATGACTGAATTCATTGAAATCCCGGTGCTTGATCTTGCACCGCTGATCAATGGAGAGGATACGTCCAACCTCGCCTTGGAATTCGCCGAAGCCTATGGAAAAACCGGATTTGGCTATGTTGTTAATCACGGCGTTGATCCTGACTTGCGCGCTGCCGTGTTTGCCGCCTCGACGGAATTTCATGCACTGCCGGAGATCGAAAAACAGGCAATTGCATTAAATAAATGTCATCGTGGCTACATCGCGATCAACACCTCCACGGACGTGAACTCTGACCTGGCCAAGGTGACTAAACCCAATCAGTCCGCATCGTTCATGATGATGCGCGAGGATGCCGAGGTCGACCCTGCCGTCTATCTGTCCGGACCAAATCAATGGCCCGCTCTGGAAGGTTTCCGAGAGGCCTGCGAGGCTTATGCCGACGCGATGACAAAACTGGGTTACAAACTCATGGGTCTTGCCCTTGACGCTATTGGCGCCGCGGATCGTTCGATCCTCAGTGCATTCCAGACGCCAACGATTTGGCTGCGCCTACTCCACTATCCACCACAACCGCCACAGGCTTTGGGTGATCTTTACGGATCTGCACCCCACAAGGACTTTGGATGTCTGACATTGCTCGCACAGGACAATGTTGGTGGTTTGCAAGTCCAGACGCCTGAGGGTCATTGGGTGGATGCACCGCCTATCGACAATGCCTTCGTGGTTAATGTAGGCGATATGCTGCACCGACTCTCCAACGGAAAGTTGTTGTCCACCCCGCACCGGGTTATCAATGCGACCGGACAACAGCGCTATTCCGTACCGTTCTTCTTCGACCCACATGTCTCTGCTGAAATCGCGCCGCTCCTGGGACAGGGACTGCGAGGTTCGATCCTGAAGTTTGGACAGTTTTTGAGAGGAGAACTGGAAGCAAGCTACGACGCACATCAGGTTGGCCATTCGGATACCTAAAAGCACGCTGCGTTGGCAGTGACATTTCACTGACCGATATGAAACGAACGTCCGCATTGCAGTTGCTGCGACGCAGCTGTGCGGCTTCAGATCAAAATCCTCAATGGGCCGTTTCGGTACATGTGAGTAACGTCTGCCGCCCGGATGCTGCGTTCGGTCCGAGGTCCGTATTGAGCCCATAGAGGTCGCAAAAAATTGTCGTGCCAAGGAAATCTAGTGCTACACATAGAACATTCTTGAATATGAATATCACTACGGGATTTGGTCTAGCGCGGCTCTAAAACCCGAAACCGACGGAAATAAGGTTGACCGCAATCCCGTGTGTCAATGTGGAGGGAGGGTTAGAAATGCCTGCAACCAATAGATTGAAGCTAACTGTAGCAGTATTGGTCTCATTCGTTTCACTACCGAAATGGCGCTATCCCAATCGCAAGTGGGCTCTCCAGACGGAACCACCACAATTGATGGCAGGCAATTGCCTGAACCTCCGGTGTTTGGGAAAAATTGAGGAGCAAGCGACCAATTCAACCCTTGTGGCCGCCGCGTCGTGCCACCTGAGAACGCGCCAACATCCTCCTCATCATGTTGGATGATGCTGGGTATGGTATTCCTAGTACTTTTGGCGGCGTCATCCCGACTGATACGATGGATGAATTGGCAAAAGAGGGTTTGAGTTTTACGAATATCTATTCGACCGCACTTTGTTCACCGACCAGCAGCCTTGATGACAGGCCGCAATCATCACCGGTCGGGTTCGGAGTGATTTCGAATCTTCGACCGGGTATCCCGGCTACAACAGTATTATTCCAGACAACAAAGCCACTATCGGGAGGATACTTTCAGACAATGGCTACGCCACTTCATGGTTTGGAAAACCATAACACCCCAGCATTTGCAGCGAGCCAGGCTGGTCCATTTGACAAATGGCCGACTGGTTTAGGTTTCGAGTACTTTTTTGGGTTTGTTGGTGGAGACGCGAACCAATGGCAGCCGAACCTATATCGAAACACCACCCCGATTTACCCGTTTGAAGGTGATCCTGAGTGGAACCTGATCACCGGAATGGCCGACGATGCGATTGACCACATTTCGCGGTTGCACCAAATCGAGCCAAGTAAGCCTTTCTTTGTCAAGTATGTGCCCGGTGCAACGCACGCGCCGCACCACCCGACCAAAGAGTGGGTCAGAAGATCGAGGCGATGAACCTGTTTGATGGTGGGTACGAAGCACTTAGGCAGACAATTTTTGAGAATCAGAAAAAGTTGGGGCTTGTCCCGCAAGATGCAACGCTGTCGCCTTGGCCCGCAGACAAAATCAAGCCGTGGGATCAATTGACGGACGACGAGAAAAAACTCTTCGTGCGGCAGGTGGAAGTGTTCGCCGCTTATGCGGCTTATACAGACCATGAAATTGGGCGTGATTGACGCAATAGAGGACCTCGGAAAACGTGACAACACACTGATCTTCTACATCAACGGTGACAATGGCACCTGGCTGAGGGTGGTCCAATGGGGACACCGAACGAGGTGGCTTGGTTCAATGGTATCGCAGAGATGCCTGCAAAAACGCAGTTGCAGTGGTACGATGTCTGGGGAACGGACCAGACATACAATCACATGTCTGCAGGATGGTCCTGGCTTTGATACTCCGTTTGACTATTTCAAGCAGAATGCAAACAGGCTTGGCGGCATCCGACAGAACATGGTGGTGTCATGGCCTGACGGAATCGCAGACAAAGGTGGTCAGCGAGATCAGTTCATGCATGTAATCGACGTCGTGCCGACGATCCTAGAAGTCACCGGAATTGATGCACCGTTGGAAGTCGACGGGATTGTTCAATCTCCAATTGAAGGCACCAGCTTTGCATATACTTTCGATGAGAAAAACAAGGATGCACCGAGCCGTCACCGAACTCAGTACTTTGAAATGATGGGACAATGGGCTTTGTATCACGAAGGTTGGTTATTGAGCACCAAAGTAAACCGGATGCCATGGGAAACGCCAAAGACACCAAACCCTGACCCTTTGAACAATCAAGTGCTCGAGCTTTACGATCTAACCACGGATATGAATCAAAGAAATGATCTAGCGGCGCAGCACCCAGAGAAGATCGAAGAACTGAAGGCTATATTTATAGAAGAAGCAAATAAGTATCAGGTCTTCCCGATGGATGCCTCGGTCACGTCCAGAATTTCATTACCTCGGCCAAGCATTGCGGCGGGACGAAACGAGTTCGTTTATGTCCGGCCAATGACTGGGGTTCCTCAGGAGATTCCCAAGTATTCTTAACAGCTCGTACACCATTACAGCAGAGATAGATGTGCCCGAAGGTGGTGCTGAAGGCATGATTTTGACATCAGGCGGCCGCTTTGCCGGTTACGGTTTCTACCTACTTGATGGCAAGCCAGTCTTCTCTGAATATGTTGAATCTAGAACGGATAAAATGGGAAGGCAAAGAGGCCTTGGCACCCGGAAAGCACACTCTGGAGTTTGACTTCAAATATGACGGCCTCGGACCGGAACCTCGCATATGGAAGCACCAGTGGTTTAGGTCAGGTGGCACCGGGACGCTGAAAGTCGATGGCGAAGTCGTAGCAACCCAAAAGATGAAGAACACTATTCCCACCACCCTTCAGTGGGACGAGGCGTTTGACATAGGTTCTGATACATTGACCGGCGTTAACGACGACGACTACCAACCACCGTTCCCACTAACCGCGAAACTGGAAAAGCTTACGATAAAAATCGACCGGCCCCAGTTGAGCCAAGCGGATATTCAAAAACTCGAAGACGCGATGCAAAGAGCAAGCGACTAGTTGGCTCACAGGGTTGAGAGGTTGCCTACTTGCTTGAGTCGGCAGTGGAAAACCGGATGGTATATTTGTCCGCTTCGTCCGCAGAACGGTCATTCAGCCATCTTCTAATTGCGCACGTGCAGCGAATGTCCGTAATGCCGAGCCGCACTGCAGAATGCTGAACGACCGACTAAAGTCCGGTAAGGGCCGGAAGTGATCAGGGCAGGGCACTCAGTCGCTCAACATTGTTCAGCACAAAACCTTACGCTGTGAAGCTGTCGGTCTGCGAGTTGTTTCCGCTCTCGGAAGTTCCCAATGCGCGTCGCAGTCGACGATCGTATTGCTGCAGTCTGAGACAAGCTTGATAAGTCCAAATCAGCGAAATCCACCAAAATGCATGAGAATCTTAAGTCGTTGAATTATGGGGAAGACGAGTCTCAATAATTCAGTCCCATTATTTACGTACTCCGACAATTCTCCCTCAAATGAGGGAATTCCCCTATAAGACGTCTTATGTTAAATAACCGTGTTTAACTTACCGTCGATATGCGGAGTATCTGTCGAATTGGTCGGCATGCGCATCAGATAAGACCGTATTTCTGGTGACATACTGCACCGAATGGAAGGTCCCGGCCGTTCGAGAAAATCTGAAACAAATTAATTTTGGTGCTTGTTTAAGCCGTGAATCTCAAGCTAAACCACCTGTACGCAGGGGAGTCCCACCAAGGGGACTGAGAGGCTGACGGGGCAATGCCCGGCGACGCGACCCTTTGAACCTGACCCAGTTGATACTGGCGTAGGAAGCTAGGGCGCGCAGGCCACAATACCGGGCAAGCGCACTCCGAACAGGGGGCTGTCTGCCTTCTCGTTTCCCCAAGCCAAAACTCATCTGGTGTCTTTTTAAGTTGAACTGCTTGAGGAGCACCAACATGAACGTCCCCAACCCCAAAATCACCGCCGGTGAACTGCCCGCATCGCGCAAGATCTATGTAAACGGCACAGTGCACCCGGATGTGCGCGTGCCAATGCGTGAAATTTCGGTCCACCCCACGGCGGGGGAGCCACCCTTGCCCGTGTATGACAGTTCAGGGCCGTATACCGATCCGCAGGTGATGACGGACATTCGGCAAGGTCTGGCGCCGCTGCGTCGCAAGTGGATTGAGGCTCGAGCAGATGCCGAAGAATATGATGGACGTGAGATCAAACCGGAAGACAACGGTTTTGTCGAAGGTGATCGGCTAACGCCCGAGTTCCCTGTGCGCCCGCGCCCTCTGCGCGCCAAGGATGGAAAGGCTGTGACGCAACTGGCCTATGCTCGCGCCGGCATCGTCACCCCGGAAATGGAATTCATCGCCATCCGTGAAAACCAACTGCGCGAGGCTGTCGTTGAACAGCGCGAAGGCAATGATTGGGGTGCAAACATCCCTGATTATGTGACCCCGGAATTCGTGCGGGACGAGGTCGCCGCTGGTCGCGCCATTATCCCTGCGAATATCAACCACCCTGAAAGCGAACCGATGATCATCGGGCGTAATTTCCTGGTCAAGATCAACGCCAATATGGGTACCTCGGCTGTGACCTCTTCGATGGAAGAAGAGGTCGATAAAATGGTCTGGTCGATCCGTTGGGGTGCTGATACCGTCATGGACCTGTCGACCGGCCGCAACATCCACAACACCCGTGAATGGATCATCCGCAACAGCCCGGTGCCGATTGGCACCGTGCCGTTGTATCAAGCGCTGGAAAAGGTCAACGGCATTGCCGAAGACCTGACATGGGAAGTGTTCCGTGACACGCTGATCGAACAGGCCGAACAAGGCGTCGACTATTTCACCATCCACTCAGGCGTGCGCCTGCATATGGTGCCGATGACGGTAAAACGGGTTACCGGTATTGTGTCGCGCGGTGGGTCGATCATGGCCAAGTGGTGCTTGCATCACCACAAGGAAAGCTTCCTCTATGAGCATTTCGACGAAATCTGCGACATCTGCCGGGCCTATGATGTGTCGTTCAGCCTAGGCGACGGTCTGCGTCCCGGCTCTATCGCCGACGCTAATGACGAGGCACAATTTGCCGAGCTTGAGACGCTGGGTGAGCTGACCAAAATCGCGTGGGCCAAGGATTGTCAGGTGATGATCGAAGGCCCCGGACACGTAGCCATGCACAAGATCAAAGAAAACATGGACAAGCAATTGGAGTGTTGCCACGAGGCGCCCTTTTACACGCTTGGCCCCCTGACCACCGATATCGCGCCGGGCTATGACCACATCACCAGCGGCATTGGTGCTGCGATGATTGGCTGGTTTGGTTGTGCGATGCTCTGCTATGTCACGCCTAAAGAACATCTGGGGCTGCCGGACCGGGATGATGTGAAAACTGGGGTTATTACTTATAAGATCGCCGCTCACGCCGCTGATTTGGCTAAAGGTCTGCCGGGCGCGCAACGTCGTGACGATGCGCTGTCCCGCGCCCGGTTCGAGTTCCGCTGGGAAGATCAGTTCAACCTGTCGCTGGACCCGGAAACGGCGCGGGAATTCCACGACCAAACCCTGCCCAAACAAGCGCATAAGGTGGCGCATTTCTGTTCCATGTGCGGGCCGAAATTCTGCTCGATGCGGATCAGCCACGACATTCGAACTGAAGCGCAGAAAGAGGGGATGGAGGCCATGGCCGCCAAATTCCGTGAAGGCGGCGACCTTTACATGCCCGTGAAAGACTAAACACCGCGGCGGAGCCGATCCTTTCGGCTCCGCACGCTCTTGCATTGAAGGGAAACTACTCTCAGGGCAATAGATCGGATACTTTGCTGAACCCAGTCAAATCGAAGCCAAATGAAATTGGCTCTCCGACCCTGTTTTTAGCGTCGATCTGCAATTGATTACCTGCCCGCATCGCAGACATCCATTCCTGGGAAACTGGCGAACGGGCAAAACAACCTTGTGCCTCGCATGTCAGGAACTCCAGACGGGCGACCTCGGCATCATCCACCTTTGCAACCAGCCCTTCCGAGAACAAGAGACCGAATGGCAGGGTCAGCACGGTCTCAGTCTCGTCCTTACCTGCAGCCTTGATAAATGCGATGGACGTAAGCCTTTGGTTGTTTTCGGTCAAAACGATGCTTTGGGTCATTTCGCAGATCAACTCGGACCCAACGGCCCGATTGCTGCAATTGACCGACCATGGCGGCGCTGCGCCTTCCTGCGCAGCAAGGGGAGTTGCCAATCCCAATGTGACTCCCAAAGCGCTTATCCAAGTTTTCATCCTGCTGTCCCTCATCGATTAGAATTGTAGTCCAAGGCCAAGACCTACCTGCAGGGCCCTGGTTGAGTCTCCGAACAAATGATCGAGGCTCAGATTGACAAAGCTGCTGTCATCCAGCGCAAACAGCCCCAACCGGGCCGAGACCAAGCCATGCGCGTCGCCGACAAAGCTGGTGTTTGAAAACCCACCGTCAGCGGTGCTCGCTCCGTTGAACCCGGCGGTGACCGATACGGTATCATCCGACGAGAGAATGGCACCAACCTGAAAACTTACGCGGAGCTTCTGCGAGGCACTCAGGGTTTGCTCGGTTCCGATTTCCAGCGAAGGCGTGAACGAATAGATCATCTCGCTATCGTCTTGCAGAACGACCCCCGCCAGGGTTGCATCGCCATTGCTTTCGGTTGCCAGACGTGTGGCATCAACGGCTACCTCAGGGCGCAGATAGGAACTGCCGCCCGCGAACCTGTGGTCATAAGCAAGGCTGAGACGCAGGTTCTGATGGTTCATCTTGTGCTTGATCTCGCTGACACCAACGGTGCTTACGATTTGACCGTTGGGCAACACACCACTGATCCCGCCCGCGCTGAGCGTATCATAGTCTGACCAACCGGCCGACAGCTGGGCTGCAAACTCCCAAGCGCCGGTGTATTTGGTCAGCGAGGCACCCAGATTGAACCGATCACCCGTTGCATTGTAATTCGATCCGTTCCGGAGGCTCATCTCGTCATAGCCTACCGCGAACCCGGCGAATAGCTCATCCCCAACCGGCAGACGGACACCAGCCGACAGGTTGGTGTCGTTGATGTCCAGCTCTTCGTACATGCCGGTCTGATCGCGGTCATAAAAAGACCGCCCGCCTGAGAACCAAACACAATTGCGCGGGTCATCCCCGAACTGGTAATCGGTAAACCGTTCGCAATTGTGCAGCGTGTCCGCAAATACCCGGGTGCCATAAAGCGCATCCACGGCATCGGCGGCATAGTCGGCAGTCGACAGGCTTTCGATTGCGGCGATGACATCGGCCTCGGACTGCATGTTGCCGATCAAGGCGAACAGTTGGCCTTGGGCAGCCGATCCCTGCCCGTTCAGAACTTGGTTGATGTAATCCCCGATGGCCGCCTGATTGGCGTTCATGCCGGGGGTCGAATAATCCGGCGTGATCACCAGGTCGACCGAACTGCCGTCAGAGGTGGAGCCGTTCAGGCCGATGGAATAATCCAGCACCACAGTGTCTTCGATCAGCGTGCCCGCGTCTGCGGCGGTTCCATCAGGATTGATGATGACAAGCGGCAAGGCCCTTTCCAGCGTATTCAGCAGTGGCACCAGCGTACCGCCCATGGTGGCATTGCCGGTGGCATTAACCAGGTCGCTGTTGCCACCCGATGCCCCAGAGGTCAGGAAATACACGTCGAAGGTTGACGTTGCCGTTGCTCCAAAGGCCAGGCTTCCGGTTAGGTTCAATGTCTGGCTGACATTTCCGCTGAAGGTAAAGTCACTGGCCGCAACCGTCGCCGTCAAATCTCCGTCCAGACCCAGATTGGCCCCTAGTACAAAATCACCGTTCACCTGCATGAAGCCGTCAGCACCCAGATTGACCGTATCCAACGCATAGAAGTCCGCGCCGTCTTCGACGGTAAAGCCGTTAGTGCCTGCGCCAAGATCCATGTTGCCAAGGGCCGTACCCGCAAGCGAGATTTGTTCGTTGCCGTCGCCCCCATTCACCAATTGATCGTTGCCGGCGATCAACAGGGTATCTTTAGACAGGGTCAGCACATTGTCGGTGCCGCCGTCCACAACGATTGATGCGACTGACCCCGCCTCACCAGTGCCGCCCATGACGACGCCGTCAAAGCCAAGTGTGATCGCGTCTGCGCCATCACGCCCCTCGGATTGTGCCAAGACGCCGATGCCGCCCTCGCCCACCGACAGGATGTTACCATCAAGCGTCATGTCGATGGCGCCACCAGAGCCCGCACCACCGGCAGCCCCGCGATAGACCGAGTCCACCATGCCACCGCCGCCGCCAAGCGACTGCGCCACAACACCAATCGCATTTTCGCCCGTCGTGACGATGTTGCCGGATTGCGAGAATCCGATATCGCCGCCATCACCGCCATTTGCAGCAGACAGGTTTACCGTGATCCGGCTGGCCTCCATATCGGTTGAAACGAGACCGCCGCCGCCACCGATACTTTGGATGACGAACCCGTGCGATCCAGTTCCACTGGTAGTCATGTCCCCGATATTTGCAAAGCCGACATCACCACCGTCACCGGTTGAGTCGTCTTGCGCGCCCAGCGTTACATCCGCACGCCCAAGACCCGAGATGACAACTTCGCCCCCACCGGCACCGATACTCTGAACGCTTTGGCCAAAGGATCGGTCACCACTTGTGAACACGTTGCCGTCCAGCAAAAGGTCGATATCGCCGCCATCGTTGTTGAAGCTGGGATCAGAACCCAGGATCACAGACGCGGCCTTTTGGATCCCGGCTTCGCCATCCGTGTTGCTGTTCAGCACAAGCTTACCGCCGCCGCCGCCGATGGATTGCGCCGCTCCGGCGGACGAGAACGCGCCATCGGTGCCAACATCACCAGTCCGGCTTCCGTCCACGTCTCCGCCACCAGCGTCGTCCGTGTCAATCGCACCCAGACGTGCGGTGATGTCGATAGCGTCACCGTCTTGAACATCCACCGTGGTCGCGGATGTACCGCCGCCGCCACCGACACTCTGAAGCATCAGGCCGGTCGAGCGATCGCTTGTGGTGGCAATGTTGCCGTTATGGGCCTGCGTGATCTGGTTGCCCGCCATACCCGACACGTCGTCGCCACCAAGGGCGATATCGCTGCTGACGACCGAGCCGGTCGCGCCAGCGGTCGTGGTGGTGAAATCGACAGAGGCATCAGTATTGCCACCGCCGCCATTCACCGATTGGACAAAGACCGCTTCGCTGCCCACGCCATTGACCAGAATATCTCCGGTCGAATTGACAGTTACAGTGCCCACCGAACCGGTGGATCCCTCCCGAGCCCCCAGCGCCTGCGAGATTGTGTAATCCAGCACCGAGACCAGCGGGGATGACACCGAATAACCCGCGTTGCCGCCGCCGCCGCCAACGGATTGGGCATAGATGCCAAACCCGTTTTCGGCATTCACAACAATTGTGCCAGTGTGGTTGACCGTGACGTCTCCTCCATCAGAACCCGATCCGCCTGATCCGCCAATGGCGATCTTCGAATAGGATTTGCCCGTCATTGTGTTCTTAAGGTCGTTCACGTCCATCGCAACGGCCAGACCGCCATTGCCGCCGCCGCCACCGACAGATTGTGCAAAGATGCCGTAGGCGCCTGTGCCATCCACTTGAACGTCTCCGGTGTTGGTGACGACCACGTTGCCGGCAACATTGCCGCTGCCGCCCGATCCGCCGATATTCAGCTGCGCGGTCGGAGAGCTGCTGTCCCCGGTCTTTAACCGCAATGTCCCCGTGATTGAGCTGCCGCCATTGCCACCGCCGCCGCCGACGGATTGGGCAAAGATACCATGCGCACCCGCACCCGTTGTCACGATCGTACCGGCATTGGTCACCGCGACATTGCCGCCCGTGCCACCCGTACCGCCTGATCCGCCCAGACCAAATTGCAGCGCCCGCCGCGTAGTGGCCTCGGCCCCGCCATAGCGCCCGTCAACCGAGATGGTCGAGCCGCCATTACCGCCACCTCCACCGATGGACTGGGCAAAGATCCCGTGACTTTCCGTACCATCGGTCAGGATCGTGGCATCGGTTTCGTTTACTACGGTTACCGTGCTGCCCGCGCCGCCAGTGCCACCAGTTCCGCCGATCAGAATGGCGTTTGTCGTTGATCCTTCCGAGGATCGGCCCAAGATGATGTTGCGCACCTGTTGCGCGTCGCCTCCGCCACCGCCAACGGATTGCGCATAAATACCGATCGACTTGTCACCTGTTGTTGCGATGACATCGCGGTTAGTAACCGACACTGCCGCAGACATCGCACCGGTGCCGCCATTGCCGCCAATCGAAATGGTCGCTGTGTTGCCGATCTCTTTGCGCAGGTTGATGATGCGGTTTTCCACCAGGCCACCCATGCCGCCACCGCCGCCGACGGATTGCGCATAGATGCCGTGCGCCATCGTGCCCGCCGTGGTGATCATGCCGTCATTCACAACGGTCACAATGTCCGACGTCATGCCGTCCCCGCCAGTGCCTCCGATGTTGATCGAGGCTGCCGTCCCCACGGTTGATGGGTTAACGAAGGATTTGATCGTATCCAGGTTTCCCTGACCCGCCTGCACCATACCGCCAGTGCCACCTGCACCGCCCACCGATTGCGCCAGCAACCCGATCGAGCGTTCCCCCAGCGTTGCGATCCGTGCGGTACTGGTCACATCGACCGTGCCACCTACGCCGCCAGAGCCTCCGGTGCCACCGATGGACAGTGATGCCGAAATGCCGCCACCGGCCGAGTTGCTGGCCTTGCCGCCATTGCCGCCACCGCCGCCCACGGATTGCGCGAACACCGCATGGGCATCGTCGCCCTGGGTGACCACGGTGCCCGCGACCACAGAAGTCACGTTACCGGCCGCGCCACCAGTGCCACCCGCCAAACCGACCGACACACTGGCCTTGTTGCCCTTGCTGTCGCCGGTCTTTGGCGTGCCAATGCTGACCGAGGTAGACGAAGAATTGCCGCCGCCGTTGCCAATAGATTGGGCAAAGAACCCGTAAGAGCGGTCGCCCGCAGTGCTGATGATACCGTCCGAGCTGGCAAAAACATCGCCGCCACTGCCGCCGGTGCCACCGGTTCGGCCGATCTGAATGTTGACGTTGCCACCATCCACCGAGGTCGAGGCCGAGTTATAGCCCGCATTGCCACCACCGCCACCAACGGATTGCGCGAACAGCCCATGGGAATCCGCACCGAGCGTTGTGATGTCGCCGGTATTGCGCACATCGACTGTCCCACCGATGCCGCCCTGACCTGTCCCGCCGCCAACAGCCAGGCCAAAACCCTTGTTGGTTTGATCCGAGGCAAGTTCATAGGCAAAGGCCAGGTTCAGGGCTGCGTTACCGCCGCCGCCACCAATCGATTGGCCGAATACCCCGTGGCTACTGTCTTGTTTCGTAAGAATATCGCCGTAATGGTCAATATCGACCGTCCCACCATCCCCAGCGGTTCCGGCATCGCCGCCAATGGCAACCACAGCCGACATGCCGGTTTTGTTGCCAGAAGAATCCGCTGGATTCACTTTGCCTTCAAGCTCATCCAGCACGTTGTTGTAATTGGCAATTACCGAGTCATCCACGCCCGTATTGGTCGGTGTCTTTCGGTCGGTTGAATCGCCCGTGCCGCCGTTACTCTGGTTGCCCGTTGTTTTGCTGATACCCACAACCGCGTTGACCCCGGCGTCACCGCCACCCCCGCCAATGCTGGACGCCTCGATCCCGTGCGCGCCGACACCGTCTGTCGTGATAGTGCCTGCTGCCGCTAGGGCGGTTCCACTCATGACGGTCACGTCGCCAGCGTCACCACCGCCGCCACCAAAGCCGCCGATGCCCATGGCAATGGGTGAACTGTCCTTGGTGCCGACAAAGGTCGCGTTGATCCCGCCAGTACCGCCACCGCCGCCGATGCTTTGGGCAAAGATGCCACGCGCGTGATAGCCATTGGTCGATATATTGCCGGTTTGCGTAACAACGACGTTGCCCGCATCTGCGCCGGTGCCGCCATGACCGCCCAGACCACCAACGATGCTCAGGTCGGTTTTGCCGTCGGAATTGTTGGAATCGCCATAGTTCAGCTGCCCGGTCACATTCAGCGCGCCGTTACCGCCGCCGCCCGCGATGGACTGGGCCAGAACGCCGTGCTTCCAATTGCCCGCAACGGCAACCGATCCGGCATGATCCACGCTCACATCGCCCGAGACATTGCCATTGCCGCCGAAACCACCGACACCAAATGTGACCGAGGGGATCTTGCCATCCTTGCTCAGCGCAATCCCGCCCGACACGTTCAGGCCACCATTGCCACCGCCGCCGCCGATGGATTGCGCCATCAAACCGGCCGAGCCATCGGTATCCGGCTTTTCTTCGTTGAAGACCCCCATGTCGATGAACAGACGCTCCAACCCATAGGTCGAGGCCAGCTCTTCGGTCTGATCCACGATGGTATCGCCCAGGAAATCGCGCAACTTGTCTTCAAAAGTTGTGGTGTCAGGGATCGAAATATCGTCCGGGTCCGTCGTGACCGTGATATCCGCCTGCGACGTGACTGTGACATCGCCCGCCTTGCCACCGTTTCCTGCGAACCCCCCAACACCCACGATCAGCGAGCTGTCGGACACGATCCCGCCCGACACGTTCAAACCGCCATTGCCACCGCCACCGCCAACGGATTGCGCCAGCAGACCGGATTGGCCGGTGCCATGCGCCATGATCGTGCTGCCGGAGCCAATGTTTACGTCTACGTTCCCGGCATTGCCGCCACCCCCGCCAAAGCCGCCGACCCCGACAACGACTGCATAGGATTTGCTGCTATCCGTTTGCCCCGCCCCTGGTTTGCCGCTGATCGCGATTCCGCCAGAGACATTGGTGCCGCCATGACCACCGCCGCCGCCCAGCGATTGCGCGATAATTCCGCTGGCGCCTTTGCTTTCATCGACGGCGAAAGTTCCGTCGGATTGCAGCACCATCGGCACCGCCTGCACGTTGCCGGTGTAATCCAGGTCGACATCACTTGCGTCGCCGCCTGATCCACCAAATCCACCCACGCCCGCTGCAACGGAAAAGATCGTGTCAGACCCCGACGGTTTGGTCAGCGCCAATGAGCCCGAGATATTCACACCGCCGGTACCGCCACCGCCGCCAAGGCTTTGGGCGAAGATACCATGCGCCCCGTCGCCTGCGGTCACTACGTCGCTTTGAACGTCCAGCGTTACCGTACCGGCATCACCGCCACCGCCACCAAAGCCACCAAGGCCCAATGCGACCGCTGCACCGGATTTGCCCGTCAGGTTCACCGCGCCCGAAACATTCAGACCGCCATTACCGCCGCCGCCACCAACGGATTGCGCCATCACACCGATGCTGTCGACGCCCGTCGTGACCACCGAAGTTGTGCCACTACTGTCCGTACTGGAACGCAGGGTGCTGATAACGTCGCCAGCATTGCCAGCCCCGCCGCCAAAGCCGCCCACGCCCAGGCTGACCGAACCGCCGTTTTGCTGGGTGATACCCAGCGTGGCCGAGATGTTCGTGCCGCCATTGCCACCACCGCCGCCAAGGCTTTGTGTCAGAATGGCCGTGCTGCGATCGCCAGCAGTCAGAACCCCTCCTGTAACGGTCGATTGAACCAGCGCACCGGCATATGCGCCGCCACCGCCGAACCCGCCGACGCCAATGCCTACGGCCGCATTGGTCGAGCGGGACAAGGACAAGGCCGCCGAGATGTTGGTGCCGCCGTTACCACCGCCCCCGCCAAGGCTTTGTGTCAGAATACCGACTGAGTCATCGCCAGCCGTGGTGACATTGCCGGTGACTTGCTGGGTGACGTTGTCCGCTGTGCCGCCGTCTCCGCCGAATCCGCCAACGCCGATCCCAAGACCGCCCGAGAAATTGCTGGCCAGAGAAATCGCGCCGGAAATATTCGTGGCCCCATTACCACCGCCACCGCCCAGGCTTTGCGCCATGACGCCAGCCGAGCGCGCGCCCGAGGTGCTGACATTGCCCACAAAGGTGTTGTCGACCACGCCGCTGGTGCCTCCGCTGCCGCCAAAACCACCAACACCGATCCCCGCCGCGCCGGAACCTGTCCGCGCAATGCTAAGCGCCCCCGAGATGTTGACGCCGCCATTGCCACCGCCGCCACCGACGGATTGCACCAGAACACCGGTTGCGTTTTCGCCGCCCGTGGTGACATCACCGGTGACCGAGCCGGTGGCTGAACTTGCATTGCCACCATCCCCGCCGGACCCGCCAATGCCAACGCCAACAGCACCACCGCCAGTACCCGAAAAGTTCACGGCGGCCGAGACATTCAGCCCTCCGTTACCGCCGCCGCCTGCCGCGGATTGCACCAGAACGCCGCCTGAATTATCGCCAGCCGTGGTGACGTTTCCAACAACCGTCCCGCTCGCCGTGTTGGCGTTGCCACCATCGCCACCGCTGCCGCCAAGCCCGACCGAGGCACCACCGCTGCCGGTTCCGGCAACCGTGACTGTGGCGGAGACATTCATACCGCCATTGCCACCGCCGCCGCCAAGGCTTTGGACGATGACGCCGCCGGACTCGCTCCCTTGGGTCGATACATCACCGGTTAGCGAGGCTTCGGCGGTGCCGCCGTCACCGCCCGTACCGGACGCGCCGCCGAGACCCACCGAGGCACCGCCCGATCCCGTGCCTGCCGCAGCAACCGCGACCGAGACGTTCAGGCCCCCATTACCGCCGCCGCCGCCGACGGACTGCGCTAGCAATCCTGTCGAAGTGTCACCCAACGTAATCAGATTGCCCGTGACATTTGCCGTAACAGCCGAGGCATCACCGCCACCTGTCCCGCGGCCACCCAAACCTACAGCCGCCGCGCCGGAGCCTGTACCTGCACCGCCCACGGATGCCGAGACATTGAACCCGCCATTGCCACCGCCGCCGCCAATGGATTGCGCAACAACTGCGCTGGACTGCGCGCCTTCCGTCTGTACATCGTTAGCGACGGTCAGACCCACGATGCCGCCCGTGCCACCGCTGCCACCCGATCCGCCCAGACCAACGCTGATCGCTCCTGACCCGGTGCCTGCGCCCGCCAAAGCTGGCGATACGTTAAAACCACCATTGCCACCGCCGCCGCCGACAGATTGTGCCAGAATACCAACCGAGGCGTCGCCCTTGGTGACCACATTTGCCGTTGTGCTGGCGGTAACCTGGCTACCGTCACCCCCACCCGCACCCGAACCGCCCAGCCCAACCGAGACTGAGCCCGCGCCCGTGCCTGCACCCGAAACAGTGGGGGACACATTGAACCCACCATTGCCGCCGCCACCGCCGATGGACTGCGCGACGAATCCACTTGAGGCAAACCCGTCTGTCAGAATGGTTCCGTTCGAGGTCAAGATGACGTCGCCGCCCCGCCCGCCGGTATCACCCGACCCGCCAAGCCCGACGCTGACCGCGCCGCTGGCCGTGCCCGCGCCCGACAGGACCGGAGCAACATTGAACCCGCCATTGCCGCCGCCACCGCCAATCGATTGCGCCACAACGCCCGAGGACTGGTCACCGCGTGTTTCCACTGCATTGTTGGATGTGGCGATGACGGTGTTGCCATCTCCGCCACCTGCGCCGTCGCCGCCCAGGCCAACGGATACTCCGCCCCCCGCTGTGCCCGATCCCTGAACCGCCGCACTGACGTTAAAGCCGCCGTTGCCGCCGCCGCCGCCAATCGATTGCGCCAGAAAGGCTGTGGCTGAATCGCCCTGCGTCAGGATCGTTCCGTTTGAGGTCAACGTGACTGCTCCACCATCACCGCCACCATCGCCCGTGCCACCCAGCCCAACGCTAACCGCGCCAGAGCCGACACCCGCGCCCGCGCCAGTACCGGAGACATTGAAGCCCCCATTGCCGCCACCGCCGCCAATGGATTGTGCAACAACGCCAGACGACCGGTCTCCGGCGGTCACAATGGAATTCGTCGTGGTCAGGTTGACCGTTCCACCCACTGCGCCACTGCCGCCATCGCCGCCCAGGCCGACGCTGACAGCGCCGCTGCCAACCCCTGCACCTGCGAGCGAGGCGCTGACGTTGAACCCGCCGTTACCTCCGCCACCGCCAACGGATTGCGCCAGAACCGCAGTCGAATCCGCGCCGCCTGTGCTGACTGTGCCGGAGACTGTGCCAGTGACCGATTTTCCAATCCCGCCGCCCGAGCCACCGCCGCCAAGGCCAACTGTGACAGCACCGCCACCCGCGCCAGCCCCCGCGATCCCGGCCGTGACGTTGAACCCGCCATTACCGCCGCCGCCGCCAATGGATTGGAACACAACACCACTTGAATTGTCGGACAGAGTTGTGACGTTCCCAGCAACCTGAGCCTCGACCACGCCGCCGTCGCCGCCGGTCGCACCGTTTCCGCCCAGCCCGACGCCAATTGACCCGGCACCAGCACCCGCAGCGGCGACTCCTGCGGTGACGTTAAAGCCACCATTGCCACCGCCACCACCAATGGATTGAACCACTACACCTGTGGACCGCAAGCCTTCGGTTCGAACGTCCCCATTGACGCGAACGCCCGTGACCGTTCCTCCACCGCCACCACTGCCGCCGTCACCGCCAAGGCCCACACCGATGGTTCCGGCACCGGCACCCCCGGCGGCCAGACCCGCCGCGACGCTGAAACCACCATTGCCGCCGCCGCCACCGATGGATTGCACGACTACTGCACCGGAATCGTCTCCGCGTGTGGTGACATTTGCGTCGACAGTGGCCGTTACGTTCCCCCCTGCCCCGCCACCGCCGGATTTACCACCAAGACCAACGCTGACCGACCCCGCCGCAGCGCCGCCGATATCGGCGCTCGCACCGATAGCATAGCCGCCATTGCCGCCACCGCCACCGACGGATTGCGCCACAACGCCGCTGGAAAACGCGCCGCTGGTCTCAATCGACGTGCCGCCTGCAACCAGAGTCACATCGCCTCCGGTTCCGGCACCGCCACCATCACCGCCGACGCCGACATTGATGCCAATTGCAGCAACACCACTGGCACTGACCCCGGCGGCGATGCTGCCGCCGCCATTGCCACCGCCGCCGCCGACGGATTGCGCGATGATCGCGCTGGAGTTCGTGCCCGTCGTGGTAACGTCCGCATTGGTATAGACTTGAACGGTCCCACCATTGCCAGCGCTGCCCGCCTGCCCGCCGATCCCGACGGAAACATTGCCGGAAAACAGTGCCGAAGCACCGCCGGTTGCTGCAACCGCCAGACCACCATTGCCGCCACCGCCACCAACGGATTGGAAAAGCATCCCGGTAGAACGATTTCCTGTGGTGACAACTGTGCCCTCGAACCCTGCGATCGTCGCAACCCCGCTGCCATTGAACTGGCCGACCGTTACGTCTCCGCCCTTGCCACCCGTGCCGCCATTACCGCCGACACCAACTGCCAAAGATCCAGAAACCGGGCCGCCGGACACCGCAACCGAGACAGCATAGCCACCGTTGCCGCCGCCACCGCCAACCGATTGCAGCATGACACCGACGGAATCCTCTCCTCCGGTTTGCACCGAAGCTGAGCCGCTGCCGCTTAGCGTGACGTCGCCACCGTCACCACCATTACCTGCCGATCCGCCGACCGAAACTGATGCCGCACCGAAGGCCCCGACGGCCACCGAAACAGCACCGCCGCCATTACCGCCACCGCCACCTACGGATTGGGCAAACACACCTGACGAGCGGTCGCCAGAGGTTTGGATCGCCGAAGGCTGGCTGCCGTCGGTGTTGGACAGGGTCACATCAACGTCCCCGCCGGTGCCACCGGCACCGCCATCCCCACCGATGGCCACGCCGACAAATGCACCAACAGACCCGGACGAGCCACCATTACCGCCACCGCCGCCGATGGATTGGGCCAGAATGCCCGTCGCGTCGTCTCCGGTCGTGGTAATGATGCCGTCGTTCACGATCGTCACGGTCGAACCGCTGCCACCGCCATTACCATTGCCGCCGACCGAAACCATGCCGCCAGACGATCCGCCGTCCCCGCCGCCACCGCCGATGGATTGCGCGATGATGCCGCGCGCGCCGTCGCCGCCCGTTACGATGCTCCCGTAATTGCTGACGCTGACTGCTGCGCCCGTGCCACCCCGCGACCCGGTGCCACCAATGGCTACCAAACCATAGGAATTCGCGCCCGTGCCACCGCTGCCACCGATGGACTGAGCCATAACCCCGTCAGAGCCTTCGCCTGACGTCAGAATGCTGCCGCTGCCCTGGACTGTGACGCTCACAGTGTCTCCGCTACCGCCGTTTGATCCGACCCCGCCCAGAGACAATGCAACCAGCCCCCCTGCAGTGCCCCCCGAACCGCCACCGCCGCCAATGGATTGGGCGACGATTCCGCGCCCGAAATCCCCTTGCGTCTCAATCGCCCCGGCATGCGAGACCGAAACAGCGCCGCCATTGCCGCCATTATCTGCGCCACCAATCAATGAAACCAGCAAGTTGCCACTGGTACCGGCCGAGCCACCGGACCCGCCGATGGACTGGGCATAAATCCCGTTGGCGTAATCTCCTGTCGTCAAAATGCTGCCGCTTGATGTTGTGTTGACGGTTACCGTGCCACCACTGCCACCATAGCCGCCGTCACCTGATGCGCCGACCAACCCCCATTGCGAGCCACCATTGCCACCATTGTTCGATACACTCAGAGCATAGATGCCATCGGCCGAGTCTCCGGTCGTTGAAATCGACCCGCTCTGGTTGACTGTGACATTGCCCCCATCGGCTGAATGCCCGCCGGTACCACCGCCCGGTGCCGCGAAACCGCTGCCACCATTACCCGCTTCACCGCTACGGCTAAATGCAAATATGCCGTCGTTATCGGAGCCTGATGTTTGGATTGTGCTGTTGGAGTTTTGCGTTGCGGTGACTGTGCCACCTTTGCCGCCATCACCGCCGTCGCGGCCATCCCAGAAACTCAGATACGAGTCGCCCCCGTTGCCACCATCGCCCCCAACGCTGCCGATCTCCCAGCCGACGTTGCTGGTGGCGTTGACATCGCTGGACAGAGATTTTGTCTGCGTTGGGCCATCATCACCATCTCCGCCCGATCTTGGCGGAACGACCAAGGCGCCGTCCCGTCCGTTGCTGCCATTCTGTCCGTATACAACCTGATTAACTCCGTTGGGCCCAGAGACATTCACTGGCGGTGTTACGGTACCCGGAGTGCCCGAGCTGTTGAAGTTGCTGTTGTACTGGGACAGCGTCAATTGCGTCGACAGGCTGGATGTACCGGTCGCCCCGGAATTGCTGATCTGCGCCGTTGTTCCACTAATGGAGACAACATCAAATGCAAGCGGTGGATTGTCCGAATTATAGATTGTGTCGCCCGCACTTTTAACGAGAAAAACATATCCGTCAGCCGTTTCCACAAAAGCGGTTGTACCCGCTGTTGGCGTCGAGGCCGGATCCACAATTAGCGCGCTTACGGTCGTATCCAGACCAGTCACAGGGTTGGTGACTGTGTCGCCAACTTTGGAAGCGGCTGTTGGCGCAGCAAGCAATGGGTTTGAAATAAAAACAAAAAATGAAATCGCGAGCAGTAGATTTGATTTCATTGTCACCCTCGAACCTCGCAACCGACATAGTCAGAACACATGGCAATCGGGTACAATTCCGAAAAACAGTTACCTGCAATTCGGCATTTCCCCATCACCATTTCGGGCAGAATACGCGCAAGCTAAAGGAGATTAATTTCCTAAAATTCACCTATTAACAGTTTCGTGAACCGTATTGCCTAAATGCAACATTTTTAATGCGCCAATAGGCTGTCACATGGTTTGAACAGGCAAACCACCTAAGGTGAGACAGCAGCCCTATTAAACGTGAAATGTGCCAAGGCGACATGACGGGCGCCTTCCGGACGAAGAGTGGATTCGTATAGGGTAAAGCCGGTCACAAGCATCTCTGGCAACGTATTCACCGTGCAATCGTGGGGAATGTGAGCCGCCTGATGACGTTCGTGTTTAAGCCGCGCGATCGTTACATGTGGGCGAAAACGTCGGCGGGGCAACACAATTCCGGCACGCCGTGTTGCGATCTGTATCTTGCGATGCAGCGCAACAAGTGGCGCGCTGTCCTTAACCCCAATTGCCAATGCACGCCCGAAACACTCGATGCCCAAAAACGTGATGTGAAAAGGTGCAGAGGAAAGCGCTAAAAGCTCGTCATGCAAAGCCTCCAATACCTGTTCGGGCTGATCATCCAGAAATGCCAGCGTCAAATGCAGGTTCTCAGGTGGCACCGGTCTGCCCGCAGGTAACGCGCGTTGTAGCGGGGCAAGAGCCACCTTCGCCTCATGGTTGAGTGATATGGCGACGAAGGAACGCAATTGACCCTCTTGCTGTGTCTATTGTTGAACGCAGGTAAAGTTAACCGTTCATGCCCGCGATGTCAGGTCTTTGCGCGATCTGCATGTAAGCCCGGAATTGATGAATGACTGGCCCGAGCCAACTTATTCTCGGGCGATCCGGGATGAATAGAACTGGGCAATGGCTTGTGTTCTGTTTTTCACGTCAAGTTTTCATAGACGATCGACAGGTGAAACTTGACGGTGTTGGTCGAAATCTGCAGCTCTTTTGACAAATCCCGGTTCGACATTCCTTGTGCCAATGCTTCGAGAATGGCGCGCTCATTGCGGGACAAGCTTTGAATCGGGTCCTGCTGCATTTTTCGTACGTCGATAAACGGAAAAACCATCTTACCCGCCGCCACATTGGCACAGGTTTCCAGCAGGCCTTCGACCGCGCCGGACCGGGCGGCAAACCCTGCGGCCCTGGCCTGCATCGTCAGACGCGGTCTATCACCCGTCGCATCGCTATAGACCACAAGCCGCGGGGCGTTGGCCTGTTCGCGCAGCACTTCGATCAGTTTGGCTGCCCCCAGCACAGGCAGATTCTAGTCGATCACGCCGACCTAAACGGGAATTCGCATAACAGTCCCAAGAAACCCTTCTGCCGTGGCAGATGTCGCCACCAGCGAGAATCGGGGGTCGCTTTCGGAAATTTTGGACATGGCGGGCAGGACCAGCGGATTGCTATCCGCCAGCATGACATCAAGCGGTACTCCTAGGGCATCAACCATCTGTTTCTACCTTATTTTTGCTAAATACTACCTGATTGGGTAGGTAGAAATTTGGTATACTGCGGTAGTTTTACCAATATGAGTGGGTTTCTTCCCATACCTTTAGCCATCCTAAAGCAGTAGTAAGTTACGTTGTGTCGTAAGACAAGGCCGCGTTTTCTATTCGGCAATGAAACACGACGGGCCGCAGCGCCCGGTCAACAGCCGAGAGTGTCAGACGATGACTTTTCAGATTTATCCCCCGCTTGAGATCCCCGAGACACTGGCTGCTGGTCCGGGGCCGGGCAATACCGATGCTCGTGTTTTGCAGGCCTTCGCCAATGCCGGGGTTGCGGATCACATGCAGGGCGACGTTTTGCGTGGGATGGTCGAATGCAAGCACATGCTGCGCAATATCTGGGGAACCGATAACACCTATACCTTTGCTGTGGCCGGTACCGGCTGGAGCGCATTGGACACCATGTTCTCGGCTGTGATGCCCGGTGATAAAGTCGTGGCCTTTGCCAACGGCACCTTTTCCGGCATTGATGCGCTGACCCTACGCATCAAGGCGGCCACGCCCGAGGAGCATGCCGCCAGCCCGCTTGATCCACAGGCCGCCAGCGTAACGGTCGTTGATGTTCCGCACGGACAGCCGGTCACTGGTGAACTGGTTGAAGCCGCGCTGGAACAGCACAAACCAAAATGGGCCTTCATGGCGCATTGGGAAACCGGATCGGGCCGCATCAATGATCTGCGCGGGTTCTCGGACGCATGCGAGCGTCATGGGGTGATGGGTCTGGTTGATGCGGTCTCGTCGTTGGGCGTCGACGATTTTTCGATTGATGACTATCCGGGGATCGCCGGTTGGGCATCCTGTCCGCAGAAGGGCCTGTGCTGCCTGCCACTGACCTATGCGCCGGTCAGTTTTACAGATGCCTTTATTGAATCCCTCAGAGCGACGGGTGCCTACAGTTATGTCCACAATCCCCTATTCGAGGCGCGTCACTGGGGTATTGTCGACGGTCAGGACGTCGAAAAGGGAACCTATCACAGAACCCATTCCGGGTATGCCGTTGCAGCGTTCCATGAGTCCCGCGTCTGACACTTCAGGAAGGTCTGGCCAGACGGTCAGCCTCGTACAAGACCCATGAACGCGTGCTGCGCGATGCTGTTACGGCCATGGGATGCGAGGTGACTTCGGACATGCCCAGCCTGGTCGTGCTGAATCTGCCGCCGGAACTGGCCGGGCGAGAGATGGAGCTGGTGCAGAACTGTCGGGCAAGGGGTTTTGGGATCTGGCCGACGCTCAGCGCGCCGGTTCAGGTACGCATCGGCATCCTCAATCAGCTCAACCGCCAGGCCGTCAGCCGGATCGTCCGCCTGTTTGCCGAAGCCATGCGGGAACTGGGCGGCAATGTCGATTTCGAAGAGATCGAGGCATTGCTCGAAAGCCGTTACGGCACATCGATCGCTGCTTGAACGCACTGCATGAACGGGAGGAATGCAGATGGATATCCATGAATACCAGGCGAAAGAGGTTCTTTCGAATTTTGGCGTCGCCGTACCGTCAGGTGCCTTGGCCTATAGCCCGGAACAGGCGGCCTATCGCGCCCGCGAACTGGGCGGAGACAAGTGGATTGTCAAAGCCCAGGTCCATGCGGGTGGCCGCGGCAAAGCGGGTGGCGTCAAACTGTGTAACAGTGAAAACGAGATCCACGAGGCCTGTGACGAGATGTTCGGCCGCAAGTTGGTGACCCATCAGACCGGACCGGAAGGCAAAGGCATCTATCGTGTCTATGTCGAGTCCGCTGTGCCGATTGATCGCGAGATCTATCTTGGTTTTGTTCTGGACCGCTCCAGCCAGCGGGTCATGATCGTCGCCTCGTCTGAAGGCGGAATGGAGATCGAGGAGATCTCGGCGGAACGCCCGGACAGCATCGTGCGGTCCATCGTGGAACCCGCAGTTGGCCTCCAGGAGTTCCAGGCCCGCGAGATAGCCTTCAATCTGGGCCTTGAGGCTCGTCTGGTTCAGCAAATGGTACGGACGTTGCAGGGCTGCTATGCCGCCTTCAGCGATCTGGACGCCACGATGGTTGAAATCAATCCATTGGTTATCACTGGCGACGACCGTGTGCTGGCATTGGACGCGAAGATGAGCTTTGACGACAATGCCCTGTTCCGTCATCCGCAGATCGCTGAACTTCGGGATAAAAGCCAGGAAGATCCCCGTGAAAGCCGCGCGGCGGACCGTGGCCTGTCTTATGTCGGGCTGGACGGCAATATCGGCTGCATCGTGAACGGCGCTGGTCTGGCCATGGCCACGATGGACACGATCAAACTGGCCGGGGGCGAGCCCGCGAACTTCCTCGATATCGGTGGTGGTGCCTCACCCGAGCGCGTGGCCAAGGCCTTTCGACTGGTTCTGTCCGACAAGAACGTTCAGGCGGTTTTGGTCAATATCTTTGCTGGCATTAACCGCTGCGACTGGGTCGCCGAGGGCGTTGTGCAGGCGCTGCGTGAGTTGGATATCGACATCCCGGTCATCGTGCGACTTGCCGGTACGAATGTCGAAGAAGGTCAAAAGATTCTCGCCAAATCCGGCCTACCGATCATCCGCGCCACCACTTTGATGGAAGCCGCTGAACGGGCGGTGGGCGCATGGCAGAACGATCTGTCCCAAAACACCAAGATGAGGGCCGTGTAATGAGCATACTTCTCGACCGCGACACCCGCGTCATCGTTCAAGGCATCACCGGACGCATGGCGCGCTTTCACACAAAGGATATGCTGGCCTACGGCACCAATGTTGTCGGCGGAGTTGTTCCCGGCAAGGGTGGTGAAACCGTTGAAGGTGTACCGGTGTTTGACACCGTGAAACAGGCCGTTGAGGCAACCGGAGCGGATGCCAGTCTGGTCTTTGTTCCGCCTCCGTTTGCTGCAGACTCCATCATGGAAGCTGCTGATGCGGGCATTCGCTACTGTGTCTGTATCACCGACGGTATCCCGGCGCAGGATATGATCCGGGTCAAGCGGTACATGTACCGTTATCCCAGAGAAAAACGTATGGTTCTGACTGGACCGAACTGCGCCGGTACAATCAGCCCCGGTAAGGCTCTGCTGGGTATCATGCCGGGCCATATCTACCTGCCTGGCAATGTCGGCATCATTGGCCGCTCGGGCACACTGGGGTACGAGGCGGCAGCACAGCTCAAAGAACGTGGCATTGGCGTTTCGACCAGCGTCGGCATCGGTGGCGATCCGATCAACGGGTCCTCGTTCAAAGATATCCTGCAACGGTTTGAAGAGGACGAGGATACCCACATCATTGCGATGATCGGCGAAATCGGCGGTCCGCAGGAAGCCGAAGCCGCGGAATACATCCGCAATCACATTACAAAACCGGTTATTGCTTATGTTGCCGGATTGACCGCCCCCAAAGGTCGAACCATGGGGCACGCCGGTGCGATCATCTCGGCTTTTGGCGAAAGCGCCAGCGAAAAGGTTGAAATCCTGTCCGCTGCTGGTGTGACCGTGGCCGAAAACCCCGCCGTGATTGGTGAGACAATCGCACGAGTGATGGAGGCTGCGTGATGGTTAAACCTTCGGTCTTAGTCACCCGTCGCTGGCCTGCCGCCGTCGAGGCGCAACTGGCCGAAAACTACAACGCCGTGCTGAATACCGGGGACAAGCCAATGTCCCCGGCAGACATCCGGCGGGCGTTGAAAACCTATGATGCTGTCCTACCCACGGTCACCGACACGCTCAGCGCCGAGGCATTGGATGTGCCTGGCGCGCAGACCAAGATCATTGCCAACTATGGGGTCGGCTATAGCCATATCTGCGAACCTTCGGCGCGTGAGCTAGGCATGACGGTAACAAATACACCGGATGTCCTGTCCGAGTGTACGGCCGATCTGGCCATGACGTTGCTACTGATGGTTGCGCGCCGGGCAGGTGAGGGCGAACGCGAATTGCGCCTGGCAAGTGGACCGGCTGGCGGCCGACGCATCTTGTGGGCACAAAGGTCAGCGGCAAGACGCTGGGCATCATCGGTTATGGCCGGATCGGCCAGGAAATGGCTCGCCGTGCCCATCACGGGTTCGGTATGAACGTCCTCGTCTACAACCGCAGCGAGGTGGCCGCGGATGTATTGGGCCAGTGCGACGCAACACAGGTGGACACGATCGATGATCTCTGCCCCAGTGCGATTTTGTGTCACTGCACTGCCCCGGCGGCTCCGCGAACCGGCACCTGATCAACTCGCGCCGACTGAGCCTGATGAAGCCTGACGCATTCCTGATCAACACTGCGCGCGGCGAGGTGATTGATGAATGGGCTCTGATTCAGGCACTGATGTTCGACATGATCGGTGGTGCGGCCTTGGACGTCTTCGACGGCGAGCCCCGCATCAGCCCGGATCTGCTGCAATGTGACAACCTCGTGATGCTGCCGCATCTGGGCAGCGCAACGCGCGAGGCCCGCGAAGCGATGGGCTTCCGCGTTCTCGATAATCTGAGTGACTTCTTCCAAGGCCGTGAACCACGTGACCGGGTGATCTGACACCCTGTTCACCCCGAACAATGACTGCTGATGCGGCCTTAACCGTTGCTTCGACCCTCTTCCACAGGAGATATGCCCCGTGAATGTCCCGCATCGTCTAGACGGTTTTTTCACCCAATCCCTATCTGATCGTGACCCTGAGCTTTTTGGCTCGATCACATCTGAGCTGGGCCGCCAGCGCGACGAGATCGAGCTGATCGCGTCCGAGAACATCGTCTCTGCCGCCGTGATGGAGGCGCAGGGCTCGGTGATGACCAACAAATACGCCGAAGGCTATCCCGGGCGGCGCTACTATGGCGGCTGCCAATTCGTTGATATCGCTGAAAACCTGGCCATCGACCGCGCCAGGCAGCTGTTTGGCTGCGAGTTTGCCAACGTGCAGCCGAACTCGGGCAGCCAGGCCAACCAGGGCGTGTTCCAGGCGCTGATCCAACCCGGCGACACCATTCTGGGCATGAGCCTGGATGCCGGCGGTCACCTGACCCACGGCGCGCGCCCCAACCAGTCGGGCAAGTGGTTCAACGCGGTGCAGTACGGCGTCCGCAAGGAAGACAACATGCTGGATTATGATCAGGTCGAGGCGCTGGCGAAAGAGCACCAGCCCAAGCTGATCATCGCCGGAGGCTCGGCCATCCCGCGCGTGATCGACTTTGCCCGCATGCGCGAGATCGCCGACATGGTCGGTGCCTATCTGCACGTGGACATGGCGCATTTCGCCGGTCTGGTTGCGGCAGGCGAACACCCCAGCCCCTTCCCGCACGCGCATGTGGCGACGACGACCACGCACAAGACCCTGCGCGGTCCGCGTGGTGGCATGATCCTGACCAATGATGAAGATATCGCTAAGAAAGTGAATTCGGCGATCTTCCCCGGCATTCAGGGCGGCCCGCTGATGCATGTGATCGCGGCCAAGGCCGTGGCCTTCGGCGAGGCTCTGCAGCCTGCGTTCAAGGACTATATCAAGCAGGTCGTCGTCAATTCGCAGGCATTGTCGGACCAGTTGATCAAGGGCGGTCTGGACACGGTGACCCACGGCACCGACACCCATGTGGTGCTGGTCGACCTGCGCCCCAAAGGCGTCAAAGGCAACGCGACCGAAAAGGCCCTGGGCCGCGCGCATATCACCTGCAACAAGAACGGCGTGCCGTTTGACCCGGAAAAACCGACCGTCACCAGCGGCATCCGCCTGGGCTCGCCCGCCGGCACCACCCGCGGCTTTGGCGAGGTCGAATTCCGCCAGATCGCCGACTGGATCATCGAAGTGGTCGACGGGCTGGCCGCCAATGGCGAAGACGGCAACAGCGCCGTCGAAGCCAAGGTCAAAGCCGAGGTCGCAGACCTCTGCGCCAAATTCCCTCTCTATCCGAACCTGTAAGACGAAGGACCCTTACCCATGAGCTTTCATAACATCGACCAAGCCCCTGCTCGCCTGAACCGCAGCGAACTGGCCGTTCCGGGCAGCCAACCCGGAATGTTCGAAAAGGCCGCACAATCAGATGTAGATGTGATCTTCCTCGATCTGGAAGACGCGGTCGCGCCTGATGAAAAGGAACAGGCCCGCAAGAACATCATCGAGGCGCTGAACGATATCGACTGGGGCAACAAAACCATGTCGGTGCGGATCAACGGGCTGGATACGCATTATATGTATCGCGACGTGGTGGATGTGGTCGAACAGGCTGGCGAACGGCTGGACCTGATCATGATCCCCAAGGTTGGCACCGCTGCGGACGTCTATGCGGTCGATATGCTGGTAACGCAGATTGAGGACGCCAAAGGCTACAAGAAACGGCTCGGGTTCGAACACATCATTGAAACCGCGCTTGGGATGCAGAATGTCAGCGAGATTGCGGCAGCTTCCAAACGCAATGAAAGCCTGCATTTCGGAGTGGCTGACTATGCGGCCTCGACCCGCGCACGAACCACGATCATCGGCGGCGTGAACCCCGATTATTCCGTGTTGACCGACGCAGATGCCGATGGTGGCCGTCTGACCCATTGGGGTGACATGTGGCACTATGCGCTGGCGCGCATGGTGGTTGCGGCACGCGCCAACGGACTGCGTCCAATCGATGGGCCATTTGGCGACTTTCAGGATCCCGACGGATACCGTGCAGCAGCAAAACGCGCGGCGGTTCTGGGATGTGAAGGCAAATGGGCCATCCACCCCAGCCAGATTGCCCTGGCCAATGAGGTCATGTCGCCATCCGAGGCCGAAGTCACCAAGGCACAGCGCATTCTTGTCGCCATGGCCGAGGCTGAATCGGCGGGCAAAGGCGCTGTGTCTCTGGATGGCCGTCTGATCGACTATGCCTCAATCCGTCAGGCCGAAGTGCTGGTCGAAAAAGCAGGCCAGATCGCAGCGGCTTGACCCGAAGGGCTTAGGCTACCTAGATAGTACAGCGCCAAACGGTTTTGTGGATCGACCACTGTTACAGTTTGGCGCTGCGTTTATCTGGTCACTCAGCGAGAAGACTTGAAAGTTTGTCCGCGCCCTGTCGCAGTGTTTCCAGAAACGACATCAGGCTGCCGACATCATGGCGTTGGGTCGGGGCGTGAACCGATAGCGTCCCTACCAACCTGCCCTGCCCGTCCTGAACAGGCACCGCAAGTGCGGACATTCCGGTCATGAATTCCTCATCATCGGTAGAATACTGATTGTCGGAAATGCGTTGGACTTCGGCCTTTACTTCATTGGGGTCCGTCAGCGAACGCTCGGTCTGCGGTTGCAATTTTCCGGCCGAAAGAAACCCGTCCAGCATTTTCTGACGCAGCGTGGACAGGTACATTTTGCCACTGGCCGTACAGTGAAACGGAACCTGCGTGCCCACTGGCAACTGAATGCGCAGGGGCCATTTGGTTTCGACCCGGTCCAGATAGATCATCCCCTCGCGGTCGGGAATGGCGAGGTTGCAGGTCTCTCCCACCTCCTCGGCCACGCTGCGCAATATGGCCAGGCGTGCAGTCCGCAAATGTTCGGCAGACATGGTGTTGACGGACAGCAGCCGCAAACGACGGCCAGGGCCATAAGATCGACCGTCCAGATCGCGTTGCAAAAACCCCTCGGCCTCGGCCGTTTGCAGCAATCGGTGAACGGTGGGTTTTGCCAGACCCAATGCATCGATCAGGTCTGACGGTTTAACAGCTACCCCGCGCCGAGCTACCTCTTCAAGGATCAGCAACAGGCGCAGGTTCGTTGGGATCTGAGTTTCTTTTTCTTGTGTTTCCGTCTCGGCCATCCCGCAACATTCTAGTTATTTGGCAGCAGGATCAAGGCCAGATCCGGCACCAGCGACACCAAAATCCAGACCGACAACAGAGCCACCAGATAAGGCACCGTATACCGCAGCAGCCGGAAATAAGGCACGCCCGTCACACCCGACGCCACATACAGGTTCAGCCCGTAAGGTGGCGTGATGAACCCGATAGAAGCACCCACGAGGAAAATCACCGAGAAGTGGATCGGATCAATGCCAACCGAGGCGGCAATCGGCGCCAAGATCGGGGCGAGAATAATCGTGACCGGAAGGCTTTCCAGTACCATGCCCGAGAAGAAGACGATCACCATCGAGGTGAACAGCACCGCATGATAACCCCCCATCGAGGTTACGAAATTCCCGATGGTCTCTTGCGCGCCGAGCAGCGACAAGATTTGCTGCATCACAACCGAAATTGCGATCAGCGGTGCAAGGATACCAGTGATCTGGGCCGAGCGGATCACGATCGAGGGGATCTCGGGGATCGTGAAGCCTTCGACCACGAACATCTCAGCATAGCTTTTTTCGGTCGGCGGAATGTCATTGCGTGCGCCCATGACACGGTTGATCGGATAGCTGACCAGCCCTGCGATGACGCAGAAGCCTACGGTCACACCGGCCGCCTCGGTCGGTGAGAACTTGCCCGTGTAGATGCCCCACAACACCAAACCGATGGCGAAAAAGCCCAGCCATGCACCAAACGCGGTTTTCAACACCCGGTTTAGTTGCAACGGGATCAAATATCCCCAGCCGTTGATCCGGCAGATGATCCAGCAGGCAAATTGCATGCCAAACACCATCAACGCGCCGGGCAGGATACCCGCCACAAACAGCTCGGAAATCGGCAGGTTCATCAGGAACCCGTAAACGATGAAGATGATCGACGGTGGGATGATGATCCCAACTGTACCACCCGCCGCCGCTGTTGCGGCGCTGAAGCGTTCATCATAACCGCCCTTGACCATCTCAGGGTGCAGCATCGACCCGATGGTCGCGGTTGTTGCCGAGTTTGACCCCGAAATCGCTGCGAAAAGCCCGCAAGCCCCCAGCGATGCCATTGCCAGCCCGCCGCGTATCCAGCCCAGACAGGCATATGCAAAATCGCTAAGCCGCCGTGCGATGCCGGATTTGTTGATCAGGTCGCCAGTCAGGATGAACAGCGGCATCGCCAGCAGGGCGAAGCCTTTGTTGAACACATTCAGCAGTTCGGCCCCCATATTGTCCAGCGTCAGGCCCAGCACAAACGAGCAGCCAATAACCCAGTAGCCGATGACCAGAAGCACTGGCACGCCCAGCATGAACAGAAAGGTGACCCCAAGCGAGATCAGTGTGACCATGGTTCCGTCTGTCATCAGTCTGCTCCAATCACGGCCTGCTTGATCAGCGGCTCACCTGTTTTCCAGTTGTGCAGATCGTCGGCGAGGTTCTGAAACACCCGCCCGACCATCAAAAAGAACGACAGCGGCGCGGCCAACAGGAACCACCACTGCATGATGTTGTCAGTACCCAGAACGATCTGAAAATTCGATGCCGACAGCGCCACCAACCGTGTGGTGGTCACAATGACGATCACTGCGAAGATGAACCAAAGGACAGCATCTAGGAACAGGCAAGCCAGTTGCCCGCCGCGCGGCATAGAGGTGCGAAATTCGCTAAAGCTTAGATGCGTGCGTAGCCGCACGTTATAAGACGCGCCGAACCACGCCATCACCATGAACAGCAGTGGCGGGATCGTTGTTGACCAAGGCTCCTGATCGTTGAACACGAACCGGTCAATCACGCCCCAAAAGATGATGAAGGCAATCGCAAGGTAGGAATAAACCATCACGGCACGTTCAAAGTGGCGTTCGACAAACGGCACTTTTTGGTAAATCCACATGATGAGGAGCCCACCCAAGGCCGAGACGATTGCGCCTACGACCCATGTTGCGTCGGATTCCAGCGCGGATTGAATCTCGAATGAATCGAAGGTGAGTAAAGCACTGAATATCGCGCCGACATCTGCCCAAAATGACATGAACCCCGTCCTCCCAGTCGGTGTTTAGTGGAACCGGCCCACCCGGGCCGGTTCGTATTAAGCTTAGGTTAGGCTTCGCCTCTCCACCAACGGCGTGGCTCGACGTTTTCCGCAATTGTATCAGCGGGAATCTCACGCGCGATGTCGTAGATCTCCTGATATGTGTCGATGCCACCGGCCCATTTGTTAATGCGCTCGCGCCATTGTGCCCAAGGCTCGGGGTTGTAATTGGGGGCACACATTTCTTCGGCCAGTTTAATTTGGTCGTCCGCCAGGAAGGCCGGGCGTACGCCGTTTTCGGCGAAGATCGTGTGCGGCAGTTGCGGTTCCGAGAAACCAACGGTGTTCAACAGCGCGGCTTCGTTCGCGCCTTGGATCAGCGCCTGAGTGAAGTAGGACGATTCCATCACCGCATCCTGCAACTCACCGCCCAGACCATCAAAGACTTTAGCCGACATCGAGGTATGTTCAGTACCGCAGAAGAATTTCAGGTTCACCGATTGTGACACCACAGGCGCCATGTTGGCGTAGGCCACAGCCGATGCCCAAGTTTCGGCGCCGTCGATCAGGCCGGTTTTCAGCGCGTCCAGCGTTTCCTCCCACGCGACAGGTACCGGATTCAGGTTCAGCAGTTGCATGGCGATACGGCCAAGTTGCGTACCCGTCACACGGTTCTTGGTGCCAAATAGTTCTTCCAGCTTTGTGACGGTTGGCTTGTCGGCAAAGTTCGCGCCCATCTGCAGACCGCGCAGTTCACAATGGGTGAACAGGAATTTCAGACCGTGCCGTTTTTCCAGCGGATCGCGCAGAATGCGCTGGCTCGCCGGGCTGTAGAAGAAGTGGTACTGCGCTGCGCGGCTGGGGAACATATAGGCATAATCCAGCACGTTCAGATAGGGCGCACCACCAGCCGAGTTCTGAGTCGAGGCGGCATAGATGTCGACGATCCCCTGCTGGGTTTTCTCGACGCAGCTCAACTGACCGCAGATCTGGTTGTCGCCGATGAACTCGATGCGAATCTCACCATCGGTGCGCTCTTCCAGATCACGCGCAAATTCGATTGCGCCCGCACGTTCGATCAGCAGGTTGCGGGTATTAAAGCCCGAAGCTCCGAATTTCAGCGTGTGTTTGGGTTCTTTCGAAAAGCGCTTTTCGTAGGTTGATTCGGCAGCCTGCGCCAGATTCGCAAGGCTCATCGCCCCACCGAACCCACCTGCAGCCAGCAGAGTCGAGCTCATACCGTAACGGCCTGCCACGCGGAAAAAATCCCGCCGTGAAATACCACTTAGTTTCCGTCCGATCTCCATTGCTTACCTCCCTGATCGCAAATAATGAGACGTTTTGTATCAAAAAAGGCTAGTATATTTCTCATCGTTTGGCTAGAACTTTTTGAAACCAGTTTCAGGGAGGTGATCATGGAAGTAGACTATGCAGTTGTCGGGGCCGGGTCTTCGGGCTGTGTCATCGCCAATCGCCTGAGCGCTGACCCCAACGTGACCGTTGCTTTGCTCGAGGCCGGCGGTCGCGACACCAATCCGTGGATTCACATCCCGGTGGGCTATTTCAAAACCATGCATAACCCTTCGGTCGATTGGTGTTATCGTACCGAACCTGATCCAGGGCTGAATGGGCGCTCTATCGACTGGCCGCGTGGCAAGGTGCTGGGCGGGTCTTCGTCGCTGAATGGGTTGCTGTACGTGCGCGGCCAGAAAGAGGATTACGACCGCTGGCGTCAGATGGGCAACGAAGGTTGGGGGTGGGACGACGTACTACCCTTGTTCAAGCGCTGCGAGGATCAGGAGCGTGGCGAGGATGAATTCCACGGCGTCGGTGGGCCATTGTCGGTGTCAAACATGCGCATCCAACGGCCAATCTGTGACGCCTGGGTCGCAGCCGCGCAGGCCGCAGGGTATCCGTTTAATCCAGACTACAATGGGGCTGAGCAAGAAGGTGTGGGGTATTTCCAGCTAACCACGCGCAATGGCCGCCGCTGTAGCGCTGCCGTGGCGTATCTGAAACCCATCCGCGATCGACAGAACCTAAACATCATCACAAAGGCCCTGGTGACACGGATCACGCTGGAGGGCAAAAAGGCGACCGGATTGGTCTATCGGGATCGTTCGGGCGCCGAGCAAACCCTGAAAGTTCGGCGCGAAATCATCCTGTCCGGTGGTGCGATTAACTCGCCCCAAATCTTGATGCTGTCGGGGATCGGCGACCCGGACCACCTGAAGGAAAACGGCATCGAACCGCTGCACGCCCTTCCCGGTGTCGGCAAGGGATTGCAGGACCATTTGCAGGCAAGACTGGTGTTCAAATGCAATGAACCCACGTTGAACGATGAGGTCCGCAGCTTGTTCAATCAGGCGCGTATCGCTCTGAAGTACGCCCTGTTCCGTGCCGGTCCGATGACCATGGCGGCCAGCCTGGCGACGGGGTTCATGAAGACCCGCCCCGACGTTGAAACTCCGGACATTCAGTTCCACGTCCAACCATGGTCCGCCGACAGCCCCGGCGAGGGTGTGCATCCGTTTTCGGCCTTTACCATGTCGGTCTGTCAGCTGCGCCCGGAAAGCCGGGGTGAGCTGCGCCTGAACGGGCCAGACCCTTCAAAATACGTCAAAATAATCCCGAATTACCTGTCGACCGAAACGGATTGTCGAACCATCGTCGACGGCGTGAACATCGCCCGCGGGATTGCTAAGCAGAACCCGTTGCATTCGAAGATATCCGAGGAATTCAGGCCCTCGGCGGATCTGAGCTGTGACGATTACGAAGGCACGCTGGATTGGGCCCGGTCAAATTCGACCTCGATCTATCACCCGACCGGCACCTGCGCGATGGGCAACTCTGAGGCATCGGTTGTCGACGCAAAGCTAAGAGTCCACGGAATTGCCAATCTGCGGGTGGCGGATTGTTCGATTATGCCCGAGATCGTCAGCGGTAATACGAACGCTCCTGCGATCATGATTGGAGAAAAGGCCAGCGATTTGTTGGCAGCGGATGCCTAGACGGCAGCGCGAACTGCTTTGTAAAGCGAGCGAAACCGGCCAAGCCGGTCCGACAATGCGCCCATTTCCGCAGGATCGAACCTGACAGATCCTGCGGGCTGGATGGCAAGGTCCTCAATAGTCAGCGCTTTGTCACCGCAAGCCGCCAAACGTGCCGCGCCATAGGCGGGCCCGGAATCCGCCCCCTCAGATCGAAGGATGGGTTTGCCTGTCACCGTTGCAATCAACCCAAGCAGCAGGTCGGACCGGCTGCCGCCGCCGATAGCGGCCAAATCCGACAGGCCGTCTATCGAGTCGCCAAAACTCTGGGCGGCGTCGGCGAAACAAAACGCGATGGCCTCAACCACCGAGCGACAAATTTCTGCACGCGTTGTCGCGTCTTCCAGTCCAAAGAAACAGGCGCGTATATGCGGATCGCCGTGGGGGCTGCGTTCGCCTGTCAGATAAGGCAAGAAAATCGGCACACGGTCTTGCGGTGCTGTTTCTGCCATTGCGATGACTTCCGCCGCGGACAATCCAAGCTGCCCGCCGATCCACGCGATTGGCCTGGCGCCGTTTAGCATTGCCGCCATCTGGAACCAGCGATCAGGGAGTGTATGCGCAAACGCATGCACATATCGTTCAGGGTTTGGCTTATATACGCTATCCGCAACGAATAACTGACCGGAGGTGCCCAGCGAAATAAACCCTCGCCCCGGTTCAGTTGCTCCCAGCGACACTGCGCCGGTGGCCGCATCCCCACCTCCTGCTACAACAGGTACGCCGGGCTTCAGTCCGGTCTGGTTGGCCGCATCTGCCGAAATTGTGCCCACAACTTCGTGCCCATCGGAAATTTGCGGCAGCCAGTGGGTCGCAGCATGGGTCGCCTCGGCGATCCCGCTGTGCCACTGCCGCGCGGCTTGATCCAGCCAAAGGGTGCCCGCCGCATCACAGGGATCCGTCGCGAGGACCCCGTGCAGGCGCAGCCCGATATAATCCTTCGGCAACAGGATATGAGCGATGCGGTCATAGTTTTCAGGCTCATGCCGCTTCAGCCATGTAATCTTGGGCGCAGTGAATCCCGGCAGGGGCAGAACGCCCGCGATCTGACCGATCTGCGGCAACGCATCGCGAAGTTCACCGCATTCCTGCGCCGAACGGCTGTCATTCCACAAAATGGCCGGACGGATTGGGTACAAGTCCTGGTCAAGCAGTACGGCTCCATGCATTTGACCCGACAGACCGACGGCCCGAACTTCCGCCAACGCGATCTGTTCCCCCAGCTTGCGCAGCGCATCGCAGGTGGCGCGCCACCACAGGTCAGGATGCTGTTCCGACCATCCAGGCTGTGGCGAAGAGGTTTGCATTTCAACCGATGCCGTCGCCATTATCCGCGCCGTGCCGGCGCAGACAACCTTGACCGCTGATGTGCCGATGTCGATCCCGAGATACATTTACATCCCTTGCCCTGCGTCCGAGGTGCGGCACATGTCCGGCTATTGATTTTTTAGCGCGCGCAAAGAATATGTAAAGCTATGATAAGATCAAAGCGGCAAAGATCCGCAGGTAGATTGGCATGACCAAGATTAAAAACATGGAAGAGTTCGCGGCCCTCAGCGGGATATCCCGGCCGACGGTTTCGAAATATTTCCACGACCCGGACAGCGTGCGGCCCACAACGCGGGCGCGCATCGAAGAGGCGTTAGAGCGTTTTGACTATCGCCCTAATATTTACGCCATAAATCAGAACCGGAAGCTGACCAAGAATATTGGTATCGTCGTGCCCTATCTGGCTGATCCCTTTTTTGCCGAGATCGCGCGGTACCTGGAGCAATCCTGTATCGCGGCGGGGTATCGCCCGTCTCTGTTCAGCTCACATGGCGAGCAAAAACTGGAGAGTGAGATACTCGACAGCTTACGGTCGCTGAAACCAGCAGGTGTTCTGTTAGCACCGCTGGGCCGCGCGTCGGATCAGTCAGCGATTGAAAAATTCTGCGCCGATGTTCCAACGGTTCTGTTCGACAGTAACCTTGATGGTATGGGGGCTGCTTTCATCGGTTCGGACAATTTCAGTTTTGTATCTCAAACCGTGGAATACATGACTCGCACCGGAGAACCACCATCGTTCTTTGAAATGCGTACCCCAGCCAACCCAAATGCCAATAAGCGGCGCAAAGCCTATGTCGATGTCATGGAGCGTCTGGGGTTTGAGCCGCATATCATCAAGATTGACGGCACAGGATGGGCCTTTGAAGAGATCGGTCGGCAAGGTGCGCGAAAAGTGCTGGAAGAACGCAGCCTGCGGACCGACTCGGTGCTGTGCAGCAATGACCGTCTCGCCATCGGATTTCTGGCGGCCTGCTACGAACAGGGGATTCGGGTTGGGCGCAAGGAAGATTGTACATTACGATTGGCCTCAAATGACGATCATCCCTTCGCAAAATTCACATGCCCGTCCCTGACAACGGCCGCGCATGACTATGACAATGTGGCTGCCCGCAGTGTCGAAACACTGTTCGAACTTATTGAAAGCGGTGGGAAATTTGAAAAACGAACAGAAACTTTGTTTCCCGCAAGGCTTGTTTTACGCGAGTCCGCCTGAACATTAAATTTAACGCGCGTAAAGTTTTTATTGACGCCGCGACAATTTATGAACTAGGCTTCCTGCACAGCATCCAAGCTCAGGGAGGACAAGGATGTATCTGAAAAACGCACTTCGTGCGGCGACGGCGTTGACATTCGTCGCCACGGCAGCGGCCCACGCGCAATCCATCACCATAGCGACCGTGAACAACGGCGACATGATCCGGATGCAGGGCTATACCGACAAGTTCACCGAGGCGACCGGCATCGATGTCGAATGGGTGACGCTAGAAGAAAACGTGTTGCGCCAGCGCGTGACCACCGACATCACCACCAAAGGTGGCCAGTTCGACATCATGACCATCGGTATGTACGAAACCCCGATCTGGGGCGCCAATGGTTGGCTGGTGCCGCTGGAAGGAATGTCCGCTGAATATGATGTGGATGACATCCTGCCCGCGATGCGCAACGGGTTGAGCCATGAGGGTACGCTGTTCGCGGCTCCGTTCTATGGCGAAAGCTCGATGATCATGTATCGCACTGATCTGATGGAAAAAGCCGGTCTGGAAATGCCTGATGCGCCGACCTGGCAGTTCATCCGAGAGGCGGCTGCGGCGATGACGGATCGAGACAACGACATCAACGGTATTTGCCTGCGTGGCAAAGCCGGTTGGGGTGAAGGTGGCGCGTTCATTACCGTGACCGGAAATTCCTTTGGTGCCCGCTGGTTCGACGAAGACTGGAAGCCCCAGTTTGATCAGCCGGAATGGAACGAAGCGCTGACTTTCTTCGTCGACATGATGAGTGAATCCGGCCCCGCGGGTTACGCTACTAACGGGTTCAACGAAAACCTGTCGCTGTTCCAGCAGGGCAAGTGCGGCATGTGGATCGACGCCACTGTCGCGGCATCGTTTGTAACCAATCCTGACGACTCGACTGTGGCCGACAAAGTCGGCTTCGCGTTGGCTCCGAATTCGGAAGGCGTTGACAAGCGCTCCAACTGGCTCTGGGCATGGGCGCTGGCCATCCCTGCAGGCACCGAACAGGCGGATGCTGCCAAGCAGTTCATCGAATGGGCAACCTCGAAAGACTACATTGAACTGGTGGCCGAAAACGAAGGCTGGGCCAACGTCCCGCCGGGTGCGCGTACATCACTGTACGAGAACCCCGAGTATCAGAAGGTTCCGTTCGCCCAGATGACACTGGATTCGATCCTGTCGGCTGATCCAAATGATCCGACGGTGAAACCGGTGCCCTATGTCGGCATCCAGTTTGCTGCGATCCCTGAATTTGCAGGCATTGCTACGCAAGTGAGCCAGGAATTCTCGGCCGTTTACGCCGGACAGCAATCGGTGGAAGAGGCGCTTGAAAAAGCGCAGGCCTTCACCGCAGAAGAGATGGAAGCCGCAGGTTACTGACGTCTTCTAATTGCGGGTGGGCAGAGGTCTGCCCCCCGCCCTACCCTTCCACAATCCACGTTTTTCTCGCAGGCTGGTATGCGCCTGAACAGAGAGGTCTTGCGCCATGGCAACCCAACATTCCCGATCAGTGGCCCGCCTAATGATGGCACCCGCCGTGGTCCTGCTGCTTGGCTGGATGCTCGTGCCGCTGACAATGACGCTGTATTTTTCCTTCAAGAAATACCTGCCCCTACGCGGTGGTGATCTGGGCTGGGTCGGCTTTGACAACTACGTCCGGTTTGTGTCCTCCAGCTCGTTTTGGCCTGCCGTGCAGGCGACGCTGATGATCGTTGGTGGTGTACTGGTGATCACCGTGATTTTGGGCATCCTGCTGGCCATTCTACTGGATCAACCAATGTGGGGTCAGGGTGTTGTCCGCATCCTTGTGATTGCACCTTTCTTTGTGATGCCTACGGTCTCTGCGCTGGTCTGGAAGAACATGTTCATGGACCCGGTGAACGGTCTTCTGGCGCATCTGTGGCGTTTTTTTGGGGCCGAGCCGATTTCATGGCTGTCCGAGGCCTCGATGACGTCTATCATCATGATCGTGTCGTGGCAGTGGCTACCCTTCGCCACGCTGATCCTGCTGACGGCCATCCAGTCGCTGGACAGCGAACAGCTGGAAGCAGCTGAGATGGACGGCGCGCCAGTTCTGAAGCGCTTTTACCATATCGTCTTGCCGCATCTTAGCCGCGCAATCACGATTGTGATCCTGATCCAGACGATCTTTCTATTGTCGATCTTCGCCGAGATCTTCGTGACCACCGGCGGTGCATTCGGCACCCGCACACTCACCTACCTGATCTTCCAGCGCGTGTTGGAAAGCCAAAACGTCGGCCTTGGATCAGCCGGAGGTGTCTACGCCATCATCCTTGCCAATATCGTTGCCATCTTCCTGATGCGCATCGTCGGCAAAAACCTGGACGCGTGAGGAGATACGACCCATGGCCCGCACCGTCACACCCCGCCGCAAATCGCTGAACACCGCCCTTGCCTGGGCCGTTGGACTGCTGATCTTTTTCCCGATCCTCTGGACCATTCTGACCAGTTTCAAGACCGAGGCACAGGCGATTGCCAGCCCGCCCCTGTTCCTGAATTTCGACTGGACACTTGAGAACTATGCCATCGTGCAAGAACGGTCTGATTATATGCGGTTCCTGTGGAATTCCGTCATCATCGCAGGCGGATCGACCATTCTTGGCGTAATCATCGCGGTCCCCGCCGCATGGGCGATGGCCTTTGTACCGTCCAAGCGCACAAAGGACATCCTGTTGTGGATGCTCTCCACCAAAATGCTACCTGCCGTTGGCGTATTGTATCCGATCTACCTGCTGTTCATCCGTCTGGGACTGCTAGACACACGCGGTGGACTGGTCGTGGTGCTGATGCTGATCAACCTGCCGATCATCGTCTGGATGCTCTACACATATTTCCGCGAAATCCCCGGTGAAATTCTGGAAGCCGCACGGATGGACGGGGCGACACTGAAAGAAGAAATCCTTTACGTATTGACGCCCATGGCCATCCCCGGCATCGCCTCGACAGTTCTCCTGAACTTCATTCTGGCGTGGAACGAAGCGTTCTGGACCCTCAACCTGACCGCCGTCGACGCGGCACCGCTAACTGCCTTCATTGCCAGCTACTCCAGCCCCGAGGGCCTGTTCTTTGCCAAGCTCAGCGCGGCCTCGACCATGGCGATCGCACCAATCCTCATCCTTGGCTGGTTCAGCCAGAAACAACTTGTCCGCGGCCTGACCTTCGGCGCTGTGAAATAAGGAAGACGACGTATGGGACGTATTCAACTTAAATCCGTGACCAAAAGCTTCGGCGACGTGCAGGTCATTCCGCCTCTGGATCTGACCATCGAGGACGGCGAGTTCACGGTCTTTGTCGGCCCTTCGGGGTGTGGCAAGTCCACCTTGCTGCGCTTGATCGCGGGGTTGGAGGATATCACCTCGGGCTCTATCGATATTGACGGGGCAGATGCCACTGACGTGCCCCCCGCCAAACGTGGCCTGGCGATGGTGTTCCAATCTTACGCTCTGTACCCGCATATGACGGTGCGCAAGAATATCGCATTCCCGCTGCTCATGGCCAAACTGGATCAGGCGGAAATCGACAAGCGCGTCGAAGGCGCTGCAGGTGTACTGAACCTTGCAGACTATCTGGATCGTCGACCCGGACAATTGTCGGGCGGGCAGCGCCAGCGTGTTGCCATTGGCCGCGCCATTGTGCGCGAACCTGCGGCGTTTCTGTTCGACGAACCGCTGTCCAATCTCGATGCCGCGTTACGGGTAGGCATGCGGCTTGAGATCAGCGAGTTGCACGAGCGTCTGGCCACAACAATGATCTACGTGACACATGATCAGGTCGAGGCGATGACCATGGCCGATAAGATCGTGGTGCTTCAGGCCGGTGTCATCGAACAGGTCGGCAGCCCACTAGAGCTGTACCGCACTCCGCGCAATTTGTTTGTTGCAGGCTTCATCGGCTCGCCCAAAATGAATTTTATCGAGGGTGAAGAGGCCGCGAAACACGGGGCCCACACCATTGGTGTGCGCCCTGAACATATCACGGTATCCGAAAGCGACGGGCCATGGTCTGGTGTCGTTGGCGTATCCGAACATCTGGGGTCGGACACCTTCTTTCATATCCACGAAACCGGGTTGGCCGAAACCATCACCGTGCGCGCGGATGGAGAGGTCGGATTCCGTCATGGAGATCGTGTCCATCTGGCCCCACGTGCAGATGTCATTCATCGGTTTGACGCACAGGGATTGCGCATCGAATGACGCGTTTGGCCGGCAAAACAACTCTAATTACGGGGGCCGCGCGTGGTATCGGCCTAGCCTTTGCCAAAGCCTATGTTGCCGAGGGCGCGCGTGTTGCGATTGCCGATGTCGACATCACCCGTGCGCGAAAGGCCGCAGCCGAAATCGGTGATCCTGCGCTAGCCATCGAGACGGACGTAACCAATCAGTCCAGCATCGACCAAGCAGTCGCGCAAACACTCGCGCATTTCGGACCCATCGACATTCTGATCAACAACGCCGCGATATTCACTGCCGCCCCGATCACCGAGATCGAGCGCCCCGATTTCAACCGCGTTTTTGACATCAACGTCGCCGGAACCCTGTTCACCATGCAGGCGGTTGCACGACACATGATCGCGCACGGGGTCAAAGGCCGCATCATTAACATGGCTTCTCAGGCCGGACGGCGTGGTGAACCTCTGGTTGCGGTCTATTGCGCCAGCAAAGCGGCGATTATCTCGCTGACGCAATCGGCAGGGCTGAACCTGATCCAACACGGGATTAACGTAAACGCCATCGCACCGGGCGTTGTTGACGGCGAACACTGGGACGGTGTTGATGCGTTCTTTGCCAAACACGAAGGCAAAGCCCCCGGGCAGAAAAAGCGCGAAGTGGCGGCGGCTGTTCCCTATGGCCGTATGGGCCGCGCCGAAGATTTGACCGGAATGGCCGTTTTTCTGGCTTCGGACGAGGCCAAATACATCGTCGCGCAAACCTATAATGTCGATGGCGGAAACTGGATGAGCTGATGGATCCTCTGGCGAACGCAAAACCTCCGGTACCGCTGGGTCGTGATGCCCTTGCGGACTTGCCCGCAGCAGTCAGAAGGCCATCGTATCGCCACGCTGAATTGCGACCGGGTATCGTGCATATCGGTCTTGGCAATTTCCACCGCGCACATCAGGCCTGGTACATCCACCGTTTGATGCAGCAGGGCCTGGCAAAGGACTGGGCGATTATCGGCGCAGGGGTTCGGGCCTATGATGCCGGAATGCGGGAAAAGCTGGTCAGCCAGGATTGTCTGACAACGCTGATCGAACTTGACCCGTCCGGCATGTCCGCTGAAATCGTTGCCCCGATGATTGACTATCTGCCGATCGAACCCGGGAACGCGCCGTTGATCCAACAAATGTCCGATCCAGCGATCCGCATCGTGTCCCTGACCATCACCGAAGGGGGGTATTTCCTGGACGCCAATACCGGGGCGTTAGACACTACCCACCAAGATATCCGCCACGATGCGCAAAACCCAGACCAACCTAGTACGGCTTTCGGCGCCATCGTTGCGGCGCTTGGGCAGCGTCGAGCGCATGGCTTGAAACCATTTACCGCGCTCAGCTGCGATAATCTGCAAGGCAACGGAACGATCCTGCGTAACTGTATCGTCGGATTGGCGCGGTTGTCTGACCCTGATCTGGCCGACTGGATCGAACAGAACGGGGCATTTCCGAATTCGATGGTGGATTGCATCGTGCCGGCCACAACACATCAGGTGATCTCGCAATGCCGCGCCCTGGGTATCGAAGACCGCGCCCCGGTTTCGCATGAGAATTTTCGCCAATGGGTGATCGAGGATGATTTCTGCGCTGATCGTCCCGCGCTTGAAAAGGTTGGTGTGACACTGACCCGCAATGTACATACGTACGAGGCCATGAAGCTGCGTGTTCTGAATGGCGGCCATCAACTGCTTGCGAATGTTGGGGAAATACTGAATGTCCCGACGATTGCCGACTGTATGCAGGATGACGATATCACAGCCTTTGCCAAAAAGGTTCAGGCTGAGGGTATATTACCTCATGTCGCGCCGGTGCCTGGAACACCACCTGCTGACTATCTTGAACTGGTCGCGAGACGTTTTGCGAATACTGCCATTCACGACACAACTCGCCGGGTTGCCTTTGACGGCTCGTCCCGCCACCCCGGATTTTTGCTGCCGTCGCTGCGTGACGCACTGGCGTCAGGATCGCCAGTGAACGGGCTTGCCCTGGCCGAGGCGTTCTGGTGCCGGATGTGCGCGGGCCTTCGCGAAGACGGAAGCGAAATCGCGGATAATGACCCCTTTTGGACCGAATTGCATGACGCTGCTCTAGCCGCGAAAGCGGACCCCTTGATCTGGATCGCACAAAGCAAGTTCTACGGAGATATCGGCCGGGAAGAACGTTTTGCAACAGCGTTTTCCCTATGGCTCAGGACCATCTGGCAACGGGGAAGCCGGGCGGCAATTGCGCAATACCTCGGGTAATCCGGTGGCTGGCCTTCGGCTTTCGAGGTCAAATATTCGCGATAAATTTTGAACATCGTGCAAATTCGGGCAAAAATACTGACAATGTCTGCAAATAGGTTTCATCGGGTAACCTATGTTGCGCTCGGAGGTTGGCTTGAAACCCACAATTTCGCAGGAAACCATCGCCAAATGGCAGCGGATCGTCGATCTGATTGCCCGGGTTGCCGATGTCCCTGCAAGTCTCGTGATGCGGACACATGCGCCTCATCATTCTGTTTTTGTCACAAGCAGAAGTAACAACAACCCCTATGAGGTAGGATGCGGTTTTACCCTGAGTGAGAAACTTTATTGCTATGGCGTTCTGAAACGCGATGGCGAACTGACGGTCGAAAATGCAACCCAAGACCCGGAATGGTGTGACAATGACGACCTAGAACACGGGATGAGTTTCTATATCGGCTATCCGCTCAAATGGCCCGACGGTACGATTTTTGGAACAATTTGCGTTTTGGATTCGCGCCGTAACCAACGCGCAATGCTGTTCCGCGAGGGCCTGCAGGAATTCGCGAGGGTCATAGAATCCGATCTTTCGTTGCTGGTTGAGATTGACCGCCGCACCGCGCTTGAGGCCGAATTGCAAGCCACGCTGGATCAACTGGAACAGCGCGTGGCCAACCGGACCGCAGATCTGGAAGAGGCAAATGCCGCGTTGCGGGTATTGCTGAGCAGTGTCGAAACTTCGCGGCAGGAATATGATGCCAAGATTCTAAGTCAGATAAAGGGGTTGGTGGTTCCGCATCTGGCAAAGCTGCGTGGCCGAATGGACAGCGACCCTGCCGGTCGGATTTATCTGGACCTTGCTGAAGAAAGCTTGAAATCCATCACCTCTGAGATGAGTGGGCAACTGACCACGATCTTTGAATCCCTGACACCAACCGAACAGGAAATCGCACAGTTGATCATGCGGGGGCAGACGACCAAGGATATTGCGAGAACGCTGTCACGCGAACCCAGCACGATCGAGTTTCACCGCAACAACATACGCGCAAAGCTTGGATTGAAACGCAGCGGTAAGAACCTGCGCAGCCTGCTGTTGTCGATCCAGTGAACATGGGGAATCCCCCCATGTTTCCCCCGTAAATTTTCGATGCACTGTTTAATAAACCGGCTTGGTACCCTGTTTCTGTTCCGGCAAAGACCGGAACGAGAGACAACAGGGAACACCAAAAATGGAAAGAGATGACCTGGACCTTAAGCCAACGGTATTGCGTGGTGACAAGGATGAGTTGACGCCGGGCCTGTCGCGGCGATCCTTTTTTATGGCGGCGGGTGCTGCCGGTGTTGGTGGGGCGGCCTCGCTGCTGACCACGACATCTGCCAAGGCGCAATCCACCGACTGGACACAACCCGGCAACAATAACGGCGTGATCGAATTGCAGAAAACCACGGGACAATCCGTGGATGGGACCGTCGGGATCGACTATTACGGTCACTGCGCCATCAAGATCACATCACCCGGTGGTGCCACCGTTCTGTTCGACCCCTGGCGCGACGACCCTTCGGGTGCGTGGGGTCTGTGGTTCAAGAATGAATTCCCGGAAACGCCGGTCGATATCTGCATGTCCACGCATACGCATTTCGACCATGACGCCATTCACCGCCCGGTTTCGACCATGGTTCTGGACCGGATGGTCGGGAACTTTGAATTTGCCGACATCAAGATCACCGGTTTTGCGGACAAACACGTGTGTCGCGCGCCGGGCTGGTACGACTGGACCAACGCACTGGGCGAGTTCGGAGTGCAAGCCTGCCCGCCGGACAATGTCAGCCACATGGACATGGTGGTTTATCTGATTGAAACCGGCGGCATCCGCACACTGATCTGGGGCGACAACCGGCACGATCCGCCACAGGAATTCTGGGATGCGATTGGCCAGGTTGATGTTCTGACATTGCCCGTCGACGGGTCGCAGCACATTCTGGACTATAAACAAGGCAACGACATCGTCGAAAAGCTGAAGCCCAAGATCATCATTCCAACGCATTACCTGAGCGAGACCACAAGCTATACGCTGACCACGCTTCAGAATGCGGATGAATGGGTGAAATCGCAGAAAAGCTACAAGATGCTGGATTCGGCCAGCCTGTCTCTCGAATCGGGTGATGTGGCCGGAATGGATCGCGAGTTCCTGTATTTTGGGCACAACGCACACACAGCCTGACCTAGGCAGGCCGGTAGGGCGGTTACTTTCGCGCGGGCCGCCCTGCCACAAACTCACGTAAAGCTGACGTAGCCTCAGGGCGAATTCACCTTCAGCCGTTTAGCCGCCGCTGAACATCTTCGTCGTATTCACCCGCCACCATCCGCTTGAACGCCCTTTTCCAACCATCCGCCAATTCCGGCATCACCGCCAATTCCTCGGACTCGGCACTGGTCGCTTTTCTGAGCAACCGGGCCGACACGTTGCGCGGTGAAAACCCAATTTCGTTGTCCAGGGGCGTTTTCTTATCGAAAACAAAGATGCTCTGTTGTCAGAGCTTCGACCGTTTCAATGATGTCCTTCTCCAATTTGCGCGCGGCGGGTGACAGCGCCGATCCCGCTTTGCGCAACAGATGAATGTGGCGCTTTAAGGTCTCATCGGCCAGTGGACGGAACACAAGGTCGCTCGGCCCTGAAGAGATTGCGGCCATTTCGGGCAGGATGGTCACGCCAATACCAGCCCTGACCATCCCCAGAATGGAGGTCAGGTTATGGGCCGATAAACGCGATCTGGCGTGTATCTTTTCGGATTCTGGACCCGGAATGCCGTCGGATAAGCTATTGGCGATCAGACGTTCATTTTCCAGCGCTTTCCAGTTGACGGGGCCGGTGCCAGTGGCCAACGGATGATCTGGGGCAACCAGAACGCCGAACCGGTCGGTCAGCAAAAGCTGGCTGTGCAGACTGGACCCGTTGACGCCCAGTGTTGCGATACCGATATCAATTCGACCGCGTGACAATTCATGCAAAACCGATTTTGAATCCATATCGCGCAGGTCGATCCGGACTTTGTCATATGTGTCTATTTTACGGGCAAAAACCTGCGGAATGATTGTGCCAGCCACTGACGGTACTGTGGCAATTCGAACATGTCCCAAACTGGCGTCAGCGAAATTTTCGATGGCGCGTACAGTATTGTCGAAATGCTGAACTTCCTGCTCTGATTGCTCGAGAACAAATTCTCCTAGTGCTGTTAGCTTGTTTTTCCGGTCCGTTTCGAACAGCGGTTCCCCAAGATGGGTTTCCAGCTGTTTCATCATCATCGACACCGCAGAAGGTGTTCGTTTCAGGACCAAAGCCGCGTCCGTCAGGTTGCCGCAACGCGCGACGGCGACAAAGCCACGAAGCAATTCGATTTTGAGTGTCATCCGATCATTTCAACTTAGCTGAAGTAATGTTCAATAATTTTAGTTTGATTGATTACCCCAAAGAGGTCCATACCTGATCGATACTTTCTGAATGAGGCGACACAGCTATGGCTGACATCCAAAAGAACCTGATCGCTGGCGAGTGGCTGGCAGGTGAAAGCGAAATCGAAAACCGCAACCCATCTGATCTGAGCGACTTGGTTGGTATGTTTGCTCAGGCCAGCGCCGATCAGCTAGAGACAACGCTGGATCAGGCGCGTGTCGCACAAGCCGAATGGGCGGCTTATGGGCTTGAGCGCAAACAGGCAGTTCTGGACGCCATAGGCAATGAACTGATGTCACGTGCCGAGGAACTGGGCACCCTGCTCAGCCGCGAAGAGGGCAAACCGCTGGCCGAAGGCAAGGGCGAAGTCTATCGCGCCGGTCAGTTCTTTACCTATTACGCTGCTGAATGTCTGCGCCAGATTGGTGAGAACGCTGATTCAGTACGTCCCGACATCGAGGTTGATGTGCGTCGCGAGGCCGTAGGCATTGTCGCCATCATCAGCCCGTGGAACTTCCCCACGGCAACCGCTTCGTGGAAAATCGCTCCGGCGTTGTGTTATGGCAACGCCGTTGTGTGGAAACCTGCCAACATTACGCCCGCCTCGGCGGTGGCCCTAACCGAGATCATCAATCGTCAGGATATCCCTAAGGGTCTGTTCAGTCTTGTGATGGGATCGGGCCGATCAATCGGTCAGCGTCTTGTCGAAAGCCCTAAGGTCAACGCGATTTCTTTCACCGGCTCGGTTCCGGTCGGCAAGGGTATCGCGACGGCGGCCATCCAGAACCTAACCAAAGTTCAGATGGAAATGGGGTCGAAAAACGCTCTGGCCGTTATGGACGACGCCGATCTGGATCTGGCGGTAACGCTGGCCCTTGGCGGGGCGTTCGGTGGCACAGGGCAAAAATGCACGGCCTCCTCTCGCCTCGTGGTACACGCAGGCATTCACGACGCGTTTGTAGAAAAGCTGGTTGCGGGTGCGCAGGCGATGAAAGTCGGCCACGCGCTGGAGGAAGGGGTTCAGATGGGTCCGGTCGTCAGCCAGCAGCAGTTGGCTGAAAATTTGGCCTATGTCGATCTGGGCAAATCCGAAGGCGCGGAACTGGCTTGTGGCGGGCAGCGTTTGGATATGCCGCATGACGGCTTTTACATGTCGCCCGGCGTGTTCCTGAACACGCGCAACGATATGCGCATCAACCGCGAAGAAATGTTCGCGCCACTGACCAGCGTCATCAAGGTTGGCAGCTATGATGAAGCGCTGAGCGTCGTCAATGACACTAATTTCGGCCTGACCTCGGGCGTCGTGACCAAATCGCTGGCTCGGGCCACGCATTTCCGCCGCAACGCGCGCACCGGCGTTGTCACGGTAAACCTGCCCACCGCAGGCACCGATTATCATGTGCCGTTCGGTGGCCGCGGCGACAGTTCGTACGGCCCGCGCGAACAAGGCAAAGCCGCGGCTGAGTTCTACACAACGGTCAAGACCGCCTATATCAGCGCCGGAAAGCCGGATTGATGCTGATCGATTGCTTGCAATACGCCAACTGGTCGGAGAAAATATTCCGTCAATTGCGCGAAGGGGGCGTGGACGCGATCCACGTCACCATCGCCTATCACGAAAACTTCCGCGAAACGGTTCTGAATTTTGAGAAATGGAACCGTTGGTTCGAGAAATACCCCGACCTCATCATGAAAGGCCGCTGGGCCAGCGACATTGACGTGGCCCGCGAAACGGGGCGGACGGCGGTGTTCTTTGGCTTCCAGAACCCCTCGCCCATCGAGGACGATATCGGTCTGGTCGAAATCCTGCACGATCTGGGCGCGCGGTTCATGCAGCTGACCTATAATAACCAGTCGTTGCTGGCGACGGGCTGTTACGAGGCCGAAGACACCGGCATCACCCGCATGGGCAAGCAGGTCATCAAAGAGATGAACCGCGTTGGTCTTGTGGTGGACATGAGCCATTCGGCAGATCGTTCAACCATCGAGGCGGCTGAGTTTTCCGAACGTCCCATCGCCATCACCCATGCCAATCCGCATGAGTGGTCGCCTGCCCTTCGCAACAAGCGGGACATGGTTATTCGGGCCGTAACAGAAAACGGTGGGATGCTGGGCTTTTCGGTCTACCCTCATCACCTCAAGGACAAATCCGACTGCACGCTTGAGAGTTTCTGCGAAATGATCGCGCGGACTGCGGACAAATACGGCGCTCAGCATTTGGGGATCGGCACCGACCTGTGCCAGGATCAACCCGACAGCATCGTGGAATGGATGCGCGTCGGTCGCTGGACCAAAGAGATTGACTATGGTGAGGGCTCTGCCTCAGCCCCCGGTTTCCCGCCCATGCCAGATTGGTTCCGGGACAATCGTGACTTTGGAAATATCAGGAATGGCTTGGGCAAGACCGGCCTGAACGCCGACGAAATCGCCGGAATAATGGGAGGCAACTGGTATCGCTTCTTTAATGACAACTTCGGGCCGCCGGAAAACTGAGGAGGCATGGCCGAATGACTGACGTTTCCCAACGCGACCCTAAGCTGGTGATGCGCCTTGCGCGCCTTGGATCGATGCACCAGTCGCGCCTATCCTTCATGCGTGTTTTGACACGGCGTCTGGCCCGAGAGAACTGGCGGTTCGAGCAGACTGCTTTCGAGATTGATGAAAACGGCGTCGGCCATGCTGTTTATACAGCCCACGGGCCTGATGCGTCATATTCGTTGATCGCCTATGCCCATGACCTGCCGCCTGAAAAACGGTCTGATCGGGTGATTGCCGAAGCCTGGGACGCCACATTTACATTGTTCGATGGTGTGCCGACTGCGGATGACATCGAACGCCTGTCGCATAATATCCCGGTTCAGGAAGCCGGGCGCGTGACCGGCACAGAACTATCGGTCTCGCGCGCGAACCGGTCGGTGCGCCTGTGGGAGCATGTCGTCAGCGAACTGGCTGGCGGACGCCAGCCGTCCGTCGCGAAAATCGAGGACGTCGGTTACCTGATGCGCACGACAGCTGTTTACGGCTCGGGCAAACTGGGTGCTGCGGATCGTGAGATGATCGCCGACCGCCCCGAGTTTCGTGCGCCTTTCCAGGTTGAGATGTTGTCGGTCTATCTGACGCGCTGGTTTGTGACCGATCTGGTGCAATACATGGCCGACATTCGCGCGGCAAAGAACGGTTTTCAGGCGGCGCGGTTGGACCCCGGAATTGCCCGCTCAATCGGCATAGGCAATTCGACGGGTTTGGGCATGGCGCCGTTCCTGCTGAACCACCCGGTGTTGTTCAACAACTGGATGGCTGCACGCGAACAGGCCATTCAAGCTGTGCGCGCGGTTCGAAAGGCAACCGAGGCTGAAATCACCCTGTTCAGGGAAATGCTGGCGCGCAATTCGCAGATTGTCGACACTTGGCATTCGGAACACCCGATCCAGATTGAAAAACTAGCGGCATTAAGTGGGGATGTCGCTAAGGTCACCGACTATCTGACCAGCGCCAATCTTGATGCAGACTATCCCTGGGACACTCTCTACACCTGGGCCGAGACGAACCTGACCCTGGAAGGGCAGGAATGGATTGCTTCGCTTATTCTGGAACCCTACGGCGATCTGGTGGATGGGTTCGCCGAAAGCATGGCAGCCGACAACACCGCGACCTTTCGAATTGCTGGCGCAATGAAGATTGGCGATCTGCGAGCGTTGCTGAAGGATATCTATGGCTGGGCAATCGAGACGGACTGGACGACCCCGGCCAGCAAGGCCCGCGCCTGGTACGTTTCCGAAGAAAAGCTGGAACCGCGTCTGGGCGAACGCTTTGAGGAACCTATTGAGGAGTATGAACAACCTCTGGCCCCCGGAAGGGATGCCGCGCTGTTGTATCAGGCGCTGGCTCATTGGTCGGATGAGGCACAGGTTGCGGATTTTCTGCTACGCCATCCCGAACATCGCCACGTCTTGCGCCGCGTTCAAATTGTTGGTCGCGCGCCCTATGCGGAAATCCGGGACAATACGATTTCGGATCGGGTGCTGCCCATCGATATGTTGCGCTGCAAGCTGTCCTTCTTTGGCGCGACCAAGTTTGATCCTCGCTCGGACCGCTGGGTTCGGATCTGCATGTATGGGAATGCTCCCCTGCCCTACGAATTGGCTTCTGAAAACGCCGATTTCTGGGTATTCCCCGAACTTGAAGAGGCCGTGGCATGAGCCATTCGTTGAATGAAATCGAAGCCATGAGCAAACGCGCCGCGCGCGGTGCCGGCCTGTCATGGGGGCTGGCCGAAGAGGCGGCCAAAGGCACGCGCTGGCTGTCGGCTTTCGGGTTCTCGGGGGCTGGGATGTTGGCCGATCTGCTGGAAATGAACGACCGCATCCCGTCGATTGATGTGTCGCCCGTCTCTCTTAGTGCCGAAGTCTGGCACGCCCCCACACGCCGGATGAGCCCGCTGATCGCCGGGGCATCGCTGAGTGATTGCGCCATACGCCTGTTGGATCGGGGCTCGATCACCATGGAAAACGTCAGCTTGCCCCTATTGGCGGTGCCGTTCATGGGCGGCGCCGCGTTGCGTCTGGGCGTGCCGGTTGCGGCCGAATGGCCGGGCGCGCGCTTGGCAACCGACGGGCGGCAGGTTTGCGTTCAAGCTACGCCTGAAGCGCTTGAAACGCGCCACGCGGACAGGCTGATCTTTTCTGCACCCGCCGAGATGACCGGGCGCCTGGAACCGGTGCTGCGCGCCGATGTGTCCGAGCAAAACTGGAAAAGGCTCAGCGCCTTTGCCCACCGTACCTTCGCACCGGCGACCGAAGAAAGCCGCCTGCGCGGTGCCGGTGCCGGGCTAAGCGACAATGACTGAAACGCGCCCCTGCCGTGAAGGGCGCGCAACACATACGAACGGGAATACACAATGATCGCCACTGAAACCCTGTCACTGTCCGAGATCGAAGATCTGGCCTTTCGCGCGCTCGTCAAAGTCGGAACATCCGAAGAAAACGCGCGCCCTCTGGCGGTCGCCACTGCAATGACCGAAGCGGATGGGGTGGCTTCACACGGGCTGGCTTATATTCCAATCTACGCCCAGCACGTGGAATGCGGAAAAGTGGACGGCACTGCGAAACCAGTGTTGGCGCAGCCTCGACCGGCCGTCGTGACGGTGGACGCCGCAACCGGCTTTGCCCACAGCGCGATTGATTTGGGATTTGAAAAACTGATCCCGCTGGCGCGCGAACAGGGCGTGGCGGTTCTGGCTGTCAACAACTCGTATAATTGCGGAGTTCTTGGCGTGCATACGCAACGTCTGGCACAGGCCGGGCTGCTGGGGATCGGATTTACAAACGCCCCTGCGTCGATTGCCCCCTCTGGTGGTGCAAAGCCAGTCGTTGGCACCAATCCGTTCTCGATTTCCGCCCCCGATGCCGATGGCAATGCGGCGCTGCTGATCGATCAATCCGCCAGCACAATTGCCAAAAGCGAGGTGATGAAACACGCCCGTGAAGGTAAATCCGTACCCGAAGGCTGGGTGCTGGACGCCGACGGCCAACCCACCACCGATCCCGAGGCCGGACTTAAGGGCTCGATGGTTCCCTCGGGTGGCTACAAGGGCGTCGGTATTGCACTGACCGTCGAATTGATGGCCGCTGCGATGGCGGGAGCGACACTGGGTTCCGTGGCCAGCCCATTCTCGGGTACGGCTGGTGGCCCGCCGAAAACCGGTCAATTCTTTATTGCCATTGACCCGCAGGCGACTTCGGGCGGGCTGTTTCAGGACAAGCTGGCCGCTCTTATCGAGTCGGTCCGCTCGCAAGACGGTGCCCGCCTGCCAGGCGACGGTCGCAAGACATACAGAGAAGGGGCTGCAAAGGAAGGTGTCGCAGTGAACGCTGCCCTTCTTGAAAAGATCCGTGCGCTTTTGTGACGCGAAAGGGCAATAAACGGACGGAGAATAACAAACTGATATGCGCACCCCCTATAGATTTGGCGGGAATGGCGCACTTCAAAAAATAAAAAGGCCATTTACCGACAAGGGAGAACAGAGATGTCGATAAAGGAACCGTTTACGGACTTAGAAATAAAGACCGCGGATGATGGTTTTTATGAGAACTACAGCGTCCCGATTGCGCTGATAAGCAAGGCGATCATGGTTGCTCTGGTGCTTTGGGCTTTGGTCTTTCCGGCCAATGCCAACGGCACCCTAGGCAGCTGGAACGGCAAATTGCTGGAGAGCTTCAACGGCTTCTACGTCATCATCGTGGGCTTTTTCTTTTTGTTTCTGGCGGTGGTGGCCATCCTTCCGGGCACCGGTAAGCGTGTCATGGGCACACCCGGAGAAAAGCCCGAGTTTTCGAACTTTTCGTGGTTCTCGATGATGTTCGGGGCCGGTCTTGGCGTGGGCCTGATGGTGTTTGCAACGGCCGAGCCGTTGGGGTTGTGGGGTTCAAACCCCGTTGTGGTTGCCGGGGATGTTCCGGGCAATGAACCCGAGGCGATCCAATCGGCCTATCGCTATACGTTCCTGCACTATGGTTTTCACGCCTGGGCGATCTATGTGGTGACGGGCCTGTCTTTGGCCTACTACGCCTATACGCGTAACATGCCACTGACGATCCGCGCGGCGCTGACGCCGCTGTTCGGCAAGCTGATGAACGGTTTTCTTGGTCATGTGGTTGACGTTTTAGGCGTGGTTGCGACCATCCTGGGTGTTTCGGTCACCATTGGTTTTGGTGTCAGCCAGTTTATCGACGGGGTCTATGCGATCACCGGTATGCAATGGGTAATGGACCTGAGCGGAGACGTTCCGGCACCATCCAAGGTGGGCTTGATCGCGGGTCTGGTCGTTATCATGGCACTTTCGATCATTTCGGCGGTTTCGGGTGTCGGCCGCGGGGTTAAGTATCTATCAAACCTGAACCTTGTGTTGTCGATTATCCTGCTAGGAACTTTTGTGGTGTTCGGCTCGTTTGTCTTTGCAATGACCACCTATGGTTCGGCGATGGTCGACTATATCTTCCACTTCCTCTCGCTGAGCTTTGGCGCCTATGGGCCGCTGTCGGCAGAAGCTTTTGCTGCAGCACTGCCCGCAGAAGCACAGGCCCATGCGGCAGACCTGATGGGGGGTGCTACCAACGCCTGGGGCAGCTTTGACGGCTTCAAGAGCGGTCTGGAAGGTGCAGCAGCTGAACTGGACGAAGCAACTCTGGCCGCAGCTTATGCCGCCGGTGAACAGGGCCGTCAGTTTGGTTGGCAGTCGGGCTGGACCACGTTCTATTGGGCTTGGTGGATCGCGTTCTCGCCGTTCGTTGGCTTGTTCCTAGCACGCATCTCAAAGGGTCGTACCGTGCGTGAGTTCATCCTGGGTTGCGTGTTCGCACCGGCATTGGTGTGCTTTGCCTGGATGACAGTCCTGGGCGGCACCGCGATCGATCTGGAACTGGCAGGCGCGGCCGAGGGCGCGATCATTGGGGCGTCGAACACCAACAAGCTGTTCGTGACTTTGTCCTACATGATCGACGGTGGGTTGTTGTCAATGCTGAACGTCATGTGCGTGATCCTGATCATGACCTTCCTGGTTACCTCTGCGGACTCCGGGATTTTGGTGATGAACACAATCATGTCGGGTGGCAGTCAGGAGACCGGCGTCAAACATCGCATCATTTGGGGTGTGATTCTGACCGCCGTAATCGGTGCGCTGATCTTGGCAGCGGGTGAGAACAACCCGATGGACGCATTGCGCAATGCGATGATCATCGGTGCGCTGCCGTTCACTATGGTGATGGGTTTGATGTGTGTTTCTCTGGCCAAGGCGCTTTATCGCGACGGGCAGCGGGACAGGCACGAAGACGCCGGAACACAGGCAGCTGAATAACCTAAGCCAATAATCCAATCAGCAGCGCCGCCCCCTAGGGCGGCGTTTTTTTGCGTCTGTCCAGCTCTTATTATGGGTCTGGAAACTATCGTAAATTTGCGGTGGGTTCAGTATCGACAGGGCTGCGTAGGTCGCCCGCGTGGACCTAGACGTGGTCAACCAAATCACTTTGCCCGCCCCGAAGCATGAGCTGTGCAAGCCTAGTTTGATCTCAGCTTATTCATAAACAGCTGCGGCACCTTCCGCGCGTTTTTCATGATCAGAGTGGGCGCACCGCCAACCTGATTGCGCCGGATTGCCTTATAATCTTCCGTCGATTTCCTGAGAATTCGACGGACGCTGCCGTTGCTGGCCCCGCCAAGGCGCATCTTGGCCAAAACTTCCGGAAGATAGGCTGCTGAAATGCAGCCCTGGCCGAAATAACGCAGTATGCTGTCATAATCTGCTGAGATCTGGAAGCTGTCATCATAGCCACCCCACCGCGTGATGACATCGCGTTTGATAAATAAGCTCGGATGTGGTGGCATCCATCCACGTTTCAGATTGTGCGGGCCATAGGGTCCAGAAACCCAATGGCGCACCACCTTGTTGGTATCCCGCGCGGACACATATTCCAGATCACCATAGACCGCGTCTGCGCCGGTTTCCTCAAAGACCTGTGCAACACGAGTCAAAACCTCAGCATGTGCAAAAAAGTCATCAGAATGCAGCAACCCGACCACATCACCGGTTGCTCGATCAGTGGCGCGGTTCAGTGCGTCATAGAGCCCCCGATCTGTTTCACTGACCAGCCGCATGCGGGGATCGTTTCGGGCATTAAGCAGCTCTAGCGTGCCATCACTAGAGCCTCCGTCCTGAACCACGTGTTCGTAGTCGTCGTAGGTTTGTGCATCTAGGCTTTGCAAGGCATCTGGAAGGGTGGCAGCACGGTTCCAAACTGCTGTAAGGATAGAAAATTTCATGCATAGTTCCAAAGAAAAACAAACGTGAATATCAATCTTTTACAACGTTCTTAGCCTTGCTGAGGCTCGACCAGAAAGCGAGGCTGTTTACCTTTTTGTATCCCCGCAATGATCCGTCCTGCCAGCAACGACTGAAACGTCAATCGCACGTTAAACCAAGACGTTTTGACAGCCTTAATCGCTGTAATATTTGGACGCATATCTTCCGTAGGAATATCCGTAATGCTTGGCGCTTTGGACATTGATCTGACCCAGAATAAGACCGGTTAAGCGCTGATTATCGGTGTGGAACAGGCGCATTGCCTCGGTGATGTCTTGCGCGGATGTGTCATTCCACTTGATGGTCAACAGCACCGCATCCGCATTGCGTGCAATCAGGCGTGCGTCGGATACCAGCAATGTTGGCGGCGTGTCGATCAGTATGACGTCATAGAGCTTGCGCATGTCGTCCAGAAAAACCTTGAACCGTTCTGATGCAAATAGGTCCGCCGCATTCACCGAGGTCTCTTCACCAGCCAGAATATCGCAGTTCAGCAACGGGTCCTGAAAGATGACCTCTTGTGGCGTGGCGTCCCCGGACAGAACCGACACGATCCCTTTTTTGGGTGCGCCCTTGAGCTGCGTTGTCATGGTCAGGCGTCGGATATCGCCTTCGACCAGCAAGACCTTCTTACCGATACCGACAAAGTTCTGGGCCAACGCCAGTGAATTTGTCGTCTTCCCCTCGCCCGGCAGCGATGAGGTCATAACCACAACTTGTGGTGGGCGGTCCACGTTGGACAGCATCAGCGAAGTTCTCAGATTGCGCACCGCCTCGGCCGTGGCAGAGGACGGCTTGTCGGCCAGATATTCCAAAACCTTGCGGCGCCCGCGTACAGGAAAGATCGGGATCTGACCCAAAACGCTGTAGCCGGTCTTGCGTTCCAAATCCTGCGCAGAGCGATAGCCTTTGCGTCGGGCTTCAGACAACAAGACGAACCCGCCGCCCAGCATGAGGCCCAGTATGGCCGAGAGCATTAGAATTCGGGATTTTCGGGGCGAAGTCGGGATGCTGGGAATAACGGCGCGTGACAATTGCCGACTGTCCGCCTTTTGAATCCCTTCCTGCGCCGATGTCTCTTTCAGCCGCGCCAGGAAATATTCATAAAGCAGCCGAACCGCTTCGGCCTCACGCACCAATTGCTGCAACGTAATCAGGTCCGCATTCTGCTGCGCGATCTTTTGCCCAAGGTCTTCTGCCGATTGTGTCAGGGCCTGAACCTGCTGCGTCGACCGTCGCACCTCAAGCGCTGTGCGCGCGAGAAGACGTTGAAAAGCGGTGTCAAAGACTGTCTCCCCCGTACCGGAATCCTCGATTTGCGTTAAAAGGCGTTGCAACTGCGGGTCCTGGCTGGCTTCAGCCTGAGCCGCGCGGTTGTCTGCGGAAGACAGTGCGTCAAACCGGGACTGTGCCGTGACACGGGTTGCCTCGGCAGATACACGACGTTCACGAAGATCTTTCAATTGCACTTCCTGCAACTGTAGAGCTTCGGGTGAGATCAGCGCAGTCGTCCCATTGAAGTCGCTGACTTTTGCCTCAGCCGTTTCCAATTCGACTTGCAGCTCGGCCACACGGTCGGTCAGCCACGCCGTCGCCTGTTCGGTGGCCTCAAACTTTACCTCGATCTGGTTCAGTACGTATAGTTCGACGATCGTGTCGGCTATCAGAGCTGACTTGCGTGCCGATTCCGTCTCGACCGTAATTTCGAACACCAAGCTTTGCGGCACGATTTTGACCGAGAGCTTCTTGAGCAGGGCCGTAATCACGCTGTCCCGGGATTTCTGCTGGGTCAATTCGTCGGCCACCTGCTCGGGGTCGCTTCCGGCGCCAAACACTGATTTGACAAACTGTTTGACTCCATCGAATGCCGAGTCCGGCAGAAGATCGGAATTGAACTCGGGATCAGAAACGAGGTCCAGCTTGTCCACGACCTTGCCCATCAGGCCGCGGGACTGCAGCACTTCCAATTCGGAATTGACTTCAGCGGTGTCTCCGGCCAGACCGCCCACTACGCTTTGAAGGTCAACCACGCTGGCTTGATCGGTTTCCAGCATGACCACCGCAGTCGACCTGTATAGTGGCACGGCGACGACATAGGCGTAATACCCTCCGATCAAAATGGCTATGGCGGTGGCCAGGGCAATGATCCACTTTCCACGCCATAATGTGCCAATCAAAACTCCTAAATCGACCACGTCATCTTCTGGCGCGTCACCCACTGGTGAGCGGCTCGAATTGAACTGTGCTTCGTGTATTGGAGATTGCTTCATATCAAATAATTTATCCCAAATGCCGGATACACGCGAAACGCGTTTGAAGCCGCTCTCTACAAGGTTCCAGGGCATAAATAAAGGCCCGCCCGTATGCCAAACTGCCGGTTCAAAAAGCCGCGGTGAAAACCACCTTGCCCCTGCATTTCATGACTGCTGTTTGGGTCGGTTCAAACCAGGCTTCCAGCCACTTCCCCCTTATCTGACTATGGGCGCATGACTTCCGATCAACCCGTACGGTCGCCTAATTAAAAATCAATAATCTTAGAAAATTATTCCGGGTGAAGAACGATCAAATCTCAACCCATGACTGAATGCTAACGTCATGCCCAAGTGAGAATGAGTACCCGCAAAGCCCGGGTTTCTGAACACGCAGCTACGGAAATCTGAGGGCAAATTGGCATCTCATCCAATGAAGTCGCACCAATCCAATAAGTTGGAGATCAACAGAATGTCCCGCGCAGTAATTGCCAGCAAGGCTGAACCAGCCTTTGTCAATCAACCCAGGCATCAAACAACCGATGAAGTGAAAGGGGTTGTTAATAATGATTAATCTTGGCCTTTCCATCACATCATTGGCGACGCGCAATGGTCCTGGCGGTATTAAAAACTTGAACCCGTCGCTTTGGCTCGACCCCGCCGATATGCGCTCACTGTTTCAGAACTGGGCAGGGACGATGCCCATACTGGGTCCGGGTCAACCGGTGGGGTTGATGCTGGATAAATCGAACGATCTTAGACCTGGCACTGACGCTGTCACGGACGGGGGGTTAAACGATGGTGAGGCTCATTGGAATACGAACGGTGATGCAACCACTTCAAACGGACAAGTACGCATCCACTCACCCGATGGGTCGTATTCAAACGTCGTGCAGACTAATATTTTAACGGTCGGAGAATGGTACCGACTAGAATATACAGTGACCGCATATGGCTTTGGAGGCCTGTCTATCAGCGGTGTGACGGGAAACCCGCCCTTGCCTACCACAATAGGTCGGCACAGCGTTATTATACAATCTAAGGTAGAATACCTTAGCATCAAACGGCGATCGGGACCGACGGATATAACCATTACTGATATAGCGGCCCGTAGCATTCCCGGATACCACGCCGCGCAGAAATTTAATGACGACCGGCGCCCTTTTCTTGCCCGGCACCCGATGAGTGGGATCAGGAACTTGATGGACAACTCTGCGAGTTTTGCAGGGTGGAACGATAGTGCTGGATCTCTTACTGCGACTGCACTGGGAACGCCAGAAATAGAGATGGTGAAACTGGCGGCGAGGGTCGGCCAAAGTGGTCTGACATTTGTTGCCCTGCCTTCGGCTCTCCTAGCCACACAGACTGTTACATTCTCTGTTGTCGCCACGGCGGCGGAATATCCAATCCTGCACTTTACCGGTGGCGACGGGTTTGCTGCGTCGCGCGGGGCCTTCGAAGTCGATTTGACGACGGGCGCAATCCTGTCCGGTTCAGCTTATGTTGAACGCCTTGGCAGCGGCCTTTTCCGGGTATCCACACAATTGGACTACAGCGGCACGGGCAATAAAAACCTTTATCTTCGACCCCGAGAGGAAATGGGGGTCGATGTTCTGGGGAATGGTGTGAAGGGCATTCTGCTTGCACAGGCTCAGCTTGAAATCGGGTCCGCACCGACACCGTACCAGAACCGTATCAATCAGTATGACGTCACTGAATCTGGACAGCGCGCTTTCTGGTATCTTTCGAATGATCAAATTGACGACGAACTTGTCGTTGAGTTCCCTGACCTGGGATCGGACGTCACTGAATTTTGGGCAGATGAGAACGGGGTCACGATCCGTGGCGGCCAGCTTATCGGGGCGGGTAACAGGGTGGTGCCGGGTGGTGCGTCTCTTTATGCCTATGGCGCAATTGGGCGCGCGTTGTCAGGACCGGAAACCGAGCAATTGCGGAAATTTCTTGAGCTGAGGGCGGCGGTCAGGAGTTAAAGCCCAAACTGGTACTCTTCGATGAGTGGTTTTGCTAAGAAATCGCCTCTTGCGGTTGACCGCAGGAGGTATTCCGCCAAACCGAAACCAATGCGCGGGTTTAAGCTCGGGCCATGGTTGGGCGAATTGCTGTCCGCTGATTGGCCAGGTCTGGGATCGGTCAGCGCTCTTGTTTGCCGGCCGAAACAAGACAAGTGCAGCCGAATGTCAGACGGCCGCGCCAACGGTCTATGTAATCGAATGACCAGTCCAAAATTCTGGACAAGTTAAATTTCGGATTTCCCATTTTTTTCAAACTGTTTTTAAATACTCTCGAGCCTACGTTTCGAACGACCCTTTTCCCATGTCGCCACGGCTCATGCAGGAAAGTGAACTCAATGACTGAAGCCTATATCTGCGATTACATACGAACGCCGATCGGCCGTTTTGGTGGTACTCTGGCCCCGGTACGCCCTGACGATTTGGGCGCGGTTCCTATACGTGCCTTGATGGCGCGCAATCCACGCGTTGACTGGGATGCTGTCGATGACGTGATATTCGGTTGCGCCAACCAGGCCGGTGAAGACAATCGCAACGTGGCGCGCATGTCATTGCTGCTTGCGGGCATGCCTGTGGCTGTCCCCGGTACGACCATTAACCGCCTGTGTGGGTCCGGTATGGATGCTGTGATCAACGCCGCGCGGGCGATCCGCTGTGGTGATGCCGACCTGGTGGTCGCTGGCGGGGTTGAGAGCATGTCGCGCGCACCCTTTGTTATGCCCAAGGCCGAAAGCGCCTTTTCACGAGCGAATGCTGTTTATGACACCACCATTGGCTGGCGCTTTATCAACCCGGTGATCAAGTCACAGTACGGTGTCGACTCCATGCCGGAAACTGCTGAGAACGTCGCCGAGGATTTCAATGTGACGCGTGACGCGCAGGACGCATTCGCGCTTCGCAGTCAAGAGCGCGCGGCCAAAGCTATCGCGTCGGGTCGGCTGGCACAGGAAATTACTCCGGTCGAACTGCCGCAGCGAAAAGGCGATCCAGTTCTGTTTGCAACCGATGAGCATCCCCGCAGCACGACGCTGGAAAAATTGACCAACCTGCCCGCGCCTTTCCGTAATGGCGGAACAGTCACGGCTGGCAATGCCTCGGGCGTCAATGACGGGGCTGCCGCGCTGATCATCGCCTCGGCTGATGCCGCCAGGACATACGGACTGACCCCGATGGCCCGCATTGTTAGCGGGGCGTCGGCGGGTGTGGCACCTCGGATTATGGGTATCGGTCCGATCCCGGCCACGCAAAAGCTGTGCGCCCGTTTGGGCCTGAAACCCGAAGACTTCGACGTGGTTGAACTGAATGAGGCTTTTGCCGCGCAAGGTATCGCAGTTCTGCGCGGCCTAGGTCTGGCCGAGGATAGCGCGCATGTGAATCCAAATGGCGGGGCCATTGCTCTGGGGCACCCGCTGGGCATGACCGGGGCCCGGATCGCTGGAACGGCGGCACTGGAGCTGTCGTTGGGTGGCCACAAACGCGCGCTGGCCACCATGTGCGTTGGTGTTGGTCAGGGTATCGCCATCGCGCTGGAAGCCGTCTGATCGATTTACGAAAGCTCGGTAGAGCTGAGGACGCAGAAAAAACTGGCCGATAGAGATTTCAATGCAGGTGTCCGGTGCGTAACTCCTTTGCCTCAACCTTGGGGCGATCCAACACTAAATAGATGTTTCAAAATAGAATAGCGCCGGAGCCTTTCGACTCCGGCGCAACCAGCTTCCAGATTATTGCGTCACTATTGGATGCCCATAAGCATCTTCGGGAGGAACAGTGACAATTCCGGAAGGAATGTAACCAAAAGCATTCGCCGCAAGCCGATCGGACCAACGAGACGCGAACTTTCTTGACGTTCGCCAAGAATGCACAAATGTCCGCTTTCTGTCTCAGTGAACAAAGCAGAGAGTGTCAAAGTTTCGCCTCCAAGACGCCACCTCTTCTCCAACATTTTCGCCGTTGAGACCGCGTTTAATTAGCGCGGCAAGCTGACCTGCATCGGCCGTCGTAATGCCCCAACGGACCAGTTCTGGCGTGCCAATGCGCAATCCGTTCATATCGCCGTCAACCACGGCCAATGGCAGTCCGATGCCGCAAGCTAGAAACCCATTCGGGCGCAGCTTTTTCGACGCCGCCTGACCGCCTCCAAAGGGTTCGGCCAATACGGCGAACTGGTGGGAGTTCGTAAAGCCTTCGGCCCCAGCAAAGACCGGAACGCCCTCTGTGTCCAATGCGGTCGCCAATGCTTGCGACATTGCGATCATCCCCCTGGCATAGGCTTTCCCAAAGTCCCTCCAATCCAGCATGGTCACCGCAAGAGCGGCCGTCTTCGCAGCATCGAAGTTGGCAGTCATCCCGGGGAACGCGATGGCATCCAGCGCCTTTGCGATCTCGGCATCGTTGGTGACGATCAGTCCCCCGGCCGGTCCCCCAAGGCTTTTGTAGGTGCTCATCGTCATGAAATGCGCGCCTTCCTTCAGCGGGTTCGACCACGCCCGCCCGGCTATGATCCCGCATTGGTGGGCAGCGTCGAACATGACCTTAGCGCCGACTTCGTCCGCGATGGTACGAATGTCGGCCACAGGATGTTCAAACAGGTTCAGACTGCCGCCGATGGTGATCAGCTTGGGTCGTTCGGCCAGGGCCAATGCGCGAAGCTGATCCAGATCGACCGTGTAGCCATCCTTGTTTACGGGAGCCTCGACCGTGCGCAGGCCATAAAGCCCCGCACAGCCCGCGATATGGTGCGTCACATGCCCGCCAATCGACGCGGGCGGAGCGATAATCGTGTCACCCGGTTTGCAGGTCGCCATGAAGCCATACAGGTTGGCAATCGCGCCAGAGGGCACGCGGACCTCTGCGAAACTGGCATCGAACACCTCTGCGCAAAGCTGGGCGGTGATAACCTCGATTTCTTCGATCGCCTCCAATCCCATTTCATACTTGTCACCGGGATAGCCCAAGGACGGACGCGATCCGATACCTGACGACAAGAGCGCCTCTGCCTTGGGGTTCATAACATTGGTCGCCGGATTGAGGTTGAAGCAATCTTCCTCGTGGATCACACGGTTCCGCTCAGCGAGTGTCCTAACCCGGGCCAGAAGATCGGCCGAGGACGTGGACGCAGCCATGTTGGCAATGTCCTGAACCAGAGTTTCACTCGTTATGGGAACCCAGTTTCGTTGTGCAAGTGTCATACGCCATCCTCCTGTTTGCACCAATCTGGCGCCTTGAGCGTGACAGCGCAAAGCAGATTTGCTATTTCTGGGCGTAGAAAAACTAAGGCTAAGAAATGAGCGTCGCCCCCAAACGCCCGAAGGGCCCACCGCTGAACGCCATGCGGGCATTTGAAGCTGCTGCGCGACATGTGAGTTTTGTTGCGGCTGCGGATGAGCTTTGCGTCACTCCCGGTGCGATCTCTCAGCATATCAAGACGTTGGAAGATTGGGCAGGCATGTCACTCTTTCGCCGTAACGCCCAAGGGGTGGAGTTGACGAAGGCCGGAGCATCGCTGGTCTCAAGGTTCACATCTGCCTTTGACGCGTTGGCGGATGCAACGCGCGCCTTGCGCAACCTTGGTCCGGACGTGGATTTTCACATCGCAGCCCTTCCTTCCGTCGCTCAGCTTTGGTTGCCGAAAAGACTGAGCAAGGTCAGAGCGCAATTGCCCATGATCAACTTCTCGGTCACCGCCATGGAAACCCCGCCGAGCCTGTCGAGAGAACTGTTCGATTTGGCGATTTTCTTCGATGTGCCCGATGAATCCCCCGATCAGGTCCCAATTTGTGCCGATGAGATTGTACCGGTGTGCGCACCCGCGCTTCTTGAACGGGTCGTAGACTTCGAGACAACGACGCTTCTGCACGACCAGACATGGGCAGATGACTGGGCCGTTTGGTCAAAGGCGACATCCACGCCCACAAACGATCCGATACACGGTCCGAAGTTTTCCCTCTACAGCCTTGCCGTGGAAGAGGCCAAAGCCGGTGCCGGCGTCTTGATCGGGCATCTGTGCCTGATCGAAGAAGCGCTCGCGAACGGTTCGCTGAAACGTACCAGCGAGCGTACCTGCCATACGGGGCGTCATTTGTGCGCTCGACTGCCCGAAGATTCGAGGCGAAGACCCGAAACCGATCAAGTCGTTTCGCTGCTCTACTAGAAGTTCCCAGGGCACCATTCGAGCGTGGTGCAGCATTTCGTAGGTTTGGGCTCGCACCGGCCTTTCTCTGCGATGTGTCCCAAGAGGAAGAAGAGCCCAAAGCAGAAATCGCGGTTTGCTCTATAGTTGTGATAATTTAATGCTTTTGCGCAAGGACGTCTATTATCGCAGTGAGAGCCTTGTCTTCAAGCCCTTGATCCATACCCAATTGCGCCATCTCAACAAACAGTCGGGGCAATTCATCCCGGGCGCCAAGAGCCTCAAAACTAGCGAGAACATCTTCCAAAGCTGCGGCGTAAGTACTCATCGAAGCTGGTGGGTTGTCATAGGTGGCTTGAGGCGCTGTCGCGGCAAAGTAGTCGTAATAGGGTTTCATCATTCCCATAGATATGGGCACAAGATCAGAGAAGGTTTGCATCGGGATACCTGCTTTCTTCGCTGCCAGCGCTCCGTAAATCATTCCCCACATGAAACCTTGGCGAACTGTAAAAAGTCCCGCAAAGAGTGCAGCCAGCATTCCGGCTTGGTCACCCACATGGACAGAGCTTCCGCCCAAATTTCTAATGATTGGACCGTGGATCTTCCACTGTTCTTCGGTTCCAACGACCGACAGGACGGTATCCTTATCTCCGATCATATGCGGATAAGCATTGATGATGCCAACCATCCACGAGGCGCCAGCGTTATCCACGAGTTGCGCTAAGTCTTCAGCATCCTTTGCGCCTCCAGTTGAGAGTTCGATTATGGTCTTGTTGGGCAGCGAATTTGCCGCATTGGACAAGAGTTCTATTGTCTGCGGGTGCGATTTTACGCAGGTAATTGTTACAGGACTGGCAGATATCGCCTCAGAAACAGTGGCCGCCACAGTTGCTCCTTCGGAACCAAGAGCGGTCGCTTTCTCGGGTGTCCTATTCCAAACAGTTACAGATCGGCCTGCTTTCATTTGAGCTCGGGCAAGCGCCTTACCCATGGACCCAAGACCTATTACTGAAATGTCCGTCATGCTGAACTCCTCCCAAATAACCAATTGCAAACAACGGCGCGGTTTTGTCTCGCCGAAATGCCAACGGGGCGACCAATCAGATCACCGTACTTGGAAAACGGCTCGCTATACTAAGGTTTTCTGAACAGGTCTTTTGGGAAACGGGTGCTTCACAGTCGCATCACCATTGACCGATGGTCAGGCACTCACTACCGCTCTCTCGCCGAGTGGTGAAAACTCGGCGCGGCATTTTAGACAATTCTACTGGCCTGACTGACACTGATTGCAACTTGCCTGGCAACGCCTTCACTTAGAAAATGCTCCGAGACTTAATCTGGCTGCCACAATACTAAAAAAGGAATTTGAAGTGGCCCCTGTCAGAGGCCACTTCTAAGCGTATCACTCAAAGTTGTACGGCGCACCGGCTTGGTTGATCACACTGTTGTATTCTCGGAAAATTCCAACGATTCTCTCATGCACTTCGCCTTCCTGGGCAATTTCTTCCCAGAACTCTTTGGCTGCATTCTCGACCTCGGCCCATTCGGACGCAGGCACTGATCGCAATTCCAGCTTATCACCATTTGCGCGCAGTGCCGCTTCTCCGCCCCAATACCATTGATTGCGATAGGTGTGACCTGCTTCGATACCTGCCATCACGACGGATTTCAGGTGATCCGGTAGCTCAGCCCAACGCTCCTGGTTTGCAAACCAAGAGCCGATCCACGCACCCGAGATGTTGTTGGTCAGGAAATAGTCCGTCACATCGGCCCAACCAACCGTGTAATCCTCGGTAATGCCAGACCACGCCATGCCGTCCAATTCTCCGGTCTGTACGGCGACTTCTGCGTCTTCGTAGGGAATGTTCACCGGCACGACGCCAAACTTGGCGAGGAACCGACCAGCGGTTGGGAAGGTATATAGTTTTAGCCCATCCAGATCAGCAACCGATGTAATTTCCTTCTTTGTGTTGAAGTTGCACGGGTCCTGCCCGGCAGCAGACAACCACTGAACGCCAACTTTGGCATACTCGTCGCGCCAAATGTCCGCCAACCCGTATTGATTGAACAAAACCGGCACGTCGAGAATGTGCTTTGTCGCGAAGGGGAAGTACCCGCCAAAGACGCGAAGCGGTGTCGGTGACGCCATTGAGTCATCGTCCGAATGAACCCCGTCGATTGTTCCGCGCTGAAGCGCTTGGAACAGCTCGCCCGTGGGCACAATCTGATCTGCGAAGAACAGCTCGATTTCCAGCTCGCCGTTGGCATTGGCGTTGATGTAGTCAATTGCAGGCTTGGTCACATGCTCGCCCAACGCGCCTCCGGCATAGGTCTGGAACCGCCATTTGATGGGGGCCTGCGCCTTTACAATAGCCGGTGCAGCAAGCGTCGCGGGCGCGGCCAAAGCGGCGGTCCGCAAAAATCTACGTCTTGTAGTCATGGTCTTCCTCTCCTGTGCTTTTCATTGAACTTGATCCGATTAACCCGGTTTCTCGTTCTTTACGTGCTCAGTTTCCGTAGACGATGCCCGGAAGCCACAATGCGATGTCTGGGAAGGCCATCACCAATCCCAAAGCCAATGCCATCACTGCCACAAACGGTATGATGGACCTGTAAATATCTCCAATCGTCACCTCTGGTGGGGCCATGGCCCGCATCAAAAACAGGTTGTACCCAAAAGGCGGAGTCATATAGGCGATCTGACATGTGATCGTGTAGAGGACACCGTACCATATCAGATCAAACCCCAGCGCACCGACCAGCGGCACGTATAACGGAGCGACGATGACCAGCATGGCGGTGTCATCCAGAAACGTACCCATAACCAGAAAGCTGAGCTGCATCAGGATCAGGATAATCCACGGGTTCAGGCCCAGCTGCACCGTAAACAGGTTTTCGATCGCCTTGACCGCGCCCAGCCCGTCAAAAACTGCGCCGAAGGCAAGGGCAGCAAGGATGATCCACATGAACATGCAGGTAATTCCAAGCGTCTGTTTGATCGAGGTCTCAAAGACCTGCCACGTCATGCGGCGTTTCAGAACCGCCGCCATCAAGGCCGCGATTGCCCCCAAGGCCGAGCTTTCGACCAGTGAGGTCCAGCCATTCACGAAGGGCACCATCATCACCGCAAAGATGCCTATGGGCAGCAGACCAGCCCCCAGCAGGCGGAGTTTTTCGCTCCAGGTGACCTGCGCGCGTTCTTCGGCGCTCATCACAGGGCCGAGCGATGGGTTCAGGCGACAGCGGATGGCGATGTAGATGATGAACAGCGTGGCCATCATCAAACCGGGAATAACACCTGCCAGCCAAAGCTGCCCGACCGGTTGACGGGCAATCATGGCGTAAAGGACCAACACAACGGAAGGCGGCACGAGAATTCCCAAGGATGAACCGGCCTGTATGACCCCCGTCACCATACGCTTGTCATAGTTCCGGCGCAGCAATTCGGGCAGAGCAATTGTCGCTCCAATCGCCATACCTGCAACGGACAATCCGTTCATGGCTGAGATCAGAACCATCAGACCGATTGTGCCTATAGCCAGCCCGCCGGAAAGACCGCCCATCCAGACATGGAACATACGATACAGGTCATCCGCGATCCGGGATTCCGACAAAACGTATCCCATGAAAATGAACATCGGCAGCGTAAGCAGGGGGTACCAGCGCATGACCTTGATCGCTGCCGCAAACCCCAGATCATAGCCCCCCCTGTCGCCCCACAGGAAAAAGGCGGCAATCACTGCTACGAACCCGATAGCCCCGAATACACGCTGCCCGGTTAACAGCATCAGCATCATGGTCGAGAACATGAGCGCGGCTATCAATTCATAGCTCACCCGCGGTGTCCCCCTTCAAGGTCTTCGGGGGCCATATGCACCGGTTCATCATCTTTCGGACCCATATCATGTCCTCGCAACCGCAAGATGTCTTTGAACAGTTCCGAGATTGACTGCAACAGCATCAGCAGAATGCCAACCACCATGATCGTTTTGATGGGCCAGATATAGGGGCGCCACGCGGACGAGGACCTCTCGCCGCCATATTGGAACGAGTACATCAAACTGTCCCAGCCTCCCCAAAATAAAAACGCCAGATACACGATCAGAAAAAGCACCGTCAGCACGTCAACCTGGCTTTTTCGGCGGTCTGTCCATTCTCCATACAGCAGGTCCATCCGGACATTCGCACCCATCTGCATCGCATAAGGACCGCCAAGGATGTAGTAAGCGACCATGGCAAACTGTGCCATTTCAAGGGTCCAGAGCGAGGGGACAAAGAAGGTCTTGGAAACAGAGGAATACAGCAGGATCGCCATCATTAGAAAAATGCCATACATGATGACCCGCCCAATCGTCCTGTTGGCACGGTCCACAAATCTGACATAGGCCTTCATCACACCTGTCACGAAGCCGCCTTTACATAATGTGATTTGTCATGTGAGCCGGCGTAGAGCGAAAACTTCTCCGAGCGACTAAGAACTAACATCCCGCATTCGCGCGGAAAACCGCTATAAAATTCACGCATGTTGAGCTCTACCCCAATACTTTCCCTCTTCATCAGAGCGACATGTCGGATAGCTGTCAAGTTGGTACCAGGCATAATTGGCTGATTAAGGTGATGGTTCTAGAGCTTCATGGCAAACCTATTGTTGCAAGTCGCCCTTACTTGCTACTTTCTCATTTCGATGGATGCACTTTTTTGTGTGAGAACAAACCTTTCAGAGCGACAAAAACAGAGAATTAGGCGCGAAGGAGCGTAACTTAACATTTCATTCAAATACGACCTTTATTTGAGATCGAAACCGAACCTGGGGAGGCTAACAATCTTCCCGATGAGATGCCTAAGGTCCTTAGTGATTTTGTGACGTCCTGGGGGCGCCTGCAATTGAAGTTGTATCTTCTTGCCGAGTAACAGTTATAGCTATCGACAAATCGCTGCGCGGCCCATCCTTACCTAAATGAATGTTCATCAGATAATACCAGTTGCAGCAGTGCCTGCAGTTCGAGAGTTCGACAGGCCTCCTTTTTCGCTAGTGCAGCGAATGGCGGTAAAGCGAGCTGCGACCGCAGCATCTCGGTTGGCGGCTGGAGGTCGGCTCTGGGCCGAACGCTGAGGCAGGATATTCTGCTGATCAATCACGCCCAAGTAACACACACTGCGCCGGTTTCCAGGTTGCGAAGAGGCTCATTGGCTTACTATTTTACGTCGAATTGAAGCGCTTGAACCGTCGAAACACTCTCAAAGCGCAAAAATCTCAAGGTGTTGAATTCAATGGCAGGCGAGTCTCAATAATTCAGTCCCATTATTTACGTACTCCGACAATTCTTGTCGGATCACCTTAATGGTGAGACTGCGGCTCCAACAAAATCAGCTACTTAGAGTTTTCAATTTTTGAGGCTCCAGAATCCGAGATTTTCTAACCAAACAAAAAAAAAGCAGTCCTTCATTTAACGCGCGGAGAACGACTGCACTGAGCCCCAAAGCGGACGACGAAAAGATGGCCAATCGGTAACGGGTTTCTAGTGCGTTTTCCAAACAGCGGCTACTCAATTGCCGTGCGAAATGTTGCGGTAAGCCGTTTGTTCAATCCGTGATGAGGTTCGGCTGAAAAACCGTAGTGCAACTCCGCGAGGGCAGCGATGTCATTGAAAATGACTACGGAGCCGCCTTCTTCATTCGCGTAAACCAAAAGTTTTTGGCAAAAGGCATCCAAACCAATTGCCGGAAAGCCCGCCATAGCTACGCCACCGGGCGCTGGTCCGCCGAACAGTAAGAGAACTGCATCCGGCAGTTCCACCCCTAGTTGGGATGCTTCGGTCGCAAAATCGATTTCCCCAAACCAGACAGTATCGTCCTGTCCCATCACAGCTGTTCTGAGACGTTCGACTGCCTCTGGTACGCTGAGCTGAGATCGCAGTTCGATGACCCCATAGTCGGCAAACAACCCGTTGGTCGGCGCTGGTGTTGCATCCAAGTCGTTTAGAACTTCGAGCATCTTGCTCTGAAATACACGCACCGAAGACGCGTCCGTGAGCCCATGCCGGATTTTGAGAAACTGGGAGTCCGTGTAGGTAATCTGCGGGCGATCATCCTGATCGTAGGAAAGAACGCGAAAAGGAAGGTCCAAACCTGCTCGCACGGTCTCTTTCAGAATGGGTGTGTTTATCTCAGGATCAGAGAAAATGAGCACACGAGACGCGGGCATTTCTACGCCTTCGGCTTTAGCCAGACGCGAGTGGTCTATCGATGCAATTGGAGTAGGCCCCGCCTCGTCAACGGCAGTCTCAAGCTCTAAAAAATTTTTGTCCACCGCAGTCTGGACAGATGACGATTGTGCCAGACCGGATGTCGAAACCGACGCAGTTGTAATCATCGAGAGAACAAAGAAAAACCTCAGCACTTTGACACTTCCTGTTTCATTGTACTTTTCTCAGGGAAACCGCCGCCAGAGCTGCAAAAGCTATCTCGGCCGCAAGATAAAATAGAAGTAACCCGTTTGGAACTCCATCGATAAGAATGCTTAGCATGCGTCCAACGGCCAGTCCCGACATAAACAAAAAAAGAACCCACAGCGCGGGGTGTTGTAATTCTGGTTTCGAAGCGGCCGCCAACCAAAACAACGCGTTTGCCAGGTAAAGACCCATAATCGCGCGGAACACGTGGGTTTGGTTGGTCCCTTCCACCGGAAATCCCAGCAAAGCTGGGATCGAACTGCCGGGTATCAGACCGTATGATAACGCGATTGGCACGAGGCCAACGGCCGCAAGCATTAGGACTAATCTAACACTCATGGAGGACTCCTTCTCGTAGAGGTTTCGCTTTTTTGCAAAATTCCTAATCGGTTTTCTGGGGCATCCGATGATCCGAGCCGGATGCCCACGCCGCAGTGAGAAAGGCGTATTGGTTGCCTCGCTTCCTCTACTGAGAGATGCCACCTTCGGTTGATGTCTGTTCTTCAACATGGTCTTGATTGGCGACCGGCTTCCCGCGCGGAGGGAACTCCTCGAAGGTAGCGAGATGTGCCTGCACTAGTCGGGCGGCCGGGCCGAATGCCCACATTTTCTCACCCATCCAGCGGACGTACATTCCGCTTTCCTCCGCTGCTTTCTCGTAAGGATCGCGGCGAAGGTTGAAGAGTAACGGGGCGACCAACTCTTCCTTCGGGCCTGACCAGCCGTGGTTTTGAACGACAAAATGCGCTTTCCAATCGTTGTAGCGTACTGCTTGGAGGTCCGTACCCTGATAGTAAATCAGCTCGCGGCGATTGCTCTCTTCATCCTCACCTGTCAGGTAAGATAGTTGGTTGTAGCCATCGAGATGCACTTTATAGCCTTCATATCCCTCTAGGAGCTTTTCTCTTAGATCTGTCGGACCTCCAGCCGCAGCTACAAATGTTGGCATCCAGTCCATTCCGCTGAAGATGCCGTTCAAGACTTGACCTTCAGGAATTTTGCCCGGCCAGCGAATAATCGCAGGAACTCTAAAGCCACCTTCCCAGGTAGTACCCTTTTCCCCATGAAACGGTGTCGTACCACCATCAGGCCACGTCAGTGTTTCCGGGCCATTGTCGGCAGTGAACATCACTATGGTATTATCGGCGACTCCCAGATCTTCAAGGTGGCTGAGAACGTTACCAACGTTGTTATCCAACTCCTTCATGACAACATCCTGAAGTCCGCGCCCATTGCCCAACATAGCTTCGTATTCGGGGCTAAGGTGGGTCCAGACGTGTGCACGGGCTGGAGCCATCCAGACAAAAAACGGAGTGTCCGACTCAACTGCACGAGAAATGAAGTCCTTCGTGTAAGATGTCACTTCGTCATCCAAAGTCTTTTGGCGTTCCGGCGGCGCAGGTCCGTCATCAATGATGCGCTGCTTCCCGACTTTTCCAAAACGCGGATCGACTGTTTCGTCCTCCTCGTCTGTAGCAAAAGAATGAATGATGTTGCGCGGCGCGAATTGCGCGTTGAATTCTGGGTCGTCTGGCCAATCCGGATCAGACGTATATTCCATGGCATTCAAGTGATAGAGCCAGCCCCAATACTCGTCGAAACCTTTTGTAGTCGGTAGGAACTCGTTGAGATCGCCCAAGTGGTTCTTACCAAACTGCCCCGTCGTGTATCCCAACTTTTTCAAGAACATCGGAAGCGTCGGATCATCTGGGTTTAACCCTATCGGATCCCCCGGCAACCCTACCGTGTGCATGCCAGTCCGAATAGGTAACTGTCCGGTCATGAAAGCTGATCGACCGGCAGTACAACTTGGCTCGGCATAATAATCTGTGAGACGAGCGCCCTCAGACGAGAGGCGATCCAAGTTCGGCGTCTCGATGCTTTTGACACCTCCGTGGTAAACGCCGACGCTCGCCCAACCCACGTCATCTGCCATGATGACAAGAATGTTGGGCGGGGTATGCTCGTCGGCCCAAGCTCCAGTGAAAGCAAAGCAAACCGCGCCCACTGCTGAGACAAGCTTGTTCATTAAGACCTCCCGATACGCTGTTTCTCACCAACGATAGGAAAAACATCGGCTTGGAGGAACAGTTTAATTCGTTAACTTTTCAGGCCAAACATATCTTGTGTTAAAACATCTTCGGCCGCAAAGTCTGCAAACATACACTCGTCGCGATTTAGCGAACAACGGGTTCGAGCCCAATACAGACCTTCCTTTTGTGTCAAGTTTGGCGCCTACCAAAAGAGCCAGAATTGTGAGTTAGGCCAAGCCATCAGTAGTAAACTCTCGGAAAAACCGAAAAAAATGGGTATCCAGCTGCTTTGGGCGCTTCCAGTTTTCATAAAATACGTCAGATATCCTATCTATGCCGCCGTCTCCGGCGGGCATCTCCTTCCGAAAGTTCTGGTGTATAGCTTTTTTGCACCGTGCGGAGAGGGTGTTTCGAAGCTGGCACCGCAGATTAAGCTTGGTCGAGTGTAACTATACTTTCGGATACCCAACCTATACCGATGAACGCCTAGCGCATCCTGTCATTCTGTAGTTATTTCGCCTTGCACAGTCCCATAATTGTGCTGCCACCTCCTACTAACCATCCCCCTGTAGGAGAGTTGTTTGCCAGCTTCGCAATGCAAGTGTGTGAGTGGATCCGCATTGTGAAGCTGGCCTTTTTTACCTTCAACAAAAAAGGCCCCGCACAATGGCGAGGCCGTAACTCGTTACCCCCTCACAAATCACTATTGGATTGGGTTAAGCTCAATACGGCAAGGACCGCCGCTTGGATTTAAAGTTCCCCGCGTCACCCTAATCTGGGATGATTGGCAACGCGGGGATAGTCTGGTCATGGGACAGACCAGTCTATTTGTCTGTTCGGGACTTTACGCCCGCGCAGGAACACAGCCGATATAAAGATATTCCGCAAAACGGCTTGTGATTTTACGCCAAAATTCACAACACCGTTCAGAAAGTTAGTAAATGCAAAAAGCTCTGATCATGAGACGAGGTTTTCCGGCTTAAATTGACGGCCGTGTAAAAGGCGGCTTAGTCCCGCGTTATCGTCATTCTAGAGTGCTTCAGCTACGGCATGCATCGTGCCCAAAACGGAAGCTTGAATGGACCTGCCGCCCGAAAGACTCTTGCCATCGAAAGAGATCATTCCCGTTTAGCGCCCGCTATCGCGCAGAAATGTCGACACAATCGAATAGTTGATTTTGTAGTGCATCTTTGACCAAATGTTAGGCAGAACCAACGAGGGAAAAAAAAATGAAGAGATTTATGACCCCCACAGCTGTACTAATTGGGTCTCTAACCGTTGCAGCATGTGAAGATACTGGCAGCTCTACTGCGTCCTCAGAACTGACTCCTGCCCAGCAGGCATGTCTGCGAGATGTCGCCAATACGACGAACAATTCGCAAGTCGTGGTGCTGTCGTCTGCGTTTAGCGAGGCGGGAACACAAGTAACCGTCGGCGTTGGCGAAGACCGTGCTCCTTGGAATTGTATTGCTTACAGTGATGGCGCGACAGCTGGTATCGAGTTCCTTGGCGACGAAGGCGCTCTGTAACCAGTTTGGTGCGTAGCTGAGTACGGTTGCGCAGCACTGACTCGCTCTGTGTAAAGCTCGACTTGGTTTGTAGAATAACCACCATCGTATTCGCTGCCCTTTACCTGTTTGCGTTTTTGACGGGTACATATGGCTGGTTGGGACAAGCCGGACCTGCCAGACATTTGTGTAACGATTAAAACCAGCAAGAAACCCATTATCGCCGCGATAGCAGGTCCCGCGATGGGCGGCGCGCTGGAGATCGCACTCGCCTGTGATTACCGTGTCGCCACGCCGGATGCATTGATGGGGCTGCCCGAGATCAAGCTGGCGCTGCTGCTAGGCGCCGGGGCACCCAAAGGCTGCCACGGATTGCCAGGCTGGAAGCGGCAACGCAAATGATCCAAACGTTATCGACCAATCTGAACATGCCTATATGCCGATGCTGATGACGGCGGAAAATGTGGCACGGACCTATGGGGTCAGCCGCGAGGTGCAGGATGAATACGCTGCACTTTCGCAAGACCGGACGGCCCGGGCTCAGGCCGCTGGCGCCTTTGATGACGAGATCGTCCCGATCACTGCGATTAAGCGGGTCAAGAACCGCGAAACCGGGGAGGAAACCCTGGAAGAGATGACCTTGTCAAAAGACGAAGGCAACCGGCCGGGCACGACGGTCGGAACACTCGGGGCATTGAACCCGGTTGTCGAAGGAGGACTGATTACTGCCGGAAACGCAAGCCAGCTTTCTGACGGGGCCTCGGCTTGTGTGCTCATGGAAGGCAAAATGGCTGAGCAAAAGGGTCTCACACCGCTAGGTATCTATCGCGGCATGGCTGTTGCAGGAAACGCACCGGAAGAGATGGGGGTCGGCCCGATCTATGCCATTCCAAAGCTGCTTAAGAATGCAGGTCTTCGCATCGAAGACATCGGCCTTTGGGAGCTTAACGAAGCCTTTGCCTGCCAGGTTCTCTATTGCCGCGACCACCTTGGGATTGATCCCGAAATCTACAACGTGAACGGCGGTGCGATATCGATTGGCCACCCCTACGGCATGACAGGTGCGAGACAAGTCGGGCACGCTCTGCTTGAGGGGAGGCGTCGTGGCGTAAAATACGTGGTGACCTCCATGTGTGTTGGCGGAGGCATGGGGGCCGCAGCGTTGTTCGAAGTCGCCTGACCCCACTGAAATGAGTTCACGCAGAGCGTTATCTGGTTGAGACACTGACATTCTGTCATCTGCGAAGGCCGCTATCTGCAAGCCTGCGTTTCATGTCGACCGGAATTGGTGATACCTCCTGAGGCGTTATGACCAATGTCACCCCTACGATACTCTCCACGGTTTCCAGCCAGTTTGTCGATGACTGGCTGGCGGCGCTGCGTGCCCTGTGCCCAGAGGCGCAGATGGCTTCGCTGCTGAGCCGGTCCGGTCTGAACGCGGATACGCGCTCGCCGAATGGTCGCGTCACGCTGGATCAGATCGTTTGCCTGTATCAACTTGCTGCAGTTGAGACCGGCGATGAGATGATGGGGCTTTGGAGCAGGCCCGTGCGACCGCGTGCCCTGCAACACCTTCTGACGACAGTGCGCGAAGCCACATCCTTGCCATCTGCACTTTACCGGTTTTCGACCTTCTGGAACTTGCTGCTGGATGACTATCAGTTTGATCTGGATGACGCTGACAGCGCCCTCACACTGAGCCTGAACCCGCAAACAGATGCGCCTGTACAACGGTTTGGCCACATGCTGATCCTCAAACTTGCCCACGGGCTCATGTCTTGGCTGGCAGGGCATGAGGTTCCGGTTAAAGCCGTTGATTTCGCGTTTGATCGCCCGGACTTTGATCAGGATTACGCGATCATCTTTCCTGCATCGCTGCGGTTTGGCCAGCCCGCCACCGCAATCTCGTTCGATCCGAATGCACTGGGTCCCGTGCAGACGCGCAGCACCGCTGACCTTGACCGGTTTTTGCAAAACGCGCCGCGGGACTGGATTTTCACCTCGTCGCGTGAACACACCCAATCGCTGCGCGTGCGCACCTATCTGGGTCAAGCGGGATGGGACGCGGCCACCCTGACCCAGACAGCATCCGCAATGCACATGACCCCGCGCACCCTGATCCGCAGGTTGCAGGCGGATGGCACGTCGTTTCAGGCCATAAAAGACGCCCTGCGCCGCGACACCGCGATCCGCGACCTGCAGGCGGGGCGCAAAAGCGTTGAGGCAATTGCGCAGGATGTGGGCTTTTCCTCGGCTGCCAACTTTCATCGGGCCTTTCAGCGTTGGACCGGCAGCAGGCCAAGCTCCTACCGCAGGAAAAAAACGTAAGGCGCCGTTTTTGTCACTTTTGGACAATTATCTGTCAGCGCACGAGATAGAGCTTAACGGGCTGGCTCGCTAAATCTTTCTGCAGAGAAGCATTTTCAGCTGAAGTTTCGCCTTCATAGCTCATCAGTCTGGCCATCCGTGGCTGCGGGGTTATGGCGTCATATGAGAATGATCGCCCCTGAAAGGACCGACCAATGTCAGACAAACTCGCCACCATACTCCAAGCCGCACGCGACCACGCCGAGCAGGTCATCCTGCCCAATGTGGACGCCTGGAACGCCGCAAAGAAGTGGCCCCGTGATGCGTCTGACAAGGCCGGGGCCGCTGGCCTGACGGGGCTCTACGCCCCCGAGGAGTTTGGTGGTCAGGGCTTACCACTGGCAGAGGGCATTCAGGTCTATGAACAACTGGGGTTGGGCGATGGTGCCTATGCCTTTGCCCTGTCGATGCATAACATCTGCACCTTCGCGGGCTGCGGTTATGGCACGGATGCGTTCAAGGAAAAATGGGCGCGGGATCTGACCTCTGGCCGCAAACTGGCGAACTTTGCACTGACCGAACCGCAATCCGGATCGGATGCCACAAACATGTATTCGCGAGCCGTGATCAATGACGACGGCACATGGGCGATCAGCGGTGCGAAGGCATGGGTCAGCCTGGCGACCGAGGCTGATATCTATTTCACCGTGGTCAAAACCAGTGACGCACCTGGCCACAAGGATATGGCGATGATCGCCATTCCCGCCGACGCTCCGGGCCTCAGCTTTGGTCCGCTCTACGACACCCCGTCCTACAACTTCCTGCCTCTTGCCGAGATGTACATGGACAAAGTCGTGGTGAGTGAAGACAACATCATCCTGCCCATTGGCCAGGGCCTGCAAGGCTCACTCATGGCAATCGATATCGCCCGTGTGTCGATTGCGTCAGGATGCTGTGGATTGATGCAAGCTGCCTTGGATACGGCGCTGTCCTATTCTAAGAACCGCAAGATGTTCGGTGGCAAGAACCTCGATCTGGACGGGATCCAGTGGATGCTGGGCGAAGTTGCGACCGATCTTGAAGCCTCGAAACTGCTGTACCGCAAGGCGGCAAAGGCCCTTGGCGCGCCCGAGGGCCCACTGATGGCCGCCCATGCCAAACGGTTTGTGCCAGATGCCGCAGTGAAGGCTGCAAATACCTGCACGCAAGTGCTGGGCGGCATGGGGCTGTTGCAGCCTTATGGTCTGGATCGTTTGTCCCGTCTTGCACAAATGCTGCGGATCGTGGACGGGACGACGGAAATCAGCCGCGTGGTCATCGGACGGGCCTTGCAGAAACGTGCGGCTACCTTGCCTGATCTGCCAGTACCGAAAGGATTTGGTGAAACCGGCTGAACGTCCCACCCCCCGGTGAAGCGGAACCAACCTGAAAATCTCCTCACAGATCGGTAAAATCGAAAGATCGGCCGCACACGTGCGGCCGGTTACTCGAGATTGCAGACCTTGGTGCAAACGCAGCGAATTCACCCTTTGTCCGCATTGCTGACATTCGCTGCAACTGCATTTTTCGTAATTGTGCACGTTCACGCAGTGCGAACAATGCAGCCAGCGCCTGATCAACAAAATGTGCATGCCAAGGTGTAACTTATCATCGCGGCCATGGCTTGGCACCCGCCGCCTCCCTCTCGAGACATTGTTGCCGCAATGCCCTGCCGGGAAGTGGATGATGGGCGCGGATCACGGTGCTGTCGATCATTTGCAGCTTGTGAGGTACGGCTCTGCTTTGATTCAAAGTATCCATGATCGACTCCCATAGCAGGTAGGACAGGTAAAGACCTGACAACACCGCTTCGGCGGATCAATAATTTTGCGCAAAACCGCTTGATTGGGAAGGCCTCGTTACCGAAGTCCTGACCCTAACCGACGTTTTGCTCGGTGACGATTTCCCCAAACCTGTCAAAAAACTTGGCTGAAAGTTTTTTTGCAGTCCCCGCAATCAACCGGCTGCCCAATTGCGCTATTTTTCCGCCAATTGTGACCTTGGCAGTATAGGATAAAACCGTTTCCTCGCCCTCCGTGCTAAGATTGACATCCGCACCCCCTTTGGCAAAGCCCGCAGCGCCACCTTTTCCTTCACCAGTCAGGGAAAACTCATCCGGAGCATTGGAGTTGTCCAACGTCACTTCGCCGCTGAACCGAGCCTTGACGGGGCCGATTTTGAGCACAACTTTGGCCTCCAAATGCTCGGGAGAATGCTGGATCAATTCCTCACAACCGGGAATGCACTCACGCAACACATCCGGATCATTTAGCGCTCGGTACACGACGTCACGCGGAGCAGAGATTCGGATTTCGTCATTTAGTTCCATTTGAGAGTCCTTTACTCAACAGCATCTTGGGAAAACGCGAAGTGCGGTCTCGGTCGCCTCTTCCGGGGTCTGTTCCGGCTTCACAGTCCGAAAGGACTGCAACCATTTACGCCATTTTTTCATCATGCGATGTCTCCTTGGAATTGTCTGAATTCCGCCAGAGGATGATCTCGGCGAGGATCGAAAGGGCGATTTCGTGCGGGTCGATTGCATGGATATCCAGACCGGCCGGTGACTTAAGCCGACTGGTCTGCTCGACGGTCATTCCCTGCACTTCCAACCTCTCGCACAACACCTTGGCCTTTCGGTGGCTCGCGACCATCGAAACGCGTCGTGCTGGTGATTCAAGCGCAGATTTCAGCGCTGCACCATCGCCCTTCCCCTGTGAGGCTACCACCGCGAAATCGCGTGGTTCAACCCCCAATGCGCTTAGGTCATTGGGATCAAAACCGATGAATTCCACCGAGCTTTCTGAACCTTCAGGCAAGCAAACACGCAATCCGGTCAGCGCCGCGTGCGCGGCAAGCGCGTGTGCAATCGGAGAGTCTCCAAATATGATCAGGCGCGGAGCGTGCTGATACGGCTCGATCAACAAGTCGACAGTTCCGCCCGAAGGACAACCGCTTTTGAAGGTCTCAACACCATCCGGATCTGTCATCGCCACTACCTTTTCCGAAGGTTTCACGCGGATCATTTTCGGAATTCCAACCGCAAGTGCCTCCTGCGCCGATGCGCGTACGACGCGCTGCACGCACGCTCCACCCAGGTGCCCAAAAATACACCCGTCCCGCGTGATCACGGCCTTGCCACCTGCCTTGGCCGAGGTTGCGTCGGCAGTTCGAAGGACAGTTGCCACGCAAAAGGCGTCACCCTTTTGACGCAACTCCTCAATCGTGTCGAAAATGTCGAAACCTGCCATAGCCGTGTCCTTTCACAGTTTTCGGAATTCGGGTTCCAACGCCGACAGCGCGTCGAGCGTGTTGGCCGGTAAGTGCGCATCCAGATACGGCTCCGCAGCTTGCATAGCGGCAGCAATGGGCTGATAGTTTTTCCATCCTTTAAGAGGATTCAGCCAGACGATCCGCCGCGCCTTGCGCCGAATCCGAACCAGAGCATCTCCCAGGGCCTCAGGCGACGCGCTGCAATAACCGTCCGAGAGTATCAATACGATCGTCCGCCCGTTCAATGCGCGGGCACCGTATCCGTTCAGAAAACTCTCAAGGCTTCCCGAGATGTCGGTCCCGCCGCCGAACCCTTCGGCCATGAGTGATAACCGGCCAGCTGCGCGCAGCGTGTCGTGGTCGCGCAGCGCATCCGTGACGCGCATCAGGCGGGTGTGGAAGAGATAGGCGTCCGCCTCTGTTCCACTGCCGATCAGACCCTTGAGGAAGGCCAGAAAAACCCGCGAATAGACCGTCATCGATCCACTAACATCGCATAACGCCACAATACGCATCGGGCGCGGCGGACGGGCGCGACGGTACAGGTCCATTGGCTCTCCGCCCCGCGCAAGGCTGGCCCGCTGTATGCGACGCATATCCAAAGCAGGTCCTCGCAGCGTCTGTTTGCGCCTGCGCGAGCGCCGGTCGCGGATAGCGCGCGCGATGGCGGTTGCAGCCTGCTCGGCCTGCCGCAGCGCGTCTTCATCCATCAACTCGCGCAAATCCCGGCGCGACAGGTTGGCCGTACGGGTTGCAATCAGCTTCCCGTCTCTCCCCTCGGCCTCACCGTCGCCGGTATCAGGTGCGGCGGTCTGATCCGCGCCAGACTCAGATTCCCGAGTAACCTGGCTTTCCTGCTGCCAGATCATCGGTTTGGCGGACTGAACCCGCACATGCGCTGATTGCGCGGTTCCCGTACGTTGCTTGCCGGTATTGAACCAATAAGCTTCGAACAAGTCATCGAACCGCCGCCAATCGTCAGCGTCACCTGCCAGCAAAACGCAAAGCGCCTGTTTGGCCTGCCTGACATCCGTTGCCTCAATCGCGGCCAGCGCAGCCAATGCGTCCCCCGTCTCAGCCGGACCAACTCGCATCCCGTTCATACGCAAATGTTCGATGAAGCCGGACATGCGATCCGACAGACCAGATGCGCGAGAGGGGAAGCGGGTGACCTGCATCACGCCACCTTTCCGATCAGGCGATCCATCACTTCAGGCGGAGCTGCGTCATAGTCGGCTGCAGTTTTCAAAAGACAAACAAGGGTTGCCTGAACGTCTTTGCGGGACTGCGCCATGTCGTTGACGCCCAGCCCTGAAAGAGCGGCCGCCCAGTCCAGCATCTCGGCGATGCCGGGGGTCTTTTCCAAGTCCTCTTTGCGCAGCGCCTGCACAACGCTAATAATCTGGCGCGCCAACAGCCCTTCGACTGCGGGCATGCGAGCTTTCAGGATCGCCATTTCCGTTTCACGGGATGGGTAGTCGAGGAAACTATACAGGCACCGACGCCGCAGCGCGTCCGACAGGTCCCGAGTGCCATTCGCCGTCAGAATCACGATGGGCCGCGAACGCGCCTTGATGGTGCCGAGTTCAGGGATCGTGATCTGAAAGTCCGACAAAATTTCGAGCAGATAGGCCTCAAACTCCTCATCCGCCCTGTCGATTTCATCAATCAGCAGAACAGGTGGTTCTTCTTCGCTGATTGCTTCCAGCAAGGGTCGCTTTAGCAGATAATCATCGTTGAACAGCTGCGCTTCGCTGGTGCCACCCTGTGCCTCGCTTGCGCGAATAGCCAGCAACTGGCGCTGGTAGTTCCACTCATAAATCGCGTGGCTGGCATCCAGCCCTTCATAGCATTGCAACCGGATCAACCGCGCGGCGCGCTGTGCTGCCAACGCCTTTGCGACCTCGGTTTTACCAACCCCAGCCGGCCCTTCCAACAGTAGCGGACGCCCAAGGGTCTGCGCCAGATGCAGCGCCATCGCCAATCGGTCGTCGGCAACATAGCCCACTTCGGCCAGGCCTTGCTGTATATCCTGCAAGCTCATGCCATTCTCCCGGATTGCCGCCGCACCGAGTTTCGACGCGACGGCCTTTCCTGTTAGCCGTGCATTCCAAGACCATTGGCGATCTTCCAGATGCGCCAGTGATCATGCGGCATGTGGCTTTGAACAAGGCCAAATGGGCGGAAAGCATCATGCACCGCGTTCGAGAACGCAGGCACACCGCCGACATTCGGGCTCTCGCCCACGCCCTTGGCACCGATCGGGTGATGCGGAGATGGCGTCACCGTATGATCAGTGGTGTAGTTGGGCGTCTCCCACGCGGTGGGCAAGAAGAAGTCCATCAACGTACCAGTCTTGACGTTGCCCATCTCATCATAGGCGATTTCCTGACCCATCGCGATGGCCAACGCCTCGGTCACGCCGCCATGGACCTGACCTTCGATGATCATGGGATTGATCCGGGTCCCGCAATCATCCAGCGCATAGAACTGCCGGACCTCCCATTCGCCGGTATCCACATCGATCTCCATGACGCAGATATAGGCCCCAAACGGGTAGGTCATATTGGGCGGATCATAGTAGCTGACAGCCTCAAGGCCGGGTTCCAGCCCCGGGATCGCCTGATTGTAGGCAGCGAAAGCGATTTCCTTCATGGTCTTGAACCGTTCGGGCGCGCCTTTGACTGAGAACCGGTCCACGTCCCATTCGACGTCGTCGTCATGGACCTCAAGCAGGTAAGCCGCGATCATCTGCGCCTTAGCGCGGATTTTGCGGGCGGCCATCGCCGTTGCCGCGCCGGCCACGGGTGTCGACCGAGACCCATAGGTACCAAGCCCATAAGGCGCGGTATCAGTGTCACCTTCTTCCAGCGTGATGTCATCGGCAGGCAGGCCGATCTCGCTAGCGATGATCTGCGCAAAAGTCGTAGCATGGCCCTGACCTTGGCTGATCGTCCCCAGCCGTGCGATGGCGGAACCGGTTGGGTGAATCCGGATTTCGCATGAGTCGAACATTCCCAACCCAAGGATATCGCAGTTCTTGACTGGTCCAGCCCCGACGATTTCGGTGAAATGCGTCAGACCGATGCCCAGCAGTTTGCTGGTCTTTCCGGCTTTGAAGTCCTCGATCCGTTGCGCCTGCTCCGCCCGCAGACCATCATAGTCCACGGCCTTCAGCGCTTTGTCCCAAGCGGTGTGATAGTCACCCGAGTCATATTCCCATCCCAGCGCGGACTGATATGGGAACTGATCCTTGCGGATAAAGTTGATCCGGCGTAACTCGGCCGCGTCCATGTTCAGCTTGATGGCCAGAACCTCGATCATCCGCTCAATGAAATACGCAGCCTCGGTCACCCTGAACGAGCAACGATAGGCGACACCGCCCGGTGCCTTGTTGGTGTAAACCCCATCCACAGCCAGATAAGCGGTGGGGATGTCATATGACCCGGTGCAGATGTTCATGAACCCGGCCGGGAACTTCGTTGGGTCGGCACAGGCGTCAAATCCACCATGATCTGCTGTGGTATGGCACCAGAGACCAGTGATCTTGCCATCCTTGGTCGCAGAGATCTTGCCCTGCATCCAGTAGTCGCGGGCAAAGGCGGTAGACATAAGGTTTTCCATCCGATTCTCGACCCATTTCACCGGTTGGCCGGTGACAATCGAGGCGACGACCGAGCAGACATAGCCGGCATAGGCACCAACCTTGTTACCGAAGCCACCGCCGATATCAGGGCTGATCACCCGGATATTGTGCTCGGCGAGACCAGAGATCAGCGACACTACGGTTCGGATCGCGTGCGGGGCCTGGAATGTACCATAAAGCGTAAGCTTACCGGTCACCTTATCCATCGAAGCCACACAGCCACAGGTCTCCAGCGGACATGGGTGGGTCCGGTGGTAATAGACCATCTCTTCGGCCACGACATCCGCCTCACCCAGCACGGCTTCCGTCACATCTTTGTCGCCCTGTTCCCAAGTGAAAATGTGGTTGTGATGCTTGCGCGGGCCATGGGCGCCCTCGGTCTGACCCGCAAGGTCTTCACGCAGTACAACGTCCGATTTCAGCGCCTCGAACGGGTCGGTCAGAACGGGCAGTTCTTCGTAGTCAACCTCGACCAGTTCTGCCGCATCCGCTGCGATGTATCGATTTTCAGCAACGACATAGGCGACTTCTTGGCCCTGGAACAGAACCTTGCCATCGGCCAGCACCATTTGCTTGTCACCTGCCAGCGTCGGCATCCAATGCAAACCCAGCGGAGCCAGATCCTCGGCTGTCAACACAGCAACAACGCCGGGCACGGCCAACGCGGCCTCTTTGTTCACACTGACAACGCGGGCATGAGCATAGGGCGAGCGGACAAACGCGCCAAACAGCATCCCGTCCAGCTTGATGTCATCGACGTAGTTGCCCTTGCCTTGGGTAAAGCGCACATCCTCGACGCGTTTGCGCGAGCTTCCCATCCCTTTGAGATTGGCTGCGCGTTCTTCGGGGGTCATGGTTTGATCGTTCATTCCGCGGCCTCCTTCTGAGCGTTCAGCATGTCAGCTGAGGCCGAGATCGCCTTGACGATGTTCTGGTATCCGGTGCATCGGCACAGGTTGCCAGCCATACCAAAGCGGATTTCTTCCTCGGTTGGGTTCGGGTTTTCCTGCAGCAGACGATGCGCGCGGGTGATCATGCCCGGCGTGCAGAAGCCGCACTGCAACCCGTGATGTTCGCGAAACATCTCTTGCAAAACGCCAAGGCTACCATCGTCATTGGTCAGCCCTTCGACGGTTGTGATATCGGCCCCGTTCACCTGCGCCACAAAGGTTGTACAGGACTTGACGGACTTGCCATCAATATCCACGGTGCAGGCCCCACAGTGACTGGTTTCGCATCCGATATGAGGGCCGGTGATTTTAAGATCTTCCCGCAGGAAGTGGATCAACAGCGTGCGCGGCTCGGCCAGACCTTCGACCTGTTTGCCGTTCACTGTTAGTTTTACGTGCATTTTTGACATGGTTGTTCCTCCCCTCAACTCGCACGGCTTTGCGCACGGTCGATGGCGCGGCGCAGCATCACGGCGGCCACGTGTTTCTTGAATTCGATGGGACCGCGGTTGTCAGCCACCGGGTCAATTGCGTCGAGCATCGCGGCGACGCAGCCGTTGACGTCTCCGTCGGCCAGCGCATTGCTTGCGCTTTCGGACCAGATGGGCGTGTCCGCAAGGTTGGTCATCGCGACCGAGGCCTGTCCGTTGCCAACCATCACCGCAGCCGCGGCTGTCGCGTAATCGCCGATCTTGCGTTTCTGCTTTTCATACGCCTGCCCTACACCCACACCCGGCACCGGAATTGAAATCCGGGTCAGGATTTCTTCATCCTCACGTGCAGTAAAGTAAGCGGCCTCATAGAAATCCCGTGCCGCCACACTGCGGGCGCCGTCAGGACCGGACAGTTCGAACGTCGCATTCAGACACTGCATCAACCCCGGCATGTCGTTGCCCGGATCACCATTGGCAACGTTCCCTCCAACAGTGCCCACGTAGCGGACCTGTGGATCAGCGATCTGCAACGCCGCCTCACGTATCAGCGGGATTGCCTCTGCCAGACCGTCATGCGTGATCAGTTCATGCTGGGTCGCCATCGCGCCCAGCGAAACGGAGTCGGCTCCGATCTCGATGCCCTTCAATTCGTCAATGGCCTGAAGATCGACCAAGTGGCTCATTTCGGCCATGCGCAGCTTCATCATCGGGATCAGGCTGTGCCCGCCCGCAATGACGCGCGCCTCGTCTCCGTGTTCCTGTAGAACGCCGATGGCCGTGGCGATGTCGCCTGGCCGGTGATACTCAAAACCGGCTGGTATCATGTTTTTCCTCCCTGGGTCCAAGCGGTGTGCCTTGGGGAACCTGCTAGGTAGGAAAGAACGTGTGACTTAAGGCTTCCAGCGATCGGGAACAGGTCGCGCAGCTTGTTTCACGAAATGCGAATAGGCTGCATGAACTGCGATCAGAGGCCTAGAGCCTCGCGAATATCCGTCAGGCGGGACCGGCTGACCGGCACTTTGGTCAACGCGTCGACCCCGTCAAAATAACAGGTGCCGTTGTCCTTGTGACGTTCAAAGCTAGAGACGTGTTTGGGGTTCACCAAATAGCTGCGATGGGCGCGCAAAAACCCGTCTGGTTTCAGGCGGTTTTCGGCCTCGGTGATCGACCAAGGACAGAATAGTTTTTCAACACCCATATAGAGAACAGTATAATGCCCCTCGGCCCGGATGGCGGCAACGCTGGCGGGTTCCGTGAAATATGTCTGGCCTTCACGCTCGAACGGAACACCGGCGCGCAAGGTTGCGGGTTCCGGCGTGCGTTCGGGCGCCAGCTTTTCCTTCGGTTCGATGAACGAGATCCCGGTCAGCAGAAAAGCTCCGCAGATCAGGAAAACAGAAACGGTGACGCCCATCGCCAGAACCTGATTGTCCAGCGCGGGCCCCGCACCGCCGGCGGCGTCACTTGCCACAAAGTCGGTCAGACCGGTCGCCACAAAGTGCATAGTAAAAACCGCCAACCCAAAGCAAACTGTGCCCAGCAGAATATTGCGTTGCGTGCGGTTGCCATAAGCAACCCAAATAGCCGCGACCGACAAGATCACCGAGGCCAACGTCGCCAGAGCTACGTCCAGAACATTGTATACGGGGCGGCATAGCTGCATTCCCGCCATGCCAATGTAGTGCATCACCACGATGCCCAGCCCCACAATCACCCCCGATCCGATCATCGTCTGAGGCGTACGCAGACGGAAATGCAGCAACAGCAGCGCCAGCCCAACCATCAGGATCGCTACAAGCGCAGAGATCAGAGTGATCAGAGCGTCGTAGTAAAACAGTATCGGCAGTTGCAGGCCCAGCATGGCAACGAAATGCATCGACCAGATACCGCCGCCCAGAATGACCGCAGCCAGAGCAACGACAAGCTTGCGGCGCTGGCTATCCAGCCGGGACGCGCCATGCGTCAGATAAAGGCCGGTAAATCCGGCCATCAGCGCAACGGCCAAAGAGGCCGCGACAAGCCAGGCGTTGTGCGAATAGTCCAGCATATAGGTGTACACGCCCTCCCCAGCGCGTGTCCGACGTTAGCAAACTGAAATTCCCGGCACAATCTACTCTGACCGGACTGCAGTAGCACGCGCAGAGGAATTCGACTCAGTCTCAGTGAGGCTAGCAAAGCTGTCCTGTGTCCGGCACCGAGTTCGCGCCATTCGGCAGCAGCGGCGGAACGTGTCTGCACGACGTGTCCTGGTTGAAGAGGGATCGCTCTTAGTTAAAGTGGTTGCAGTTCTAGACATGAAAGGTGGCGGTTACGGTACATTCCATTCAAGTTGCGTCCAGGCAAGCTTCGCCGCTGCAGACATTTTGCCTGCCTCCTACTGCTACCGACCTATCCGGGCGATCACGAATTAGGGTCAGGACCCATTGATTTCCGCTTGGCTGCGTGATTCACGGTTCGAAAATCGAGCGGTGACCATGTCTGATCTTTTCTGGCTGACGGATGCGCAGATGGCGCGTCTTGAGCCTTTCTTCCCCAAGTCCCACGGCAAACCACGCGTTGATGATCCACGTGTGTTGAGCGGCATTATCTTCATTAATAATCGCAATGGGTTGAGATGGCGCGATGCCCCTTCGGCGTATGGCCCACACAAGACGCTCTATTACCGTTGGAAGCGGTGGAGCGACAAAGGCATCTTCGCCCGGATGATGGCCGGTCTGGCTCCCAAACACGGTGAGGAGAAGACTGTGATTGATCGATGCCACCTACCTGAAGGCCCACCGTACCGCGACCAGTTTGGGCGTCAAAAAATGGGGCGTGGACGCCTGATCGGTCGCACCAAAGGCGGCATGAACACCAAGTTGCATGCCATCTGCGACAGCCGGGGACGTCCGCTCAACCTGTTCATCACCGCCGGTCAGGTCAGCGATTACGTTGGTGCGCGGGCACTGCTGAGCGGCCTGCCGGATGTCGATTGGCTGCTCGGGGATCGTGGCTATGATGCCGATTGGTTCCGGGAAGCGTTGAAAGACAATGGGATGCGCGCCTGCATCCTTGGCCGGAAGAAGCGGAAGAAACCGGTTAAGTACGACAAGCGTCGTTACAAACGGCGCAACCGGATCGGGATCATGTTCGGCAGGTTGAAGGATTGGCGGCGTGTGGCAACCCGCTACGACAGGTGCCCGAAGGTCTTCCTGTCAGCAATCGCCCTCGCAGCACTCGTTATCTATTGGCTATGAGTCCTGACCCTAGGACCCTTCAAACAGATCTAAAGTGGTCCGGTAAGACGGTGAACCAGACGCCGTAGAATCCGATTCATTTAAGGCTTAAGGCAAATTTAACTCAAATATATTGACACTCTCGTGAAGTGGTTGATAAACGGTTCAAAGAGAGTTGCTCTCTTTAAACGTGTATAACAATAATTAGTTTAAGGTTCTTGAGCAGTTATGTTTGATTTTAACTTACCCGAGCACGATCTCGGGGATCCACCGCCCTTGCGCGGACTCCAGCCTCTGCGCCAGGTGTCCTTTTGCCTTGGCAAAACGTGCGTTTGATCTTGTCCTGAGCGTATTTGTTCTGTTGCCTCGCGGTGATTTTTGAATCGTCCTGCTCGTCTTGAACCCAATTTGGAACAAGGGGCCTCTATTTTTCTCTCAGGTACGTATGGGGAAAAACTGCAAACCATTCACAGCATACAAGTTTCGCAGCATGCGCCCGGCCAAGAAAATTGAACGGGTGCTAATTGCCCGTTGGAAGAGGACAGAATTACCCAGCTTGGTCTCTTCTTGCGCAAGTCCCGCATTGATGAACTACCGCAAATTATCAATGTTTTCAAAGGTGAAATGAGCTTGATAGGCCCTCGGCCTGATTACATCGAGCATGCCCGAGAATATATGTCGCTTATACCCGGATACCAGCGCGTCACCTTGTGCGCCCGGAATCAGTGGTTGGGCGCAGGTTGAACTTGGGTATATCGAAGGTACAGATGCGACACGCCGAAAAGTACAGGCAGATCTGTACTACATCGCAAATACCGGGCTGATCATGGAAGCTTGGATCGTGTGGCGCACCATTTCGATCATGCTACGCCGAAGTGGAACTTGAGCAAACTCCGTCGGTAGAGGCTTTCGGAAGATCCAGATTTTCCAGCGATCAAAATCTGAGACGCCTGCCGCAGACCAGGCAAGCTAATCAAGCTTGAAGAAAGTCAGGAAACTATGACCTTCTACCCTTTTTCGAAGGGGAGATGACTTAAGTGCTACTCAACTTTAGAATGTTTTAAAAAATTAAAAAATGGGTATCAAACTGTCTTTTGCAGAATTGCCACATGGTGTTTTGTGGATATTTTTTGGCGGTTTGTTTCGGGACGTTTGTTTTGAAAGTTGTTAGTGAGGCGCCGATCGAAAAGCGATAGATTGACGTGAAGATTCGAGCGGTGTCTTTGAGGTTGAGAAGCCTGTTGGCGTTGGTATGTGCGGGTGCGGCGGGCATGGGTCAGGCGCAGTCTGTTTCGACCTATGGCACACCCGGCCTGCTTGAGATTCCGACCGCCGAGATGTTCGATGACGGGGCGCTGGTGTTCACCGCTGCGGGGTTGCGCAATAGCGGGCGGGGGACGATGACGTTCCAGATGCTGCCCTGGGTGCATGGCAGCTTCCGCTATGCGGTGATCGACAGGCTGGATGGGCCCGACACCACCCGGTATGACCGCAGCTTTGACATCCATTTCCGGTTGCGCGAGGAAAGCCAGCCCGGCCATCGTGATGGGGCTGCGCGATTTTGGCGGTACCGGCGTCTATGCCGCCGAGTATTTTGTGGCCACCAAGACCTTTCAGGACCGGCTCAAGCTGACCGGTGGCATCGGCTGGGGCCGCATGGCGGGGCGGGGCGCGTTTTCGAACCCGCTGGGTGTGTTTGGCAGCCGGTTCGACACCCGGCCGCCGCCAAATTCGAACGGTCAGGGCGGTGAGCTGGAATTCGGCAACTGGTTCCGTGGCGATGCGGCGCTGTTTGGGGGCGCCAGCTGGCAATATAATGACCGGCTGACCTTTCTGGCCGAGTATTCCCCCGATCTGTACAGCCAGGAAGCGGTCAACGACAGTTTCCGGGTCAGATCCCCGATCAATGTCGGGGTCCAGTACCGGTTCGACAATGGCACGCAGCTGACCACATCTTATCTTTATGGCTCCACGCTGGGGCTGACGCTGAGCTATTTCGTCGACCCGCGCAAATCGGTGGCGCCGGGCGGACAAGGTGCCGCGCCACCGCCGTTGCAGCCCAGATCCCAGACCGCTGCCACAACAGCGGACCGCGCGACCGGCGACATCCGGTCCCGGATGCAGGCCGCGCTGGCGCAGGAAGGGTTGCGGCTGGTCTATCTGTCGGAGACCGGCGATACGGTTCAGGTCGGGGTCGAGAACACCACCTATGGTCAGGCCGCCCAGGCGTTGGGGCGTGCCGCCCGCGTGCTGGGCAATGAAGAACCCGCCCAGACCGAGCATTTCGACATCGCTTTGATGTCGAACGGCGTGCCGCTGAGCGCGGTGCGGGTCAATCGCGACGACCTGTATGAGCTGGAACACGACCCCGACAGTGCCTGGCGCAGCTTTGCCCGGGCCGAGGTGTCGGACACGCTGCCGCTGGTACAGGGCGGCATTCTTACGGATGCTTACCCGCATTTCTCCTACCGGTTCGGGCCGTATCTGAACTTTTCCTTCTTCGACCCCGACGACCCGCTGCGATACGAGGTGGGCGCCGCGCTGGGGCTGGATTACACGCTTTCGCCGGGCTTCACCCTGTCAACCGGGCTGCGGTTGCCGATCCTCAGCACGCTGGATGACAGCACCCGGGTCTCGGATTCACCGCTGCCGCATGTGCGCTCAGACTGGGCGATCTATGCCCGTGAATCCAACCTGCGGATCGAACATATGACCGGCGAGTATCTGTGGCGGCCGGGCACGAACCTTTATGCCCGCACCACGCTGGGCTATCTCGAGACCATGTTCGGCGGGCTGTCGGCGGAACTGCTGTGGTATCCCAGCAACAGCCGCCTGGCGCTGGGGGCCGAGGCCAATTATGCGGTGCAACGCGATTTCGACGTGCTGTTCGGCTTTCAGGATTATTCCGTCGCCACCGGGCATGTCTCGGCCTATTACGATCTGCCGGGCGAATATCACGCGCAGGTCGATGTCGGGCGTTACCTGGCGGGCGATTATGGCGCCACCTTCACGCTGGATCGCGAGTTTAACAACGGCTTCAAGGTGGGGGCCTTCTTTACCCTGACCAATGTCAGTTCCGAGGAGTTTGGCGAAGGCTCGTTCGACAAGGGCATCCGGCTGGAGATCCCGGTCTAGTGGCTGACCGGGCGCCCGTCGCGCAACAAGATCGCCCAAACCATCCGCCCCGTTCTGCGCGATGGCGGCGCGCGACTGCATGTGCGCAACCGGCTCTATGGCGTCACCCGCGAGGCCCGCGCGCAGGACCTGTCGCGCGGCTGGGGGAGGTTCTGGCGATGACAGCCCTGCGCCGCCCTGCCCTGCTGGCCCTGCTGGCCCTGATGCTGATCTCCTGCGGCGACGCGCAGGAAGATGTCGATCTGCTGAAGGGGGCGCTGTTTCCCAATGCGCCCCGGTTCCATCCGCGCGCGCAGGCGCTGGCCGCGCGCCGCCCGATCCCGCCGCGGCTTGAAGTCGGCTTTCCCGCCCGCGATCTGGCCGGGGTCATGCTGCTTGAGACCGAGCGCGCCGGGGTACAGACCTGGCTGAGTGCGGATGGCGCCACCATCACGCTGGATCAGGGGTTGCTGACCTCGGCCAAGGGGTTCGGCGGCGGTCTGGCCGGATCGGATGTCAGCCAGAGCGCGGCGCTGGTCCTGAGCGGCGGTTCGGGCCTGGCCGAGCGGTTCCACAGCTTTCTCAACGGCAATGACGAGATCGAGCTGCACGCCTATCGCTGCCGGATCACCCCGTTGGGGTCTGACCCGGTGGTGTTGCAGGGCACGCCCGTTGCCGCGCAAAAGCGGCAAGAGGATTGCTATGGGGTGGCCGAGACCTTCAGCAACATTTACTGGGTGCAGGACAGCACCGGCCGCATCGTCCAGTCTTCGCAATGGACCGGCGATTTCCTGGGCAACATGGTCATAAAGGTGGTGCCCGATGAGAGTTGAGATTTTGAACAGCAAAGGACAGCGCGTGCGCCATTTCCCCCTTCTTCTCAGTGCGCTGGCCCTGAGCGGCCTGATCGCCGGATGTTCAACCATCTACCGCAGCCCCTCGGTGACCGCAGGCGTGTCGGATGCCGGCAAGGTCCGTGTCGTGCCGGTCACGCCCGAGACCGTGCTGGTGGCCAACCGCTCGCCTTATGCGCCCAAAACCCTGCCTTCGGTGTTTGGTCTGTCGGCAGGCTCCGGCTCCTCCACCAGCTTGCGCGGCACCGGCCCCCTGCCCGAGGCGCCCTCGACCCAGGACGGATCACGCGCCGGGCTGCAGCTGGACCCGCCACCGCAAGTGAACCCCGGCCCCTACACCATTGGCATCGGCGACGTGCTGGTGCTGTCCACGCCATCCACCCAAGGCACCGCCGGAGAGCTGTCGGGCCTGCTGGCCGCGCAGAACAGCCGCAACGGCTATACCGTGCAGGATGACGGCTCGATCAACATCCCCGATGTCGGCCGCGTGCGGCTGGTCGGCCTGACCGTGGATGAGGCCGAGGCGCTGCTGTTCCAGCGTCTGGTGGAAAACCAGATCGACCCCACCTTCAGCCTGGAAATTGCCGAGTTCAATTCCCGCCGCGTCTCGGTCGGCGGCGCCGTCGGCCAGCCCGGCATCCAGCCCATCACCCTGACCCAGCTGACCCTGGGCGAGGCGCTGTCGGCCGCCGGGTCGGTCTCGGTCAGCGATATCGACAATTCCTCGGTGCGCATCTACCGCGACGGGCAGATGTATCAGATCCCGCTGGAAGATCTGTATGCGCGCACCGCCTTGCAGAACCTCAACCTGATCGCCGATGACTCGGTCTTTGTCGATACCGACTATGATCTGGACCGGGCCGAGCGCTTCTTTGCCCAGCAGATCGCCCTGCGCGAGACCGTGCTGGAAGGCCGCCAGACCGCCCTGCAAGAGCTGAACGTGGCCGTCAATCTGCGCCGTGCCGATCTGGATGAGCGCCGCAACAACTTTGTTCAGTCCATCGAACTGGATGCGGTCGATCGCGATTATGTCTACCTGTCCGGCGAGGTCCGCACCCAGGGCCGCTATGCCCTGCCGTTCAACCACGCGGCCACCCTGGCCGATGCGCTGTTCGACACCGGCGGCGGCATCGCCAAGGAAACCGGCGACGCATCGGAGGTTTATGTGCTGCGCGCCGCAACCGACGCCCGCGAGTTCGGCGCCGTCACCGCCTGGCACCTTGATATCCGCAACGCCGCACAGCTGACCCTGGCCGCGCAATTCCAGCTGCGCTCAAACGACATCATTTTCATCGCGGAAAACCCTGTCACAAAATGGGGCCGCACCATCAGCCAGATCACCCCATCCCTTGTCACGACGCCAATCAATGCCGCGGTAAATTAAGACACCCACCCGGGCACCGCCATCGCGCTCAATCAACACAAGCGCGCGCTGGCCGCCCGGGCCGGATCATTGCCTTCACGTCTTTCAAAAGCTTATCACACACCAAAAACACGATTATGATCGCACCGGGCGTGCCGACCCTGGGTACACAAGGAACCAAGATATGAAGATCGCGATTGCCGGGATTGGCTATGTTGGCTTGTCCAACGCCGTGCTGCTGGCGCAAAACCACGACGTTGTTGCCCTGGATGTGTCCGCCGCGCGCGTGGACATGCTCAACCAGCGCGAAAGCCCGATCCAGGATGCCGATATCACCGACTTCCTGACCAACCGAACGCTGAACCTGACCGCCACCACCGATCCCGAAGCCGCGTTTGGCGGGGCAGATTTTGTCGTTGTGGCCACCCCGACCAATTATGATCCGCGCAGCAACTATTTCGACACCAGCTCGGTCGATACGGTGATCGACCAGGTCACCAGAGTGAACCCCGATGCTGTCATCGTGATCAAATCCACCATCCCCGTGGGCTTTGTCACCGATGCCCGCGCGCGGTTTGGCACCGACAATGTGATCTTCTCGCCAGAGTTTCTGCGCGAGGGGCAGGCGCTGCACGACAACCTGCATCCCAGCCGGATCATCGTCGGCGAACGCTCGGACCGGGCCAAGGCCTTTGCCGAGCTGCTGCTGGAAGGAGCAGTCTCAAAAGATGCGCCGGTGTTGTTCACCGACCCCGACGAGGCCGAGGCGATCAAGCTGTTCGCCAATACCTACCTTGCCATGCGCGTGGCCTTTTTCAACGAGCTCGACAGCTATTCCCTGGCCGGCGGCATGGACCCGCGCCAGATCATCGAAGGCGTCAGCCTCGACCCGCGCATCGGCGCGCATTACAACAACCCCTCGTTCGGATATGGCGGCTATTGCCTGCCCAAAGATACCAAACAGCTGTTGGCCAATTACAACCATGTGCCGCAGAACCTGATCCGCGCCATCGTCGATGCCAACCGCACCCGCAAGGATTTCCTCAGCGATCAGATTCTGATGAAAGGGCCCAAAACCGTCGGCATCTACCGGCTGGTGATGAAAGAAGGCAGCGACAATTTCCGCCAAAGCTCGGTTCAGGGCATCATGAAGCGGATCAAGGCCAAGGGCATCCAGGTCATCGTCTATGAACCGGTTTTGAGCGAGGATCATTTCTTCCACTCACCGGTGATCCGCGATCTTGACGCCTTCAAGCAGCAGGCCGACCTGATCCTCGCCAACCGCATCTCGGACGAGATCCGCGATGTCAGCGACAAGGTCTTCACACGCGATCTGTTTGGCGCGGACTGATCCCGACAGAGGGGTTTTGAGAATACAAAAACCCCGCCGCCGGAAGTCCGGTGGCAGGGCTGTGCGCCGTGAACGGCGGATACCTTACGTCAGCACAAGCGCATGAATGCCCGACGCCGTCGTGCCGGTCGCATGCACACGCGTAACCCCACCGGCAGGATCGAAAATCCGTCACCTGAACGGTGCGCGTCTCCCCTCGCACCGTGGTCATCACCACGGCCCCGCCCCCCTCAACATAAAGACCAATCGCCACATCCGACAAATCCGCCACATCCGACGGCGCAACAGGCAAAACATCACGCGCAGGCCCCGAAAGGCTGGAAACGCGATTGATAAAAGGGTTCATGCTCATCAGCCCAACCTCACTCAGTCATCTCAATCAGAAACACCTTAAACAAAACACAACTAACAAAACCAAAACACACCGAACGGAACGGCCAAAAGAGATGCAATAGCCCAGCCTCAATAGAAATACGGAAGGTTCTTTTTACGGGCAGCACGAACCCAGTTAGGAACAAACGGAATGATTTTGTCTTGCGATGGCACCATGATCTCGATGAAATTTGCCCCTGGGTTGGCTATGGCATCCGACAGGATCGGCTCGATATCAGCCTCTGAGGTGATGCGAGCCGTTTTGAATCCGAAGCCTTCTGCCACTTTGACATAGTCGACTGCACCGAAATCGGTGCTCCAAGGTTCGTCGACATCTTCAAGAAGGATCGCTTCACCTCGAATCCAGCCAAATGTATCGTTGCGTGTCAGGATCACAGTCACGTTCCTGCCTGATCGTTTGAGCGTTTCCATATCTCCGATCACAAACCCAAAGGACCCATCTCCGGTGAATGAAATCACTGGTCCGTCATTGGCATAGGCGGCCCCTATACAGGCCGGCACCGAGTATCCCAAAGCCCCCATCGAATAATTGGTAATGTACCGCCGCCCGGGTTTGCGGAAGGTCAGCAGCGCCGAAGGGTAAATCGCGCTGACGCCCGGCTCTGAGGTGACCACGGCATCATCGGGCATGATCTTGTCCAGCACCTGCGATAGCCGAACAGGTGACAAGGTGCCTTCGGGCATGGGGATGTTGGAGTTGAAGACCTTGTCGAGCGCGGTTTTCTTGAACGGGTTCAGATCGACCTTGGGCCGATCCAGGTCAGGGTATTCGGACCGGATGAGTTCAACCATATATTCAAGGCTGGCGCGCGCATCGCCTACCAAGCCGACCTGCACCGGAAAATTGTTCCCGATATGGGCTTCGGCTATGTCCAAATGCAGGAACGTCTTTGTGTTTGGATCGCCATACAGTTTCCAATGATCGGTGGCGGCGCTGTCGGTGTTTGAGCCGATGAAAAAGATCGTGTCGGCGTCGTGGACGTATTGATTGGAATATTCCATACCACCCCGGCCACCAATCACACGCAGGGCCAGCGGATGGTCTTCGGGAATGGTGCCCTTGCCCGGTGTGGTGGTGCCGACCGGGATTTGCAGCAGCTCAGCCAGCTCTAGAATCACGTGTGACGCTTTGGAGATCAGCCCCCCCTGACCGCAGACAATGGCCGGATTTTTCGCTTTGATCAGAATATCAATGGCCGCGCGGATTTTGCTGTGATCCGCGACCGGGCGATGCGCCGGGTAATGGCTGTACTCGGGCTCGGCGTAAAGGTCATTGATCTCAGCCTCTTCGCCGTAAATGTTGATCGGCACCCGGATATGAACGGGCGCAGGACGCCCCGACGTTGCCACACGGAAGGCGCGGCGAAGCAGGAAAGGGATGTCCTTGACGTTGGTCAGAACAAAGCTTTCCTTGCAGATACTGTCGTAAAGCCTGGTTTGATCAATACCCGTCAGCCCATGTTTCTTGTCCTGATTAATCGGGATGTCCGAGCTGAAGAATATCACTGGAACCGAGCTGAGGAACGCCTCGGTGATACCAGGTGTGCAGTGAGTGATGCCGGGGCTTGGGGCCTCAAGAACACAAGGTCGACCCGTGATCTTGGCATAAGCTTCGGCCGCATAAGAAGCAGTACGTTCGTCCCGTGTCAGAACAAACTCGATATCGCTGTGTTCGCGCCATTCCTTGTACCAGCCGATTGTCGTTTCACCGGGCAGGCCAAACACATGGCGTACACCATGAAGCTCCAGCATCTTCATGATGACCTGCGCGCCGTTCATCCGCATGGATTCTGCCGGTTTCAACACATGAACCTCCGTTTCGTGAGTCGCTTGTTCTAATTGTCGACAATTGATTATACAGTATTGCCGACCAGTCAATACTCAGTTCAAACCCCGGCAAAAACCTGTTAGTCCCAAGCTTGATCTTTGACTTGAGGAAACCGGATGACAAAAACCGAAGATCGTGTTGGTCGCGTCTATGATCTTGTGCGCAGGATGGCCGAGAACTTTGAGTTCAAACCAGAATCCCAGATCAATGAGGTTGCCCTGGCCAAAAGCTTTGGCACCAGCCGGACACCTGTACGCGAAGCGCTGAACCGGCTGGTGGCCGAAGGGTTCCTGACCTTTCAGGCCAGGCGGGGATTTTTCTGCCGTCCGCTTAGCCCCTCTCAGATTCTTTCCTTGTATGAGGCCCGGATCGCGGTTGAGACGGAAGCTGTGAGGCTGGCTATTCGCAAATCCTCGGATAGTCAGCTGGCCGCATTGGTGGAAACATTGCGTGGGGTTTTGAGGGAATATGACCAGTGCGAAGACCCCCGGCGGTTGTTGGAGTTGGATGAGCAATTCCATGTGGACATTGCCAAGGGGTCCAAAAATCAGGAACTTGTGCGTATTCTTGAGAACCTCAATGCGCGCATCCGGTTCGTTCGCCTGATCGACCTAAAGAATGCGTATTTGAATGGTGGGGCTGAAACGACGAATAGCCAAATTCCCAGCCACCTGATGATCATGCAAAATATTGCAGACCGCGATGAAGGCATCGCAGTCGATACCATTCGAAAACACATCGAACGCCGCCGAGAAGAGACGACTGAGGCCGTCGCCAAAGCGTTCGCCGAAATCTACTTTGTGGATGACGATGCCTAAGCGGCTATGACCCTTGACCACGCTTGCAGGATTTAACGATGTCTTGCACCAGAATTTCAACCGCCCTCCTATGGGCCAGTGATGGCCGTGTTGCGAGGTAAAAGGTTGAGTTCCAGTTCAGCTTGTCCGGCGCAAGCTCTCTGAGTCGATCGCGGTGGGCCCAGTTTTTGATAAAGTGTACCGGCAGCGGACCCAAAAAGTGACCGGTTTCAATCATCATCGCCATTGCTTCCATATTTGCCACGGTGGCTTTTGGCTGCGCAGTCTGAAGCACCGGTGACACCAGAATGTTGTAGGAGCGCTGACAAATTTGGTGCTGTGAGATTACATCCAGATCAATCTGATCGTCGGGTAAGTCAAACAAGGGATGATCCTGCCCACAGTACAAACGATGCTCTTCCCGGCACAGTTCGGTGTATGTCAGCTCTGGGACCTGATTGCGGAAGGGGGCGATTGCAACATGCAAATCACCGGTAATCAGCTTCTGTGTTAACTCAGTTGGTGATGCGACGACCACCTCTAGCTGCACTTCGTTGGGACGGTCGAGAAACCGCTTAAGGACCTGCGCCAGATTAAGCTCTGCCAGTGTATTGACCGCATCAATGGTGCCAATCCGCAGATCTCCAGTAGTGGTCCCACGCAATTCCAGCAATTCAGCGTCGAAATCACGGGCACTGCGCAAAATGTCTCCGGCTTTGCGATAGGCGATTTCGCCCCGTTCGGTCAGGCGAAACCCGCCGCGGCCGCGTTCGCAAATCCGATAACCAAGCGCGGTTTCCAGATCTCGGATTCGGATGCTGATCGCCGATTGCGTAATGCCCAATGCGTATTGCGCATCCGTAAATCCACCGCATTCGACCACGGTCACGAAGGTTTCAAGCAGAGTATTTCTGAGCAGTTTCAACGCTTATCCGCCTTTCGGGAGTCGTGGTGTTATTTACATAAAAATACCTCATGTGAACATAAACAAGATGATATTTTTTTGTGTAATTTTCTATGCTGTCCTGATCCCTGAAGACCAAACCCAATAAGGCAACAGGGAAGAAACCAACATGACCTTGACCTCTCGTCCCCTCAAGATAACTGCCGCAGCAGCATTGCTGGGCCTGACCCCTCTCGCCGCCTTGGCCGAGGATTGGAAGTTCGCAATCGAAGAGATTCCGGGCTCGATCATGGATGCCTACGCGCAGGAGTTCAAATCGCGCATCGAAGCCGCCACCGATGGTGAAGTGACCGTGACCGTCTATCCGATGGGCACGCTGGGCACACCGACCGAAACGGTTGAACAGGCCGCCGACGGTGTCATCCAGTTCACCAACGTATCGATTGGCAATCTTGGCACCGTGGTGCCAGAAAGCCAGGTTTTCCTTCTCCCCTACTTGCTACCATCCGATCCGGCCGCGATTTCGAACATCCTCAGCAACTCGGAAACCATCTACGGTCCGCTGAACGATGATTTCCGCCAGCGTGGTCTGGAAGTTATGACCATGTATTCCGAAGGGCCGCAGGTCTGGACCACCAACCGCGAAATCCGCACGCCCGAAGACTTTGACAACTTCAAGATGCGGGTGATGGTGTCGCCGATCCTGCTGGAGACCTATAAAAACATGGGTGCCAGCCCGACCCCGCTGCCGTTTGGCGAAGTGTTCGGCGCGCTGCAACTCGGCGCAGTTGACGGTCAGGTCAATCCGATCCCGACCATCGAAGAGATGAAGTTCTACGAGGTCACCAGCCACCTGATCTGGGCCGGTGAGCAAGAGCTTGTCACCACCGTCGTTGCCGGTTCGGACTGGTTTGAAACCCTCAACCCCGACCGCCAGCAACTTGTGCGCGACACCATGGCCGACATGACCGGGTTCATTGATGGCGTCGTCACTGATTTTAACCAGAAACGTCTGGATATCATCAAAGAAGCCAAACCTGACATTGGCCTGGTCGTTCTGACCGAGGACGAGCGTGACGCCTTCCGTGAGCGTAGCACGGGCACCTCTGCCGCCTATGTCAACACGGTAGGCGACCGTGGTCAGGAACTGCTGGACGCGCTGCAGGCGGAACTGTCGGGCAACTGATCCCTCCCCACCCACTCACTCACTCAAAACTACCTCACGCGCCTTGCGCGTGGGGGCTTTCAAAGGGGGGAAACCATGCAAAGCAATACTGCCACTCCCTTCGGCTTGTTGGGAAAGATCGACGCCGTCATCGGACGGATCGAAATCTGGATCCTGGGCTGGGGGATCACTCTGATGGCCGTGAACACCATCGCCAATGTCTTTGGGCGATATGTGTTCAACCAATCCATCTATTTTTCGGAAGAGCTGAACGAGTTTCTAATTGTGATCGTCACCTTCATGGGACTGGGCTACGCCACTCGCAAGGGCATCCACATCCGAATGTCAGCCATCTATGACGCCCTGCCAGTCAAACTGCGCAAAGGCCTGATGGTTGTGATCGCCACCACCACAGCCATCGTGATGGGTGTGCTGGCCTGGTACGCGTTTGAATATGTGCAGAAAGTCGCCTCGCGCGGGCGGATCACCCCGGCGCTGCAGCTGCCGCTGTACCTGACCTATGTCTGGGTGGTGATCGGATTGGCACTGGCCTCGTTCCAATACCTGCTGACTGCGATCCGGAACCTGAACTTCGCTGACGAGGACGTCTATGTCTCGTACCTCGAAATTGACAGCTATGAAGATCCGGAAACCGCGTCTGCCATCAAGAAATTCCAGGACACAGCGGAGGCAGACAAATGACCGAGTTGATGCTGGTTGTAATGATCATCCTGCTGCTGGCAGGCTTTCCAATGAAAATGCCCTTGATTTCGGCGGCTGTGCTGGGGTTTCTCGTCTACTTCCCTGAAATGAACATGCAAATCCTGATCCAGCAGATGATCGGGGGCGTGAAGCCGGCTGCGCTGATCGCGGTGCCGATGTTCATTTTGGCCGCTGATATCATCACGCGAGGACATTCCGCCAATCGGCTTATCGATCTTGTGATGAGTTTCATGGGCCATATCAAAGGCGGCCTGGCAATTTCCGTCACCTCGGCCTGCGCCTTGTTCGGAGCTGTGTGTGGGTCGACCCAGGCGACGGTGGTGGCCATTGGCGGTGCGATGCGGCCGCGGATGCTGAAATCTGGCTATAGCGACAGCTTTTCGATCGGGTTGATCGTAAATGCCGCTGATCTGGCCTATCTGATCCCGCCATCCATCGGCATGATCATCTATGGCGTGGTCTCGGGGACGTCGATTTCGCAGCTTTTCATCGCGGGCATCTTGCCCGGGTTGCTGATCGTAGTGTTATTCTCGGCCTATTGCATGGTGTACGCTTACCGTCACGATATCCCAGTTCTGCCTCGCGAGGGGTGGGGACAGCGCTTTACCGCGTTGCGCAAAGCCCTGTGGCCGATGGGATTTCCGGCGATCATCGTCGGAGGCATCTATGGCGGCGTGTTCTCACCCACCGAAGCAGCGGCAATCTGCGTGCTTTATGCTGTGATCCTCGAGGTTGTGATCTTTCGCTCGATCAAGGTTGGAGACCTGTTCGATATTGCCCTGTCCACAGGGGCCATCACGTCGGTCGTGTTTATCCTGATTGCCGCCGGAGCCGCCTTTAGCTGGACACTTAGCTTTGCCCAAGTGCCGCAGACTATCATCGCAGCGCTGGGGCTGGAACAAGCCAGCCCTCTTATGGTGTTGCTGGCGATCAACGTGGCCTTCTTCCTCGGCTGCATGTTCGTTGACTCGATCGTGGTGATCCTGATCCTAGTTCCGATCTTTGCGCCGATGATCAAGGCCAGTGGGTTGGACCCGGTACTGGTTGGCGTTCTGATCACACTGCAAGTTGCCATCGGAGCCGCCACACCACCCTTTGGCTGCAACCTGTTCACCGCCATCGCCGTATTCCGCCGCCCCTTTGTCGAGGTGGTCCGCGGCGTGCCGCCCTTTCTAATCATCCTTTTGGTTGTCACCGGGCTGCTGATGGCTTTCCCTCAAATCGCGCTGTTCCTGCCGGAATTGGCGTACCGATAACCCATAAGAAACGGAGAAATCATGTCGGGTCATGGCTATGAATCTGGTCGTCTGAACCTGCCTTTTGTCGGCATCGCGACCTTTGGCAAGAAACCTTATGTCGAGAATTGGGATAAGATCGACGCTGATGTCGCCGTCCTTGGTGCACCTTTCGATTTCGGGTGTCAGTTTCGATCCGGTGCCCGGTTTGGGCCGCGCGCTGTTCGCGAAGCGTCAACCCTGTTCAGCTTTGGCCACGCCGGTGCCTATGACCACGAGGATGACGCAACCTATCTAGCCAGCGATGTGCGCATCGTCGATCTAGGCGATGCCGACATCATCCATACCAAGACCGAGGAAAGCCACGCCAACATCGAATACGGTGTGAAGAAAATCCTCGATGCGGGCGCTCTGCCGGTGACTATCGGTGGAGATCACTCGATCAACATTCCGTGCATCCGCGCCTTTGAAGAAGATTGCGCAAAGAACGGACCAATCCATGTGATCCAGATCGATGCGCATCTGGACTTTGTCGACGAACGCAAAGGCGTCACCGATGGTCACGGCAACCCGATGCGTCGGGCAATCGAAAAAGAACATGTCTCGGGCATGACCCAACTGGGCATCCGCAACGTGTCCTCAACCGCGAAAGAAGGTTACGACGACGCGCGGGCGCGGGGTTCAGATATCCTATCCGTACGACAGGTGCGTAAACTGGGAACAGAGGGCGTTTTGGATCGTATCCCCGAAGGTGCGCGTTATTACGTCACCATAGATATCGACGCGTTCTGCCCGTCGATTGCGCCCGGAACAGGGACACCCAGCCATGGCGGGTTCCAGTACTATGATGTCCTGGAAATCGTTCAGGGACTCAGTAAACGCGGTAATGTGGTTGGCATTGATCTGGTTGAGGTCGCCCCCGCCTATGACCAGACCGAAAGTACACAGATTCTTGCGGCGCAATTGCTGCTGAACTTCCTCGGGTTCATTTTCCACAACCGGAAATAAGGTCCCTCCCTGTCAGTCCGGCGTGCAGAAACCTTTCAACTACGCGCCGGGCTGCGAGTTTCCTTTCGCAGGTTTCCATCCAATGTCCCTACCCCAAATAGTCGCGCAGGCTGGGCGGTGGATTATCCAAAAGGTCCCGGGTCGGCGCAGGAGGATGTGCCTGCTCGTTAGACACAAGAACCGTCTGGCCGGCAATGCGGCGCGCGTCCTGCGGGTCGTGGCTGACCATAAGCAGGGTCGTTCCGGTTTCCGCCAGCAACCCAGCCACAAGATCAAGCATTTCAGCCTTCAGTGCCGGCCCCAGCGCCGCAAACGGTTCGTCCAGCAGCAACATCTGACGGCGCTGCACAAGAACCCGGGCTAATGCGACCCGGCTTTGCTGACCTCCAGACAGTTCGGCTGGCTTGCGATCACCCAGACCCGGCAGGGCAACCCGATCTAGTGCGGTTTGGACCTGAGATTGCTCATCTACCGTCAACCGCCCGTTCGGGCGCAAGCCCAAAGCGATATTCTGTTCGACCGTCAGATGTGGGAATAGATTGCCATCCTGAAACAGCATCGCCAAAGGGCGCTTGCCAGGGGCACGGTTGGATATTAGGCCTCCGTCCCAGAATATCTTTCCCTGTTTGAGGTCACGAAACCCGGCAATCGCCTCAAGCAGTGTCGACTTTCCCGCGCCAGACGGCCCAATAATGGCTACACTGGCACCGGTCTCGACGGCAAAATCAGCACGCAACGAAAATTTTCCGTTCTCGATTACACAGCCTTCAAGTTTCAGCATGCAGCCGCCCTCCGCGATCCAATAGCCAGAATGCCCCCATCGACAGCAACAACAGCAACAGAGCTGCCCCGGCCGCTGCTTGCATCTGATACGCCCCCATCAACCGATAGATCTGCAAGGGCAAGGTCGCGATCTGTGGATCGGCGAACAGGGCAATAACTCCCAGATCTCCAATCGATAGCGCGGCTGACAAACCCGTGGCAAAGCGGATCTGTGGGCGCATGCGCGGCAACAGGACGCGGGCAAAGAATGTTTTCTTGTCCATGTCCAGCGACAGGGCAAGCCGTCCGTGTCGCGCCACGACGTCGCGGGCCGCCGGCACCAGAATGCGTAGCGCGAAGGGCAAGGCCATGACGGCATTCACCAGCGCGGTTACCGGCAATGCCAGTGTTACTGGATTAGCGATGGGGCGGATCAGAATGAACAGCCCGGTACCAATCACCAACGGTGAAGCCGCCAGCCCCAGAATACCGCTAAGCTCGACAATCCCGTGACGACCGGTTGCAACGGCCATGGCCATCGGCAGTGCAAGCATCAACAAAACAATCGTACTGGCAGTGGCAACCAGAACCGATATCACCGCCGCACGAAACACCAAGGCAGGCATTTCGAGCAACCCAGATAGGCCAGAGATCGCCACGGCAGCCAAAGGAAGAAGCAGAAATGCTGCCGCGAGCCCGATCCAGCACGCGTCAACTGCGGGCGCGCCGCCATCCCATCGTTGTATCGCGCGATCCAACCCAGCGCCGAACCCGTCACCACGCGAAAAATTCAAAGCAGCTAGCGCGGCAGCAGCGGTCAAGGCCAGTTGCACCGCAGAAAGCAACGCTGCACGGCCAAGGTCGAAATCGTAGGTAAAGGATTGATAGATCGCGAGTTCAAGTGTCGTTGCGCGGGGCCCTCCGCCAAGAGTCAACGCGACGGCAAAGCTAGTCAGGCAAATCGCAAAGATCACGGCCAGAACACCCGGCAGAATGCGCCTTAACATTGGCAGTTCGATCAGACGGAACATGGCAAAGCCGTCGCACTCCAATTGCGCGGCCAACCGAAATCTTTCTGCCGGAATTTCCTGCCACGCCTGCAGGATTAGCCGCGTGGCAAGTGGTAGGTTGAAAAATACATGGGCTAGAACCACCCCGTGCAACCCATAGATGCGCAGCGGCGGCAAACCAAACAGACCTAAAAAATCTGAAATCCAGCCTGCACGTCCGAAAACCTGCAACAACCCAAGGATCGCGACGATGACCGGCAGGATAAAGGGGGCGCCCAATAGGGCGATCAGGGCAGACCGTCCACGAAACCGACGCCGCGCCAGTGCCCGGGCGACCGGAATAGCCAGCCCGGCACTGAACAGCGCAGACAACACAGCCTGAACCAGCGTAAAGCGCAGCGCCGCCCAATCGGCCGGACCCAACCCACCCGCTGTATCAGCGCGTAGGGCTACCGCGGCCAATGTGCCCAATATCAGCGCAGCAACCAGTGCCGCTGCGCCAACACCCGGCCAAGGGCTTACTGGCTGAGCGCGCCCAGCCATTCCGCAAGCGCCTGATCCCGCACGGCGGCGGCTTCATCCGGGGTATACAGCAGGGATTTCTCAGGCGTGATCAACGTGTCAAACCCTTCGGGCAGGCCAGCCGCAGGGGTCACTGCCGGATACATCCAGTTGGTGGTCGGGATGATCTGCTGGAAGGTGTCCGAGACCATGAATTCCAGAAATTGATCCGCCAGTTCGGGCTGATCGGTACCGGCCAGCTTCGCCGCAACTTCAACCTGCATGTAGTGCCCTTCGTCAAAGGCGGCCGCTGCTTTGCTGGCGTCATCCTCGGCGATCAAGTGATAAGCAGGCGATGTGGTGTAGCTGAGCACCATGTCCGCCTCACCCTCAAGAAACAGGCCATACGCCTCGGACCAACCTTTGGTCACGGTCACGATATTGTCGGCAAGCCCGGCCCAGATTTCGGGGGCTTCGTCTCCATAAGACGCTTTGACCCACAACAGCAGCCCCAGACCCGGAGTGGACGAGCGCGGGTCTTGAATAATGATCTTTGTTTCACCCTCGGCCAGTTCACGGAAATTGGCAGGTGCCGCCGCATCTGCGTTATGGACAAAAGCAAAATAGCCCCAGTCATAAGGCGCGAACACGTCATCTGACCATTCAATCGGCAGGGTATAATCGGCGCTGACCGAATTGGGAGCAAACAAGCCAGTTTCCTTGGCCGCTGCGATCAGGCCGGTGTCCAGCCCAAGCACCACATCGGCGTCCGTGTTTTCACCCTCTAGCCGAAGACGCGACAACAGCGCCGCGCCGTCTTCGACGCCCACAAGGTTCAGATCACAGTTGCATACTGCTTCGAAAGCTTCTTCTACTTTCGGGCCCGGACCCCAGTCCGAGACAAAGCTGTCATAGGTGTAAACGGTCAGCTGAGGTTTGTCGGCCGCGACAGCCGCTGTTGCGCTCAGAAGTCCCGCAGCAATCATCAGATGTTTCATGTCATCCTCCATTGCGGCGAGAGGGCAAGGGTGGATGAAACCGTTACCTTTCCCTCCGCCGGTTCTAGCCGGTTCAGGTTCTACGGGTTCGCCAAAGGCATCTCAGCGCGGCAGGCCACGCACCCCGAGGTGAGGTTGTCAGTAGGTTGGAACGGACGAAAAGACAACCGGGTTAAAGTGTTTTTTGGATGCTCAAATTGGCATCCGTTCAGTTGGACTGAGAGATGCACAACATAATCGCCCTGTGGAACAATCACCGTAGGAAAGGTTTTGAACTACGTTCCGGGTACCGGAACGGTTTGCGTTTTTAGCCTTGAGAATTTCAGAGGCCGAACCTCAAAACTGAGAGGACGGCCACCAATCTTTTAGGCCTGAAGGCTAACCATCTTACCTTTCGGTCCCAGCCGCGTTGGGACGATAAAAGTCGCGGTACCACTTAACAAACTCAGCCACACCATCTTCGACCGAAGTCCTTGGTTGATAACCGGTCAATTCCCTGAGCAGCGATGCATCGGCCCAAGTTGCGGGTACGTCACCGGGCTGCATCGGCATCATGTTTTTATCCGCCTTGATGCCCGTGGCCGTTTCGATGGCTTCAATAAACGCGGTCAGCTGTACCGCATCATTGTTGCCGATATTCACCACTCGATGGGGTGCGACCGGTGACAAACTGTCCCCTTCTGGAATATTGCCGTCTGCGGGGCGCACAGGGACGGCGTCCATCAGCAGGCGGATCGCCTCAACCAAATCTTCGACATAGGTAAAGTCACGTTTCATATCACCGTGATTATAGACGTCGATCGCATTGCCCTCGAGGATCGCTTTGGTGAATTTGAACAGCGCCATGTCCGGGCGACCCCAAGGGCCATAGACGGTGAAAAACCGGAACATGGTAATCGGCAAATCGAACAGATGCGCATAGGAATGGGCCATGCTTTCGGTCGATTTCTTGGTGGCCGCGTAGAACGACATCTGATGATCGGCGCGTTGGGTTTCCTTATAGGGCATCTCGGTATTGGCGCCAAAGGCCGAAGAAGTCGAAGCCAACAGCATATGTTTGGGCGGATGCGCCCGCGCCGCTTCCAGAATTTCGAAAGTCCCTATCACATTGCTTTCCAGATACGAGCGCGGATTCTCGATCGAATAGCGCACCCCAGCTTGGGCAGCGAGGTGAATGACATAGTCAAAACCATGTTCCCCGAACAGCTCCATCATCAGGCCGGGGGTTTCGACCTTGCCAATGACGGGCGAAAAATTCTTACCATTGGGTTCGCGCGCCAGCATGTCGTGGCGGGCCTTTTTCAACGACACATCATAATAATCGTTCAGAGAGTCCAACCCCACTACGTGGTACCCTTGGGCCAGCAGAAGCTTGCTCAGATGAAAGCCAATAAAACCGGCTGACCCGGTGATGAGAACGCTCTGCATAATGTTGCCCTTGTAAAAAACTTGGTATTTCGGGCCTTTTTAGTGCGAGATCAAGGGAAGATACCACCACAGATATCGCAGAAAGCGGTGTATTCTGCTGTGCCCTTTCGCCACCTAGGCAACGCGTAGCAATACTCTACCTTTGTATAGGATTGGCAGCAGCGGACGCCAAAGGTTGTCAGCATTAATCATGCGCATAATTGACGCGCATATATAATGGACCTATCTTAGGGTGAAGGGAGGCATATCTGATGAACGCCCAATCACGCAGACCAACCAACCTTTCGCTGGACAGCGCATTGCTGTCCGAAGCCAAAGCTTTGAAGGTCAACCTTTCCCGCGCAGCCGAAGAAGGTGTTCGTGTAGCGGTTGCCGAGGCCAAAGCCGAGCAGTGGAAAGCAGAAAACGCGGAAGCCCTCAAAAGCTCAAACGCGTTTGTTGAGCAACACGGCCTGCCGCTGGACAGCTTCCGGCAATTCTGATGCCCAAATACGATGTTTTTCCGAATCCATCGGGTGATGGCTATCTTCTGGATGTGCAAACCGATCTGCTTGGGGACCTGAATACGCGGGTGGTCGCCCCGTTGATACCATTGGCCAAGGCCCCAAAGCCCGCGACCCGGCTTAATCCAGTGTTCGATATCCATGGCGAACAGGTTGTCATGGTCACCCAATTCATGGCCGCGGTTCCGGTGGGAATTCTCAAATCTCAGACCGCCAACCTGAATGAGGAAGCCGACCGGATCACCGTTGCCATAGACATGCTGATGCAGGGCTTCTGATATCTGTGGAGCGACCGAAGTCTTGTTGATCAGGGTTGACTGAACCCTCCGCTAGTTGTCCTGACCCAGCACCTTTATGGCACCCAGTAGACGAGCGATTTCCTGTTCGGTGTTGTAGTGGCAGAACGAGATGCGGATGCAATCCGCCAGGCCCAGTGGCTTTAGGACGTTGCCGGAATAGTGGTCATCCTTACGGGTGTGGGTGCGGATGCCCTGCCGATTCAATATCTCCACCACATCTTCTGAGGCATGCCCTTTGACCACGATTGAAACCAACCCTTCGCGCGCGGGATTGTCAGCCCCGGCCAGAATGGTGACGTGATCCATATCGCGCAGGCCAGGCAGATTTCCGGTCCCATTAATGGCGGCGTTGGTCAGGTGGGTCTCATAGGCATGGATGGCACGGCCAGCGGCCTCGATCCGTTTGCGCGGCTCGGTCTCGTCCGACACCTCTCCGCCCAGCCAGTCGAAATAGGACACCACGTCCGAGACGGTCGCATAAGATCCAGTGTCACGAGTGCCGAATTCCCAGCCCGTCGCAGGCGCGTCGATCAGCATGTCATGCGGGGTGTTGGTTAGCTTTTCAGAAATCCAGGCAATGCCATAGCCATGGCGCGAAAACACCTTGTAAGGCGAGATCGCATAGCCATCAACATTGTAGGCATCCAGATCCAGTTGCCCGTGGGCAGCGTGCTGAATGCCATCGACGATGATCATGCAATCCGGTGCGACCGCGCGGATCGCGGAGGAAATCGCAGCCACATCCATTCCCATGCCTGTCACCGGTGAGGCATGCAGGATTGTTGCCACCGCCACATCGGGTGTCATCAGCGCAGTGTAATCCTCGGGTGTGACCAGCCCGGTTTCGTCATTATGCGGCACAATTACGTAGTCCAGTCCCGCAATCTCAGCCCAGCGGTGCGCAGCGCTGCGGGTGGCAGGGTGTTCTATGGACGACCCGATCACCTTGGACCTCTTGGGGGCGGCCAGACAGGCGGTGCGGATCATCCGGAACAGCAACTCTGTCCCGCTTTCACCGGCAAAGAACTGCCCGCACGAGGCGTTCATGAATACCGCTAGGTCACCCTTGGCCTTGTTGATCACATTCTGTGTCCCCTGCCCCGCCGGGTTGATGCGCCCGGGGTTGTCTGGGATCGCAGCATAAAAAGCCGAGGTTTCGGTGACTGTTTTCAATGTCAACGCACCGCCTGCGTTTTCGAAAAAAATACGCTCGCCTTGAAACGGGCAGCTTTCGACATGGTTAAACCGGTCGCGGATCGCATCGATGAGGGCTGGGTTGTTCTGGATCATGGGTCTGTCCTGTAGTTTTTCAAAGCGCGCGGGGTGCGATCAGAGTGTGAGCGGTCATTCAAGTGTCTGCCAGCTTTGTCTCTGTAACCCAAGGATTGTCGAGCAGATTGGCGGCCGTCTGGCGCGTTGGCGACATCAGACAGTCTGCCACCGCCATCAATATCTCGAGGTATTGCCAACGAGAGCGACGCCGATAATCATGCGAAGTCTTGCCGGATCGCCAAAAGGGTGAGTGCAATATCCCTTAAAAACCCACACAAAACAAATAATTTCAGGACTATTGGGTTGAAATTGTATGTTTTTGTGGAATTATAGGGAAGAATGATGTCAAAAAGCCAGAATCTGATGTTACAAGAAGACGACAGCCTGGAACTTCAGGATTGGATTGTTGACTTGCACAACGTGATGCAGTGTGCCGAGGGCTATCAGAGCGTCGGAATAGCGGGAGATGTCCGAGATTCTAAAGGTGAAGCTCGACCGCCCGAAAGGAAGCTGGGCGCCACCACGGGGCACGGCTATGCGCAGATGTTGGACGTTGATGCAAATTCAAGAAATGCGATCGAACTTAATTGTAATTCGGCTGGAGCCCGCATGACCTTTCCCAATTATTGCTGCCCTAGCACCGCAATCCATCACTAGACAGGACGGAAATGGATGTTGAATCCAACAAGCTCACAAAATTCCGAAATGGCTGATCTGGTAACGCATGCGATGGCGGTTGCCGACATAGCCAATACTGCGGCACGAGGGTATTTTCGCGGTAGGTTGGGTGTTGAATTCAAGTCGGATGAAAGCCCAGTTACACAGGCCGATAGAGGTGTTGAAACCCAGGTGCGCACTTACCTAGAGCAGCATTTCCCGGATCATGGTATCTTTGGCGAAGAGCACGGGTTTGACGGGCAGAATTGTCGTGAAGTTTGGATCATTGACCCGATTGATGGCACAAGATCGTTCCTTTCGGGGCATCCGCTGTTCGGCTTCTTGCTGGGGCATCTGGTTAATGGCAAGCCGGATATCGGAGTGATAGGTATGCCTGCTTTGAATGAGGTGTTTGTAGGCGTTTCCGGTCAGGGCGCGACTCTGAATGGCAATGCCATCGCAACGTCAAAAAAGACGCAGTTGGATCAATCCATCCTGTTTGTGAACGAAGGCGACAAGATCTATCGCGATCATCCCGCTTTATTCGCAAAACTGATGCAATCCGGGCAGACCCGCCGGTTCGCCTATGACTGCTACCCGCATGCCCTGCTGGCGGCTGGGCATGTGGATGCAGTGATTGATTATGACTTGCAGCCTTATGACTTCTTGCCTGTTCTGGCCGTTGTTGAGGCCGCAGGTGGAGTGATGACCGACTGGAATGGCAAGCCCCTCGACCTGAAATCGGATGGTCGGGTGATCTCGGCCGCAACGCCTGAACTGCATGCGGAAATGCTGGATAAGGTGAACGGTTAGGCTCATGGCGATTGTAAGCTTTCTCATCAACTTGGCCGGAGCGACAATGTTGTTGCTTTTTGCCGTGCGCATGGTGCGCACAGGGATTGAGCGCAGCTATGGGGCCTCGTTCCAGCGCGTTATGACGGGCCAGCGCAGTTATTTGCAGGCGTCGATGGTGGGGCTTTCGATGGCTATTGTGCTGCAAAGCTCGGCGGCGGTGGCATTGTTGACCTCGGGCTTTGCCGCTGGTGGGATGCTGGCATTTCCTGCGGGCCTTGCAATGGTACTGGGTGGCGATCTGGGGTCTGCGCTGATTATTCAGATTCTGTCGTTCAAGCTGGATTGGCTGGTGCCGCTTCTGTTGGCAATTGGCGGGTATCTGTTCGTCAAAACCGAGTCCAAGAAACCGCGGCAATTGGGCCGCATTCTGATGGGCATCGCATTCATCCTGATCTCATTGCGCTTTTTGCGTGAGGCAATGGACCCGATCCGCGACAGTGCTTTTCTGCCCGCCATCGCCGACTATCTGGCCCGCGACTATATCACCGCGTTTTTGGTGGGTGGTGCGCTGGCCTTTGTCATGCATTCCTCGGTCGCGGCGATCTTGATGTGCGTGACGCTTGTGCAAATCGGCGCAATTCCTTTTGCCGCCGGGTTGTCGCTGGTGTTGGGGGCTAACTTCGGCTCGGCCTTTATCCCGGTTTGGTTGACGCGGGGGATGGATTTATCAGCCCGGCGCATCCCCTTTGCCAATCTGGCCCTACGTGGCAGTTGGGCCGTTGTTACCCTTTTCGCGGCCACCACAGCCCTGAGGGCGGGCGTTCTGGGCGATCTGCAAGGCGGGCAAATGCTGGTGAACGCGCATCTGGCCTTTAATGCCTCTTTGCTGGTTCTGGCGCTGCCATTCTGTGGACGCCTAAGTGCCCCGTTCGAGCGGCTGTTGCCAGACCCGAAAACATCAGAGGCTGCGGTGCAGCCGGGTCGTCCCGCTAGCGCGTTGGACATGCGCAATATCGGCAGCCCCAGCCAGGCCCTATCGAGCCTCAAGCGGGAACTGCTGCGGATGAGCGATCTGGTTGAATCGATGTTCCGCCCATCGCTGGAACTGTACCGCAGCGGAGACAAGGAACAGATCCGTGCCGTCAGGGACATTGATGTCGAGGTGAACGAGTGCCTGTCTGGCGTCCGAAAATTCGTGGCAGCCATTCCGGCAGCGGATTTTGGAAAGCAGAATGCGAAAGTGGCGCGCGACTTGATGGAGTACGCCATTCGCCTTGAAACCGCAGGCGACGTTGTCGCCAAACGTTTGACTGTGTTGGCAACCAGCATGCGCAAAAAAGGTGCATCATTCTCGAAAGAAGGTTGGGCAGAATTGGTCGAAATGCACGAGGGTATTTTAGCCAATCTCAAACTGGCCTCGAACGTGCTGATCTCGGATGATTTGGAAAGTGCCCGCCTACTGAGCCTTGAAAAGACCGAAATCAAACGGGCCGAGCGTGACAGCCGCAAGCGTCATCTCAAACGGCTTCAGCATGGCAGTACGGAAAGTTTTGAGACCAGCGATATCCATCTTGAGACGTTGCGCGCGCTGCGTGAATTCAACAGTCACATCGCAGCGGTGGCTTATCCGATCCTCTATCGGAATGGTCAGTTGCTGGAAACACGCCTGATCGAAGAAATGCCCCGGACGCAAAAAGATTCAGATACAGAGGTGAAAGGATGATTGCGCCCGTAGAGGTACTGAACGAAGAGGGCCAGGGCAAAGTGGTCTTATTGTGCGAACACGCGAGCCATCGGATTCCATCAGACTACAGTGATCTGGGTCTGTCCGAAGCTGACCGGCTAAGCCACGCAGTCTGGGACCCGGGTGCGCGAAGCCTGGCGTTAAAGCTTTCGCAGGCTTTGGATGCGCCGGTCGTGGCCTCGACCGTGTCGCGCTTGGTTTATGATTGCAACCGCCCCCCGGAAGCCGCAAGCGCAATGCCTGAGAAATCTGAACAGATCATGGTCCCGGGGAATACAGGCCTGACGCAAGCGCAGCGCGATGCGCGTACGGCTGCGGTTTACGATCCGTTCTGCGCCGCTGTCTCCGAGGTTTTGAACAAGCGCCGGGCTGATACGGTGATCGTGACTGTGCATTCATTTACCCCGGTCTATTTCGGCCAACCGCGTGCGGTTGAGCTGGGTTTGTTGCATGATGAAGACAGTCGGCTTGTGGACGCGATGCTGAATTATGTGGATCGTATTCCGAACCGCCGAACCGAGCGAAATGAGCCTTATGGCCCAACTGATGGGGTCACCCATTCGCTACGCCTGCATGCGCTTAGCCGAAATTTGCCAAATGTAATGCTGGAAGTGCGCAACGACCTACTGCGTACCGATGAAGAGATTGCTGTCGCAGCAGAAGAGGTATTGACCCTGCTGTTACCGGCACTGAACGACATCGCGATTAAGGAGGATAAATCGTGAGCGGAACTTTCAACCTCGACGAACTGAAGGCACGTGTGACTGCGGGCGAAGTTGACACGGTTTTGGTATGTTTTGTTGACATGCAGGGACGTTTGATGGGCAAACGCTTTCATGCGGGTCACTTTGTTGCGGGTGCATGGGAAGAAACGCATTGCTGCAACTATCTGCTGGCGACAGATTTGGAGATGGGTACGCCGGATGGCTATGCCTCGACAAGTTGGGAGCGGGGCTATGGCGACTACGTCATGAAGCCGGACCTCAGCACGCTGCGCCCTGTTCCGTGGCTGGAAGGCACTGTGATGGTGATGTGCGATGTGCTGGATCACCATACCCACGAAGAAGTGCCACATGCGCCACGCTCGAGCCTTAAGAAACAGGTCAATCGTTTGAAGGCCATGGGCTATGACGCGATGTGCGCCACCGAGCTGGAGTTTTTCCTGTTCGAGAAAAGCTTTGACCAAATCCGTAAGGAGGGCTTCCGCGATCTGGAACCGATATCGGGCTATAACGAGGATTACCACATCCTGCAGACCACCAAGGAAGAGCATGTGATGCGGCCGATCCGCAACCATCTGTGGAATGCGGGCATCCCGGTCGAGAACTCGAAGGGTGAGGCCGAGACCGGTCAGGAAGAACTGAACATCAAATACGCGGCGGCAATGGAGACGGCGGAGTACCACTCGATCGCCAAGAACGCGGTGAAAGAGATCGCCTGGCAGCATGGTCATGCGGCGACCTTCCTGCCGAAATGGCATCATGACAAGGTGGGCAGTTCGTCCCACGTGCATCAGTCGCTGTGGGCAGACGGTCAGCCGGCATTTTTCGATAAGTCGGATGTGTTAGGCATGTCGGCGCTGATGAAAAGCTACATGGCGGGGCTGCTGAAATACGCGCCGGACTACACCTATTTCATGGCACCCTACATCAACAGCTACAAGCGTTTCATGAAGGGCACCTTTGCGCCCACACGGATCATTTGGTCGGTGGACAATCGCACGGCCGGATACCGTTTGTGTGGCGATCGCACCAAGGCGGTGCGGGTCGAATGCCGCATTCCGGGCTCGGACATGAACCCGTATCTGGCGATGGCCGGGATGCTGGCCGCCGGAATTGCAGGGATCGAGGAAGGGCTGGAGCTGCAGCCGCCCACCCAAGGCGATGTCTATCAGGGCGACACCGGCATGATCCCCGGCAACCTGCGCGCGGCGCGGGATGCGCTGCATGGGTCAGAGATGTTGCGCGCGGCGATGGGGGATGAGGTGGTTGATCACTATACCCGCGCGGCAGAGGTCGAGATCGAGGAATTCGAGCGCGTGGTAACCGATTGGGAAGTTGCCCGCGGGTTCGAGCGGGCGTGAGCTTGGGCCAGGCTGGGGGCTCTGCCCCCAGACCCCCGAGGTTTTTTTGGCCAGATGAAGCAGGGGATCCTGCCGTCTTTCGAAATGGAGTGGTTATGGGACAGATGTTGAAATGTGTCTCACCGATTGATGGATCGGTTTTTGCGGAACGCGAGGTTCTGTCGCGGGACGCCGCCTTTGCGGCGGCTGAGCGCGCACGTGCCGCGCAGGCGAACTGGGCGGCGCGGCCGTTGCAAGAGCGTATCGATCGTGTGATGGCGGGCGTGGCGGCTGTTGGTGCGATGAATGATGTGATCGTGCCCGAGCTGGCTCACATGATGGGCCGCCCGGTGCGCTATGGCGGTGAGTTTGGTGGCTTTAACGAGCGCGCCAGCCATATGGCCGGGATCGCCGAGGCGTCGCTGGCGGATATCGCGGTGGGCGAGGATGAGACCTTCAAACGCTATATCAAGCGCCTCCCGCATGGGGTGGTGTTTGTGGTGGCGCCCTGGAATTACCCTTACATGACGGCAATCAATACGGTGGCCCCGGCGCTGATCGCGGGCAACACGGTGATCCTGAAACACGCCACCCAGACCCTGTTGGTGGGTGAGCGGATGGCACAGGCCTTCCATGCAGCTGGCGTGCCGACAGATGTGTTCCAGAACGTGTTCCTCAGCCATGACGTGACAAATGACCTGATCGCGGGCAATGCGTTCGACTTTGTGAACTTCACCGGCTCGGTCGGCGGTGGTCAGGCGATGGAGCGCGCGGCGGCGGGCACCTTTACCGGTGTGGGCACCGAACTGGGCGGCAAGGACCCCGGCTATGTGATGGAGGATGCCGATCTGGATGCCGCCGTGGATACGCTGATCGACGGGGCGATGTTCAACGCCGGACAGTGTTGCTGCGGGATCGAGCGGATTTACGTGCATGAAGCCCTCTATGACGACTTTGTCGCCAAGGCGGTGGAAATCGTGAAGGGTTACAAGCTGGGCAATCCGCTGGACAGCGAGACGACGATTGGTCCGATGGCCAATGTGCGCTTTGCTGATGAGGTGCGCGCGCAGATCGCCGAGGCGGTCGCCGATGGCGCGGTGGCCCATATCGACACCTTCGCTGAGGATGACGGTGGTGCTTATCTGACCCCGCAGATTCTGACCAATGTGACCCATGACATGCGGGTGATGCGGGATGAAAGCTTTGGTCCGGTGGTGGGCATCATGAAGGTCTCATCCGACGAAGAAGCGATTGCGCTGATGAATGACAGCGAATTTGGCCTGACCGCCAGCCTGTGGACCCGCGACGTGGATCGCGCGGCCCGTGTTGGCGACCAGATCGAGACCGGCACCGTGTTCATGAACCGGGCCGATTATTTGGACCCCGGCCTGTGCTGGACCGGCTGCAAGAACACCGGGCGCGGCGGCGGCCTTTCGGTCATCGGCTATCACAACCTGACGCGCCCCAAATCCTACCATCTGAAGAAGGTGACATCATGAGCCTTGTTGGAAACTGGTCTTACCCGACCGCGATCAAATTCGGTGCTGGGCGCATCAAAGAATTGCCCGAGGCCTGTGCCACAGCGGGGATGAAAAAGCCCTTGCTGGTCACCGACAAAGGGCTGGCCGACCTGCCGATCACCACGGCGACGTTGGACATCATGGAGGCCAGCGGTCTAGGCCGGGGTCTGTTCAGCGACGTTGACCCGAACCCGAATGAAAAGAACCTTGAAGCCGGGGCTGCCGCCTATAACGCTGGTGGTCATGACGGGGTGATTGCCTTCGGTGGTGGCTCAGGGCTGGATCTGGGCAAGATGGTGGCCTTCATGGCCGGTCAGACGCGTCCGGTCTGGGATTTTGAAGACATCGGCGACTGGTGGACCCGCGCCGATGCAGATGTTATCGCCCCGATCATCGCGGTGCCAACCACCGCCGGAACAGGGTCTGAGGTTGGGCGCGCCAGCGTCATCACCAACTCTGAGACGCATGCCAAAAAGATCATCTTCCACCCCAAGGTTCTGCCGAGCGTGGTGATCTGCGACCCGGAGCTGACCGTGGGCATGCCCAAATTTTTCACCGCAGGCACCGGTCTGGATGCCTTTGCCCACTGTGTCGAGGCATTCTCAAGCCCGCATTACCATCCGATGAGCCAGGGCATCGCGCTGGAAGGCATGCGGTTGGTCAAAGAGTATCTGCCGCGCGCCTATGCTGATGGCACCGATCTCGAGGCCCGCGCACATATGATGAGCGCAGCCTCGATGGGCGCCACCGGTTTCCAGAAAGGTCTGGGCGCGATCCACGCCATGAGCCACCCCATCGGGGCGGTGTTCAACACCCATCACGGCACTACCAACGCGGTCTGCATGCCCGGCGTGCTGGAGTTTAACGCCCGTGCCATTGCCGACCGGTTCCAGATGGCAGCCGATTATCTGGGCATCCAGGGCGGCTTTGACGGCTTCCGCGCCTTTGTGCAGACCTTCAACGACGATTTGGGTATTCCGCGCAAACTGTCTGACCTGGGTGTGACCGAGGCCGCAATTCCTGAACTGGTCCAAGGCGCAATCATCGACCCATCATGCGGTGGGAATCCCGTTGAGCTGACTGAAAGAAATCTAAAAACACTGTTCGAAGCAGCGTTATGAAAGCAAGGGCCTCGGCAGACACTCTGCCGGGGCCAGAATTTATAATCACCAGTGGTGTTCCACAGGGTGAAGCCGGTAGGTCTTACCGGACAAAAGCAGTCAAGTGTACATATATTGGTAGACCAGACGCTTTTCAGCCGATGACCGGATTTATTGGAAAATATAAATAATTCCCCGCAATTCAAATATTGTCACAAAACATTCACAATTTTTGTGGATTTTTAAGTGAAACTATGTTGGGCTTAAAAAATGGATCACGATAGCGATAATATCCCTCATCGGGGCCGTGAACTTCTAGATGTCCTGGCAAGGTTGGGGGGCTCGGCGCGCAATACCCAGATTGCGCAGGTTATGGACGTTTCTGAGGAAACTGTTCGTCGACTGGTCAAAGCGCTGGCGCAAAAAAACATGGTTGAGAGGGTGCATGGGGGTACCTATCTTTCCCGGGCGCAGGACACGCCGATGTTTTCCGGGGCGTTGGAGCAAAACGCCGAAGAAAAGACGCTTATTGCCAACAAGGTCAGCCAAATGATCGAAGACGGCATGGTGCTGTTCATTACGGTGGGCTCAACGACCACCCATGTTGCCGAGCAGCTGCGCGATCTGAAGAACCTAACCGTGGTCAGCAACTCGCTATCGGTTGTCGCCTCACTGGCTGATCACAACGGAACGCGAGCAATCCTTGCCGGTGGAGAGGTTATTCGATCCGAACGCGGCAGTTTTGGTCGTGCGGCCGAGGAACTGGCATGCCAATACAGTTATGATGCGGTGATTTGCGGTGCGGATGCCATATCGCTTTCCGGCGGCGTGTTGGCTTCGAACCCGCTGGAGGCTGAGTTGACGCGCGCGTTGCTTAAAAATACGCGGCGCATGATTGTCGCAACCGATCACACGAAATTCGGGGAAAAAGCGACCAATGTATCCTGCCGATTTGACCAGGTGACCGATTTGGTGACCGACATACCCCCGTCTGAAACTTTCGCCACAGCTTTGAAGGATGCGGGGGTTACAGTCCATGTCGCTGCGCTGCGTGGCAAAAAAAAGAAAAAGAAGAAGAGAACCGACGTTGCTGCAGTCAACTAATCGGTTTCACAAGCAAATAAAAAACGAAACTGACGTTACCGTAGGGAGAAAACATGAAACAGCTTCTGATGTCAGGTGTGGCCTTGGTCACTCTGGGGGGAACTGCCTGGGCGAACTGTCCGGCAGCGACAGTTGCAGATATGCAGGGCCTATCTGATGGTGCTTATCCGCAGCAATTTGATCTGGCAGAGTTTCAGTCGGCCGCGGGCTGTACGCTGAGCTTTGCAGAAAACCCAGCGATTGCAGATCTAAATAGTAAAATCCGCGGCAATGGCGACCTGCCTGCGGTGGCGGATCGTCTGCCGACCGAGCCTTTGGTCATCGTGCCATATGACTCGATCGGTCAGTATGGTGGGGTTCTGGATGCGCTGTCCAACGCCACCGAAAGCGGCACGTCAGACTTCCTGTCTGTACGTCACGTGAACCTGTTCCGGTATTCCGACGATCTTCAGACCTTGGTGCCCAATGTGGCCAAGTCCTGGGAATGGAACGATGATTTCACTCAACTGACCGTGCATCTGCGCGAAGGTCACAAGTGGTCGGATGGGGCGCCGTTCACCGCGGCGGATGTCGTGTTCTGGTATGACAACCTGATGATGGACACCAATGTCATCGCGGAAGCCAAGGATTATGCTTTGGCAGGCGGTGAACCCATGAAGGTCGAGGCGCTGGATGATACCACGGTGCAGTTCACCCTGGTCGCACCCAAACCGGGCCTGACCGAGACGTTTTCGTTCACCTATGTGCAGCCATACCAGCCCAAACATTTCTTCGAAAAGTTCCACCCGGCGTTGGATGAAAATGCGGACGCCAACGCACAAGCGCTTGGGTATGAAAACGGTTATGAACTGATCAAGGCCTACTACGGTAACTCGGACTGGATGGATACGCCGTCGCCAATGCTGACGGCAGGTGACAAGCTGGCGGGTCTGCCCAAGGATGCTATGCCGACCCTTGAAAGCCATATTCTTGTGAAGGAAAGCACCGAAGGGCGCCACTATGTCGCCAACCCTTATTTCTTCCAGGTCGACACACAGGGTAACCAACTGCCTTATATCTCGGAAATGGATGAAACATATGTACCGGATGAAGAGGTTCGTAACCTCAAGCTGTTGAACGGCGAGGTGGATTACAAATCTCAGGGTGTGAACCTGACATCTGCTCCGGTTCTTTTGGAGGGTCAGGAAAGCGGCAACTACACGTTGGAAGTGAAACCCGCGATCGGCTATCCGGTTCTGACGTTCAACGTGACCGCCGAGGATGAGGCCAAACGCGCGCTCTTCAACGACATCCGTTTCAGAACGGCCATGTCGGTTGCGATGGACCGCAATCAGCTGAACGAAGTTACCGCTTTTGGACTGGGTGAGCCGACACAGTATATCGGGTTCTCACCGCGCCCGGACTTCATTGATGCCAAATGGTCAGAGTACGAGGCTGGTTTTGATCAGGACCGCGCCAATGCTCTGCTGGATGAGGTCGGCCTTGTTGACCAGAACGGCGATGGTTTCCGTGATCTGCCAAATGGTGACCCGCTTGTGCTGGACTGGCAGTTCTCGACGCAGTCAGCCTCTGCTCAACTGGTGGAACTGATCGCTCAGAACTGGAAAGACGTGGGCGTCAATACCGCGATCAAAGAGGTTACTTCGGATGAGTTCCGCGCGGCGCAATCGGCCAATACGTTGGATATGGGGATGTGGCTCAAGAGCCAGCCTGCCGGTTCGGTTCTGGGCGATGGCGAAATCTGGGTTCCCCCGTTTGACGGGTACTTCGATGTTCGAACCGGGATGCTCTGGGCGGAATACATCAGCTCGAACGGTGAAAACGGTGTGGAACCGCCTGCGTGGGTTGCCGATCTGAAAGTCGCTCTGGATACTTATCAATCCAGCGCACCTGGATCGGACGCATCCATTGCTGCCGCTCAGAAAATGGTTGAGATAATGACCAGCGAACTGCTGTTCATTGGTACGGTCAACTCGCCGGCACCGATCTACCACTCGAACAATCTGCAGAACTTCACCGAGTTCAAGACGCAGTCCTACGAGTTCTATCGGACCTACCCGTACCGCCCCGCACAATGGTGGCTGTCCGAGTGATCCGATCCTCGATCTGAGATGACGGAATGGGGCGCCCGCGCCCCGTTCCATATGCTAGCCGGGAACAAAGACATGCTCCAATTCGCCCGCTTTGCCGCCACGCGCGCGGTGATGGCTGTGGTCACACTTGTATTGGTATCACTCATCGTGTTCACGCTGATGGAGCTTGTGCCGGGCGATTGTGCCGAACGCTATCTTGCCTATAAAAATACTCAAGGCTCGGCCATCACACTGGCGGATATCGAGGCCGAACGGGCCCGACTAGGGCTTGATCGCCCGTTCCTGACACGCTGGGCCAGTTGGCTGAGCGGTGCCTTCCGCGGTGATTTCGGCGAAAGCTGCATCTTGCGCGTGAATATCGCGCAGCTATTGGGCGACAAGTTTTGGATCTCGTTGTGGATCTGCCTTGGATCGTTGACGCTGGCCTATATGATCGCGCTGCCCGTGGGCATTATCTCGGCGGCTTCCAAGAACGCATTCCTCAACAATTCCCTGCGCCTGATCAGCTATCTGGGTCTGGCCATGCCCAACTTTCTGCTGGCGCTGATGGTAATGCTGTTTTCCACCATCTATTTCGGCGAGACACTCACCGGCTTGTTCAGCCCAGAATATCGCGAGGCCCCTTGGTCATGGGCCAAATTCGTGGACCTGCTGAAACATGCCTGGTTGCCCATATTCATTCTGGGCTGGTCCGCGACTGCCTTTGCGTTGCAGACCGTGCGCGCATTGATGTCGGATGAGATCGGCAAGCTTTACGTAACCGCAGCTGCGGCGCGTGGGATTTATGGCCCGCGTTTGTTGTGGCGCTATCCCGCCCGTCATGCGCTTGGGCCAATTGTCAACTCGCTGGGATTTGACCTGAACCGTATCTTCAACGAACTGCCCATTGTCGCCCTGATCCTGACACTGACCGAGGCAGGGTCGCTGCTGCTGGAGGCTCTGGCACGGTCGAACGACCAACAACTGGCAGGCGCCATCATCTTCCTGCTAACAGCCGCCATCGTCACACTCAATTTCGCCACGGATATCCTGTTGGCCGTGATTGATCCGCGTGTGCGCAAGAGCATTCTGAGGTAAGATCCATGTCTGCAAAATCCTCCACGAAAATCGACGATCAGAAGGCCAAGGAAGCGTATTTCACGGCGTCGCAAAGACAGCTGATCTGGGCCAGGTTCAAAAAGCAGCGCGCGGCGATGATCGCGGCCACCGTTTTGGTTGTTCTGATCCTGTCGGGCCTCTTTGCGCCGTTTTTGTCGCCATACGATCCAACGGTCGCAGGACGGGACAAGGATTACCTGAACGGGGCCCCTCAGATACCGAAATTCTGCGACAAGAACGGCTGTTCGATCCGCCCGTTTCTGCACACGGTGACGCGCGAGCGGTCGATTGCCACTAACTTTCGCTGGGTCGAAAAGATAAACGAGGATGAACGCCGCTACATGCAGTTTTTCGTTCACGGCGACAGCTACAAACTGTTTGGATTCATTCCGGGCAACATCCATCTGTTTGGCATGGATCAGGGCTATGTCCATCTTTTCGGCACTGACAGCGCAGGAAAAGACATCTTTTCACGCACACTGCACGCGGTCTGGACGTCACTTCAGGTGGGCACGTTAGGCGTGGTGATCTCGTTCGTGTTGGCTTTGATAATTGGTGGCGTGGCTGGATATTATGGCGGGGCCATAGACAGTGTGATCCAGATGATCACCGACGCGGTCAGGACAGTACCGTCTATCCCCCTTTTCATGGCCATCGCCGCCTTTATTCCACCCGAATGGTCGGCTGAAACCCGATTTTTCGTCATAACCCTGATCCTCGGGCTGGTGGGATGGCCAACCTTGGCCCGACGGGTACGGACCCATCTGCTGACCGAGCGCAATCAGGAGTACGTTCTGGCCGCGCAATTGTGCGGGGCACCCGCCGGTCACGTCATCAGGCGGCATCTTCTGCCAAGCTTTACCAGCTATATCATCGTCGACTTGGTCATCTCGTTCCCCTACGTGGTCCTGTCGGAAACGGCGCTCAGCTTTATTGGGCTGGGCCTCAAGGACCCGGTGAACTCATTGGGTGTTATGTTGCAGAACGTGACCAAAGCGGATGTGTTGTTGAATTATCATTGGTACTTCATCCCGGTCCTCTTCTTCATCGCGCTTGTCATGGCCTTCGTCTTTGTGGGCGACGGGCTGCGCGATGCTGCCGATCCCTATTCGGAGACCCGTAAATGAGCCTGATCAACGTCGAAAACCTGACGCTGCAATTCAAGACCGACGAAGGGCTGATCACCGCGGTCGACAACGTGTCATTTTCGCTGGCACCGGGCGAGGTCATGGGCCTTGTGGGTGAAAGCGGCTCGGGCAAATCCGTGACCGCGAAATCGCTGATGAAGCTTAATCCGGGCAATGCAGTCTACGCACCGGAAAGCCGTATCACGCTTCATCTGGACAGCGGACCGGTGGATGTCCTTGCCTTGCAGCGCCCGCGAGAGATGGAAGTTGTGCGTGGCGGGGCGATTAGCATGATCTTTCAGGAACCGATGGCCAGTTTCGCACCTGCAATGACAATCGGCAGCCAGATGGTCGAGCAGTTGTTGATTCACACGGATATGTCCAAAAAACAGGCCCGTGAACTGTCGATCGAGATGCTGGACCGCGTCGGTATTTCCGATGCGTCCACCCGATTTGGGCAATACGCATTTGAAATGTCGGGCGGCATGCGTCAGCGGGCGATGATTGCCATGGCGTTATCGACCAAGCCAAAGCTTTTGATCGCGGACGAGCCCACCACGGCGCTGGACGTAACGATACAGGCTCAGGTCATCGACCTGATGAAGGATCTGGTGGATGAATTCGGGATGGGCATCATCTTTATCACCCATGACCTTGGGGTGGTCGCACAGACAGCCGACAAGGTGGCGGTGATGTATTTGGGCAAGATGATCGAACAAGGCCCGGTCCGCGAGGTGATCCGCAACCCCTATCACCCATATACCCAAGGGCTGATCGACGCGCTGCCACAGCTGGACGATCTGGACAAGCCATTGATGCCGGTGCCAGGCGATATCCCTTCGCCGCTAGAACGGCCTGAAGGCTGCGTTTTCCATACCCGTTGCAGCAAAATCGTTGGCGATGTCTGTCGAACGATTGTGCCGGGCTGGTCGGACACCGGTGAAAACCATCGCACAGCCTGCCACCTTTGTGACGAGAGACAATCCGCATGAGCAACGACAATCTGATCGAAACCCAGGACCTGTCGGTTGGATTCCCTGTCGGCGGGAAGATTTTCAACAAGCGTACCCTGATGGCGGTCAACGAAGTTTCGCTGTCGATCCCCCGAGGGTCTTTTTTCGGTGTGGTAGGTGAGAGCGGTTCGGGTAAGACAACCTTTGGCCGTGCCCTGCTGAATGCGGCCCCCATCACCGGTGGCACCGCCCATTATGACGATGGAGAGGTCAGCTATGATCTGGGCAATTTGGCCGGGGCCGACCTGAAGGAATACCGCCGCCGTGCACAGCTGATCTTTCAAGACCCATATGCTGCGCTGTCTCCGCGTATGACCGTTCGCGACATCATTGCCGAACCTCTGGAAGTTATGGGTCTGTGCAACTCGCGCGAAGAGGTGGACGAGCGTGTGCGCGAAATCGCCAGCTTGTGTCGGCTAAACCTGGAACATTTGCGCCGGTTTCCACATGCTTTTTCTGGCGGTCAGCGTCAGCGGATTTCCATTGCCCGCGCTCTGGTGTCCAAACCCCGGTTTGTGGTGGCAGACGAAAGCGTCGCGGCACTGGATGTGTCAATTCAGGCCGACATCCTGAACCTGTTAAAGTCGCTTCAGGATGAGATGGGGCTGACTTATCTGTTCATCAGTCATGACCTGTCGGTGGTGGCCCATACCTGCGATCATGTCGCCGTGATGTATCTGGGGCAGATCATGGAAAGCGCGCCAACGCGCCAGCTGTTCCAATCGCCGCGTCACCCATACACCAAAGCACTGTTTTCAGCGATCCCGTCTCTGGACCCGGATGATCGCGGCAAAGCGCAGAAACTTGAAGGTGAGATCCCGTCGCCAACCAATCGCCCCAGTGGTTGTCAGTTTCACACACGTTGTCCTTTTGCCACTGACCTGTGCAAGCGGGAAGAGCCGCATTTGGAGACCTGCGAGGCTGGACACGCAGTAAGCTGCCACCGATGGCGTGAATTGCAGTTGGCGGGTTAATCCGGGTCAAAATGTTAACTACTGTCAATTTAGTCCAGCGCCTTTGAGGCGATAAAGGCCATTACATTGCAAAATGGCTTGGGAAGACACGTGAAGCTTTTTGTTTCCCCGTGCAGTCGCATCAACAATTCAGGAAAATTAAAAGCCCGTCTCGTTCCGCGGAACTGTTGTCTGCGCGCGAAAATCTACCCTGACCTATAGTCCTTGACCCAGAAAGTGACCCAAATTGAGGTAGGCTTGGGAAAAAGGCATGACTACCTCTCGTTGTGGGTTTTGGTGAAGTGAGAAGTTTGCTACGGGACGCTCAATTATAGATTATTTCTCCGGCTTCATGAAAATTACTAATGCCTGAACATTTTGAACGAACAAAATTGAATGCTGCCAAAGTTATGCATGTTATCGCGCATATGGAGAAAGGAGGAGCTGAGCGCCAAATGATGTTGCTGACGCAAGCTTCCAGACATAGCCATGTCATTGCAGTCCTCAAGGGAAACGAAGTCGCGAGTGACACTCCAGTAGTGTTGTTGGAAAATCTCAACCCAGTGAAGATATTCTCCAAAATCCAAACTGTTATCAGGGAGTATAGCATTGATATTGTGCAGTTATGGCTGCCTGACCGGATTACAATTCCGGCAATGTTGGCGGCGAAATCCAATGGATGTCGAATAATCAGTGGCGATCGTCGTAAGGTACGTAATTACGGTGGGGGCGCCTTCCGCGACCGGCTGCCGTATATCAACCATGTGGTTGCGGATCTGGTGGTGCCTAATTATCCCCATTTCCCACCGCCTTTGTCATTGCGTCGGGTATTGGGCGTGCCGCGCAAAACAAAGACCATTGCAAATGGCCTAGCGCTGAAGGCCCGCGAGGTCCCGATCTCAAGTCACCCAACCCGCCTGTTGTTCGTTGGGAGATTGGTCGAACAAAAACGCGTTCAACCCTTGGTCGAAAAAATGCCACGCATTCTGGCAGAAACAGGGATCCAAGGTCTCGACATCGTTGGTGAAGGGCCGGAAGAGGCAGCCATCCGCAACAGCATAAAGACTTTGGGGCTTGCAGATAACGTCCGATTGCATGGCCGCCTTACAGATTGGGGCGAGTGTTTCAGCCCTGAGTCGCATATGCTGGTGCTTCCCAGCGCTTCCGAGGGCATGTCCAACACGTTGTTTGAGGCGATCTCCTGGGGATATTTTGCGTTAACCAGCCAGAGCAGAGAGCTTGATGCACTGCTCAGCGGGTGGAAACACAAGCCGGTTACGTTTGACCACGAAAACCTCAACACATTGGTGGAGCAACTTCGAATTACTAACGCTAGTCCAATAGAGAGCATCCAGACCCGTTTGCGTAGTATGCAGTGTGATCTTGTGGAGTTCAGTGTTGAGCGGATGGCGGCCTCCTATGACGGTATTTATGATCAACTATCACTGAAAAAAGCCACCTCATGACCCGGCCTACATTTCTCGCCCTGGCAGCGACCAACTCTGCACAAGGTGGCGTAACAGGCGCCGCGATTGGTACCGAGGTCGTACTGGACATTCTTCTGCCTTATTGCAGGATAGAACTCATCGAGCTGAAGACCAACGGTTTGGGAAATTTGGCGGCAGTTACCCCGCTCGAGCGCCTGCGCAGTGCGGTTGGTGCCACTATCATGTCTGTTGATCTATTAACCCGGCTTGCAATGCGCGGACTGCAGCGTGCGAAAGTGGACTATGTCTATTTTCTGCCTGCCGCTTCGAAGATGGGGATGATGCGCAATGCGGTGACCGTTTTGTAATTCGGCAGCTTTTTCGTAACGCCGCCCTGGTCTTCCATATTCGGAACGGAAACTATTTTGCATCTATGACCGGGTTAATGGCTTACTTGCACCGCTATGTGAATAAGCAAGCCAACAACATATTGGTCCTTAGTCCGAGCCTGCTGCCGGAAGACCCGGCCGCTTGTGGTTTTGACCTGCAGAAGGTGTGTATTTTGCCGAACACGATTGATGCGGCGCTCATTCCAGAGCAAGTTCCGGTAAAACCTTCGCCGCCACGGCCGCTGAAAGTTCTCTATCTGTCGAACTTCATCAAGGAAAAGGCTATCTTGCGCTGCTTGAAGCGGGCGAAATACTGTGTCAGCGAGGAATGGGTGATCAGTTTTCGTTTACGTTTCGCGGCAAATGGCTGTCTGCCGAAGACAGGTGCGCCTTGAGAACCGTGCAGCCGAGCTCTCCGTACATGGCCTAAACGTGGATATTGGAGACACTGTTGTGGAGAGATGCGAGGTGCAGCGATTGCATTCGCAACACCACATATTTTGCCTACCCACCTGTTATGCCGCCGAGGCACAGCCAAGATCGATCCCCTATGGCCAATGGGTGCGCCATAGTTGCAACCGGTATCGCAGTATTCCGGACCGTATCTGGTGAAACCGGCTTTTTGATTGACGGGCAGGATCCACATCGTCTTGCCGATACGTTGCAGGAATGCGCTCGCGCGGATATTGCGGGCATGGGACAGGCCGGAGCCGAGTTGTTTCAGCAGGATTTTAGCCCACAGAGCATCAAGTCTCAGCTTCTGGAGGCTCTCAGCCTTCAGGGTCCCATGGATCCCGATTTACCAAGGGGCGCAGATGTCTAAGAATGTGTCGCAGTTCACGGTTTATTATGTAGTGGGGCAGCCGCGGTCGGGCAGTACCTTTGTCGGAGATTGGATCGCAAGGGATCGGCGCATCTTAAATGCGGGTGAAGTATGGCAAACCTTTCGTTCACTGGGGTTCGTGAGTGATGTCGGCTTTGAAAAGAGTGGCGGACGGTGGGCGCGCACAGAAGAGCGCGAGCGTGGTCATTTCTGAAATCGATTTAGCTCCATACGAGTCCCTAATTCGGCAAGCAAAAATTATTGGAAACGGGATGGTCGATTGTTCGAAAACAGACAAAGGGATTGAGCGATACCTCGCGCTTGGTTGCGAGGTTGTGGTTATACATACACAACGTTCCTTCTCTACCTGGGCCACATCAATGCAGGGGTACAATCAACGCCATCAACTACCTTATGTCTCTCGTTGGCGCCTGCTACTTGCGTATCTTCGGTGAATCTTCGCCACAGGCGCTGGACGACAAAGCTACCTTATATTCATGTCAAACAAGAGCGCCTGGATAACTTGGATAGCGATCTTGATCTTGGCTTCGCGCCGCGTGGTGCGGAACAAGGGTATGTGCGCGCTGAAATGTTCGGCACACCCAATTTTACCGGATCCTTCGATGCCGGCGGGCCACTTCCAAGACCGCTCCTGATCGCCTTCTTTACAAAATGACTTTGGCCAGCTCTTAAGCCAATTGTGGGTCACACGACCCAACCGTAATACGAAACGGGTACCATGAATTTTCTTGATAAACCTATCCTTTTGCAGCGGCAGCAACCCTGCGCAATGCACAATTGGGACGCCATATTTGGGTGACACCAAAAGCGATCTTGTCATAGAAGGTTACCCGCGATCGGCTAACACATATCTGCACCGCATAGTGCGCGCTGCCGGGCCAAAGGACCTGCGGATAGCAAACCACGTTCATCGTCGGCAACAAATCAGCATGGCCGTACGATACAGTATACCGTGTTTTATCCTGTTCCGGCACCCTTTGGAGTGCATTGCATCCTATCTAGTGCGTGAGCCAGATTTGGAGGTAGCAGACAGCCTAAAGCAGTATATCGGGTTCGCACAAACCACTTTGGCACACATTTCCGCGCCTCAGATTCATATCGTTACTTTCGATGATGTGATTGAAGATGCCGCGAACATTTCATCGGCTATTTTGCAGAAAATTGGTCATGATGTCACCGTAACAACTGGGTTGATCGAAAAGGCGACGCAGGACAAACGAAAAGAAAAAGCACGCAGTTCATTGCCCAATGCCGAGAAAGATCGTTTGAAACAAAAATACTATGATCAGATATTAGCCTCGCCGCGTTACCTAGAAGCGCTGGAACTGTTTGAGCAGGCAGTCGCATTGAAATGGCCATGCTGAGAGCGCTTTCATCAATAGTTGTTCTACAGGCCCTTGGAGCAACGTTCGCGCTGGCGACTGTGATCCTACTTACTTCGGCCTTGGGTGCGGATGGTTATGGGCGATATATCTGGATCATTTCGGCTGCCGGTATCGGCAGCTTGGTTTTGCAACGCGGCCAACCCACGACACTTATAAAAAGCATGCTCCGCTCGACCTTGCTAAGGTCAAGGCGCCTTCTGAGATGGGCAATACTTATTTATTCTATCTGCTTGGGGCATTGGTAACACTCACAATTGCCTTTGCAACCTCCTTGGTTACAAGCAATGAGCTGGCTTGGATTGCACCAGCGGCCTTTGCGTTGACAGCACTGAACATTTCTGACGCGATCTTACGTGCCGCCGAGCGCGGCGTGCGAGCACAGTTCGCCCGTGACTTCCTTAGGCCCATCGCGTTGTTCGGTGGCTTTATTTTGCTGTGGGTGGCAGAGGTTAAGGAACCAATTTTTTATTTGCTGATCTTTGTAGTTTGTACGGCTTTTGCTTCGATCTATTACTTGTGCCCACTTACCTTGCAGGCCGCGCGCAATTGGCGGGGGGCTGGATTGGTAAAGACGAACGGAGCACATTTTCAGGTGTCCCTGTCTCGGAGTGTTGGAAATCACATGCCAATTTTTGTTTCGGGGTTCTTTTTAACACCCGACACTTTGGCGTATCTCGCGATTGCAATACGGCTGGCGGGCCCATTAAATTTTGGAGTCAAAGCAGCAAGAGCGGTCTTTGGCGCAAGGATCAATCGCCACGTCAAAGCCAATAAACCCAGCGCAATTCGCCACGATTACAGGATCGCAATCCTGTTTTCGCTTTTTATCAGTGTTCTGGCAGCAGTTGGTGTAGCAATCCTTTTGCTGGTCCTTGGGTATTTCGGGCTTGGACCGGTGGCAGATCTTGCGGATCAAGATCTCTTGCTTTGGGTTTTTGTGACCATTGCGTTCGCTCAACTGTGTCGCGCGGCAGCTGGGCCTGGGCAGCTTACGGCTGTCTTGCTTCACGCGGAACGGTTTGTAAGAAACTACAACATCCTCATGTTGTTGTGTCTGTCAGCCGGACTGATCGTCGCCGGCTTGATCGGGGACGTGCGCCTCTCGGCTATTGTAGTACTATTCTATTCCGCGGGAACTTCTATTGGACTGGTCTGCAAAATCAGGAGTGCATTGCACGGTTTGAGAAACAGCTCAGGGCCTGATCAAAGGGGACAGCAACTTGATTGAACACATCGAGTTAACGTGTCATGGCTTGCGTGACAGCGGCTGGCTCGGGCCTGATCAATCCACGTAGCTGCAAAGATTAGCAAAGAGATGCGCTGAGAAAGTGTATATGAAAACGCTTGTAGTATTTTTTGCTTGCGAAGTCGTTTTCTGGAGCGCCGCGGCCCTATTGTGGGGACCGGATATTGATCCCGTCTATTTGCCAATTCTAGCTTGGATATGCATTGCGGTATTTTTCGTTCATCTGGCTGTTTTGGCGCTGACGGCGGGGGTCGGGATCGTATCCATGCCTTTCCTTTATCTCGCTTCTTTATCGCTCTACCTGTTGGGGCCGTACATTCTTTATCTTGAACTTGGTCCTGTGGGTTTGGTTTATTTCAGGGCGATTGACTACGGTTATCTAACCGGTTGCTTGCCACTAATCATGATCGCCGTCGCAGCCTTTTCTTGGGGTGTTCTGACCTGTTCCCGGCGAACAGGTTTCAACAGGACAAAGCTGCCTGCAAACAGAAGGCGGGTTGAGGTCACTACCACACTTTTAGCGCTTTGTTTGATTGGCCTTTCGTTTCTGATCATCGCTTTGGACACCGCAAGAGGGCTGGTTTGAAACCGATGCTTTCGGGTAACTATCATGATTACTCCGACGCAAGAACAGGTGGCTCTCAAAGCAGGCTTTTCATTGCTTCGATGACGTGGTTTCTGCCCATCGCCGCCTTGACGTGCAACGCAATGATCAAAAGCCGAGTTCGGCGTCTCGGTTGGTCAGATCTTCTATTTCTTTGCTTAATGAGCATTCTCTTGGTTGCAGGGGATCGAGGAACACTGCTTGCGTGTTTTGCAGGTTGGTTGATCATTCATCAGGCGATTTGCCGTAATGTCACCCCGGTTAAGCTGCTCATCGTTGCATGTGCCGTCATGGTCTTTGTCCCCTTGATGGAGGTAATGAGAGGGCTAGCTGCTGCAGATTGGTCCCTCAGTCTCATGTTGGAGACCGCACGAAATCTGTCAGGAACAAAAGAGAAATTTGCAGATAGCACGCTTCTAACTTCGCTTGGTCCTTTTCGCCCTCGCTCATGACCCTTATGGGGACACGGATGCGTGTAGCGGATGGTGAAATGCTGCGGCTTGGCAGTGATTACTTGGGCAATATACTGGCGGCGATCCCCTTCAACTCAGGAGCTGCGCCAAATAACAGCAATCAAATACACCAGTATCTTATCCCAAGCCGCAAAGGTGGCCCGGATTCATGGCGATTTCAGAGATGTATTTGAACTTCCATGTTTTCGGATCGCAGCGGGACATGCAATCTTAGGTCGGATACTTACCAGAATGCACTATAATATTTGGACGCCAAATATTTCGACCCACGCAATCGCATTTTCCGCAGTCTTCTTTTTACCTTATTGATTTGGGTGAGAAACGAGTTCAGTTTCGTAGCGCAAATCTGTTTCCTTTGGGCGATGTTTTTTGGATTTTTCCGCATGCATGCCAACACATGTTGCCTTGGAAAAATCGGACAGCAAACCAAACAGCACTGCGGTCGCAGTTGTATGGTGCGCCTCTGTCAGATACTTGACCGCCGATAGTTTGAGCCAATGCTTGCGTATAAACTGTTCAATTCACAGTCATTTGGGTAAGTCAGTGCCCGCCCCAGACCATTTACAAATCTTCATAAACGCAACCCGCTATGCGGCCATAAACAAAGCAGTTGACCTTGGCAAAAGGACCTGAAAAGTCAACACAGTGCCTCGGCAGCTGACGCTATATTTGACCACAACTAATTGGAAAATCTGAAACCTGAGACGAGATTGCGAATGCAGCGCACCGGGAATAGATACTTGGTTGCGGCCAAGTTCAAGAAATTATCAAGGAAAAGTAATGATACTTTCTCGCAGGCATAAATTTATTTTCTTCCACATTCCCAAAGCAGCTGGCCAATCGGTCGCCAATGCCTTGATCCCTTTGCCGCGGGGCCTGTGCAAAGAATGTTATCGCCCTTGTTGCCCTATAGGCAGCAACTGAAAATACAAACAAAGCTTCACGAAAGAACGGGACTTCGAACAGTGGCCCAACCGTTCAAAGACCACGTTCGGATTGACGAAGTCGTAGACAAGCTAGGTCAAGAAATTTTTGACGACCTATTTTCTTTTACATTTGTTAGAAACCCTTGGGATCGGCTTTTTCTACCTATAGCTATACTTTGTCAAACCCTCGCCATTGGAACCATTCATTCGCGAAGTCCCTAGGTGATTTTTCTGCATTTGCAGAATGGCATTGCGGACGAGGCAACATCCCATTTCAGTCAGAGTTCGTCTTCAACAGGAGTGGGCAGAAATTAGTGAAATATGTAGGGCGGTTCGAAACGATCGAAGACAGCTTTCAGGAAATTTGCGAACAGGTGGGTATAGAATGCCAATTGCCGCGGTTTAACACGTCAAGAAATACTCATTCCTATAGAGAAGCCTTTACACCTCAGACGCGGGATCTTGTTCATCGCACCTACGCCAAAGACATCGAAGCCTTTGGTTACGTATTCTGAGTGGCAGTAGACAGCAATGACCCAGGTATCGCGCCCAGATCGTTTCGAGAAAGTTGCGTTAAAAGTTCAAGGCTGTAGATTTCGCGCTCCGCAACGAACGATCACAAAAAAAACTAGCTTTTGGGTTCAGCGACCGCCTCAAGCCTCGTGAAGGTGCTTTCTGACGGTTGGATCAATCCTATTGCTTTGGGCAGGATAGATTCCACAAGCAGCAATTGCCTCACGGGCGGTTACACGCTCGTGCAATCGTTTCCAGATTGCCTTGGCAGCGTAGGGATGCGGGTAAGGGCGCCATGCGACGCCCATTGTCATGCCTCGCAGATATTTCAGCTGTTGACGGTGTGCGGAATACAAAATCGTATTGGCAACGCTACCTTCGCGCGTAAGCTCGTGCTCGGTCACGAATATCCTGTTTCCGCGCATTGTCACCAAACCGGCATAGCGTGAAATCTGGTGCGTGCTTTTGTCTGGAGACGTAGCAATTTCTCGGGAGCGGATCGTGAACAGCCCATCGACTTCCTGAATTCGGATCAATGAACAAAAGATCTTTCCTTCCCATGAAGGTGTGCAGAAATAGGAATGATAGAACCCCACGTATCGCCTGAGGTTTTTCTGTTGGCTTCGAAAAGGTTCCAAAAAAGCATCCGTTGGCGTTGTTCCGGTATGTGACAGGGCGCCTTTTAGCATCAGTTCGAAGACGCCGGTTTCAGCGAATAAATCGGCTTCTGTCAGGTCGAAATGACGCGCAATGCGACGCATGTTGTACGCGGAAGGCAGACTGGAGCCATTCAAGTAACGATTGAATTGCTGTCTGTTGACGCCGATATCGCGACAAATCTGCGAAATGTTCCCATGTTCTGCGCATAACGACCGCAGGTTGGCAGAAAAATTCTCAGACATAGGCAAAACCTTTCGCATTCTGACGCGATATCACTGCAAATAGCGTCAACCCGCATAAGATCGCACAATTTGTTTTGTCTGCAAATCCGTTTCTTCTTCGGTATCGGCCCACAACAGATAAGTCTCAGATGCCAATCGAAACCATCGAAAACACATGGATCACCCTTGCGGACGGGCGGCGGCTTGCAGCACGGCTGTGGCTGCCCGGCACGGGGCCAGCCCCGACCATTCTGGAATACCTGCCATATCGCAAACGCGATGGCACTGCGCCAAGAGATGAAACAACACACACCGTATTTGCAGAGGCGGGATATGCCTGCATCCGCGTCGACATTGCTGGCACCGGAGACAGCGAAGGGCAGTTCGACGACGAGTATTCCGAGCAGGAACTGCGTGATGGCGAGGAGGTCATAGCTTGGATTGCCGCGCAGGATTGGTGTGACGGGTTTGTCGGGATGATTGGAATATCCTGGGGCGGGTTTAACGGTCTGCAGCTGGCCTTTCGACAACCACCTGCGTTGAAAGCCGTGGTCAGTGTCGCTTCGACTGTGGATCGCTTTGCGGATGACATCCATTTTATGGGTGGATGCCTGCTAAGTGACAATATGAACTGGGGCAGTCAGATGTTTGCGTACCTGACCCGCCCTGCTGATCCTGAACTTCGCGCGGATTGGCGAGAGGATTGGCTTGCCCGACTGCAAAACGTCCCATTTTCCGCTGCGGATTGGTTGCGTCATCCGACACGGGACTCTTTCTGGAAGCACGGCTCAGTTTGCGAGGATTGGTCCGCGATCCAGACCCCTGTATTGGCAATCACTGGCTGGGCAGATGCTTATGTCAATGCACCCCCGGCTTTGGTCGCGAACCTAACCGTGCCCGCCAAAGCCGTCATTGGACCTTGGGAACATCGCTACGCGCATATCTCGAAACTTGATCCGGCGGATTTTCACTCAGAAGTCATCGGCTGGTTTGATCGCTGGCTGAAAGGGCAAGAAAATGGCGCCGAGGATTTGCCTGCGTATCGGACCTATATGCAGGAACACTTCAACCCAACAGCGCATAACAGCCCTCGGCAAGGTCGTTGGATCGCTGAGGCGACATGGCCTTCGCCTCATGTCTCTGAACAGGTCTGGCATCTGACAAAGGGCGGTTTTTCGCAGGAGTCGACGTCTGGTACGGTCGCTATCGCGTCGCCCTGTCATATTGGTGCCGATGGGGGGTATTTCTGTGCAGGCATGCGGATCGACAACGAACTTGCGGGCGACCAGGCCAGGGACGATGCCCTGTCGGTTTGTTTTGACAGCGCGCCGCTGCAAGCTCCGTTAGAGTTACTGGGGCGCGCAAAGCTGAAGTTTCAATTTTCAGTGGATCAACCAGTGGCACAACTGGTCGCGCGGTTGTGCGACGTCTCGCCTGACGGTGTATCGCAGCGGATCAGCTATCGATCTTTGAACCTGTGTCACTACCACAGTCATGAGACGCCACAAACGCTGGAGCCAGGTCAGATTTACGAGGCCGAGGTAGCCCTGAATGAATGCGCGCATCACTTACGCGGGGGCCATGTGTTGCGGCTGGCCCTGTCTACATCTTACTGGCCGATCGTCTGGCCGGCGCCGAATTCTGCCGAGGTGACATTGCACTTGCAAGATTGCGCCCTTCATCTTCCGGTGCGCGAGGTCACACGCGAAATTCATGCCTCGGAACCGGGACCGGCACAGACATATCCGGTTCTGGAAGCTGAACCTTTGCGTACACCTTCAGCCCAATCCGAACGCATGATGACCGACGATGGTCGAGTGGTTCTGGAAACGTTCGATGACTACGGCAAGACGCGCGATCCTTATCATGATCTGATTGTCGGCAGCGATGTGCGAATGCACTATGGTATCCACCCCGATGATCCCGCCACCGCCGTCTTCGAGACCGCCTGGAATTTTACCTTTGAGCGGGCGGATTGGCAGGTGGCCATCTCGACCGAGTGCCGCATGACCTGCGATGCGCAAAATTTCTATCTCTACCGCAAACTACGCGCCACCGAAGGCGCAGAGGAAATCGAAGTTCTGACAAAGGAATGGTCGGAAACCGTTCCGCGCGGGCTTCTGTGAATTAATCCAAGGGAGGATACTATGAAGATCGAATGGACGAAGGCCAATGTCGGTCGCCGAGGGTTTCTGAAAGGCGCAACCGCGCTTGGGGCCGCAACCGCGCTTCCGATGGGGTGGGCGGACCGCGCGTTTGCAGCAGATGACGGTGTTTTGCGTGTGCGGGCTTATGGTGATGCACAGAACATGGATCCGGCCCATTCCGTTGGTGTTGTTGAAGAGGAAGTACATGCTTCGATCTACAACAAGCTGATCCAGTACAAACCGGGCGAGGAATGGGGCTGGCAGCTGGATGCCGCAACGATGATTGAGCAGGTTGATCCGACCCACATCAAATTCGCACTACGTGACGATATCGGGTTCACCAACGGTTTTGGTGCCATGACTGCCGAGGATGTCAAATTCAGCATGGAACGGGTCGTGGACGACGCGACCGACAGTCCGAACAAGCCCGACTTGGGGCCATTCAGCCATGTTGAAGTAACTGGTGAACGCGAAGGGACAATTGTTCTGAACAAACCGTTCGCACCGATCTGGTCGATCGCCCTGCCCTATATCACCGGAAACATCGTCTCAAAAGCGGCAGTCGAAGCCGCTGGTGGCCGGATCGGGGCTGATCCGGTTGCAGAGTCCGGGCCGTACCTGCGGGACAGTTGGTCACCCAAGGAAAAGACGGTTCTTAAGCGCAACCCTGATTGGAAAGGGGATGCGCCGACCTGGGATACTGTCGAGATTTATCCAATTGACGATGAAAACACCGCCGAGATTGCGTTTGAGGCAGGTGAGCTGGATGTAACCCGTGTGTCGCTGGGCTCGGTCGAGCGGTACCGCGCCGGTGTTCCGAATGGCGGATCGCTGGTTGAAAAACCCTCGCTTTATTATGTCTGGTTGGGAATGAACGTCGAGCATCCGAAGCTGCAAAATCAAAAACTGCGGCAGGCGATCCAGCACGCGGTGGATGTACCCAGCATTCTAGAGGCCGCCTATTTTGGTGCCGCTGATCCATCGACCGGCATCATTGCACCGGGTCTTGCCGGACATCGACCTTCTTCGCTTGTGCCACCCGAGGCGAATTTTGAAAAAGCGGCGCAGTTGCTGGCGGAATCCGGTGAAACCAATGTCACGCTGACCCTCGATACACTGAACAAGACGACCTTTACGACAACTGCCCAGATCATTCAGGCGACACTGGCGCAGATCGGGATCACGGTTGAGGTGAATGTGCTAGAATCCGGGGCGTTCTGGGCGTCTGGCGACAATGAGAACCTTCAGCTTGTACTGAATCGCTATTCCATGACCCCTGATCCGTACTATGCGACGTCGTGGTTTACGCCCGAACAGATTGGCAAGTGGAACTGGGAGCGTTTCAATAGTCCTGAATTCAACGAAATCCATGAAGCCGCGGCTGCGGAAACGGATATCGCAAAACGGGCTGAAATGTATCAGCGCGCGCAGGACTTGATGGAAGATAGCGGTGCCTATCGCTTTATCACCCACGAGGCGACACCGGTCATCCACAGCGCACGTGTCATTCCTGCGCTTCGGCCGGATGGCCTGTCCCTGCTTCGCTATTTCGGCAAGGCGACTTGATCTCCCCAGGTCGACCGAGGTGCGGCGGGCGCGTAACGCTCGCCGTACCAAAAACAAAGCCACCAAGCCGCAAGGAGCCAGTTGGCCATGCTGAATTTCGCAACCCGTCGCTTCGGGCTGTCGCTGCTTATCCTCTTCGTGGCGGTGACCGTCATGTTCCTGATGATCCGCGCCGTACCAGGCGATCCGGTCCAGATCATGCTGGGCCCACGCGCCACGCCCGAGCTTCAGGCTCAGCTAACCGCGGCGCTGGGGCTTGATCAACCGATCTGGAAACAACTTTTGATCTTCTATGGAAACCTCCTGCAGGGTGACCTTGGCACTGACGTCTTCTCGGGCCGTTCCGTGACCGAGATTGTGTTTCAGCAATTGCCTTTCACTCTGGAGCTGATCTTTGCGTCTATCCTGTGGTCTGCAAGCTTGGGCATTGCGCTTGGTGCCTATGCGGCTGCGCATCCTAACACCTTGATCGACCGGATCGCTGCTGCAGTATCCGTCAGCTTTGTTGCCGCGCCGGCCTTTGTTGTTGCACTGTTGGCGCTGCTTGTTTTTGCCGTGCATCTGCAATGGTTCCCTGCCATTGGCGCGGGCGAAGGGTTCTGGGATCGACTGGACCATCTGGTCCTGCCGGCCTTTGCAATCGGGCTCAGCTGGGTTGGCTATATTGCCAGGCTTGTGCGGGCTTCGATGCTGGAAGTTATGGGCGAAAGCCATGTACGCACGGCCCGGGCCTTTGGTATCGCCGAACGTCGCGTAGTCATGGTTTACGCGTTGCGGATCGCCATTCTGCCGGTGGTTACTGTGATCGGTGTCGGGATGGGCTTTCTTCTCAGCTCGGCCGTTTTTGCAGAAATCGTCTTTGCCCGCCCCGGGCTGGGAAAGTTGGTGATCGATAGCATCACGACCCGCAACTACCCGATTGTCATGGGTTCGGTCCTCGTATCCACCGCGCTGTTCGTGGTGTCGACCGCATTGGCTGATCTGATCAATGCGTTGCTCGATCCACGTGCGCGTACCGCTCATTGAGGAGGGGGAGTTATGGAAAAATCTCGTTCTGAATTGGGCCAGATCATAGTCGGTGTCGCTCGCGACCCGCTTGGCCTAATGGGCTTGATCATCGTTGGCATCATCGTGTTCTGCGCGATATTCGCGGCCTGGATCGTGCCTTATGACCCGATTGCGATGGATATCAAATCCCGCATGCAAGGACCGTCCGCGGCGCACTTGCTGGGGACCGACCAGCTGGGTCGCGATACGTTTTCGCGTGTGATTGCCGGAGGCCAAGTCGCGCTCAAGGTGGCTTTGCCTGCTGTGTTTGGTGCCATGGCGATTGGCCTGACGCTGGGTATGATTGCAGGGTACGGGCCGAAATGGCTCGACAATCTTCTGATGCTATTTTTCGACACCATCAGGTCCTTTCCGACCGTGATGTTCGCGCTTGCTGTTGTGGCCCTCGTCGGGCCGAGCCTTCAGACCGTGGTGTTTGTGGTCATGGCGACCTCGATCCCGACATACGGGCGAGTGGCGCGGACCCAGACGCTGACGCTGCGCAACTCCGAGTTCATACTGGCCGAACGCTCGATGGGGACCAGCATGGCGCGCATCTTGGGTGTGCATATGCTGCCCAACATCATTGGCGTTCTGGCGGTACTGGCGGCGATGGACATCCCCACAGTTATCGCGCTTGAGGCTGGCCTCTCCTTCTTGGGACTGGGTGTCAAACCCCCAACCCCCAGCTGGGGCGCATTGCTCAAGGATGGCTATTCGCTGATCCGCCAAACACCGTGGCTGGTAGTGGGCGGCGGCCTGCCAATCATTCTGGCAACGCTTGGGTTCACCTTCCTGGGTGAAAGCCTGCGCGACGTGGTTGACCCGAAACTGAGGAAACAGAGATGACCGATATACTTCTGGAAATCGACCACCTCAGCGTCGACTACGAAACAGGACGCGGCGATCTGAAGGCCCTGCGGGACATCACATTCAACGTCAACAAGGGTGAAATTGTCGGCATCGTTGGGGAATCCGGTTGTGGCAAATCCACCTTGATTTCATCCATCCTGCGTTTGACCGCACCCAATACGCGCTTCCGCGAAGGAGAGGTTAGGTTCAAGGGGCAGGACTTGCTGCAAGCCTCTGAGCGTCAGATGCGTGACCTGCGTGGGGCGGATATATCCATTGTCTTTCAGGATCCGATGCAAACGCATAATCCGGTTCTGACCATCGGGCAGCAGATGCTGGACATTCAGCACCGATCCAAGCAATCCAAAGCGGACAAACTGGCCCACGCAGCCAAGATGCTGGGTGCCGTTGGCATTCCCGATCCCGAAGCGCGATTGAAACAATATCCCCACGAATTCTCGGGCGGGATGCGCCAGCGGATCGCGATTGCGATGGCGTTGATGTCCGAACCTGACCTGTTGATCGCGGATGAGCCGACAACTGCATTGGACGCAACGCTTGAGGTGCAGATCATTGAGCGCCTGCAAGAACTACAACGCGAATTTCACTGTGCCATCCTGTTTATCTCGCACCATCTGGGCGTGATTGCGGAACTCTGCGACCGGGTAGTTGTGATGTATGCTGGCGCGGTCGTCGAAAGCGGTGACGTGCGTGAGATTTTCCACAATCCCAAACATCCCTACACGCGTCGTCTGATTGAATGCGACCCCGGTCACATCAAGGAACGTGCCCGTATTTTGCCGACCATCCCCGGTGAAGTGCCCGATCTGGCCAACCTGCCAGGTGGCTGCATTTTCAGAGATCGTTGCGATCAAGCGATGGCACGCTGCGCGAGTGAGGTGCCCCATTTGGATCAACTAAAAGAAGGCCATCATGCTGCGTGCTGGCTGAACCATGAGGAGGCCACAACATGAGCTTGCTGAACGTCGTGGACCTTAAAACCAGCTATGGACCGGTCAATGTTCTGGCGGGCGTCAGCTTTACCGTAGAACCCGGCGAGACCTACGCGCTGGTTGGTGAAAGTGGCTCTGGCAAAACGACGGTTATTCGCGCCATTGCGGGACTTGCCCCGGCGCAGGATGGTTCGGTCACTTTTGAAGGCCAGGAAATTCGAGGCGCGCCGGAAAAGGTCATGCGTCCGCTTCGCAAGGACATGGCAATGATGTTTCAGGACCCGGTCGGCAGCCTCTCGCCACGCTTGACAATCCGCAGCCTGATCACAGAACCCTATCGCATTCAGGGCATGAAAGACCGCGATCTGGATGCCGAGGCCAAGCGCCTGCTGGAAATGGTCAACCTGCCCACGCATTTTGCGGATCGTTATCCTTACCAGCTGTCTGGTGGTCAGGCACGGCGTGTGGGCGTAGCCCGTGCGTTGGCGCTGGAGCCCAAGCTGATCCTGGCGGATGAACCAACCGCTGGCCTTGATGTGTCGGTGCAGGGCGAATTGCTGAACCTGCTCAACGATCTGCGTGAAAGGCTGGGTTTGGCGATGGTTATCATCACACATAACCTCAGCGTCGTGCGCCACGTGGCCGACAGGATGGGCATCATGTATCTGGGCCGATTGGTCGAAGAAGGCACAACCGAGACGATTTTCAACGACCCGCGCCATCCTTATACGCGCTGTCTTCTGAGTGCCAATCCAGAACCCGACCCGGATGCGCGATTGGAACGGATCGCCCTTAAAGGTGAACCCCCCAGCCTGCTCAAGCGCCCTTCCGGGTGCGAATTCCGCGAGCGCTGTCCTTTTGCCAAGGATATCTGCACCCAGACACCTGAATGGGAAGTGGGCGAAGGCCACGGCCTGCGTTGTCTGGCCCCGCTGTCCTAATAGGTAGTCCAATGCCAAGCACACTCTATTTCAATGGCACAATCCTGACGATGGATGCACAGAACTCTTCGCCTGAGGCAGTTTTGACTGCAGGTGACAGAATCCAGGCGGTAGGGTCCGAAGCTGACCTGCGCGCGCGCATGCCTTCTGATGTCCAAGAGCATAACCTGCAGGGGCGCACTCTGATTCCTGCGTTTATCGACCCACACGGGCACTTCCCGGATCCGGGGTTTATCCGACTGTTCCGTGTTGACCTGTCCCCGCCCCCATTGGGGGATTGCACACAAATGGCCCAGGCGCTGGACAGACTTCGAGAAAAAGCCGACGTGACGCCCGAGGGTGAATGGGTCATGGGGGTGTCGTTTGACAATACGTCCATTCTAGAACACCGAATGCCCACACGGGCCGAGTTGGACGACGTATCATTACGCCATCCCATCTGGGTTATCCATGCGTCGGGTCACAACGGGGCCGCAAATTCTGTTGCACTCGAGAGGCGCGGGATAAACCGTCAAACCCCTGACCCGGAAGGTGGCCGCTTTGGTCGCGATCCCGATACCGGCGCCTTAACGGGGTTGATCGAAGGGCTATCGGCCATGGGTGAGATGGGCGACACAGATTTCCTTATCAACCGGGAAAGATTCTGGCAGGGCTTTGATGCCTGTCGTGACGAATACCTGGCCCATGGCGTGACCTATGCGCAGAATGCCTGGACGTCGCAAGCCATGCTGGATCACTTTGCCAGTTTGCCCGCAGATCAGGACCCGGGAATAGACATTGAGCTTTTGCCCATCGCAAGACTGGAGCCCGAACTAAGCACGCATTGGATCGGCGCGAATTGGCCCGGCAACCCACATTTTACACTGGGTCCGCGCAAGCTGTTCACGGATGGGGCGTTTCAGTTGCAGACCGCCTATCTGTCGGCCCCCTATTATCGACCGATAGATTCGGATCATCCATGCGGAATGGTCTACACCTCGCAACAGCAGCTGGATGCTGACGTTCGCAAGCTTCATGAAAAAGGTCTGCAAATTCATTGCCACTGCAATGGCGATGCCGGCGCCGAGATGTTCATTGATGCGGTTGAAAAAGCCCTGCAGGCGCACACCCGCGCAGATCATCGCCATACCATTATCCACGGTCAGGCCCTGCGGGATGATCAGCTAAGGCGTATGGCCCAACTTGGCCTGACCGTCAGCTTCTTTCCCGCTCATGTGTATTTTTGGGGGGATCGCCACTTTGACACCTTCCTGGGGCCAGAGCGGTCTGCGCGAATTTCCCCTGCGGCGTCAGCGGAAAAGTTCGGCGTGCGATACACGATCCACAACGACGCCTCGGTCACGCCGACACGTCCGATCCACTTGGCCCATTGCGCGGTAAATCGCAAAACCGCTTCGGGCCGTATGCTTGGCGAGGATCAAAAGATCAGCGTTCTGTCGGCCTTGCGCGCACAAACTATCGACGCGGCCTGGCAAGTCTTCAAAGAGGATCAGCGCGGGTCTATCGAGCCGGGTAAGGTCGCTGATTTCGCCATTCTTTCGCGTAACCCTTTGCACGCCCCGGATCACCTGACAGACACACGGGTGCTGGAAACAATTCGCAACGGTCAAATAGTATTTTCAGCACTGCCCACCGAACAAGAAGTCGAGCATACCTAATGACGGCCAAGCGTATCGCGATCGCGGGGTTTCAGCATGAAACCAATTGCTATGGTGTGACAAAGGCTGGTCTGGCCGAGTTTGAGATGGCGGATTCCTGGCCTAGTATGCTGCTGGGCGCGCAGGTTATTTCGGAAACGGCTGGCATGAACCTACCCGCCGCAGGTTTTGCTGCAGCGGCTACCGCAGTAGGGTTTGAAGTCGTGCCGATACTGTGGTGTTCGGCAGAGCCATCTGCTCATGTAACCGATCACGCATTCGAAACGATTTGCGGGATGTTATTGGATGGAATCCGCGCTGCGGGTCAGATTGACGGCGTGTATCTTGATCTGCACGGTGCGATGGTCACCGAAAGCCTAGCTGATGGCGAGGGAGAGGTTCTGCGTCGCGTCCGCAATCTCGTGGGCCCAGAAATTCCAGTGGTGGCAAGTTTAGACCTGCATGCCAACATCTCGGCTCAGATGGTTGAACACGCAGATTACCTGTCGATCTTTCGCACCTACCCTCATCTGGATATGGCGGAAACAGGCGCAAGGTGCGTTCCTGTACTACAGCGCTTGCTGGCAGGTGAAACACTGAGCAAAGCGTTTCAAGCGGTGCCGTATCTTATTCCGCTGCATGCACAATATACCGGCTCTGCGCCATTCGACGAAATCTATCAATTGCCAGCAAGATTCGAGCAGCAGGATGTACTGACAGAAATCGCGCTTGGCTTTACGGCGGCGGATTTTCCCGACACCGGCCCGTCCTGCGTTGCCTACGCAACCACAGCGAATAAAGCGGCCGCTGCCGTTGAAGATATCGTCAACTTGTTTGTGGCCCAGGAAACCCGCCTTGATTGTTCCATGCTGTCTCTGGAAGAGGCTATTTTGACAGGCCGCCAAAGACGGGAAAAGCCGGTTGTATTGGCTGATGTTCAGGACAACGCCGGTGCGGGTGGGACGTCTGACACCACTGGATTGCTGGCAGCCCTGATAGAGGGTGGAGTCACAAGCGTTTTGATGGGCCTATTCAATGATCCCGAAAGCGCAGAGCAAGCCCATGCGGCGGGTGAAGGTGCATTGGTCAATCTGGCTATTGGTGCAAAATCCAACTTGGCGGGTCACGTTCCGGTCAAAGCAGAGTTTGAAGTTCTGGCATTGGGTGATGGCACATGTCGCTATACGGGTGAAATGTATGGTGGTGGCTTTGCAACGCTCGGCAAGACGGCGGCCCTTCGGTTGGTTGGGCACAAGGCCGAGATTGATCTTGTCGTCACAAGTATACGCAACCAATGCCTGGATCGCGCGCATTTCACGCATATTGGTTTAAATCCAACGAGTTATTCGGTGATTTGCGTGAAGAGTACAGCCCATTTCCGAGCAGATTTCGAACCTATTGCAGAAGAGGTTTTTGCGGTTTCTTCACCAGGTACCTTTCTCTGCGACCTGGAAAAAATCCCCTACACCCGTATCACCAGAAGGCTGCCCATTGCTGCTGGGTCTGCTGCTGACGACGGTCCCGACACTGTTGGCTATTCGGGTGCAACCCCGGCATAGTTCCGTGCTTTGGACATCTTTCCAATTCCGGGGTTGAACGAATTGGTGGGATCACAACACTTGTAATGTGCCGCCAGATCGGGTTTCGCGGCATACAGGTGGCCCACATTGTGTTCGGCCGGATATTCCGCGCCGCGCGCATCAAACAACTTGAGCATCGCCGCCTTCAATGCCTTAGGGTCCGCCCCTTTTCGAACCACATAGTCCTGATGCATCACGTGGCACATGAAATGTCCATAATAGAGCTTGTGGACAAGCTGATTACTTATCTCGGGTGGTAGGTTTTCCAGCCAATCCTGATCATTGCGTCGCAGGGCGACGTCCAAGGCGATGATGTCCTCGACCTCATCTGCGTGAATGGCCATATAGCGCACGGCGGCCCCCGCAGCGGCGAAACGGTGAAGCCCCGCAATCTTGGCCTCACGCGCTGTGCATTCAAAGAAATCGGCGTCACGATCTTCCAGAAAGCCGGGCAACCAATTGGCCGCTTCATCTATCCCGGCATCCTTCATTTTAAGGATCAGGTGATGTTCAAATCGGTCGCGGAAACCCAGCATTCTTTTGGGCAGAACTCGTGGCCACAACGCCACTGCCATTTGCATGAAGCGGTCGGTAAAATTACGCAGGAACGGAACCCGTCGCAACCGCGCATCCACAGCCCCTTTCATGGCAAAAAACATCGGTAGGCGGTCAGTGCCTAGCTTATCGATCATCACGACCGTGTCCTTGCCATAGCGCGCAGTAATATCGAACACGTCGCGGTGCATGTATTCTGCGGACACTGGCAAGAATTTAAACTCGGACAGAATATGGCGGCGTAGGGCGGCCAGATCACCGGGATCGTTGGCACCGATGTAAAACACCTTCTCAGCATCGTTCTGGGGAAAGGTATCAAGGCGCACGGCGAATACGGCCAACTTTCCAGCAGACCCGGCGGATTCGAACAGTTTTCCCGTGTCGGCGTTGAACCGCGCAGGCGTTTGAGCATCCACATCGCGCACGATCTGCGCATAGTCACTGGCCGAGGCGCGTTTGTTAGAGGATTCTGGTGTCCGGTTGAAGGTTCCGGCGTCCAGATTGGTCAGAATTTCTTCGGGCGTCTCGCCCAGATCAATACCCAGATGATTGACCAACTCTAGATCACCCTGTTCGGTGATCCGGGCATAGACCGAAAGTTCGGTGTAAACTGGGCCGCGTTCGACCAGGGAACCTCCCGAGTTGTTGCAGACTCCACCAACAATCGACGCCCCGATACAGGACGACCCAATTACCGAATGCGGCTCGCGTCCCAGCGGAGCCAACAGTTTTTCCAGTGCGAAAAGTGTGGCACCCGGAAAGCTGACAATCTGCGCGCCGTCATTCAAAGTAACCAGGGTGTCCATCCGGCGAGTGTTTATCAGGACCACATCTCGGTCATAGTGGCCGGATGGGGTCGAGCCCTCGGTCAGGCCGGTGTTGGCCGCTTGCATGATGACGATTTTATCCGCCGCGACGCAGGCTTGCAGCACCCTCCACTGTTCCAACAGCGTACCCGGTCGAATGACACACAATGCCTCGCCCTCACCCGAGCGAAAGCCGCGGCAAAACCGTTCAGTCGCGCGTTTGTCGGTCAGGACATGGCGAGAGCCGACGATGGCGCGGAACGTCCCGATCAGGTCCTCATTGGTCATGCTGCGTCCCTTTGTACATTCAAAGTGGGCGCAGTGTCCCTGAACCGAACATTATTGCGGTTCAACTGGTCGATACGGGTCACACCCATCAGTTTCATATCGCGTTCAATCTCGGCCCGCATCAATCCCAACGCGCGTTCGACACCTGCCTGCCCCGCAGCGGCAAGCGGATACAAATAGTGACGCCCTACCCCAACGGCCTTTGCCCCCAGCGACAGCGCCTTCAACACATGGGTTCCGCGCTGGATACCGCTGTCCATCATCACGTCCAGCTTGTCACCGACCGCATCGACGATCTCGGCCAGTTGGTCGAACGGCGTGCGCGAGCCGTCCAACTGACGACCGCCATGGTTTGACAGGATAATCCCGGTGCATCCGATCTCGGCCGCGCGACGCGCGTCTTCAACGGTCATGATCCCTTTCAGGCAGAATTGACCGTCCCAATCCCGCACCATCTGAGCGACGTCATTCCAGGTCATCGACGGATCCAGCATGTCGGTGAAATACCCGCCGATCGAACTGGCACCTCCACCCATGTCTACATGTTCCTCTAACTGCGGCAGGCGGAATTTCTCGTGGGTCACATAGTTGATCCCCCACATCGGCTTGATTGCGAACTGGATCATACCCCCCAACGTCAGCCGGAACGGGATCGAAAAGCCGGTGCGCAGGTCACGCTCGCGATTGCCGCCGGTGATGCTGTCGACGGTCAGCATCATGACTTCGACACCGGCCTCTTTGGCGCGCTGCATCATGGCGGCGTTCAGGCCGCGGTCCTTGTGGAAATAGAATTGATAGACTTGCGGGTTCTTGTGCTTTTGCCGCAGCTCTTCAAGCGATACGGTACCCAGTGACGATACGCCAAACATGGTGCCGTATTTCTCGGCCGCTGCGGCCACCGCGCGTTCGCCCTGATGGTGGAACAGGCGCTGCAGTGCTGTGGGCGAACAATAGACGGGCATGTCCAGCTTTTGACCCATCACTGTGACCGACATATCAACATCCGATACCCCGCGCAGAACCGAGGGCAGCAGATCGCAGCGGTCAAATGCGTTTGTATTCTCGCGATACGTCACCTCGTCATCCGCACCGCCATCGATATAGTTGAAGATGGGCCCCGGCAGCCGCTTTTTAGCCAGCCGCCGAAAGTCATGAAAGTTGTGGCATTGGCTCAGACGCATCACGCGAACTCCTTAATAGGCGACCGAAGGCAACCAGGTGGCAAGGGTCGGCCATAAGAAGACCAGGGCCAGACCGGTAAGCTGCAGCAGCACAAAGGGAATGATCCCTTTGTAGATATGCATCAGCTTGATCTCGGGCGGGCAGACGCCTTTTAGATAGAACAGCGCGAAACCCACGGGCGGTGTCAGGAAGCTGGTTTGCAGCGTTACCGCGACCAGGATCACGAACCACACCAGCGCGGGTTCGTCCAAAACGCCAAAGCCCGGGATGTCGATGCCAAGGCCGTTCACGATGGGGCGCATCAGGGGCAACACGATCAGCGTGATTTCGATCCAGTCCAACACAAACCCCAGCAGGAAGACGATGAACAGGATAAAGAGGATGGTACCGTTTGCACTGAATCCGGTGGATTGCACCACATGTTCAATCAACTCGTCGCCGCCCAGTTCCCGCAGGACATACGAAAACACGGTTGCACCAAGGAAGATGGCAAAGATGTAGGCGGTGGTATTGAAGGTCGACACCAGCACGTTCCACAACTTGTGGAAGGTAAGCTTGCGATAGCCCAGGGCCAACAGCGTCGCGCCCAGTGCGCCGATGCCAGAGGCTTCGGTCGGAGTGGTCAAACCAGCAAAGATCGAACCCAGAACCGCAAGGATCAACATTAGCGTCGGAATGACGGCGATCATTACGTCTTTGACCGCAGCCCAGTCGGGGGCCTTCGCGCCTTCAGGCACGGGGGCCGCGTCACGTTTCACCAGTGCGAGTATGAAGATGTATGTCAGGTAAAGGCCACCAATGATCACACCCGGGAAGACCGCGGCCATGAACAGGTCACCCACCGACAGCGCCATCTGGTCGGCCATGATCACCAGCATGATTGAGGGCGGGATCAGAATACCCAGCGTACCGGATGCCGAGACCACGCCCGCCGCAAGCGTCGGCTGGTATTTCTGTTGCATCATTGACGGCAGGGACAGCACGCCCAGCAACACCACTGATGCACCGATGATACCGGTCGAGGCCGCCAGAATGATACCGATCAGGGTAACGGTGATGGCCAATCCTCCACGCACTGTACCAAACAGGCGCTGCATCGAGGACATCAGACGTTCCGCAACACCGGATTCGTCCAGCATCAGACCCATGAAAATAAACATCGGCAACGCAACCAGAACCGCATTGGACATCGTCGCATAAACACGGTTCACAACCGCACCAAGGGTCAGATAGTCGAGCCCTGTAAAGGTGCTCTCCAACCCGGTCCACAGCATCAGATCGTTGTCGAACAGATAGGCCAGACCACAATAGGCAACGCCGACACCCGCCAGAACCCAGGCCACCGGGTACCCGGTAAACAACAGCGCAATGAAGGTCAGGAACATGGCGATGACAAGCTTTTCCTCGGTAGTTTCCACGAGGAAGGTCAAGCCGACGCAAACAGCGGCAAACACGGCCAGAACCAGCAGGATACGACGCAAAGATGCACCTTCGCGCTCTGAGGCCGGTCCATACAAAAGCGCGTGCCCATCGTGGATCAGTCGCGCAAGCGCCGCCAGTGCTAGAAGAACAAAGCTGATCGGGATTACTGCCTTGAAAGCCCAGCGGGCAGGCAGGCCGGTTGGGCTGTCCGAGCGTTCATTGACCCGGAAGCTTTCGTAGAAATAGTCGTACCCCTGATCGATCATCAGATAGATGAACGGGGTCAGCAGGGTAAGAATACCGATCACCTCGATGACCCGCTGAGCCCGGCGTGACAGCTGCATGTGCAGAACATCGACGCGCACGTGACTGTCGGTGATCAAAGCATAAGAGATGCCGATCATCGTCACGATGCCGTAGAAATGCCACTGGATCTCGTCCAACTTGGGGTAGTTCTGGCTGAGCAAATAGCGCAGAGCGACCTGGGTGAAAATTGCCCCCATCAGCAGGACATTTGCCCACATGACCACATGGCCGACAGCCTTGACGCTTGCGTCTATCGCGACCGCGATCTTCTGACGGTCAGTTTCGGGATGTTCCAGGATGCCTTCATAGGCTTCGACCGGATCGGTAAGGTTGTTCTGTGTGGTCATGGTCATACCTCGCTCAGCAGCCCGGCGCGCGGGCAGTGAAAGGATAGAAATTCCGAAGATCAGGAAATAAGAACCGGAGCGACGGATACCGCCGCCCCGGTTGCGTCAGCAAGGGAGATTACTGACGAGGGAGGAACGCATTCGTTTTCCAGAGGTCATAGCCGTCGCGGAACTCGTTCATGTCGGCCAGTACCTGTGCGAAGAAGGCGTCGTTAGCAGCTTCTTCAGCAGCAACCTCATCCCAAGTTGCGCGGAAGGTATCCAGCATCTCAGGCGACCACTGTTTGATGGTGACACCGTTGTTTTCAATGTTGTCGATCAGCGCAGCGTGCTGAATGGCTTCGCCTTCGGCAAAGCTGTCCGCCATCGAAGCTTTACAGGCGCTTTCAATGATCGCTTTGTGCTGGTCGCTGGTTTCGTTCCAGACGTCCTTGTTGATCAGCAGTTCGAACACAGTTGCCTGCTGATGCCAGCCAGGGAAGTAATTGTATTTGACCAGCTTGTGGAACCCCAGTCGCGCGTCGATGGCAGGCATCGAAAACTCGGTCGCGTCGATCGCGCCTTTTTCCAGCGCAGGGAAAATCTCACCACCTGGCAGCAGCGAGGTCGCCACGCCCAGTTTCTGCATCACTTTTCCACCCAGACCAAAGAAACGCATCTTCAGGCCGTTCAGGTCTTCGGGTGAATTGATCTCGGATGCGAACCAGCCCGAAGTTTCAGGCGCAATGATCGCGCAGGGCAGAACTTTGACGTTGAAGCCCGCCTGATCATACATCTCTTGGTAAAGAGTCAGGCCGTTGCCGTAATACAGCCAAGCCATGTATTCGCCCGCCTCGGGGCCAAAAGGAACGGCCGAGAACAGCGGCGCGGCAGGGATTTTACCCGCCCAATATCCGGCCGTAGTGTAGCCAGAATTGATCTTGCCGGTCGACACAGCGTCCAGAATTTCAAACGGCGGAACCAGTTTGCCTGGCTCGTAGACTTTCATCTTCAACGTACCGCCCGACATCAACTCAAGCTGTTCGGCAACGCGCGGGATCGGTGAACCCAGGCCCGGCAGCTCGGTCGAAAAGGCAATCGGGGTTTTCAGCAACAGTTTGTCTGCGGCAACTGCAGGTGCGGCCAGCAGGCTGGCAGCTACGGCGAGGCTCGTCAGGGTCTTCTTCATGAATTCTCCTCCAGGGTAGGTCGGAACATTGTCCTGATCAGCGGCGCAGGTCCCTCCCACACCATTCCGGTGGTAAACTAACTTTACCAATAAAAACCAGTCAACAACTTTATTTACCACTGGAATTAAGTCGACGAAACAACGCAGTCACCTCAGCTACATACGTCACTCGCAAAGAAGAAAAGAAAATCGATCAAATTACGTTCAAAAACAGTCACCTGTTATACGGTGATCTTCCGGGTCTCACTGCTTGAATCTAAACAGATTATGGTTATATTTATTTACCAGTGATCTTTACTTAAGACATCGAACAGAGGCACAGCACCATGAGCCCCACAGCGATATTTGAACCGGTTGGACACGAATCACTGGCCGAGGCTGTTGTGTCTCAGATCGAAGATTTGATCGCCTCGGGCATTCTGAAACAGGGTCGCAAACTGCCTTCGGAACGAGACCTCGCGGAGATGCTGCGTGTTTCGCGCCCGAAACTGCGCGAGGCTCTGTCCGTTCTGGAAGAGCGCGGCTTGGTCACGACGCAACATGGTGAAGGAACCTTTGTCGCGGCTCTGACAGGTCAGGCCATGATGCCGGCACTACTCGCACTTTATGAGAGACATGAGCCCGCCTTTTTCGATTATCTGGAATATCGGCGCGAACAGGAAGGCTTTGCCGCCCGCCTTGCAGCGCGCCGCGCGACAAAAGCAGATCAAGAGAGGATTGCCGAGATTTTGGTCGAAAATGAACGCGCCTGGCGTGAAAACGACACCAAAGCCTCTCAAGAGGCAGATTTTGCGCTGCACTCTGCAATCGTCGACGCCAGCCAGAACGCAACACTGATCCATATCATGGCTTCAATCTACGAACTTACGCGCAAGGGCGTATTCTACAATCGCGACTTTCTTAAGACGATCGATGGCACCGGCAAGAAGCTGCTGGATCAACATATGGAGCTTGGCCGGGCCGTAATCGACGGCGACGAGGAACGTGCAGAAAAGGCCGCAACCGACCACATCGATTTCGTCGAGGAGTCCTTTAGGTTGGGGATCGAACGCAGCCGCAGGGAAGCAATGGCTGAAAAACGCCGTCTGCTGTCGGATCAAAAACCTTCGTAGCGCTTTCAGATCATGAGGATGGGCCACACATCTTTGCCTAAGGAAAATGCGATCTGTTGCCCAAGGCAGCGCAGCCGAATATTCCGCTGCTGGTTGTTTGTGGGTCACAACAATCGATCCCGTGGATTGCCGAACATCTGGCTCAGGCCGGAGCAAAACTGCGCGATAACAAAGTCTAGTGGATCAGCGAATTTGTCGACCGTTGTATAAAGATAGCCCTGCGCGCTTTTCAACTTGGGGCTAGTCGCATCTAGCCACCGGCGACATTCGCACTGTTCAAATAGAAGCCAAGTATTCTCATAGCTGTTCTCATATTTCGCAAATGATGGATGTCGAGCAGGGTTTTGCAAATTTTTACAATCGCAAAAATCATCTGTGACATGTCTGATCCTTCCTGACGGATGATCGATTGCGGCAACCACCATCTGAAGCTGCAAGCCCTGAATGTAAAACTGCGCGGTCCCAAAATCTTTGAGGCGGACCGGGAAGCCACGTGGCATATTGCACCTATCGAATTTTCGCATTGGACCGAGTGGATATGGACCAGATCAAAGCAAACCTGATCGGCGCGGGCCGGGTCGGCCAGACCTTCCTGAGCCTGTTGAACTCATTACCATATTGCCAAATTCAAGACGTCCTGAGCGCGCGTTTCGCTTCCGCTCAGGAAGCCGTTGAGAGGGCAAACGCCGGTCATGCCGTGCAAAGCATTTCCGATTTACGCCCCGCCGATCTTTGGGTCATCGCTGTCCCTGATACTCAGATAGCAGCGGTTGCCTCTGATCTGGCAACAAAGCTTTCCGCGACAGATGGCACACCAAAACCACCCATCGCCTTTCACTGCAGCGGGTATTTTGCGGCCGATGAAATGGCTCGGCTGCGCGGATTGAACTGGCGTCTGGCAAGTGTCCATCCGGTTCTGTCCTTTGCAGATCCCGACAAGGCAAAGGATCAGTTCAAGGGTGCGCTATGTGGGCTGGAAGGAGACGCCGACGCCCTTGAATTCCTTCGGCCCTTGTTGGGCAATCTTGGCGCTGAATGTTTTTCGATCCGTTCCGACGCCAAAAGTCTTTATCACGCCGGGGCTGTGATTTCGAACAATTTTGCCGTGGTATTACAAGCAATTGCGCAAGAAGCATGGACGGTGGCCGGCGTTTCGGAAGATGTTATCGCGCCATTGAATGCCAAACTGATGGAAAGCACTGCTCAGAACGTCATTGCCCTGGGCCCCCGACGCGCGTTGACCGGTCCAGCAGCCAGAGGAGACGATGAAGTTGTCACCTCGCAGGGCAAAGATGTTGCGGACTGGCACCCTGATGCTGGGGAGGTTTACCGAATTTTGAGCGACATGGCCCGGTCACTCAAAACGAGTGGCGTAACCAAATCTGATCGTTGAGTTTCGATAGTCAGTTTTCGAGAGATCGCATTGCCCCAGCAAGAACCAAAAGAAGATGGTGGAGCAGCGCGTGATCTAAAGGCCTGTTTCAATTTCAGTGGTTCCTCGTCGGCCTGGTCAAAATTCAGTGGTGTTTTCTAACTCAGCTATGTCGGAGTGTTCTGATCGGGGAACCGTTCTCTCGGGGCAGCTTTGCTGTTGACGTTCAGTACCTCTGTCGGGCCGACACTGAAAACTTTGCGGAATGTAGCGGAAAAGGCGCTGGTACTGCCGTACCCAAAATCCTGTGCCACAACACCGACGGGCGTGTTTTTGGCAAACGCTTCCAAAACACTCCTCTGGGCCGGAACCTTCCAACATTCCTAGCAGGCTATTGACCCTCAAACTGTTTCAGGCGCTGCGTCAATAAAGTCCGACCCTAGGAACATCAGTTTTCAGACCGCGAGTTAACACAGGCTTTCGGTCCAAGAGCTTCTGCAAGCTCGCGCCAGGTTGCTGATTCCTGACGATCAAAGACGTTTGCGGGTGGGATATTTCCAAACTTCTCTTCAATGCTCAGCATGAGTATCAGGCTAAGAATGGAATCGAGAAACGGGTGTGTGTTGTCAGGATCAAAACCTGCGCGCGGGACCAACCCCTCGTGATCTGCGAAGTTTCGCAACACCTCAAGCATAGGGGACAGAGGTGACTCAGACACAGTAGCAGCCTTCGGTTGCCGCGTTGGCAAACCAGATGTGTCTGCCCCCCCATTTTCCAATATTGATCGAAGCCTTTTACGATCCAATTTCCCACTGGGAAGACGCGGCAGTTCCTCTGTGTGTACAAATCTCAATGGCGCGGCGGCGGGAAAGAAATTTTCGGTAATGGCCTGCCGCAATTCCTTTTTCAGAATGTCGACATCCTTGCGTTTGGTTTCAATGGCAATGGCAACCGCATCTGCCTCGCGAATTTGCGCGACGGTGACAAAGGCCCGCTCGATCCCTGCTACGTTTTCTGCGATTTCGGTAACGGCATTCAGCGACAGTCTACGCCCCCGGATGTTAACCACATCGTCCACTCTTCCCAATACATCTAAACTCCCGTCAGGCAGAATGGTCACCCAATCATCAAGAAGAATGGGATCCTTGAGTGGATCAAAAACCGGCTCACCTGCCTGCAAATTCTTGAAATTGCCCAGGGTCCGGTCGTAGCCAACGGCCTTGACCCGGCCAATTTCGCCGGGTTGCAAGTCGTGACCGTCTGCATTGACTGCTTTTGCGCCAGCCAAGAACATTCCACCCGGAGATCCCTGATACTTGGCAAAACCTTCGGCGGGAAGCTTTCCATGTGAAACTTCAATAAACTCCGAAGCGCCGTAGGTCGCGTTTAGTTCAGCTTTGGGAAAACGCTTCACTAAATCCCCGATGAGACGCGCGCGACTCGGTTCCCCCCAGGGGTAAAAGACGAACAATCCGGGCAAAAACTCGGGTGAGAAATCGGGGTTTTGCAACATACCGTGCAATACGCTGCACGGTGCGGACAAAGCCGTGGTGGACGTTGCGACCATAAGATCACAAAGCTGCTTTAGATCGGAGAACCCGGTGATTGGAGGCAGAACAATCGTGTGCCCCCCCACAAAAGCAGGCAGTGTTTCCAGCGCGGTTGCCGTGTCCCAACGCACAACTGTTAGCAAAGTTTGCGGCTGATCATAATCGAACACCCGCATCCGCGAGGCCATGCCCGCTGCCAGGACAACGCCTTTGGGCTCGCCCGAGCTGCCAGACGTGTAAACAACATAGGCGGGACACCGATGATCAAGGGGTGGCAAAGCTGGGGCTTCGGAAAAACTGTCTAAAAGAAAGTCCAGAGCAGTTGCGTCGCATTCGTCGCCGATAATCACAGCGTTCACATTCTCAAGCTCTGGGTTTGAAGCTATCAAACGACTCCAAAGTGAAAACGTGACAAGAACCAAATCAGGGTCAAACGCTTTCAGGCGACCCACAAGCTGTTCGTCTGAGTCCTCTGGTAGACCCACGCAAAGCAGACTTCCGATTGCCGTCGAGGCCAGTTGCGTCACAATTGCCGCAGGGCTGGCCGGTAGCAGGCACAAAACCCGGTGTTGGCACCCAAATTTACGCACGGGGTCTGAGTGATTGGGGGCAGTATCCTGAAAATGCAACAACATGCTGGACATGCGCAAACACAGGCTTGCCAAAACCCCATAGGTGATAAACCCAGACACTGTTCGAATAGCGACATGGTCCGGGTCATGATTGGATAGCCAACACAACTTACTACGGCGCACCGTGTCGCTGCGCGCCCAGGTTTCCAGATCAACCAGTTCGCGCCTTGGCATTGCTCCTCCGTAAGCGGCGATCAAATGCCGCTGAACCGGCATTTTCTGTGTCAAAACAAAGCTTCGGCAAGTGCGGGCCAGTTGCTGGGTAAGCCACAACCGCTGAACCAGATTTGAACCCGAACGAGGCGGCAGTTTGAGCGGGACGAGGTCAATGACCGGCACGCCATCCTCGTCAATCCATGTCGCAGCAAAGCAGACATCCGCACCGCTGGAAATCGCAAGTTGCGCCGGAAATCCGGGCAGTTTGCCGGGGCGTAAAAGCCACGGTACCAACAACCGTTTGCCGGGGGCTCTTTCTCCGTCGAAGTAAATTTGAAGCACTGCGCCCGCCCGCAAATGGTCCAAGTATCGGTTTGAGTAGGAATTGCGTTTCGTCACCCGCCGACCCGATAAAGTGATGTCGTAGCCTTCGCGACGCGCGGCGGTCAGAAAGTCCGAGGGTTCAGCAGGGTCGCCAACTTCGGGTGCAACCTCGACAAGTGTTTGTACCGGCTTCCCCATTCCCGCCAATGCGACTTGCAAACGTCTTGAAGCGAAAGTCAGGTTCTGAGAGTGAGGCGAGTACACTACGATACCGTTCGCGTTTTCAGAATTGTTTTCCAGCCAGGATTTCGCCCGATCGGTAAGCGCAGAATCGACACCGTATGCCACCCCTCTCGACGAGGTTGCATAGTCCTGATCTGCTGGAAATGCGGCGGGCATTGATTCTGGACCAACCACGCGCACACCTTGGGTTTTCGCCACCTCAATCAGTGGGTCCTTTCCAAACGACGCCCAACCCCTTGCAAGGCGTAACAGATTGTCGAACAACCGCTTCTTTGCCGCGTTCTTTCTTGGCGGAGATATTCGACCCGACATCGCACGAGTAAGCGATGCTTCGACATAGTAGGTTCTACCGTCTGAGATTGCCTCATCTAGCGCGTTAACCAGATGCTTTTCATCGACCCAATGCCAGTGTGAAAAAATCACGAAACGCGCCATTGGTGGAAGGCGCGATGCAGAAATAATCAGCGTGGATTTGTAGCTGGCATCCAAACCATGGTTCAGAAAAACAACTAATGACAGGGCGCGCTGGGGATCATTAGAAATGTCGCAAAGCAACGCATCGATATCTGAAGTGTTCCCTTCTTCGTTGGCCAGAAGGGCATTCACAATTTCCTGGTTGGCGGTTCGCCACTCTGTTTCAAAAGGTTGTTCAGAGCCGGGTTCTCCAACCGAAGCTTCGCCAGGACGGCCCGCCAGCCTGTGACCGCATTCCGAAATTGGATTCCCAGTCTCGTGCCTGATTAAGCGTGTCCGAAGCGGTTCATATTTCTCACGCAGTTCGGTCTTATTTTGCGTCAACAATTTGCGCGCGCTATCGAAGGCACGCAAGCCAATAAGGCTTTGAACTCTTTGCACAATACGATCGGAGTTATCATCCGGCGTGCCGACAATCGCCTTGTTCACGACATTTGGGTATTGGTCGTTCAACGAGCCCGCTGCATCGTCAATCGCCTGTGACAATTTCCAACGGGGGACTTTTGCAAGACCCACATCCCGCATTGATTTCAGAACAAGTCGGCCCAACCTTCTGCGCGGTGTTGCGCCAAACAAAAAAAGCAACCAACCGACTGCGCAAATCTGGTTTTGTCGTACCTGGTAACCAAAATCTGGGCTGGAGAGGTTTGAATTTGGGTATTCAGGCGAAGTCTCTGCTTGTCGATCCAAACACACGGCGATTGCGCACAGGATTTTTTCTAACGTACTCGCGCTGCCATCATTCGGTGTCATCTTACTTTTCCTGCCCCAAATTAGCTGTTTGGTCGCGATCCCTTTTCAAACCCTTGGTTTCCGCTTTGAAGCTAAGTCTTATTGCGTCGTCAGCCGGGGTCAAATGTGAAAAAAGCACAGACTGCGACCTACGACACCGGCTGGGGCCTTCTGCAAAGTGCATTGGGGCAAGGCAAGCTTTTCCCAGCCCCAACATTTTACACGTATCAGTCGTTTTGTGCTTCTTAGACGAATAGGTTAGCGTCAAAAGGCGACCTACACGCCAGATTTAACCCGCGTCCACATGCGCGTCACGAAACGCTGCATCTCAGCGTCCCAAGGCATCTTCATATAGAGGTTCTTCATCCCTTCTTCAGACGGATAGAGGCCCGGATCATTCAAAATCGCTTCGTTCAGAAACTCTTGCGACGCAAGGTTTCCGTTTGCATACCAAACATAGTTTGAAATTGCGGCCGCGTTTTCTGGCTCCATCAGGAAGTTGATGAACTTATGGGCCAGTTCCGGATGAGGGGCATCCGCAGGGATCGCGATCTGGTCGAACCACATGCCCGAACCTTCTCGGAAAGCGCTATACTCAATTACAATCCCGTTTCCGGATTCGGCGGCCCGGCTTCGGGCTTGCAGGCCATCACCTGACCAGGCCATTGAAACGCACACTTCACCGGTCGCAAGGTCCGAGATATAGCCTGTCGAATTGAATTTCCTGACGTAAGGACGAACCGCGTTAAGAACCGGTTCAGCTTTGGCGATAACATCGAGATCGCGCGTATTCGGATCCTCTCCGATATAGGTCAGGGCAGCGGGGATAAGCTCGGACGGAGCATCCAGAAAATTCACGCCACAATCGGACAGCTTGGACACGTACTCCGGGTTAAACAGCAGCTCCATCGAATCCAGTGGGATATCGTCACCAAGCGCCTCGCGAACTTTTTCGACATTCACAGCAATGCCCGTTGAACCCCACATATAGTTAACTGAGTAGCTATTCTCCGGATCGAAGGTCGCGGTTCGTTGCTCGATAGCATCCCACAGGTTAACCGAGTTGGGCAACTGGGCTTTGTCGAGCCGTTGGAAGACACCGGCTTCTATCTGACGTTGCAAAAACGTGCCCGAGGGAAACACAACGTCATAACCAGACTTGCCTGCAAGCATTTTGGTTTCAAGCAAGTCATTGGAATCGAAGTTATCGTAGACGACTTCGACCCCCGTTTCGGTGGTGAATTTCTGCAGCAGAGACTCGTCGATATAGTCAGCCCAATTGTAAACATAGACCTTTTCCTCGGCGTACAGCGCGGTTGTGAAAAGCAAGGTCATCGACGCAGCCGTCAATATTGATTTCATTGTGTACTCCTAGGGCTTTGCAACATGTTCCCGGTGGGTTGTGAGAAACGCGGTCCACCCGTCTTATGGTCATGAGGCAGATCCAACAAGCCCGAAGTTTAAGCTGAGCCTTACCAAAGGACGTACCCCCACCCTAGTTGGTGCAACCCTTAAACAGCAGGAATGTTGCACCCATAGCGTCAAACGATGTGGTGAGAATGAAGAGAAACTTGCCGCGATACTTGATCAGGTATTACTTGCCTCTGACTTCGGAGATGGTTGTCTCGCCGAGACGGTCGACTAGGCTTTGCTCGATCTCCTTCATGATACTCGAAACGCGACGGTGCAACGCATGTTCCACTGAACATTTGGGGGCATGGTCTTCTCTGCCAGAGGCGATCAGACTTTCGTCCAACGCAAGATACACATCCGCCAGGGTTATGCTGTCTGGTTCGCGTGCTAGACTCCACCCTCCTGCGTGGCCTTTTTCCGAAGTTAACAGACCCGCGTCACGAAGCCGTCCCAAGACGCGGCGTACCACCACCGGGTTCGTCCCTGAATGCTCGGCGATATCCGCAGATGTACGCTTACGATTCGGATCTCCGGCCATGTGGCCGAGCGTGTGCAGGGCGAGGGATAGGCGGCTATTGCGCTTCATTTGTCGTTCTTCTCCAAACAGATATCACACGTAACAATAACTGTTGCATTCGTCTAGTAACTGCGTAAGTTACGTGACTCTCAAGGCACCATTCGGAGCAACCCATGTCAGATACCCGACTTCCTGTCACCGTCCTTTCCGGCTTCTTAGGGGCGGGCAAGACCACCCTTTTGAACCGAATCCTGAACAACCGCGAAGGGCGTCGGGTCGCGGTTATCGTCAACGATATGTCCGAGGTGAATATCGACGCCGATCTGGTACGGGCCGATACCGAACTCAGCCGGACGGATGAAACTCTGGTAGAAATGTCGAATGGCTGCATCTGTTGTACCCTTCGGGACGATCTTTTGGAGGAAGTCCGGCGCCTCGCTGCGGAAGGACGTTTTGACTACCTGCTTATTGAATCCACAGGCATTTCCGAACCATTGCCTGTGGCAGCAACTTTCGATTTCCGAGATGAAGCGGGCGACAGCTTGTCGGACGTGGCGCGGCTCGACACCATGGTAACGGTTGTCGATGCGGTGAACTTGCTGAACGATTTCTCGTCCCACGATTTCCTACGAGACCGAGGCGAAACGATGGGAGAGGAAGACGAGCGAACTCTGGTCCACTTGCTTACGGATCAAATAGAATTCTCTGATGTAGTGATCCTGAACAAGGTTGATGATGCGGGGTCAGAAAAAGTTGATGCGGCCCGCAAGATCATCCGCAGTCTGAATGCAGATGCCGAGATCATCGAGACCAACCATTCGGAAGTTGCCGCAGAAAAGATCCTGGACACCGGCCTGTTTAACTTCGAGCAAGCCCATGAACACCCGATGTGGGCAAAGGAACTGTACGGCTTTGCCGGCCATGTGCCTGAGACTGAGGAATACGGGGTTGCGTCATACGTTTACCGGGCGCGACTTCCGTTCGTTCCCGAACGCATTTTGGACGTTCTCAACGGTGATCTGCCAGGGGTGATCCGGGCCAAAGGCCACTTTTGGATTTCGACACGCCCGGACTGGGTGGCTGAATTTTCACTCGCCGGTGCATTGTCCAGCGTCAAACCACTCGGCACCTGGTGGGCATCAGTTCCCGAAGAGCGACGCCCCGCACATGACAGCGCCCGCGCCTATATGCAGGCCCACTGGCAAGAGCCGTGGGGCGACCGCCGTCAAGAGATCGTTTTCATCGGTGCCGGGATCGACTGGCAAAGTTTGAAGGCACGATTGGACAATTGCCTTATTCCAGCAGTTACGGCGTCAGGGCCCGACAATTTGCCGAACCTGCCGGACCCCTTCCCGATTTGGCGCCGGGCAGAGGATGCCGCATGAACTTCGTTAGAAAGCCCGTGAAAGACAAGGTCACCGGTGTGAACTTCGCAGATGATCCGGCGGCAATCCGCACTTTTGCACAGCCAAACTGTGCCGCTTTGATTTGGCGCCGGCGAACCCCGCCGGATATGCAAAGCTGGCTTGACCAACTTGATCCCAAGGCTTTGCCAAGTGGGCGAGTCATTCTTCCACCAAGCGCCGTTAAGACGACCGTGGGGCAACTCTGCGATATCTCCGGTATGCCTAACGGGACTGAAAGAGCGTGGCTTCAGGATGATATCACTTCTCTGGCCGACATGTTCTGCGAGCTGATGAACGCCAACTTCCTGCGGCTGCGGCTGGATGTTGTCACCACCAATGCTTGCCGTAAATTTCATACCGATGCTGTCACCGCCCGGTTGGTCTGCACCTATCGTGGCACTGGAACACAATACGGCACCTCGACTGATGGAAACGATCCCGCGCTTGTGTTTACCGTTCAGACCGGCGCTCCGATCCTGCTACGGGGAACACTCTGGCCCGAGCGACCATCGTCAGGGGTGGTGCATCGCTCGCCTCCAATCGAAGGTACCAGTGAATCCCGTCTCGTCTTGGTTTTGGACCCAGTGGAAAATCCGGAAACCGAAGCATGAGACGTAACCTCGGGCAATGCAGCTTGCGCCGCAAGCATCGATCAACCGATCCGATGGATGTGTTTGACGGCCTTCCAGCCCCGTTGCGACAGTGGTTGTCAGAAGCGGCGTTGCCATGGTCCCCGGTATCCGCACGCCGCATCTGGTCAAAATCGCGGGCCAAGGGGCTTTCATCAGAAGAAACGCTCGCGTCACTCAGCCAGGCCGAAGCCCGAACGCTCGCGCGTGACCGGCAATCGACTGTTTTCAAATTAAATTCTCAAACATGAGGAAAAAATTGCCACCTCTAACACAGTATGCTGTCGCGACCCATGCGACACTGGGTGCCGCACTTGCAGCGAAAACGCATGCGGCAGATTTCGAAACCCAGAGCGTTTGAGTTCCGATCGAAAAGTTGTTGTTTCAAATCGTGATTGACATGGCCCCCAGTCTAAGACAAGCAAGGGCCAGATGGTTCCCGATGGTACGCCCAAGGGATGAAAAGGGAATACGGTGCGGTTCGCCACTTTGGCGCCAAATCCGTGACTGCCCCCGCAACTGTAAGCGGTGAGCGACGCCAAAATCCACTGGCCATTGGGCCGGGAAGGATGGCCAAGCATCGACCCGCAAGTCAGGAGACCTGCCATCACATGTTCAACCAACCCGGGGCGGGGCGTCCTGGAAGGAGGCTTTGATGGCACGTCTGAAACGTGTGTACATGATCGGCACCTTCTGTCCGCGCTTGGCTTCAAGCGGAGCGGACAATGCCGGAAACACCTGACCATTTCCTTCTGATCTGCTCGACTTGTACCGGCGCATTGCCTGTTGATGTCATGCGCAATGCGTTGACCGGCAGGTTGCCGACCGGGTTCGCAGTGCGCACCGTTACCTGCATGGCGGGCTGCGCGCGACCAACGACCGTCGGATTTCAGGCCGCTGGCAAAGCTCAGTACCTGTTCGGCGATATTGAAACTGCAGAAGATGTCAACGCGCTGGCGGAATTCGCACATCAGTACCGCAACGTCGCAGACGGTTGGACCAACGCGACGGACCGGCCGCAACCACTATTTGCAAAAACCCTTTCTCGTTTGCCTCGAATTCAATTGGAGGAGCCATCATGACGACCTCATCTTTTCTGGTTGCGCGTGATCTCGAATATTATGCGCTCAATGGTGACGTTCTTCTGCAAGGCGTCTCGTTTGAATTGGCCGAGGGCGCGATACTGGCAATTGCCGGTCCGAATGGGGCGGGGAAAACCACGCTTTTAAACCTTCTGTGCGGGGCAGCTGAGCTTGTGCTGGGCCAGGTATTGGTCAAGAAACGCAGCCTGAAACATATGCCCGCCATGGAGCGCGCCCGCATGATCGCGGTTGTGGGTCAGCAAGAGCAGCCGGATGGCAGGCTGTTGTTGCGGGACTATGTTGCCATGGGCCAGATTCCGATCTGGGCCGACCGTTCGGCGAATGAACATGCCAGAGAACTGAACAGAATTCTTGAGCTGACCGACCTTGGCGCGCTGGCAGACAAGCGCATGGCGGTACTGTCCGGGGGCGAACGTCAACGCGCGCATATCGCCCGGGCACTGGCACAGAACCCATCGTTGTTGTTCCTGGATGAGCCAACCAACCATCTCGATCCGGATGCCAAGGGTCGGATGCTGTCTCTGGTCGCCGAACTCGGCATCACGGTTGTGATGATTGTCCATGATCTTGTCATGATCCCGGAATTTGCCACCCACGTGGCGCTGATGAAATCAACGCGGCTGACGGGATTTGGCCCCGTGGCCGAAGTGCTGACCCCCGAGCGGGTCCGCGATACTTTTGGCGTTGAATACCTGTGCTTTCACCACGAAGGCCGCGTGATTCCAGCGCTGGATATCCGAAAATCCACAATCTCAACCTAAACCGAGGAACCTTCCCCAATGAAACACATCTGGTCCGTGGCGCTGGTCACAGCCATGGCAGGCGGCGCGTCCGCCCACGAGGTCACCGTCGACAACTGCGGAGCGCCGCTGGTGTTCGAAACCCAGCCCGAGCGTCTGGTTGTGCATGACATGAACATGACCGATATGGCCTTCGCGTTGGGCCTGCAGGACAAGATCGTCGGTCTGACCGGCATCACCGGCTGGTACAAAACCAGCCCGGAATTCGACACCCTGCGCGGTGATATCCCCGAACTGGCACCGAAATACCCAACTGTCGAAAACCTTGTTGCCGTGGAACCCGACCTGTTCTTTGCTGGCTGGTATTACGGCATGAAGCCGGGCGGAGATGTGACTCCGGATACGCTGGAGCCCTTTGGTATCAAGACCATGATCCTGACCGAAAGCTGTGTGCATCTGGACAAGGATCGCCCCGAAGCCAGCATGGACCTGCTGTTCAATGACGTCCTGCGCCTGGGTCAGGTCATGCACGTTGAAGACAAGGCCGAGGCGCTGGTCACGGGCTGGAAAGACGAACTCTCAGTGATCGAAGCGCAGACTGCCGACCTGGCGAAACCCCGCGTTTTCTTGCTGGACGGCCCGGCGGACGCGCCATTCACCGCAGGTAAGTTCGCCATCCCCGATGCTATGATTGCTGCCGCGGGTGGTGAAAACGTGACCCACGACATGGAAACAAGCTGGGGTCGAACCTCGTGGGAGGCGGTCGCCGCCGCAAACCCGGAATTCCTTGTGCTGCTTGATTATCAGACAGGCAATGGCGCTGCGGACACGTTCAAATTTTTGCAGGAACATCCAGTGATGTCGCAGACTGAAGCCGTGAAAAACGAGCGCTGGATCGGTTTGCGGTACGAGGAATTGACCCCCGGACCGGCAAATATCGAAGCGATTTCGAAAATGGCTCAGGCCATGCATCCAGGCCTCAACTGATATGGGCCGACTGGGCCTGACACTTGTGCTGGGGGCGGCCGTATTGGCCGCCCTCTTACTGATGTCCACCATCTATGGCACCACATCCATCCCTGTCACGGACACGGTCACGGCTATACTGCTGGGAACGGGGCTGAGTGAAGGAGTGATGTCGCCGCTGCACCGGATCGTCTTTGACCTGCGCCTGCCGCGCGCCTTGTTCGCGGCCGTTATCGGGGCTGGTCTGGGCATTGTCGGTGTGGTTTTGCAAACCACAACGCGCAACGATTTGGCCGACCCGTTTTTGTTTGGCCTGTCCTCGGGCGCGGCGGCAGGTGCCGTGTTCGTCATCACAGTGACCGGGGATATTCTGGGCTTTTGGACCTTACCTCTGGCCGCGTTCTGCGGAGGACTTGTAGCGTCGGGTATCGTGCTGGCGCTGGTTCACGGGTTGCGCACCAGCGCACCCGAGAAACTGATATTGGCCGGTTTGGCCGTGTCCTTCTTGTTCTCTGCCATCACCAACTATTTGATCTTCGCAGGCGACAGCCGCGCCGCGCATTCGGTGATCTTCTGGATGCTGGGCGGTCTGGGCCTAGCCCGGTGGGAGACGTTCCCGCTGGTCTGCGCCGGATTGCTGCTTATTCTGGCCTACGCGCTCTATCGCGCCCGCTGGCTAGACGCATTGCTGACCGGAGACCTGACAGCTGCAACGCTGGGCGTGCCGGTGCAGGGGCTGCGGTTCAGCATGTTCTTTGTCGCGGCCCTTGCAACAGCTGTGTTCGTCTCGGTGGCAGGCGTAATCGGTTTCGTCGGCCTGATGGTCCCTCATATCGCCCGTGGGATCGCAGGGCCGTTGCACCGGCATCTATTACCCACCGCAGCGATTGTCGGGGCAGCCTTGCTGACAGGTTCAGATATTCTCAGCCGCCTTTTGCTGGCTCCGCAAGAACTGCCCGTTGGGATCGTTACCACCTCGATTGGTTCCGTTTTCGTGTTCCTGCTTCTGTTCAGAACATCGAGAAGCCAGAGGTAGCTTTTTAAGGCCGCCGACCAACCGACCCGGGCAAGATTAAAGCTTTTACCCGGCCTGCTGAGGGATGCGCATTTTTCCACCAACAATCCAATTTGTTTCAATGACCTCACAGATACGGAAAATTCTGTCTCGCGCTTGTCAGCGGGTGTGATCCAAATCGCGCGCAGGCTTACTAGTTCACTCGGATCGGCGCCTTTAAGTGTTGTGAACGCCGCGTGAGGTTACCTAGCGGCAAAGCAGGTCAGTGAAACAACTACGGGAGCCCGCTTCGACATGAATATGGCAGAGTTTTCAGGAGCAGCCTTTCAATTTCGCAATACCGTACT
>NZ_JBQFIW010000003.1:0-258269 GCF_056535725.1 Ruegeria sp. BB10
GAGTGGGTTCCATGCCCCGGCCTTGCCTCAAATCTATTGGATGCGTTTTCGGATGATCCACTGCAATCAGGTATCAGACGGTACGCACTGACCTTTACGATTGCAAGAATGGCTGGGCTAACAGGTTTCAAATCGATTGCCCATCCGCCCCGTTCGTCACAAATTCGCGAGATTTGCCCCCCAGTGTCGTTTATTCTCCTTTAAACCCTGCGTTGTCTTTGACTAAACAGGGTCACACTTTGAATGATGGGGCCATGGGCAGACTTCTGGATCGCTATATTCAACGCCGCGCCGTCGAACGCTGGCGTCAGGCCCTGCGTGGTGCGTCTGCTGCGCCTGAACCGCAACTGCGGCAACAGCGTGATGATGCGCGCAAGCTGCGCACGCATCTGCAGTTGCTGATTCATGAGGCCGACAGCCGTCTGGCCCGACCTCGAATTGGGTCGACCCAATTCCCAAAACCCCTTGGCACCGATTGGTGCTGGCGACCGGATCTGTGGCGCGGGCCATTGCCGCGTCCGGGTGTGGCCTCGGCCGCACGAAAGGCGCAGATGGACCGGCAGGTGACCTTGTTCCACGACTGTTCCCTGGCCGAAATAGCAATGCGGCAGACCCGGAATTCCCGCGACAAGGATCTGGCCGCATATGGGATGACAGTTGAAGTGTTCGGGTTTTCGGGCTCTTTCCTGTCCCTGTCTGTGGAATTGCCCTACGAGGCTGCTCAGGGCCTGACCAAACAGCATCTCATGCGTGTGGATACCCTGATCGAGGCCGAGCAGCCGCTTGAGATATTCGCCCGTCTCAACATCCAGCACGGACCCAACGCTGAACAGGTTCTGCGCAAGCTGGACCTGTCTGCAAGCTCCTGCTCAGTCGATTTCGATCTGGCACATTTGCCCTTGAATGAGTCGCGGATCGAGAAGATCTGGCTGGACCTGATCTTTGAAAACCCGCAGATGAATCGCGTTTCCCTGCGCGATCTGACCTTCTGCCGCCACCATCGCGCCGATTTGTAAGAGGTCCGGCCATGACGCAACCGACATTGACACCCATCCGGTTCGAGAACGGCCTCTGGCAGGGTCACCTGCAGGCCGAGGTGGCGGTTGAGGTTCTGTACTTGGGCGAACCTTTGGAAGACGTGCGCGTGACACCAGCAGATGACGGATGGGCACTGACTGTCCCTGTACCCGTGAAGGCACTGTCCGATGGCGTGCATTGCTTTGTCATCGTGGACGCAGGCACGTCCGAAAAACTTGGCGATTTTACCATTATCGCAGGCGCCTCGGCAGCGGATGATCTTCGCGCTGAGGTCGAGCTGCTGCGCGCGGAACTGGATATGCTGAAACGGGCATTTCGGCGGGCGCAGAGCGTGGGCGAATAGCCCGTTTAGGGCCAAGTCCCTATCTTTTCATCAGAATCCCGTGCATCCTTGAGCGACCCGCAGCAACTTGGGCAAGCTCATGGATCGCAGCAGCATCATTAAACTCATCGCGCTGATGGTGACGGGGTTCGGGATCGGCATCGACTTTACCGGTGCGTTGATCCTGGTTCCGGCTATCGAAAACAGTTTCGACGCCGATATCACCAGCACCCAATGGGTTTTGAACATCTATGCCCTGTTCTTTGCCATGACGATGGTTGCCGGGGGGCGGCTTGGCGACATGTACGGGCACCGCAAGTTGATGCTGATCGGCCTGTCGATCTTTCTGTTTTCCTCTGTCATGTGTTTTGTATCGCCTAGCCTGGATTTTCTGATTGTCTCACGCGCATTACAGGGGATCGGCGCGGGATGTGTCTGGCCCTGCACGCTGGCCTACGGCGCCACCAAAGTCTCGCGCCCTGAACATCGCGCCATGATCATGGGGCTTATTCTGGCAGGTGTCACCTGTGGTAATGTCATTGGCCCGCTGATCAGCGGTACGGTCGTCAACCTGGGGGATTGGCGGCTATTTTTCCTTGCAAACGTGGTGTTTGCGACCATTTCGATGGTCACCGCCCTAGTGTTGATGGAGCGCGAAACCCAGCACAAACAAGGCGAACACATCGACGTTGCAGGTATGGCTGTACTGTCATTGGCTGTCCTGCTGTTGCTTTATGGGTTGGACGTGGGTGCAGATTGGGGCTGGACCTCATCGCCGCTGCTGATGTTGTTCTTCGTCTGCGCTGTTCTGTTCGTCTTGTTCCCACAAGTGGAAAAACGAGTGAAAGAACCCCTATTGCTGCCCCAGATGATGGCAAACAGAGAGTTTCGCATCACGCTGGGCCTGAACATGTTCAATGTCTCAGCAGCGTTCGTAGGGTTGATGTATTTCCCCCAATACATGCAAAAGGTATTGGGCTGGTCGACGTTGCAATCTGCATTCGGGTTGGCCCCGCTTACTGTTCTGCTTGCCGTGGGGTCCATCTTGTCGGGCAAACTGTACAACGATTTCGGTCCCAAACGGCTTTTGTTCTGGGGTTACCTGTGCGCCACTATCGGTGCGGCCAGTGTTGTCGTGTTGCCCGCAGGGTTGGGCTATTTTCAGATTCTGCCCGGTATGGCGATGATTGGGTTGGGGGCCACGCTGACGGTTGGCCCATCAGGCACCGCTGCGGTTTGCGCGGTGAAACCGGAACGGGCCGGGTTGGTCGGTGGGCTGAGTTTCATGACTCACCTCGTCTATGGTGCCATCTCGGTGGCCTGCGCGACCGCGATCATGTATCTGGCCAGTCTGCGTAGCCTGGGCGAACGTCTGGCGACCGCCGGGATTGATATGTCGGAATCCGATCAGCGGGCCATCAACGGTGGGACGCTGACCACATCCTCTGCACGCGCGATCATGGACAAACTGAGCACGGCCGAAGCCGAAAAGGTCAAAACCGCCATCACCGCAGCGTTTGACACCGGCATGAACATGGCGTTCATTTTCGCCACTGTGTCTGTATCTGTCGGCGTCTTATTGGCGATGTTGCTGGATGAGGAAAAGCTGCACAAAGTGGAAAGCTGATCCACCAAAGAAGAAGGGCCGCCTGTCTGGCGGCCCCGTTTGTTTACTGCGACGGCCCGTTCGGGTTGAAGGCCGACAAACCTTTGAGGATATCGATAGCATAGGCCATTTGATAATCTTCTTCCCGTAGCTCGGCTGTGGCTTCGGCCCGGGCTCGGTCTTCCTCGATCTGACGAATCTCATCTTCGCTGAGGCTGTCATTGTTCAGGCTGCCGCGCAGGTCGGCTTCGGACCGGGCGGGACGGTTCGAATCTTCCTCTTCCGAATCCGGCACCGGGCGCGGTTGCTCGACAATGATGTCGGGGCTGACGCCAAGCGCCTGGATCGAACGACCCGACGGTGTGTAATACCGCGACGTAGTCAGGCGCATGGCCCCGTCGCCACGCAGCGGCATGACCGTCTGAACAGAACCTTTGCCAAAGCTTTTGGTGCCGACCACGATGGCGCGGCGGTGATCCTGCAAGGCACCGGCAACAATCTCGGACGCCGAGGCCGAACCCCCATTGATCAGAACCACAATCGGCTTGCCTTCGGCCAGATCGCCTGGGGTTGCGTTAAACCGCTCACCCTCGCCCGGGTCGCGGCCACGGGTAGACACGATCTCACCCTCGTTCAGGAAGGCATCGGAGACCTTGATCGCCTGCGTCAGCAGACCGCCCGGGTTGTTGCGCAGGTCCAGAACAAAGCCATTGACCTTTTCGATGCCACCAGCCTCTTCGATCTGTTCGTTCAGCCCTTCCTGCAGGTTGGGGAAGGTCTGGTCGTTAAAGGTGGTCACTCGCAGCACGACGCTGGTGCCTTCGGTGCGGGCACGCACAGCGGTCAGCTTGATCGTGTCGCGAATGATTGTGACGTCAAAGGGTTCCTGTTCCCCTTCGCGCACGACCGTAATCACGATTTCCGAACCCACAGGTCCGCGCATCAGATCCACCGCCTTGTCCAGCGTCAGGCCCAGAATGCTTTCGCCATCGACATGGGTGATGAAGTCCCCAGCCTCGATCCCAGCCGCATCCGCCGGGGTGTCATCAATCGGAGAGACAACTTTCACAAAGCCCTCTTCCTGCGTGACTTCGATACCCAGCCCGCCAAATTCGCCGCGTGTCTGCACGCGCATCTGTTCGGCGTCGTCAGGCGACAGATAGCTGGAATGCGGGTCCAGCGATGTCAGCATCCCATCAATCGCTGCTTCGATCAGCTCCTCGGGCTCAACCTCTTCAACATATTGCGCACGTATGCGTTCGAAAATGTCCCCGAACAGATCAAGCTGCTCATAGACGCTGGCCTTGTTCTCAGCCTCTTGTGCCAGCAGGGGTCCTGCGATCTGAGTAGTTGCGAGTATGCCTGCCACGGTTCCGGCCAAACCGGCCATCACAAATTTCTTCATATGTATTTATCCATCCTTGCTGGTCCGAAACCACGATTCCGGGTCCACGGGGCTGTTATCCTGTCTTACCTCTATATAGAGCGTTTCTGACCGATCAGTTCCAGTGCCATCACTGCTTGTTGACAAAATAGCGCCGATTTCGGGCGTTTCACCAGGCATCAAGCCGACCGGAGTGCCCTCGGGGATCACCTGACCGGGGTTGCCGTAGACCTCTTGCAGCCCCGAAAATACGAATAAAAGACCGGGTTGAGGCTCTAGGATGACCAGATTCCCCAAATCCAGCAGCGGCCCGCGATAACGTATCGTAGCCGCAGTCGGCGATGTCACAATCGCGCGTGGACGTGTGCCCAGCACCACACCCGGGCGCTTGACCCCTGCTGCATCCGTGTCACCAGCGCGGTGCAGCACAACACCCTGAGCGGGCAAGGCAACTTCACCCTTGCGCTGTGAAATATCCGCGTTGGTTTCAGCAATCTCTCCTTCCGAGATTTCCGACAGTCCGCTGGCAAACCCTTCCAGCGTTTCTGTGGACGAGATCAGGATCGCCGTTCGAACCGGATCTTCGACAAAACGCACTGGCAAATCGGTCCGATCTGCTATGGCGGTACTGAGCTTCGTACGCGCGGCCTGCACGCCGGTCAGACCTTCAGTCAGTGTATCAGCAGCGCTTTGTTGTAGCTGCCGCAGGGTCTGAACCTCTTGCAGGTCGTGGGCCAGTTCTTGCGCGCGAGCGTTCAAACCTGGCGTGACCTCGGACAGCATCATACCTGCGCGGGCCGATCCCAACGGGCCAGAGGGGTGCAGCATCAGAACCGGTGGCGCGGTTGTTTCGATGGTTTGCAACACGCCCAGCAACTGCGCGATTTCATCCTCGCGGCTGCGCAATTCAGTGGTCAACTGTGCCTCGCGCGTGGCGGCGCGGCGCAGGCCCTCGCGCATGGCGGTCAGACCGGCCTCATAGGCCTGAATGGTTTCGGTCAGGGCACGGACGCGGTCACGGGCGCTGTCGGCCTCGGTCAAAGCGACGGATGCGTCTTCCAGCATTTGCACCGCATTCAGCGCCGCTGTGGACGGGTCGGTCTGGGCGTGGACCGGCGTCGCAAACAGCACTGCCCAAAGAAGCGCGCGCAAGGTCATGACAACAGGCTCTTGCCGGTCATTTCGGGTGGCTGTTCAAGGCCCATCAACTGCAACAGGGTCGGTGCCAGATCGGACAGACGCCCATTACGCAACGTGGAACCTTCCGGCCCACCCACCAGCGCCACGGGAACGGGATTCAAGGTATGCGCGGTGTGCGGTCCGCCGGTTTCGGGATCCACCATCATTTCACAGTTGCCGTGGTCGGCAGTGATGATCATCGCACCACCTGCCTTTTTCAGCGCGGCAACCACCTGTGCCAGGCCCTGGTCCACCGCCTCGCAGGCTTTGATTGCGGCTTTCAGATCACCGGTGTGACCCACCATATCCGGGTTGGCATAATTGGTGACGATCAGGTCGTACCCGGCCTCGATCGCCTCGACAAACTTGGCGGTAACTTGGGCCGAGGACATTTCGGGCTGCAAATCATATGTCGCCACTTTGGGCGATTTCGGCATATAACGATCTTCGCCCACTTCGGGCGTTTCTTTGCCACCGTTGAGGAAAAACGTAACATGCGGGTATTTCTCGGTCTCGGCGAGGCGGAACTGACGCAGCCCCTGTTTAGCGACCCATTCGCCCAGCGTGTTCACGATATCGCGCTTTGGGAACACGGTTGTCATGAAGGCATTGTGACCGTCCGAGTATTCCACCATACCCAATAGCGCAGACAGGTGCGGGCGCGGACCAGTGTCGAAATCAGCAAAATCCGGCTCGCCAATCGCGCGTAGAATCTCGCGCGCCCGATCAGCGCGGAAGTTGAGGCAGAAAACACCATCGCCATCACTTACGCCGCCATAGCCTTGTAGAACCGTCGGCACAATGAACTCGTCGGTTTCCGACTGGTTATAGGCGTGATCAATCGCGCCATGCGCTGTGGCCGCAGTCCGCCCCTGCCCCTTGATCATCGCCTCAAAGGCCTCACTGACGCGTTCCCAGCGGTTGTCGCGGTCCATCGCGAAATAGCGCCCGCTGACAGTCACAACGCGCGCACCTTCGGGCAGTCGGTCCTCAAGCTCGGCAATGTAGGTGAAAGCCGATTTCGGGGCCACATCGCGCCCATCCGTGATCGCGTGCAGCGCGACAGGAACGCCCGCATCGGTGATGGCTTTGGCCGCTGCGATGATGTGGTTCAGATGCCCATGCACCCCGCCATCCGAAACCAGCCCCATCAGATGCGCTGTACCACTCGCGGCCTTCACCTTGGCGATGAAGGTCTGCAGGGCGTTGTTGTCGAAGAATGAGCCATCTTCGATCGCCAGATCAATCTGACCCAGATCCATGGCCACGATGCGGCCCGCGCCGATATTGGTATGGCCGACCTCGGAATTGCCCATCTGACCGCTGGGCAGGCCAACATCGGGCCCGTGCGTTATCAAAGTGGCATGCGGCCCGTTGGCCATGATTGCGTCGAACGTAGGGGTATTGGCCAGATACGGCGCGTTGGCTTTAGCGTCCTCGGACAGGCCCCACCCATCGAGAATGCACAGGACAACGGGTTTGGGGGCGGTCATTATAGCTCTCCGGATTTCTGCTCTTGGTCGATCTTTTACCGCCTGACCATCGGCGGGTGAACCGCCTTTTGGCCTGTGGTGGGCAGATTTAATGCCGGGGCGGATTTTCCTTGCCGATATATTCGGTGAATGGCCGAGCCTTGCGCCCCCGGTACTTGACGGTCAGATCCAGCGGAGCATCGTTTTCGTCATAGACCCCGACAACAACACCCCTGCCGCGGCTTTTGGTCCGCATATCGATCAGTTGTTGTTCCGAGCGCGTGGTCCGTTGCGAGGCGCGGCGCGTCCACGCGAAAAGGTAATCGTACATACGGTCGATAATTTCGGCATGATCCGCGCTTTCACCAAGATCGATCAACTCGTCCGGGTCGTTTTCCAGATCAAACAGGATTGGCCGGTGGCCACCTTCACAATGGATCAGCTTCCACTTTTTGTCGGCAACCATGAACATCACCGCATCCCGGACCGAGGCGTTCAGCGTATCGGCAATCGGTGAGGCCGAATAGTCATATTCACAGATCACCACATCGCGCGCGGTCTCTTCCTGCCGCCCGTGCAGGATCGGCAGCAAGGAATGCCCTTCGAGGATGTGCAAAGGCGCATCGCCCCCCGCAACCTCCACAAAGGTCGGGGCAAGGTCGATGGATTCGACCAGCGCATCACTAACAGTACCGCGCGTAGCGTCGGCCTCGGCTGACGGGTCGTAGATGATCAGGGGCACTTTGGTCGAGGCATCGTGGAAGAAGGTCTTCTCCCCCATCCAGTGATCGCCCAGAAAATCACCATGGTCCGAGGTCAATACGATCATCGTATCGTCCATCCGGCCGGTTTTCTCCATCCAGTCGAACAGGCGGCCCATCTGGTCATCGGCCTGTTTGATCAGGCCCATATAAGCGGGGATCACCGCCTCACGCACTTCCTGGCGCGAGAATGTCTGGCCGATCTTCGTGTCCATAAAGGCCCGCAGCACCGGGTGGGCTTTTTGGCGCTCGACCTCGGATCGCACCACAGGCAGCACATGTTCGGGACCGTACATTGAGGCATAGGGTTCAGGGACGATATAAGGCCAATGCGGCTTGATGAAACTCAGGTGACAACACCACGGGCCGTCCTGCGTTTCCATGAATTCGATACCTCGGCCAGTCAGATATGGGGTTTCGCTGTCTTCTTCGGCTATATTGGCGGGTTCGGGGGAATTCTTCAGGAACCAGCCCGACAGGACGTTGCCATCCGCATCCAGCCCCGAGTTGGCAAAGTCGTGCCAGGGGTTGTCGCTCTCATATCCCTTGGCGATGAGGTATTTGTTGTATTCCCTGGCCCCGTCCGGATCGTAAAACCCGTCCGGCCCCTCGGGACGCATCCCGTCATCGCGTTCAAACACGTCAAAGCCGCATTCTGCCACGCGGGCACCGATCAGGCTGTCGGGTTCCAGCCCCAGCCGTGCCATGCCTTCGGCATCCGCACGCATATGGGTTTTGCCGACCAGCCAGCACCCCATCCCGGCCTTGCGAAGATGATCGCCCATCGTCATCTCGCCCACTTTCAAGGGGATGCCATTCCAAGACGCACCATGCGAATGCACATAGCGCCCGGTATAGGTCGACATGCGTGAACTACCGCAAATGGGGGACTGGATAAAAGCCCGGTCAAACCGCACGCCCCGCGCGGCCAAACGATCAATGTTCGGGGTGTGCAGATGCGGATGGCCGTAGCAACTCAGATAATCCCAGCGCAGCTGGTCGAACATGATGAACAGAATGTTTTTGGCTTTGGCCAACGCGGCACCTCCCCGATAGTCAGGGACTTAGTTAGCCAATTCCCGGCCCGCAGCGAAGCGTAATTTACGCTTCGGCCTGCCGCTCCATCTGTTCCAGCATCTTCTTGGCGCGTTTGCACTGCAACTGATCACGCAGCGGGCTGTCAGGATCAATGTCTTTGTGGCAGACCACACATTTGTCCGCGCCCGAGATCGCGTTCAGGCCACCACAACTGCCTTTGATGGTTTTGCCCATCAGCATAACACCCAACGACATACCTACCATCACAAGGGCAAGCAGAATAAAGGCCAGAATAAAGGTGCTCATTGTGGTACCTACCAGTCAGTTGGTCTCAAGCGCGTCTTTGAACGCGGTGCTGTGTACCGTGATATAGGCTTCTTCGCCACCCGTCACATCCCGCGAGATGAAATACACAGCAAGTTTATGTTCTTCGGCCAGCTCAAGGCCCTTTTCCTGCCCCAGCGCCAGCATCGCGGTTGCCCATGCATCCGCCATCATAGCGTTTTCAGCCAGAACAGTCACCGATGTTGTCCGATGCGTGATCGGGCGCCCGGTTGTTGGATCGATGATATGCGAATACCGCACACCGTCTTGTTCAAAGAAATTCTTGTAATCGCCCGAGCTGGCCATGCCCAGATCGCTGACCGACACAATCAGCTGATAGGTCTGCGCTCCCGCTTGTGGTTTTTCGATACCGATGCGCCAGGCCTCGCCCTTGTCGTTCTGCCCCATGGTGACCAGATCGCCACCGATCTCGACCAGATAATCTTCAATCCCGGCGTCGCGCAGGGTCTTGGCCACCGCGTCGATACCATAACCCTTGGCAATAGCGGACAGGTTGATCCCAACACCGGGTTCAGATTTGGTCAGCGTTCCCGCCTCGGCATCCAGAGTTAGCAAACGCCCCTGCCCGACGCCGTTGAGTGCTTTCAGAATTTCGACATCCGCAGGCACCGGGTCTTCCGGTTTGCGGGGCCCAAAGCCCCACAGTTCGATCAAAGGTCCAAGGGTGACATCAAAGGTGCCGCCGGTTTTTTCATGCACATCATTCGCGGCAGCCATCACCTGTGCGAATTCTGCGGAAACCTGCACCGGTTCGGTGCTTGTCGCGGCGGAAAAGGTCGAGACCTCGGAATTTGGGTCCCAGTTGGACATCTTGGCGTTAACGTCTGCCAATGTTTCTTCGACCGCCACAGCCAGCGCGTTTTCGTCCAGGTCCTGGCCAATTGCGGTGATGTTGAAGGTTGTTCCCATCGTTTCGCCCGATAGGCGAACCACCTCTGGCTCTTTGTCGAACAGACAGCCGGACAGCAAAGTGACGAAGGCCAAAACTGGCACAAGACGCATGGGGCGATCTCCTGGAAAATCAGTGTCCGGCATATGCCAGCCACCCCCGCCAGAGTCAAATCGACTTCACAGTTTCAGCGGCAAAAAGCCCAGTACCAAAAGGCCAATTCCCGCCGGCACACCAAACAGCCAGGCCCGTTTCTGCCATCCCGGCGGCTGCTGTTTCCACGTCTTGCGGAAATTATGGCCGCACACGACCACTACAAAGAAAATCAAGGCAGCCACCGGCGGGGTAAGATACAGGTCGTTCAAAGGCTTAAGCGTCCTTTTTTTGATGGGGGTTTCTGCCGATCAGCGCAATTGCACCCTATACAGGTCGTTTAGCTGCGCTAAGGTAAAAGGGAAAGACTTTGCAAGAACCATGAAGGAGATTGCCCATGGCCCCGACCTCTTACCAAGCCCCCAAGCGCGGCGACAAGGCTGACAAGACCACGTACAGCCAATCGACGGAGTCGAACTTGTCGCATGCGCAGACAACTGTGGCCAAGCTGATGGATGGTAAAGGGGATGCGGTGTTTTCGGTCCGCCCGAACGATACGATCCATTCGGTGGTCAATACGCTGAAGGAAAAGCGGATTGGGGCGGTGCTGGTGACCGACCAGAACGGCACATTGCAAGGCATCCTGTCCGAGCGCGACATCGTACGGCGCATGGCGGATACGCCCGGCCAGACGTTGCCTCAAGCGGTCGAGGATCTGATGACCCGCGAGGTCAAGACTTGTTCGCCGGACGATCTGCTGGATGATGTTCTTAAAACCATGACCGACGGTCGGTTCCGCCACATGCCAGTGCTTCGCGATGGCAACCTGTGCGGCGTGATCACAATTGGAGACGTTGTTCATTTCCGTCTCAAAGAGCTGGAATACGAGGCGCTTCGCATGAAGCAGATGATCGTCGGCTAATGGCTTTGATCTAGAAGGCCAGTAACCTTGCAGCTTAAATAAAACCGGCGCTGAATGCGCCGGTTTTTCGTTTCTTACCCGCCGAAATCGTCGAGCATAATGTCTTCGCGGTCCACACCCAGATCCAGCAGCATGTTGATGACCGACTGGTTCATGATTGGCGGGCCACACATGTAGAACTCACAATCTTCGGGCGCGGGGTGGTTTTTGAGGTATTCCTCGAACAGCACATTGTGGATGAAGCCGGTATAGCCTTTCCAGTCATCCTCGGGCTGCGCATCGGACAAGGCCACGTGCCATTCGAAATTGTCGAACTCTTCGGCCAGCGTGTCGAAATCCTCGACAAAGAACATCTCTTTCTTGGACCGCGCGCCGTACCAGAAGCTGATCTTACGATCGCGGTTTTCAAGGCGTTTGAGCTGGTCAAAGATATGGCTGCGCATCGGCGCCATACCGGCACCACCACCGATAAAGACCATCTCTTTCTGCGTTTCGCGGGCAAAGAATTCACCGAACGGACCTGAAATGGTGACCTTGTCGCCGGGCTTCAGATTGAAGATGTAAGACGACATCTGACCTGCTGGAATACCTTCGGAGCCTGGAGGTGGCGAGGCCACACGGACGTTGAGCATGATCATGCCCTTTTCATCCGGGTAGTTTGCCATCGAATAGGCGCGTTCGATCGGTTCGCTCACCACAGATTCGTACTGCCACAGATTGAAGCGATCCCAATCTTCGCGGTATTCCTCTTCGATGTCGAAATCGGTGTATTTCAATGCGTGCGCAGGGGCTTCGATCTGAATGTAGCCGCCAGCACGGAAGTTTACATCCTCACCCTCGGGCAGGTCCAGCGTCAGCGCCTTGATGAAGGTCGCCACGTTCTCATTCGAGCGGACAGTGCATTCCCATTTCTTGACGCCAAAGACCTCCTCGGGGACTTCGATATCCATGTCCTGTTTGACCGCAACCTGACAGGACAAACGATCGCCGCATGCAGCCTCACGCTTGGTGATGTGACTTTCTTCGGTCGGCAGGATCGATCCGCCGCCCGAATGCACCTTGACCCGGCATTGCGCGCAGGTGCCGCCACCGCCGCAGGCCGACGGGACAAAGAGCTTCTCAGCCGCCAGCGTTTGCAGCAACTTGCCGCCTGCGGGCACCGAAATGGTTTTTTCGCCATTGATAGTGATGTTCACATCACCGGTGGATACAAGTCTGGAGCGTGCCGCCAGAATGATCGTTACCAGCGCGATAACGATCAGGGTAAAGAGGACGACGCCAAGGCTAAAAGTTTCCATTCGTCCCTCCTTACAGTTTCACGCCCGAGAAGGACATAAAGGCCAGCGCCATCAGTCCTGCGGTGATGAAGGTGATCCCCAGACCCTGCAGGCCGTCAGGAATATCCGAATATTTCAGCTTTTCCCGAACCCCTGCCATCGCGGTGATCGCCAGCGCCCAGCCAAAGCCCGAAGACAGACCATAGGTAGCAGCTTCGGCAAAGTTATAGTCGCGTTCCACCATGAACAGCGAACCACCCAGAATTGCGCAGTTCACCGTGATCAGCGGCAGGAAGATCCCCAGCGCGTTGTAGAGCGGCGGAAAATACTTATCCAGGATCATCTCTAGGATCTGCACCATCGCCGCGATCACACCGATATACGAGATAAGGCCAAGAAAGGTCAGGTCCACATCCGGGAACCCGGCCCAGGCCAGCGCGCCCGGTTTCAGCAGATAAGTCAGCAGCAGGTTGTTGGTAGGCACGGTGATCGCCTGAACCAGCATCACCGAAATGCCCAGACCCAGCGCGGTCGAAATCTTCTTGGAAACGGCGATGAAGGTACACATCCCCAGAAAGAAGCTTAGCGCAAGGTTTTCGACAAAGATGGCCTTTACGGCCAATGAAATCAGACCTTCCATTAGTGGGCCTCTACCTGCTGAATTTTGTATTCACGTTCTTCAACCTGGCTCGGCTTCCACGTGCGGAAGGCCCAGATGATCAGACCGATGATGAAGAACGCCGATGGCGGCAGCAGCAGCATGCCGTTGGGCACATACCAGCCACCATTGTTGACGGTTTGCAGAATGGTCACGCCAAACAGCGACCCCGCCCCGAACAATTCGCGGAAGAAACCGACCAGCAGCAGGATCAGGCCATAGCCCATCCCGTTGCCCAATCCATCGATGAACGATGCGACCGGAGGGTTCTTCATCGCAAACGCCTCGGCGCGGCCCATCACGATACAGTTGGTGATGATCAGACCGACAAACACCGACAGGGTTTTCGAAATCTCAAAGGCATAGGCCTTGAGAACCTGATCCACCAAGATCACCAGCGAGGCGATGATCACCATCTGCACGATGATCCGGATCGAGCTGGGAATCTGGTTGCGCAGGCACGAGATAAAGAAGGACGAGAACGATGTCACGAAGGTCACCGCCAGTGCCATCACGAACGACACCTGCAGTGACGAGGTCACCGCCAAAGCCGAACAGATGCCAAGCACCTGCAGGGTGATCGGGTTGTTGTCGACAAGCGGGTCGACCAGCATTTCTTTCTTGGTCTGGGACATCAGATCTCTCCTGCTTGCAGTTTGGCCAGGAACGGAGCGAAGCCCGCATCACCCATCCAGAATTTCACCAGGTTATCGACACCAACCGAGGTCAGTGTGGCACCGGCCAGCGCGTCGACGTAAAAGTCGGGGCCAGCTGCTGGTTGCGATTTCGCAACGGTGATTTGCAGATCACCCGCGTCATCACGCAGTTTCTTGCCGCTCCACAACGCTTTCCAGCGGGGGTTGTCCACCTCGGCCCCAAGGCCCGGCGTTTCACCATGCTGATAGAATTGCAGGCCGTAGATATCGTTGCCGTTGTTTTCCAGCGCGATAAAACCATAGAGCGTGGACCACAGACCATAGCCGTGCAGCGGCAGGATCACCTTGTCCAGATCACCCGCATCATCACGCAGCAGGTAAATCACACGATACTTAGCTTTGCGGCCGATCCCGGCCGGGTCGTCGTCCAGCGCAACGCTCAATTCGGGGTCGCTTGCGGCAGCGATGTCATCGAAAGTGGCCGGATCAAACTGGTCATCGACGAATTCGCCGGTGGACAGTTCCACAACATGCGGCTCAAACGCGGCGAAGGCTTCGGTCACGTCGGCGCCAGGTTCATAAACACCCGCGACCTGCAGGACGTTGATCTGCTTGTCCTTCAGCTTGTTCGCCTCTTGCACGGGGCGCAGACTTACAGCAGCCGAGGACACGACCATCGAGGCGACAAGGCAGACAGCGACGGCGATAAAGATCGTCTTGCCGACCGAATCCGGCGAGGCTGCCAGGAACTTGGCAATCGCCCCCTTGGGTGCCTCGTTATTGTCTGGGGATTGCGTATCAGACATGGCGACGCGCCCTCCGTTTGATGTTGGCCTGAACGACGAAATAGTCGATCAGCGGTGCAAAGACGTTGCCGAACAGAATCGCCAGCATCATGCCTTCGGGGAAAGCCGGGTTAATCACCCGGATCATCACAACCATGACACCGATCAGCGCGCCATAGATGTAGCGGCCCAGATTGGTGTGGCTGGCCGAAACCGGTTCGGTAACCATGAAGGCCAGACCAAAGGCGTAACCACCAACGACCAGGTGCCAGTACCACGGCATTGCAAACATCGGGTTAGTGTCCGAACCGATCAGGTTCAGCAGCAGGGAAAAGACGATCATGCCCCCCAGACAGCCAACGATCAGGCGGAAGTTCGCAATACGTGTCACCAACAGGAAGCCCAGGCCAATCAGACAGGCCAGTGTGGAAGTTTCGCCAAAGCTGCCCTGCATGAAGCCCATGAAGGCATTCCACCAGGTCAGACCTTCGGCTGCCAGCGCCTGATAGCCTTCGGACGCCGAAACCGACAGCGCAGTTGCACCTGAAAAACCGTCAACCGGGGTCCAGACCGTGTCACCCGACATATTCGCCGGATAGGCGAAATACAGGAAGGCACGCCCGACCAGCGCAGGGTTGAGGAAGTTCTTACCGGTGCCGCCAAACACCTCTTTGCCGATGACCACACCGAAGATGATGCCCAATGCCACCTGCCACAGCGGGGCGGATGCGGGCATGATCAGCGTGTAAAGCATTGAGGTTACGAGGAAACCTTCATTGACCTCGTGCCCACGCACGGTGGCGAAGATCACCTCGAAAATACCGCCCGCAACCAGTGTGACAATGTAGATCGGCAGGAAATACATCAATCCGTGCATCACGTTGGCGAAGATGCTGGACGGATCCAGCGAGATGCCAAATGCCTGCAGGATGGCGATACGCCAGCCAGTTGCCGCATCCGGGCCAAGCGCCGCAATCGCACTGTTAGCCTGATAGCCGGTATTCCACATCCCCCACAGGATACAGGGGATCGTCGCGATCACGACATAAGTCATGATCCGCTTCATATCTATGTAGGACCGCGCGTGCGGTGCGACGGTGGTGACGGTTTTCGGAGTGTAGATAAAGCTTTCTACCATCTCGTAGATGGGGAAATACTTCTCGTACTTGCCGCCTTTGGTAAAGTTCGGCTCGATCCGATCGAAGAAGCTGCGCAAACCCATTTGGATCAGCCCTCCTTTTCAATCTTGGTCAGGCAGTCGCGCAGCGCCAGCCCGTATTCATATTTTGCCGGACAGGCAAAGCCGACAAGGCCCAGATCCTCTTCGTCCAACTCCATCGCACCCAACGCCTGGGCACTGTCAGTATCCATCACCAGCAAGGCGCGCAACAACTGTGTTGGCAGATAATCCTGCGGCATCAGCCGCTCAAACACACCCGTCGGCACCATCGCGCGGCGACCGCCGTTCAGGTTGCTGGTGAACTTAAAAAGTTTGTGCGAAAACGCCGAGCCCAGGACCGGTTGAACTGAGTATTTCGACGGCATCGGACGAATCCAACCCATCGGAATCTGGTCGTGATCTTCGCGGATGATGCTGATCTGACGCGCGAAACGTCCCAGATACGCGGTTGGTCCTTCAGCCTGAGTACCTGACAGGATCGACCCCGAAATGATGCGCGGAGTGCCGTCCACGTCGATCTCGTCGTTGGTCAAATCGTCGGTCGAAGCACCCATGACGGTGCGGATCAGACGCGGTTGACGCGCGCCCGGGCCGCTGAGTGCGATCACGATGTTCGGATCCAGATGACCGGACTGCATCAAGCGACCAATGGCGATCACGTCCTGATAACCGATGGTCCAGACCTGCTTGTCCCCCGCCAGGGGTTCAAGGAAATGAATATGCGTCCCGGCCAATCCGGCGGGATGCGGGCCCGAGAAAGCCGCAGCTTCGACCCCCGGCACTTCCGCGCCCGGAATGGCGTCGCCTTCCTTGTGGCACAGATAGGTCTTGCCTTCGGTCAGCTTGGTGATTGCGGCCAAACCGGCTGCAAAGGCCTCACCGGCATCGGCAATGATCACGGCCGCGTCTGCCGCCAACGGTTCACTGTCCATGGCGGTGACAAAAATCGCGGCCGGAGCGGTACCCGGCACCGGCATTTTCGAATAGGGCCGAGTGCGGAAGGCAGTCCAGAGACCGGCCGCGCAAAGCTTTTCGGTCACACCTTCGGCGCTGTCCGCATTGCCCACACCCGAGAAATCAATCCCTGTATCGTTCGGGTCCGAAACCTCGATCACGACGCTCTGCAATACACGGCGCGCACCGCGATTGATTGCCACGATCTTCCCGCTAAGCGGGGCGACCATCATCGCCTCGGGCGCATCCTTGTGGCAGAACAACGGCGTACCGCGCTGAACCGCGTCACCTTCCTGCACCAGCATGCGCGGTTTCAGGCCCAGGTAATCCCCGCCCAACACCCCAACGGATTTAAATTCAGGTCCCGGCTGGATGGTTTGATCCGGCGCGCCTTGCACCGGCAGCTCCAACCCTTTTTTCAGTTTGAAAGTTTGCATGTTGCTACTGTCTTCCAAGCCTCTTTATCTGCGCCGGTTAGACCAACACTTTAACAGTGTCGGACAATAACGCAGGATTTTTTAACAGTCGTCGCAAAAGCGTCGAAATGCGTCCAAATTCCGCGGGCGTAATTCCGATTTGGGCTCCTTTACGCGGGGATGATGCTAAAAGCAAACCCGTTGCCGCCAAAATCACACAATGATTTTCACTTTCCTTTGAAATGTTTCCATTTTAGCGCCCAAAAATTGCTGGTCGCGCCCAGTGCCCTTCCAGTGTAAGCACGCCCAATGGAACAGACGCGCGAATTTGAGATTTTTCTGGTGGCCACCCCCGGGCTTGAGGCGCCTTTGCAGGCCGAAGCCGTCGAAAAGGGATTCGCAGATGCCAAAATTGTACCCGGCGGGATAAGCTGCCATGGCGGTTGGCCCGAGGTTTGGCGAGCAAACCTGTGTCTGCGCGGTGCCAACAAAGTACTGGTCCGGATGGGCACATTTCCGGCAGTACATTTGGCGCAGCTCGACAAGCGGGCACGCAAGTTCCCCTGGTCCGATTTTCTGCGTGCCGACATCCCGGTCAAGGTTGAGGCGACAAGCCGGAAATCCCGCATCTATCATGCCGGGGCCGCCCGCCAAAGAGTCGAGCGGGCAATCACCGAAACGCTGGGTGCGCCGATTTCATCCGACGCTGGGCTGCGCGTGTTGCTGCGCATCGAAAAAGACATTTGCACCTTCTCGGTCGACACCTCAGGAGAACCCTTGCATAAGCGTGGCCACAAACCGGCGGTGGCCAAGGCCCCGATGCGCGAAACCATGGCTGCGATGTTTTTGCGCGAATGTGGTTTCGACGGAGCTGAGGCTGTTCTGGACCCGATGTGCGGTTCGGGTACTTTCGTTATCGAAGCGGCCGAGATCGCAGCCGGGCTAAATCCGGGCCGTTCCCGCCGTTTTGCCTTCGAAGACCTGCACGGATTCGATTCGCGCGCTTGGGCCGAACTGCGCAAAGACGGACCGCCGGTAAACTTGGACACTGTCTTTTACGGCTCGGACCGGAATGCCGGAGCCGCCGAGGCCGCCGCCACCAATGCCGATCGAGCTGGGGTTGCCGCACACACCCGGTTTCAGTGCCGGTCGGTCAGTGACATTAAGCCGCCACCGGGCCCCACGGGTCTGGTCATCGTCAACCCGCCCTATGGTGCAAGAATCGGGGACGAGAAACGCCTGCGCTCTCTGTACGGCAGCCTGGGCAAGGTTCTGATGTCGCGGTTCAGCGGCTGGCGGGTGGGTATAGTGACCAGCAATCAATCACTAGCCCGGGCCACGCGCTTGCCTTTGCTCCCTGCCGGGCCAGTCGTCGATCACGGTGGCACGAAAATCCGGCTGTACCGCACGGATCCCCTACCCTAATTGCTAATGCAGCGGTGGCGCAAAGGACAGTTTCTGCTGGGCACGAATTCCTGCATTTGGCCCCATAATCCCCTTGCACATCCGATTCCTCGGGTATAGATCACGCGCCACGGTCGGAGTGTAGCTCAGCCTGGTAGAGCACTGTCTTCGGGAGGCAGGGGTCGGAGGTTCGAATCCTCTCACCCGACCAGTAAAACTAGGCGCCCAAGGGCGCCTTTGTTGTTGTAAGACAGTAATCCGAGGTTCGTTGAACCTGAGCGCTAGTCGAACTCCAACGCACTGGCTGCTTTACGCAGATGCTCCGGACTATAGCGTGCATAAGTGGACGCCGTGATCCAGTATCTGAGTGACCAAGATACTGAGCGATCTCGTCCATCGAAATGCCTGCTTCAGCCATATGAACAGCCGCGGTGGACAGCAGGCGCATCCGCTACTTACTGTATCTTTTGATGTGCATGGAAGCGTTTATGCAAACCAAGAGCCAAAACGCCGTCGCACGTGTTTTTCAAATGCATCGCTTGCGTATCCGAATTGACGATCAATGAGTAACTCTTGAAGGCTTGGTTTTCAGAAAGTTTGGCTTTCACACGCCTAATGATCGCAAACGGCCCCGTCTGTTGGCGCAAGGTCTGTGGCTTTGAAAGAAGTTCCAAGCAGTGTTCTTCCGTGCTCGGCGGTGCGCCCAGGTCAGCCAGATCTTCTATTGCAGCAACAAGATCGTCTTGTGATCTCGCAGTCAACCAAAGGTCGAGTTCTCGATTTGACCGCGACCAAGAGCTTAGTTTTGCTGATCGCTTTGCAAGTCCGTTGATACGCCTTTCTAAAGCCCCGGATAAGGCCGCGTGCAGATCCGATCCAAGAGCGACAACGCCTGCGGTCCACGAACTCCTAATTAGTCCCTGCGCTTTGTTTTTAGCGCTCTATTGCCCAACAATGCCGCACATCCAATCGCAGGTCCAGGATGAGGGCACCGGCGGGACCTATGACCACTAGCCCTACCCAGCTCCCCGCCGTTGACCCGGCAATGCCAAGAGCGCCACGAGAAGCGCCATCCAGCAACAGCCAGGCTGGCATGTCATTCAAAGGTATCCTGCCCTTATAAACCTCAAACCCACCTCGCAAAAAACCAGCAGAGATAGCAAACTCCAAAATACTTGGGTCCGCAAGTTCAGCCGCATGTCAAGCGCTTCCGATATTTGATGCTCGATAGCCCCAATCTCGAACCCGGTAGAGTGGTGACCATATCCGCCCAATCATACGAACTTTCAAGAGCCTTTTGGGCCAACTCTTCATTTGCGACAACCGGGATGTCTGGGTATTTTTCAAAGTGCTCAACTAGGTTCGAGAGCTCGGTTCCACACTTTACTTGAACCGGATTTCCATTGACGATTAGGTCCAGTCCCGGCGTATTACTGGCCTCGGCGATGTGCACATCGTTGCCGGTCGCGACGAGCGCATCAAGAACCAACCTTTCAGCCGTGTAGCCCCTCAATGAATAGCCGGCACCTTTGAGTAAAAAGTCCTGGCCTCAACGGCAAAACTCAACGGATCGCTTAGATCAGCGGTGCGCGAAAAATCTGCAGCGTTCAGCACATTTTGATCAATCGCTGCGGCATGCCAGAGCATTTCTCCTGCGGTAAGAGAAGCTACAATTGCTGTGTCCGTCAGGTCAGAATTTAAGTGTTTTTGGTTCCATGGCCTCGGCGGAGAGCCCGCAGGTTTCGGTATAGCTGACAGAAAGTGGTGTGAAACTTCTCCCAACCGAGTTCTAAGTGAACTTTTTTCAGCTTTACTTAGATGCTCAAACGAGGAGGTTGGCTCGCGATCTAAAGTGCGCATTTCAGATACGAAATCACTCAGGCCTCGCTCTGAATCCTCGCTTCCCGGAAGTACCAATAGAGCACAAATACGTGCCGCGACTTGGCTTCTAACCACTCTTGAACCTTTGCCCATCGCCAGCCAGCCAAGAGCGCCGACGCCTACGACCACCGTCGCGGGATTGACAAGCGTCGCGAGCAAAGAAACCAAGCTGGGCCTCCCACCAAGGAACCCATGCACTAAGTTTTGCCGCCAGTATATAGGGTAGGAACCCAGCATTGCCTACGATCGTTGCGAAGGCCACCCAGCCACCACCAGCTGCGATAGCCGTTTCGGCAGCAAAATGCGCCTTACGCAGTGCTTCCTGAATTTCAGGATCAGCGTGCTTCGCTGCTTCCGAGACCAGACCCTCATCTGCCAGCATGTTTAGGAGCTCTTCTCGAACTAGACCTGGAAACGGCAGTGGGTCTTCTCGGTGAAGTAAGTTTTTTCCGGTTTTCCATAGCTCGCTAGCCTTCCTTCCTATGAGACCACCAATTTCGTCGTTACTAGGTTCCTTTGTTCCTTCTTGCGTCGAGCCATGACAGACGGACTAAGTCTCAGACGCACGAATAGCCAGAGCCGTTGCAGATTTTCGACCTGAGCGAGAAGACAACGGAACAATGGTTGGCACCATCAAAGCGTCAGCCAACCTGACCCAAAGACGGTGTTTCAACACCGCGTCAGAATTTGATGAAGCCGATAATTTTGTTTCGCGACTTCAATCGCCGACCCGGAAACATCGTCGAGTATAGCAAGATGGTTGTCGGGATGACGTTAAATCTATCCGATCCCCATTTAATTTCACATGCACCAGTTTGCCCTGTGAATTCCTATGGGCAGCACGCAGTTCATTGTTTCAGTTGGTGTCCTGTTGGATAGAGGAGGTTTGGACCGTCCGGATACTGCGAAGCCAGAACCCATCCCTTAATCATGCGTGGGAAACCTAGGACTTCGATTTTCTAGGGTTCTGGCGAACGGGCTTGAGCGAGGCGCTCAGCCATTCCTCGCCCACTTGCGTGATCGGACCCATTGTTTGCGCCTCAAACCCATCAGACAGATTCAGCTGCTGCTGATCTCCATTTTCTCAAATCCGAATTGTCCCTTCGACTCACGCTCTGTCCGACCACAACGGACCCAATAACTATGGCTGCACCTATTGACTGAGTGAAGCTAAGCGTTTGTCCCAAGTATACCCAGCCGAGCACGACAGCTGTAACAGGACTCATCATGCCGAGCATCGAGACTGCACTGGGGTCCAGGCGCGCTATACCGCGAAACCAAAGAGCATAGGTTGCTGCAGCACCAATCAACCCAAGCCAAATAAGGCCGGCGACATTTGTCGCGCTGAGCGCAGGTAGAGGCGGCTCAAGGAACAGTGCGACTGGCAGCAGTATCAAACCACCGGCTGTTAATTGCCACGCTGTGAAACTCAACGCCGAGACCGGAGGTTGCCATTTCCGGCTGAGAACAGTGCCAGCAGCCATTGACGCGGCTCCTCCCAAACCCGCTGCTATCCCGATCCAATCAAGTTGTGCTTCTGGTCCGATCAGCAGCAGAGACACACCCATTACGCCAGTCGCGGCGGCGCCGAGAGCACCAAGTCGGATTGGGGTTCCCAGCCATCCCCACGCCATCAAAATCACGATCATCGCTTGTAACGATCCTAGGGTGGCGGCCACACCACCAGGTAACCTATACGCAGCAACGAAGAGGAGCACCCAGAACAGAGCGAAATTGAGGCTGCCTAAGACGAAAGTTCGACCGAGCCACTCGCGTGGTGGAACGCAGCGCGTCACTGCAAGCAACAACAAGCCAGCAGGCAGAGCTCGTAACGCAGCCAGGGTTATCGGATAGCCAGCCGGGAGCGCTTCCGTAGTTACCAGATAAGTGCTTCCCCATACCGCTGGGGCGAGTGAAGTGAGAAGAATATCAGTTGAGCGTGACACGGTATGTCTCCCGGCTGAGGCGTTTGAAAATTTGAGTGAGACGTCAGGGGCGCGCGGGTTACGCTGCTGCCGCTTGCAGGTTTGATCCAGCGAGGCACGCTGTAATCCTTGCAACATGAGCACCCTGAAACCGCGCTCCGGCTAGGTCGGTTTCGGTAGGCCTGCGGGAACCATCAGCACCGGCGATCGTTCCGGCACCATATGGTGCGCCGCCAATGATTTCTTTTGATGTGGTCTGTCCAGCAAATGTGAAGGCATTCCTGCAATCAGCATCCCAAAGTGTTGAAGAGGGACTTGCGTTGTCAGAAGGGTCGCCTCGTGCCCGCCATGTTGCGAACCCGTAGATGCAAAGACCGCCCCGACTTTACCAACCAGAGCATTCCTGGCCCAAAGCCCGCCAGCCTGATCCAGGAACGACTTCATTTGGCCGGCCATCATGCCAAATCGGGTCGGCGTTCCTAAAATTATTGCATCATAGTTTTCCAGATCTGCCGGCAAGGCTATAGGCGTATCATCGACGACATAGCCGGCCTGCTGGCGGACTTCTTCAGGGACGGTTTCGGGCACACGCCGAACGTCAACTTCGGTGCCGGGAACACTACTGGCGCCTTCAGCTTCTGCATCGGCCAATGTGCGGACGTGGCCATAGCTTGAATAGTAGAGAACGAGAATACGTGACATAGGATACCTCTCAGGGCTGTGACTTGTTCCCTGAGAGAATGGAATATGTTGCGCCGCCAATTAAGTCGCGCTCTTTGACATCACTCTTTACCTGTATTGAACAATGTCACGACCTGAGAGCCAGGCGCAAATGATCAAGAAAGGCTGTGACCTTGACGTCCATTCCCAAGCGAGATGCTGTAACGGCGAATACTTCTGGCGCGGGCAATTCGTGGTCAGGAAGAACTCTCACCAAGGCCCCGCTAGCTTCAGGAACATCAGAAACGAACTCGGGCAGAGTTCCGATGCCTTGCCCGGCTATCAGCAGATCACGCAAAACGAGGCTATTACCAACCCTCACACGCGGATCAAGTTCCAACGATGTGACGCCGTTGGCGGCCGAGCTTCCAGCTCGTCAAATGATCAGCAAGCAAAAAGCCGATTATTGCGTGGTTTTTCAGATCCGCCGGTTGGGTCGGCGTCCCACATCGCTCCAAATAGTCAGGAGACGCAAATATTCTTTGCCGCATCACGCCGATCCGTCGGGCAACAAGTGCCGAATCCGGCATGGCAGCACGGATACGTATCGATAGATCGAACCCGCCCTCGACCATATCGATCACCTTGTCGTCCATCGAAAGAGTAAATCGAAGATCTGGATAGGTTTCCAAGAACTCTGGCAGCATCGGTGCGATAACAGTTTGACCGAAAGAACTTGACGCATTCACCCGAAGGTGCCCACGCATCGCTTTTGAACCTTCCCTGATGGTCTGTTCCGTTTTTCGACCGCGTCGAGAATTCCAATTGCATCTTGGTAATAGAGACTGCCGGTGTCAGTCAGTGACATAGATCGGGTCGTTCTGGTGAGGAGAACGGTTCCCAAGCTCTCTTCCAGAAGTTTCACCTCTCTGCTGAGAAGTGCAGGAGATACACCAAGATCTTCTGCCGCACGGGCAAAGCTGCCGCGTTCAACGATACGGCAAAAGCTTGCATGACTGATAGTTTGTCCAACTCCAGGCCCCGAGCAGTTTTTGAGCCGCCCAGTTGGGCGTAACGAACTGCAAGTTATACGACTGCGTCACTGGTGCGAAGGGCGACGCGCCTGTGTCGCTGGCGTTGATTTCCAGGCGATTGCCAGAAAACAATCATCGCTCTATTTTCGTTGAAGCTTGGAGTAAGGCGTAATGGAAAAATCTAGTCCGCATACACCGAAAAACGGTCCGAGCCGGCCGAACAATGAAAACTCCGATCGCCCCGTCAAAAGCAGAGCTAAACCAGAGAGCGACGCTGCTAGTGAGCCAACTCGGCAGAAAATGCTTAGGGCGATTGCAGAAGATGCGGAAAGACGTCTCAAGGGTTCAATGAAGCTTCTCTCTTGAAGTCGTCATACGAACTTCCAAAGGAATAACAGCACATACAATCAAAGTGCAGCCTACTTTACGCTCCGCCGTAAGCTACCGGCTTTCCATTGAGCAATCAGAACTAACGGAGCATAAAAAAGTTCAGTTAAACGTAAGCGCAATTCGGGTGCTGGACTAGAGCACTCCTCCCTACGATCAACTCTTTTCTTTAGGCTCAAGCTCTGTCTACAAGAGCTAACTGTTTGTGCCTCTATTAGAGCGGTTCTCTCTAGTGTGTTTGTCTCTGAGGTATGTTCATCACTAAAGCAAAAACTGCCTATTTCCGCTCTATGAGCAATCGTTGCTATTTCGTCTCCGGAAATGCTCAATAGCTTTGCTGGCCTTGACCTGTGTGTTTGCTCTCTGCGTAGTATTAGCTCTGACTCGTTCTGGTGAGGCCTGAGTTACGTCCGTTATCTTACGTGTGTCAGGTGTCGGCTGCCCTGCGTTCCGTCTCTCTTGAGCATTCTGACCTGTTCTCGGATGTGTTTTTCAGAAAGCCATGTATTGGGTTCCGCTGGTTCAAAGGTTTACATTTCTCCGAAAAAATCCCGATTTCGGCCCTGATCTGTCAACTTAACGTAAACTTAGTGTAAACCTTTGGCCCGATTTTGGAGTGTTTTTGAGGTCGATAGGTTTACATTCCGTCGATCCCGAGAGAGCGGACGTAAACCTATGTCAACTTTATGCAACCTTAGAAGGCGCCGAATGTCTCATTCTGCTCCGGGTGCTTGAAGGGCTCGATTTAGCCTAAGACGGTGTTCTCCTCGAACCAGCTCTCTATGAGGTTTGCGTTCTGATCGCAGCCGCTAATCAAGTTGCCATAGTTGATCACATAGATGTCGTAGCAGTCCGGCTTCTGCGCGCTGTATGGCAACGCCCGGCAGGACGGCCTCGTCCTTGCCGCTGTCGTCGCGATCGAGTCCGCGCTGACGTCACCCGCTTAGCATAACTCTCGCGGTTCTTCCGAGCCGATGCCGTCTTCGCGTCGCCCGGACACTGTGAACCAGCATCGAAAACTAACGCCGTGGAGGTGTGATCGGCGCCCGATATTGACCTTTCCCGTAAGTCGCCGAGAGCTGCTATTCACCGGGATTCTGCTCTATGCCGCATGGCTGACGTCCGCAAGAAGACCGATGCTGCGCGCAGCCGCCGATGACCGCTTTCTGCACGCCGCAGGCGGCCCCGGTGGGGCCCGTAAAGGTCCGGAATTGGCCGTTTGGGGCGGAACCTTCTAAACGCCAGTAAACCGGGCAAGACATTCCGGAACATCGCGATATAGTTGCAATCTACTTAAACGAACCAGGATGATGCCTTGACGTCTCTGAATGACGAAGACTTGCCTCAACTACAGCGAGAAGTTCAACGATTGCTGGGCCGATGTATGTTGCGACTGCAACAGTGTGAGCGGCTGATCAAGGTTTTGGTCGCGCATCATAGTCTCTCAGGACCGATTCATAACTTGGAGCGGATTCGCACCGCAAGAATTGACGGCATTGCCCGCAGTACGCTTGGCTCTTTAATTGGCGAGCTCATCGGATCGTATGTTGTGGCCGATGAAATCAAGCCACCCGAAGACGCGATGATCGAGTCACCCAAGGCTCCCGACAGGTTCGCCATGCATATGGCTGTTCGTCTTCCGATCACAGACTTCACGCGGGTAGAGTGTGAACTGAGGGAAATGGTCGATCTGAGGAACAATCTGGTTCATCACTTCATCGACCAGCACAACATCGGGAGTGCAGATGGATGCCGTGGAGCGCAAAATGCCTTGGTGGCGGCCTACAGCCGCATCGACCAACACCTCGCGCAGCTTCGGGAATGGGCTGAAGATATGCAGAACCTACGCCAGGCAGCGGCGGAAGCCATGCAGACGCAAGCGTTCAGAGACTGTTTTATCAATCGGGATTCATCCGACGGGACCGTAAACTGGTTTGCCTCGGGCATAGTGAGCGCATTGCGGGAGGCATTCGAGGCATTGGTTGACGATGGATGGGCTCAGCTGGCCGAGGCTGAGAAGTGGATCACCGCGCGCCATCCCGAGCAACTGCCTAACAAGTATGGATGCCAAAGTTGGCGGCAGGTCGTGCATAAGGCACCGGACCTGGAACTCCGGTATTTTGTGATCGATGGAGAACGTTCTGCCTTCTACCGGCCAAAAAGGCTCCCATCGAAGTTGCGTTGAAACATTCGCCTCGAATGGTCATATGCCTCGCTTCATGGCAGTTTACAGTTGGTCGCACCGTAGAAAATTCAGCTTAGCGAATGTCCGGTAGCGGCCGGAAGCTCCCGTTGCATGCCGTGGACTGCACTTCATCGGCTCGCCAAAAACGCTAAGACAGCAAAGGGAGCTTCAACCGCCACAAAGAACAGGTGGATGTGGTCGGGTCGTAGGCGTTGTTGCGGGACCCGGCGAGGCAAAACGGACCAGCCATTCCTCGCCGCGATGCCAACGCTGGTTAACTCTAAGCTCTTAGCGGCGCAGAGGTGCCGTAGAAGCTGCACCCGCCGTAACGTAGGCTCAGGATCACTGCCGTTGCTCAAGTCACGGAGAAACCGCAACCGGGCGAGCTCATTCAATGTCAGGTCGTCATTCCGGACATACATGGCACCTACCTCCCGAAGATGGCTTTGATCGCCGTCTCTGACCGACTGGTCAGCCGAGGATCAGTGTTATCAGAGGCCTTGCGAATTGCCTTTAGCCAGCCAAGTTCATTCGACGTGACAGGTTCTCCGAACACCTCGACAACTGCCTCAGCTGCAGTCAGGCCGATCGACTGCTCAATTGCGAGGCGCATAAGGTAGGCAGCGTCGCATTCCAAAGCTTTCGCCAAAGCCGGGACGCGATCCAATGCCACCTTGGAACTACCCTGCTTGATCGTCGTGATCATGTTCGGGTTGACGTATCCCACCTGCGCCGCGATCTCGGCTTGGCTCTTGGTAGGTTTCAGTTCGAGCACCCTCCGTTCGACATACGTCGCCATCCGGGTGTCTCCATACGGTTTATTTGTCATCGCTATCCTCTCAGAAGTGATGCAGCAAGCGCTGCATGTCTTTGATATAGCGACGGTGAGAATGGGAAATTGCGGAGGGAAAAAATCAATCAACTAAAATGTTTAGCCGATTGGCAACAACTCATTCTAACTGGGTCCATCTATCCGGGCGGAAAAACAGCGGTCTTTTTGCCGTTCCATAGACAAGCTGGTATCGATCGAGGCTATCCACCGATAGGATGAATTCGGTGACGAATAAATTCCTCGTAGGCCTCGGATCCGATACCAAAACCCGCAATTGGTAGTCCATTGCCCCGGTCAGCACGTGGCATTCAAGAACTTCATCGATCATCCGAACGCGTTTCTCGAAGTTCTGAACGTCCGTTTCGTTGTGTCGCTCCAACCTGATACGCACGAAGACGTAATGGCCATCCCATACGCGGCAGCGTCAACGTCGGCGCTGTATCCCTTTATCACTCCGTTGGCTTCAAGGTTTTTGACCCGGCGCAAACACGGCGAGGGAGACAGGTTCACTTCGTCGGCAAGATTCTGGTTCGTTATGCGCCCGTCCCGCTGCAACGCTCGAATGATCTGCCTATCCTTAGCGTCCATTTCACCCTCTTGTAGCAGAATATGCCAATTTCTCCACTTAAGTTGGTATAATTCGCAACCAATAGCCCAAAGTAAAGGCGCAAACTGGCTCCAACATGTATCAGGAGCTAGCAATGACTCGTTCAACCGGATTTGCCACCCGCGCCATTCACCACGCTTACAACCCTCTGGAAAATGACGGTGCGCTGACGCCACCGCTGCATTTGACGTCCACGTTTACCTTGAAACCGCAGAGGCTGGTGGAGAGATGTTCGCTGGAGAGCGTGAAGGTCACATCTACAGCCGTATTTCAAACCCCACATGCGACCTTCTTGAACAACGTATTGCCGTGCTAGAGGGGGCCGAGGCTGGGCTAGCTCTCTCAAGCGGCATGGGGGCGATCACGGCAGTGCTTTGGACCCTTCTGTCGCCGGGGGACGAAGTCATCGTGGACAAAACGCTCTACGGCTGCACCTTTGCCTTCATGCGTCACGGTTTGGCGAAATGGGGGGTCACGATCACACATGTCGACATGACAGACCCTGAAAACCTTAAAGCTGCCGTTTCCAGCAAAACCCGCGTTGTCTATTTCGAAACTCCGGCCAATCCGAACATGCGCTTGGTGGACATCTCCGCAAGCGCCGCAATTGCGCATTCGGTCGGTGCAACAGTCGTCGTCGATAACACTTATGCCAGTCCTTATCTGACCCGCCCGATTGAGCACGGCGCAGATATCGTTCTGCACTCCGCCACCAAATACCTGGGCGGACATGGCGATGTTGTCGCCGGGCTGGTTGTCGGAACCGCCGAACAGATTGCCGAGATCCGCCTTGTTGGGATGAAGGACATGACAGGTGCAGTGATGGCCCCTTTCAACGCGATGTTGATCCTGCGAGGGCTGAAAACACTGAACCTGCGTCTGGATCGTCACTGTGCGTCTGCCAAGGTCGTCGCGGACTTCCTCGAAGCGCATCCTGCCGTCGACGAGGTTTATTTCCCCGGTCTTGAGAGTTTCACCCAGCATGATGTCGCGCAGCGCCAGATGTCCCAACCCGGCGCTATGATAGCGTTTGAAATCAAGTCCGGCCTGTCCGGCGGGATTGGGTTCATGAACCGCCTGAACATGATCCAGCGTGCGGTGTCCTTGGGCGACGCGGAAACCCTGATCCAGCACCCCGCATCCATGACGCATTCGACGTATACCCCGGAAGAGCGTGCCGAGCATGGGATCAGCGATGGCCTGATCCGCCTGTCCGTCGGGCTGGAGGATGTCGAGGACATCCTTGCAGACCTAGAGCAAGCTTTGCCTTACCCTGCTCGCAGCGCCGCCTAAACCCGGAGACCAACATGCACATCGATCCCACCCAACTGAAGATCGTCGAACAGCGCCTGTTGTGGTTGTCTCATTGGATGATCCACCATGCCAACCATGTCCGACCAAAGGTGGATGGGATCAAAATCGGTGGCCATCAGGCTTCGTCTGCTTCGATGGTATCGATCACGACCGCGCTCTACTTCTCGGCCCTACGCCCTGAGGACCGGGTCGCAGTCAAACCCCATGCGTCGCCGGTATTTCACGCGATGCAGTATCTCATGGGTAATCAGACCCGTGAGAAGATGGAGAATTTCCGCGGATTTGGCGGTGTGCAAAGTTATCCAAGCCGGACAAAGGATATTGATGATGTTGATTTCTCGACCGGGTCGGTGGGTTTAGGTGTCGCGATCACCTCGTTTGCCTCGATCATTCAAGACTACATCAAGGCCAAAAGCTGGGGTTCAGACGCGCCAATGGGTCGTATGGTAGCCTTGGTAGGCGATGCCGAACTGGATGAAGGCAACGTCTATGAGGCACTACAAGAAGGCTGGAAAAACGACCTACGAAACACGTGGTGGATCATCGATTACAACCGACAGTCGCTGGACGGTATCGTCCGGGAAGGACTGTTTGAACGGATCGAGAAAATCTTCGATGCATTCAGTTGGGATGTCGTGCGTGTTAAATATGGGGTTCTTCAACGCGCGGCCTTTGAAGAGCCCGGCGGCGCCTGCGTGATTGGATCGACGCTTGCCCCAACCAGGATTACTCCGCTTTGACTTTCATGGGTGGTGCAATTGGCGACAGCGCCTCATGGACGATCTGGGGATCAGGGCGATGTGACTGCTTTGATCGAACGGCGCACGGATGCAGAGCTCGCAGCCCCATGGAGAACCTCGGCGGCAACTGCGTCGAGACGATGGCCCAAACATTTGCCGACATCGATCATGATCGCCCAACATGTTTCCGGCCTACAGTCAAAGGATGGGGCACCCCATTGCAGGCCACAAGGACAATCACGGCGGGCTGATGAACAATAGCCAGTTCGCCGCGTGGCAATCGCATATGGGTGTGCCGAAGGGCGAAGAATGGGAGCCGCTTGCGACAGTGCAGGAACCAAAAAAGCTGAAGGATTTCCTTGCGAATACACCTTCTTTGCCAAAGGTCCGCGCCGCTATTTTGATGACAAGCTGGATGTGCCGACAATCGAGATCGACACCAGTCGCGAAATCTCGACACAGATGGCGTTGGCAAGATTCTGACGATCTATCAAAAGGCGACAGCCCATTGGCCGAACGCATAGTGACTCCCAGATGTGACAGGCACAACAAGCCTTGGTCCTTGGGTGAATAGGCGCAAGCTATTTGCCCGATCCGAACAATCCGACGCCTTTATAGAACACCGAATCCTTCGACGGCGAAATGGGAATTCACTCCGGAAGGGCAGCATATCGAGCTTGTATCGCCGAAATGAACCTCATGTTGCTTCTGGGAGCAGCGGGTCTGTCGCATTCCCTGTTCGGTGCGCCTGATCCCAATTGGCACCGTCTATGATCCATTTGTCAGCCGCGGCCTCGATGCGCTGAATTACGCCTGTTATCAGGACGCGCGTTTCATGCTGGTTGGCACACCTTCGGGCGTCACTCGCCCCGAAGGTGGAGCACAATCCGTTGGAACACCGCTCATCGGGATGAGCCAAGACGGGCTGGCGGCTTTTGAACCCGCCTTCGCCGACGAGCTGGCAGTAATCATGGAGTGGGCCTTTGACTACATGCAACGCGACGGCGAAGGGCAACCGGATGAGCGCACGGCTGCGCGATGAAACCGGAGGGTCCGTCTACCTGCGCCTGACCACCAACCCGATTGAACAGCCCGGCAAACGTGTTGACGACGAGTTCCGCCAAGGTGCCATTGATGGAGCCTATTGGTTACGAAAACCCGGGCCCAATTGCGAAGTTGTAATCGCCTATCAAGGAGCAGTCGCGCCAGAGGCAATCAAAGCCGCCGGTATGATTGGTGAAGGTCGTCGCGACATAATATTGGCCGTGACATCCGCAGATCGCCTGAATGCCGGATGGACCGCCGCGCAACGAGCGCGTTCTCGCGGTAACCAAGCGGCGCGCTCCCACATCGAAACCCTGATGTCCGACCTTCCGCCACACTGCAAGCTCGTCACCGTTATCGATGGTCATCCTGCAACTCTCTCCTGGCTTGGGGCGGTGCTTGGACATCAGACTATCCCCATGGGCGTCGAGCATTTTGGTCAGACCGGAACGATCGGCGATCTATATCGCCATCACTGTATTGACGCAGACGCTATCCTGGAGAAAGTGAATGGCCTGACACATGGCAGGACCCTTCATCGTGCATAATTGGGTTGGATTTGGGCAATAATGTAGAGAGCAAACCAGCACTGAACACAGACCAAGATAACTATTGGGCCATGTAGAGTTCTCTTACGTTCAATGAACCTGCTGAACCCGAACTTGGCTGGTTTGATTGGAGAAGACGCCAAGGAAACAGGGCCTTTGGCAAAAATCAATAACTTGCTCTCTGCACCGGCCTTCGGGAGGCAGGGGTCGGAGGTTCGAATCCTCTCACTCCGACCAATATCACCTAACAGACTAACAGATCTAAACGGTGCAACCGCGTCTCTATAAATGATGCGTTTGCTGTTCGGCAATAAGTTTGGCCGAGAGCGATCTGCTCATCGCGTCCGTATCAAAAACCAAGTTTTTCAACATCCGTTCCAACCACTGCAATGCGCCCGAGGTCAGAAGAAACGTCTCGGGCACCGTCACCCATTCAGCAATCCAAACGCCACCTGATCGTTCGTGTTCATGCAGGGTCAGTTCGCCTATTTGCTCGGCGCGTTGGCGCCCAAGGCGGGCTACGGCTTCGCCGAATTCCGATGTACGTTGGTTTCGTTTGTGGGCCATCGCGGAAGACGCGCCTTGACCAGGTTCCTGAACCTCAAGGAATTCTCCGATGTCAGACGACGACAACTGATTGACGTTATGTGCAATTTTACAAAGCGTCCCGCACAGCGCACCTAGTGCAGTGATGATGTCAGCCACCCCGTCCCGCGCATTCTGCCAATGAGGCTCGACCACATTCAGTCCAAGAGATGCGGCGATACCTTGTTTGATGCGTTGACCGGTCCCGTTTTCATAACCACGCAAATCGCCAACAGGTCCACCAATCTGGACGTTCAACCCACGTCCTGACGCATCTTTCAGCGCCTGTGAACGACGTTCAAGTTCCGATCGCCAAACCAAAAGCTTTGTGGCCAGCTGAATCGGCACTGCGAATTGCCCGTTTGTGCGACCCATCATCATTGTATCGGGATGAGAAGAAATATGATGATCAATGGCCGCGATAACGCCATCCAGAGCGTCTTGAACAAACTCTAGCCCCAGCTTCATCTGCAAAGCCATCGCAGTATCCATAATGTCCTGCGTGGTAGCACGGAAATGCACATAGGCGGCGTATTCCGGAAGGAGGGTGCGCATCTGTTTGACCAATCCGACAATCGGGCGACCGACAAGCATCATTTCCTCTTGCAGATCGGGCTTGTTAAGATCGCAGATTGACAGGGAATTTATTGCCTTTGCCGCCTCAGCTGGGATCACGTTGGCCATTGCCTGATGCTCGGCAAGCACCTGCTCCACGCGCAACCAGGCCGAGATGACTGTATGTTCTGACCAGATGGACCGCATGTCTGCACTGGAAAAACAATCCCGGTAGATACCATAATCAAGCATCTCCAAGCCCTCCTTGTGCGATCCGGCGTTCCTTGACGATACCGCGAATTCGGAATGCCATCGCAGCAAGCCCGACCAGCAGGAACGCAAGCGCGATGGGGCGTTCCACAAAGACCAACGCCCCACCTTCGGACATCAGCAACGACTGGCGAAAGGTTTCTTCCGCGCCCTTGGCCAACACAAAAGAGATGACGAATGCGGCAACATTGAAGTCAAATTTGCGCATCAGCCAACCGGCGAAACCTGCAACTGTCATGACGGTCACATCAAACATCGACCCACGTGCGGAATAGGCAGCCACGAATGAGGTCAGAAAGATCAGCGGATAAAGAACATTGGTCGGTATCTTCAGGATCAACCGCGCAACCTGCGTAGCCCCGAAATAGCCGATCAGACCGTAGGCAAGAATGCCAAGCATTCCACAGGCGAACAGTTTATAGACCAGTTCCTTATCCGTCAGGAACAGGGTCGGGCCAACCTGAATGCCGTGGATCAGGAATACACCCAGCAGGATTGCACCGATGGTTGAACCCGGAATACCAAGCGTCAACAGAGGTGCCATTGATGGGCCGGAAACAGCGTTATTGGCGGCCTCGGGCGCGGCCACGCCTTCCAGCGCGCCCTTGCCCCACATTTCTGGGTTTTTGGCGCGGCGCTTGCCTTCACCGTATGAGATGAACGCGGCAATGGCTGAACCCAGTCCAGGCAGAACACCGATGCCCGCACCGATGAACCCGCCTCGGAAAGCGTGCGGCAGGCAGGGTTTGTACTCTTCCCATGTCAGAGTGTTTCCGTCCGCCGTGCTTTCGTTCTCTTTGGTGTCACCCGTGGCTTCGCGCCGGGTTTCAAGCTGTGCAAAGACCTCACCCAGAACGAATACGCCGATCATCAGCGGCACAAGACCGATGCCGTTGGACAGCTCGAATGAGCCGAAAGTATAGCGTTCTTCGCTTGAAATCGGATCCAGTCCGACCATTGCAATCAGGATGCCCATCAGCGCCGACGCCAACCCTTTGACGATGGAATTTCCGATGACCGATCCAATCACCACAAAGGCTGCAAAATAGATGGCGAAGGTTTCCGGCGGGCCCAGTTTCAGGGCAATGGCCGCAATGAAACCGACGCCGATGACCAACAGAATGTCACCCATCAAATCCCCGATGATGGATGAGATTGTGGCCACCTTCATCGCTTTGCCCGCCTTGCCGGCGCGTGCCAGCGGATAGCCGTCAATCTGAGTCGCCGCGCTGGCCGCAGTACCGGGCGTATTGAACAGGATCGCCGCAACCGACCCGCCATAGCGGCCGGATTTTCCGATCACATACAGAAAGGCGAGTGCAAAAATCGGCGACATGTAAAAGGTAATGGGCAACAGCATGGCAATCGCAGCCGATGCCGTGAGGCCGGGCGTGGCACCCACGATCATGCCAACAACCGCAGCAAGGACAATTGCAAACAGCAGCGTGGGGTCTGTGATAACCGAAAGAAGTGCGGGAAAGATTTCCATGGTGGATTACCCCTGAAACCAGCTCAGCAGATCGAAAACCTCGCCATAGGGAGGGTAGACGCCGAGCAGGACAAAAAAGATGAGATGGAAGATCAGCGGGCAAAGGATGACAGACACGGCCAGCCCGATCCGGCTGCGCACACCGAAAAAGTAGAGGACAAGTGGTGCGACAATGGCCGTTGGCAGTAAGTAACCGAACCAGCGGAAGGATTGTTGATAGATCAGAGCAATGATGAACAAGCCAATGATCTGCAAGGCCGCGCTATTATCTTGTGCGTGGCTCGCTCCACCCGTCGTCTGACGTGCTGCACCCGCCAGCATAAGGCCTGAGAGAAACAGCAGGGCAACTGCGGCAGAGAACGGCACAATCCCGGCCCATGTATCCCCTGGAGATGCCGCAGGCACTTGCCAGGCGCCCCAGATGGCAAAAATCGAAATGAGGGCAAGCACCAGACCTTCTGCATAGGCACGCATGACGATCCTCTCTATTTTCCGTCGTTAGAATTGGGCCGGGGGATGATCCGCCGGCCCCAGGAGCTTTAGTTGGTCAGGCTTTCAACCAAGGGGGTGGCGTCTTCTTTCATCGCCGAAAGCGCCGCCTTGGCTTCCGCACCGTTCTGATAGACCGGGCCGGTCCCGCGTGATGCGAGAAGTTCGGCGAATTCCGGCTTGGCAGCGATCTGTTCGAGTGCGGCCTCCATCGCGGCGACCACCTCTGCAGGCGTCCCTTTCGGAGCAAACACGATTACTGGCGAGGATACTGCAGCAAATGGAATGCCCAGCTCCCCAAAAGCGGGCACCTCATTCATAATGCCGTCACGGTCCTGACTGTTGACCGCCAGCGCGCGCAATTGTTCTTCAAAACCTGCCAGTTGCTGAACTCCAAGGAAGCCGAAATCAGCCTGTTCACCAATCAGCGCGGCACGGGTCGGCCCGCCCCCTTTGAACGGCACATCCTGAGCTTCGATACCGTTATTGGCCAAAAAACCCATGCCGCCAACGTGATGGAAACCACCGCGGCCCGAATGAGCCCACCGCAATTGGCCGGGGTTGGCCTTGGCGGCATCGATCACATCCTGAACGGATTGAAAGGGGCTGTTGACCGGAACCATCAATGAGGTCTGCAACTGGCCAACCTGTGCCACGAAGTCAAAGCTTTCCAGCGCGTCGATCTCAGTATCGCGGGTCATGGTCGACAGCAGGAACGACCCCCCCGACGTCATCATCATAGTGTACCCGTCAGGACGCGCGCCAACGACTGCATTGGCACCGTTCAAACCACCCGAACCGGGTTTATTCACAACTACCACAGGCACGTCCAGAATACCTTCGGCAGCGGCCGAGATAGCGCGCGCATAAGCATCTGTGCCGCCACCCGCCTTGTAGGGGACAACAAGGTTGATCGGGCGTTTCGGCCAATCCGCGGCAAAGCTTGCTGTAGCTGTGGCGGTGACGGTAACTGCCGCGATGGCAACACCAAGAAGAGTTCTGCGTTTCATGAGTAACCTCCCAATTTCACTTGGGATCAAATTACGCGATTTCTTCAATTGTAAAAAATGCAAAGGTGTTATCTACTCTTGCAAATTATGAAAGAGTAGAAGGATGAATATCAAAGCCCTACGCGCGTTTCGCGCTACTTTGTCCGAAGGATCCCTTGTCGCCGCCTCTGAGATCCTCCATCTCAGCCAACCTGCTGTCAGCCGTTTGATCACCGGGCTTGAGGCCGAGCTGAAATTGACGCTTTTTGATCGCAGTGGCCGCAACCTGACGCCGACGCCGGAAGGGTTGGCCTTTTACAAAGAGGCCGGCAGGATTCTGGACAATCTTGACGAAGTTCCGCGCATCGCAGCCGAGATCAAAGCGGGGCGCACCGAAACGCTCCGCATTGTGACGATGCCCCGAATTGCACAATCCCTGTCCGCGCCTGCGGTGGCACGGTTCATGCAAGAGAACCCCAGCACCAATGTAAACCTGGATGTCCGGGCAAGACGCGAGGCGGGAAAATGGCTGGCCGGGCGGGAATACGATATTGGAATTGGGGCGTTGCCCGTCGATCATCCCGGCATAGTCTCCAAACCCCTCTTCCGAGTAAAAGCGCAGGCGGTTTTGCCCGCAGGCCATCCGCTTTCATCCCGAAGTCATTTGACGGCGGACGATCTTGCCGGGGAGCCCGTTATACGTCTGATGCATGGTCTGCTGTTGCGGGATCAACTGGACGACTTCTTTCGTTCCGCCGGTGTGACGCCCAGACAAACCTGCGAAGTCGCCGCCTCGCAGCTGGCTTGCGCGCTGGTGGCAGAGGGCGCGGGTGTCACGATCGCGGATGAATTGGTGGCCGCTCAGGTCGCGTCCGCAAACCTTACGCTTGTTCCCGTGGCCCCAGAGCGGTGGATGACCTTTGGGCTGCTCTATCCGGTTTCCGAAACAGGGTCTAAAACTCTGCCGCTGTTCGAAAAGGCCTTGTTCGACGTCGTCAACGAATTGGCACAGCAGAGTGAGACGCTTGAACCCACCAATTAGAGCAACCTCAGGAACCGGACATTGGCGACAAAGGGTCGTCCGATATGCGAAATGCGCGGCGGTATCTTGACGGTCCGATTGCCGCGGGGTCTCAAGTAGCTCGGTCCTTTAGCGGCGCGGCAACTGAACCCAGTATGGTATCGGCATGAGCGTATGCGCGCCCACCAGCGTTCCTTTGCCTTGACTGCAAGTAGCTTTTCGCCGATCCACCAATTCTCGCATTTTCTCCGTTGTGCCATAGTTTAAGATGCGGCCCATCGCCACCACTCTGGTCCGGCAGAGAATCAGTTACTAAAGGCCCTGTACGTGAATATTGAAAACCGCATGACACTGCCGCCTCGCCATGAGTTGCGAAATGTGCGCAATCGGGGCATTACCTTCCTGGCCCTGGCGTTTCTGTTCAGCATCTTCGTTAACCTTCTGATGCTGACCGGGCCTTTGTTCATGCTGCAGGTTTACGATCGGGTCCTGGGCTCGCGCGCTGTGGAAACGCTGACAGCACTGTTTTTGCTGGTGGCCCTGCTATATGGCCTTATGGCGATGCTGGATTTTGCCCGCGGCAGAATCGTGGCTAGATTCGGAGCGCGGTTCCAGTCTGAACTGGATGAACGTGTGTTCGACGCCACCCTGCGCCGATCACTTTTTCCACAAGCACGGTCCGCTCCGGCCACGGCATTGCGCGATCTTGAGTCGATTCAGAACCTGTGTGCCTCGCCCGTTCTTTTGGCGGTGATGGATATTCCGTGGACACCAGTATTTCTGGCAGCAATCTTCTTGTTTCACCCGTTGCTAGGCTGGTTGGCCGTGGCGGGCGGGAGTTTGCTTATCCTGATCGCCTTGTTGAACCAGTGGCTAACCCACAGCAAGGTGGCTTCGGCACAAAGGGCGTCGGCCCAGGCCAACGCGTTTTCCGAACACGCAAGACAAGCGGCCGAAGTGGTGCGATCGCAAGGCATGCAAGAGGACATAACCCAACGCTGGCAGCGGCAGCGCACCAATGCCCTGCGTCAGACCATTGCCGCCAGTGACTGGACAGGCAGCTTTACCTCGCTGACCAAATCACTGCGGTTGTTTTTGCAATCAGCCATGCTGGCGCTTGGCGCTTGGCTGGTGCTGCGCAACGAACTGACGCCAGGGGCGATGATTGCCGGCTCTATCTTGTTGGGGCGGGCGCTGGCACCCGTTGAGCAGGCGGTTGGCCAATGGGGTATGGTTGAACGGGCCCGCACGGCCTGGAGTTCGCTTAACCGGTTTCTGGATGCGACCCCACCTGAAAAACCTCGCACCAAACTGCCTGTACCCGAGGCCCGGCTGACCGCAAAAAGCCTAACTGTCATTCCTCCGGGTGCGGACAAGCCGACGCTGCGCAATGTCGCTTTGCGACTAGAACCAGGTAAAGCGCTTGGCGTCATCGGTAAAAGCGGCTCGGGGAAATCGACGCTGGCCAAAGCCCTGTTGGGCCTGTGGCAACCTGCCGCCGGGGAAATACGGTTGGGTGGTGCAACACTGGATCAATATGATCCCGACGATCTGGGCCAGCATATTGGTTACCTGCCGCAGGAAGTTACTCTGTTCAACGGATCCGTGGCTGAAAACATTGCCCGCATGTCGGAAAATCCCGACCCTGACGCGGTTGTAGCCGCAGCAAAAATGGCCAACGCGCATGATCTGATCCTGTCATTGAGCAAAGGATATGACACATTTCTGGAAGGCAATGACAGCCAATTGTCGGGCGGGCAAAAGCAACGTATCGCACTGGCCCGCGCCCTTTACGGCAACCCGGTTCTGTTGATTCTGGATGAGCCGAACTCGGCCCTGGATGCCGATGGGACCGAGGCGCTGAACGCCGCTGTTCGAGGTCTGAAAGAGGCCGGAAAATCAACCATCATCATGACCCACCGCCCTCAGGCAATTTCGGAATGTGACGATCTGGCCGTTGTCGAAAACGGGCAAGTTGTGAAATCCGGCACTCGGGATGAGGTGCTGGGTGCAATGGTACAAAACGCTGGCGCCATCAAACGCGGCCTCAGTCAGGTGAAAAAAGATGCAGGATAAGACGGGTAAAGACACGCGCCCGGTGTGGCACATCACGATACCAGCCTTGGTCGGTTTTGTGGCTTTGCTAATTTTGGTTGGCGGGCTTGGCATCTGGTCCGTGCAGACCCGACTGGCCGGGGCGATCATATCGCAAGGAACAATCGAGGTTCAAAGTAGCCGACAGGTAGTGGAACATCCTGATGGTGGCGTTGTGGGCGAGATTTTCGTGCGCGACGGTGACGAAGTCGCCAACGGAGACATGCTGGTACGTTTGGACGATACGTTTTTATCTTCGGAGAAAACGATCGTCGAATCTCAGCTGTTTGAGTTGTTGGCACGTAGAGCCCGATTGGTGGCCGAACGCGACGGTGAGGACGCCGTAGCCATGGCAGCTCTACTTAAAGAAATTCAAAAGCAGGACGATATCGACGCTGAACTGATTGCCGGTCAGCAACGATTGTTCGAGGCCCGTCTGGAAACACTGGACCAACAGACCCAACAATTGGGCAAACAGCGGGTTCAGATCGACAGTGAAATCGAAGGAACCGAGGCACAGCTAGTGTCCTTGCGTCGCCAGGTGGAACTGATTCAAAACGAGCTGAAGGACCAACAAGACTTGTTACAACGCGGTTTGACTCAGGCCAGCCGCGTGTCCGCCTTGCAGCGGGAAGAGGCCAGCCTGACGGGTGAGATTGGTAGGCTCGAAGCTGCTGTGGCTCGCCTGAAAGGTCAGATTTCAGCAACCGAGATTGAGATTGTCGAATTGACGGCCACGCGGCGGGAAGAGGCTATTACCGAACTGCGGGACGTTCAGACGCAGATCGCTGAATTGGCTGAGCGACGTCTTTCTCTGGAAGAACGGCTGTCGAGGTTGGACATTCGCGCACCCGTTGCGGGTACGGTCTATGGCAGTCAGGTTTTCGCCCTGCAATCGGTGATCCAACCCGCCGAGCCGATGATGTATGTTGTACCCCAAGACACGCCCTTGCTGGTGGCAGCGCGCGTTGATGCCATCCACGTAGATCAATTGCATATTGGGCAACCAGTGGCGTTACGGTTCCCCGCATTTAATCAACGTGAGACGCCCGAGATTGACGGACGTGTCATCACCATCTCGGCGGATACGTTCACTGATGATGCAACTGGTCAGACATTCTACCGCGCCGAAGTCGCGCCCGAAGACAATCAGATCGAACGGCTGAACGGGCAAGCCCTTTTGCCGGGCATGCCGGTGGAGACCATGATCAAGACCGACGAAAGAACCCCTTTGTCCTATATGGTCAAACCCATGGCCGACTACTTCAACCGGGCTTTCCGAGAATAACAGGTTGCGGCTTCAGACCGGTTCGAGGTTACCCAGAAGGATCGAGGTCATATCGGTGCTAATCATATTGTCGAACACAGTGACATCCACACCAGTCTCATAACTGACATTGTTCTCGGTAATCCCGGACAGGTCTGCGTCATCATCAAGGAAAACCCATTCCGCTTCATGCGCGGTGGGCAGACCAACGGCAATTTGCAAGATGGTCAGCGCATCCAACGCATTGACCATTCCGTCCTGTGTAATATCGGCCGCGATCAGGTTCTCGGGCGTGGCCGGACCCCAGGTCGGGTCCAACCCGACCGACATGCGCAAGACCTGCAACGCATCCAACGCTGTGATCTCATAGCTGGCCGTCGAATAGGTTTTGATGATATCCAACTCCCCCTCGAATGTACCTGATGGCAAATCCAGATCGAACCGCCCCTCGTCATCCGCCCTGACGCTGATGGTTCCGCCGCCATCCGGTGTAAATCGAATCTCAGCGTCCGACAGGCCAGGATTCGCGGTTTCGGAGGCGACAGTCACAGTGCCCTGCACCCCATCCGAGCTGCCAGGATCCAACCCACCAAAATCGCCAAAATCGACAGGGATATGATCCGGCCCGCCAAAGTCCGCACCAAACACTTCAGCGCTGGTCAGGGGCCCTCCGGTTGAAGAGTTGATCACGATGACCTCATCGAGAAATTTGATCTGCGCCCCCTGCGCAGTGGCTGTGAACATCAGTTGCCCCGGCGTGCGCAGCAGCGGATAGTCGAATAAATTCAACCGGTCGGTTCCGGCCTGAAAACCGTTAATTGTTGTGGGGTCACTGCCGTATTGCATAACAAAGATATCCGCGCCGGCACCTCCATGCATGGTTGTTGCGCCGATACCTGCGATCAGAATGTCGTCACCTGCGCCACCCATCAGGGTTGTTTCGAGGATACTGCCGCTGAGCATGTCATTCCGCGCAGTTCCCGTCACCGTACCAAAACCATCGCGCACGATGCCCAAATCCGCAATCGAAACGCTGAGTTGCGTCAAGCCTTCATCCTGTTGCGCGCCGACAAGAATCTGAAGCTCGTCCCCGACATGGGCAACACTCAATGTTTCGACATTCTGCAACCCGCTATGAATAGTGTCGGCAAAGCTGTCCTGATGCACCAATTGCCCGCCAGGTGTCAGCGTGAAAAGGGAAACGCCATCATCGCCGCCGCCAGCAACAACAAACACATGCCCGTCAGCCTCGATCACGGCTAAATCCTGAACCGTTTCGAACCGTGTATGCAAGGAATCCAAAACATGATCCGTGGGGATCAATCGCCCGTCACCCGCTAACTCCATAACGCTCAGCGAGTTGCTGCCTGCCCCTGCCACAATGACCCAGGATTGGCCATAGGCTTGCACCACTTCGACCGCCGTCGGTGAAGCAATCCCTAAAGTCGCTAGCGCGTCGCTGTTGTCGACCACTGTCAGCGCACCGGTGTTTTGATCAACATTGTAGGTGCTAATCGTGCCGTTGGTCGCGTCGGCTGCAATCATGAAATGATCCGCCCCGGCTTGTAGAACTTGCATCGAATCAGCCTGCCCCGCGATCGACGCCGACAGGCTCAATGTGCCGTCCCCGTTCACGGTATAGGTTGCAATCTGCCCTGTCGATTCGTGCGCGATGGTCAGGATATCGCCGAACTGCACTAGGGCCGAGATATCTCCGCCGCCGGTCAGTGTCCCCGTTTCCTGAAGCGGGCCTACGGTTCCATCTGGGTTCAGGTCATACCCGATCAAACCAGTCGCCGTACGTACATCCAGAACAAGCTGATCGTCTCCGGCCAGCGTTACAGGCATACCGATATCGCCAACCTGAAACGTGATCGTTCCACTGAAATATTCGGTGTCTTGCAATTGCGGCAGCGCACCTTCGACCAGCTTCCAAACCGCGATACCGCCGCCCGGACCGGTCACGCTGTACAGATACGTGACGTCATTAAGCGTTTTTAAAGCCGTATGGCCGATACCTGAATCGAGCGCTGCGCTCCCCGTTGCAACCACTCCTTCGAACTGAAGCATCATATCCAATCACTCCACGCCATACCCGGCACCGATTACAGGATGATCCGATGCCCAGTCCGAAACCAAAGCTGGAATGTGGAGAAAACGAGGAGTTCGGCTTCAGTTTAACTCAATTTTTTCTGGTCCGACCGCATGAGTCACCGAAGAGAAAGACAGATGAAAAAAGCCTGGATCCTTCGAGCGGATGCGGAAACCACATGTGAGGGCAAGATGACCAAAGAACCTGAATCCAAGATCAACCCGGCCGACGCTCAGCCTGATACCGAACGCAAGCGACACATCCGCCAGTGGATTGACGGCAAGATGCGCTGTTGGGCCGGACGTGGCATTGTTGGAGGGCTCGGGTCAACGATCCTCGCGCTGCCCGCCCTGGCGCAGGCCACAATCGAAGAGCTTTATGCGTTCCAATTCGCGGAAACGATTCCCGGCGTAAGATCCGTCAAGCTGTTGGACAATGGCGACGTTCTTTTGAAATTGGCCGATGGTCGCAAGATGGTTGTCGCCGCCGAAAACGTACAGGTGCTTGATAGTGGCGCAATCATGATCGCCGAAGACGCCGTGTCCGAGATTGCCCAGTTCAGCCTGGCAGAGGCCGGAGGCGCCGCAGCGGCAGGAGGTCTTAGCGGCGCAACCGCGGCGCTGGGTGGTCTTGGTCTGGCGGGTGCTGCAGCGGCTGCCGGGGGTGGCGGCGGCGGTGGCGGAGACGACGATACCGCACCGTCACCTGCACCTGCGCCTGCACCGACACCCAGCTATCCGGTTCTCAACTTGGCAGGTTCGCAGGGCGATATGCTAAGCACGGCACGCACTGGACTGACTGCACCAGAGGGTACTGAAACTGTCGAAGTGACGATCGGATCGCTCACCAAAACAGTAACCCCCGAAGATGACGGAAGCTGGAGCCTTTCGCTGACTCCTGCCGAAGCCGCAACCTTGCCACAGGGCGTGCAAACCGTAACGGTCCGCAATCTCGACGCCGAGGGCACGGAATTGTCAGCAGAAACGGTGACATTTGCCGTGGATACCATCCCACCGACCCTGACCATTACAGGGTTTTCGGACGGGGCGGTGATGAATGCCTCGGAACAGACCACTGATCTCAACGTAGTCGGGACAACGAATGCCCAGGACGGGCAAACCGTAGTCGTTACAATCAACGGACAAACCTTCACCGGTACTGTTGCTGGCGGACAATGGAGCGTATCGGTCCCTGCCGCCAATCTGGCGACCCTGCCGGACGGTGCCACGATTGCGGTCACCGCAGATGTCAACGATCAGGCAGGCAACTCGGCAACACAAGCCGATGCCAGCTTTGATACAGACTTTACCGCTCCGACGATTACTCTGGACCCCGTTGCCGGCGGGTCTATCGAATTGATCGACGTCAGCGCCGACCTGACCCTGACAGGGTCAACCACAGCCGTCGACGGTCAGACGGTTTCCGTCACATTTGACGGTCAAACATATTCAACCACGGCCACGGGTGGCGCATGGAGCGTAACAGTCCCAAGCGCCGATCTGACCGGGCTATCGACGGGTGTTCCGGCAACCGTCAATGTCACGGTCAGCGATGCCGCCGGCAACATTTCGGTCCCGGCTTCGGCTTCTGTTCCTGTTGATTTGACGGGCCCGTCTATCTCCGTTTCTCCGCTATCCGTTGGCGGGGTTCTCAACGCGGTGGAGGTTGGGTCCGATCTGACAATCTCGGGATCGACGGCCAACGTTGAAGACGGCCAGCAGGTCACCGTTACCTTGAACGGCAAAACCTATACAGACGCGGTCTCGGGCGGGAGTTGGAGCGTGACAGTTCCAGCCGCTGACCTGGCATCCCTGGCTGATGGAGGAAGCTTTGCGGTGACTGCTGACGTTTCCGATACCGATGGGCTGGCAGCACCTCAAGCCAGTGTACCGCTTACCAAAGATGCAACCGCCCCGACCCTGTCCATTGACAGTTTTTCGGATGGCGCTGTTCTGAACGCAACCGAGCAGGGAACAGACTTCACCATCACCGGTTCGACCACGGCCGAAGATGGGCAACTCGTGACGGTTTCGATGAACGGTCAAACCTATACCGGGGCGGCCTCGGGTGGCGCATGGTCTGTCACTGTTCCTGCGGCGGATCTTGCCGCCTTGTCTGACGGTGTCACCATTCCGGTCACGGCAGACGTGTCCGACACGGCGGGAAATCCGGCGATCCAGGCCAGCAACAGCTTTGATACAGACTTTACCGCCCCTTCGATCAGCGTCACAGGCCTGTCGGATGGCGCCGTCATGAATGCCGTGGAACAAGGCACAGACCTGACTGTCAACGGTACCTCTGACGCCGCAGACGGCACGGTTGTCACGGTCGAAATCGCCCGACCCGACGGAACCGTGGATGTCACGGGCACCGCTACGGTCAATAGCGGCAGTTGGAGCTATACAGCCTCGGCTGCAGATCTTAGCGCATTGCAGGATGGCGTATCATATGATGTCGATGCTTCGGTAACCGACGCGGCAGGCAACAACGCGCAGGACACCACAAGCTTTGCCACTGATTTCACTGTTCCGACAGTGACTCTCGACCCCCTGCCGGTTGGAACCGAATTGGACGTGACCGAGCAAGGCAGCGACCTCACGATCTCGGGCACGACCAGTGCCGAGGATGGGCAAACCGTTTCCGTCAGCCTGAATGGCCAAACATATACCGGCACCGCGTCGGGTGGTTCCTGGACCGCAACCGTCCCTTCCGTTGATCTGGCGGCCCTTGCAGACAGTACGGGCTATCCGATCTCAGCCGGTGTAGCCGATCAGGCCGGAAACCCGGCCACCTCGGCGACCATCACATTGACCACTGACCTTCGGCCCGTGTTGGCCATAAACCCGGTCGGTTCAAACGGCGCTGTGTCGTTGGCCGACGCGCAGGCGTCAGGTGTAACCGTATCGGGCACATCTGTCGGACTAAGTGCAGGTCAGGCGGTAGACGTCACCCTGAACGGCAACCCCGTCGGTTCTGCAACGGTCGCCGCAGATGGAAGCTGGTCTCTGGCTGTTCCTGCCTCGGATTTCTCGGGGATTAACGCAGGTGACGACCTTGATTTTGCAGCGGGCGCAACTGTTACCGGCGGTCCGGGCCCCCTGACCGCAAACGATGACAATACGGCTCATGAACCAGCCGCCTATGTCATCACACAGGCCGGAATCAGTGGAAACACCGTGACATTCGAGATCTACGCAGATGCGGATCGGGATATCTCAAGCGGTCTTGCCATGACGGCAGAGCTGGGCTTTGACCCATCCGTTGTAACCTTCGACACTGGGTCGGATGTGGGCAACGGGGCATTCGATTTCTTCGTGTCCAACCCGATCGGAGGGAACGTGATCCGCTTTGCCGGTGCAGCAACCACCTTCACGGATCTGAACCACCCTCTGGTTACATTCGAGATGACCGTTGTTGACCCAAATCAGCCCATCGAGTTGACTATCACGACCCCGGATGGCGGTCCAAGCGTCTACCAGATTGGCACCAGCGGTGACGACACCTTGGTAGCCTCTGATTTGGATAATTTTATCCGCGGTCAAGACGGTGATGATGCGATTGACGTTTCGGACGCTGGGCGCGACGTCATCATCTTCGAACCTGATCCAGCCGCAAACGGTGTCGATACAGTGACAGGCTTTACGATTGGCACCGCAGCCGAAGTGTCCGATGCCGTTATGTTCAGTGGCCTAAGCTTCGGAACACTTCGCGGAGATGGCACCGATGTCGAGACACTGGCCGTCGGTGACGCGATCGGCGCAGATACCGGGGTCGTCGGTCTGACTACGGTACTGGGCGACCTGTCTGAGAACACGATCGAAACTGCCGTTGAAAGCCTGACTGGAATTCAAGCTGGCGACGAGATTTACGTGATGGCGACGGATGGGACCGACAGCGTGCTGGTCAAAGTCGACTATACCGCCCCGAACTCTGCAACGGTTGAAACCATGGCGCAATTCTCCGGATTGGATGACCTAAGCGGTCTGAGTGCGGACAACATCCTGCACACCGACCCCACCGGGGCCACAGCCTGATCAGAAATTCGGCTGCCGTTGCTTCTGGCGGCAGTCACTCAAATCACGGGGTAAAAATGGCGCAGAATGGCCTGGTTCCAGTCACCTTTTCCCGGCACGGGCAGCGTTACTGGACACGTTTCACGTCTTACCAATTCGCGGCCAATCGCGCTGAATGCGCAATTGTCTTGCAAGAAGCTCAACAAGCGGCCGCCACTTTTCCCATTTTGTTCAAGAAAACAGCCAGAGGTTATGAGCCAACCGGTATATTGTCCGTTCTGAAAGATAGGCCTACCCCATTTGTATCGCAGGCGGGCCAGTGGCTTGCCGCCTATGTGCCCTCAGCTTTGCGTTACTATCCTTTTCAGGCCGCACCCACCGGTCGCAAAACAGCAGACCAGACACCACTGTTTCAATTAAATGTGGATGAATCCTCTGGGTTGCTAAGCGACGACCCAAAGGACGAAGCATTTTTTGACAAAACCGGAGCCATTTCACCTGCGTTGCGCGAGGTGAAAATCTTTCTTCAAGCCCACGCTGCGGCCTGTGAGGAAACCCTGGCCCTGTGTCAGATCATCAATAGTCTTGGGTTGTTCGAACCAATTGCGTCACATGATGGGATACCGCTGCCGCCCGACATGTTTGGGGTGTCGGTCCAGCGGCTCAAGACTTTGTCGCAGGTTGAAAAGCTGAAACTGGTCGAATCGGGTGCTCTTTTCTTGATCCACGCGCATCAGATTTCACTGTCACATTGCGGGTGGTTGGCCCGGGCTCATCAACAGCTTGCACAGCAAAACCCGCAAGAAAAATACACGGAAAATTCAGATATTTCCGGTTTCCTCTACGCCATGGCCAACGCTCAGAATGACGACTTTCTCGGAACCAGTGGGGTGTGAAACACCTATGCAAAAACATGAACGCAGAATAAAATTTTCAACTCTAATCTGTCTCGCCGCGCTTTCGTCGGCTTGCACGCCCGCGCCTGATCTGACGGGGGTTGAAATGTCGCTTTCCCGTGGCTCAGTGGGCGCGGGCGCGAACGCTCCTTCACCGCGGCTTGCGCAAAGTGCATTTGGTCAAAAGGTCCGGGTCGCTGTCGAATCCAACCCCGACTTGGCGCAGAGCGCAACTCGACTTGAAGTCGCTGCTGCCAATGAGGACGCCGCAAAAGGGGAGTTCTTGCCGCAAGTGTCCATCGGCGTAAACGCACGATCCGAGCGCATTGAATCGGATATTGCTGACGTTACCCCCTATTTGCGAATTTCGCAGCTAGTCTATGACGGCGGCGCGGCCTCGAATGACCTGGCTGCCGCAAAAGCCCGCGTGCTTCAAAGCCGGGGCGACCAGTTGCAAACCGCGGCGGCAATCGCGCTTTCGGCAATCGAGGCCTATGTTGTGGTTCTTGACAGGCGGAAAATCCTGGGCATATCGGAACAGAACGTGTCGGCTCACGAAGAAATGCTTCGCCAAATAGCCGAGCGAACCGCGCAGGGTGTAGGTTCAAATGCGGATGTTCTGGCGGCCCGCTCTCGCATGGCTGACGCGCAGACAAGATTGGCGGATGCTGAGGCCAGACTAGATCGTGCGGATGCTCAGTTTCGCGAATTTTTCGGCTCTGCCCCCGGGGTATTGCCCCCTCCGGTTGCGGCCCCAAAACTGTCGAGAACTGATGCTCAGATCGTGATGGACAGCCCACAGGTTCGGCGGGCGGATGCAGCGCTGCTATCTGCAAAGGCCGAGCAGGCTGCTGCTCAATCCCGGCGACAGCCTGGCGTTCAGGTTGCAGCCTTTGCTGATCGGGATGATAGCAATGACGCGAATTTCGGCGTCGACCTGTCATTCAATTACGAGATCGACAGCACAGGACAGCGCCGCGCTGCAATTGCGGCGGCAGAGGCACAGGTCAAAGAGGCTGAATTCACACGAGAATCCGTAATCCGGGACATACGGCGAGAGTTGGAATTTGTTCGCTCGGATCAGCAAGCTGGCGCAGTGCGGCTGCAGGCCGCCCGCATCGCAGTGCAGGCCAACGCCGACAGTGTCTCAGCGGCACGCGAGCAATTCACAATAGGACGGCGCAGTCTGATCGAAATCCTGGACGCGCAACGAGATTATGTGAACGCTCAGGAAAGATTGATCCTGGCTGAGCAGAATTTCTTCCTGACCAACTATGCCGCGCTCAGCCTCACTGGTGACATTCTGGACCTTCTAGGGATTTCATCGGCCAAGTGGGGTGAGGGTCTATGACACAACTGCTGCCAATTTCACGAGACCCCGAGCTTACGCCTTTGGAAAAATGCCTGTTGCACGTCGCGGCTCAACTGGATCGGCCGATGACAAGCGCCACTTTGTATGCCGCGCAATCAGGAACGACCGGGGAACTTACCCTCCGTGACGCTATCGAAGTGGCACAAAGGGCTGGTCTGCAGGCCGGATACGGCAAACGAAAGCTGCGGGATTTCGACACCAAACTGGCACCAGCGCTTTTGCTGTTGCAAGACAATAAAGCCGTTGTTTACCACGGTCGTTCGCCCGATGGGCATCTTTTGATTTTCGACCCTGATCTTGGGGCTGGTATCGGTGAAGTGTCAGAAGATAAGTTGAGGCACATTTACACCGGATATGCCATTTTGTTTCGCCGCAATTATCGCGACGAAGTATCAAACAGCGATTCCTCAAATTCCGGGCACTGGTTCTGGTCGGCAATGGCCGCAAACCGATGGTCTTACACACAGGTTATTCTGGCGGCAGCGCTCGCCAATCTGCTTGGCCTTTCAACGTCGATCTTCATCATGGTGGTTTATGACCGCGTTCTACCCAACGAAGCGACTGAATCCCTGATTGCGCTGACCGCTGGCGTCGGCCTCGCACTAAGCTTCGATTTCATCCTAAAGCTGTTGCGCGCCGGGTTCATTGATCGCGCCGGGCAAAAGGCCGACATGCTGATGGGGCGTCGTGTGTTTGACCAGGTTCTGAACATCCGAATGAAATCGCGTACAGGCTCGACTGGCGCCATGGCCAGCACAGTTCGTGAGTTCGAAACTCTACGCGAGTTCTTTACTTCGGCCACGCTGGTTGCGCTGGTTGATCTGCCGTTTATCGCGCTGTTCATCTTTGTCATCCATCTGGTGGGTGGACCGCTGGCGCTTATCCCGGCCCTCGCGGTTCCAATTGTGTTGCTTGCGGGAATTGCCGTTCAACCAGTGTTGGCACGCCTGGCAGAGAAAAGCTTTTCAGACGGGCAATCCAAGCAATCCGTTCTTGTAGAAACGGTTTCAGGGCTTGAGACCATCAAAACCACCGCAGCGGCAAGGCAAATGCGAACCCGTTGGGAAAATGCGATAGAACGACAATCGTCACACGGCGCGCGAAGCCGCACGGTGACGCAGTTTGCCCTGAATCTGACCGGTTTCACCCAACAGGCTGCACAGGTTTTGATCGTCTTCTATGGCGTGTTTCTGATCACCGACGCTCAGGCCAGCATGGGGGCGCTGGTTGCCTCAGTCATGCTAACGGGGCGCGCTTTGGCCCCGTTGGGACAGCTTGCCCAAACCTTGACCCGCGTCAACCAGGCCCGAAGCGCTTACCGCAGTCTGGATGCCTTGATGCAGGCCGAAAGCGAAAGGCCACAGGGACGCAATTGGGTAAGTCGAAACGGTTTCGAAGGCCGGATCTGCTTCAAGGATGTTCACTTCGCCTATCCCGATCAGACCGAGGACACTTTGTCCGGCGTGTCATTTTCAATTGAACCGGGTGAGAAGGTCGCGGTTTTGGGGCCAATCGGCTCGGGTAAAAGTACAGTGGCCCGGCTGTTGCTTGGACTTTACCAGCCGCGTTCGGGGTCGGTTCTGCTGGACGGGGCAGATATCCGACAGATCGACCCTGGTGATCTGCGTCGAAACGTCGGGTCGATCCTACAAGATATCTGGCTGTTTTCTGGCACGGTACGCGAGAACATAAACAGCGGCACCTTCAGGCCACGCGATCAGGACTTGATCCATGCTGGGAAGGTGGCGGGGGTCGAGGATTTTATTGCCCATACCCCCAATGGGTATGACCTGAAACTGGCGGAGCGGGGCGAAGGTTTGTCCGGCGGTCAGCGACAAGCCATTGCTTTGGCCAGGGCACTGGTCGGACGACCTCCGGTCCTGTTGCTGGATGAACCGACCAGCGCGATGGATGTAAAAACCGAGGCCGAAGTGATCCGTCGCCTGAAACAGGCAACGCAGGACACAACGATGGTCATCGTCACGCATCGCACCAGCCTTCTGGAGCTGGTGGATCGGGTCATTGTGATCGAAGGCGGGCGCGTAGGCGCAGACGGCCCGAAAAGCTTGCTGGTCCAACACGCCCGCAAAACACGGAGGCACCTGAATGTCGCGGCATCCTGATCTGGCCACACTCGCGCGTGAAATACGTGGACGCTCACCGTTACGTGGATCTCTGCTTTTGTTGGTGATTGCGTCCTGTCTTGTCGCGCTTGGACTGTGGGCTCATCTCACCGAATTGGACGACGTGACGCGCGTTGACGGTCGGATCGTGCCTTCGGCTGACATTCAGGTGATCGAAGCCACTGAACCCGGCGTATTGCAATCCCTGAAAATTCGGGAAGGGCAAGTGGTTGAAAAAGGAACGCTGCTGATGGAGTTCGAAACCACCCAGATCGACAGTCAGCTAAACCAGGAACAACAGCGTGCATTCGGGCTGATGGCGCGCACCCAACGTTTGCAGGCAGAAATTGACGGGACCGAACTGAGGTTTTCGCCGAAACTGATCAAAGGGTCCCCCGAGGTCGTGCATTCGGAAACCGCGCTGTATCAGGGGCGCCAATCCGAATTGCGTGCTGAAATCGCAATTCTTGAAAGGCAGCGCCAGCAACGCCAACAGGAATACGAAGAAGGGCTGGTGGATCGTGTGACAGCAGATCAGACGCTTAAGTTGCTGGCTGAAGAACGCGCGATGATGCAGCCACTGGTGGAAAAGAAAATGGAGCCAGCCACAACGCTTTTAACGCTCCGCCGTGGTGAGGCCGAATGGGAAGGCCGCAGAACGCGGGCCGTGGCCGCGACCAACAGGCTGAAAACTGGTCTAGACGAAATAGACGACCGCATCCGCGCAACGCGCAGCCGGTTTCGCAGCGCCGCGCTGACTGATCTGGCGCTGGCGACAACAGAGCTTGCGGCGTTGCAACCCATTCTGCCAGCACTGCGCAACCGGGCCGAAAGAGCACAGGTGCGATCGCCGGTTCGGGGTATCGTGAACCGGGTGCATAGCAGCACAATCGGGGGATTGGCCCGCAGTGGAGAAGAATTGATTGAAATTGTGCCCTTGAACGACACCTTGCTTGTTGAAGCCTATGTGCGGCCAGAAAACATTGCCTTTCTTCACTCAGGGCAGCCGGTCAAGGTCAAGATCACAGCCTATGACTTTGCTCGTTATGGGGCTTTGAACGGTCAAATCACGCGCATCGGTGCAGACACGATCACGCGGTCCGAACGTAATGACGAAGAAGTTTTTGTCGTAGAAATTGAGACTAGCAACTCGATGCTGGATGCCAATGGTCTGGCCGTTGAAATCATCCCCGGCATGATTGCCGAGGTTGACATTCTGTCGGGCAAAAAGACGGTAATGGAATACCTTCTGCAACCAGTGGTCAAAGTCAAAGACAGGGCACTGCGCGAATAGGTCAAAACGAGCTAAGCCCGGTTATAGGTCCACGTTACTGACCAGATCCTACAGAATGGGCGGCTGTCAGGACACCGGTTGTTTAAACTGCTTGTCAAACAATTTCCGGAACACCCCATCGTTCTCGACCAGAGTTTCCAAGTTGCCTTCCTCTATAACCTCACCGTCCTGAATGACAATGATCTTGTCCGCTTCCAACACGGTAGACAGCCTGTGGGCGATGACAATCGTTGTGACATTCTCGGTCAGCTTGTCCAGCGCGGTTTTCACAAGGGTTTCTGATTCTGCATCAAGGGCACTGGTGGCTTCGTCCAGCAACAAGATTTCAGACTTTCGCAGAATTGCTCGTGCAATGGCCAACCTCTGTTTTTGCCCGCCAGACAAAAACGCACCATTTTCACCCACTTGCGTGTCATAGCCGAATTGCATCTTGCTGATAAATTCATGTGCATGGGCGGCCCGCGCGGCTTCGGTCACCTCTTCGTCGGTGGCCTCGGGACGCGCAAATCTGAGGTTCTCCATAATCGAAGCGGAAAACAGGAACGTTTCCTGACCAACATACGAGATCTTTTGGCGCAACGAGGCAAAGCTTGCCCCCTGTAGATCCTGCCCGTCTATTTCAACCGCTCCGCTATCAGGATCATAAAAACGCATGATCAGACCAAAGATAGTAGATTTTCCGCCACCGGACTGACCAACAAGAGCCGTTGTCTTTCCAGCCTCAAATGTCACGTTCATATCCGAAATGACATTGGGGTTTCCCTTGTACCCAAAACTGAGATCCCTTAGCCGAATTTCACCCGGTCCAGATTCCAGCGGTTTGGCATCGGGGCTTTCCCGCATGGGCTCTTCTTCGTCCAGCAAATCAAACATCATGCCGATCGGAACCAGCGCCGTTTCAATGACAACGCGCATCTTCGACAAACGTTTTGCCGGCTCGTATGCCATCAACAGCGCCGTGATGAACGACATCAGCTGACCTGCGGTGGTTGGGCCGCTTCCTGCGATACCTATGGTGCTGATCACCAGAACCCCGGCTATGGCAAGGCCCGCCAGAAATTCCATCAGCGGGCTGGCTACCGATTGCAGTTTCGAAATCGAGTTCGCCCGTTTTTCAACCGATCTGATCGCCCCATTCATCCGTCCGACCATATGATCTTCGAGAGCAAAGACCTTGATGATCGTTATGCCACCGGAGGTTTCCTGAAGAACCTTGATGATCTCGGACAGCGCCGCCATCTCGGACTGCATGATCGAGCGAACGCGCTTGAGCAGGAAACGAACACTCACCAAGGCAACCGGGCCCACGACAAAGAACAGCACTGACAATAAAGGCTGCTGATAGACCATTACGAAAACCAGACCGATCAATGTCAGTAAGTCTCGCACAAAGCTGGTGACAACGACGTTGACCAGCCGTCTGGCCGCCTGAGCCCCCTGCGTCACGCGCATCAAAAGGCCCGAGGATTCGTTTCTGGAGAAAAAGCCCACACCGCGCTTGATCAGCTTGGCATAAAGACGTTCTTGTTGAACGGCAATGATGCGGTTCCCAGCCCGCGCCAAAAACACTGCCTGTACGTAAGATGCAGCCGCCTTGCCGAAAAACAGCGCAATTACAGCCACGGCAACCAGAAAGACCTGCGAGCGCATCTCAGGCTCGGTCATGGTGTTGACGATGTTTTCCATCATCCACGCGGTACCGGCAGTGGTTGCAGCAACCACAACCATGGCCATCATCGCGATCCCATACAACCAGCCCTGGCTGCGCAGGCTTTCGCCCAGCAAACGGCCGATATGACCGGACTGCCATTTGGCCAAGGTTTTTTTGATCATTCTACTCTCCAAAACCCTTAGCTGTTCCGATACCCGGCAGCGTCATGGTATTAACCCGCATTGCACCGGCAACCCCCGGACAGGATGGTGTTAGTTATGCGCGACTGCGCCAAGAATCCATAGCCCGTGCGCAGATAATAAAAGCGATGTGTTCCAGCTGACATCAGGTTTAGGATTTTGTCCTATTTTTTGTGTAACGAAGTGGTTTTGCTAAATTATTCACAACATGAGCTCTAGTATAAGACCGCCTTCCAGCTATTGATAGGCGCTTTACCGCCACTCGACGTCCCCCAGAAAAATGTAACCTGCGCCGTAGATGGTCTTTATCAGGCGCGGGTTTTTCGGATCTTCGCCCAGCTTGGTGCGCAACCGAGAGATGCGCACATCCATTGCCCGGTCAAAGCTGTCGCCAGCCGCACCGCCCAGTGCCTCTTGCATCTGAGATCGGCTGATCAGGCGTTTCGGGCTGTCCAAAAACAATCGCAGAACTTCCCCCTCCGCATGGCTGAACGGTGTCTCTGCGCCACTGGCATCGATCAGGACATAGCGGTCAAAATACGCAGTCCAACCATTGAACATCGCCACATCCGACTGCGAGGTCTGCTGGCGAGGGGACCGCAATCTGGCCCGAATGCGGGCCACAACCTCGGCCGGGTCGAACGGCTTGGTAATGTAATCATCCGCCCCAAGCTCTAGCCCGGTCACACGATCTTGCACCTGCGCCCGACCTGAGATGATGATCACCGCTGCCCCCTGTTCCAGTGCCAGCCGATGCACCAACGCCAACCCGTCCGTATCGGGTAGGGACAGATCAACCAGGCACACATCCGGCGTCACACGTTTCAGCGCAGCCTCGAATTCCCGCGCCCGGGCAAAGCTTTGGGTGCGGAATCCGGCCTCTTCCAGCGCGTCGGTCAGAACACGTCGGATTTCGGGTTCATCATCGACAATGGTGACCAGCGGTTGAGTCATCAGGTGCCCTCGGTTCGGATCAGGGCGGACAGCTGTGCCCGCGTAAACGGTTTACTCAGGACCGGCGCCAGTGTCAGCGCTTGCCGGTGCAGCGGGTCAGAATAGGGCAACGAGGTCATCAAAATACACACCAAGCCTGGCTTCAACTGCGCCAACAGGTCAAGACCCGTCCCCTGCCCTTCCAGTCGGATGTCTGACAGTACCAGCGCGATATCGTCAATATCCGCCGTTAAAGCCAGGGCTTCATCGACCGAGGTTGCCTCGATCACCGAACATCCAAGATCGACCAGCATATCGCGGAACTGCCCGCGCAGATCATCATTGTCTTCGACAAGCAGGACCAGCCCATCCTTCACTGGCGGGGCTGGACGATAGGGCAATCGCATGGCCACCGCTGCGCCCGAAGGCGTGTTGCGAAGGTTCAGGTCTCCGCCTGCCAGTTTTACAGTATCATAGACCATCGGCAGACCCAGCCCCGACCCTTTGCTGCCCTTGGTCGTAAAGAAAGGGTTCAGGGCTTTCTCCAAACCTTCCTCGGAAAAACCCGGTCCGGTATCGGTGACCGCAATTTCAATCCAGATCTCTCCGATCTTATGCGCGCTGATCGTCACCTGACCAAATCCACCACAGGCATCGCGCGCGTTCAGAACAAGGTTCAACAACGCGTCCTGCACCATGCCCGGGTCCAGCATCAGCGCCTCATCCGGCAGAGTGTTGACTACCGACAGGCCGACGCCGCGTGGCAGGGATGGCGAGGCGAGGATGCGTAAGTCTTCCAACAAGCCGCGCATGTCGGTTGCTTTTGGTTGAAATGTTCGGTTGCCAGTCATATCCGCAATCCGGTTCAGCAATTGCCCGCCCCTCAGCGCGGTTTGCTGGGTCGCGGCCACAAGCTCTCGCGCGGCTTCGGACAAATCCATCTTTTCCAACCGGGACTGCATACCCAGAATGATGGTCAACAGGTTCGAGAAATCATGCGCCAACCCACTGGTCATCTGCGCCGCCATGGCCCGGCGACGTGTCTGTTGCAGGGCCACACGCGCCTGCGTTTCCTCGGTAATATCGACAGACATCACATAGACGCCCCCCTCACCATCTGGTGAAAACGACACGCGGATGCGGCGGGAATCCTGATCCTCTGTGAACTCGAACACCGACGTTTCACCGCCATAGGCTTTGAGCAGGTAAGGTTCTACACGGGTAAAGGCCGCAGCACCCAACGCGTCAGATATGTGCATATCCAGAATTTCAGAAGGTCGACCCGGCATGACCGAGCTGAGCCGTCGGTTGGAGTAATCATACCGCCCGTCTGGATTCAGATGGGCAATATGGGCCGGCATCATCTCGGTCGTCATGCGTGTGCGGGCTTCGATCTCGGTCAGCTGACGTTTGGCCTCTTCCAGCGCAGAGTTGGTCGCCGCGAGTTTCCGGTTGGCTGCCAAAAGCTCCTCGGCGCGGTCCAGCAATTGATCCGACAGTTCCTCGGACCGGGCACGCAGCAGGGCCTCGGCCTGTTTGGTGTTGGTGATATCGGTGTAGACGGATACCCAACCGCCTGTGGGCAAAGGCGCACCTTCGACCGAAATCACGCAGCCGTTGGCGCGCACACGTTCCATGTAATGAGGCTCGAACGCCAGCGCCTGTTGAACCCGCTGAGCGACGGCATCCTCGACATCAGTAACTTCACCATATTCACCGTGCTCAACCAGATAGCGGATCGTGTCGGCGAACAGCGCTCCGGGCTGCACAAGTTCATCCGGCAGGTCGAACATATCCTGAAAACGGTGGTTACTGACCACAAGCCGCAATTGGCTGTCGTAGATCGACAGGGCCTGACCGATCAGGTTCAGACCCGCACTGGTCATCGACTTTATCTGTTGTTCAGTTATGTCCAAATTCGCCCTCTCCGCGAACCATGCGTAGCACCGGTTTCGTCACAGGTGTATAGGACAGATTGGATCAGTACCGCGGTTTGGACTTTGCCCCATCCGGCGTGATGGAATGCAGCGACAGCGTATGGTCCATGTTTCGCATCCGATGCCGCAACATTAGCCGCCCCAAACGCGCCAGGTCCACCGCATGATCGGGGTTGCTTGCAACATCCTCCAGCTCTCCCTTGCCGTCGTGATCGAAAAGCAGCGGCGGCAAATCAGCCGCAAATTCGACCAAAGTGAACCGCTCGTCGCGCAGAATGCCCAAACACGAGTCGCTGTTGCCCGTGCCCAATTGCTGTTGCCACAACGTAGGGTTTTCGGGTTCCGAGAAATCAAGCTCGCTAAAAGAATAGCTGCGCCAATCCTCAGGCACTTCGCCACGCAAAAGCGGCAACAAGGACCGGCCATCCATCGCATTCGGAACCGTCTGACCAACCCATTCAAGGATCGTCGGGGTTATATCGACCGACTCGGTTGGCGCAGACACTACCTTGCCCGCCTGAGATTCATTACCCGGCACCCGGATCATCAGCGGCGTATGATAGGCCGCGTCATAGACTGTCATCTTGCCCCAGCTGTGCCGATCACCCAGCATCTCGCCGTGATCGGCGGTGATCACCAGCAGCGTATCGTCGTATTGCCCGCTGTCTTTCAGGTACTGGATAACGCGACCGACATGATGATCCACTTCGGTTGCCAGCCCCAGATAGACCGAGCGCAGCGTCTGGATATTCTCAACCGTGGGGTCAACGTGATCGAAACCAAGCACGAAATCCGCAGCCGTCTGCTTGTCCATCGTTGGACCAAAGAAAGGATGCATCGCCCGCTCTTCAGTTGCATCAGAGCTACCCGCAGGCAGTGGCAATGACGCCGGATCGTACATGTCATTGTACGGCGCGGGGGCCACCAGCGGTGGGTGTGGTCGGATATAGGTCAAATGGGCAAACCAGTTCTGGCCCTTGAGCGGGGCAAGACTGTTCAGGAATGTGTCGGTCAAAAAGGCCGTGTCGCTGTCTTCGGCCGGGTACAGGGCCGGATCATTCAGGCGCGGTGCATCTCCGGTCGGTGACACCGGTTTATGAACGTCCCAGTAATCGTCAAAGCGGTATCCTTTCTGCATCAGGTGGGATCGCCACGGGTAGGATTCCTCCAACCGCATCTCGACGATTTCATCAAACCCGGCCATCGGGTTCTCATAGGATTTCAGAACTGGGTCACCTGCGTCATGCACACGCGGATCGGCCGAGGTATCGGTATAGCCGAACAGCATGGGCAGGTAACCGGCCTTACGCATCTCGGTCGCGATATTCGGCGTATCATGCCGCAGCGGTGTGCCATTGCGGACCGAGCGGTGATTCATCGCATATTGCCCAGTCAGGATCGAGGCCCGCGAAGGCCCGCAAGGATTGGTGACCGAAAAGTGGCGGTCAAATGTCACGGCCTCATCCATGAAAGCCCGCATGTTCGGTAGATCGACGTGATCCGCAAGGGCACCGTTCAGGCAATCTGCCCGCAACTGATCAATAATGATGAACAGGACATTTCCCGCGTGCTTCATGACACTTACCTTGATTCCAACGAGGCGTTTCCGCTGCAGACTTTGACTTGGTTCCGTGGTCGCGGCAAGCCGTTCATCGCGCTGATATTTGAGCACGCTTTTTTTCGTATCACGTACAAAAAACAGTCATTTAAGGGGATGGCGCACATGGCTAGCGTCAGGCGGACCCAAATTGTCACACCCCTGCTATGGTATGGCGGCAAATCTGGTCACAGCGTAAAAATCCGTTGCAGCACAACGTGGTTTCACATCACATACGACCATGACGCAGCCCATGATACATTCGGAACATGACGCCGACGGCGTCTGCCTGCGTATTTCGGGTGAAATGCTCACCAAATCTCTGGCGTCGGTAGAACAGGCTTTTGCCTCAACTCAACCCCAGGGTGGCAACGTCACGTTTGATCTGTCTCAGGTCGAGGCGCTGGATACCGGTGGCGCATGGCTGGTTGCCGATTTGGCCCGGCGAAACAGGGCCGTAGGCGCCGAGGTTCGGTTCGAAGGGTTAAGCCCGGCTCAGTCCGCCCTGTTGGACACTGTAGCCAAGAACATACCTGACGATTCCGGTATCGAAGCGGAACACCGCAGTTTTGTTGATTGGGTCGCCAGCGTTGGTCAAGGCACGGCCGGGGCCTGGAAAGACACCCTTTCGATGCTGGGCTTTCTGGGCCTGACTCTGCATCGGTTGGCCCGCACCATTATTATGCCATGGCGGCTGCGACAGGCAGCGCTGGTATCTCAGATGGAGGAAACGGGTTTTAGGGCCATCCCGATTGTTGCCCTGATGGGGTTTTTGATCGGCGTTGTGCTGGCTTTTCAGGGGGCCACTCAGCTGAAACAATTCGGAGCCGAGATTTTCGTGGTCGAACTGATCTCGATCTCGGTGCTGCGCGAGCTGGGTATCCTGCTGACAGCCATTATTGTTGCGGGCCGGTCCGGGTCGGCTTTCACCGCGTCAATCGGATCGATGAAAGTGCAGGAAGAGATCGACGCCATGCGCACGCTGGGCCTTGACCCGATCGAAGTGCTGGTGATCCCGCGCGTCGTCGCTTTGTTGATCATGTTGCCGATCCTGGGTTTCATTGCGGATATGGCCGCCCTGATCGGTGGGGGTTTGATGAGCTGGATTGATCTTGGCATCAGCCCCGGCATGTTCGTGACGCGGCTGAAGGAAAGCACCGGCATCTGGCATTTTGCCATCGGCATGATCAAAGCCCCGTTTTTTGCCGTGGTCATCGGCGTTATCGCCTGTTGGCAGGCAATGCAGGTCAAGGGATCGGCCCAGAGCGTCGGCCAAAGAACAACAGCCTCCGTTGTGCAGTCGATCTTTATGGTGATTGCACTGGACGCGCTGTTTTCGATCTTCTTCTCGGTGTTGGAGGTCTGACATGGACGGGAGCGTGCTTGAAAAGACCTCGGAAACCGGCGCTCAGCGCGAGGCAGTGATCCGCGTGCGCAATCTGACCAACCAGTTTGGAACGCAGGTGGTGCATCAGAACCTCAACCTGGACGTCTGGCGCGGTGAAGTATTGGGCATCGTTGGCGGATCGGGCACCGGCAAGTCGGTGCTGTTGCGCACGATTGTTGGGTTGAACAGACCCGCCGCAGGCAGCATCGAAGTATTGGGTGTCGACGTCCTGAACGGACCCGAACAGGAACGTCGCCGCATCGAACGGCATTGGGGCGTGGCCTTTCAGGATGGCGCACTGTTTTCGTCTCTGACAGTTTTGCAGAACGTCATGGCCCCGCTGCGCGAACACACCGGGTTAAGTGAAAAGCTGATGTGTGCCCTTGGCAGCCTGAAGATCAGTCTTGTGGGTCTGCCACAACTGAGCTGCGGCAAGTTTCCGTCAGAACTGTCCGGGGGTATGCGCAAACGCGCAGCCTTGGCCCGCGCACTGGCACTGGACCCCGAGATCGTGTTTCTGGACGAACCCACCGCCGGGTTGGACCCGATCGGGGCGGCGGCTTATGACGAGTTGATCGGCGAGTTGCAGCACGCGCTGGGGCTAACAGTGTTTATGGTTACGCATGATCTCGATAGCCTCTATGCCATTTGCGATCGTGTCGCAGTGCTGGCCGAAAAACGCGTTCTGGTTGAAGGACGGATTGAAGAAATGACCAAAGTCGACCATCCTTGGGTACAGGAATACTTCACCGGCCCCCGGGCGCGCGCGGCGCAAAAGAAGGGGCAGGACAGGTAGAGGCCATGGAAACCCGAGCGAATTATATCCTGATCGGCGCCTTCACCCTTGCGGGCATCCTTGGTGCATTCGGCTTTTTCCTATGGTTGGCGAAATTCGAGGTGTCGCGGCAATACGCCTATTATGATGTGCTGTTCGACAACGTATCTGGCCTGTCAGCGGCTGGTGGCGTCAGCTACAATGGTCTGCCGGTCGGTCAGGTTATTTCGCTGAATCTGGACGAGGACGATCCGTCCAAGGTACGGGTCAGGCTTGAGGTCGACGCAGACATCCCCGTAACCGAAGACACAATTGCGCAGTTGCAATCACTGGGTGTCACGGGCGTTAGTTACGTGGAACTGACCGGCGGGTCCGCCAGCGGCACAAAACTGCCACAAGACAGTGTGATTAAAAGCAAACGCAGCGCCATTCAATCGTTGTTTGAGGGTGCCCCGAAGGTGCTGGACGAGGCCGTTACCCTGCTGGAAAACCTCAATGCCGTAGTCGATGACAAGAACCGCAAATACGTCAGCGACATTCTCGACAATCTGGCATCCGCTTCAGGCAAGTTGGAAAAGACGCTTTCGGATTTCGAGAACCTGTCGACGGATCTTGGGGGCGCCGCCAAAAAGCTTGGCGATTTCACAGATCGACTGGATCAGTTGGCCGACACCGCCGAAACGACCCTGACAACCGGCACGGATACGCTGAAAAGCGTGAAAACCGCATCGGACTCGGCAACCGAAGCCCTGGGGAGCGTCAAGGTCACCATCGAAACAGCGAACAGTGTGATAGAGGAAGATATCCGACCCTTTATCGAACGGGCCACAACCTTGGCCGAGAACCTGAACAGCCTGACGGGCGAGGCCGGGGTATCATTGGCAACCATCACCGAGACCTTCGTGAACGCCAACAAAACCCTCGGATCGATCACTGGCACAATGGAGATGGCAGAGGGCACCCTGGCTTCGGCAGAACGTGCCTTTGACTCGGCCAACAAAGTCATAACCGAAGACGTCGGCACTGTAATGAACGACATCCGTACAGCCGCAAATGAGGTATCCGCGACTGTGAAGAACGTCACCCAACGTCTAGACGACATATCCGCCGATATCCTGAGCGCATCGAAATCAGCCTCGGAACTGCTGGGCACCATCGACGGTATCGTCCAGGACAACCGCCGTCAGCTGTCCGATTTCTTGCGGGTCGGCCTGCCGCAGTTCACCCGCTTTATCGAAGAATCGCAACGACTGGTCATCAGCCTGGATCGTCTGGTGGATAAGGTCGAACGTGATCCCGCGCGATTCCTTCTTGGAACCCAAGCATCGGAGTTTCGCCAATGATTAGGCATTTACTTGTGGTTCTCGCCCTGGTGTCGCTGGGGGGATGCGCGGGGCTGGGAACGCTCAGGCAGGCATCAAAGCCTAATGATTTGTACTTGTTGACACCAAAAAGCACGTTTTCGTCTTCGTTGCCGCGCATTCAAAAACAGGTCGTGGTGCAGGAACCAACGGCCACCGCAGCCGTCAACACCGATCAGATTGCTATTCAACCCACACCGTTGCAGGTCCAGTATCTGCCTCGGGCGCGTTGGGTGGACCGCGCGCCGCTGATCGTTCAGGCGCTGCTGGTGGAAAGCTATGAAAACAGCGGCAAGGTGGCTGCCGTTGGTCGTTCGACCGTTGGGTTGCGCGCGGACTATGTCATCGTTCCGGACTTGCGGGAATTTCAGGGCCTTGTGATTGCCGAAGACGATGGATCGTCAACTGTACGGGTCGAAGTTCGAATGAACATCAAGATCATCGACGAGTTCGAAGACAAGATCATCGCGTCAGATTCCTTCCGGGAATATGTGGTCGCCGCCAGCGATAAAACTCCTGATCTGGTCCGAGCGTTCGATGATGCGTTGGGCAAGACCATGCGGGATGCGGTGGAATGGAGTGTGCGCAAGATCAACACCCACGCCGCGAATAATTCTGATCGATTTTAGGGTAGGTAAACGGGCGCTCTTAGGTTTCAGCGCCCGCATACCGGTTTCATTGAGACAATGTCTGGGCCAAACGCATCAATGTGATGGCTTCGGCACGATACCCGAACGGGTCCTCACCCTTTGCCTCATTAGCAAGCGCAATCGCATCCGCATAGGACCACGAGCCTAAATATTCCCCGCCGCGCAGCAACTGCCCAAAGCCCGCAATGGCGTATGAGAATTCCACATCTTCAGTTACGGCCCCCTGCCCCGGCAGGATTGGATGCTGGATCAATTGGCTTTCTGCAACACCAGGGGATTTGTAACGCAGTTTGAAAAACCCTATTTCGTCCGATCCCTCGGACACCGCTTGTTCCGCATAGCGCAAGGGACCATTTCGGATGGCGTCCGACCCCACAGGTGTCACTTCGTAAATCGCAGTCACCGTATGACCGGCCCCGATATCGCCCGCGTCCACCTTATCGTTCGCGAAATCTTCGCGCTGCAAAGCACGGGTTTCATACCCGATCAGACGGTATTCGGCGATCTGCGCCGGGTTGAATTCGACCTGTATTTTGACGTCATTGGCAATCGGAAACAGCACGCCGGTCAGCTGATCGACCAGAACCTTGCGTGCCTCGCTTAATGTATCGATATAGGCCGCCTGCCCGTTCCCATTCTGCGCCAGCGCCTGCATGGTCGCATCGTCCAGATTTCCCCGACCAAAGCCCAGAACGCTTAGAAACGTGCCGCTGTCGCGTTTTTGGGCTATGAAATCTTTCAAAGCGTCCGGGTCCGACAGGCCAACATTGAAATCACCATCCGTGGCCAGGATAACGCGGGTGACCTCGCCATCCTCAACCATGCTTTCCGCCACCTGATAGGCCTGCTGCAACCCGGCCTGCCCGGCGGTCGAACCCCCGGCCTCCAATTGGTCCAGCGCGTTTAGGATTTTGGACCGTTCCGACGCCGCCGTCGGCTCCAGCACTTGCCCGGCGCCGCCCGCGTAAGTGACGATTGACACCTGATCTTCGGGCCGCAATTCCGATAGCATCAGGCGGAAAGATTGTTTCAGCAGCGGCAGTTTGTCGGTATTTTGCATCGAACCCGACGTGTCGATCAGAAACACCAGGTTCAGCGGTGGGCGATCTTCGATTTGCGGAAGCGCACCCTGAATGCCGATATGGACCAGCTGCGTGCCTTCGTTCCAGGGTGTTGGGGTCACCGAAATCGAAGGCCGGAACGGCACATCACTTTCGGGCGCGGGATAGCTGTAGGGGAAGTAATTCACCATCTCTTCAACCCGCACCGCATCTTTCGGCGGCAACTGACCGCGCATCAAAGAGGATCGGACAATCGAATATGAGGACGTGTCGACATCAATCGAGAAGGTCGACACGGGATCTTCGGCAGTGACCTTCAATGGATTGGTGTCGGCGTTGGCAAAATCTTCGGTATTTTGTTCGGGTGCCAGAACAACAACGCGTTGGTCCGGCGACGGCACCAAGGGTTGGGTATCTCCAACTAATCCCGAACTGGAATAGCTCTCACTTGTCACACCCAGGCCACCGGTTTGTATTTTACTCGATGCATTGGGACGCGATCGAGGCGCGATCGAGTCCTCCATCACAACAGGCGCTTCGACCACGGGTTCTGAAACCGCGCTGTCGGGAACGGCGAAAGACAATTCACTGTCTTGATCCGCCTCTTCTGTTTTGGTCCGGGATTCAAAGCGTTCATCGTTCGGTAGTGGGGATGGATTCAACATGTAATCCCGCGTCTGTGGCAGGATCACCACCAAGGCCACTGCGGCGATTGCAGTTGTTGCGGTCAATGCGCCGCGATGCGTCAGGACATTCGACATGGACTTCGCTCCTTCTGTCAGGCGGGCTATTGGGCCTCGCTTGACAGTCGGACGCGCGCCAGACTGCAATCCTTGGGCGCGGGCGAAACTTTTCTGCGCCTGCTGCAGATTTTCCACCCGACGCTGCGCATCCGGCGCGGGGGTGGCGGCATTCATCAAGGTTTTGAAATCTTCAAGATCGTCTGTCATTGAGCCAGCTCCTCTTGCCGCAGGGCGCGCAGGCGTTTGCGGATATCCGACATGCGCCAAGACACTGTGCCCTCAGACACGCCCAGTACCTGTGCCGCCTGGGCATGAGTCATTTCATCCTCAAGCGTCAGGGCCAAGGTGTCCTGCAATTCTTGCGGTAAGGCGCGCATGGCCCGTTGTAGCCAGTCGACGGCTTCGGCGGTTTCCGCCGCTTCCGCCCGGCGCATCTGCTCGACATCGCCCCACCCGACCGCAGCACGGCTGTGACTGGCTTGCCGACGGCGCGCATCTTCGGCGGCGTTGACGACAACACGATACAGCCAAGTGGTGAATTTGGCCTGCGCCCGAAACCCAACAATCTTGGTTGGTAAGGCGGCGCAGATATCCTGTGTCAAATCTTCGGCCTGATCACCGCGCCCACTCAACCGAAAAGCCAGACGAAAAATCCGGTCGTAATGGCGCGCAAGAAGGGCAGCGAACGCATCCGCGTCCCCCTTTGCGGCAGCTTTGGCCAGATCCTCATCCGAAGTTGTCATACGCATCACGATGAGTAAGACGGACCAGAAAGGTCAATCCTTGGCGGCGGGTCGAAAAAAACTTAAAAATGACTTGCCGATGCCATTTTCCAATCCGCAGCAAAGGCTTCGGGGGGCGTATCGGTCAGCAAGGCGCCTTCATCAATAAAAGTGTACATTTCGGCATAGGACCGCTCGTGTTCATCCGCGTTACGACAGCGGATATCGCTTGGATGCAGGTCAGAGACTTTTTCTTTACCCATAGCTCCCAAAAGCTCTCGAAAGCTTTCCAGCGTGGCGTCATGAAAGCGCTGCACCCGAACGCGTTTTTGCGGCACGTTCACTGCCCGTCCCCGGACCGGGTCTTGTGTGGCGACACCCGAAGGGCAGCGGTTCGTATTGCAATGCAACGCCTGTATGCAGCCAACCGCAAACATCATCGCCCGCGCCGCGTTGCACATATCAGCCCCAAGCGCAAATTTCTCGACCATGTCATAGCCCGTGGCCACCTTGCCCGAGCAGATGATCCGCATCTTGTCGCGCAAACCAGCGCCACGCAGGCAGTTGTTAACAAAGATCAACGCCTCGTTCAGGGGCACGCCGAGGCGGTTGGTGAATTCAACCGGAGCCGCCCCGGTGCCCCCTTCGGCACCGTCAATGGTAATAAAGTCGGGCAAAATTCCAGTTTCCAACATCGCCTTGCAGATCGCCATAAACTCGGAAGGACGTCCAATGCACAGCTTGAAACCGACGGGTTTTCCGCCTGACAATTCACGCAGGTGCTGAACGAAATGCATCAAACCCGTCGGGCCTTCAAAAGCCGAATGGATGGGAGGAGATATGACATCCTGATGCTCGGGTACGTGGCGGATTTCGGCGATTTCCTTATCCACCTTAGCCGCAGGCAGAACCCCGCCATGGGATGGTTTCGCGCCCTGCGACAGTTTGATTTCAATCGCCTTGACCACATCTTTTTGGGCTTTTTCAGCGAATTTATCCTTATCGAACGTTCCTTCGAGCGTACGGCATCCAAAATAACCCGTACCGATCTGCCAGATGATATCACCGCCCTCGGCCAGATGGTGCGGAGACAACCCACCCTCACCCGTGTTATGCGCAAACCCCCCATCCTTGGCACCGCCATTTAACGCCCGGATCGCATTGGCGCTGAGTGCGCCGAAACTCATGGCGGATACGTTCAGACGCGAGGCATTATAGGGTTTGGTACACTGGGGTCCGCCCAGCATGACCCGTTCCTCACTTTCGGCCACCTCTTTGGGTGCAAGTGAATGGTTTGCCCGGTGATACCCTACGGTCATGATGTCGAATTGTGTGCCAAAAGCCTGTGTATCCATCTGCCCCTTGGCGCGCGAATAGACCAGGCTGCGGATAATACGGTTATAGGGGCGCCCGCTTTCGTTGGTCTCAACAAAGTATTGGCGGATTTCCGGGCTGACAAATTCCAGCATGTACCGGAAATGCCCCAGAACCGGATAATTGTTCAGAACGTTATGCTTTGTGGTCAGCATGTCATACAGGCCTACCACTGCGTAGGGGATCAGCAGGACCAGTAACCAATGCGCCGGTGGCCAGTACAGCCCCCACAACACAGTCAGCGGCAAACACACGTAGCTGAGGAAGTAATAGAGTTGACGTACAATCATTTTGCGCTCTCCCAAGGTGTTGCCAAACCGGCTAATGGCAAGCGTGGATCAATTCGGTTTTTGATTGCAAGCGTTTGAACCAAACATCACGCGATCAGGTTAGATTACGAAACAGGCAGAATACAGAGCCACTGTTGATCCCCCTTGCCCCAATAGGTATGCCAAAACAAAGGTGAAATTGGGCAGGAATCCAGGCCGTGACACAGACCCGACCCGCCGTCCGGACCACGGCCATCACGTTTGCTGCCGTTTTCGTAGGGGGCGCTGCGGGGTCGTTGCTGCGCGAGGCGCTCTCGGCCCAGATCCCCGGCGCTCCGATTCTGACGGCCACGTTTGGGATCAATATTGTGGCCTGTTTCATACTCGGTTGGCTTTATGCAGTGCGGTATCGCGTGCATGCGCATGTATTGCATCTAGGCGCCGTCGGGTTTTGCGGTGGTCTGTCTACGTTTTCCTCATTTGTGGCTGAGCTGGAGCGTATGGCGGCAACGCATCTTTGGGGCGCTATTTCGGCTGCTGGTCTGGAAATAGCGGTTGGCCTCGCGGCAGCCGTTCTGGGTGAGGCTATCGGACGGCGTCTCCCAGGGCAGAGGCCAGCAAAATGACTGAGCTGTACCTGCACGCCATGTTCGGGCTGGGCGGCGGTCTGGGCGCAGTGCTGCGCCATTGGGTCGCCCTGCGGGTTCGCCACGACCTGCCGTTTGCAACGCTGATTGTGAATATTCTGGGCAGCCTGCTTCTGGGTCTGTGGATCGGTTACCTGGGTGGGTCGGTTGATTTGGGCGAGGAAGAAAGACGGCTGGTTTTCGGGTTTTGTGGTGGGTTTACCACTTTCTCAAGCTTTGCTTATCAGTCGCTGGAGTTGCGGCGGCAACGCACGATTGCGCTGGCGGCGGGGAATATTCTACTTAGCCTGATCTTGTGTTGGCTTGCCTTGTTGCTGGGATTGTTCCTGACACACTAGTGCGCGGGAACAGCAGACTGTGTGCCTGGCTTAGGGGCGCGGCAGAAAAACAGCAAAGGAATCGTCGCCAGGGCCAGCAAACCCAGGTTATTGAAAACGGTCAGATATGAAATCAGTTCAGCCTGCTGGCTGATCGCTTGCCCCAGTATGGCAGCGCCTTGCGCACTGTCGGGCGTCAGGCCAAGCGGTTGCAGATAAGCCTGAGCAGCCGGGTTGTAGGGGGTCACATTCTGGCCAAGCACAGCGGTATTCGTCTGCAACCCGCGCACCACCCAAGTACCAACAAGCGAAATTCCAACCGACGAGCCCAACTGACGGGTTACGTTGAACAATCCAGACGCTTCGTCCTGCCGGGTTTTCGAAATACTCTCGAACGCCAGAATCGACATGGGCACAAAGACCAACCCCATACCCAGACCGCTGACGGCACCCGGCCAGGCCAGCTCCCAAAACCCCGCATTCATATTTAGCGCGCCCATCATTAAGTTGCTTACCGCCGTCAACGCCATGCCCAGCCCGGCCAGAATACGCGGATCAAAACGATGCACCAGTACAGCGCCAGTAACCACCATGGACAGACCCGCCGTAATACCCCGCGGAATGAACAAATGGCCTGAGGCGATGACCGGATAGTCCAGCAGGTTCTGCACAAAAGTTGGCAGGATCGCGATGCCTCCAAATAGCGAGATCGCAAACCCTGCGATGACCAGATTGCACAGGGCAAAATTCCGGTCCGCGAAAAGGCGTAGATCAACGACGGGGCGCTTCGAGCTGAGCGCATGAACAACAAACCCCAACGCGCCCAGAACCGACGCGATCAGCGCCACCTGTATCACACGAGAGGTCAACCAATCCTTGGTTTCCCCCTGATCCAGTATGTATTGCAGGCACCCAATGCCGATGGCCAGCAAGGCCAAACCGATCCAGTCGATCTTGACCTCTTCGGTTTCATCATCCGGCAGCTCTCCGGCCAGCAACAGCAGGGCCATGGCCGCCACCGGCAGGTTTACGAAAAACACCATTCGCCACGAGAAATACTCGGTCAGGGTGGCCCCGACTGTCGGCCCCAAGACGGGGGCAACCACGACGCCCAGACCAAAAACAGCCATCGCCTGCCCGCGTTTTTCGCGGGGATAGGCATCAAACAGGATGGATTGCGACAACGGGATTAGGAACGCACCGAACATGCCCTGCGCCAGTCGGAAGAAGACGATTGTCTCAAGGCTCCACGACAAGCCGCACATGACGGACATAGCGGTAAAGCCCGTGATGGCGGTCAGGATCAGCCGCCGCCGTCCGACCCGGCGGGCAACAAACCCGGTCAGCGGCATGACCACGACAGCCGAGACGATATAGCTGGTCAATATCCACGTTGCCTGATCGGTCGTGGCCCCGAAAGCGGCCTGAACATGCGGTAGTGCTACATTGACAATGGTGCTGTCCAACACCTCGAGTATAGCGCTGAGAACAACGGCGATCACAATCACCGGATTGACGCGGCTGGCCGCCGATCCCGTCATTTTTCTGCCTGATCGACGGTCGTGTCCACAGTCACTTTGCTGCTGCCACCCACACGCAGGGGCACATCGGTCGGATCAAGTTCAACGCGCACCGCAAAGCGGCGGGTGACCTTGACCCAATTGCCGCTGGCATTCTCGGACGGTAAAAGCGAGAAAGTATCCCCCGAGCCGCGCCCGATCGAGGCGACCTTGCCCGTCAGCGTCACACCCGGCAGCATGTCGATCTGAACCGTAACCGGTTGGCCCGGACGAATGCGCGGCAGAGCGGTTTCCTTGAAATTCGCATCCACCCACCAGTCCGAAGACTCGACAATCGAAAACTGCGGCGCATTGGCGGCCACCGCTGAACCTGGCCGCAAGGTCAGGTTAGCAATCCAACCATCCGCCGCTGCATAGACCTTGGTCCAATCCAAATCCGCTTTTGCAATCTCAAGCTGCGCGCGTGCAGAAAGGACGTTGTCCTGCTTTGCGGCCACACTGCTTTGCAGAGCCAACAGCGCAGCCTGGCTGGCGGTCAGCCGGGCCGAGGCCTGCGCGAATTCCGTCGTCGCCTGATCCAGCGTGACCTGCGCCACGTCCCCGTCCGAGTATAACGCCTTGTTGCGTTCAAAATTACTTTTGGCCGTATCAAAGGCCGACTGAGCGGAATTTACAGCCGCTTCAGCTGCCGAAATCTGGGTGGAAATGGTTTGAACCTGTTGCATGGCGCTGTCCAGATCGGCCCGTGCTTGATCGACGGATGCCTTGAATTGCGTTTCGTCAATGGTGAACAGCAGATCCCCTGCCTTAATCGGCTGATTTTCCGTGATCGGAACCTCGGCCACTTGCCCGGTAACTTGTGCTGCCACGTTGATGATATTCGCACCAACATACGCATCATTCGTTGAAGGGTAACGCTCTTCATGACGCCAAAACAGGAACAGTCCTGCACCGATAGCAATAAGCATGGCTGCAACGGCAAGGGCTTTCATAGGTCAGGCCTCAAACAATTGGCTACATCGGATAGGTGTGCATTCGCACCGCCAGATTGCCCATGATCCAGACAGTTCCAAGGATGATGATCAATAGCACCAGCGTGGAGAAAAGGATCAAATCCAGGTCTTCCCGGCTGCTGCGGCGGCGATCAATATGCAGGAAATAGACCAGTTGTACGATCAATTGCGCCAACCCCAATAACGCGATTGAAAGGTAAACCCCTTTGGTCTCGATGCCGTATTTATAGGCTATCGCGAACACCGCCCCTGTCAGCAAAAGCGAGCCACCATAGCCAATTATGTAGCGCCGACGCTCGCGCCGGTGCATCTCGCTGCGCTTATCCATAGGTCAGCCCTCCGAAATAAACGATGGTGATAATCCCGATCCAGATCAGGTCGAGAAAGTGCCAAAACAATGCCAACCGAACCACGCGCGACATCAGCAGATCGGTCAAGCCAAACAGGCGCAGCTGAATGCCCAACACGATCAACCACAAGCACCCAGCAGCCACGTGCAACCCATGCAGCGGCACCAGACCGTAGAAGGCCGATAGAAACCCGCTGCGTTGAGGGACACCGCCTTTTTCGGTCATCGCCACGAAATCGCGGATTTCCAGCACCAGAAAGCTGAGACCCAATACCAGCGTCACGCAGAACCAGAACACGATCCGCCATCTGGGCAGGTTGTATTTCAGCGCCAGCATTGCCAGCCCCACGGTAAGGCTGCTGGTCAAAAGGATTATCGTCTGGGCAAAGATGCTTCTCAGATCGAACAGCTCGTGCGGACCGGGCCCGCCAGCCTGTGCATCGATCATGGTGATGTAAATGGCGAACATCAGGCCGAAATAGACCAGATCGCTCATCAGAAAGACCCAGAATCCAAAAGTGACAACCTCGGCGGCCTGGTCCGCGCTTGCATGCCGCCGGCCGAGGTTCAGCCCCGGATAGCTGTGCGTCGGTGCGCGTTTCATGTCACTGCCTCCAGGTCAGGGCGGGCAAGGCCGCGATTTTCCGGAGCGATTTCATGATCGCGATCCACCGGTGCAGAGCTGCGCACCAAATCAAGCCAGGCTTCGTGTTGTTTGCGAACCTCCTCGGCGGGGATGACCTCTTCGGTGTCCAGCCTGAAGGTCCACAGGATGAAGGACAGCAACATCAACGCTGTTACCAGTGCGGCCAGCCACCAGATCCACCAGACCAATGCGAACATCCAGACTCCGCTGAGTACACACAGGATGAACCCGATCCCAGTGTTGCGCGGCATCGAGATATCTTCGTACTCATCAGGTGTCGGATAGGCCTCACCCCGTTCCTTTGCGGCGGCAAAGTTATCCCGATCCGTCACCTGCGGGATGACGGCAAAATTGTAGGGCGGCGGCGGCGACGGGATCGACCATTCCAGCGTGCGCGCATCCCACGGATCGCCGACTGGTACGCGGGTGTTTTCCCGGTCGCGGATACTGACCCACAATTGCATAACCACCGCCAACAGCGCCGACAAGATCACCAGCGCGCCGATGACGGCGATGATCATATAGGGGTGGAAACTGGGGTCTTCCCAACTGAACGACCGGCGCGGCATCCCCATGAGGCCAACGAAATAAAGCGGCAAGAAAGTCAGCATGAACCCAACCGTCCACAATACCACTGTGATGCGCCCCCAACGCTCGTTCAGCCGGAACCCAAAAGCTTTGGGGAACCAGTAATTGTATCCGGCCAGCAGGCCGAACAGTACGCCCGGCAACAGAACATTGTGGAAATGCGCCACAAGGAACAGAGTGTTATGCACCTGATAATCGACCGTCGGGTTGGCAAGGATCACACCCGACAAGCCACCAATCACAAACAACATCAGAAAGGACAGACCGTACAGCATCGGCACCGAAAACCTGATTCGGCCACGATACAAAGTCGCCATCCAGTCATAGACCTTCACCCCGGTTGGAATGGCGATCAGCATGGTAGCGATGCCGAACACAGCATTGATCAGCGCGCTTTGGCCCATAGTAAAGAAATGGTGCAGCCAGACCGTAAAGGACAGCACCGCGATGCACATTGTGGCAATCACTAGCGAGTTGTACCCGTAAAGCCGTTTGGCCGAGAATGTGGCGAAAACCTCGGAATAGATACCATAGGCGGGCAGAACCAGCAGATAGACCTCGGGGTGGCCGAACAGCCAGAACAGGTTGGCATAGTTCATCATGTTGCCGCCAAGGTCGTTGGTGAAAAAATGGAAATCCAGATACCGATCCGCCGCCAGCATCAGTGCGGCCACGCCGAGCGGCGGCATGGCAAAGATGATCAGGATCGAGCTGCTGATGATTGTCCAGCAATACATTGGCAGCCGCATGAACTTCATCCCCGGCGCCCGCAGCTTATAGATCGTGACTGCAAAGTTGATCCCCGTCAGCGTGGTACCGATGCCTGAGACAACAATGGCCCATATCCAGTAATCCGGCCCCACGCCGGGATTAAAGGCAGCACCGGTATAGGGCGGATAGGCTGTCCACCCGCCGGTCGAGAAATTGCCAACCACCAGCGACACCATCAGCATCATGCCCGCCGAGACGGTCAGGCCCAGACTGATCTGGTTCATTACCGGAAAGGCCACATCCCGCGCACCGATCATCAGTGGAATAAGGTAATTCGCGAGCCCGAAGACAAAGGGCACGGCGACAAAGAACACCATGATCGTGCCATGGGTGCTGAACAACTCGGCGAAATGTTCGGCCTCAAGGAACCCGTCACCGGGGCCTGCAGCCTGTTGGGCGCGCATGACCACGCCCTCAAGCACGCCACGCGCCAGCATGACGATGGCAAAGACGATGTACATAATGCCGATTTTCTTATGATCTGCGCTGGTCAGCCAGTCGCGCCACAAAGGCCCCCACAGGCGGAACCATGTCAGTGATCCGACCACGACAATGACGCCTACAATCACAACGGCCGCCGCCGCGTTGGCCACAATTTCGTTTGCGTTAGGGTTTTGGATCAGACCCGTGATCGGGAAGGCATCCCAGTTCAGACGGCCAAAGAATCCTGTTTCGGTCATTGCGCGCCCTCTTGCCCGTATTCAGCGGTTCCCGGTTGTTGATCGCGTGGCAACGGTTGCCCACCGTGATAGCGGTGCAAAATGGACTGGAACAGATCACCGTCCTCCAGCGTAAAATAGAGCGCATTGAGTGGCATCAATGAGGTCCCCAATGCTGCCTGTACCTCATCCCGATCCGTGCGCATGGCCAGCGTTCTGTACGTGTCTTCGGTCATAGGGATCCCCTGGGTGCGAACACTTTCAACCCAGGCATTGAAGTCTTCGGCCTGCATCGCCTGAGTCAGAAACTTCTGCTTGGTAAAACCCCGCCCATTATACTGCGTGTTTTCGCCCTGCATCGTCTCAGGCGTATCGGCGACCAGATGCAGCTGAGTTGTCATCCCCGGCATCGCGTAGATCTGCCCCGCCAGGGCAGGGATCATAAAGGATTGCATCACCGTATCCGTCGTCAGCGTCATCGCCACTTGCTGTTTGACAGGAATGCCGAACTCTCCAACGGTGGCGATACCAAGATCGGGGTAAATGAACAGCCATTTCCAATCGAGGCCAACAACCTGCACGTTCAGCGCGGGTGTTTCACCGAACGGAGCGGCGTAAGGGTCCAGCCGGTGGGTGGCTTTCCACAGGTAAAACGAAAGCAGCGCCACGATCACGACCGGTACGCCCCACATGGCAAATTCCAGCTTGCCCGAGAAATCCCATTTGGGCCGGTACTCTGCCGCGCTGCCCTTGCGCCGCCGGTACCGCAAGGCGATCAGCGGCACCAATACTAAAACCGGCAATACGGCGATCATGATCAGAACAGTCGCCCGCAGCAGGTGGGTTTTCTGAACCGCCGCAATAGGGCCTTGCGGGTCCATGAAGCTGTTGCTTGCCCACGCCATCTGTGCCGAGGTCACAACAACCGCGATCACCAATGCCATTGCTGAAGGTTTGAGTAAGGCCACGCCTGATAGTCCTCTTAAGCCTTCGTTTCGGCCAACTATCGGCAGAGTCACAGATTTTCTCAAGGTTTTTTCCAAAACCGTCGATTGTTTCACGCCCTGCCTGAACAACCACAGCATTAGGATCGTGCAAATCGCCTTCGATGATGCGGTTGACTTGGCATCGCAGCCGGGTGAGACATTTTGGTGATGCGTTGGATTATTCTCGCCCTCAGCCTTTGGTGCCTTTCGACAAGTGCAAACGCACAGGATCGTGCGGCGGTCGAACGCCAGTTTCAGGCGTGGCTGCAGGATACAGTCTGGCCGCGTGCCAAGGCCCAAGGTGTTTCACGCGCAACCATGCAGCGGGCCTTTGGTGGGGTAACGCTCAACTGGAAGTTGCCCGATCTGGTGCCGCCGGGCAGTTCTGCTCAGACACCCAAACAGCAAAAACAGGCTGAATTTGGATCACCTGGCCGATACTTCAATGCCGGTTCCGTTCAGGGTGCAACTGCTACAGGGCGGCAGATGGCGCGGCGTCACGCCAAGACCCTGGCGCGGGTCGAGGCGGAAACCGGGGTTCCCGGACGGATCATCCTGGCCATTTGGGGCCGGGAAAGCGGGTATGGCCAAGTACCCATCCGCCACGATGCCTTTCAGGTGTTGGGGACAAAAGGGTTCATGAGTACCCGGGCCGCGTATTTCACCGACGAGTTGATCGCCGCACTGCAAATTGCCGAGGCCGGCCACGCCCCAACGGGCACGTTGAAAAGCAGCTGGGCGGGCGCGTTGGGTCAACCGCAATTCATGCCTTCGAACTTCCTAACCTTTGCCGCGGATGGAAATGGCGACGGGCGGTCCGACATCTGGGGCTCGGCCGAAGATACAATCGCCTCCATCGGGCATTTCCTGTCGCAACATGGCTGGGTCACCGGACGCGACTGGGGGTTCGAGGTCACGGTTCCAACCCAGATAACCTGTGCGTTGGAAGGACCGGATCAGGGTCGACCTATTCAGGACTGGGCTGCCATGGGGATCACCCGCGTATCTGGCAAGCCATTTCCACCACACGAACTGCCGGGTGAGGGGTTTCTGATGATGCCAGCTGGACGCAAGGGACCCGCCTTTATCGTCACGCCGAATTTCTACGTTCTCAAGGATTACAACAAAAGCGATCTCTACGCTCTGTTCGTGGGCCATGTCGGAGACCGCATTCAGTATGGCGTTGGGGACTTCAAAGCCCGCTGGGGCAAGGTTGATACCTTGTACCGGTCAGATATCGCAGCCATGCAACGGGCGTTGGAAAACCAGGGCCATGATGTCGGCGGTGCGGATGGATTGCCGGGGTTCAAGACTCGCCGCTCGATTGGGCGCTGGCAACAAGTGACTGGACGCAGCCCGACCTGCTTCCCAGAAACCAGCATGAAATCCGCTCTAGCGCAGTAGCGATTCGCTGCAAATTTGATGTGATTCGAGCTTCCTTGACGTCAAGTTTGCGGGGCGACCTTCACAAAAATGTCAAGAAACGATGAAGTTTCATTATTAAATTTCCCAACCTACGTCCATTTCGTTCACGATCCACCTGTAGTTGCTTAAATTGTGGGCGCCATCTTTATCCCGATTTGAAATAATGCCACCTTCACCGGCAGTGAAAGGCGACTTTCGCAAACACGTTCCCGACTGCAAACCGAAAGACTGCGACGCGGTGTTCCTTGCGATCTAAAAAAGCAAAATTCGAACCCGTCTTGGTCTTGTTCAGGGTCGGACAAACAAGGTGGCCTGTACCCATCCTGAAAGGATGCGCGTGCCGGACCCCTAAAAACGGGAGTAGAAAAACATGAACAAGTATATGCGTACATCTCTGGCGGGGCTTTTGACCTCGACCATGATCACCGGTGCCGCCTTTGCTGCGGGCACCCATCCCACAACCGGCGAGGCGCTGGCGGATGACCAGACCTTTATCTACCGCCTTGGCGATGAGCACAGCTCGGTCGATCCGCAGGTTGTTGAGGATACCTATGGCGCTGAGATTACCCGCGACCTGTTTGAAGGTCTGATGAACCAGGACGAAGACGGCAATCTGGTTCCGGGCGTCGCCACCGGCTATACCACCAACGACACCAAAGACGTTTATACCTTTACCCTGCGCGACAACGCCAAGTGGTCGAATGGCGACCCGGTGACAGCAGGTGATTTTGTTTATGCCTGGAAACGCGCTGTCGATCCCGCACTGTCTTCGCCCTACGCCTGGTTCATGGAGCTGATGTCGATCGAGAATGCTGCTGAAATTATTGCCGGGAACAAGCCTATTGACGAGTTGGGCGTCAAAGCCCTCGACGATCACACTCTGGAAGTCACTCTGAGCGCGCCCCTGCCCTATTTCCCGCAGATGACCACGCACTCCACCACCTTCCCGGCCCCGCAGAAAGTGATCGAGGAACATGGTGACGCCTGGACCCGGCCCGAAAACATCGTCTCGAACGGTGCCTATATCTGGACCGAACACCTGCCGCAGGAACGCTCGGTCCGTGAACGTAACGAGATGTATTGGGATAATGAAAACACGATCTTGGACAAAGTCGTGACGCTGGTCATCAACGACGAAAACGTCGCTTTGACCCGCTATCTGGCTGGCGAACTGGACCGCACCGAAGTTCCCGCAGGGCAGTTTCCCCGCATGAGCCAGGAACACCCGGATCAGGCCATCAGCTTCCCGCGCCTGTGTAACTACTATTACACATTCAACCTGACGGAAGACGGTCCCGAAGCGTTCAAGGACCCTAATGTCCGCCAGGCACTGTCACTGGCCGTTGATCGCGAGATCATCACCGAAAAAGTCATGGCTGGTGGCCAGCCGCAGGCTTACACTTTCGCTCCCGAAGCGACCGCTGGATTCACGGTCCCCGAGGTCGAGATGGCCTCGATGACTCAGCCCGAGCGGGATGAACTGGCTAAAGAACTGCTGGCCGGTGCCGGTTACGGCCCCGACAATCCGCTGAGCTTTGAGATGGTCTACAACACCAACGAAGATCACAAGAAAGTCGCCGTGGCGCTGAGCCAGATGTGGAAACAGAAACTGGGCGTGAATGTCGAGCTGGCCAACATGGAATGGAAAGTCTTCCTGGAAGAGCGCGGCAACCAGAACTTCGATCTGGCCCGCGGCGCATGGTGTGGCGACTATAACGAGGCCTCCACCTTCCTGGACCTGCTGCAATCGCAATCAGGCTATAACGACGGCAAGTACAACAACGCCCGCGTTGACGAGCTACTGGCCGAAGCCAAAACCTCGGACGATCCTGCACCTCTATACACCGAGGTTGAGCGGATCATTGCACAGGAAACGCCTGTGATCCCGATTTACCACTATGCTGGCGTCTACATGATGGACACCGACGTAGGGAACTGGCCGATCAACAATGTCGAGCAGAACTGGTACTCGAAGAACCTCTACAAACGCGCCGAGTAATCGTCTTTGAACCTCGCCCTGTCCCGGATGCAACCGGGGCAGGGCCAATAAACATGGGGGCATGAAATGCTTGCCTATAGTCTACGGCGACTGCTGGTCGCCATACCGACGATCCTGTTGCTGATCGTCGCCTGTTTCTTTCTTATGCACTTCGCGCCCGGTGGGCCCTTTACCTCGGAACGGCCTCTGCCACCGGCGGTTCTGGCCAATATCGAGGCCCGCTATGGGCTGGATCAACCGCTGTGGAAACAGTTGTGGGATTACCTCTATAACATCGTCGTGCATTTCGATTTCGGCCCGTCCTTCAAGTTCAAGGACCGCGATGTGAACGACATCATCGCACAGGGTTTTCCAATCTCGCTGACCTATGGGTCGCTGTCGTTCCTGGTTGCTACCACCGTTGGTGTGGGTCTGGGGATCGCCGCCGCAATCAAGCACAACAGCTGGATCGACTATTTCGCCGTGGGTCTGGGCATTGCTGCGCAGGCGCTACCGAACTTCATCATGGGCCCGATCCTTATCCTGACTTTCACCCTGTGGCTGGGGCTGCTGCCCGGCGGTGGTTGGAATGGTGGTCAGTGGCAATATCTGATCATGCCGGTCATTGCGCTGGCGACTTCCTACATGGGGTCAATTGCAAGGATTACACGGTCGTCGATGCTTGAGGTTCTGAACTCGAACTTCATACGCACCGCGCGTGCCAAGGGCCTGCCGACCAGAACCGTGATCTGGCGCCATGCGTTGAAGCCGACCCTTCTGCCTGTTGTGTCCTATCTTGGGCCGGTCTTTGTCTACGTGCTGACCGGTTCTGTCTTTGTCGACATCTATTTCTCGACCGGTGGATTAGGTCAGGCCTATGTCGGCTCGGCCCTGTCGCGGGACTATGCCGTGCTGTTGGGCGTCACGATCCTTTATGGCGCGCTGACCGTTGTCGTGAACTTGCTGACCGACCTGGCCTATGCTTGGTTCGATCCGAAAATCCGGTACTGAGGGGCTGGCAATGCTTGGAAAATCACAGAAAGCCGCTCAGTTGGCCGGAGACGTAACTGACTACACGGTTATTCAGGGACGTTCGCTGTGGCAAGACGCACGGATGCGTTTTGTTCGAAACAAAGCCGCAATGGCCAGCGTCTTCATTCTGACCATGATCGTCCTGTTCACAATCTTTGGCCCATATTTCGCCGTCTGGAGCAACGAGGAAATCGACTGGAACGTTATGGGGGACGTGGCTGGCATGGGCATGCCCTCAATCGAAACCGGGCACTATTTCGGCGTCGACGATCTGGGACGCGACCTTTACAGCCGCGTCATTCAGGCCACTACAACATCGCTGCTGGTCGGGCTTATCGGGGCGGCAACCGCACTGATTGTCGGAACCTGCTACGGTATCGCCGCCGGATATATCGGCGGGCGCACCGACGGTGTCATGATGCGGTTTGTCGACATCCTGCTGGCGATCCCGGCCACATTGATCGTCATCTTGCTGCTGGTCGTGGCGGGGCGGTCGTTCTTCATGTTGTTCATCGCACTTGGCGCGGTGGGCTGGCTAACCATGGCGCGGATCGTTCGGGGGCAAACCCTGACCCTGAAAAACCGCGAGTTCATTGAGGCCGCCCGTGCAGCTGGTGTCAGCGAGTTCACCATCATGTATCGCCATATCCTGCCAAACCTTTTGGGTGTGGTAATCGTCTATGCCTCGTTGTTGGTGCCGGAAATGATCCTGATGGAAAGCTTCATCTCGTTTCTTGGATTGGGCATTTCGGAACCCTACACGTCCTTGGGTCGTTTGATTGCCGAAGGCGCAGGAACGATGGCTTACGGGACGCTGTGGCAGTTGATGTACCCGCTGACAATCTATGTCGCCATCATCATCTCGATGTTCTTCATCGGCGATGGTTTGCGTGACGCTCTGGACCCGAAGGATCGCTGATATGAGCCTGTTCTCTGTTAAGGACCTGAGCGTCCAGTTCAATACGCCAGATGGTGTGGTCGAGGCCGTCAAAGGCATCAGTTTCGACATCAATCCGGGCGAATGCCTTGGCATCGTGGGTGAAAGCGGGTCAGGCAAAAGCCAGACCTTCATGGCCGCGATGGGATTGTTGCCGCCTGCCGGGCGGGCCATGGGGTCCGCTACTCTAAACGGCAAGGAAATCCTGAACCTGCCTATCAACAAGCTGAACAAGATCCGTGGCGATGATGTCGGCATGATCTTTCAGGACCCACTGACCGCGCTGACACCGCATCTGCGGATCGGTCAGCAAATGCGAGAGGTTCTGCAGGTACATGAAGGGCTGCAAGGGTCCGCAGCTCGGGCTCGCTGTCTGGAATGGCTGGATCGCGTCCGCATCCCCGAGGCAAAACGGCGGCTGGATCAATACCCGCACGAATTGTCGGGCGGTATGCGTCAGCGCGTGATGATTGCAATGTCGATGCTGTGCAATCCCAAGCTGCTGATCGCGGATGAACCGACCACGGCGCTGGACGTCACTGTGCAGGCCGACATTCTCGACCTGATGGTGCGCCTGCAAAAGGACGAAGGCACGGCGATTGCCCTGATCACCCATGACATGGGCGTTGTTGCGCGGATGTGCGATCGCATTCAGGTCATGCGTCTGGGTCAGTTTGTCGAGGCCGGAGACACGCGCGAAATCTTCCGCGCACCGCAGCACGAATACACCCGTACTCTGCTAGAGGCGATGCCGCGGATCGATGCTGGCGATGCGCCGAAGGCTTTGGACAAGGTCGAAGACCCGCTGTTGAAAGTTGATGACGTCAAGGTCCATTTCCCGATCCACGTGCCGGGTGGCATATTTGGACGCAAGGTGCCATTGAAGGCGGTCGATGGCGTCAGTTTTGACATCCGCAAAGGTGAAACACTGGGTGTTGTAGGCGAATCTGGCTGTGGAAAATCCACTCTAGCAAGGGCGGTTCTTCAACTGATCGAGCCCAGCGGTGGCAATGTCAGCTGGCTGGGCCATCCCATTGTCGGGTTAAAACGGGCCGAGCTGAACAAATACCGCAAAGACTTGCAGATCGTGTTTCAGGACCCGCTGGCCAGCCTCGACCCGCGGATGACGATCTCGGCGTCTATCGCGGAACCGCTCAGGACCTACCGCCCCGATCTGACGGATCGGGAACGCAAGGAAATGGTCGCCGACATGATGGAACGGGTTGGTCTGAAGGCCAACATGATCAACCGTTATCCGCATGAGCTGTCCGGCGGGCAAAACCAGCGGGTCGGCATTGCACGGGCGATGATCAATAAACCCAAGTTGATCATCTGTGATGAGGCGGTTTCGGCGCTGGATGTGTCCATTCAAGCGCAAATCGTGGAATTGTTGCGTGAACTGCAACAGGAGTTTGGCCTGTCGATGATCTTCATCAGCCACGACCTGTCTGTGGTACGTGCGGTCTCGAACCGGATCATGGTTCTGTATCTTGGCCGAATAGTCGAGCTGGGGGATGGAGAGGTGATCTGTTCCGACCCGATCCACCCTTACACGAAATCCCTGATCTCGGCGGTTCCAATTCCTGACCCGGATGTGGAACGCAGCCGTCAGCGGTTGAAGCTGCCTGGTGAACTGCCCTCACCCATGGATCCCAAAGCCGCATTGCGGTTTCTTCCCAGCCGGTTGGCCGAAGGTCAGACCGATTATGTGCCGCAGCTGAGCGAGGTGACGCCGGATCATTTCGTGGCCGAACACGACCCGCTGGAAATCATCATGAACGGGGCCTGACCCTGCTGCCCCGAAGCCGTTCACCCGGCTTCGGGGTTTGAATTGGACCCAGTGACTACGGCAACTGTCGGCAAGGCGGATCTAAGGCAGGCAGATATCCGTTTCTGCTGCAGATAAGGGCAGAAATCCGCAATGTCGCGCAGGGTAAATCCCGATCTTTTTGACTTCTACCGCACCGGGTGGCACCATCCTTTGCGAATGATACGTTGGTTGTTACAGAGCGTTGATTGTTCGGACCACAGCGCCTAAGAGACCCGCGTAGTACGCTAACAGTCAGACATTGTTTTAGTAACTTGAGAGGTCAAATGACACGTAAGGTCACAAAGGCGATCTTCCCCGTCGCAGGGCTTGGTACGCGGTTCCTGCCCGCGACAAAGTCGGTCCCGAAAGAGATCATGACGTTGGTCGACCGCCCGTTGGTACAATACGCCATCGACGAAGCGCGTGCCGCCGGCATCACTGAATTCATTTTCGTGACCTCTCGCGGCAAGTCTGCACTAGAAGACTATTTCGACCACAACTTGGTGCTTGAGCAGGAGCTGAAAGCCAAAGGCAAGGAAGACCTGCTGGAAACGCTGAACGCCACCAATATGGAAAGTGGCGCGATTGCCTATATCCGTCAGCACAAAGCGCTGGGTCTGGGTCACGCGGTCTGGTGCGCCCGTCGCCTGATCGGCGACGAGCCTTTCGCGGTAATGTTGCCCGACGACGTGATTGCCGCCGACAAGCCTTGCCTGCAGCAAATGATCGAAGCCTATGAAGAAACCGGTGGCAACATGGTGGCAGCCATGGAGGTTCCCGAAGACAAGACCAGCGCTTACGGTGTGTTGGACGTAGGTGAAAATATCGGAACGGTCGTACGCGCCCGCGGCATGGTCGAAAAACCCAAGCCCGAGGATGCGCCCTCGAATCTGGCCGTTATCGGCCGCTATGTGTTGGGGCCGTCGGTTTTGTACAATCTGAACCAACTGAAAAGAGGCAGCGGTGGTGAGATTCAACTGACCGACGCGATCGCCGAAGATATTGGCAATGGCGTGCCGGTCTTTGGGTACAAATTCAACGGACAGCGGTTCGACTGCGGCTCAAAATCAGGGTTCCTGCAGGCCACGGTAGCCTTTGCGCTGGCCCGCCAGGACTTGCGCGAGGATCTGAGCCAGTATCTGCGTGACGTTGTGGCGACGGATCAGGCTGCTCAGTAACAACATCTGACGACACATCGACCGGGGTTTTCCTCGGCACGGCATTTCCACAAGCCGGGGCGCTCAGCGCCTCGGCTTTTTTGATGCTTCTGAAAAGTAAGCAATTGGTTTTTCGGGCGTCCGGCACGGTCAGACGGAATTCATCCATCAAAAGGCAATGTGGCGCGCAATGCAATTGTCGGACCGACAGCCACAGGAGGACGCACGTGCCACAAAATTCACCCCGATTGAGCCTTCCATTTTTGCAACCCTCACAGGCCCAGAAACACGTCACCCATAACGAGGCGCTGCGACAGCTGGATGTTGTTACCCAGCTGAGCCTGGCCTCGACAAACGCGTCGACTCCACCTGCCGTTCCAGACCAGGGCGAGGTTCACGCATTGGGCAACGCACCAACAGGGGATTGGACGGGTCAGACCGGAATGTTGGCTACTTGGCAGGACAACGCCTGGTATTTCGCCGCGCCCGGGACAGGCTGGCGCGCATGGGATGAAAGCACCGGTCAAATGAAAGTCTGGGACGGTGGGGCCTGGATCGATCCCCCGGTGGCGACGCAGAATTTGGACGGAGTGGGTATCGCCACAAGCTATGACAGCACGAACCGCCTGTCGGTAAGATCTCCGGCCACATTGCTCAGCCACGAAGGCGGTGGGCACCAGCTGAAAATCAACAAGGCCGGTGCAGGCGACACCACGTCAGTGCTGTTTCAATCCAACTGGACTGGCCATGCCGAAATGGGTTTGTCGGGCAATACCAGCTTTGCAATCAAGGTTTCACCCAACGGCAGCACCTGGACCGACGCACTAAGCTTTGACCCCACGACCGGCATTGCAGATGGCGCAGCAATTCAAGCCAGCCCTGAAGACACGACACCCGGGCGCCTGATGCGGGCTGACTACGGTTATGGCCCTGGCAACCTGTTAGGGTCCGTTTCCGAAAATGGCGGTGTACCAGACGGAGCGGTGATCGAGCGGGGCTCAACCCCCAATGGCGACTACGTGCGTTTTGCGGATGGAACGCAGATTTGCACCGTCACCCTACCCGCAACGGGCTGTATAAATGCTGAGGGCGCGCTTTTCGCAGGCGACGTGGCGGTTTGGGATTTCCCGATGACTTTTGCAACCGGTTCAACCATTTCGGTCAGTGGCAGCGGAGGGGCCAGCAATCGGTTCATCGGCTTTGAAGCCCCGACCGAAACGCAGGTAGGTTTCAAGATTTTGGCCGCCAACAGCGATGCGACGGCGCTGACACCAACGGCCATTGCCATTGGCCGCTGGTTCTGACGGAACGAACTGCCCAGGTCCCGACCTGGGCAGTTACTTAGCCCGCAAATCCGCCGCTGCCTGATCCAGGAACCAGGCATAGGTTTCGCGAATGCCGTCTTCCAGCCCAACGCGCGCGCGCCAGCCCATGTCGGCAAGACGGGACACATCCATCAGCTTGCGCATGGTGCCGTCCGGTTTGCTGACATCCTGAATTATCCGCCCGGTGTAGCCAGTTGTTTTGGCCACCAACGCCGCCAGTTCCGCGATGGAGATATCCTCGCCACAGCCCACGTTAATGTGGCTCAGCATCGGTTGGGTGTTCGCCTCATAGACATCGCGCGGCAGGTCGAGCACGAACAGCGATGCCTCGGCCATATCGTCCACATGCAGAAATTCGCGGCGGGGTTTGCCGGTACCCCAGATCACAACTTCGTCCAAACCATCGCGCTGCGCCTCGTGGAACCGGCGGATCAGGGCGGGCAGGACATGGCTGTTTTCGGGGTGGAAATTGTCACCCGGACCATACAGGTTCGTGGGCATGACCGAGCGGTAATCGACCCCGTGCTGCCGATTATAGCTTTCACACAGTTTGATCCCGGCGATCTTGGCAACAGCGTAGGGCTCGTTTGTGGGTTCCAGCACTCCTGTCAGCAAAGCATCCTCGCGCATCGGCTGTGGCACGGCACGCGGGTAGATGCACGAACTGCCCAATTGCAGAAGATGTTTCACCCCAGCGGCAAAGGCCTGATGGATCACATTACATTCGATCATCAGGTTGTCGTAGATGAAATCCGCCGGGTAGGTATTGTTGGCGTGGATGCCCCCCACCTTGGCCGCGGCAAGGATCACGACATCCGGGCGTTCAGCCTGCATAAAGTCGCGCACGGCGGCCTGATCGGTCAGATCTACTTCGGAATGTGTACGCGTGATCAGCTCAAGCGCTTCGCCGGCTGCCTGACGATCCTGCAAACGGCGCAGAATTGCGCCACCTACCATGCCGCGGTGACCTGCTACGTAAATCTTGCGCATGTCGTGTTCCTCAGCCGTTTTCCAGACTTACCGGCAGTTCGTAACCATGCTCTTTCAACAGCGCATGACGTTTCGCGGTTTTCAGGTCTTCGACAACCATCTCGGCGCACATTTCCTGCACGGTCAGTTCGGGTTCCCAGCCCAGCTTGGTTTTCGCATTCGAGGGATCGCCCAACAGCGTTTCCACCTCGGCCGGGCGGAAATATTGCGGGTCGATGCGCATGATCACGTCGCCAGGTTTCAAAGCTGGCGCGTTGTCCCCTTCAATTGACGTGACGGTTGCGATTTCATCCACGCCGTCGCCCGAGAATTCCAACGTGATACCCAACTCGGCAGCGGACCATTCGATGAATTGGCGGACCGAATATTGCACGCCGGTAGCAATTACGAAATCTTCGGGATTGTCCTGCTGTAGCATCAACCACTGCATCCGCACGTAGTCTTTCGCGTGGCCCCAATCCCGCAGGCTGTCGATATTGCCCATGTAAAGGCAATCTTCGAGACCTTGCGCGATATTGGCCAGACCGCGGGTGATCTTGCGGGTCACAAAGGTTTCGCCACGGCGCGGGCTTTCATGGTTAAACAGGATGCCGTTGCAGGCATACATACCATAGGCTTCGCGATAGTTGACGGTGATCCAATAAGAATACAGTTTGGCCACCGCGTATGGCGAACGGGGGTGGAACGGGGTCGTCTCACGTTGCGGCGTTTCCCGGACCAGACCATACAGCTCGGACGTGGACGCCTGATAGAACCGCGTTTTTTTCTCCAGCCCCAGAAAACGGATCGCTTCCAGCAGGCGCAGGGTTCCGATGGCGTCTACATCTGCCGTGTATTCCGGAGATTCAAAGCTGACCGCCACATGCGACTGCGCACCCAGGTTGTAAACTTCGTCCGGCTGCACCTCCTGAATGATTCTCGTCAGGTTCGACGTGTCGCTCAGATCGCCGTAATGCAGGTGCAATTTGGGGTTGGGGTCATGAGGATCTTGATAAATGTGGTCGATCCGCTGCGTGTTAAAGGACGACGCCCGGCGCTTAATCCCATGAACTTCATACCCTTTTTCCAGCAGGAATTCGGCCAGATAGGACCCATCCTGCCCGGTAATACCTGTAATCAACGCCTTTTTCGTCATCTTATTTTCCCACGAAATACTGTGTGCATCTTTTCCACCTCAGAAACAGCAAGAACTCGCAGAATGCAACCCAACGCATTAAATCACTGAAAATACTGGCGGCTATTAACCGCCAGCCTGCGTATGCGTCACTATTTAACGTCAGGACGTCCCGTAGAGCGGCACATCGCTTTTTGCACCATCCGCCAGCGCTTTGCTCTGATCCCGGCGTACTTGTTCATATAGAGCCAGCGATTGTTCAGAGAACGCCGCGCTCGGGAGGGCGACATGAACAAAGTTTGACCGTTCGTCCTGACCGCGCACCAACATGGCATAGTCACGATCCGCGACCAGTTGCCGGGCGTTGGGGTTGAGATAGCGGATCGCCAGACCAATTCTGCGATCACCGGATCGGTTCGGACCCGAGCCATGAATAGTCAGCCCGTGATGCAGCGACATTTGCCCGGGGGCAAGTTCGATATGGGTTTTGTCTTCGTCTGCGACATCAACGGCGACTTCCTGCCCGCGCGACAACAGGTTTGTGTCGGAATAGGTGTCGTTATGCGGCAGGATCGGGTTTTTATGACTGCCCTGTACGAAATCCATACAACCGCTTTCGACCGTGGCCGGGGACAGCGCGATCCAGGCGGTCACTTGATCCGGTGTCTCACCCATGCCCCAATAGGTCAGATCCTGATGCATGCCCACCGTGTGTTCGGTATGGGCCTCTTTGACGAAAAACTCGGCGGACCAGACCATGATATCCGGCCCCAATACGCCTTCGACCACATCCAATACCCGTGGGTCCTGTGCCACCCTCGCGGCCAAAGGTATGACCAGATGTGCGTTTACACGCTTGTAGGTGTTCAATGGCAAAGGCAGATCTGCGGATAGCCAGTCGGTCTCGAGTTGTTCGAATTCCGCGCGGATTTCGGCGATCTCATCGGGAGAAAAAACCGTCAGAGGGAACAGAAATCCGTCTTCCCAGTATTTCTTGGACTGGTTCACCGTCAAGGCGTGGGGTGAATTAGATGATTGCGGCATGAGGCACCTCTTGAATGATCGTTCACGCAGGATAGGCCGGAACGCCACAAGGTCAGCGCGCAACCTCTTGCCCGTTAGACTAAGTTCAGCTTAGCCTATTCTCATGTCGTCCCGTATGCCCTCGCTCAACTGGCTGCGCGTGTTCGAGGCCGCGGCCCGCACCGAAAGCTTTGCCCGCGCGGCCACGCAGTTGAACATGTCGGCTGCAGCCGTCAGCCAGCAGGTGAAAGCGCTGGAAACGCGATTGGGCACGCCGCTGTTTCACCGCCACGCCCATGCCGTAACCCTGACCGAGGCGGGGCGGGCCTATCTGCCGTCGGTTCAACAATCGCTGCTGATGTTGGAAACCGCCACTACGGGGCTGTTCGGCGAAACCCGGGAACAGCGGTTGTTTGTGCAATCTATTCTGCTTTATGCGCACGGCATTCTGGCCGGTGGGCTGCCAGATTTTCACGCGTCGCATCCGCAGATCAGCCTGTCCTTGACCACCGGCAATCTGGTTTCAGATTTCGCCAACCAGTTCACCGATTTGCAGATCGTTTTCGGCAATCCGACACTCTATGGCGCGGACAGTGATGTGTTGTTGCATGAACGCCTGTATCCCGTAGCCCCGCCAGATATCGCCAATCAGATTCACCACCCCCAAGATCTGTTCCGTTTCCCTTTGATCGAGGTTTCGACTCACCGCGCCAGTTGGCTGCATCTGTTCGAGACCTTACGTCTGCCTACAGGTCAGGCGCGGTTTTTCTTTGCGGATAACTCCCTGATAGCGGCCGAGATATCGGCCAGCGGCGGTGGCATCGCACTGGCCCGCGCGCCCGCATCAGATCGGATCATGGAAATGTCGGGCCTTGTCCCCTGCCTGCCCGACATTCAAGTGGCAGGTCACGAAACCTACCATCTGGTCTATCCATCCCGCGCAGCCCTGCGGCCACCGGCGCGTGCCTTTCGCGAATGGCTGCTGGATCACAATGCGGCGGTCCAGACCCGGTAACGCCCCTGCCCTGTCACCTCGCGGATCAGGCCGCGCCGGGTGAACCGGTCGATATTGCGCTGTACTGCTGCACGTGACGCTTTTGTCAGTTCCTCGGCCAGTGGGGCCGAAACCATGGGCCAGGCAGTCAGAACGTCGATCAACAAAGGCGGTGTCCGCCCGCTCAGCCCGCTGGTTGCCTCGCGCGCGCGGTGTTCCCAAGCGCTGACCCGATCAAGATGCATCAGCGCGGCTAAGGTTGCCTGCCCTGCCCCTCTGATCCAGGCCGAAAGCTTTTCGTCTACCTCGCCAACTCCGCGCAGCGCCCCGGGACCAGACAGCGCCAAAGGCATGAACGTCGCCCCGCCCCGCCCCATCGTTGCCGCGTGGCGGGCCGCGATAATTGCGGCTTCGGTATCCTGCCCGATCCCCTGAGACAGCGCGCGCCAGGCATGGAACCCCATGGCCGCTTGCGTCACCGGATGCAAGCCTTCGGCATTGCGCATCACTTCTACCAGATCGGCCACTGCCTCGGGGATGTCTTCGATACCTTGCGCCATGCGATCCAAAAAGGCGGTCAGGCCAATTTCCCACCCATCCGAAGACGGGCCCGGTCCGGAAATTAAACGCCGTACCGCCCAACCGGCCCGAAACAAAGCCTGAACGTCATCACCGGTTGCACCGATCCGCAGACCGGTCCACAACGCCAGCCGGTCAACACTGATCCGGTCCCCGGTCCACCAGCCCAGATCGGATACATCCATCAGCGCCAGCCGATGCGTCCATCCATCCGGCCCGGCCCGCAACCTCTCATCCAAAGCACCGAAAATTGCCGCCAGGTCGGCCAGTTCAAAAGACAGCTCGGCCTGAGCCGCACGCCAATCGCGCGGATCGAACAGCAAACGGCGATCCACTTTCGGGCCCGGGGGCAAAAAATCCTCGACCGCCTCTTCATCCTCGGGCGGCAGAAACCACAAGTCATCGTCTTCGGGCGGGTCCACATCATAGATACTGGGAGGGCCTACCGCATCGGCGTCCTCATCCGGATCAGGCATGACGGGCTTTTTCTTCATACCCATTATATTTCGAGGATTTGCCTCGCTTCACAAGGCGTTTTTGCGCATTACGCGTTTAACCCGCAAATCTTTCAGTAAGAAAATCCAGCTGACCGCTCAGATCAGTCTGATCGTTGCTGCCGATCAGCATGTAGCCATATCCGTCCCGCGCCCAGTTGGCTGTGGCCAATCCGCTCAGCACGGCCTGTTGCACGTCCTTGTTCGGCGCGCCCTCACCCTGTCGGATGACACAAAAGGCAAAGGGCCGACCTTCCGCATCGGCAAACACCACCTGAACCAACGGCTTGCCCTTAAATGACAGGACCTGCGCGCGTTTCAGCTCCATCCCCGGAAGGGTTTCAAGCTCTTCGCGGTTCAACGACCGACCCAGCTGTGCCTCAGCCTGTGCGAACTGCTCGTCTAAAGCCTGAGAGGAACTGTCCAGCGACGCAATCGTCTCTGGCACATACAACGACTGATAAATCGCAGCCTGTTGAACCCAGCCCAGCGGCTCGGGACGGGTCGCCCAAAAGGTCGCCGATGCGGCAATGATCGCGACCGAAGCCGCAACGGCAAGCAGACGCAGCCCACCACCGGCTCGCACGACCGGGACCACCGGCTGGGGCAAATCAACCTGGGGCGTTTCCACTGGCACACGTTCGAAAACCGCCTGCACCACAGGTGCGAACGGGTCCAGCGCCATCAGGCGCTGTTCCAATGCGGGATCCGCCTCAACCGCGCTTTCGATCGCGGCGGCTTCGGCCTCATCCAGTTTGCCTTCCAGATACGCCAACAGCGTCTCGTCGGAAAACTTCATTTGCCACTCCGTCGAACGGTGTCTGCCGCCTCATGCTGCATCACAGTTTTCAGTTTCTGCCGGGCATTGGACAACCGGCTCATGATAGTTCCTATCGGCACCTCCAGCAACGCGGCAGCTTCGCGGTAGCTATAGCCCTCGACGAACACAAGCACGACCGTCTCCCGCTGCGCCTCTGGCAGCTGCATCACTTGTGTAAACACTTCAGTGGCGAAAATATTCGTTTCTGAATCGTTTCCGGGTGCAATTAAGTCTGCTTCGGGTGTCACGGACAGCGCCTGCGCCTTGCGAACCGAACGCGCCCGTACCTCATTCAACCAGATCGAGCGGCAGATCGTCATCAGCCAGCTATCCAGCCGGTCATGTGACGTGACCTGGTGGTGTCGCTCCAACGCGCGCAGACATGTGGATTGCAACAGGTCGTCGGCCACGTCGGATGCGCCGGACAGTGCCAACCCAAACCGCCAGACGCGTTTCGAATGCATCTGGATCGCGCCGCGCACGGCCTGTTCCGAACTAATCTCACCACCCATCGAATAAATCGCGACCTGTGTGTGTTTGCTTTCCACGGACCGGGCCCGCGGGGTCAGGACTGACATAACCCGAGGAGGAAAGAAATGAAACTTCTGTTGAAGGCAGTCACGATTGCGTCGGCAATTGTTGCAACCCCGGCGCTGGCGGACGGCTGGACCCTTGTCCCCGAAGGATCGCATCTGGCCTATGGGACCATCAAGAAAGACACCGTGGGCGAGGTCAATTCCTTCACCAACCTCAGCGGTCATGTCAGCCCGGACGGCAAGGCCGAGATTCAAATCGACCTGTCCTCGGTCGAGACCAATATCGACATCCGTAACGAACGTATGATCGAGTACGTGTTTCGCAAAGCAGGTACTGCGGCGCTGACGGCCACGTTTGACATGGCCGAAGTCTCAAGTCTGGGTATTGGCGAAACCACCACCGTCGATACCGAGGCCGTGTTGTCCCTGGCTGGAACGGATGTGGCCTTCGATGCCGAGATGTTTGTGGCCCGCCTTTCTGAGTCCTCGGTGATGGTGTCGACCAACGACATGGTGTTCATCAGCGCCGAAGACGCAGGCGTGAATGCTGGGGTCGACAAACTGATGGAGTTGGCCAGCCTGCCCGGCATCACTCGCACGGTTCCGGTGACGGCCCGGCTGATCTTCAACTTGGATGGCGAACAGGCTGCGGTTGCCCCTGCTGCCCCGGTTGCCGTCGCCGCAGTGGAAGGAGACATCAAGGCGGGTAAGAAAGTGTTCCGCAAATGCAGCGCCTGCCACAAGCTTGAGCAAGACCGCCACACTGTCGGTCCGTCACTGCACGGGGTTATCGGCGCTACAGCCGGTCAGGCGGACGGGTTCCGGTATTCGGCCCAATTGCAAGAGTCGGGCATCGTCTGGACCGCTGACACCCTGACCGCGTTCCTGTCTGACCCGCGCGGCACGATCCCCGGTAACAAGATGCAGTTTCCCGGCCTGAAAAAGGACGAGGATATCACCAACCTGATCGCCTATCTGCAGGCCGAAGCGCAGGGCTGATCCCGAACCCGGCGAAAACCGGGTTTCCTTTGCCCGCTCTGCCACGCTATCCCTTGTCTCAGTCACGATGAGGGAGACGCAGGGCATGAGCGAAACGGTCAAACTGTCATTGGACGAAGTCCGAGACCTCAGCCTTTCTATTTTGACCACGTCTGGTTTCGGGCCGGATCATGCCGCAGCGATCGCCGATACGCTAACCACCTGTCAAATCGATGATTGCCAATCACATGGATTGTTCCGCCTGTTCATGTGCGCCGACACGATAAATGCGGGTCAGATCGACGGGCATGCAGAGCCAGTCCTTGAACCGTCGGATAACGCAGTCGTTCGGGTTGATGCGCAGGGCGGGATGTCCCTGCTGGCGTTCGAAAAAGCGCTGCCGGTTTTGATCGAGAAAACCCGCACCCACGGCATCGCCGCCATGGCGATCAACCGGTGTTTCCATTTCTCGGCACTCTGGCCCGAGGTGGAGCGTCTGTCCGCGGTCGGTCTGGCGGCGATGGCGATGGGCCCCAGTCACGCTTGGGTTGCCCCGGCCGGCGGCACGCGTGGTAGCCTTGGCACCAACCCGCTGGCTTTCAGTTGGCCTCGCCAGAATAAAGACCCGTTTACCTTCGATTTCGCCACCAGCGCCTTTGCCCGGGGCGAGATCGAACTGTACCACCGCGCAGGCAAGCCCCTGCCCGAAGGTGTCGCCATCGACAAACACGGCAACCCGACCACCGATCCACAGGCCGCGATGGACGGTGCGATGCTAACCTTTGGCAGCTACAAGGGCTCGGCCCTGTCGATTATGATCGAACTGCTGGCCGGTCCGCTAATCGATGATCTGACCAGTCTGGAAAGCATGGAATTCGCCGATGGCGCCGGCGGCGCACCTTATCACGGGGAAATCCTGCTGGCCTTCGATCCTGCGCAATTCAGCGGCGGTCGAGTCGATGAGAATGACGCGCGGGCCGAGCGTTTGTTCGCCGATATCACCGATCAGGGCGCGCGTCTGCCGTCGCAACGGCGCTTTGCCGCGCGGGCCCGCAACACCGAACGTGGCTATGTCGAGGTTGCCAAGACCCTGCACGACGACCTGCAGGCTTTGGCCGAACAGGCGCAGGCACGCTAAAGCCTCTTTCCCTTGGCGATGTGGCTGGCTAAGAAGTCCCTCCAGACATATTCAGGAGGCCCCCTTGGACCGCATCGCCCGCACCATCGCCACCGAAATCAATGCCCGCCCCGAACAGGTGGGGGCCGCGGTGAAATTGCTGGACGAAGGGGCCACCGTGCCTTTTGTCGCCCGCTACCGCAAAGAGGTGACGGGTGGGCTGGACGACACCCAACTGCGCACCCTGTCTGACCGCCTGACCTATCTACGCGAACTGGAAGCGCGGCGCGAGACGATCCTGGGCTCGATCAAAGATCAGGGCAAGCTGACCGACGATCTGGTCAAATCCATCGCGCAGGCCGATACCAAGGCGCAGCTGGAAGACATTTACCTGCCCTACAAACCCAAGCGCCGCACCAAGGCGATGATTGCCCGCGAGAATGGGTTGGAACCGCTGGCGGATGCCATTCTGGCGGATCGGTCGGCTGACCCAGAAATTCTGGCGCAGGGCTATGTCACCGAAGCAGTGGCAACCGTCAAGGACGCGCTGAACGGCGCGCGTGACATCATCACCGAACGGCTGACCGAAAACGCCGCCCTACTGGGCGAGCTGCGCAATTTCATGCAGCGCGAGGCCCTGCTGACTTCAAAGGTAATTGAAGGCAAGGAACAGGAAGGCGCGAAGTTCAGCGACTACTTCAGCCATTCGGAGCTTTGGGCAAAAGCCCCGTCGCATCGTGCGTTGGCGATGCTGCGGGCCTCGAAAGAGGGGATCGTGACACTGGATATCGCGCCCGATCCCGAAACTGGCGCCGCCCGTGCCGAAGCGATTGTCGCCGCGCACCTTCACACACGTGGAGACGGTCCCGGAGATCTGTGGCTACGTAAAGTGGCGGGTTGGACTTGGCGGGTTAAGCTGTCGCTGTCGATGATGGTCGAGCTGATGGCGGATCTGCGCGGCCGAGCGCAGGATGAAGCAATTGATGTTTTCTCGCGCAATCTCAAAGACTTACTATTTGCTGCACCGGCGGGTGCCAAGGCAACCCTGGGTCTGGACCCCGGTATTCGAACTGGCGTCAAAGCTGCGGTGGTTGATGCCACAGGTAAAGTGGTCGCGACCGATACGCTTTATCCGTTTCAACCTAAGAACGATCTACGCGGCGCGCAGGCCGCCATTCTGAACCTGATCGCTGCGCACGAGATTGAACTGATCGCCATCGGCAATGGCACCGCCAGCCGGGAAACCGAGAAACTTGTGGGTGATACGCTGAAACTGCTGCCAAAAGCTGTTTCGGCCCCGACCAAGGTTGTTGTGTCCGAGGCTGGCGCATCGGTCTATTCCGCCTCAGAACTGGCCGCGCGCGAATTCCCCGATCTTGACGTGTCGTTACGCGGTGCGGTTTCCATCGCCCGTCGGCTGCAGGACCCGCTGGCCGAACTGGTTAAGATCGAACCTAAATCCATTGGGGTCGGCCAATACCAGCATGACGTGGACCAGCACAGGCTGTCGCAATCTTTGGCGTCGGTGATCGAAGATGTGGTGAACGCGGTGGGGGTTGATCTGAACACGGCCTCAGCCCCCCTGCTCTCTCATGTCTCGGGGTTGGGGCCCGGCTTGGCCGAAGCAATTGTCATGCATCGCGACATGAATGGCGCATTTCAATCACGTAAAGAGCTGCTGAAGGTCGCCCGCCTTGGCCCGCGCGCTTATGAGCAAAGTGCAGGCTTTTTGCGCATACGCGACGGGTCGGAACCTCTGGACGCCTCTTCAGTTCACCCCGAGGCCTATGACGTGGCCCGCCGGGTTGTTTCGGCCTGCGGGCGCGACATCCGTCAGATCATGGGTCACGACGGAGCGCTAAAGGGGTTACGCGCAGAACAATTCGTCGACGACACCTTCGGCTTGCCGACCGTGCGCGACATCTTTGCCGAGCTGGAAAAGCCTGGCCGAGACCCCCGCCCCAGTTTTGTCACCGCCTCGTTCACCGACGGTGTCGAAGACATCACCGACCTGAAACCGGGCATGGTGTTGGAAGGCACAGTGACAAATGTCGCCGCCTTTGGCGCTTTTGTGGATATCGGGGTGCATCAGGACGGGCTGGTCCATGTCAGCCAATTGGCAGACCGTTTCGTCAAGGACCCGCATGAGGTGGTCAAGACCGGCCAGGTCGTCAAGGTCACCGTGGTCGAGGTGGATGTCCCCCGCAAGCGGATTGGCCTAACCATGCGCAAGGATGGCGGAACATCAGCTCGCGAAGATCGGGCCAGTCGAGGACCAGAAAAGAACTTCGGCCCGTCAAAACTCAAAGGTCCGCAACGCGCAAAATCTGACAGTAATGCGCATAACAGCGCATTTGCGGATGCGTTGAAATCTGCGATGAAGGACCGTTGATGAAAACGGGCATTCACAGCCTTTGCCTTTGACGCCTAGGCGAAGGCGTCCGGCTCAAGCTCTTCCCAAAAATCAAAGATGGCATTGGCGTTCAGACCAGAACGCCAGCCATGGGCGCGGAAGTGTTCCCGGTCCAGATCATTGTCGAGCCCTGCCATAAACAAGCGTTTGTCCGCATCCCGCTGGGTTGGGTTTCGCCGCGAAACCAGTTCTTCAACGATAGACAGCTTTCGCGACCGCTCGGTACGCTCAGCCACTCGGGCTGCGTAAGCCTGATCTTCTAGCGCCTTCTCAACGACCCGTACGCGCGCGGCCTCGACGGCTTCGGGGCTGGGTTCAGGCGGAGAACCGTTTTCCGGCGGTTGATAGTCGTCGCGCAAGGCGGCGGACAAATATCCAACCGTTGATTTCACATCCCCCTGCCCGCTTACATAATCCAATTTTTGCTGCACATAGTCTTCACCATGTTCCGCAATCCACTGTCGCGCCAACCGGTCGGACACCCCTTGCTTACGGAGCGTCTTGTAAACTTGCAGATTGCGGACGCCATCGCTGTCATCGATTTCGAACATTGCCTTCTGTGGATTGCCTTTGATCAGAAACCGGATATCCGTGACCGTGCGGCCCTTTTTTTGAAACTGTGGCTCTATCAGTATGTCCGAACTTTTGTTCACCTCAGCCACGGCGGGTTTGATGATCTTGGCGTTGAGGTGTTTGAAGCTGCCGTAATAATCGCTGCCGTCTACCCCCATGAGTTTGCGAAACACGTCCAGCGCCCACCAGCCCGTAGAACCGGTTCTGACGAACCTATAACAATTCTCATACAGCGCCAGGCCATGCCCAGAGCTAAAGTTCCTTTGGATCTGCACATTGATCAGGGCATAGATTTTCGGATCATAAAGCTTTTGGGCCAGCGCCGGGGAGTAGGCGTATTCACAGACCCCGTTCTTCAGCTTGGCAAAGCTGAGCAATGAGGACACGCCCCATTCTTGTCTGCCCTGCTCATCCAACATGTCCCACTCCGCGACGGTCTCGGCCAGCGCTCGCAAACTCGCCCGCAGCGTATCGAAGTCGTTTGAATTATAGCCGACCATCATCGCAAGCGTCCGCGCGTCGATAGTATGTGTCTGCGCCGAGGTTAGTGCGTCATACGCGTTCAACAACAGGACATTCGAGAGCTTACGCTGCAAAAGCGTAAGCTTGCCGCTGATGTGAATCGCGGCGACGTTTTTCTTGACCGTCTCCCGACGCAATGCACCAGAGAGCTGATCCATATCCAATTGTGTATCCGGCATGATTCTGCCTGGCTGCTCGTTTTGGTATTTCTTGCACAAAAAGTACCCATGGATCAATTCTATTTGGGTACCCAAATACAGGAAAGAGAGAATCCCGTATCTGGGTACCTGACCTGAAAATCCTCGCAGTTATCCACAGAACCGGATCGAGGGTCGCCCAATTAGAGGGTTTCACATGTACTGCGACCCGGCGAAAAACGAAAATTTAGGGTCTAATCTGGTCGAAATTTCAGCGTCCTGCGAATCGGCCCCCTTCTTCCTGAAACTCGGCACTAAGCAACCTGTAGACGGGTACCTTTGATACCGGATTCTGGTCCCTTTCATACCGTAAACAGGTGCTGAAGTGAATTTAAGCTATTGGCTTTAAACACTATTTTTCTCGTAAAGATTCTAAAACATCTAAAATAAATAAACTCTTTGTTGGCTCTGGTGTTGCCTATTTTACTGGTTTCGTGGCGAAACCCACTCAGAGAGGCTTATTCTGTGGAAAACTCTCACTCTGAGGATAGCGTCATTGGAAAATGTTCGCTATGTTGGGCAATATACGCCGCTAAGGCGAACATTACCCGAGGCATCGACAGTGAATAAATCTAACCAACCTCCTCTGCCGCCCTATTTGAATCTGGATCCAGAGCTAGCAGCGCAAAAGTTGCCTGATCCTATCGGAACTTCTCGATTCGCCAAAGCGGCTACATTCTGCGCAAAAGGGCGCGAAGACCTGGCGCGACGTGGGTATGCTCCGGACGGCGAAAAAAGACTGCGTAGATTTTCCATCTGGGAGATCACCAAATACCTGATCCCTGTTGCACCTGCGCATCTGCGGCGGGTGCTCAAGGCCAATCCCGAATTGCCGCAGGGTGAAGGCGAGGCTGGCTCCAAGTGGTTTTCGCTGGAGGAAGTACTGACCCTCCGACAACACTTTGCAGCCGAAGGCGTCAGCACCAAGGAATATCTGCCATACCGACCAGATGGCCTTCCTGCAAAGGTGGTTGCTGTGGCCAATTTCAAAGGGGGTGTCGGCAAGACATCAACTGCTGCGCATCTGGCAATGTCAGCTGCGCTGGACGGATATAAAGTATTGGTTATAGATCTGGACAGCCAGGGCTCGATGACCTCAATTCTAGGTGGAAGTGTTGCGGATGAATGGCAAACGGTTTTTCCACTTATAGCCAAAGATTACGCGCGTGCCGTACAAGAGGAAAACCGGGTCCGCAATGCGGCTGGGCAGCCTGAAATCCCCCTGGATGAAACGCTGCAAGAAGCGCTCAATACCCTGCCCCGCGATGTTATTCAGAAAACGCATTGGCCCAATATCGACCTGATTGGCGCCCAGTTGAACCTGTATTGGGCCGAGTTTCAGATACCCGTTTGGCGCATGGGTTTGCGCAGTTGGCCGCTTTGGGATGGTTTGACCAACTTTCTGCAGGATGAAGGAGTGTTGAACGATTACGACATTGTTTTCCTCGATACGCCTCCTGCACTTGGGTACCTAACGATCAACGCGCTGGCTGCAGCTGATATTTTGCTTGTGCCTTTGGGGGCCTCGTTTCTTGAATTTGATTCAACGGGCCGGTTCTTTGACATGCTCTACACGACTTTTGCCAGCATCGAGGACGGTGAGAACGCGGCGCAAAGGGCGGCTGGTTTGCCCGAGCTCAAGTTTGAATGGGATGTGGTCAGGGCCATAATCACTCGGTTTGATGCCAGCCAGCAAACCGATATGGCAAATGTGATTCAGGCCTATTTCGGGGACTTCATGAATGCATACCGTCAGGACTATACCGCTCTGGTCGGTCAGGCGGGTGAGCAGGTAAATGGAATCTATGAAGCGGATTACAGGGACTTCAATCGCGATACGTATGTACGAGGTCGGGAAACATTCGACCGGACCTATGCCGAATTCAAGCAGGTCTTGATCGGCTGCTGGTGGCGCGACGCTCAGATGGAAGGAAACGCAGATGGCTAAACGCAGAAGACTGACCGCTCCGGACACGTCAGAATTGGAACAGCTTGAGGCTGGTTTCGCGGCGAAACCGTCGATCAGCCCGTTTGAAACCAAATCATCGACTCCTCCGATTGCACAGGTCGCGGCTGAGGCTGCAACGCTCAATGGCATGGCAGCGGTGACCGATCGCCTTGCTCTGGCGCAGGATCAAGGTGACGCAGCTCGATGGCGCGATGCGCAGGATGCCGGACTGGTGGCGGAAATGCTGTCGCTGGATCAGATTGATGCCGATTTCATTCGTCGCGACCGAATGGTTGAAGATGAAGAAGCCATGGCGGAACTTTTGGAGTCCTTGCGCGTTCACGGGTTGCGCACACCAATTGAGGTCACGCGTGACGGCGAAGGTTACGGGTTGATTTCTGGCTTCCGACGATTGAATGCCTTCCGGCGCCTGGCCGAGACCGATCCGCGGTTTTCTGAAATCCCAGCCTTTGTCCGAGAGGCTGGTTCGGGGCAGGGCGCCTATGTCTCAATGGTCGAGGAAAACGAACTTAGGGCAAATCTCAGCCCTTATGAACGTGGACGCATTGCGGTTTTAGCCGCGGGACAGGGGGTATTTGCATCGACCGAAGCCGCTGTTGACGTTTTGTTTGCTGCTGCGTCCAAGGCAAAACGATCCAAGGTTCGTAGTTTTGCGGTGGTACACGAAGCACTTGGTGACTTGTTGCAGCACCCGGTCGCCCTGTCCGAAAAAGCAGGACTGAAACTAGCGGCCGCATTGCGGGAGGGGGCACAACCCCAATTGCGTCAGGCTTTGGCCGAGGTGGGCGAGTTGGACCAAAAATCGGAATGGGCGTTGCTGGAAGCCGCCCTAAAGACGTCACCTGTCCCTGTGAAAGACAAGGCGAGGGGAGGGCGTCCGCAACAGGTTCAGCGCCTGGCTCCGGTGGCGTTGACCGGAGGCAGCGACATTCTGGCCGAAGTGTCCGCAGGCGAATTACGCCTTCGTATTCGTGGAATGGATATCCCTGCCGAAGACGCGCAGAACATCGTTGAACGGTTGGCCGATTACCTGCGTGAGTTTCGCGGCAAAACATAAAGCGGGAAGGTGAGATAGGACCGCAAAATAAGACCTGCTATGTGGTGCGCAAAATGACATATTTTTGCGCACCAATTGGGTCGACCGTCTGACACCATAGGACGCTGGGATTCCACGTAATGTGCCAACGGTTATGAGGATCATGCCGTACCTGTATGAAACGGGAACTTGGTTTTCAGGACGTCAAATGGGACGGGTTCGGAATGGCTGACCGCCGTTCGATCAGCTGACCGTCAAGCCGTTCGGCACTGGGTCTTTCCTGATCCGAAATCCAGCGTGCGAGGGCAACGGCGGCTTTCTCACCCATTTGAGACACCGGCAAATGCACTGTGGTGATGGCAGGCACTGCGACAGCAGAACTGGGCAGATCGTCGACCCCAACCAGAGAGATATCGTCGGGCACGCAGACATTCTCGAGCTGAAGACCGAACAAAACCCCCAAGGCAACGACATCTGACAGGCACAAAATGGCGTCCGGTTTTTGAGCCTGCCCGCAGATGAGTTTGGCACTTTCCGCGCCGCCACGATGGCTAATCTGGGTCTCGTAGCAGGTTAGCTGTCCGTCCCAGGGCAGGTCGTGCAGCCCGGAAAGACGTGCGCGAGTTCGGTCATTATCATGCACCGGACCGTGTACAACAGCTATGTGGCGATGCCCAAGGTCGGCAAGATGCTGCAGGGCAAGCTGAGCCACCGCTTCGTTGTCATACCCGATGGTCGGCAGAGGGTTTGTTGCGTCATAAAAGGATGTGATGATCGTCGGCAGCATCGTCCGATCGATCAAATCGTGCAGTGCGTCACTGTGGGTGGCACCTGTGATAATCAGACCTTCGGCTCCGATATCAACAAGGCTTTGCGCTTTATCGGCTTCGATTTCGAGGTCCGAGTCCGTTGTCGCAACAACAAGGGACAATTGGTGTTCGGACAGCTCACGCTCTAGCGCGGCAAGGAACCGGGCAAAGATCGCGTTGTCAAGCGTTGGCACCAAAGCTCCGACAAATCGGGTGCGGCCGGAATTGATCGCCCGTGCGGCGGCGCTGGGTACGAATTTCAACGCGTCAATGGCAGCCTGGACTTTCTCAAGCGTGTCTTTCTTCACCACGCCTGGTTCATTGAGAACCCGAGACACCGTTGCGACCGATACACCCGCCGCTTTGGCCACGTCTCTGAGATTTGCGCGTTTTTTGGGTTCAGGGCTTCTTGGCTTCACCGTTTTCTGGGTCCGTTTCTGCGGTCGTATAAGAAAGTGTTGACATATGTAACTAGTTTCAGCAACCTCTGTAACTAGTTACATTTTGGCTATCTGGCTGCACCATGCACGGATCTTCAGTCTTACATACGTTCGCGAATACGGGGTTTAACGGCCTTGGCCGGCGGTTTCCGGGCTTTCCGAAAATCTCAGATGCGCGTACGCATATCCTGGCCCCGCGCGATGCGTTGCAACTGAAAATGTCCGCTGGGGATTTGCTGTCGATAGAAGGGGTTGGCCCGGCGCAACCTCTGGATTTGACGGCATTTGACGAGGTTGGGCATCCAATGTTGGCAACCTTGGGGCTGACGGCAAACGGACAGATCGCAGCGGGCGACTTTGATAGTGCCCGATATTCAGGATGGATTGCTGCACAGGGCGGGGGGGAACCGGTTCCCGGACACAGGTTGGATCAAGTGACCGATCCGGTGATTCTGCGCGCCGACACGTCCGTTACGGTCTGGGTGATCCGTCCCAATGAACGTTCGGGGTTGATCGAAGGTGCAGGGGCCGGATGCGTTACGGTTCAACACAAATCATCCGCTGCGCAAGACTCGCACCTGCCACCTTTGCTGGGTGATACACGGGATGAATTCACCGTACCGCGGGGCAGGGCAGTTGCCTATGAACTGAAGGCCGGAGAATTTGTTCAGATCATCGACGTCGAAGGCCAACAGTGTTCGGATTTCATGGCGCTGCGCGCTGATGGGTTGGATCGTGGTGACGAATGGATGATCGACTCCACCGCCACCCGCTCGATGGTGCGTCGTGCATTCCCAGGGCCCGGGTTGCTGGACAAATTTTTTGATCGCGAGATGCGTCCGCTGTTGAATGTCATACAGGATACCTGCGGGCGACATGACACTTTCGGTCTGGCTTGCACCGCACGCGGGTATGAGGAGCGGGGGTTTCCCGGTCATCTGAATTGTTCCGACAACATGTCGAATGCCTTGGCCCCGTATGGCGTCGCACGGCGTGCGGCCTGGCCGGCCATCAATTTCTTTTGGAACACATGGATCGATCCGGCGACCCATCACATCCAGACCGAAGAATCCCATTCTCGTCCTGGGGACTATGTCGCGATGCGCGCGATCGAGGATCTGGTCTGTGTCTCAACCGCCTGCCCGGATGACATTGATCCGATTAATGGTTGGAATCCGACAGATGTGCATGTGCGCATCTATCGCCCCGAAACACCGATCCGCCGCGCGGTGGCCTATCGCGAAAAGGAAGATGCCCCGATGTCGATCAGTCAGGAATCCGCGTTTCACGACCGGCTCGCTCCGCTGACCCAGCATTTCGCGCCGGCGCGCGATCTGTGGGCGCCGGTCAGCTATCCCGCCCATGGCACGCTGGGAGAATATTGGGCCTGCCGTCAGGCGGTGACGGTTCAGGATATGAGCGGGCTGCGCAAATTCGACATTATCGGCCCGGATGCCGAGGCGTTGTTGCAGCTGGCGACCACGCGAAACGTGGCCAAGTTGCCGGTGTGGCGTGGGTCTTACACTTTGATGTGTGACGAAAGCGGGGCCGTCATTGATGACGGCACCTTGTTCCGCCTTGCGCCCGAGATTTTCCGCTGGTGCTGTGGCTCGGAAGAAAGCGGTCGCGTGTTGCAGACGCTGGCGGATGAACACGGATTGCAAGTGCGCGTGCATGCATTGCGCGGTGCGATGCCGAACCTGGCAATCCAGGGTCCGAAATCGCGCGACCTGTTGCGCAAGATCGCCTTTACGCAACCTCATGTACCCGGGCTGGATCACCTGAAATGGTTTGGCGTCACCGTCGCCCGTCTGCGCGATCGCGAGGGCGCACCGTTCATGCTGTCGCGCTCAGGCTATACCGGAGAACTGGGGTATGAGGTCTTCTGCTCCAAATCCGATGCAGTCGCAATCTGGGACGCGGTGATGGAAGCGGGTGAGGAATTCGGGATCACGCCAATGGGTTCGGCCGCGCTGGACGTTATCCGGATCGAGGCCGGTCTGGCCGCCGCCAACGCCGAATTCGCGCCGGGCGTCGATGCATTCGAAGCGGGGTTGGGTTTTGCCGTCGACCTGACCAAATCCGACTTTACCGGCAAGGCTGCGCTGGAACGCAATGCGCGCGAACCGCGCCGGGTACTCAAGGGGTTACTGATTGGCTGCGATGATGTACCCGCCCACGGTGCCCCTGTCTTTGCAGGTGAGCGGCAGGTGGGTGTGGTCACTTCGGCCACCCGCTCACCGATGTTGGAACACGCCATCGCGATGGCGCGGCTGTCGGTCGAACACGCGGAAAATGGCACCGAACTTGAGATCGGACAGCTTGATGGGCGGATGAAGCGCCTGTGTGCCACCGTCTCGGACATTCCATTCATAGACCCGCAACGCAAGCGGGCGCGCGCTTGATGGCGCATGCAACTCAACGCAACGGGAGAAGACATATGAGGAAACTAACATTCACGGCAACCTTGACCATGATCTTGGGCGCAACAACGGCAATGGCGCAGGAGAAGGTCATGGTGGGTGAACCCAGCTGGCCCGGTGCCAAAATTATGAGCCGGGTAATCGGTCAGGTCATCGAAACCCGTTTGGGCGGCGAAGTCGGTTATGCTCCTGGTGCCAACGCGGTGATCTTTGCCGCCATGGATGGCGGGCGCGGCGATATCGACGTACACCCGGACGTCTGGTTGCCGAACCAGTCTTCGTTCACCGATGAGTACGTTGATCAGAAGGGCACGGTTGGACTGTCTTCGGGCAGCTACGAAGGCCGCGCCGGGATTTGCGTGCCGAACTACATGGTCGAAGATCACAACATCAAATCCATCTACGATCTGGCCACCCCAATGGCGCAGGAACTGTTCGATTCAGACGGTGACGGGCTGGGCGAGGTCTGGGTCGGCGCGTCCGGCTGGGCGTCGACCAACACGTTCAAGGTGCGGGTACGGGACTACGGCATCGAAACCTTCCTGACACCCACCACCGAAGACGAAACCGTGTTTTATTCGCGTCTGAAGGATCAGATCGACCAGCAGAAAGGGGCCGCGTTTTACTGCTATGCGCCGCATTATGTGCATGCCCTCTATGACGTAACCATTCTGGAAGAGCCCGAGCATGACGCGGCCACCTACAAGATGGTGCAGCCGGATCAGGATGCCGACTGGTACAACAAATCCCATGTCAGCACCGGCGAGCCGGTTAAAACCGTGACCGTGGCGCATTCCAAGTCTTTGGAACAGCGCAATCCGGCGGCTGCCTCTTTTCTGGCCAATATCGACATGGGCGCAGCCCAGCTTAGCGGATTGACCTACGAGGTCGTGGTCAAGGGCCGCGAGATTGACGAGGTCGTGGCCGAATGGATCGCCGGGAATGGCGATACCGTCGATGGTTGGCTTGGTCTGAAAACAAACTAAAGCCGTCGCGCCCCCGGTGTTTCGGGGGCGCCCTGTAACACTCTCAACAGCGGTGGGGTCAGTATGACAGCGGATATCGCAATCGACGCAAAAGGCGTGTGGAAAGTATTCGGCGCGCGCTCGCAGGAGGCTTTGAAAGCCATCCACAGCGATGGGCTGAGCAAGGCCGAAGTGCTGGACCGCTTCAACTGCGTTGTTGGCGTGGCCGATGCCAGTTTCGAAATTGAGCGTGGGGAGCTGTTCTGTGTCATGGGCCTGTCTGGTTCGGGCAAATCGACCCTCGTGCGCCATGTAAACCGACTGCTCGAGCCAACGGATGGTCATATCTATCTGGATGGCGATGACGTGATGGGCCTGAATGACGAAGGATTGCGCGATCTACGCAACCGGCGTGTTGCCATGGTGTTCCAAAACTTCGGCCTGATGCCGCACCGCACCGTGCGTGACAACGTGGCGATGCCGTTGGAAATACGTGGCACCGGCAAAGCCCGCCGCTGGGAAGAGGCGGACCGGGTGTTGGAGCTGGTCGAACTGAACGGATGGGAAGACAAATACGCCCATGAGCTTTCGGGTGGCATGCAGCAGCGCGTGGGCCTTGCCCGCGCCATTGCAGCCGATCCGGAAATCCTGTTGATGGATGAGCCATTCTCGGCCCTCGATCCGCTGATCCGCAAACAGTTGCAAGATCAGTTCATGGACCTCAGCCACAAGCTGAATAAAACGACGATGTTTATCACCCACGATCTGGACGAGGCCATTCGCATCGGCCACCGCATCGCGATTATGAAAGACGGGCGTATCGTGCAGATTGGTACACCGGAAGAGATCATCCTCAACCCCGCCGACGACTATGTTGCCGATTTCGTTGCCGGTATATCTAAGCTCAACATGATCTTCGCCCATTCGGTGATGAAACCGGTGGACGAATTCGAGGCCCATCATGGCGAGGTGCCGGAGGATGCAAAGGAAGCGCATCCCGAGATGGATTTGTCCGATCTGATGAACCTTTGCGTCGATGGCCACGGTGTCGTCGCGGTCACGCAGGATGGCAACACGGTCGGGGTGATCAACCGCGCGGGTCTGATCCGCGCCATTCAGGACAGCCAGGCATAAGGGGACCGATATGAAACATGTTGATGTGCAACAGATCCAACCGGAAACCGCTGATCGGCTGAACGGGCTGATCGCCGATTTCGTGGGGCAGGGGCAGGAATACTACCAAAAAACCTTTGCCTATATGATGCAGGCGCCCGGTTACCGGTTCACGCTGAACAAGGCCGCAGCGATCCTGGGGCCGATCTGGTTCGGCGCGCGTGGGTTGTGGTCGTGGTTTCTGGGCTTTCTGGTGCTGGAAACACTGGCCTATATCCAGATCGGGCTGGGGCTGTTCGGTGATCTTGGTCGCGAGTTCCGTGAACGCGCAGCCCAGATCGAACAGACGCTGGAACTGCGCCGCCAACAGATTGCCGCCGCCGAACAATCCGGCTCCGCCACGTTGGAGTCGTTGAAACGTGCGGCGGAATCGCTTGAGGGCGCGTTGGTCGGGGCCCAAGAGGCCGCGCGCAGTGCGGATTCCACCGGTGTCGCTTATCTGATGGTTGGAATTGTGCTGTTACTGGCGGTCAAGTTTCTGGCAGCGTCGCTGGCCAACTGGACGCTTGAGGGTCAGTTTGCGCGTTGGCGCTCGGACACAAGTGTCGCGAATGGCTGGTCGACCCCCCGGATGGTTGTGGCCGCGGCATTGACGGGCATTGTCGTAGTGCTGTCGATGATCAAATTCGCGCAGCCTGACGCTTTGGCGGTGCTGAAAACCTTTCCGACCAATCGCGACTGGCGGCTGAATGTGGGCGACGGGGTGCAGGCGGTTTTTGAATGGACCAAGACCGCCGGGCGCGGCTTCTTTGACGGCCTGACCTATGGCATGCGCACCTTGCTGGACTGGATTGAGGTGGTGCTTGTTGATACGCCCTGGCCGGTGGTGGCTCTGGTGATCATCATGCTGGCCTACCTGTCCGCCGGTGCGCGCGTGGCAATCTTTACCGGGGCAGCGCTGGCCTATCTTGGGCTTTTGGATTTCTGGGAAAAGGCGATGACCACGATTGCCTTGCTGGGTGCAGCGGCGTTGATTTCGATCACGCTGGGAATCCCGCTGGGTATTTATTGCGCCCGCCGCCCACGTGCCTTTGCCATCGTGCGGCCCATTCTGGATTTCATGCAGTCGATGCCATCCTTTGTCTACCTGATTCCCGTGGTGGCTTTCATCGGATCAGGCAAACCAGCAGGCGTCGTGGCCACGATGATTTTCGGTAGTCCCCCGGTGATCCGCTTCACCGTTCTGGGTTTGCAGCAGGTGCCGGAAACGGTGCGTGAGGCTGCGCTCGCCTTTGGGGCCACGCCGCGTTACCTGCTGTGGCGAGTGGATCTGCCGCTGGCGCATAAGACCATCATGGCAGGCGTCAACCAAACCATCCTGATGTCGCTGGCCATGGTCGTTGTAGCCTCGCTGATCGGTGCTAAGGGTCTGGGGGAAGACGTGCTGGAAGCGTTGCAGTACGCGGCGGCAGGTCAGGGTATTCTGGCCGGTCTGGCGATCCTGTTCTGTGCGCTGATCCTGGATCGGATCGTGGCCGGTAAGAAGTAGAGATCTACCGCGATCCAAAGCTGTCTGGCCGGGGGCTGCCCCCGGCCAACGCATCCCGGTTACGACCAGCGTTCGATCAGGCGAATGGCCCAGACCAGCACGATGCCATAGATCACATGCCCGACTAGCGCGACCCATGTGATACCAGTGAAATTCAAGAAGAACGGCAAACCGGCGATGGTCGTGATACCGCCAATGGCAAATACCCAAAGCCCAAAACCGTAGACTGCTGATCCTACAAATATGTGGCGGCCTTTGAACAGGGTCGCCCAAACCGGGTTGAAGACGTAGAGCCAGCCAATCGGATAACCGATCAGGCCAACCAGATAGAAGTGAACAAAATACCCGGCGAAATCGCCATTGGGCAGGCCCAGTGTTCCGAGCAGGCTGCGCGCAAGCCCGTGCGGAGACAAATTGGAAAACCCCAATGACGGGCTGATCAGCTGCCCCCACAGGTCAAACGCATTGGACGCGAAGAAACCTGAAATGAACATCATACCCAAAAGCGGGATGTTGAATCGTGGGAACAGACCCGTCGAAGAATGCGCAGTTTCTGACATCGCCATGGGATGACCTTTCATGCCGGTTGCGTTGCTTTGTGCCTTTAAAATTGTGAAACGGCGGCTGAATTCAACGAATTGAAAGAGCTTTCACGCACAGGTGACAAAGCGAAGAATATTGAAACAAACCTGTGGGGATGGCCCGCTATCCGCGGCGTGGGGCTCGCCTCAGCAGCGGGATTTCAAAACGTCCACGACCGCATCAAAGGCCTGTACATCCTGTTCGGCGCGGGCGGTCAAAAGCCCCCCCTCAAGTACGGCCAGAGTGGCGCGGGCCTCGGCCGCTGGATTTGTCACGCCTGTGATTGACTTGTCTTGCAGGCCCAGTTCAAAGATCGCTTCGATCTGCTTGATCACCATGGCGCGGAAGGCTTTGATCTTTTCAATCACGTCGTCTGAAAGGCTTTCAAGGCTGCTGATCAGCGAAACGCACAGGCACAGGGTTTTGCCATCGTTGAGTGCATTTCGGTACAGCCCGATCAAGGCCTGCAATCGTTGCGACGCGGTGTCATGGGCGGCCTCGGCTTTGCGGCATTCGGCCTCAAAGGTCGAGTGGTAGCGATCCATCAAAGCAGCCGACAGGGCGGCCTTAGTGGGAAAGTGATAATGGATCGAAGCCTTGCGAATACCCACCGCATCAGCCAGATCGGCATAGCTGAATCCATCGAACCCGCGCGCGCGGGCGGCATGTTCGGCAACATCCAGCAAGGCGGTTTTGGTATCGGTCGCCATCTGTGTTCAATCCCTTTCCGAGCTATTCAAAGGCAGCGGTGTTCCCCCTGCCTTTGACACCCTCAAAGCAGTACCGGCCCGGCCCCTAAAATGCCAGAGGGATCGCGTTTCACGTGCTAGACCGCCGGAGCTTTGGCAAAGGGCAAATGCCCGGTTTTCATCCAGACTTTTGCGCCATGGGAACCCGCGGTGGCTGATAGGGCCTGGCCTTCGGGCAGGCGCAACCAGCCATCTTTGGTCAGGTCATCACCGCCGGTGGTGATGGACCCGTCAATGACCAAAAGCTCGATGCCGCCAGCGGCGTCAGAGTTGAGAACCGCGCCCGGATCAAGATGACTGTAGGTGACGATCTCACGGTCATCCTTGTGCAGCGTGGCGGTTGACACGCCATTTACCGGGGCAGCCAGTTCATCCGCCATGGTCTTGCGGAACTGGGTGCGGTCGTCCAGATCGAACTGCCATAGCTTGACGAAGATGGTGCAACCGGGTTCCGATCCGGGCGTATGCGCCGAGGTTGGCGGATTGCGCACATAGGTTCCTGCGGGGAAGTCACCGTGTTCGTCCTGAAATACACCATCGAGTACGATGAACTCTTCACCGCCAGTGTGAGTATGAGCCGAAAACTTGCTGCCCGGTGCGTACCGCACGATGGTGGTGGCGCGGGCAACTTCGCCGCCGATCCGGTCCAGCATGCGCCGGTCCACGCCCTTCATGGGCGAGGCCTGCCACTCAAGCTGATCAGAGTGAACGACGACGCGGGATGAGAAATCCGAGTTGAGTTCCATTGATAGTATTCCTTTCGACTTCAGTGGCAGGGGCTGGTTCAGGCCGCGATGGACGGGCGCGCCGCCATTTTTGCACGCCATGCATTTAGATGGGTCAGGTTTTCCGGGATGTCGACCTTGGCGAAGTCGGCAAAAGCCAATCCGGCGAAGGCCGTGATGTCTGCCACCGAGAAAGTGTCGCCAGCAAGATATTCATTCTCGGCCAGAACTGAATCCAGATAAGCCATGGTTTGCCCGGCCACCTCTTTCTGTTTCATGCCCCATTCAGCACATTGATAGGTTTCAAGATCCGGTCCAAGGCCGGGGGTGGCGTGGTGGAAATATGTGCCGACCGCGTTCAGCAGACCGTTTTCCGCCCGCAGGTTCATCATCGAGATTTGCGCGCGTTCCTTGGCTGTTTCCCCAGTCAGCGATGGGCCGTCGAATGTCGCATCAATATATTCGGTGATCGCGTTGCACTGCGCGATATGTGTGCCATCGGGCAGCTCCAGGCAGGGAACTGCGGCGTCAGGGTTTTTAGCTTTAAATTCAGGGGTGCGGTGCTCACCGCCCATCACGTCCACCGGAATGAACTCAACTTTGTCAGATGCGCCCTTTTCAGCCAAGGCGATGCGGATGCGGGTTGGGTTTGGAAACCCTTCGATATCATGGATTTTCATAGGTGCGATTCCTTTGGAAGTATTATCAATGAAAGCCTACCTATCAGAAGGTAGATAATTTCGCAACCATGATTCAGCCCCCACATCTTGCGGTTAGAAATATTCGAAGGTGTTGGGGCTCTAAGCCCCGCGTAACTGTTTCACCAGAAAGTCGATTAACGCTCGAATCCGAGCGGTCAGGTGGCGGTTTTGCGGATAGGCTGCGTAGAGTCCGAGCGATATTGCCTCTTGTGCTTCAAACAGCAATTGCAGACGGCCCGTGTCCAAAAAGGGCTGTGCCGTGTACAATGGAATCCGGCCAATCCCCAGCCCGTCCGCTGCCATATGCGCCACAGCGCGAGGGGAATTTGCGCGAAAGTTTCCGGATACAGAAACCACGTATTCCCTGTCCGATCCCTTGAAAGCCCAATTGTCGATCATATTGCCGGTGGTCTGTAGTAGACAGTTGTGGGTGGATAAGGCGGCGGGCTCTTGCGGCGTCCCATGTTGCGCCAGATATTCGGGCGACACACAGCAGACAATACGCATGTCCGTCAGCTTGCGCGCCACAAGGTTGGAATCCTTCAGTGCGCCAAAGCGAATGGCAAGGTCATACCCTTCTTCGACCATCGAGACGTGATGGTCAGACAGGTGCAATTCGATCGTGACTTTCGGATGTTCGGTTTGGAACGGTTTCAGCAGATGTATCAGTTCGGCCGAGCCAAACCCGGTTGGCGCGGTGATCCGTATACGCCCCGCCAATTCGGTCTGGCGTTTCTGGACCAGCCCTTCCAATTCATCAAACTGGTCCAGCAGTGAAACGCAACGCTCGTAATAGGACCGTCCGGTATCGGTCAGGGTGACGCTGCGGGTGGTGCGGTTGAACAATTGCGCGTTCAGGCGGTCCTCAAGCTGACCGACATATTTGCTGGCCAGCTTGGTGCTGATGCCGATCTGTTTTGCGCCTTCGGTAAACGAAGAATGTGCCGCCACCGCCGCAAAGGTGCGCATGCCTTGGATCGTGTCCATTATCTACACTGCGTTCATAGTAATTCTCTGAATGCGTATATTATCGCCTCTGATAAAGCAATCTAAGTTTGGCGCATAGATGCTGACCCTCAGCCGAACCCCTTCAATCAGAGAAAGAGCTTTCAAATGTCCAACGCAATCCGAATTCACAGCTTCCCCCTGTCCGGCCATGCCCATCGTGCCGTCCTGTTTGCCAGCATTGCCGGTATTAATCATGACGTCATCGATGTGGATTTGGCTGGTGGTGAGCATAAGCGCGAGCCGTTTTTGGCGATGAACCCAGCGGGGCAGGTACCGGTGCTTGAAGATGGTGATGTGGTCATCACCGACAGCAACGCCATTCTGGTCTATCTGGCGCGCAAATATGCACCGTCCTATCTGCCTGCGGACCCAGTGCATGAGGCCGAAGTGCAGAAGTTTCTGACCCTCGCAGCTGGTGAGATCGCCTTTGGCCCTGCCGCTGCGCGTTTGATCAATGTTTTCAATGCGCCCTTGAACAAGGACTTTACCCACGCCACCGCGGCAAAGGTTCTTGCCAAGCTGGATGCGCATCTTGAAGGCCGCGAGTGGCTGGTTGGGGATGCCCCAACAATCGCGGATGTCGCCATCTACAGCTACACCGCGCATGCGCCTGAAGGTGACGTTTCGCTTGAACCTTACGCAAACGTGCGCCGCCTTCTGGCCAATGTCGAGGCGCTGGACGGCTTTGTCCCGATGCCTCGCACCGCGGTTGGTCTGAACGCGGCCTGATCCACCCCTTGGCCAGCTGCGCATTTGTGGCTGGTCAACCCGCCCCTGACATATGAGGTCTGCCATGAACGCCCCGACCGCATCAGATACATCGCCTTTCCACGCAGGTGAACGGGATATGCAATCCCGCATCGGCAAACGGGAAAAGATGGAGGCTGTTGGCCGGAACTACATCCGCCCCTACATGCCCGATCAGCATCGAGAGTTCTTTGGCAAGCTGCCTTTTCTTGTAGTGGGCAGCGTCGATCCTGATGGTTGGCCCTGGGCGTCGATGATCTCGGGTCGGCCGGGGTTTATCCATTCACCGCATGACCGTCGGCTTGATGTTGACGTCCAGCCTCTGCCAGACGACCCGGTGCGAACGGCGCTGAAGCCCGGCGCGCCCATCGGTGTCGTCGGGGTCGAACTTTCCACGCGGCGCCGCAACCGTATGAATGCCACCGTTGGGCGGGTCGAAAATGGCGGTTTCTCTCTGGATGTGGTGCAGTCATTCGGGAATTGTCCGCAGTACATCCAGACCCATGATGTTACCTTTGTCCGAGAGCCGGACGCCAACGTCGCCCGCTCTGTCGATCGGCTATTTGAGCTGGACCCAAGAGCCCGGGACATGATCGCGACGGCCAATTCGTTTTATGTCGCCAGCCACGCCAACACCCCCGACCATACGGGCGTTGACGTTTCACATCGTGGCGGGCGGTCGGGGTTTGTGCGGGTTGAGGGCAACAGCCTGTTGGTTCCTGATTTTGCAGGCAATAATTTCTTCAACACGCTGGGCAACTTCCTCGTAAATCCGAGGGCGGGCCTAGTATTTCCGGATTATCAGACCGGCGATGTGCTGATGCTGACTGGGACGGTTGAGGTGCTGTCAGAAGACCATCCCGATATCGCGGGCTTCCATGGTGCAAGCCGGGGTTGGTGGTTTCATCTGGATCACGGCCTACGCCTTCATGACGCGCTGCCCTTCCGAGCTGAATTTCTGGAGTTTTCGCCCAACAGTCTGATGGCGGATGACTGGCAAACAGCCGAGGCCAGGCGAGAGGCTGAAGCACTGCGCCGTCAGTGGCGAACCCTGCGGGTGGCTGCTGTTCAGGATGAAAGCGACGTGATCCGGTCATTCATCTTCGAGGCCACGGATGACCTGCCTCTGTTGCCGTTTGAAGCAGGTCAGTTTCTGACACTTCGCACTAGCCCCGATGGCACGGCGCCGGCAACGCGGACCTACACGGTATCCTCAGCGCCCGGCGATGCCGGGTATCGGATTTCCGTCAAGCGCGAGCCGGGTGGCGTGATGTCAAACCATTTGCACGAAACACTGTCGGTCGGTGATCTGGTCGAGGTCAAAGCCCCGAAAGGTCAGTTCTTTCTGGATGCGTCTGAAACCCGGCCTGCTGTGCTGTTTGCGGGCGGGGTCGGTATCACACCGATGATGTCGATGACCCGCCACGTGATGCACGAAGGCGCGCGAACCCGCCACACGCGCAACCTGACCATTTTTCACGCCGCGCAAACCGTGGGACAGCGGGCTTTTCACAGTGACCTGCAACAGGCTGCGGCCGAGGGCGGCGGAAAGATCCGTTATGTCTCGGTTGTCTCACAGCCCGAAGAAGGCACCCGCGTGGGGGTGGATTTTGACGCAAAAGGCTACATCACGCCCGAACTGATCCAAGATACGCTGCCTCTGGATGACTACGACTTCTTTCTTTGTGGCCCGGCCCCTTTCATGCAAGCGATCTATGACATGCTGCGCGGTCTCGGCGTGCGGAATGACCGTATTTATGCCGAAGCCTTTGGCCCTGCCGCATTGGCGCGGCGCGTCGACGAGAACGCCGTCGCGTTCCAGCCCGAACCTGAGGCCGAGGCCGCCAATGTGGAATTCAAAGCCAGCAATCAAAAGGTGCAATGGGCGCAAGGCGACCCGACCTTACTGGAGGTGGCCGAGGCGCAGGGATTGACACCAACCTTTTCCTGCCGTTCAGGATCATGCGGCAGTTGTCTAACCCGCAAGATTGCCGGTCAAGTTGCCTATCGCACCGAACCATCAGCTGAACATTCAGAAGACGAGGTGCTGATCTGTTGCGCTGTACCCGCCAAGGGGTCGGATACGGTTGTGCTGGATCTCTGAGGTGAAAGGTTTTCGGGACATTGTCGTAAGCGCCGGGTAAACAGGTCTGATGAAACGCGCGACCATGTAAGGAAACCCAATGACTGATGCCAAACTCAGAACCACATCGGGCAATGGCCGGATTTTTGACAGTGTACTCGACACGATCGGAAACACCCCCACGATCCGCATCAACAATCTGGGACCCGAAGCCGTCAACCTGTTCGTTAAATTCGAGGCGTTCAACCCCGCCGGATCGGTCAAGGATCGTCTTGCCGTCAATATCATCGAAGCCGCAGAACGCAGCGGTGCCCTGAAACCTGGCCAGACGGTTGTTGAGGCCACCAGTGGTAATACGGGCATCGGTCTTGCGATGGTCTGCGCGCAAAAGGGTTATCCGCTGGTTGTTACCATGGCCGAAAGCTTTTCGACTGAACGTCGTCGCTTGATGCGTATGCTGGGTGCAAAGGTTGTTCTGACGCCAAAGGTGGAAAAAGGCTTTGGCATGTACCGCAAGGCAGTCGAACTGGCCGAGGAACACGGTTGGTTTCTGGCGCGTCAGTTCGAAACCCAGGCCAATGCCGAGATCCACGCTGCAACAACCGCGCGGGAAATTCTGGGGGATTTCAATGGCGACAGGCTGGACTATTTCGTGACTGGCTATGGCACCGGCGGCACGGTCACCGGAGTGTCGCGGGTTTTGCGCGCTGAAAGTCCTGAGACTAAAATTATCCTGACCGAACCGGCCAACGCGCAGTTGGTGGGCAGCGGCGTCGCGACCGAACGTGGCAAGGATAGCGATCCAGTTTCAAGCCACCCCGCGTTCGAACCGCATGTCATTCAGGGCTGGACGCCGGACTTTATTCCCGCAGTTTTGCAGGAATCCATCGACAACCGCTATTTTGATGAGCTGATCCCGGTGGCTGGTCCGACAGGGGTTGAATGGGCGCAGAAGTTGGCCAGCCAAGAGGGTATCCTAACCGGCATATCCGGTGGCGCGACCTTTGCCGTCGCAATGCAGATTGCTGAACAGGCCGAGCCCGGCGCGTCGGTCCTGTGCATGCTGCCTGACACGGGTGAGCGGTATCTGAGTACACCCCTGTTCGACGGGTTCCCGGTTGAGATGACAGAAGAAGAGACTGCGATCTCACGCTCGACACCCGGATATCACACCAGCTGACGATCAAGCGATTCTTGCCTAATGCCACCTGTAACTGCAATGATATCGGCAAGTTACGGGGGGAGCGCAGATGCGAAAACGTCTATTGCTGCTGAAAGTCGCAATCGCGATGACTGTGGTCAGCATTGGTATTTTTACCCTGGATGCCCGGGCCCAAGGAACGACCAGCCCCGCTGCGCAGGATCAAAGCTTGGCTGATGTGAAATCGATCATGGACCGTCGCTGTGTCGTCTGCCACAGCTGCTATGACGCACCCTGTCAGTTGAAGCTCACCTCGCCCGCAGGCGTTCAGCGCGGGGCAAGCAAACAGGCCGTTTATCATACCGAGCGTTTGACCGATGCCCAGCCCACGCGGCTGGGGATTGATGCGCAAACGGTCCCCGAATGGCGGGCGCTGGGATTTCACACGGTAACCCGTGATCCAAATGATGCCGAAACTCCGGGCCTGCTGGAACGGTATCTTGAGCTGGGGCGACAGAATCCGATGCCGATTAACGCGCCACTTCCGAGCGAGCTTGGTCTGGCGCTTGATCGCCCTCTGGTTTGTTCGACATCCGGAGAATTTGATCAGTTCAGCCGCGATCATGAGCTTGCCGGCATGCCCTATGGCACTGCACCGTTGGCGGATGCCGAATTTCAGGCCCTCATGACCTGGGCGCGCAGCGGCGCAGCGCTGCCATCTGTTGCAACCGAAATTCCCTCAGAGATTCAGGACCAGATCACGCAGTGGGAGGTATTCCTGAATTCAAACGACATGCGCAGCCAGTTGATGAGCCGGTATCTGTACGAACACCTGTTTCTGGCCCGCCTCCATTTTCAGGGCGACGATGCGCGGCGGTTCTTCCAACTTGTCCGCTCGACCACCGCGCCGGGTGACACCATAGACATTATTGCCACGCGGCGGCCATTCGATGATCCGGGGGCGGGTGCGTTCTACTATCGTTTGCAGCAGGTCACCGAAACGATCGTACACAAGGAACATCTGGTCTATTCGATGGGACCAGATCGCATGGCGCGCTATCAACAATTGTTTCTGGATCCCGATTGGACACTCACTGAGCTACCCCCCTATGGTGATGCCGAGGGCGGCAATCCATTCAGCACCTATATGCAGATGCCCGCCAAAAGCCGCTATCAGTTCCTGTTGGATGATGCGCTGTTTTTTGTCCGCAGCTTCATACGCGGCCCTGTCTGTCACGGAGCGACCGCAGTTGATGTGATCGAAGACCGGTTCTGGGTCAGCTTCCTTGACCCGGAAGCGGATTTGTCAGTTACCGACCCCAGCTTTCTGCAAGACGGGGCCATCTATCTGGAGTTGCCCGTGTCAGAGGCCGACGCCAGTGCATTGGGCGCGTTGCCGGGGTTTTCGCACAAGAACCAGGTTCGGTATCTCGAGTTTCGGGACGCACGGTACAAGAAGGCCCCGATATACGAAACCGGGTTTGACTATGGCTCGATCTGGGACGGCGACGGCTCGAACCCCAATGCTCTGATCACCGTGTTCCGTCACTTCGACAACGCCTCGGCCATGACCGGATTTCACGGCGGCATTCCCGAAACCGCGTGGGTTCTGGATTTCCCGGTGTTCGAACGTATCTACTATGACCTTGTCGCGGGCTATGATGTTTTCGGCCGGGTCGAGCATCAACTGACCACGCGGCTTTACATGAACGAGCTGCGGATGGAGAGTGAGGATACGTTTCTGTTTTTCATGCCACGGGATGTCAGGTCGCAGATGCATCAAGGCTGGTATCAGGGCGTGTTGGCCGAATGGCTTACCTATTGGCACCGTCGCCAAGTTGATGGACATTTCCCCACCGGCATCACCTTTGCAACCACCACTCCTAAGCAAGAGTTCCTCTTGACCTTGCTGGAACGTGGCAACGGCCTGTGGCCCACCACCGACCCGATCAACCGATGTGTGGACGGTGACTGCCCCTCGGATCAGTCAGGCATTTTGCTGCGCGATCTGGCGGATCAGACCGGAGATTGGGTGAAGTATCTGCCCGACCTGTCCGTTCTTGTGGTCGAGCAAGATGGCGGCGCGGCAGAGCTGTTCACCCTGGCCCATGACAAGGCGCATTCCAACGTCGCCTTTCTGTTTGAAGAAAAGGCGCGCCGACTCCCGGCCGAGGACAAGGTGACAATTCTTCCGGGCCTGATCGGCAGTTATCCGAACTTCTATTTCCATGTCCGGCAGAACCAGTTGGCTCCTTTCATCACTGGATTGAAATCCGTCAGATCGCAAAGCGATTACATGGCCCTGGTGGCAGAATACGGCGTGCGCCGGACAAGCCCTGAATTCTGGGCGCTCAGCGATCGGATTTACGAGATATTCCTGGATCAGAAGCCAATACAGGCAGGGGTGTTTGACCTGAACAGGTACAAAGACCCGAAGGCGGGGGATGATCCGACCTAAACTTGTCGGGTTGCGATCCGGCCCCTAGATTTGAGACATGTGGTCTTTTGCAGATATCCGGCCGGCCTATACCCGTGCCGAACGTATCAGCGATGGGGTTGTACACGTATTGGGCGTGGCCGCGGCCCTTGTTGCCGTGCCGGTTCTGATCACGATCACCGCCCAGCACCGGTCCGAGCCCGAGGCGGTACTGGGAGTTTCGATCTATGGCGTGACGCTGGTGTTGATGCTGACGTTTTCCGCCCTCTACAACATGGTCGACAATGACAGATGGTCCGATCTACTGCGCCGGCTGGATCATTCGGGTATCTACGTCAAGATCGCTGGCACCTACACGCCGTTCGTTTTGCTTTCGGGCGGGCAGGCATGGGGGCTTTTGATTGGCTTATGGTCGTCGGCGACGCTGGGATCAACATTGAAGCTGATCGATCCAAACCGGTTTAGGTGGTTTGGTCTGGGCCTGTATCTGATGATGGGATGGGCCATCATTTGGGCCGGACAATCCATGCTGACCGAGCTGTCGCCGACAATAGTGTGGCTGATGATGGCGGGCGGTGTCGTTTATACCGTCGGCGTTGCATTCTATCTTTCGGAACACCTGCCGTTTCATAACACCATCTGGCACGTGTTTGTCCTGACCGGCAGCGCGCTGTTTTTCATCGCGATTTCGGTTCGAATTCTGTTGGAACCACACCCGTTTTCCTGACGGTGGCGCCGGTTAACGGGGCTCAAACCTGATCGGTACAGAAAAGCGAAAGCTGTCGCCCTGTAACCCCTTGGGTGCTTTCGGTACGCGCTTTGTACGGGCCACAGCGCTAAGTGCGGCCTGATCCAGTGCCGAATTGCCCGAGGATTTCAGCAGTTTATGCGACAACAGACGCCCATCGCGCGAAACGGTCAGGGTGATCATGGCGCTGCCACCATCCGTGCGGCGCAACGATTGCTTGTTGCGCTCGATGCGGGCGCGAACTTTTGCACCCCAAAACACCTTGAGCTTTGCTTGCTTTCCAGAGGACCCAGCGTTCACTTCCGCCGATCCCGCCCCGGCCTGCGATCCGTCACCTGAACCTGCGGCAACCTGTTTGTTTACACCTGCGGCGGTTACCTTGGCTTTTCGACCGTCCTGCGCGGGCGTCTTGTCTAGCTGTTGAGATTCACGCTCGGCCCTTTCCGTCGGCGCGACAACTGGTGGCGGCTGTGCCGTGTCCACCTGCGGCAGCTTCTCCGGTTCTGGCGGGGCAAGTGCGATTGTCATTTGAGCCCTCGGGGCCTGATCGATTTTCAAGATTGGCCCGGCGGGGACGGCCGGGGTTTGCGGCACTTGCACGGTCGGCGTCTGCCGGGTGGGCGTGATGGGCGCAGCCTCCCACGTTTTGACCATCTCGGCCACCGAGGGGGCGGCAGCTTTTATCGTTGCCAGATCTGCGCCACCAACACCGCCCGCAACAACACCAGACTTTGGCTGGCTGGCAAAGGCGGCGAGATGCAAGGCGGCGGCCAGAGCAACAAAAACAAAGGCTTCAACCCAGCGTTTCATTTTCGGGCCACCACAAGCTCGACCCGGTTCAGCCCCGCTTGTGCAAGACCACGCAGCAGCCCGGACATCACTTTGGCCTCAAGCTGCGCATCGGCGCGAACCTGGACGACGCTGTTGGTTTCGCTAATCGTTGCCAAGGCGACCAGCGCCGCGTTTCCTTCCTTCCCTTCGAAGGACATATGGCCAGTTTTGTCGACATAAAGCATCCGCTTGACCTTGGGGTCGGTGTCGGATGTCGATTTTGGCGGGGTAACTTCGAACGGCTCGGGTTTGATCAGGTTCGCCGTCATCAGGAAAAAGATTAGCAGTAGAAACACGACATTGATCATCGGCAGGATGGATGCAGGGCGCGGTTTGCCGGATGGGTCCGAGAAATTCATCGCGCTATTCCACCAAAACGACCGAAATAAACCCAGCGTCACGCAGGATCTCGGTGACGGTCACGATCCGTTGCAATGTCGCGCCATTCCTGCCGCGCAAGATCACCAAATCCGTGGGGGCCTGCATCAGTGGTGCAAGATCGCGAGCTATATCCGCGCTGGCGATGCCGTTCAGCAACTCTTGGTTGGGCAGGACGTCAATCAGGCGCGGCGGTCCGCTATATTCCTGGCCCGCAGAGGCCAGCGGCAGCGGCAAGATGGACTCGATGCCGAAGCGGGACGCCAACATGAAGAACACCAAAAGCAGGAACACCACGTCGATCATCGGCGTGAGGTTGGGCTTGCGTCTGGGTTTTGCAATTGGGGCGAATTGCATCAGATCACTCGGCAGCCAGCTTCAGATTGCCCGGCTTGCCTGATACGAAAATACGGGTTGCGCCGTCTTCCAAATCGCGGCGGATGCGGTCGATTACGGCCTCGAACCACGTCAGCGCGGCAGAGGCTGGGATGGCCACGGCCATACCTGCCGCGGTGGTCAGAAGCGCCTCCCAGATGCCGCCAGCCAATAGGGAGGGATCGGCGCGGTTGCCTGACTGTTGCAGCGCCTGAAACGCTGCAATCATGCCCAGAACTGTGCCTAACAGACCCAACAGAGGTGCGATCGTTGCGATTAGCTCCAGCGCTCGAAGGCCGGTACCGGCATCGGCAATCTCGCGTTTGGCCACGCGCGAAACCTCTTCGCGGGCGCGGTCTTCGGGTAGGGTGCGAATGGACCGGATGGCATGGCTCATCACCTTGGATCGAATTCCCCGGCGGCCATGGAGCGTCGTAACAGCGGCATCGGACTCCCCAGTTTCGAACAAATCCACGGCCTGACCGGCCTTGCCCCGTGACCATGCCCCGATCAGGGCCAGCCGCCAAATCTTCCACAGGATCAGGGCAACGGTGAGCACAGACAGCGCCGCGATGGCCCAGATCGATGGTCCGCCTTTGCGCAGAAACTCGGCCGCCTGGACCGAGGCATCCTGCGTGGTTTCCACACCTGTGCTGTGTTCAGGCGCGGGTTCGTTGGGTTCAGCCGAAACTGGTTGCGCTGGTCCAATCTGGTCGCCTGATACCAGAACCTCTGGCACTGGGGGTGTCAGGGTGTCTTGCGCGGCGAGGGCAACCGGTACCATCGCAAGGGCCATAAACAGGATCAATCGGGATATCATAAGGTTCTCCTGTGTGCAGGACCAACCGGGTTACCCCGTGGCCCCGCTATTCTCCGGGTCAGAAGGTTGCAGTGACGAATAGGTTGATATTGCGTCCTGCAGCCGGGATCTGGTCATTGGCCCGGTAGGACCTGTCGAGGATGTTGTTAAGCTCGAGCGTCAGCAATGCGTTCTCGGTCAAATCCACGCTGCCGCGGAAGTTCAGCGTGGTCCAGCCCGAGGTCGGGTTGGTGCCGGTGGCTGTCCCGCTGTCGACGATATTGCCGTTTTCGTCGCGCAACTCGGCCGCGCTTTCGCCCCGCAGGAACATATCCCAGGTACCCGTCAAGCTGGCAGTCTGCCAGTCTGAGCGCACACCAAGCGTCCCCGTCCATTCCGGGGTGCCACTGTCTTTGGTGCTGAACCCGTTGGAATAGGTGAACTCTCGGGTCACATTCGACACGATGACATAGGGGCGTACACCGCCCCAGCCGGGATCAACCTCGGCCGCGATTTCAATGCCCCAGCTGTCTGCGCTTTCGACATTGTCATAAATCAGCTCGGCCGGATTGACCGGATCGGCCACGGTGGTGATGTAGTCCTTGGCTTCGGTATAGAAAATGGCCGTATCCAGCACGAAGTTCCCCCGATCCACACGCGCACCGACTTCATAGTTGGTCGCGGTTTCGGGTTTCAGGTTCGGATTGCCATTGATGACCTGGCCGCCAGCCGACGTGGACAGGTACAGCTCGGACAGGGACGGGAATGTATAACCTTGCGAGATGTTGGCCCGCAGGATGGCGTCATCTGACAGATTGTAGACGGCACCAATCGAGCCCAGCCAGCGGTCATCGCTGTTGCTGGCATCCGGCAGCGGAAACCCGTTGACCGTTCGTTCGTTCAGATCGCTTTCGACGCTATAGTAGCGCGCGCCGACCGTGGCGACGAAATCGCCAAAGGTTGCTTCGTGCTGTCCAAAAATACTGGCCGTTCGGATTTCCGCATCCGTGAAAGAGGGCACGCTGATTTGGCTGGGCGGTCCAAAGGGCGGAATGATCGTGATATCAGAGGTCTTGGTGGTCTCTAGCCGGTCATCGTCATATTCAAGCCCGATACCCGATCGGTGACCGGGTGCAAATTCAAAATTCGCTGTTGCCACGAATCCGCTGGTTGTCTGTTCATCGTCCGATCCCGCGTTGACAATGGTGGTGACCGGCCCGCCGCTGCTGGTGAATTCGCTGTCGAACACGCGGTCGACCTTTTGCGTATAAGCGCTGAACTTCAGCATCGACATCCAGGGCGTCAGGTCTTCGCCTTCGTAGAACGCGCTGTATTTGCGCAGGTCCCGTTTGGGCAGGTTGATCTGGGCAACCGGGCTGCCGGTGAACACCTCGGTCGAGGCGTCGAAATCCTGTGCGCGCAGGCCGACATAGCTGTTGCCAAAGCGGTATCCGACAAAGCCCAGCACGCCGTGTTCTTCACTGCTGGAGGGCACCAGATCACCGTCGGGTGCTTCGCGGTCGTTCAGATCCAGTTTCGAATACGACAGACGATAGTCAAAATCGTTGAACGTACCTGCGATGCTGGCAGCGGCGCGATAGCCGTCATTGGCCCCGATGTAACCTGCGGTGCCGGAAACCTCGACCGGTTTGTCGGCGCCGCGTTTGGTGATGATGTTCACGACACCCCCAATGGCCCGATTGCCTGAGACAACCGATGAAGGGCCACGCACGATCTCGATCCGTTCGATATCGGTGGGTGACACCAGCAGAGGTGTTCCATAACGGTTGTGATCCGACAGGCGCTGACCGTCCAGCAGGATTGCGACGCGCTGCGAATCTTCGCCACGGATACGGATACGATCCAGATCATTCTCGGATACCTGAACGCCCGGCACATCCGACAACAGATTGGCGACTGAGGCCGGGGGGATTTCGCGGATTTCACCGGCATCCACAACGGTGACGGAGGACGGGCTGTCGAAAACCTCGGTTGGAAGCCCGGTGCCGGTGACGATGATGTCATCGAGTTGGATGATGTCGTCTTCTTGTTCTTGCGCCCATAGCGGCGTTGCCGCCAAAACGGCGCTGGTCAGGGCCACGCTTGCGGTAGGCCGCTTTAATGCCGATTTCATTGAAACCCCCAGTATGTGTATCGTGCAGTCAGAGATGCACCCGCCTGAAGCAGGCGAAATTCAGATGCTACCTCGCGATGTGCTGGGTGTTTCTACGGGCCTGCGCGCTAGATGCCGCGCGCTGTGGTCCATGTGGGCGGCTCCTTAGCGGATTAGATTTTTTAATACCATACTATTTTTGTCAGAAAAATGCTGCGTGCCCTTGATGCCACAGGCCGGACCGCTTAGGACAAGGGCAAAGAAAGCTAAAAACAGCGCGCAGCCCGGTCGTCTCGGTCCCAGCCAAATGCGTTTCGATACCATTGTGGAGACGACCATGACCCATCCAAGCCCTTCTGAAATCCGTGCTGCGCGGTTGGAAAACCCCAAGCGGCGCGAGCGTGATCTGGCGGATCAACTCGGCATCACCGAGGCACAGCTGGTGGCCGCGCATGTCGGACACGGAGCCACCCGCATAAGCCCCGACATGGATCGGCTGATGCCCTTGGTGAACCGATTGGGCGAGGTCATGGCACTGACTCGCAACGAAAGCTGCGTGATCGAGAAGGTGGGGATTTACGATGATTACCGTGGCGGCCCCCACGCGGCGCTGATCGCCAATCATGAGATTGATCTGCGCATGTTCCCGCGTCACTGGGTTTACGGCTTTGCCGTGGCCAAAACTCTTGAGGGTGGCTCGGAACGCCTGTCCCTTCAGATTTTCGACGCCGCAGGTGATGCGGTTCACAAGGTCTTTTTGCGCGATACCTCTGTGATCGAGGAATGGGATGCCGTGATCGAGGCCCTGAAACTGCCGGACCAGTCAGACACTCTGACAGTTGAACCGCGCGCAGCGGTCGAACCTGCCAAGGTCGACCCCGAGAAAACCGACCGTCTGCGTGCTGGATGGGATGAAATCACAGATACCCATCAGTTTCTCCAGATGGTTCGCAAGCTCAAGCTGAACAGGTTGGGGGCCTATCGCATGGCCGGGGCGTCATATGTGCGGCCTCTGGCGATATCGGCTGTCGACACAATTCTGCACAGCGCCGCCAAAACAGGCCTGCCGATCATGGTTTTTGTTGGCAATCAGGGGTGCATCGAAATTCACACCGGACCCATCAAGGAGGTCAAGCAGATGGGCCCATGGCTGAATGTGCTGGATCCTGGCTTTAACCTGCACCTACGAACCGATCACATCGCCGAGGTCTGGCAGGCCAGGAAATCCACCAAACGAGGCGATGCGATCTCGGTCGAGGCGTTTGACGCGCAGGGTGCACTGATATTGCAAATCTTTGGCGTGCTGGCCGAGCCTGCCTCAGCTGCAATCTGGAACGACCTTGTTGCGTCGCTTGAGGGCCGCCCAGAGGAGGTTCCGGCATGACTCGGGTGCGCGCAAAACTGAAACTTGCCGGATTGTTGCTGTTGGTATCTGCATTTGGTCTGCATGCCGACCCGGCGCAACGCATTGTCTCGGCCGGGGGATCGATCACCGAGATCATTTATGCGCTGGGACAAGAACACCGGTTGGTGGCACGCGACAGCACGTCGAACCATCCGCCGCAGGTCGCCGCATTGCCAAACATAGGCTACGTGCGCCGCTTGTCCGCCGAGGGGTTGCTGTCGGTCAGCCCCGATCTGATCTTGGCAGAAGAGGGCGCAGGCCCGCCGGAAACGCTGGAGGTTCTGGCCGAAACTCATATCCCTTTTGTCTGTATACCGATGGGCCATGATCGCGCGGCGGTTGTCGCCAAGATCAAGGCCGTTGCCAAGGCGCTGGATGTTCCTGACGAGGGCGAAGCACTGGCGCAACGCGTTGGCGGCGCAATCGATGCCGCCACTGCGCACAGTGAATTGGCCGATCAGCGTGTTCTGTTTGTACTGGCAATGCAGGGTGGGCGCGTGCTGGCCGCAGGGCAGGATACAGCAGCGCAGGGTATTATCGAACTGGCCGGGGCCACAAATGCTGTTGAGGGGTTTCAGGGCTATAAACCATTGGGGGATGAGGCGATCATTACAGCAGCCCCCGATGTCATCTTGCTGATGGAGAGCGGTCGACAGATTTCCCTGACAGATGAAGAGGTTTTCAAACACCCTGCGATTGCGGCCACACCGGCAGGTCAGAACGCTAAATTGTTGCGGATGGATGGCATGTTGTTGTTGGGTTTTTCGGTGCGCACCGGGCAGGCCATCTCTGATCTTGCAGCTGGATTGCGCGGCGCCAATGGCTGACCAAACCGCTGACGGGATGACAATCGACGGCGACCGGAGCGTAACCGCGCGTCGGCTCAGCTGGGTTTTGATCCTTGTATTGAGTGTGGTGGTGCTGACCGGGCTTGCAACGGGGTCGGCGGGCACGTCGTTGTGGCAGGCATTGATCGATATGGCACAGGGCCAAGACCTGTCCTTACGGGACCGGGTGGTTTTGCTGGATATCCGCGCGCCCCGTGTGATCATGGGTTGTCTTGTTGGGGCGGCGCTGGCTGTGTCTGGGGCAGTGCTGCAGGGCTTATTCCGCAACCCGCTGGCCGATCCGGGCATAGTTGGCGTCAGCGCCGGGGCCAGTTTGGGGGCGGTCGGTGCGATTGTTCTGGGCGGGACTTTGACCGTTGCCGCCGGGCTGGCAACATGGCTTGTCCCGATTGCAGCGTTTCTTGGCGCCTGGATCACCACAATGCTGCTCTACCAGGTCGCGACGCGGCATGGCCGAACCTCTGTTGCAACGATGCTGCTGGCCGGGATTGCGCTGACCGCGCTGGCGATGGCATTGACAGGCATCCTTGTCTATGCGGCGGATGACGCGCAGTTGAGGGATTTCACCTTTTGGTCCATGGGCTCTCTGGCGGGCAGCAGTTGGGGCAAGATCATGGTTGCGGCCCCGTTGATCCTGATCCCCCTAATGCTGTCGCCATTTCTGGCGCTGGGTCTGAACGGTCTGGCCCTGGGCGAAGCCGCAGCCGGGCATATCGGCATCCGCGTGCAACATCTGAAAACCTGCGCCATTCTAGTCGTCGCCGCATCGACCGGGGCAGCTGTGGCCGTCAGTGGTGGGATAGGGTTTGTGGGTATCGTGGTGCCACATCTGCTGCGACTGGCCTCGGGGCCCGATCACAAATACCTGCTGGTCAATTCGGCCCTTCTGGGTGCGGCGCTTCTGGTGCTGGCCGACCTGATCAGCCGAATGATCATCGCGCCGTCTGAGTTGCCCATTGGGATTGTCACCGCAGTCATCGGCGCGCCGTTCTTTCTGTGGATTTTGTTGAGGCAACGCGGAATTGTGGACCTTTAGACCATGTTGATTGTCACAGACCTGAGCGTTCAGCTGGGACGCCGCACGATCCTAAGCAATCTATTTTTCTCAGCCCAGCCCGGACAGGTGACTGCTGTTGTCGGCCCGTCGGGGGCGGGTAAATCCACCTTGTTGGCCGCGCTGACCGGCGATCTGGACCATGACGGGGCCGTTACTTTGAACGGTCGGGATATCGCGCGAACCAGCGCTGCTGAGCTATCCGACATTCGTGCCGTCTTGCCACAAGCGACTCCGATGAGCTTTCCTTTCACCGTGTTAGAGGTGCTCCGCATGGGGCGTATGCGCAGGGCTATGGACGACCGGATTGCCTTGCATGCGCTGACTCGTGTCGGTTTGGGTGGATTTGAAGGGCGGTTCTATCAGGAACTGTCAGGGGGTGAGCAGCAGCGTGTTCAACTGGCCCGCGTTCTGGTGCAGGTGTGGCAACCGACCGGGCCGACAGAGTCGCGCTGGTTGTTTCTGGACGAACCCGTTTCCAGCCTGGATATCGGCCACCAATTGCAGGTGATGCAAATTGTTCGGGATTTCGCGGCCAGCGGCGGCGGGGTGGTCATGGTGATGCATGATCTGAACCTGACGGCCATGTGTGCCGACAATGTGATTCTACTGTCGGATGGGCAAATTCTCAGCCAGGGCACGCCGGTGGATACATTGTGCGACGATTTGCTCAGTCAGGCGTATGGCTGCCGTATTGCGGTCAATTGTGCCCCTGAAACAGGAGTCTACCTTTTACCGCAGGTGGCTGGGCTTTGATCACGCTTCGCGGTTCGGCGCTGTTGAATTAGATTTAAGTTGTAGTTTGTTGTATTATCGATATTAGAAAGGCTAGGCATGGAGTTTTGGATAGATTATCGATAAAATGGAAAACACCTCCCCCACTTGGACCCGCGAGGCGGCGCAGGCCGTATATGATCTTCCCCTGATGGATTTGCTGTTCCGCGCGCAGACCGTGCATCGCGAGAATTTCGATCCCAACAAGATTCAGACCTCCAAGCTGTTGTCGATCAAGACAGGTGGCTGTGCAGAAGATTGTGCCTATTGTTCGCAATCGGCGCGCAACGGTTCGAAGCTGTCGGCCTCGAAACTGATTGAGGTTCAGCGCGTGCTGGCCGAGGCCCGCAAGGCCAAAGACGGTGGCGCTACCCGGTTCTGCATGGGCGCGGCCTGGCGTGAACCGAAAGATCGCGACATGGATGCGCTAGTGGCCATGGTCGAAGGCGTTCGCGAGATGGGCATGGAGACTTGCATGACACTGGGCATGCTAGACGACAACCAGGTGTTTCGCCTGCGTGACGCGGGCCTGGACTATTACAACCACAACATCGACACGTCCGAGCGTTATTACCCCGAAGTAATCACCACCCGCACCTTCGCCGACCGGATCGATACAATGACCCGCGTGCAAGAAGCCGGGATCAAAGTGTGTTCCGGCGGTATCCTGGGGATGGGTGAAGAGGTCGGCGACCGTGTCGATATGTTGGTCACACTGGCCAATATGGGACCCGCACCTGAATCGGTGCCGATTAACATGCTGATGCCGCAGGAAGACACACCGCTGGCGGACGCCAAGCCGATCGATCCGATCGAGTTCGTGCGTGTGATCGCCACCGCCCGTATCATGATGCCGAAATCCTATGTTCGCTTGTCTGCCGGACGCAGCGACATGACCGATGAGCATCAGGCCATGTGTTTCCTGGCCGGGGCGAACTCGATCTTTGTGGGGGAAACGCTGCTGACGGCAGAGAACCCGGAAGAAGACACCGACGCGATCCTGTTTGCCAAGCTTGGGCTGCAAGCCGAAACCGTGGCCGGGCAAAGCTGCGCGGAAGCTGCTGAATGAAAGCATTGGGTCGCCTGAACTCGATGCTTGAAACATTAGGCGCCCGGCATCGTCGCCGGGTGCTGACCCCGAGGCGTGGGTTGGACTTTGCCTCGAATGATTATCTGGGTCTGTCCGAATCTGCATGGCTGCAAGGTGCCGCGCAAAAGGCGCTGGATCGCGGTGTGCCGCTGGGATCGGGTGGGTCGCGGTTGCTGCGCGGCAATCACCCGGAACATGAGGCGTTGGAGGCTGAGGCCGCCGCGTTTTTCGACGCCGAGGCCGCCTTGTTCATGGGTGGCGGGTTTCAGGCCAATCAGGCGATTTTTTCGACCCTTCCCGCCGGCGGTGATCTGATCCTGTATGACGATCTGGTTCATGCCAGCGCTCATGAAGGAATGCGTATGGGCCGGGCCGACACGCGGGCCTTTGCTCATAACGATGTGGCCGACGCACGCCGTGTTATTGCCGACTGGCTTTCCGCAGGAGGGTCCGGTCAAATCTGGATTGCCGTGGAAAGCGTTTATTCGATGGAGGGTGATCTCGCGCCCCTGAACGCGCTGTCCGATCTGGCTGTGGAGCAGGAAGCGGTGTTGGTCGTGGACGAAGCCCATGCAACCGGTGTTTTCGGCCCACACGGCAAAGGACTGGCGCATGGGTTGAAGGCCGAAGTGCTGACATTGCATACCTGCGGTAAGGGTCTGGGCGTTTCGGGCGGACTGATCTGTGGCCCACGGCTGATGATCGACGCGCTGATCAACAGGGCACGGCCGTTCATTTTTGCGACCGCGCCATCTCCGTTTAACGCGGCCCTGGTGCGGGCTGTACTGGCGCATTTGCAATCAGACACCGGACTGACCGAGGCGGCGAACGCTCGAATACATCATGCCCATGCCGAAGCGCGCCAGAACGGCGTGTCGCCGGGTGCGCTGAACAGTCAGATCATCCCCGTCATTCTTGGGGACGAAGCGCGCACGATGCAGACGGCCGCAGCCCTGCAGTCGCAAGGCTTTGACGTGCGCGGCATTCGCCCTCCTACGGTTCCGCGCGGCACATCGCGGCTACGGGTTTCGATTACAGGCAATGTTTCACAGGCCAATATTACCGCCTTGTTCGAAACCCTAGCGCATCAACAAAGCGAGGCCGCATGAGCCCTGTCATCGTAGTCGGAACGGATACGGGCATCGGGAAAACTGTCTTTGCAGCGGGCCTGACAGCAGCCCTTGGCGCGCGGTATTGGAAACCTGTGCAGTCGGGGCTGGAAGAGGCCACCGACTCGGAAACCGTCAAGGCCCTGACCGGGGCCGAGGTGCTGCCCGAGGCGTACCGGCTGAACATGCCCGCCTCACCGCATTTGTCGGCCGAAGATATGGGGATTGAGATCGACCCGGCTCACCTGACGTTGCCACAGGTGTCCGGCCCACTGGTGGTCGAAGGCGCGGGCGGGTTGATGGTGCCGCTTAACCGTCAGGTCTTTTTCCTGGATGTGATTGCGCAGTGGCAGGCCCCGATTGTGCTGGTGGCGCGTACCGCACTGGGTACGATCAATCACACGACCCTATCCCTGATGGCGTTGCGCAATGCAGGATGCAATGTGATTGGCGTGGCCTTTGTCGGTGATGCTGAGCCGGACGTGGAACAGACCATCGCCGAAATGACCAATATCCGCCATTTGGGCAGGCTGCCCTTCGTCGAAAACCTTTCACGCGAAACCCTGTCCGACGCATTCTCTGCCATCGACATTGACGCGATCCGAGGTGCCTTATGACACCGCTGGAGTTTGATGCCCGCCATCTGTGGCACCCTTACACAAACGTGCTGGAACCCGGCCCGATGCACCTGATCACCGGGGCAGATGGGGTTTGGCTGACGGCTGAGGATGGCACGCAGATGATCGACGCCATGTCGTCCTGGTGGTGTGCGGTGCATGGGCATCGTCACCCGGCCATCATCGCAGCCATGCAGTCGCAGTTGGATCATATGCCGCATGTGATGTTTGGTGGGCTGACACATGAACCCGCGATTGAACTGGGCCGGAAAATGATCGGGCTTTTGCCCGACGGGCTGGATCGCATTTTCTACAGCGACAGCGGGTCGGTCGCCATCGAAGTAGCCCTGAAAATGGCGGTGCAGTACCAAATGGCGCAGGGTCGCAAGGGGCGAACGCAGTTTGCCACCATCCGCGGCGGCTATCACGGCGACACCTGGAAAGCGATGAGCGTGTGCGACCCGGTCAACGGAATGCACGGGTTGTTTGCGGGCGCCCTGTCCGTTCAGCATTTCCTGCCGCGCCCTCAGATCGCCTTTGGTCAGGACTGGTCCGAGGACGGTGACCTGAACGGGCTGAATGCACTGGAACAGTTGCTGGAGGCGAAAGCCGACCAGATCGCGGGGCTGATCCTTGAACCTGTGGTTCAGGGGGCAGGGGGGATGTATTTCTACCACCCGACCTGGCTGCAGCGCGCCCATGAGATGTGCAAGGCACATGACGTGCTAGTAATCTTCGATGAGATCGCCACTGGCTTTGGCCGCACCGGTGAGCTGTTTGCCCTGCACCATGCCGACATTGCGCCAGATATCCTGTGCGTGGGTAAGGCGCTGACAGGTGGGCATATCACGTTGGCGGCCACGGTCACCACCGAAACCGTCGCACGACGGATTGGGGAAAGCGAGGCCGGCGTCATGATGCACGGGCCCACTTATATGGCTAACCCGCTTGCCTGCGCGGCGGCGGTCGCCAGTTTGGAACAACTCTCGGTCCGCGATTGGCGGTCGGAAGTGGCGGGTATCGCTGCGCAGATGACGCAGGAGCTGGCTCTGGCGCGCGACTTGCCCGGTGTGGCAGATGTGCGCGTCTTGGGTGCCATCGGTGTTATCGAGATGGAAGGCTGGGTCGACCCGTCGGTGGCGCATGGGTTGGCGTTGGAAACCGGCGTCTGGCTGCGACCGTTCGCGCGCAACATCTATTGTATGCCGCCCTATATCATCTCATCAGATGAGCTAAGCCGCGTAACCTCGGCCATGGTATCGCTGGTTCGAGGGATGTCATGAAACAGCGCTGGTTGTCCCGGTTAGGCACGGCCGAGGTGCTTTTGGTCTTCGGGGGCTGGGCCCTTGGCCCGGGTCCTTTCGAAAGCCTTGAGGGCAATACGGATGTCTTGTTCGTCGACGACTATATCCGTCTAGATAACCCGCTGAGCGAGCTGTCAAACTATGACAGGGTCACCCTGATCGCGTTCTCGTTTGGCGTGGCCTCGGCCGCGCATTGGTTGGCACAAACGGGGGTGCGGCCAGATCGGCTGATCGCGGTCAGCGGCACTTTGCATCCCGCCGATGTCGAACGCGGCATCGCGCCGGACATGATCCGGGCCACGGCCGATCAACTTAGCACCGCCAGCTTTGCCAAGTTCTGCCGCCGAGCTGGGCTGGAAGGTCCGGCGCCCGAAATAGATATCGACACGGCAAAAGCAGAGCTGCACGCGGTGATCGAACGTGGCCCGGCACCCGATCCCGGGTTCGACCGGATTTGGATGCCGCTGAGGGACCGGATCATTTCCACATCCGCCCAAAAGGCAGCGTGGGTTGATCAACAAGAAGCAGTCCGAACTGTTCCAACCGCGCATATACCCTTTGCCAACGGTCAGAACTGGCAGGAGTGGATCGCATGAATGCCCAGATGACCAGCCGCGTCCAGCGTAGTTTTAGCCGCAGTTTCCGCTCGTACCACGAGGCTGCCAACCAACAGGCGCGGATAGCTGAGCGATTGGCGCAGGATTTGCAACGTGACGGTGCTCCGACGCATTTTGCGTCCGGATTGGAGTTTGGCTGTGGCACCGGGCATTTGACCCAAAGGCTTTGCGCGCAGTTCGCGTTTGATGGTTTGACCGTCAACGATCTGTCCCCCGAGGCATATGAGACCGCCGCGTCCTTTGGTGCAGGATTTCTGTGTGGTGATGCGGAAACGGTCGCATGGCCTGCGAAACCGGATCTGATTGCCTCGGCGTCAATGATCCAGTGGTTGCCAGATCCCGCCGCGTTCCTGCACCGTGCCGCGCGGGCGCTGGCCCCCGGAGGCTGGCTGGCGGTTTCCGGTTTTGGCCCGCTGCAATATCAGGAACTGGTGCAGGTTGGATCGGCGGCGAAGGCGCCCGGCCTTTGTGGACCGGAGGTTTTGACCGCTGCTGTCGAAGGTATTCTGAACGTCGTCAGTGCCGGAGAATCCAAACAGCAGATGCAGTTTTCCTCTCCTCGCGACGTGCTGGACCATCTGCGCAGAACCGGAGTGAACGGGCGCGCGCAGAAGCCGTGGACAAAGTCGAGCCTGCTTTCCTTCAATAATGACTATGTTCGGCAGTTTGGCGGCAAGGACGGGGTTCCGTTGACCTATCACCCGACCTGGATCATCGCCCGGAAACCCGACTGATCCCGCCTAGGGCAGGCGGGTCAGGTGGCGCTGCATAACCGAATGCGCCTTGGCCGCATCGCGATCCTTGATGGCGGCCAGAATTGCAGCGTGATCCGGATCGGCGCGCGGTCGCCATTTGGCGGTGTACAGGTTGTTGAAATGCCACGTGTACAGCACTTGCAGGTTCCTGATCTCGTCAATCATGCGCGGCATGTTGCAGGCCGCGATGACGGCCATATGGAAACGCTGATTGGCGTCTTCCCAATCTTCAGCAGTTTGGGCGCTGTCGCAGTCTTCGTGTACCTGTTCGATCTGGGCAATCTGCTGGGCCGTCAGGTTTGGAACGGAATGTAGCAAGGCCACCGGTTCAAGCGCGCGTCGCATCACGCGCAGCTCTTGATTGGCGTTCTGGTCCATTGGCGCCACGCACATACCTCGGCGTGGTACAGCGACGGCCAGTCCTTTTGATGCCAGATTCAGCAGCGCCTCGCGTACAGTGACCTGGCTGACTCCGAACTCACGCGCGATCAGGTCCTGCCGCAGCTTTTCGCCGGGTTTCAATGCGCCACGGACAATCCTGGTCAACAGTTTCTGCGCAATGTCATCCGATTTTTTGATCTGCTGCTCAGACACCTGAACTCCGTCGCTTTGGTGCTTTGGTCATATGATCAGACGATTATCGCTCTGCAAGGTGATGGGCAACAGGTGATGGTTGTCGTCGCAACAGCTTGGTCGTTAACTCTGCCACGCTTGACGATACAAAACCCGGCAAGTCCTGTCGCAACTCAAATGACCTTGCGGCAAAAACCGTTGGAAACCAACTGGCAGCTTTCACAAATGCGGTGGGTGCGGATAGGGTACCCGCAGAGGCAACGTAGTGTTGCAACGTTCTGAAAAGGGACCGTCATGGACTTTGCCCCATCGCCACGCGCTGCGGAAATCCGCGAGCAGCTGAAACGCTTTATGCAGGCGCATATCTACCCGCGCATCCGTGCCCATAAGGAAGAGATTGACGCAGGCAAATTCCCGGTCTCATTCATGGAAGACCTCAAGGCGCTGGCCCGGGCCGAAGGGCTGTGGAACCTGTTCCTGCCTTCCTTGCGCGACGATGAACCCGGCACCCGGCTGAGCAATCTGGAATACGCCCCGCTGGCCGAGTTGATGGGGCAGGTCAGCTGGTCCTCTGAGGTGTTCAACTGCAATGCGCCGGACACCGGCAATATGGAGCTGTTGCACATGTTCGCCACGCCCGAGCAGCGCCAAGAATGGCTGGTGCCATTGCTGAACGGCGAAATCCGTTCGGCCTTTGCAATGACGGAACCGGATGTGGCCAGTTCGGACGCGACAAACATCACCACCTCGATCCGGCGCGAGGGGGATGAATATGTCATCAACGGGCGCAAGTGGTTCATCACCAATGCCTGCCATCCGAACACCAGAATGTTCATTGTCATGGGCAAGACCGATCCCAATACCGACAGGCATAAACAGCAAAGCATGGTGATCGTGCCCAAAAACACATCCGGCCTGGAGATTGTCCGCAACCCCACGATCCTGAACATGCATGACCCAGAAGGCCATGCCGAGCTGCTGTTCAAGGATGTACGCGTGCCGGTCGGCAATCTTCTGGGCGAAGAAGGCAGCGGGTTTGCTCTGGCGCAGGCGCGGCTGGGGCCGGGACGTATCCATCACTGTATGCGCTCAATCGGGGCCGCAGAGATGGCGTTGTCGCTGATGGTTGAACGCGCGCAAGAACGGAAAACCTTTGGCAAGCAACTGTCAGACCAAGGCGTGATCCGGGAATGGATCGCGAAATCGCGGCTTGAGATCGAACAGGCACGTTTGCTGACCCTGCAGGCTGCGTGGAAGATTGACCAGGTGGGCGCCAAGGCGGCGCGGCGTGAGATTTCCCTAATCAAGGTGGTGGCACCCAACGTGCATGCCGCCGTGACCGACCGCGCAATGCAGGTCTTTGGTGCCATGGGGATGACGCCGGATACGCCGCTGGCCGACAGCTATACATGGGCGCGGGCATTGCGATATGCGGACGGCCCGGACGAGGTGCACCTGCAAGCCATCGCGAAGCAGGAGATCAAAGAGTCAAACTTCGGGATGTCAGCGCAATGGCTGACTCCGCCGCCGCGCTGAACGCTTACTTTCCTTTCCAAACCGGGTCGCGTTTTTCCGCAAAGGCGCGCGCGCCTTCCAACTGATCTTCGCTGGCATACAGCACATCTACCGTGCGCAACTGGCGCTTGGTGATGCGGTTCATGGCATCCTGGAACTTGCTGTCCTCGGCGTCGCGCACGACCTCTTTGATCGCGGCGTAAACCAGAGGAGGGCCCGAGGCCAGCAGCCGGGCCAGCTCCCACGCGCGATCCATCAACTGATTGGCGGGGATGATTTCGTTCACCAACCCCCAGCGGTTGGCTTCTTCGGCGTCGAACCAGCGCCCGGTCAGCAGCAGCTCCATCGCGATATGGTAGGGGATACGCTTGGGCAGTTTGACGCTGGCCGCATCCGCAACAGTGCCCGAGCGGATTTCGGGCAGGGCGAATGTGGCATGCTCGGCCGCCAGGATCATGTCGGCTGACAGAGCCAGTTCCAAACCGCCGCCACAGGCGATCCCGTTTACCGCTGCGATCACCGGCTTGTTCAGATCGCGCAGTTCCTGAAGGCCGCCGAACCCGCCAACGCCGTAATCGCCGTCAACTGCATCGCCATCGGCAGCGGCTTTCAGATCCCAGCCGGGGCAGAAGAACTTTTCGCCCGCGCCTGTCAGAATGGCGACGCGCAGTTCGGGGTCATCGCGAAATTCGGCAAAGACCTCACCCATTCTGCGGCTGGTGATCAGGTCGATAGCATTGGCCTTGGGCCGGTCCAGCGTCACCTCAAGGATCGCTCCGTCGCGTCGGGTTTTGATCGGGTCCATGTCTCAGGCCTTTCTAATCAGGGCATCCACTGCAACCGCCGTGTCGGGCGTGCAGAGAAGCGGGTTAATTTCGACCTCGCCAAGCGTGTCGGCATTTTGCATGACATAGGCCTGAACGGCCTGAATTGCGGTGATGATCGCATCCATATCAGCGGCAGGTTGGCCGCGATAGCCCGCAAGTAACGGGGCTATTTTCAACTTGGCCAATGCGGCGCGCATATCGTCGGATGTGCTGGGTACCAACAGCGACGCGGTATCGCGTAGCACTTCGGTCAGCACACCGCCTGCGCCCAGCGTCAGGACGAACCCATGCGCCGGATCGCGGACGACACCGATTAAAAGCTCGACTACGGTACCGGTGATCATCTCTTCGATCAGCACCTCATCCGTCCCGATATCGGCGGCCACATCGGCCACGTCGTCAACCTGGACGCCAAGGCATACTGCGCCGTGTTCGGATTTATGGGCCAACCCGATGCCTTTGATAGCAAAGGGCGCGGTCATATCCGACGCCGCAGCGCGTGCTTCGTCAGCGCCCCGAACTGTGCGGTTCTGAGGGACGCGCAAGCCACACACTTCCAACGCTGATTTCGCCTCGGCCTCGGTCAATGTACGCGTTGCCTCGATCGTGCCGGGCAGGCAAACTACGGCCTCGGCGGGTGCTTTGATCTGACCCGCTGCACGGGTGGCGCTAAGCGCTTCTTGCAGACCCATAAGAGGGGCTACGCCACCGGCCATAAGGTCTTGCGCGATGTCCTGGGGCAGAAGTTCAGGCAGAGTTGCCGCGATAGCGAAACGAGCTCCGGTCTCGGCCCGCACTTTCAACGCCGCTCGCGATGCGCAGGCCCAATCTGTCGGATCAGTGGTCGGGTAATCGACGATCGAGAAGGTCAGGTCGATATCGTCGCCTGTCATTCCCGACCACGCCCGCGTCATCGCACCCTCATCGCGCCAGATATAAGTGTGGTAGTCCAGCGGGTTATTCAAAGCGACCATCGGACCAAGCGCATCACGCAGTTGGGTTTTCTTGTCGTCAGTCAACTGAGGGAAACTCAGACCAGTGCCAATGGCCATATCGGCGATCAAGCTGGCCTCGCCCCCCGAGCAGCTGATCGAGGCGATGTTGCCACCCGGCAATGGCCCGTAGCAGTGCAACAGTTTCAGCGTTTCCAGGAAATCAGGCAAGGCAGACAGGCGCGGTATGCCCAACCGCTCCAGCAGCGCCTGCGCCCCGGCGTCGCTGCCTGCCAGAGACGCGGTGTGCGACACGGTTGCCGCCTGCGCTTGTTCCGACGCGCCGACCTTGAGCGCTATCAGGGGGATGTCCTTTGCATGCGCCTTAGCGGCTAGCGCCTCCCACTGTCGGATATCCTTGAACCCTTCGATATGTAGGCCAACGGCGGTCACGCGCGGGTCGTCGATCAGGGCCGAGGCAATCTCGGCCTGACTGGTTTGCGCCATGTTTCCGCAAGTCACCATATAGGCAATCGGCAGCGCGCGTTTCTGCATCGTCAAGTTGATCGAGATGTTCGAGCTTTGCGTCAAGATCGCAACGCCCTTGTCCACCGGCGTTGCACCATGCTGATCCGGCCATAGCAGCGCCCCGTCGAGCGCGTTGATGAAGCCGTAACAATTCGGTCCCAGAATGGGCATGTCTCCTGCGGCGGCTAGCAGCTGCTCCTGCAGGTCCGCGCCGGTGTCATCTTCGGCCACTGCTTCGGAAAAGCCCGAGGCGAAGCATACCGCCCCACCGGCACCCATGGCAGACAGCGTCTGTACCGCCTCAATCGTGGCGTGTCGGTTGATGCCGATGAAAACGGCGTCCGGGGCCTGTGGCAAGTCTTCCAGACGGGCGAAAACCGTGTGCCCTGCGATGTCACTTGCCTTGGGATGGACCGGCCAGACCTGGCCGGCATAGCCCATGCGTTCCGATTGCAGGATGACCTGCTGACACCACGCCCCACCGCCGATAACTGCAATGGATTTCGGGCGTAGCAGCCGGTTCAGATCTTTGCTCATCTTCAGGCGCCCAAGGGACGCAGCAGATCGCGGCTGATGATGTGGCGCTGAATCTCGCTGGTGCCGTCCCAGATACGTTCAACTCTTGCATCGCGCCAGAACCGTTCGATCGGGAAGTCATCCATCAGACCCATGCCGCCGAAGATTTGCAGTGTGGTATCGGTCACCCGTGCCAGCGTCTCGGAGGCATAGAGCTTGGCCGAGGCGATCTCACGGTTCGATGGCAAGTTCTGGTCCAGTCGCCACGCGGCGGCGAGGGTCAGCCAGTCTGCAGCGTCAATCTCGGTGATCATGTCGGCGATTTGGAAACCGACGCCCTGAAACTTGCCGATGGGTTGGCCGAACTGCTTGCGTTCGGCCGCATAATTCAGCGCATAGTCAAAGCACCGGCGCGCGCGCCCGACTGAAAAGGCCGCGACCGTCAGCCGGGTAGCATATAGCCATTCGTTCATCACCGCAAAGCCACCATCGACTTCGCCGAGGACCTGCGCATCGGGCAGGCGGCAATTGTCGAAATAAAGGATGTAGTTCTTGTAACCTTTATGGCTGACCGAGTTATAGCCCTCGCGAACCTCGAACCCCGGCGTGCCGCGATCCACGAGAAAGGTGGTGATCCGCTTCTTTGGACCTTTCGGGGTCTCATCGACCCCGGTTGCGATGAAGACAATGAAGAAATCCGCGTGCTCTGCGCCCGAGATGAAGTGTTTTGAGCCATTGACGACCCAGTCCCCGCCATCGGGCACGGCCTGACATTTCATGCCCCGCACGTCCGACCCGGCATCTGGTTCGGTCATCGCCAGCGCGTCCATCCTTTCACCACGCACGGCGGGCAGCAGATAGCGTTCGCGCTGATCATCGTTGCAGGCCATCAGAATATTTTGCGGACGGCCAAAGAAGTGGGTCAGCGCCATAGAACCGCGGCCCAATTCACGTTCGACCAATGTGAAATCGAGATGCGACAGACCAGCGCCGCCGACTTCTTCGGGGAAGTTGCAGGCGTAAAAGCCAAGGTCGATACACTTCTGTTTGATCTCTTCGCCCAGCTCTGATGGCACGGTTCCGCTGCGCTCCACCGCGTCTTCGTGGGGGTAGATCTCTTTCTCGACAAAGCTGCGGACCGTAGAAACGATCATTTCCTGTTCTTCTGACAGACCGAATTGCATGGCGCGTGTTCCCTGGCTGGTGGTTGACGAATGAAACGCCACAGGTCACGGTCACGACATGCAAAGTTAGCCGCCTAGTATGCAGAGTTAGAAAAAATTGTCCCAACGCTATAACATTCTGTTGTTTGATGGGTTTTCGAACCACTGCCTCGCCAACATGGTCGAACCGCTGCGGGCGGCCAACTCGTTGTCGCGGCAGACGCTGTATCTCTGGCGATTCTGTTCGTTGGATGGCAAGCCCGTGCAAAGTTCCAGCGGGCTGGTCGTCACGCCGCATGGGGCCTTGCACGTTCACAGCGGCGATGTATTGGTCGTGATGCCATCTTACGGCTATTTGTCGCTGGATACTCGTGCCACCACGCGCGCCCTGCTGGCGGCGGCGCGGACCCATCCGCAAGTGGCCGGGCTGGATACCGGCAGTTGGCTACTGGCGCGCGCTGGCTTGCTGGACGATCACCGCGCGACGATTCACTGGGATGAGCTATCGCGGTTCGAAGAAGCCTTTCCAGCAGTTGACGTTGTGCAGGAACGCTTTGTCATAGACGGCAATCGGTTGACTTGTTCGGGGGCGATGGCGGCCTTTGATCTGGCCTCGGCCCTCATTCGTCGGGATCATGGCCCGCTACTGTCGATGGAGGTAGCCCACCTGCTGATGAGCCGCAGCGCGACCGATCCCTATGCCTTACCTTTGAAATCCGAAGATACGCTGGTCAATCGCACGTTGACGGTGATGCAGGGGAACATAGAAACACCGCTGACGATCCGGGACGTTGCCCGCAAACTTGGCTGTTCGCAAAAGAAGATTGAGATGCGGGTTCAGGCCGAGTTGAGCACCACGCCGCAGGCGCTGTATCGGCGACTGCGGCTGACTATGGCCCGGAAACTGGTCGAGGAGACCGAACAAACCATCGCGGAAATTGCCGGTCGCTGCGGGTATGAAAACGCCAGCGCCATGACCCGTGCGTTCAAGGCCGAATTCGGGCGAACCCCAACTGCATTCCGCAGCGGGGCGCCGAATTGATGCAAAGCTTGGCGAATTCAGACTGTCGCACCCTTGATGCGGATGACCGAACCCAACGTACCTGCGCATAGGCCGATGACGACGGCGATTAACAGTTCGACCATACTGACATTGGCAAAGTTCCAATGGGCGAAGATCACCGTTTCCAGCACGCCGACCACGGCCCCCATCAAGCCGCCCAGCCACAGGCGGCGGGTCATCATGCCAAGCGCAAGGCCCAGAATGCCCGGAAGGCTGATGATGTTGGCCCCGATTGTTCCCAGAAGTTCCAGCATATCGTGCCTCTCTTTAATCCGCGCTCTTGTTCAGAAATGACCGGATCTCATCGCTGCTATCTGCAACCTGATGCGATTGTGCGCCCGTTGTCTCACCGGCCAGCTCATCCGTAACTCTCTGGTATTCCTCAAGGTAATCCGAAGGCAGGCTGTGCGCGATGCCCTGGTGGCAATCGATGCAGGTCATGTTGGTGTCGATGGCGCGCTGGTGTTCGGATGCGGCGCGAGTTTCCTGAATGGTGAAATCCATATAGTCGAAGTTGTGGCAATTGCGGCATTCGCGGCTGTCCGACGCCTTCATCTTTTTCCAGACGGCCGAAGCCATGCTCAGACGGTGCGCTTCGTATTTTTCGGGCGTGCTGATGGTTCCTGCCAGTTCGTGATAGACGTCTTTGACGGCCATGATCTTGGCCTTGATCTTGTGGTTCCACTCATGCGGCACGTGGCAGTCGGAACAAATCGCGCGCACGCCGGAATGGTTGTTGTAGTGGATCGTTTCGCGATATTCGCCCAGATTGACCTCCATCGTGTGGCATGAGGTACAAAATTCCTCGGTGTTGGTCAGTTCCAGTGTCCAGTGGAACCCACCCCAGAACAGGATGCCGGCCAGAAAACCAGCCAGGATCAGAAAGCCCGAGCTGAACGCCACGGCCGGTGTCCAGATCCAGTTCCAGAGGCGGCCAATCCAACCGCGTTTTTCGGGGGAGTCTGCCATCTTGGTGCTCCTTTCAGACATGCGTTGGATTAGTTGCCGGACGAGGGTTCAAACACGTTGTCGACCAACGCAGGCGCGTCTGCCTGAGGCACGTGACATTGGTTGCAGAAATAGCGGGTGCCCGCAATGTGATCCAGCTCGTTGCCGTCGCGATCCAGATAGTGGGTCATCGACAGGGTCGGAGCGTTGCGTTCACCTGCCTTGGTCCAGTCGTGGCAGGACAGACACTGATTGGTGCGCACGTCGATCTGGTATTGTTCGATCGAATGAGGAACCAGCGGTGGCTGCTGGCGATAGTTGCGCTGCATACGCCCTTCGACATTTTTGTGGATCTGATCGAGTGGAATAAGCTCATCCACATCCGCCCCACGCAGGGTTTCCACTTGGGCCGACTGGGCAAGGGCGAACCCGCTCAGGAGCAAAACGGGGATCAGGGCCAATCCGCCTGTCACGATTGATTTTTTCATCTTGGCACTCCCTTAAATAGGTCTGGCTGCGCGCCGGTCGGGCGCGGGAACTGGATCGGAAGGCGCGGCGACATGGTCGTCGAACCGGTGAGTAAAGGTAAAGACATCGACCGCGCATACGTCGATACAGCGGCCGCAATTGGTGCAGTCCGGGGAAAGGATCAGTGGCGTTGTCCCGGGCTTGCCCTTCAATGCGGGGGATATGATTTGATTTTCTGGGCAGACGGCATAGCAATCCATGCAATCGTCACAGGCCGCCCGGTTTGCGGCGCTGACCCGCAGCAAGCTTTTGCTGCCGATCAGACCATAGAAAGCGCCGACCGGGCAGATATGACCGCACCATCCGTGGCGCGCGACGAACAGGTCAAAGATAAAGATCGCAGCAACCATGGCCCAGACAAAACCCGCGCCAAAAATCAACCCGCGATGCAGCATGGTGATCGGGTTGATCAACTCCCACGCGATCACGCCGGTCAGGCCCGACACGACCAGAACCATTGCAAGCACCCACAGGCGGGTGGCGCGTTTCGGCTGCCAGCCTTTCGGCAGGTCCAGTCGCCGGTGCAGCCAGTTGGCGGCGTCGGTCACTGGATTGATCGGGCAGACCCATGAACAATAGACGCGGCCCCCGATCAGCGCATAAGCGACCAGAACGATCAGCCCGCCAATCAGAGCGGTCAGTTCGGGCCAATGACCGGCAACGATGCTTTGCAATACGATAAACGGATCGGTCAGAGGCAACACGCCAAGGGTCAGGGACCCGGCCAGTGTGCCTTGCACGATCCAGATGCCGAACCAGGGGCCCAGCAGGAACAGGACCAGAAAGAACAACTGGCTGGTGCGACGCAGTAGCAGAAAACGATTCGCTCCGATCCAGCCTTTGGCTTCGATCGCTTCGTGACCGACAGGTATATGCGTGCGTGCGCTCATTGGCCTACCCCCGGCAGGTCATATGACGGTGCAAAGCCGCCCGGTGTGGTCAGGTTGTCTGTGCCCGGTCCCGGCAAGCGGTCGGGCAGATCGATCAAGCCGTCAACCAAAGGCCCGCCATGGGCCTCTTTTTCTTCCCAGCCTTTGCGATAGTGGTCGGCCGCGCTGCCCCGCGCCAGTCGTTCCGGCAGAACCTTGATGGCAGCTTCCGGTAGGACACAGCTTTTTTCGCACATGCCGCAACCGGTGCAGCGCTCGGCATGCACGGTGGGGATGAACATCGCATGATGGCCCGATCGGGCGTCATGGGCCGCTTCCAGCGTGATCGCGTCATCAATGACGGGGCAGACGCGATAGCAGACGTCGCAGCGCAGGCCCTGAAAGTTCAGACAGTTCTCCTGATCGACCAGAACGGCAACGCCCATTTTCGCGTCGTCGATATTGTCCAGCCCCGGGTCCAGCGCACCTGTGGGGCAAGCGGCAACGCAGGGAATGTCGTCGCACATCTCACACGGCACATTGCGCGCCGTGAAATAGGGGGTGCCGGTGGCCACGGCATCCACCCCAAGTTCGGCCAGTTTCAACGTATCGTAAGGGCAGTCCCGCACGCACAGCCCACAGCGGATGCAGGCCGACAGGAACGCCTCCTCAGGCAGTGCGCCGGGAGGACGCAACGCCTCGGCCGGTAACGCACGGGCATCACGGGCCAGCCAGGCCAGCAAAGACCCTGCGACCACGCAGCCGCCTGCCGCGCGCGCCGAATCCTGCAGGAAACGGCGCCGTTGCGGCGAGAGGGGGGTACCAGCCAGAGACATGGGGGCTACCTTTGCGATCCGGGCCGGTTACGCGCGCTCGACCTTGCAGGCGCACTTTTTATAGTCGGTTTCTTTCGACAGTGGGCAGGTCGCGTCCAGCGTCAGTTTGTTGGTCAGCTGGTGTTCGTCGAACCACGGCATGAAGACCAAACCGCGCGGCACCTTGTTGCGTCCGCGGGTTTCGACCCGGCTGGTGACCTCGCCGCGGCGAGTGGACAGAACGATCTCTTGCCCGCGGCGCAGACCCCGATCCTTGGCGTCCTGCGGATGCATGTAGACGACAGCGGATGGGAAGGCGCGGTGCAATTCAGGCACCCGGCGGGTCATCGAGCCCGAGTGCCAATGTTCAAGCACACGTCCCGTAGACAACCACAGATCAAATTCTTCATCCGGCTCTTCGGCCGCGGGTTCGTAGGGCGCAAAGATGATCTTGGCCTTGCCATCCTTGTGGCCGTAGAATTTTACGTCAGCCCCTTCGGGAACATACGGGTCAAAGCCTTCGCGGAAGCGGTATAGCGTTTCTTTGCCATCCACGACCGGCCAGCGCATGCCGCGTGCCTGGTGGTACATTTCGAACGGTGCAAGGTCGTGTGCATGTCCTCGTCCGAATTCAGCGTATTCTTCGAATAGGCCTTTCTGAACATAGAACCCAAAGTGCTCGGCGTCGTCGTTATGGAACCCTTCTGCCGTTTCGGACAGCGGGAACTGATCCACCTTACCGTTGGCATAAAGCACGTCGAACATGGTCTTGCCGCGATGCTCGGGCATCTTGGCCAGCAGTTCTTCGCCCCAGACCTCTTCGACGGTGAAGCGTTTGGAGAATTCCATAAGCTGCCACAGGTCGGACTTGGCCTCACCCGGGGCCTGCACCTGTTGCCGCCAGAACTGGGTGCGGCGTTCGGCGTTGCCATAAGCGCCTTCCTTCTCGACCCACATGGCGGTGGGCAGGATCAGGTCGGCAGAGACGGCGGTGACGGTGGGATAAGGGTCAGAGACAGTGATGAAGTTTTCGGGGTTGCGATAACCGGGATAGCCTTCTTCGTTGATGTTGGGCGCGGCCTGCATGTTGTTGTTGCACTGCACCCAATAGGCGTTCAGCTCACCATCTTTCAGCTTGCGGTGTTGCAACACAGCGTGGAAGCCTGGTTTGGGCGGAATGGTACCTTCGGGGATGTTCCACGCAGTTTCGCAAATCTCGCGGTGTTCATCATTCGCCACCACCATGTCGGCGGGCAGGCGGTGGGCAAAGGTGCCGACTTCGCGTGCAGTCCCGCAAGCTGACGGCTGACCTGTCAGCGAGAAGGGCGAGTTGCCCGGTTCGGAAATCTTACCCACCAGCAGATGCACATTATACATCAGCGAGTTCACCCAAGACCCGCGGGTGTGCTGGTTGAAGCCCATGGTCCAAAGGCTCATGACCTTACGGGTTGGGTCCGCATATTGCTGCGCGAGTTTCTCCAGCTTGTCTGCTGGAACGCCCGACAGTTCCGAGGTGTATTCCAGCGTATAGGGCGCAACTGCTTCGGCGTATTCTTCAAAGCTGATGCTCTCAAGCGCGCCAGAGTTCGGGTTTTCTGCCTCTTGTTGCAGCGCGTTGGTTTCTCGCAGGCCATAGCCGATATCGGTGGCAGTCTTCGTGATGTTGACGTGATTTCTGACGAAATACTCGTTCACCGCGTTGTTCTGGATGATGTAGTTCGCGATGTAATTCAGGATCGCCAGATCGGTCTGTGGTTCAAACACGATGCCGTTGTCTGCCAGTTCGAACGAACGGTGTTCGAAGGTCGACAGCACGTGGACTTCACATCCCGGCTTGGTCAGGCGCGTATCGGTCAGGCGCGACCACAGGATCGGGTGCATCTCGGCCATGTTCGAGCCCCACAGCACAAAAGTGTCCGCGTGTTCGAAATCGTCGTAACAGCCCATCGGCTCATCAATGCCGAAGGTGCGCATGAACCCGACAACGGCGGATGCCATACAGTGCCGCGCGTTGGGGTCGATATTGTTAGACCGGAATCCGGCCTTCATCAGCTTTGAGGCGGCATAGCCTTCCCAGATTGTCCACTGACCCGAACCGAACATTCCAACACTGGTTGGACCCTTCTTGGCCAGGGCCTCTTTCCACTTGGCGGCCATGACGTCGAAGGCTTCGTCCCAGCTGACCGGTTCGAATTCACCGTTCTTGTCGTATTCGCCGTTGGTCTTGCGCAACAAAGGCGTGGTCAGACGGTCCTTGCCGTACATGATCTTCGACAGGAAATAGCCCTTGATGCAGTTCAGGCCACGGTTGACCGGCGCGTCCGGGTCGCCTTGCGTGGCCACCACACGGCCGTCCTTGGTGCCGACTAGCACCGAACATCCGGTACCGCAGAACCGGCAGGCCGCCTTGTCCCAGCGGATATCGGGGGCCCCGGCCTGCGCGTTGGCCTGACCGGTGGCCAGAGGAATGCCAGCGGCTGATGCAGTGGCAGCGGCCGCTGAGGCCTTGAGAAAAGTCCGGCGAGATTCTGATGTAGTCATAGCGTGAGCCTCCGGCTGGTGGTTTGGCTTTGGGCATCGGGATGCGGGGTAGCCTCCGCAAGTTCCTCGAAATGGTGATAGGTCAGCGTCAGTGAGACCACTCCGGGGATCTGATGCAGATCCATGATGATCTCGGACGCCAGGTGATCGGATGTGTCTTCGACGACGACGACGAAACGGCCGTCTTCGGCCTGGGCATGCACCTCGACGCCTGGTGTGTCGCGCATCGTTTGCGCCGCGGCCTCAGCTTGGTCAGGGACGATATGTACAAGGCAACCGCAAATATTCATTGTATCGCTTCCGTTTTAGATGTGGGCTGACGGTCAAGCGCGATGGCATTGACAGGGCAGGAGGGCACGCAGGCACCACACCCAACGCAGGTTTTGGCATCCAGCGAAGGCTCGGCCACACCGCCCAGTTGCAACCTGAAGCGGATGGCATTCTGTTCGCAATTGTCCTGACAGACGCGACAGCTGACCCCGTTCATGGACAGGCAAGAGGATGTCTCGATCGCCGCGCGCCAGGGCCAGTCGGGCAGGCGTTCGATTTGCAACGCGTCTGTCGGGCAGACCGTGGCGCAATCGCCGCAAAAGGTGCAGGGGTTTTCACTGGGCTTAAACACCGGGAAACCGTCCTGACCGAAGACAATTACCGTTTCCTGACAAACGTCGACGCAGTCGCCACATTTGGTGCAGTGATCCAGGAAACACGGCACATGTGATCCCGGAGGACGGACAATGCTGCTGTCCTCCCGACATACTTTGGCGCTTAGAAACGCCCGACGACTGGTCATCTGGCTCATTTGGCTGGACTGTACGCGCTTGATTCCCTTACTAGGTTATCCCAATAGCGTTTCCGAATGTGATGAATCTTGATCCAGATCATTATTGAAACATTTATTTTTCGCCTTTTCGCCAGTCACCTGACAGTTGAAGTTGTCCAATGCCGCTCAGGCGGTGGCTGCACCAACGGTTAGAACCAAGACGGCGCGGCGCAGAGTTGGGTTTGAGTATCATTTCGAAACAAACTATGCTGCGTCGCAGAAATCGACTCGGCCACTGGCAGAATTTTACGGTGGTGGCGCATGTGTTTTCGATGGTTAGAGGACAGGCTCATGGTGACCAATGTGCAGAAGACCTCGTTGAACCTTCGGTCCGAGACGGCTGAAAATGCGGCTGCGGCTCAGGACCGAACGGTTGATATCGTAACCCGCGCTTTGGATCGGTCCGGCGTACAATGGACCCTGTTGTCCCAATCCGCCCGGCTGCAATCGACGCGGATTATCGAAACGCATTCAGAGCGGACCCGAGATCTGATGCAGGGCTTCGCCGAGGTTTCGCAGCGCATTGCGCGTTCGCAATCGATTGTCGACGATTGGACAGCTTATCTGAAAGACGCCACCCAGCGCGTGGTGCTGACCATGGACGCGCTGCGTGAACGCGGAGATGCTTTTCTGGAGCATGAAGCCGCGGGTTGCCCGCCAGTGCTGATCTATGACTATGAGGTCATCGTCGACGGGGCGACCCTGAAACGCCCCTGCAATTACCAACTGCTGCGCATCCTGCCGCCCAAAGGTGTAACCATTGACGACACCCGGCGTCCCTACATCATCATCGATCCGCGTGCCGGTCACGGCGGCGGCATCGGTGGATTCAAACCAGACAGTCAGGTTGGCGTTGCCCTGTCAAAAGGGCATCCGGTTTATTTCGTCAGTTTCGGGCGAGACCCTGTGCCGGGGCAGACCCTTGCCGACGTCATGCATGCCGAGGCCGGGTTCGTGCGCACTGTCCGCGCGCGCCATCCCGACAGCCCGCAGCCGGTCGTGACCGGCAATTGCCAAGGTGGGTGGGCCACTTTGCTGATGGCCGCCTGCAACCCGGATCTGACCGGACCGCTGATCTTGAATGGCGCCCCCATTGCGCCATGGTCGGGCGAGGTGGGGGAAAATCCGATGCGGTATAACGCCGGTGTTCTGGGCGGCACCTGGCAACCGATGTTCTGGTCGGACGTCGGCGCGGGCATGTTCGATGGCGCCAATCTGGTGATGAATTTTGAACAGCTGAACCCCAGCCGGAATTATTTCGGCAAGTATTTCGACCTCTACCGCGACCCTGACGGCGGTCGGAAACGCTTCATTTATTTTGAGCGCTGGTGGGGTGGTTACTTCCTATTGAACGAGGCCGAGATTCACTGGATCGTCGAGCAGCTGTTCGTTGGCAATCGGCTGATCAAGAACACCGCGCAGTTGGAACCGGGCGTGCCGATCGACATCAAGGCGGTGAAAGGCCCGATATTTGTCTTTGCCAGCCAAGGTGATAACATCACCCCGCCCCAGCAGGCACTCAACTGGATTGCCGCCACATACGCAGATGAAGAGGAAATCCGTCTGCGCGGTCAGCGGATCATCTACATGTTGCATGATGAGGTTGGCCATCTGGGCATTTTTGTTTCGTCCAAAGTGGCGCGTAAGGAACATACGCAGATGGCTTCGACCCTGGAAACGGTCGAAGCAATGGCACCAGGCCTCTACGAGATGGTGATCGAAAACACCCAAGGCGAAGGCCAGGATAAACAGTTCGAGGTTCGGTTCTATGACCGCACACTCGGGGATGTAGCCGCGTTAGACGACGGCCAGCAGGATGAGGCCAGCTTTGCCGCGGTGGCCCATATGTCCGAAGTGCAGGCGAATGCGTATGAAACCTTCGGGCGTCCTTTTGTGCGGTCCGTGACGACACCGATGGGCGCAAAGGCTTTGCGTGATCTGCACCCTCTGCGCGTTCAACGCACGGCGATGTCTTCGGACAATCCGATGATGAAGGGGGTTGCGCAATTAGCCGGGATGACGCGCGAACTGCGCGCCCCGGCGACAGCTGATAACCCGTTTCTTGAGATGGAAAAGCTGACCGGCGACTGGGTCGAACAGGCCATGGATCTGAGTCGAGACCTGCGCGACGCCTGGTATGAAGGGATGTTCTACGCGCTTTGGGGTGGTCCGCTGGCCGCGTGGTTCGGCAAGAAGAACGCTGCCCACCGTACCTTGCCTGATCCTGAAACCCTGAAAGCCCTGCCCGAGGTTGAGGCAGCATTGGCGCATATGAAACAGGGCGGGCTGCCCGAGGCCGTGATCCGGTTGTTGCTGTTGCTGGCCTCAAGCAACCAAAGCTTTCGGGCTGAAATTCTGCATCGCTGGGCGCATGTGTTCCAACATGAGGCCCCGTTCAGGGATCTCACCGTCGAAGACCGCCAACGCATGTTGCGCGAACAGACAGTGATCGTCACTTTTGACGAACAGGGTGCGATAGATACGTTGCCCGACCTGTTGCCGCGGGTTGCTGACAGAAAACAGGCGGTTGATCTGCTCAAGCGTGTTCTGGGTGAAATTCCGAACCCTTCACCTGAGCTTGTCGAGATGGCACAAGCGCTATACGACACGCTTGATCTTGCTGAGATCAAACAGAAAACCGGAACTCGGTCCAAACCTAAAGGGCGCAGTTCGGCTGCTGCGAACAAGGCCAAACAGAAATGAAAATAACGGAAAACCGCACCTACACGCAGATCAAGGTCGGGGACGTGGCGCAGGTGACGCGCTTATGTACGGTCGATGATCTTTATGCCTTTGCCTCGGCCTCGGGCGATCATAATCCATTGCATCTGGCAGGATATGATGGCGATGGCGATGGCCACCCCGAGGCAGTGGCCCCAGCCCTGTGGCCTGCCGGTTTGATTGCGGCAATTTTGGGCAATATCCTGCCCGGCGCGGGCACCCAGGCGCGGTCGGCGAACCTGTCTTTTCATGCGCCTGTTCTGGCAGATGACGAGGTGACCGCCACGCTGACCGTGACCGAAAAGCGGGACGACGGTGATTTGCTTTGTGCGACCGAAGTGCGCCGCGTGGGCGACAACGCTCTGATCCTCAGTGGTGAGGTGCAAGTGACGCCGCCAGCCAAACACCTGACGTTTGACTCGGTTGACGTGCCCGGCCTGATCGTTCAGCGCCATCGCCATTTCGATGCACTGATCGCAAAGGCAAAGCCTCTGGATCCGATGCCCACAGCCGTGATCGCCCCGGAAGAGCCGAACTCGCTGGGCGGCGCCTTGCTAGGGCATTCCAAGGGTATTATTGCGCCGATCCTTCTGGGTGATCCTGACAAAATCGCTGCTGCAGCCGCCGAGTTGAAGGCCGATTTGTCGAGTATCGAGATCATTGAAGCCCGCAGTCATGAAAATGCGGCCCATCGCGCTGTGGACCTGGTGGTTGAAGGTAAGGCGCAAACCCTGATGAAGGGGCATTTGCACACCGATGTTTTGCTGCGAGCGGTTCTGCGTCGGGACAAAGGTCTGCGGACAGGCCGTCGCTTGTCGCATGTGTTTGTGATGGATGTGCCAGGCTTTTCACGGCCCATCATGGTGACGGATGCGGCCGTGAACATCGCTCCGGACCTCGAGACCAAGGCAGACATTGTGCAGAATGCCATCCATCTGGCACACTCGATCGGGATAGAAACACCAAAGGTTGGCGTCTTGTCGGCGGTTGAGACGATCAACCCGCATATGCCCTCGTCTGTGGATGCGGCGCTGTTGTCGAAAATGGCCGAGCGGGGTCAGATCACCGGTGGGCTGGTCGATGGCCCACTGGCGATGGACAACGCGGTTGATCTGAAGGCGGCGCGAACAAAGGGCATCAAGTCCGCCGTCGCCGGGGCGGCGGATATTCTCGTGGCCCCGAATATCGAAGCTGGCAATATGGTGGCCAAACAGCTGACTTACATTTCCCATGCCGAGGCAGCGGGAATTGTGGTAGGTGCCGCCGCCCCGATCATTCTGACGTCCCGAGCGGATGATGATGCCTCGCGGTTGGCTTCCTGTGCGGTGGCGGCGCTGCATGCGCAAGCAAATAAGGGTAAAATTCATGGCTGACCATGTGCTGGCGCTGAACGCCGGGTCGTCTTCGTTGAAATTCGGGCTGTATGAACTGGTCGAAGGCAATCGCCCCAGCATGCGTTGGCACGGCCAGATCGAACGCTTGGGGGATGCGCCGCGCTTGTTGGCGGAATCTGCCGGGGGCCGCTCGATCAACCAGGCGCTGACGGATACCCAAAGCCATGACGAGGCAATCCAGGCCTTTCTGGACATGACACGCGAATATCTGCCGGACATCCACATCCGCGCCATAGGTCACCGGGTTGTGCATGGGGGGACGGTGTATTCCGAACCCGTGCGGATCGACGACAAGGTTCTGGATACTCTGGCCGGGTTCATCCCCTATGCGCCGCTGCACCAGCCATTCAGTCTGGCCGGTATCCGTGCAGCCAGCGCCGCCTTTCCAGACACGGTTCAGGTGGCCTGTTTCGACACCGCCTTTCACCGCACCCATCCATGGGTCAACGATACCTTCGCCCTGCCGCAGAGCTATTATGACAAGGGCGTGCGCCGGTACGGCTTTCACGGCCTGAGCTATGACTACATCACGCAAAAGCTGAAAGAAACCGCGCCCAGCCTGTATGATGGCCGCGTTGTCATCGCGCATCTGGGCAATGGCGCGTCGATGTGTGCTGTGTCAGGCGGGCGGGCTGTGGCGTCGACCATGGGTTTTTCCGCATTGGACGGCCTGCCGATGGGCACCCGCAGCGGTCAGCTGGACCCGGGTGTCGTGCTGTACATGATGCAGCAGGAAGGGATGAGCGCGGATGAAATCGCCGACATGCTCTATCGTAATTCCGGCCTGCTGGGTCTGTCGGGGATGTCATCGGACATGCGCACCCTGCTGGCCGCCGAAACGCCCGAGGCACGCAAGGCGATCGATTATTATGTCTTTCGCATTCGCCGAGAGCTTGGCGCCATGTCTGCTGCGCTGGAAGGGTTGGACGCGCTGGTATTCACGGGCGGCATTGGTGAGAATGCAGTACAGATCCGTCAGCGGGTTTGTGACGGGATGCGCTGGATCGGGATTGAAATGGATCCCAACAGGAACGCCGACAATGGCACGGTTCTGTCGACCGATTTCAGCCGCGTGCGCATTCTGGCAATTCCCACGAACGAAGAGATGGTGATCGCCCGCGCCGCCGCCCGGATGGTGCAATAGTCGCTATTGCTCGGGATTGTCTTTGCGACGCTTGGCGTATTTGATCAGCGTACTCAGAATGGCGCTGATAACATCGGGTGTCAGGGCACCCAGCGGGTCGCGCCGGATGCCTGTCACGGTGTTACGTGCGTCGGACAGAGTGTCTTTGATCTCGGTCTCGATATCTAACAGTGCCATATCGCGCAATTCGACCGCGGCTGTCGTATCTGCCTGCGCGTTCTGCGTGTTGGCCATCAGCACCAGGATCACACCCAGCAACAGGTTGGCCCCAGCCATGATCAGCGCGGCCAGCGGTTTGGACAGGGTTGCGGACAACCAGAAAAAACCGGCCACGTTCAGCATGATGACAGCCAGCCCCACGGCCAGCCCCGCCGCAGCGTAAAAGCCGGTACGCCGTGCGGCCACAGCAACGTGGCGTTGGGCAATCAACCGTTCGGCGCGCAGAATGATCGAGATATTGCGGGAAATGCGGCTCATTTTCAGGCTCCTACCGGGATCGGCCTAGCAGATAGCCAAGCGTAAAAATGCCAAGCGCAAACAGGATCGGTCTTTTGTGCGGCAGATCCTCCAACTCGGTCAGGGCTTCTTCAAGCTGTCCGGTCCAGTTGTCGATGTTCTCGGCAATCCTGTCGGCCACAGTATCGTGTGGTTCCGGCCTTTGTGCCTGTTCACGGGTCGCAGTTTGCTCGGCCAGTTGGCGGCGCAGATCGGCAACTTGCGCTTCAAGCTCGGCTTTCGTGACCATTGGACCGGCCCCCTAACAGTTGTTGCGCTAACAGGTCGGGGTTGGAACCCCCACCCACGGTTTCGCAGCCCATGTTAATGCGTTTTTCCGGTTTAAGAAAAGCGACTTATCATTTTGCGGGTCAGGTCAGCCTGAAAACTGCGTATCAAGAGTAGTAATCCGCGACCAACAGGAAATCCGGCGCGACGTCTTCTTCGATGGTTGCAAAGCGCGGGATCGGGTCTTCGAACACGTTGTCGGTTCGGTCGTCATTGACGGTCGAGACCTCGCCAATCAGGCAATCACCTTTTTCGGCCCAGAAGGCGTGCCATATGCCGGGCATCAGAGTGACGCTTTCGCCGGGTTTCAGGCGAAGCAACTCACCGGGCCGAATTGTGACGGGGCAACCGTCGCTGGGCACAACAACAGGATTTTCACGGTCGATATCGCCTTGCGGGTCCGAGGCATAGATCTCCATCACCAGATCACCACCGCCGCGGTTTATGATGTCTTCGGCTTTCACAATGTGGCGGTGCATTGGCGACAGCTGTTTGTCCCGCGATACCAGCAGCTTTTCGGCATAAAGCATGCCCCGACCGCTGTTCAGATCACCCACATCGCCGTTTCGCAAGGTGAACAGGAACAGGCCCAGCTCATCAAAGCGACCCTGCCCGTAATCGGTGATGTCCCAACCCAGCCCGCGTTCGCGAATGCCTGCGGCTTTGTCACTGCGCATTTGGTCAGGCGACCAATTGGCAAAGGGGGGCAGGACCGCACCGAAGGAACGGATAAAGGCATCGGCCTCGGTTTTGATGGTGTTGATGTCAGAACGTTTCATTTAGATCTCTTTGGGGTTCAAAGCTCGTGCGCCCAGGGAGGGTTGGCCCCGGCGCGGGAAACGGTGATGGCTGCAACCTCTGCGCCTTTGGCCAATGCGGCGCGCAGGTTTTCGGTACTCAGGGTGCGTAGCGCGGTTTTGGTCAGTTGCCCGCCGCGCTCCAGCTCGGCCAGCACACCAGCGTTGAACGTGTCACCTGCACCGACGGTATCGACAACCTGAACCGGTCGGACGGGGACTGAGGTTTCGGACCCGTCCGCCAGATAGCCTGACGCGCCGTCACCGCCACGCGTTACAATAACCACGGCAGGCCCGGCTTGCAGCAACAGCGGCACTTTCTCAGTGATGCTTTCCGGGCCGGGAATGATCCAATCCAGATCCTCGTCCGAGACCTTTACGATATCCGCCTGTGCGATCATCCGGTTCAGACGGGTGCGATACCGGGTTTGATCCTTGATGAAATCGGGCCGGATATTGGGATCAATCATCACCGCCCGATCCGCCCCTTGCCGGTCCAACAATGCGGCATAAGCGTCGGCGCAGGGTTCGCACGCCAGGCTGATTCCGCCGAAATACAGCGCCGAAATAGCGGGGAGCTGATCCGGCATATCCTCGGGCATCAGCATGCGACCCGCCGAGTTTTCGTCGATAAAGCTGTAAGAGGCGTGCCCGTCCTTCAACTGCACAAAGGCCAGCGTCGTGGGGCGATCTGATCGGATCACATGGCTTGCATCCACATGGCTGGTCTTCAGGGCTTCGGCCAATTGCTCTCCGAACATATCTGAAGACAGGCCAGTCAGCAGTCCAACCGGCGACCCCAGCCGCCCCAAGGCAATGGCAGTGTTAAAGACCGCGCCCCCGGAATGGGGCACAAAGCCTTCACCGCCCGAAATGGTCGGGGTGGCGATCATGTCGATCAGAGCTTCACCGCAGCACAGGATCATGCCGGGTCCTTTCTGTATTGTGGGATCAGGCGATCATATTAATGCGCGAGCGCACTTTTACAGAAATTGTTAGCGCCAACAATGCCAAATTCGTCCTGTTCCGAAACATACAGGCTCATTGATCGCCGCAATTCGCTGAACCGCCCGCCCGCGTTGAACGCATCGCGGAAGGCTTCCTTGAAGAGCCAGCGGTTTTTCTCGGCCACACCGCCCACAAGGAACACACCGCCCACAGGCATCAGCACGACGGCAAGATCACCCATCACTGCGCCCAGATGGGTGGTGAACATATGCGCCGTTTTTTCGGCGATCAGGTCTGTCTGCGTACGCGCGTCATCAAGAATGTCCTTGGCGCTGCGCATTGGCGTGTCGGCCTGTCCGGCGGCCATACCGGCCGCACGGTACAGGATCGGCAGACCTGTGCCGCTAAGGAACATTTCCGCCTCAAGGACCAAAGTTTCATCAAAGAAACAATCCGGCGCGATGTGCCGGGCGGCTTTGAAAATCTCGACCTCATCCACATGGCGCGGTGACAGGCCGATATGGCCGCCTTCACCAGATGCGGTGTGATATCGGCCTTCAGAGTAGAGCAACGCCCCAACCCCAAGACCTGTGCCGGGACCGACTACCAACCGGGTGCCAGGGGGTGGGGTCGCGGCGCCTTGCAACACCTCGACATCATCGCCTGTGATTTCGGCCACCGACCAAGCAGCGGCGGTAAAGTCGTTGATGACAAAGGTATGCTGCGCGCCCGTGGCCTTGCCGATATCACCCTCGGACAGGTCGAGCTTTGCATTCGTCAGGCGGATCGTCCCGTTCTTCACAGGCCCGGCCCCGGCGGCCACCACGGCGCGTGGATCGGTGCCGATCTCATCGCGCAGGGTGTGAAAGGCGTTAAGCAATTCTGGCAGGGTGCCGGTTGGGTATTTGCGCAGATCGGTCAGCTTTCCGTCAGCGATCACGCCCAAGCGCGTATTGGTTCCGCCGATATCCGCGACCAAGTTCCAATGCGCGCGCATGGCACCAGGTGGTTGAGCCAGAGGCAATGACACCGCGCCACCAGACAGGACGGGTTTAAGGATGTTATACGACACCTTCGGTTTGCTTTCTGGCGCACTAGAGACTGTGTCGACCACGTCTTTCGGTTCAGCGTCGTAAGGGGCCCAATTGCCCCGGTCCAGCACAGACCGGATAAACACCCCCTTCACCGGAACACCCTGTTTCAGCGCGTCCTGTACTGCCGATAGGTGTTGGGTAAGATCGTTACCCCACCCATCCCCGTGCGAAGTTTCGCGGCCAGCCATACCGGTGACAAGGATCGGCCTGTCTTGGGTGTAGTCGTGCTGAAAACGGCTCAGGTCCACAGCAGATGGCCAATGCGTGTCAAAGGTCAGACCGCACCAATCAACGCCAGTTCCAATGGTTTCCATGTCGCCCTGCCAGCTTGACGGCAGATGACGCTCCAGCGATTCAAGCGCCATTGTAGGGTAGGTCTTGTTGAAAACACCAGCCGGACAGAACCGATTGAGGATGTCACCAAGCAAATCGGTGGCGGGGTCCTTGGACGGTTCCGCGCGTGTTTGATCGAACACAACCCCAAGATTGGTCATGCCCAACCCTCGCATCGCCTCGATGGCACACCCATGGGCCAACAGCATGTGGTGCATTGCCCGCGCGGTGGCGCGGGTATTTCCGGTGTCGAGTATCTGGTTAGCGAAATTGTGTAATCTGCCGATGCCAGCCGGGATGCTGATCGGTGCAACGCTGTACATACGGTCGCCGACACGCCCCATGATGATTTCGGTGAAATCCGCAAAATAATCGGCGATGGCGCGGTTTCGCCATCCGCCCAGATCCGCCAGCGCTGCAGGCAATTCGCCGTGATTCAGTGTTGCGCACGGTCGAAGGCCACGCGCCAACAGCGCGTCCGTCAGACGATCGTAAAAGTCCAGCCCGGTCTCGTTCATCGCCCCGCGCCCTTCGGGCAGAACGCGGGCCCAATTGATTGAAAATTGATAACAGTCAAACCCGGCTTCGTGTACCAGATCGAATTCCTGTTCGATCTGGTGCGCTGAGGTTGCCACGCCAAAGAGGAAATCCTTTGGGAAATCGGAGCGGGTGTAATTCATGGTCAAAACCTGTTTGCGCCGGTTGGGCCGCCACCTAACAGGTCGGCCCGATGCATTCTAGATGTTAGCGATATCATGGATGGATTAGTGTGTTTTGTCAGCACTTCTGGCGAAATACCAGCCCCTTTGGGCCGAATCTTGACAAAAGGGGTGTTGCTGCTTCAACGTTATTGAAACGTTTCAATCGAAAGACATCCAGTAAGCAGATGCGTATAGCGGCACAGCTTTATACCGTCAGGCAGCTCGGGGATCTGGCTGCGCAGTTGGATCTGATCCACGCCTGCGGTTTTGCGGATGTTGAAACGGTTGGATTTCACGATCTGTCCCCTAAACACATGGCGTTGCAAGTTGCGCAGTCGGGCCTGACCGTCCGTTCGGCGCATTTCGATTGGGAGGAATTCGAAACCCGGTTTGACGATATTCTGACCCTGCTTGATCTTTTGAACTGCCCGGTTGCCGTGATGCCATGGCTGGCGCCACAGGCCCGCCCCGGCACGGTCGCGGGATGGCAGGATGTAGCAGACCAACTCTCTGCCTGGGCGGCGCGATTGGCGGGCCAGGGGGTTCGACTGGCTTATCACAACCATGATTTTGACCTGGTTGGCCCTGTTGGAGAAACGCCTTTGGACCTGATCTTGGCGCATGACACGCTGCATTGGCAGCCCGATATAGGATGGTTGGCCGTCTCGGTGCCGGAACCGGCCGCGGTGTTGCAGCGGTACGCGGGGCGGATCGTATCAGTACACGCCAAGGATGCAGAACCGGCTTCGGGGCAGGGTGATGATCGCTGGCGCAATCTGGGGCAGGGTGTGGTCGATTGGCCCCGGCTGTTGCGCATTCTGAATAACAGCCCCTGCAGCGATCTGTTTGTCGAACACGATGAAACGCCTGACCACGCCGAGACCTTGCGGACGGGGCGAAAGTTTCTGATGGGACAGATGTCTTCGGAGGTCGGATAATGGCGCGCGCAACGATCAAGTCGATCGCCAAGGAGACGGGCTATTCCGTTGGCACCGTCTCGAACGCGCTGCGGGGGGCTGCGTCAGTTCGGGAAGAAACACGCCAAGAGATTCAGGCTGTAGCCACGCGTCTCGGGTACCGTGTCAATATGGACGGTTTGAAGCTGCGCACCAACAAATCCTACCGTATCGCGGTGCTGGTTAGCGTGTCACCTGGCGCAGCAGAGGAATGGGAAGGGGTAGAATTCACCCGCATTCTGGCCGGTATCTCGGCGTCCTTGCAGGGTTCGCGATACGAGATGTCTGTGTTCAACGTGGCTGACCTGTCGGATGCCATGGCCGTTCTGGAGCGGATTGTTCAGGACGGTTTGGCCGATGGTGTCATCTTTTCGGGCACATTGCAGGGCGACCCGCGCATCGCTTTTCTACAGCAACATAGCTTTCCGTTCGTGACTATGGGCATGAGCGACAGCGAGTCACCCCATGCCTATGTCGATTTCGACAGTCAGGCGGCTGCGTTTGACGCAACCGCGCGGTTGGTGGGGTTGGGGCATCGGCGTATTGCACTGGTAAACCCCCCGACCGAACTGATCTATGCAGCACAACGTCAAACCGGATACGAACAGGCGTTGGCCAATAGTGGCCTTGCGCCTGACCCAGCGCTGATTTTCAATGGCCCCACAACCGCTCGTACTGGGCAGTTGTGTTTTGAGGCTCTGATGCAGCTAAGCAACCGACCCACGGCCTGTATCTGCGCGAATGAGGCAATGACACTAGGCGTTTTGTCCGCAGCCCATGCTGCGGGTGTGCAGATTGGCCGGGAAATGGTGGTGATTTCCACCGATGATCTGCAACTCAGTCGATACTTCGTACCCCCGCCCAGCACCTATTATGTGCCCATCGAAGAAACCAGCCGTCTTCTGGGCGAATACATGTTGAGAGCTTTGGACGGGGCCGGCCCGTCCGAGATCCAGAAAAAGATCAGGGCCACGCTGATCGAGCGCCAACCTGACACCCCAGCGCCGCATAAGGCGCCCACCACGTAAACCAACTCAGGAGGACTTGAAGGTGTTTAAAAATCTACTGGCCGCAGCGGTCGTGACCGCGATAGCAGCCCCCGCAGTTTTTGCTGCCGACCTTGACGGGCGCGTTCTGAAAATCGGAACCGACGCCACCTATCCGCCGATGGAAACTGTCGATGAGACGACCGGTCAGATCGTGGGTTTCGATGTGGATGTGATGAATGCGATCTGCGAACGGGTCAATTGCGTCCCGAATTTCGTCAACACCGCATGGGACGGCATCTTTGCCGCGCTTCAGCAGGGTGAGTTCGATCTGGTGATCTCGGGCGTCTCAATCACGCCGGAACGCGAAGAGACGATGGATTTTTCAGAACCCTACATTGTGGTCAGTCAGGCCATTCTGCTCCAGGTCGACAATGCGGACATGACGCTTGAGGATTTCAAAGCCGGTGGTCAGAAGCTGGCGGCGCAGACCGGTACCACCAACGCGCAATTGGCCGAGGATCTAGTAGGGCGCGAAAATGTCAGCCTGTATGACAACTTCTCGGCCGCGATCCTGGCACTGCAAAATGCGGATGTGCAGGGTGTGATCATCGACGGCACTTCGGCCGCCGCATACGAGCAGGAGTTCGCGGGTGAGCTGACCGTGGGCATCACCGGCCTGCAATCCGACCCGCTGGGTATCGTGTTTCAGGAAGGCGACGCAACGGTCGACGCCATCAACGAAGGGCTGGCAGCGATCAAGGCCGACGGCACGCTGGACAAGTTGGTCGGCAAATACTGGGGCACCGAATAAACCTGTCCGATCCGAAACGGCCCGGTGCCGATGGCAACCGGGCCGCCTGTTTGCAGTGAGGTCCCATGAAGCGTCTAAGCTCGATCCGCCCGAGCAATCTTGTTCTGCTCGCCGCGGCCCCGTTCATTATCTACCTGTTCGCTACCTCTTCAAAATACCTGCGCTCTTTGATCGCAATTCTCGGGATCGGGAATAATGCCGGCCCGATTTTTGTCGGGTTCCTGCTGGTTCTTGCGGTGGCCATTCTGGGATATCTCTGCGCCCGAAACGCGCGGTTTCAGACGGCGCCGGGTTGGGTGCGTATCTCGGCATGGGCGGCCTTGCCCGCAGCGTTGGCGCTGGCAGTCTTGGTCTTCGTCGCGCCGCAGGTGCTGATGCCATTTGCCGAGTCCGTCTTCTTTCATGCGCTCAACGAAAATACTTCGACCTTGATCGACCGCTCCGCGCAGACTTGGGTACTTTTTCCAGACGTTGTTGATCAGGTTCAGACAGGTCTTCAGGTGTTACTGCTAATCTATGCGCTTGTGGTTGCAGGTATTTTGCTGTCGGGCCGGTTGCCCGTCAGGGCGCAGGGACTTGCTCAGCTTGGGTTTGAAATCCTGACCGGGGCCGCGCTGTTCTATCTGATGTTTATGGCCCATTGGCAATTTGCAACCGGAGTGGCGATCACGTTTCGCGCCGCCATTTTTGCTTATATCTTCGCCGCCATTCTGGGGTTGATCTGGGTCGGGCTGCAATCGTTCAAACCCAAGGCGCGCACGACTGTTGTCTATGGCTGCATCAGCCTGACTTTGCTGGGTGTATCGGCGTTTTTCTTCATGCAGCCACAGGTCAAATACGAACTGATAGGTACGCTGGATGCGCGCATCGCCATTGTGCGCGGCACCCCGCAGGCGCAGGCCGACATCATCAGGTTTGGTGAATTCGACGGGGGCGAAGACCAACAATACCGCATCCGTAGCGCCCCAAACGCTGCCAGCGCGGTGGAACAGATCGAAACCGTCGACAGCGTGTCGGGCGCCTTTGTCCCGGTCGGTGCCAACACCAAGGGCTATCCGGTGATCTGGCAGACGCAATTCCTGCCGGATCAGTACCGCAACCCAGCGCTGGCTTTTGCCGTGTTTGGTTTTCTATTGCTGACGCTGACGGTGGGCGGTGCGCAGCACAAGCTGCATCCGCTGGCCGTAGGGGCCGAGTTCTTCGTGGACACGATCCGTGGCATTCCGATGCTAGTGATCATCCTCTATATCGGTCTGCCTTTGGCTGGGGCGGTCAAAGATGCCACGGGTGGCGGTATCGATATGACCAATATGACTCGCGGGATCATCGCGATCTCGGTCGGCTATTCCGCTTATATGGCCGAGATTTTCCGATCCGGGATCGAGGCCATCCCACGGGGTCAGATCGAGGCTGGTGGCTCGCTGGGTCTTTCGCGCTGGCAAACTGCGCGGCTGATCATCCTGCCGCAGGCGCTGCGCATCGTCACGCCGCCCTTGGGCAATGAGTTCATTGCGATGATCAAGGATACCTCACTGCTGTCGATCCTGTCAGTCCGCGATATGACCCAGCGGATGCGCGAATTTCAGGCCGCCAGTTTTCTGCCCTTTGCGCCGTTTAATACAGCCGCAATCCTCTATGTGGTGATCACGTTGGGCTGCGCCAGCTTCCTCAAATGGATCGAACGCCGCACGGCAAGGGAAGATCGATGAGCAGGTTGGAACTTGGGGTATGCTATTACCCCGAACAATGGGACCGGTCGCTCTGGTGTGAAGACGCGCAGCGAATGGTCGAGATGGGACTGGATTGGGTGCGCATCGCCGAATTCACTTGGGGCCTGATTGAACCGGAGCGCGGCGTTTTCCACTGGGATTGGCTGGATGAGGTGATCGACATTCTGGGCGAGGCAGGCCTGCGCGTGATGATGTCCACGCCCACCGCCGCCCCGCCGAAATGGCTGATCGACGAACATCCGGAAATTCTGCCAGTTGGGCCGGACGGGCGCGTGCGAAGGTTTGGATCGCGGCGGCACTATTGCTTTTCCAGCGATTTCTATCTGGCCGAAGCCCGCCGGATTGCCACCGAATATGCCCGTCGTTATGGCCAGAACCCCTATGTTCACGCTTGGCAGATCGACAATGAATATAACGATCACGACACGGTGCTTAGCTATTCGGATGCGGCGCGGGTCGGATTCCAGCGGTGGCTGGCGGATAGGTACGGGTCGATCGCGATACTGAATGAAATTTGGGGGACCGTGTTCTGGGGATCTGCCTATTCCAGCTTTGACCAGATCGAATTGCCCAACGGGCTGGTGGCCAGCCCCAACCCAACCCATGCACTGGATTTTGCGCGATACTCCTCGGACCGGGTGCGGCTTTTCAACCGCGCGCAGGTGGATGTGCTGCGTCAATACGCGCCGGGTCGGGACATCACCCATAATTTCATGGCGGGCAGTTTTGAGTTCGATCACCATGCCGTTGCCGCCGATCTGGATATTGTTGGCTTCGACAGTTACCCCTTAGGAAATCTGTTGGGCTCGACCCTGTCTGACGACGAAAAGCACCGCTATTTGCGGACTGGCGCGCCGGATTATCAGGGGTTTCACTGCGATCTGTATCGCTCTCAAGGCAAGGGGCGGATGTGGGTGTTGGAGCAGCAACCCGGCCCGGTGGACTGGGCCGAGAAAAACCCCTCACCCGCGGACGGGATGGTGCGACTGTGGACCTGGGCAGCCTATGCGCATGGCGCGCAGGCGGTGATGTTTTTTCGCTGGCGACAGGCTAAATTTGCGCAGGAACAGTATCACACAGCATTGTTGCGTTCGGACGGCAGCCCGGATCAGGCCGCCGTGGAATTGGCGCAGGTCGCGGCAGAGCGCGACTTGTTGCCCGCCGTGGTACGTGAGCGGGCGCAGGTGGCCATAATTCTGGATTACGAATCCATCTGGGCGGCGGATATCCTGCCGCATGACGATGCCTTCCCAAATGCTCAGGTCATCCGCGAATGGTATGCCGGGCTGTGCGCGCTTGGGGTCGATCTGGATTTTGTGGGGCCACAAGATGAGCTGAACGGGTATGCCCTGATTGTTGTCCCGCAAAGCATGATCGTTCCAAACGATCTGGCCAACAAACTGCGGGACAGTGGGGCGAAACTGCTGATCGGCGCGCGCGCGGGCAGCAAGACACCCGACATGCACACACCGCACAACCTTGCGCCCGGAGCGTTGGCTGAGCTTACCGGTGTGACGGTCTTGCGGGTGGAATCGCTACCAGAACTGGCGCAGGAATCGGTGCGCTTGCAGGACGGAACGACGTATGACTTCACCGGTTGGCGGGAAATCATCGACACCAGCGGAATGGTAACGGCAGAGTTTAGCAGCGCATACCGGGATGGCAGCCCGGCGATTGTACGCTCGGACCGAGCGATCTATCTGGCAATGATCCCACGCGGCCAATTGCTGCATGCCATACTTTCGGACGCGTTAAGCTGGGCGGGCCTTCCCGTCACGGATTGCGGACCGGATCTGCGGATCACACGTCGCGGAGGATTGAAATTTGCCTTCAATTTCGGGGCAGATGGGTTGTCATTACCGACTGACGAACCACATGCCTATTTGGTTGGGGGCACTGAAATCCCACCCTATGGGGTTTCAATCTGGCGGGACACGTGATCTTGCCAGTCCACATTCCTGTTGGCAGCAAGTAGAAGGCTGCAAAACAACTCAATAGCAGGAGAATCAAAATGGCTGAACGGAAAACCCTTTCCAGACGCTCGATGCTGAAAGGCGCGGGCGCGGCTGTTTTGGCGGCTCCGCTTTACAGCAAAAGCGCGCTGGCCTCTTCGGGTGAGATCAACGTGGTGATGTGGTCGGATTACCTGCCGCCTGTGTTTCTGGAAGGGTTCGAAGCGGAAACGGGGATCAGGGTCAATCATATCGGGATCGGATCGAACGAAGAAATCCTCAACATGATGACTGCGTCGAATGGCCAGGGGTTTGACCTTGTCGCGCCTACCAACATGCGGTCTTTGCAATGGGCGCCGCTGGACCTGCTGCAACCGTTTGATCTGGATAAGGTGAATCTGGACGCGGTTAACCCTTCCATGGTCAGAATTGGGACCGACGCTTGGAATTTCAACAAAAGCGGAGCGCACTGGCTGCCGCATATCTGGGGGACTGAGGGCATAGCCTACCGTACCGATCTGTGGTCGCCCGAAGGTGCGGCCCCGTCCTATGGTGATGTTTGGGCAGAGGAAAATGCTGGCATGACCATGGGTCGTGCGCATTCGATGATGCTGTGTGCGGGTCTGTATTTGGAACGCTTGGGTGAGATGGAGCCCGAGTCCGTCTGGGATGCCTATGACGACGAAGACACCATGCGCAGGGTCTGGGACCAGATCACGGACTGGTGCATTGAACGCAGGGATCGGATCAAGCTGATTTGGAACGATGCTGAAACTCAGAAATACGGCTTGCTTAATGGCGGCGTGGTTGTGGGGCAAACATGGGACGGGCCGCCGCTGGCTTTGAAATCAGCAGGGGAACCGGTGAGTTATCAGGCTCCGATCGAAGGAGCGATGGCGTGGGTGGATGGTCTTGCAATGCCGGTCGGTGCGAAAAACATCGAACAGGTCTATGCGTTCATCAACTATTTGTACCGACCTGAGCCAGCCGGAGCTGCCGCTGCAGTGAACGGATATAACACAGCCGTACTAGGCGCCGAGGATTTCGCGGGCGATGAGTTCAGAAAGAACTTTGCCGAGGCCTATCCGGGCGACGCGTTGGCCAGCCTCAACCCGTGGCTGGCCGAAGCTCCGTGGTATGCCAAAGCACGGGCCGAGTTTGTCGAGAAATTTTTAAACGCCTGAGCATTACCCCTGTGCGGCTGGACCTTTTGGTAGGATGACGACGTCACACGCTGCGATTTCGTGCCCGTTCCAAAGGACGGGTGCGGCGGTGTAGTTGATCAGAAATATATACTGCACGGTTTCCCGTCGGCGCAGGCCCTCGGGCATTGCATGCAAGGTCAGGTCGACCGTTTGGGCGGCCATCGAGATGACCCTGTCCCAAAGAGCCTCATCCGGGAAACCCGCAAGGTACCAAAGACCGTTTTCGCCTTTTAGGGCAGATGTGCCATCAACAAAAGTCAAAAGGTCTGGGGCATCTCCGGAGAGGCGGTCAACCCAGTGTTGCGCCGCGCCACCTCCGTTAACATCACGCTGCACGTTAGGGGACAGGGTTTCCACAAGATCAACTTCGCAATCCAGCCCGGACAGGCCCGGGCGGCCTGAGGTTGGGATTTGGAAATCGCGAGTGATCGCGCCTGTACGGGGGCCAAGGATGGCCAGATCACAACCCTCAGTCAGGCGGGTTTCCAGATCGTCATCCAGCGTGGCCATACCGGGGGCGAGGATCAGTTTGTAGCCGGTCTTGGGCGTTTCCGAGGCCGCAATGAAGTCCATCGAAAGCCCGGCCCGCCGCAGCGCGCGATAGGCTGAAAAAACCAGCCGGAAATAGTTGAAGCTGGCCCCTTGCGGTTGTGTCGCCCAGGCCCAGTCCGAGGCATAATCGAACACAATCGCCACGTCCGCCTGCGTTTGTGTCAGCGCGCCAAGCTCGGCCAGATCAACTGCGGTTTGACGAGCCTCGGCCATAGCCGGGGCGGGTTTGTTGTTCGGCGTCAAAAGGCCAGCGTGCATTTGTTCCTGCGCGAACGGAGCCTGCCGCCAGCGGAAATAGCTTACCACTTCGGCCCCATGCGCCACCGCCTCAAGCGACCACAGGCGCACCATGCCGGGCAGGGGGGCAGGGTTATAAGGAGCCCAGTTCACCGGGCCCGGTTGTTGTTCCATCACCCACCAGCGCCCGCGCCCAACGGCGCGATAAAGGTCGTGATGAAAGGCCTGCATATCCGGATCGCCCTGTTGCAGGAACGCGGCTTTATGGGCCTCGTCCGCCTCAAGCCGGTCTGAGAGAAACCCAATCGGATAGCTGTCCCATGTGGCGATATCCAGATCCGCACCGACTTTGAAATGATCGAAATCCAGAACCCGACCCATGTAATTATGCAACAGCGGCGCGTCGGTCAGTGGCCGCAACGCATCAACCTGCGCTTTGTTGAACATCACCACCTGATCCGAGCTGAACCGGCGGAAGGCCAGAACATGCGCGGGGTTGGGCTCGGTCACAGTGAGATTGGGCAGGCCGATCTGATCGAAACCTGCGTATTCCATCGACCAGAACACATTGCCCCAGGCGGCGTTCAGAGCGTCAACCGAGCCATATTGATCGGCCAGCCACCGCTGAAACTCTCGCAAGGCAGGCTGGCTGTAGCTGACGGTCGTGTCATGGCAGCCATATTCGTTGTCGATCTGCCAGGCGGCGACATGCGGGTTGCGCCCATACCGTTCGCCCATGAGCCGGACAATGCGGGCGCATTCGGCGATATATCCCTGATGACTAAAGCAATAGTGCCTGCGTGAACCGAATTTGCGCGGCTGCCCCTGAGCATCCACCGCCAGCATGTCAGGGTGTTTCTCAAGCATCCATCGGGGCGGCGTTGCTGTCGGCGTGCCCAGAACAACCTTAAGGCCCGCAGCCCCCAGCACCTCAATCGCTCGGTCCAACCAGTCGAATTGCAGATCACCCGGAGTTGGCTCCATCCGGCTCCAGGCAAACTCACCGATCCGCACCCAGCTCAGGCCGGTTTCGGCCATCTGCGCGGCGTCCGTGGCCCACATTTCTTCGGGCCAGTGTTCGGGATAGTAGCAAACACCAAGTTCGGGCTTCATAGAATGACTCTGTGTTCGGCCTGCCCAGTACCCGTGCTGGGGGCGGCAAAGGTCATACCGTTGGTAGGGTGTGCAGCAAGCGTGTCCTCGTCCAGCCCCTCGCGGGCAGTGGTGCAGTAGAGTGTGGTCAAGTCGTTGCCGCCAAATGCGGGGCATGACACATGGGTGGCTTCAAATGGGATGGCCGTCAGGAACTGTCCTGACGGTTTATAGGCTGCAACACGGCTTGCACCCCATTGCGCGATCCAGAGGTTGCCTTTCGCATCAACCACGGCGCCGTCGGGGTTCAAACCGTCGACGCGTAGGTCCAGGAATACCGTGCTGTCGCCCTTGGGCCAGCCGGTTTCGGAATTCAGCGGCCATTGAATGACCTGCTTGGTGGCCGTGTCCGTGTAATAGGCGCAAGACCGGTCCGGGGCGAAGCAGATCGCGTTCGAGATCGTGACATCGTTCACCAGTTGCCGAAGTTCCCCCCGCCAATACCGATAAATCGCGCCTGCACCGGGTTCGGCGGTTTTACCCATCGTCCCGATCCAGAACCCACCCCAAGGATCCGCACGCCCGTCATTTGAGCGCGTGACCGGATTGTCCGCCTCAAGTGGGGCGATCAGGTCTTTCTGGTCGTTTTGCAGGTTGAACCGCCACAGGCCCGTTTCAGAGGCTATCAACAGCCTATCCCGGTCTACCCAGCCCGCGGCCGAGACATGTTCGTCGAACTGCCAATTGCGCTGCGCTTCGCCGTCCCGTGTCATCAGACGTTTGCCCAGGATGTCAAACCAGAACAGCTGTTGCCGTTCCGGGTGCCACAACGGCCCTTCGCCCAGTTCACAGGCGCGGTTGTCGTAGACGATGCTCATCCAGCGGCCTTGTCGTAGGCGGTGACGATTTGGGTCGCCCGCTCTGCGACTTCCGAGGCGGTCATGCCGGGTTTGAACAGCGCCGATCCGATGCCGAACCCATCAGCGCTTGCCTTGATCCACAGGTCGAAATTCTCGGGGCCTGCCCCGCCGACGGCATAAACCTGCGTGCCTGTAGGTAGCACCGCACGTAAGGCCGCCAACCCTGTTGGTCCTGCCAGCGCTCCGGGGAACAGTTTCAACCCTGATGCCCCTGCTTGGAGCGCGGCGAAAGCTTCGGTCGGGGTAAAAATACCCGGCCAGCTTTCCAGTCCCAGCCGATGTGTGTGCGAGATCACCTCGGGGTCGCAATTCGGTGAGACGATCAGACGACCGCCGACCTCTGATACCATGTCGACCTGCTGGGACGTCAAAACCGTGCCTGCCCCGATCAAAGCACGATCACTGAACTCATTGGCCAGAACGGCGATCGAGGCCAGCGGATCGGGTGAATTCAGCGGCACTTCGATCTTGTCGATGCCAGCGTCGATCAGCGCCCGTCCAACGTCGGTTGCGTCCGAGGGGGCTATTCCGCGCAAAATGGCGATGATGGGTCGGCTCATGCGGTTTGCCTCGTGAGGTTGCGGGCCTGTTGCAGACCGGCCAGGGTACATTTCGTGCTGTTGGCGGTTTCTACAAACGCGCCCTGTTGTTGTAGCGCCTTGGCATAAACTTCCGACAGGCTCTCGGCCCCGATGATTGCCAATTGCTGACCCAACCAATAGGGGCGGGTGGCCGCCAATTCCGCGCCGATCAGATAACCTGACAGCCGTGCCCGGATAACGCCGCCATCCTGCCCTTGCAGCAGATCAGCGGCCCGCAGGCCAAACAGACGCGCCGCCAGTTGTTCAGGTTTCGACAACGCATCGGCAGTGGCCTCGGCAAAGGCGGCATCCTCCCAGCCCTCGCCGATCGAATGTTTTAGCACCGATTGCCCGCCCAGCAGATCGAACATCTCGCCCGTCATGAAGGTGCGAAAGCTGACAACCTCTCCGGCGCTGACCTGCACCCATTTCGTATGGGTCCCGGGCAGGCAAATCACCCCGTCCCAGTTTTGATGAGTGGCCAGAAAACCAGCGATCTGGGTTTCTTCGCCGCGCATGACGTCCGGCGGGGCCGTTTGTTTTAATCCGGGCACCACAAAGGCGCGAATTCGGGGATCTGTATTCGGCACGCGGAAGGGGGCAACCGGTGTCGGTTCACACGGAACCGCCGAATACGGGGCCTCGACCCAGCCCTGGCGCGCGCCGACCATTCCACAGGCCACCACATCAATCGGAGCAGTGCTCAGCCAACCTTCGATCAGTTCGAACAGCGCGGCTTGGAACCCGCCTTTGTCCACCCGCGCCATGCCTTTGACCGACTGCGCCTGATCCAGCACCGCATCACCCTGCATCGCCCAAGCCCGCAGATGCGAGGTTCCCCAATCGACTGCAATCCATTCCGTATTCATGGCTTTACCCCGTTACGACAACGCCGCCATCGACGGCCATGCATTGCCCGGTCATCGCGCGGCTGGCGTTTGAGGCCAGAAACAAGGTCGGAGCGACCATATCCTCGGGCGTCAGGTGTTCTTTCAGGCATTGACGGTCCAAATGCGCGGCCAGATCTTCGGGCGTGGCCCACATGTCCAGCTGTTTCTGCGTCAGAACCCAGCCCGGAGCCAGCGCATTCACGCGGATGTTCTGCGGCCCAAGCTCGCGCGCCAAGGATCGCGTCATCCCGGTGATCCCGGCATTTGAGGTGGTGTAGATCGGATAGCCTGCATTGCCCATCATATAGCTGATAGAACTGAAATTGATGATTGCTCCACCCTTGCCCTGCATCTGGCGCGCGGCCTCCTGACAGGCAAAGAAATAAGCCTTGAGGTTCACCTCGATCATCCAGTCCCAGAATTCGGTGGTGGTTTCGTCCAGCGAATGGCGTTTGTCATTGGCGGCGTTGTTGATCAGCACGTTCAGCGGGCCATGCGCCTCGGCGGCTTTTTGCATGGTGACGTGAAGCAGCTCGGTGTCGGTCATGTCGCCTTGCATGAACAGGGGCGCGCGGCCGTGTTTGTCGCGCATTTCCTCGACAAACCCACTGGCGTCGGACCGGCCGATGAAGGCGACATTGGCGCCCTGCGCAAGAAACCCATCGGTCAGCGCCGCGCCAACCCCCGAGCCACCGCCGGTGATATAGACCGAAGCCCCGTTGAGATCGTGGAAAGTGGCTGGTTGATCCATCAGTGGCTCTCTCTGGTCACAAGGCGGGTGTCTTTGCCGACAAGAAAATCAAGGTCCGCGCCCTGATCGGCCTGCAGCACGTGGTCGATATAGAGTTTCGCATAACCGCGTGTGTAATGCGGGTCATCCGGTTGCCACGTGGCGCGACGGGCGTCCAGTTCCTTTTGATCGACCAACAGTTCCAGCTCACCCTTGCTGGCGGAAACCCGGATGCGGTCACCGGTTTTGACCAGTGCCAGCGTGCCGCCTGCCTGCGCTTCGGGGCTGACATGCAGGATGACGGTGCCATAGGCGGTGCCGGACATGCGCGCGTCCGAGATACGGATCATGTCGCGCACACCTTCCTTCACCAGCTTGGCCGGGATCGGCATGTTGCCGACCTCGGGCATCCCCGGATAGCCCTTGGGGCCGCAGCCCTTGAGCACCAGAATGGTCTCGGGTGTCACCGGCAGGTCGTCGCGGTCGATATTGGCCTTGAGATCTTCGATGTTCTCAAAGACATAGACTTCGGCCTCGGTCTCCAACAGCGCGTCCGTCGCGGCCGAGGGTTTCACGATGGCGCCGTTCGGGGCCAGATTGCCGCGCAGCACGCGCAGGCCCGCGGCGGGTTTCACCGGATCGTCAAAGGGGCGGATGACGTCGCGGTTAAAACATTCAGCCCCTTCATAATGGGCCGAGATATCCTTGTTCAAAACCGTTTTCGCGGGCCGCAGGAAGGGTTTCAGCTCGGACAGAACGACGGGAACGCCGCCTGCGTAACAGAAATCCTCCATCAGGTATTTGCCCGAGGGCATGCAGTTCACCAAAAGGGGAATATCTGAACCGATTTCGAAATCTTTCAGGGCCAGATCGACTTCGACGCGGCCTGCCAATGCCAGCAAATGAACTACCGCATTTGTCGATCCACCCACGGCGGCGTTGGCCAGGATGGCGTTTTCAAAGGCTTCCTTGGTCAGAATATCTGAAGGTTTGAGGTCTTCGTCCACCATCTCGACAATGCGTTTGCCGGTCAGATGCGCCAAGGCCATGCGACGCGCATCCACCGCCGGAAGGGCGGCGTTCGTGGGAAGGCTCATGCCCATCGCCTCGACCAGCGACGCCATTGTGCTGGCCGTGCCCATGGTCATGCAAACGCCCGCACTGCGCGACATACCGGATTCCGCACTCATGAAATCCTGCAGCGTCATTTCACCCGCGCGTACGGCTTCAGAGAACTTCCAGACGTCTGTGCCTGACCCGATATCCTGTCCGCGGTATTTACCGTTCAGCATCGGGCCGGAACTGACCACAATAGACGGCAGATCAACCGAGGCCGCACCCATCAATTGACCCGGTGTGGTTTTGTCGCAACCTCCCAACAGGACAACGCCGTCGATACCATAGGCGCGGATCGATTCCTCAACATCCATCGCCAACAGATTGCGAAACAGCATGGCGGTGGGTTTCATTTGCGTCTCGCCCAGCGACATGACCGGGAATTCGACCGGAAAACCTCCGGCCTCCCACACGCCGCGTTTGACCCCTTCGGCCAGATCGCGCAGGCCCGAGTTGCAGGGCGTTAGTTCCGACCATGTGTTGCAGATCCCGATGATGGGGCGCCCGTCAAACGCGTGGTCTGGAAAACCCTGGTTCTTCATCCACGAGCGGTGGATGAACCCATCTTTGTCCAGCTTGCCATACCAGTGCTGTGATCGGCGTTTCTTAGTCATTTGTTCTGCCTTCTATTCTTGGGGTCAGGCGGCTTTTGCGGGTTTGCACCAGTCCGGTAGCCAATCGGCATGGGCGATGAGAAGATCATCAACCATGTTGCGGATTTGGCGCAGGTCCAGTTCGGCGGCAGTGTGCGGGTCCATCATGGCGGCGTGATATATGTATTCGGGGTTCCGGTCGACCAGCGCACGCACCGTTAGCTCCTGCACGTTGATCTGACTGCGCATCAGCGCGATCAACTGCGGTGGGATGTCCGCGACCACCGAGGGCTGCACACCGTTGCTGTCCACCAAGCACGGGGTTTCAACCGCAGCCCCCAAGGGCAATTGCGGAATTTGGCCTGTGTTGGGCAGGTTGCCATAGGCCACGTAGGGCGTGTCGGTGACGATGGCGTTCATCAGATCGGCAGCAAATTCATGGCTGCGGGTAACCTTAATATTGCGCCCGTCGGTCAGGGTCTGGGCCTGTTCTTTCCAACTGGCCACCTGTTCCACGCAGCGGGTGGGGTATTCGTCCAGCGGGATCGAAAACTGCTCGATCAGGTCCGACCGCCCATCCTTGATGAACCACGGCACGTATTCCGCCAGATGCTCGGAACTTTCGGTGCAGAAATAGCCCAGATGGTCCATCACCTCATACCGGACCTTGTTGGGGCAGCGTGGCATCAACAGCGGGGCCTTGGGTATTTGACCGCTTGCGTATCCCTGCCGCAATGCGGGGTAGAGATCGCGCCCCTGGTGTTCCAACCTTAGAAAGAAGGCGACGTGATTTACGCCAGCGACCTTATAGCGAAACTCGTCCTTAGACAGGTCCAGATCATGGGCCAGCTCTTCGATTGTGTTCTGGACCGAGTGGCAGAGGCCAACATGCTTCACCGCTGGAAATTGCTCGGCCAGCGCCCAAGTGTTGATCGCCATTGGGTTGACGTATTGCAACAGGGTTGCATTCGGGCACAACTGCATCATGTCTCGCGCCACATCCCACAGAACAGGAACCGTGCGCAGGCCGCGCATGATGCCCCCAATGCCCAGCGTATCAGCTATGGTTTGTCGCAGACCGTACTGCTTGGGAATTTCAAAATCGGTGACTGTGCAGGGTTCATAGCCGCCAATCTGGAAGGCGGTGATCACGAAATCCGCCCCGTCCAGCGCCGCGCGGCGGTCATTATGGGTGGATACGGTCGCACCCGATCCGACCGAGCGGATCATCGCACGGGCGACCGCCTCGCTTTCAGCCAGGCGCTCGGCGTCGATATCCATCAATGCAAAGTGGCTGTCGGCCAGCGCAGGGGTCAGCAGGGCATCGCCCACGATGTTCTGCATGAAAATCGTGGAACCCGCACCAATAAAGGTGATCTTGGTCATAAGGCGAACTCCGGTTCGAAGCTATTTGACGGCACCGAGGGTCAGGCCCGCGATGAAGTGTTTCTGCATCAGGAAGAACATGGCCACCGGCGGCAAGGCTGCCACGATGGAGCCGGCGCTCATCAACTGATAGGCGGCGCGGAATTGCGCGTTAAAGCTGGTGATGCCTGCGGTAACAGGTTGGCTTTCGGCCCCTTGGGTCAGGACAACGGCCCAGAAATAATCGTTCCAGATGAAGGTGAAGATCAGCACACTGAGCGCGGCGATGGCTGGTTTCATCAGTGGCAGGACCACATACCAGAAGATACGCCATTCGCTGATACCTTCGACCCGGGCAGCTTCGATCAGCTCAAACGGAAGGGCGCGGATGAAGTTGCGCATGAACAAGGTGCAGAACCCAGTCTGGAAGGCGATGTGGAACAGGACGAGCCCGGTTTTGGTGTTGTAGAGACCTAGCTGCAGCGTCAGGTCGCGGACCGGAACCATCAGAATTTGAAACGGCACGAAATTGCCTGCCACGAACATGAAGAATATCCAGATGTTCGATTTGAACTTGTAGATCCCCAGCGCGAACCCGGTCATCGTGCTGAGCGCGACACACCCGACCACCGTCGGGATGGTGATCAGGAATGAGTTCAGCAGATACCGTGGCATGTCCGAGTTAAAGAACACCTGCCCGTAGTTGAACGCACCCTCAAAGCTGGACGGCATGCCCCAATAGTTCGCGTTGGTGAAGTCCGCAGCCGGTTTGACGGAGAACAGGGCGACCGCCAACAACGGCCCCAGCCACAACAGCAAGGCTAGTGGCAGCATAGCCTGATAGCTGATTTGCGCCGCGCGGGATTGTTTTTCGATAGGTTTGGGAAACATCTCAGTGCCCCTTTTCTTCGCGATACATCGACCACAGGAAGTAGGCGATGAAGCAGAGCATGATCAGGAACAGGATCACAGCGATGGCGGCACCATATCCCATACGGAAGCCGTATTCGGACAGCGCGACCTCGAACATGTAATAGGCCAGCACGCGGGATGATCCGAACGGGCCGCCCTGGGTCATGATTGAAATCAGATCGAAGCTGCGCAGCGCGCCGATGATGGTCACAACAAAGGCGATGAACGTGGCAGGGCGCAGTTGCGGCAGGATGATGTGCCATAACATCCGCAGGCCCTTGGCGCCGTCCAGACGCCCGGCCTCGATCTGTTCGGGGTCCACGGCGTTCAGGCCGGTCAGGTACAGGATCATGCAATAGGCCGTTTGCGGCCACAGACCGGCAAAGATGATGCCATAGGTGACAAAGCGCTCATCCCCTAGCACGTTCAGCGGCTCGATGCCGAACAGGCCGAGGAATTCATTGAGCAGGCCGAAGGTCGGGTCATAGAACCACGTAAAAACGAGGCCGACGACGACCTGAGAAATAACGAAGGGGAAGAAAAACAGTGATTTGTACAGGCGGATGCCCCAGACCGTCTGGTTCAAGAGCAGCGCGATGAACAGGCCCGCCGGGATCGCGGCCAGATAGAGAACCAGCCAGATCAGGTTGTTTTTCAACGAGGTATAGAATGCATCCCGGTCAACCCATTCCCAATAGAGGTCTTCATAGTTGCGAAAGCCCACATATTCAGCCGCCCCAAGTCCATCCCATTCATAGAGGGACAGGTTAAAGGACTGGAACACCGGGATGATCACATAAACCATGAAGAACAGCAGGCCCGGGGCCAGAAACAGCCAGGGCGCAATGCGTTGTTGGTTTCTGTGGAACCAGCTTTCCTGTTCTGGGACGTCGACGGCTGACATGAGCAAACTCGGGTTTTAGGTATGTTGAGTAAGACGGGTTGCCACCCGTCTTACGCAGGATGAGGTGCAGGCCGGGCTTTCGCCCGACCCGACCGGTTCAGTTGTCGTAGATGCGCTGACGTGCGCGTTCCAGTTTGGCCAGAATGCGGTCGGCATTGTCCGGCTTGACCATGAATTCCTGAAACCCTTCCATTGACACTTTGGCCATTTCGGCAGGTGCGTCACGATCCCAGAACTGCGCCACGCCACCGGGGCTGTTCGACGACAGCATCTCGAAACCCTGTAGCAGGAACTTGTCGTCATCCACGGTTGATTGCGCGTTCACTGGCAGTTGGCCGAGATTGGCGCCGTTGTTGATCTGGGACTGTTCGTCCGCGGATACAACGAAGCGCAGGAACTCACGTGCGGCTTCCTTGTTCGATGCGTTGGCCGGGATGTGGAACGTGTCGGTCGGCGCGTCCTCGGCCAGTTCAACGTCTGGGTTGATGGCAACGAACTGGTAGAAATCCAGTTGATCATCGGTCAGCCCGGCCTCGCGCAGCGGAGCGACGGCGAAGTTGCCCATCAGATACGCCGCGGCCTCGCCGTTGACCATGAAGGGTAGGGCCTCTTGCCAGCTATAGGTCTGGTGGTTGTCGATGAACGCACCCATGTCGATCAGCTGTTTCCAGTTGGCGAAGGTTTGCTTGACCCGGTCGTCTTCCCAGCTGATTTCGCCATTGGCAAGTTGGTTGTGGAAGTCGAAGCCGTTTGTGCGCATGTTCAGGTAGTCGAACCAGCCACCGGCAGTCCAAAGGAACTTGGTGCCGATGGTGTAACAGGCGCGACCGGAATCGACGATCTTCTGACAGTTGACCAGCTCTTCTTCCCAGGTGGTCGGCTCGGTCAGGCCCAGCTCATCAAAGATGTCTTTGCGGTAGTAAACGCCCCATTGATAGTAGGTATAGGGCACGCCCCATTGCTTACCATCAAGGGTCATCGCGCCTTTGGTCGAGGCGAGATTGTCTGCGATCTCGGGTTCGGCCCAAAGATCGGACACGTCTTCGAACAGGCCGGCCTCAACATAGGGCTTCATCCGGTTGGCTGCATACCATGTCGCAACGTCCGGTGTGTCCGCCGTAAGGAAGTTGCGGATCTGAGTCTTATACGCCTCGCGGTCGATCACGGTGGTTTCAATCTCGAGCCCCGGATGCTGTTGTGCGAACCGATCGATCATCGCTTCCATCGTCGCGCGGGGCGCCGGGTTCGATGTGTCGAGGAAGATTCGCAGCTCGCCGGACAGTTCGGCTGCTACGGGCGCGGCAAGTGCCGCACTGGCCGCCAGCGCCACCGCAGTACGCTTGAACATGGAATGCATGGTTTCCTCCCTTAGCTTCCATTTTTAGTTTCAAATAATGAAACCGTGTTTTATATATTGAAAACTACACATCGACTCGGTTAGTCTTGTCAAGACCCTCGTGAAGATGGCTATGGGTCAATAGGAGGAGAACAGACGCCCGTGGCAGGTGACGGAACAATAGGAAAAGCATGTGATGTGCTGGATCAGGTGGCGAATTTCGCGCGTCCAGTCCGATTTGCGGAACTGCTGGAGAGCAGCGATTTCCCCAAGGCAACGCTCTATCGGTTTCTGCAAACCCTGACCAATCAGGGCATGTTGTCATATGACCCTGATCGGCAAACCTATACGCCCGGTCTGCGGCTGGTGCGGCTGGCACATGCGGCTTGGACACAAAGCTCATTAGCGCCGATAGCGCGGCCGTTTCTGGATGCTTTGAGCGCGGAGACTGGGGAGACGGTGCATCTGGCGCAGCTGGATGCCAATCAGGTTCTGTACGTCGACAAGCGCAACGCCGCCCAACCGATTGAGATGTATTCGCAGGCGGGTAAGGTCGGCCCGGCCTATTGTACCGGTGTCGGTAAGGCGATGATGGCGTATTTGGATGAGGTTGCGCTGGAGCGCGCCGTTTCTCAGCAGAGCTTTCACCGGTTCACGGATAAAACCCTGACCTCTGAGGCGGCGCTGCGCGCTGACCTCGACCTGATCCGCAGTCGCGGCTATGCCATCGACGATGAAGAACACGAGCCGGGCATTATTTGCATCGCTTGTCCGATTCTGACGTCGGGCGGGCGGATGTTGGGGGCAATTTCGGTCACCGGATCGACCGAGCGGATGAATTTCGAACAATTGGAAACCTGGGTTCCCCGTGTTCGCCGAGTGGCCGAACAGATCGGAGCCGAAGCACAGGCCTGGCGGTTCCCTGAGACCCGCCAAAGCGCCGACAACAACAGGATGCAAGCGACATGACCGGAGTGACTCTGAACCAGGCGATCAAGCGATATGGCGAGACGCAGGTAATCCACGGTATTGATCTAGACATCGAAGATGGTGAGTTTTGTGTTTTCGTTGGCCCCTCTGGCTGCGGCAAATCCACTTTGCTGCGCATGATCGCGGGGCTTGAAGAGACGACCGAGGGTCAGATTAATATTGGTGCGCGAGACGTAACCCATATGGATCCGGCCAAGCGTGGCGTGGCGATGGTGTTTCAGACCTACGCTCTGTATCCGCATATGACTGTGGCCGAGAACATGGGCTTTGGTCTGCGTATGAACGGGGTCGCCAAATCCGAGATCGACCAAAAAGTTCAGCAGGCGTCGAATATCCTGAAGCTGGATCAGTACCTCAAGCGTAAGCCCAAGGCCCTGTCTGGCGGTCAGCGTCAGCGGGTTGCCATTGGCCGCGCCATTGTGCGGGGACCCGAGGTGTTTTTGTTCGACGAACCTCTGTCTAACCTCGACGCTGAATTGCGTGTCGAGATGCGGGTCGAAATCGCGCGGCTGCACAATGAGATCGGCGCAACGATGATCTATGTGACTCATGATCAGGTCGAGGCGATGACCATGGCCGACAAGATCGTGGTATTGCGGGACGGCCGGATTGAACAGGTCGGCGCGCCGATGGATTTGTATCGCGACCCGGACAACCGCTTTGTCGCGGGGTTCATCGGTTCGCCCGCGATGAATTTTCTGGAGTGTGATTTTGCGGACGGTAAAGTCTCGCATCCCGCCCTAAGCGCACCGTTGGAGGTGACGGCTAATGTGCCTGCGGGACTGAACAAGGTGACGCTGGGCATCCGTCCCGAACATATCGAAGTTGATCGTGCAGCCGAAACCTGCGCCGTTGATCTGACCGAAGCGCTTGGTGGGGTAAGTTATACCTATCTGTTGACCCCCAATGGCGACAAGCTGATCATTGAAGAGCGCGAAGACCAGCGCAGCAAGCAAGGGGAGCGTATCGGTATCACCGTGCGGTCAGATCGTGCAATGCTATTCGATCCTGAAACCGGGCAACGGTTCCGGTAATCGCAAAATCCTGAGTGAAGCAAAACGCACCGGTCTCTGTGATCTGGTGCGTTTTTTGTCAGTTGTAAATTTTCTGGATTTTGTATCCAATATCCGTTATGCCGAGTCAAAAGGGTGAATTCCGCCCGCCTCTACGTTGCCTATTGGAAGGAAAACTTCGATGTCGACCAATGTTTTCACCGGCACCATGCCTGCTCTTATGACCCCCTGTAAGGCTGATCGCACGCCTGATTTCGACGCGCTGGTGCGTAAGGGAAAGCAGATGATCGACGCGGGAATGTCAGCGGTGGTCTATTGCGGCTCGATGGGGGATTGGCCGTTGTTGACAGACGCACAACGGATGGAGGGTGTTGAACGGTTGATCGATGCAGGGTTGCCCGTGGTGGTCGGGACCGGGGCCATCAATACAAAATCTGCTGTGGCCCATGCGGCCCATGCGCAGAAGGTTGGGGCGGTCGGCCTAATGGTGATCCCGCGCGTGTTGTCGCGTGGCAGCTCTCCGGCAGCGCAAAAGAACCATTTCCAGGCGATCCTGACCGCCGCGCCGGATGTGCCCGCGATCATATACAACAGCCCGTATTACGGATTCGCTACGCGGGCAGACCTGTTTTTTGCCTTGCGCGACGAGCATCCAAACCTAATCGGATTCAAGGAATTCGGCGGCAAGGAAGATCTGCGTTATGCGGCCGAAAACATCACCAGTCAGGATGATCAGGTCACCCTGATGGTCGGCGTGGATACCGAGGTTTATCATGGCTTTGTCAATTGCGGCGCGACGGGCTCGATCACCGGGATAGGCACCGCCTTGCCGCGTGAGGCATTGTTGCTGGCCGGGTTGTCCAAAAAGGCGGCCCAAGGCCATGCCGAGGCCCGCCAGCGCGCGCGAGAGCTGACCGAGGCGATCCATGTGCTGTCCAGCTTTGACGAAGGCCCGGACCTGGTGCTGTATTACAAGCATCTTCTGGTGCTGAACGGGGAACAGGAATACCGTCTGCACTTCAATGAAACGGACGAGTTGACGGATGCGCAGCGCAACTATTGCGAACAGCAATATGACCTATTCCGCACATGGTTCGCCGACTGGTCCAAACAGGGCGGAGTAATCGCTGAATGCATGTGATCGACAGCCACACCGGGGGCGAACCCACACGGGTTATCCTAAGTGGCGCACCCGATTTGGGTTCCGGCCCGTTGGGCGAACGCGCCCACCGGCTGGCGACAGACCATGAGGAGTTCTATCGCTCGATCATGTTAGAGCCGCGCGGCCAGCCTGCCATGGTTGGCGCGCTGCTGGTCGAGCCGGTTGATCCGACCTGTGTGACTGGCGTGATCTATTTTGACGTGGATGCCGTGCTGGGCATGTGCGGTCACGGAACCATCGGGCTAACCGTCACGTTGGCCCATCTGGGGCGGATCGGTGTTGGACAACATCGCATTGAAACGCCTGCTGGGATCGTAACGGTCGACCTGCACGACGCCAACACTGTCACCGTCACGAATATCGAAAGCCGCCGGGTGCATCGCGGGGTGACGCTGGATGTGCCGGGTTATGGCGCGGTGACCGGCGATGTGGCTTATGGCGGCAACTGGTTCTTTATCGTTGATCCCAGCCCTATACCGGTGGAAACTGAAAATATCCCTCAGCTGACCGATATGACAGTTGCGATCCGAAAGGCCTCGATTGCGCAAGGGATTGGCGGAGAGCAGGGTGAACCGATCGACCATGTGATCTTTCAGGGCGCCTCGGATGATCCGACGGTCCATGGTCGCAACTTTGTGCTGTGCCCGGACGACAATTATGACCGGTCCCCCTGTGGCACCGGCAGTTCCGCGCGTCTGGCCTGTCTGGCCGCTGATGGGGTGCTGAAACCTGGCGAAGAGATTGTGCAACACAGCGTCATCGGCAGCGCCTATCACCTTTCATATCAGCCCGGCACGAATGGTGGTGTCATCCCGTCGATAACCGGGCGGGCCCATATTATGGCCGAGGCGACGCTAATCTTTGGGGACAATGACCCCTTCAAGGCGGGCATCAACCTATGACCTCGCGGGTCGTCGTGATCGGCGCTGGCGTGATCGGCATCACAACCGCGCTTGAGTTGCAGCGCCGGGGCCATCGCGTTCTGGTTCTGGATCGTGAGGGTGTTGCAGCACAGGCCTCGGCCGGGAACGCAGGCGCGTTTGCCTTTTCCGAGGTCGAACCTCTGGCAAAGCCAGGGATTATGCACAAGGCACCTAAATGGCTTCTGGACCCGCTGGGGCCGCTGTCCGTACCACCTGCTTATGCACTGAAAATCGCGCCGTGGATGTACCGGTTTTGGCGGGCCAGCCGACCGGGACGGTATCAAGACCACCTGCGCGCGCAGGCGCGTCTGATGGACTTGTCCCGCGCGGCTTTGGACCGTTTGGTCACTTCGGTGAATGGCGAAGCGATGATGCGGCGTGACGGACAAATGCAGCTGTACGAAAGCGAGGCCGAGTTCCGCGCCAGCCTGCCCGAGTGGGAGCTGCGGCGCCAACATGGGATCGATTTCGAACTGCTGGACAGTCGCGAGGCACTTGCCGAAAAACAACCCGGCCTGAGCCCCCGTTTTACCCATGCGGGGTTCACGCCGAACTGGATGAACACTGTCGACCCAAAGAAATGGGTTGCGCATCTGGCCCAGACCTTTCGCGATCGCGGAGGGCAGATTGAAATTCATGACACGCGCGGGCTGACTGCTGATGAAGGCGGCGTTCGGATCGCTCTGTCAGACGGTGAGAAAAAGGCAGCCAAGGTGGTTCTGTGTGCCGGCGCATGGTCGCATCACCTTGCGCGGACACTGGGCGACGCGATTCCGCTTGAGACTGAACGTGGCTACAACACTACCCTTCCTGCCGGTGCGTTTGACCTGCGCATGCATCTGACATTTGCGGGTCACGGATTCGTCGCCACACGAATCAATGGCGGCGTTCGGATCGGCGGAGCGGTTGAATTGGGTGGGCTGACCCTTCCGCCGAATTACAAACGAGCGGACGCGTTGCTGAAAAAAGCGGTGCAATTCCTGCCTGGATTGAACACCGATGGGGGATCGCAGTGGATGGGGTTCCGCCCATCCCTGCCAGACAGTCTGCCGGTGATCGGAGCGTCGCCGAACGCGCCGGACGTCATTTATGCCTTTGGCCACGGTCATCTGGGTCTGACGCAATCGGCAGGAACGGCTGATTTAGTCGGAGCTTTGATTGACGGGCAACCTTCTCAGATATCCCTAACCCCTTTTTCCGCCACCCGGTTCTAAGGACAAGACATGCGCAGCATCAAAACCATCCACGTGATTTCGGCCCATGCAGAAGGTGAGGTGGGGGATGTCATCGTCGGCGGGGTCCAGCCACCGCCCGGAGAAACCCTGTGGGATCAGCGCGCGTTCATCGCCCAGGATCAGACTCTGCGCAATTTCGTATTGAACGAACCCCGCGGCGGCGTGTTTCGCCATGTCAATCTGTTAGTGCCACCCAAAAACCCCGAGGCGGACGTTGCCTTTATCATCATGGAGCCCGAAGACACGCCGCCCATGTCGGGATCGAACTCGATCTGCGTGTCGACGGTGCTGCTGGATGGCGGGATCATCCCGATGCAGGAACCGGAAACCGACATAACGCTTGAGGCGCCGGGCGGATTGGTCCGGGTCCGCGCAGAATGCCGGGACGGCAAAGCCCAGCGTATTCACGTGCAGAACTTGCCAAGTTTCGCCGACAAGATCGCAGTGCCATTGGAGGTTCCGGGCGTTGGCACGTTGACCGTGGACACGGCCTACGGCGGCGACAGCTTTGTGGTGGTCGACGCCGCCGCGCTTGGGATCGAGATTGTTGAAAATGAGGCTCGAGATATTGCGCGCATGGGTGTGGCGATCACGAATGCCGCTAATGAACAGCTTGGCTTTACCCATCCTGAGAATCCGGACTGGAACCACATCTCATTCTGCGCCTTTTGCGGCCCGCTTGAGACCACCGAGACTGGCCTGACCGGCAAGTCCGCAGTTGCCATCCAACCGGGCAAAGTTGACCGGTCACCCACCGGTACCGCAGTCTCGGCGCGTATGGCATTGATGGCGGCCAAAGGACAGATGACGGTCGGCCAGACATTCGAGGCGGTGTCGATCATCGGCTCTCGCTTTACCGGTCGGATTGTCGCCGAAACCCGCGTCGGCGACCGCCCGGCCATCACCCCCGAGATCAGCGGCCGTGGTTGGATCACCGGCATCCACCAGCACATGCTGGACCCAAGTGACCCCTGTCCCGGGGGGTACCGGTTGAGTGACACGTGGGGCGTGTGATTGATCGCCAAGGTTGCGCGTGTGGTTTTTATGGATCACTTACAGCAGGTTGACGGTAAAGGCATCTTGAGAATGGGCCGGGGATAACCACCTAAAGGTGAGTATCTCTGACCCAAAGGAGCCTAGATGCGTATACGCCTTGCTGCCCTGATCGTTGTGATTACGGCATTGCTGCTGTCGAGTAATTCACCGTCCAAACTTGACGCGGTACACGCAGAGCTGACTGCAGCATGTCTGGGTAATAAAGGCAGCACGTCCCATATAACCGGCGCGTGTACTACGTTGATGGACGTTGAGGGCTCACTCCGGCGTATCAAAGCACGCTACTGGGGGCACGTGGTTGGGCCTTCTACTGCGATCGCCAATATGAGAACGCCATTGCGGATTATAATCAGGCTCTGGCTTTACGATCCAAAAATGCGACTGCGTTTCTGAGACGCGCTATGGCTTTGGACGCTCTGGGAAACAGCGAAGCGGCTGTAGCCGACTACGCAAAAACACTGTTGATAGATCCAAACAACACGAATGCGTTGCTTGGAAAGTCGGAAATTGATGAAAACAAGGAAGATTTGCTGAAGCTGTTTTGGGATATGAGCGGGTGCTTGATATTAAGCCTGATAGCCGAAAAAGCGGTTATGCAATTGCCTATTTGCTAAATCAAGAAGACGGAAAAGATGCGGTCAAGACGTTCTTGGATCAGGCGTCAATGCGTTGGCCAGAACAGATTTGGGCCTACGAACTGCTTGTGGAATACCACCTAAGCTACACCAGTGATTACCTTGGCGCGTTGGCAGCTGTGTCAGAAATTGATCGGTTGACGTCCGACATTGGGACAGTGCTGCTGCTACAGGCCCGCGTGCACCTTGAGATTGGTGATGAAAAGAAGGGGATAGAATACGTTCAGAAGCTTGCTGCATATCAGCATGAAGATGATGACACAATGAAAGGCATTTTCATAAAACGGTGGTTCTACAATGCCGTCGGATGGTTTTGTGGAGAAATAAAGAAGAAATGATGCTCCGAGGCTATCTCTACGCGGTTATGGGACGACCGGACTTGGCGGTGTCAGAGCTAGAAAATGCTCTGCCATCGTTTGGATACAAAGGACGAAAAGCGATATTGGATTCCTTCGGCAAGCAAGGAATATCAGTTCCACGCCAAGCGTATGACGGGTCACCTGAGCATCTTAATAAAGCGATTTCTGACTACGTTTTACATGCGGGCAGATTGATCGAGCCCCTAAAGTTTCGCTCCGTAAGCACAGCGCCGCATGATTTGGTAAAAGTTAAGTAAGGCTAAGCTAAACGGCTGAATGTTTAAGCAACCTCGGGATTTCTCAACCCCGTGTCAATTTGCGCCCCCACTAGACGATTGATCCCAAGGCAAACCTGATTTAAGGGAGACCCTGTCAAATCAGAGTCACCATTGGGGCGCTAGGAATCCCGCGCCCCGTATCAAGCCACGCAGATGTGGCAAACTCTTGGATCGCACGCCCCGAAAGGTTGAAAAAAGGTAAAAGAATATGGCAGAAAAATCGAACTTCGATATATTGTATACCATTGTAGACGAAGCGCCTGAGCTGGCCAGCGCGTCCTTCCTGCCCATCATTCGCAAATTCGCCGGCGCCGCGGGTGTCAGTGTTGGAACCAAGGATATCTCGCTGGCAGGACGTATTCTTTCGACCTTCCCCGAAAACCTGACCGACGAACAGCGTATCACCGACGATCTGGCCGCGCTGGGTGAACTGGTGAAAACGCCCGAGGCCAACGTGATCAAACTGCCGAACATCTCGGCCTCGGTCCCGCAGCTGGTTGCTGCCATCGAAGAACTGCAATCGCAGGGCTATGATATCCCGAACTACCCCGAAGAGCCTTCGACCGAAGAGGAAAAGGCGATCCGCGCGCGGTATGACGCGATCAAGGGTTCGGCCGTGAACCCGGTTCTGCGCGAAGGCAACAGCGACCGTCGCGCCGCGAAGGCCGTCAAGAATTATGCCCAGAAAAACCCGCACTCAATGGGGGAATGGGCCGCTGACAGCAAGACCAAAGTGTCGTCGATGTCCGGCAATGACTTCTATGCCAACGAAAAATCGGCCACCATCACCGCGGCACAAGCGGGCGATGCAAAGATCGAATTCGTCGGCAAAGATGGCAGCGTGACTGTCCTGAAAGGCGGCTGGCCGCTGGACGAAGGCACCGTGGCGGACGCCACCTTTATGTCGGTCAAAGCACTGTCTGCCTTCCTGACCGAAGCCATTGAGGACACCAAGAAAGACGGCACCATGTTCTCGCTTCATATGAAGGCGACCATGATGAAAGTGTCGGATCCGATCATCTTTGGCTATGCCGTCAAAGCCTGGTTGGCGCCGGTGTTCGAAAAATATGGCGCTGAGCTGGATGCGTTGGGTGTGAACCCGAATTCGGGTCTGGGTGATCTGCTGGACCGCGTCAAAGGCGACGCCGAGATCGTGGCCGCCATTGACGCCCTGAAAGCTGATCGTCCGTCCATGTACATGGTCGACAGCGACAAGGGCATTACCAACCTACACGTACCGTCGGATGTGATCATCGACGCCTCGATGCCCGCAGTGATCCGCGCTGGCGGCAAGGGTTGGGATGAGACTGGCGCCAAGGGCGACACCAACTGTGTGATCCCTGACCGCTGCTATGCCGGTGTTTATGATGAGGCGATCAACTTCTTCAAAGCCAATGGCGCGCTGAACCCGGCCACAGCCGGTGCTGTCGCCAACGTTGGCCTGATGGCGCAAAAAGCCGAAGAATACGGCTCGCATCCGACCACGTTCGAAGCGCCTGCTGATGGCGTGATCCGCATCGTGCTGGCTAACGGTGACGTCCTGCTGTCACATGAGGTTGAGGCTGGCGATATCTGGCGCGCTTGCACCGTCAAGAAAGCTCCGATCGAAAACTGGATTCAGCTGGCATTGGACCGCCAGCGTCTGACAGGTTCCGAGGCGATCTTCTGGCTGGACGCAAACCGCGCCCACGATGCAGAGCTGATCAAATACGTCAAACCGGCGCTTGAGGCTGCTGGCTTGGCGGATAAGTTCCTGATCATGGCGCCGCGCGAAGCGACACAGCAAAGCTTGCAAACGATCACCGCTGGCAAGGATTCGATCGCCATCACCGGCAATGTGTTGCGGGATTACCTGACCGACTTGTTCCCGATCTTGGAACTGGGCACCTCGGCCAAGATGCTGTCCATCGTCAAGCTGATGAATGGCGGTGGCCTGTTTGAAACCGGTGCTGGTGGCTCGGCTCCGAAACACGTGCAGCAGCTGGTTGAGGAAAACCACCTGCGTTGGGACTCGATGGGTGAGTTCTGCGCGTTGGGTGAATCGCTGAACTTCCTGGCCGACAGCAAAGGCAACGCTAAGGCAGGTGTTCTGGGTGCCGCGGCCGAGGCGGCGACGCAGGGTATTCTGGACAACAACAAGTCGCCCAGCCGTAAAGTTGGCCAGCCCGACAACCGCGACAGCCACTATTGGTTTGCGCGCTATTGGGCCGAGGCACTGGCGGCGCAGTCCGACGATGCAGACCTTGCGGCCGAATTTGCGCCAATCGCAAAAGAGTTGGCCGATAAGGAAGGTCAGATCCTGGGCGAGCTGGCCGCTGCGCAAGGTGCACCCGCCGATCTTGGTGGCTACTATCACACCGACCCGGCCAAGGCCGCTGCTGTGATGCGCCCCAGCGCAACATTGAATGCGATCATCGGCTGATCGCCGGAAGTCACGCCTTTAGGCGTGGCTTTTTCGCTGAAAAATAGAGATCAAAATAGAAAAAAGGGCCGACCCCCAAAAGTCGGCCCTTTTTTGAGTGAGTGGGGAGGCTGCGCCTCTCCGGTATAGTTGATTTCAGAATATCACTCTGAGCTATTCCGGGTATTAGGGGATTCCCGTAGGCTCCGCATTTGAACCCCAAGAATTTGACCGAATAGCGGTACCAGAAACCAAAAAAGGCCGGTCCTAAGACCGGCCCCAAGGGTTTCAGGTGAACTAAAAGATCAGTTCGACGCTGCGTTCAGCTTTTCGTTCTGCTCACGCAGGGTATCCGAGATGATCGCGTACCACTCGCCGGACTCACGCATCTCAATCAGGCCTTTGTTCATCATCGCAATGTATTCGCGTGCGAACGGGTTGGTGCGGTGCGCGAGGAAGCTCATCGAGGACAAGGTGGATACATACGGGTTTTCAACGATGTCAGCCGAGGTCAAGCCCATGTCATTCATTGTCGATGCGAACAGATCCACTTCGAATGCCGCCACATCTGCGGTGCCGGTCAATACGGCATCCAGACACTCACGGGCTGTATTGGGCTGGACCACGGTTGTGTTGTTGTGGTTCAAGCCTTGCTCTTCAAGCACCACCATGCTCCAGCCTGCCATGCGGCAGATGGTCGAGCCTTCAAGGTCCTTGAAAGAAGTCGCACTTGCATAGTCGCTTTCCGGCAGTGTGAAGAAGCCACCCACGATGTCATAGACAGGAACTGATGCGACAAACTGCGTGCAGCGGGCTTCGGTAGCCTCAGACCACTCATACGAGCGGTTAGTGCAGTCCGGGACGGTCCATGCGATCGAAATGTCAAACGCCCCTAGCGGCAACAGGGTGTCCAGGTGCGAGCTCCAGTCATCAACAAAGCTGACAGAGTATTCGCGCTGGTTGCCCGCACGCTGAAGGCTGGTTGTTGCCAGACGGGTCATAATACCGCCACCGTTCAGGGTTTCAGTTGTAAATGGCTCCCATCCGTTGCCCGCGACCATCTTGATCGGCGGCGCATAGACATTCGAACGCTTGACGCTTGCCGCACGCTGTTCCTCGGCCGCAATAACTTCCTGAGCGGATTGACCGTTCGGCAGGCTGCCGTCTTCACAAGGCAGCGCAAGAACCAGACCAGGGGCCAGATCGTTCGGGTTGGTGATCAGGTTGCGGTTCGCGTTGAAGATCGGCTGATAGTTCGACGTGCCATAGGCTGCGATGGCGATGGTGGCCATCGTGTCGCCATCCGCGACGGTATAGTTGGTGCAGGCTTCCTGTGCTGCGGCGGCTCCGGCGCTCAGGGCGGTGACGGCTGTTGCCGACAGCGCGACTTTCTTCAGGTTGAATTCAAACATGTCCACTTCCTCCAGACTTTTTAGTTGTCAGGCCGGTTGAGGCCTTAGCCATTTTCCATTTGATGACGCAGAGCGGTCGAAACGATGTCACGCCATTCGCCAGATTGCTGCATGATTGCCAGACCCTGGTTGAGCGTCTCAAGGATCGCTTCCCCATCCGGATTATCTTTGTGGGTCATGACGTTAAGCGACTTGATCGCCGCCAGGTTGGGGTTTTCGAGAATGCGATGCTCATAGCCCAGGCGGCTGATTGCACCGACGGCCAAGTGAGCTTCGATCGCGACGATGTCGGCGGTGCCTTCCATAACCGCGTGAAAGCAATCATCTGGTGACACCGGGCGCATCAGCGTGATCGCCGGTTCATAAAGACCCACTGCATCCATATGCGACAGTGACCAACCCTCGGGGCGGCAGATCGTGGTGCCTGCAAAATCGGCATAGGTCAGCGTCTGTTCATAGCCCGAGCCTTCGCGGGCAAAGAAGGTGTCCACAACCTCATAGAACGGGTTCGAGAAATTGTAAGTCTCGCACCGCGCGCGGTCATTTTCCGAGAGGGCTTCGGCCGTTTCGCAATTGGGGCGCGACCAGGGGAAGGTGCCGTCAAAGGCCAGTGTCGGCATCAGCAGGTCCAGATGCGAGGACCAGTCGTTGACGAACTGGATCTTGTAGGCTTGCTCGGGCGCGGCCCGAAGCATCGCAGTTTCCACCAGATTTGTATAAAGGCCGCGATGGGGCAGGGCCTCATCTGTGAACGGCGCATAGTTGCCGCCGGTGATCAGCAGCAACTGGCGATCCCGAATACCGGGGCGGATCCCGCCATCCGCGTCGCGGATCAGTGCGGCACCCTCGGCGCGGGCGGCTTCGATTTCTTCGCGGGCCGCGGCTTTGGCTGCAACCACTGCGTCCTCGCTGGTCTTTTTGGCTTCGGCCTCGGCTTCTGCTACGCGGGCTTCGGCCTCGGCTATTGCTTTAGCTGCCCGCTTTTCGGCTGCTGCGACCAGTTCGGCCGCCATCTCGGCTGCCATGGCTTCTGCTTCCGTTTGCGGAACTTCCCGCGCACGCCCGATATCTTCCAGACAGGGCAGGGTCAGTACGTCGCCCACGCGGATGATGTTCGGGTTGTTGCCGATCACGTCGCGGTTGGCGTCAAAGATGATACGAAAATCCTCGGTCGAATAAACATTGATCGTCAATTCGCGCAGGCTGTCGCCTGATTGGATTTCGTAGGTTGAGCACGCCTCTTGCGCCGAGGCGGCTCCGGCCGCGGCAGCAAGTGCCAGGCTGGATATGAACAGATGGGTTTTCATGGGTCCTGTATCTTTGCCTTGGTTAGTTTCTTGTTAATTTCACAACACCGATCGAGGCATTGTCCTGATCGGGGTCAAACTTGGCGTGAAGCGCCTGCAACAACGCTTCGGCGATGTCCTGCGCCCATGCATGCGCGTTGGCCTGCACAATGGTCTGAATTTCCGCGTCGCTGAGGAACTGCAGCCCGTCACTGCCCAGGATCAACACATCTGCTGCAGTCAGGTGCAGCGGCTCTTCCGGGCAATCGACCTTGGGGATTTCGGCCCCCATGACCACTGATGTCAGTTGGTTGCGATCCGGGTGAACCTGCGCTTCAGCCTCTGTCAGAGTGCCTTGGGCCACCTGCGCGTCAATGACCGGAGCCATGGAGTGATCTTCGTTGATCTGGCGCAGCACCCCGTCGCGGAACAGGTACAACGGGCTGTCGCCGATCGAAATCCAGAACACGCGCTGTTCCAGCAACAGCACCCCCAAAAGGGTAGACCCCATGTTGAGGCCCTCGCCGTTTTCCTCGCAGCGCGCGGCAATTGCGGCATTGGCTTGCATGGCAGCCAAGGGCAACGCGTCGATTATCGCGCTTTCGGTCGGGGTATTGCACTCAAGCTCAGCGTCCAGGGCCTCGCGCCAGGCGGCAATCACAAGATCCGAGGCGACTTCGCCTGCCGCATGACCACCCATGCCGTCGGCGACGACAACATAGCTGGCATTGGCCGCATCGAACATGCGCGCCGCGATCGCGTCTTCCTGCGAGTCGCGCTGACCCTGTTCCAGGATCAGAGCAATGTCATATGCCGGTTGCGCCAGCATCTATTATGCATCCCGCCAGTCAAAGCCGTCATCGCAAAAGGCGGCAAATCGAACTGAGGTTTCGCTGATCCGGATCAGGTCGCCACTGGACAGCGCAACGGTACTCAGCACCGGTTTGCCGTTCAGACGGACCAGGTTGGCTTTGCCGCCGTGACCCAGATAGCATTTGCGGTCTTCGGGATCATAGGCGATCACCGCATGATTGCTGCGTGAAATACCGGTGTCGCCAAAGTCCAGTTGAATAGCCTGGTCGTCGTTGCGACCAATCTGCATCAGCCCCTCAGTCAGGGTGATGCAGGATCCACGACCCGGTCCGGCGGTTACGACCAGCCAACCCACAGGGAAGGTTTCCTGCGCAGTCTCGGTCTTGGCTACCGGTTCTGCGCTTTCGATCATCTCCTGAACGTGCGTGTCGGCGCGTTCAAAACCAAGGAACGTGGTTTTGACGCGGCCACGGCGGTCCTCGGAGGCGGGCGCTTGAACCGGCTGAGGCGGTTCCGGTGCAATTTCTGGTTCAGGTGCGATTTCAGCGACTGGTTCGGGTTGCGCAGGTTCAACCGGCTCGGGCTGAGCGGTCTCAAGTGTTTCAACAACAACCTCAAGAATGGCCTCTTCCAGCGGCTCCTCGGCCTGTGCGGTTTCTTCCGCCTCGATCTCTTCGTCGGTGGCGATGTGCAGGGTTACAACCGGCTCTTCTGGTTCGGGCTGGGTTTCGGGTGTTTCGAAGATGTTATCCTCGGCCTCTTCGACCACTTCGGTCACCACGACGTCATCCGAGGCATCTTCTTCCGGCTCGTCGGAAAACTCGGGCATGTCCTTTTCGGGGATCAGTTCGTCAGCTTCTTCGTAGGATTCCGACGACATGTTGCCACCGGCCAGCGCGTTACGCAGTGCGTTGAAATCCGCAATTGGCTGGGGCTTTTCCGCCTCGGGCTCTGCGGCTTCTTCCGCGACCACTTCTACTTCGGTTTCTGCTTCTTTAGGTTTGCCGGCACCTTCGAGAAGCCGGCTGAGAGGGCTTTTATATTTGAACATGGTGTCGACACCTTTGCTTTTTGACACAGGGTTTTCGTCCTGCGGGGCTGCTACTCGCCTCTGCGCGCATCGGCACAACGGCACTTACAATTTGGAAACCAAACCAACTTTTATCTGCCGCGACGGGCCGGTCCCCGTCAGGGTGGCGGATTTCCAGGCACCACCCTTCGTTTTCACTTTGCGGCAGATCACTTTCGAACCGGTCAGATTACTCCTGCGCTAGCTGCATCACGGCCTCAGCTTCGGCCCCGTTGCGCAGCACGGTCAGTCGGGCCTGCGTGAGATTGTCCGAAACCAGAGCTTCCAGCAGGGCATCCAGGCTTTCTTCTTCGTTCAGGATGGTCCCGGTTTGCGCTTCCGAGATTAGAACGTCACCAGTCCGAAGGCTTCCCGCCGTGTCGGTAGGGGTGCTTGTTACAGTCGCCTTCCAGCCCTGACCGCCTTCATTGCGGACGGTAAAGCCAATGCCGTTTTCCAAACCGATCACACGGATGGCAGGCAGGGCCAGCAAGCCGTTCTGGGCCAAGGTCTTGCCCAGCGGACGATAACGCGCGGTCACACGGATATACCCGTCAGGATCAACGGACAGATCATCCAGAACATGCGCGGCGAAGCTTGCGTTCTCGCGAATGGGTTTGCCATTCAGCGTATAGATCGCAGCGCCGCGCGTGACCCAATCGCCGATCACCGACATGTCTTGTGCCGGGTCAACACCGGTAACGGCGATGATGCTGCCGGTGGATACACGACGTCGTGAGAACTGGAACGGAATCTCGACATCCCAATGCGAGAAGGCAACTTGCGTTTCCGCAGGGGTTCCCGACGAAACCGCTGCGGGTGAAGGTTCGGCTGTCTGGGCTTGGGCCTCTTGTGTGTCAGCCGAGGGGGCCTGTGTCTGCTCGACAGGCTCTGGCGTCGGTTCTGCCATAACAGGCGCCGGATCAACTGGTTCCGGCGTAGGTTCGGTGTTGGCCGCCTGCTCGACAGGGGCTTCGGTATCAGCAGTCTGCTCGACAGGTGCTGCCGTTTCAGTTTCGACCTGGGTTGTTGCTGGGGTGGTGGTCTCGGTCGTTGCGGGTTCGGCCACAACCGCAATGTCCTGTGCGGGTTCTGGTTTTTCGCTGGTCATCAGGAAGTATCCGCCCGCCGCCAGACCGGCCACAACAACGGCAATGCCCGCAACCAGTTTTCCGCTGCCGCCTGATCCACTTTTTACCACAGTGTCAACGGCGACGGCCGTGTCTTCCTTGGACGTGAACTTGGCCAGTTCATCGTCGTTTTTATCTTCGTTGCCCAGAGCCAGATCTGCGTTGCCAGCCAGCAGTGCGGTGACCACCGCCTCGGCGTTTTCGCTTTCGGCCTTGATCCGGGCTTTTTCAACCTCATCATCCTTGCGGTCCATCGCAACGATGACGGAAACTGGACGGTAGTCGAACGTATCGAACATCACGCCCGGACCGCGGAACATGCGCAACCAATCCAACGCGCTTTGCAGGCGGTCAGTGACGTGAACCTCCATCGCCTTGTCGATCGCTTCAAGGAACCCATCCGGGTAGCCTTTGAACTGTCCAGCCAACGGAGAGTACGGGTCGTCCTGGTCATTGTTGAATGCGTTCAGGCGGGTCTGACCATCAATTGGACGTTCTCCGCTGATGGCGTGATACAGCGTGGCGGCCAGCACATAGAGATCACTGCTGGGGCCTTGATCGGCGCCACGCACATAGAATTCGTGGGGGGAATAACCGTCCTTGATAACCCGCAGGGTCAACAGAGCCGCGGATTGCTGTGCCGCTTGCTCGCGCGCGGCGCCAAAGTCGATCAGCACCGGATCGCCGTTCTCGTTGATCAGGATATTGTCGGGTGAGATATCCCGGTGCAGCATGCCGCTTTGGTGGATGAAGGACACCGCAGACAACATCCTTTCGGTCACCTGTACGATGAAATCCGGCCCGGCCTTGTTGTCGGAGTTCTCAACGTAATCCAACAGATCGCATCCCTTGATGAAATCCATCGCGATATAGGCGGTGTTGTTGTCTTCAAAGACCTGGTGGACGTCTACGATATTGGGATGCACCAGACGCGCGTGGTTGCGTGCCTCTTGAATGAACAAATCAATGATGGCGCGCAGATCGTCCTTGTGGTCAGGATCGGCGGGTTCGACTATGTCGCCATTGCGACGGCACAAGGCACCCGGAAAGCACTCTTTGATCACCACGTCACGCTCTAGGCTGTCGCGGGCCAAATAGGTGATCCCAAAGCCGCCATTGCTTAGGAAACGCAGGATTTCATACTGACCGCGCAGTAGTTTTGCGCCGGGTTGAAGTCCTTCAATTTTCGGTTCGTCGTGCGATGCACCGACCGCCTGGTTGTGGCTCATTTCTTTCCGCCCGTTCTGATCGTTTTGCGGTTTATTTAACTGGGCTAAATCGCCCTCGAACTCACAACCAAACACAACCGCAGGACACTTAAGACGGTTAGACGTTTCAAATTTGACTTTATTGGGGCCGCCTCATGGCTTCACTATGGACCGTTTTCGGATCAATACTACATATTGTATTCTTGGGAGGTGGTGTCTCTAAATGTTGAAAATCAGCCTGCACAAAATGCAAGCTGATCGACTGTTTGTCTCCGCTTGGTCAACGGAGTCAGAAAGTTTTAGGTGCGATTCTAGGGCATTCGAATCGCTGTATCGCGACTCAATTTTAACGAGAAGTTATCAGGTTCCGGTTTTTGGCTGCGCCGAATCCACTCGGCTGCCTGCCCAGGCAAGGTTATCGCTGAGCTGTGCCAGAATGCTGATCGCGTCCTTCAAGGGGGCGTCACCGCTTTCAAATTGCAACAACAACAACAGGTCGGTGGCCTTTTCGAACTCGCCCGGGATCCAGTCGGCCGTGGGGTCGATTTCGCCCCCTTGCTCTAACCGTTCGGCGAAATCTTCGACGATTTCCTGGCACGAATGCAAAAAGGCCGACGGTTCGATATCCGACGATTCACGCAGGTCTTCGTAGATGCTGGCAATTGCGGCCAGCCAGTCCTCGAGGATCGGGTTTTCAAGCGGCGGCAGTGCGGATTCCAGCGTGGCATGCATCGAGGCAGTGTCGGCTGGTTGCGGCTCGGCCTCTGGCAGGTCCAGCGTTTCCAGAAAGGGCAGAAAGTCCTGTTTCAGGTCTGCCTGTGCGGCTTCAAGGTCAGCCAGACGGCGGGCGGATGCGATCTCTAAAACCTGTTCGGCCAGATTTTGGCCACCACAAGTTTCCCACAGGGTAAAATCGGGCTCGGGCTCCTGCGCCATGGCGCGGACGGCAACCGGCGTGCCAATAGGCACGACCGAGCGGAACAAATCGCCCTTTTCCTTGTTGAGCCGCGACAGAACCCGATCCAGTGCTTCGCTGACATGCGGCAGATCGGTGTGGGTGACGGCCAGCAGACTATTGGCGCGCAGCTCTTGCGGGACTTGTACCCACAGATGCCGTTCGGTTTCACGCCAGGCATTGGTCCCGTTGGTACACCAGATCGCACAATCGACAAATTTCAGCAGATCGAGCGTCTCTTTGTAATTGTCGTCCAGCGCGCCGGTTCCCGGCAGATCGAACAAAGAGATTTCCTGCAGGGCAGGGGTGTTCAGCCCAACCGAAATGAAATCGGGTTCATCCGCGGCTGCTTTTTCCAGCGCGATGCCGGAATAAATCTTGGGTTCACGATCCCACCAGCCCACGGTGGTTTCCGGAGTTTCAGAATAGGCGACGATAACCAGTGGCAATTTCAGGTGTTGTGGCCCGGTGGGCAGGATATCGGCCCCGGCCAACATGTTGGCAAGGCTGGACTTTCCAGCCCCGAATTCCCCGGCAAAACCGATGTTGACCGCGTTGGACAGCCGTTCGGCATGGGCCAGCGCTCTATCGCGCATATCGCCCAGTGCCTCATCGGCTGTCAGGTTTTCGGTCACGGTCAGAAAGCGTTCAAGTTGTCTTACTTCCTGTTCGGTTCCGGGAAATTCGATCATTCCGCCGCCTCTGCTAGTAATTTGTCTACGTCATCCGCGCCGAATACGGCGCTTAGTTCTGCCACGATGCGCTGTGCCTGATCAAAGGCCATTTGAGCCTCGGTGCGCTCATTGGTTTCGCCGCTTCCAATGCGATGTTCAAGATGCCCGGCCAGCAAGGCCAGATAGTGATCCAGAACGGTGTTCAGGCGCTCCAACAAATCGCTGCGGGCGGTGTCCACCAGATCGTCTCCGATCATCTCGAATTCCTGAACGATCATGCGTTCGGCGCGGGCGACAACGCTTTTGCGTGAAATCAGACGTGACAGCCAGCTGACCCGCAACTCAACCGTAATGCCGCGGGTCAGAGCTGTGGTATCCGGGCGGAACCAGCGTACGGCACTGGTATTCATGCGGTTGTCGCTTGGGTCTTGCCAGCCGGGCAGGGCGCGCAAGGCGGCATTGCTTTGCATATCAATCGAGTACAATTCGCTCAGCATTCGCTGCCGCACCACCTGCGTGGCCCCTTGAACCAACTCGCGCATTCGGTCGCGCAGCGGAGTGAAGTTCAGTTCGGTATCCCCACCCTTAGCAAGCAGGGGTGAGTCGCCATTCGGTCCCCGAACCACAGCCGAGACAGACTCGGCCACGGTATCGTCCATGACCCCGCGCAGATTGGCCAGAACATCGTCCATGTCATTGACGATTTCCGAGGTTTTTTGCGTTACCAGTGTGCGCAGATCGGCGAGCGTCTTACTATTCTCGTCACCGCTGTCGGGGGCAGGGCTGATTTCCTCTTCGATGACACGCAGATGGGCCTTGCTGCGCTCTAGCTCGCCTTGGGCAAAACTGTTGAGGTGCTGCCAAGCCATCCGCAGCTGTTCATTGCGCGGTCCCTCGGTCAGCGCACTGGTCACGTGACGGCGCAGGTCTGGCAAGCCCGAAGCGATCATGGCGGCAAACCGCAAGACGCCTTCGCGGCTGATCGGGCCCGAGCCGCGTTTGATTTCTTCGACCCCGTCCAGATATTGCTTCATTTGTTCCGGATGCGCGCGCAGCCAGGCCAGGACCTCATCATGGTTGATACCTGTTTCGTCCCCGGTCAGCGCATAGTGCGCCCATTGGGCGCTGCCCATCAGCACATCGATATCCGAATTGCCAAGTGCTTTTTCCAGACCGTCCATCACATCGGCCCGGACCTTGCCCGCATCTTCGGCTCCACCGCCCAATTCGTCGACGCGGTTGATGAAGACTACGATCTGACCCAGTTCCAGCGCCTGCATCAGGCGGAACAGTTTCAGATCGGCGCGCGACAGGGCCTGATGCGCAGACAGAACCACAACAAAGAAGTCGGATTCCTTGAGGTATTGGCGCGAGATCTCCTCGCGGATCAAAAGCGGGTCGTTGACGCCCGGCGTGTCCGTCACCGTCAGCGGGAACGGGAAGTGGCCGATGTCGAAATAGACCTCGGCCTTGCGGGTGATGTCGCTGTAGAGACCACGATCTGATCCAGGGTCGTGCTCACCCTCTTCGGTTGGATCATCCCCGGCACAGACATAGCGCGCCAGATCGTCCGAATTCAGGTCATCCAGATCGTGATGCTGGCCCAGCAGGTGCTTATAGCTTTCGCCCAGACGCAGCTTGGCGCGGGTTTTCATCGCCTCGACCTGCTCTTCGATCATTTCGCGCTTATAGCTGTCCTCGTCATCGGGGAACATGTTGCGCAGCTCTTCGCCTTCGGCGATCAGCGCTTGCCACTGGCGGTTGTCGAAAAAGTGGAATTCGGCCCCTGCGGTGCGTCCCGATGGGTGGCCGAAATGCATATCGGTAATCACCGTCGTCCACGGGTTCACATCCGACGGCAGGTATTCGGCCTGCCCGGTGAAGCCGTTGATCAAACGGGATTTGCCGGCCTTGATCTGCCCGACAAAGGCAATCGAAGGTTTCAGATTCGTCAGGTCGCTGACAATTCGCGAAATGAACTGGCGGGTCTCTTCATTAGAGGTGCCGTTCATGTCATCGGCAATACGGATTAACTCGCGACGGTTGTTCTCACTCATAAACTTTACCCTGGTAACTTGTAATCACGGATAGAATTAGTCGAAAAATTGAATGTTATGGCCGAAATCATCCGTCCGGCCTCTTTAGATTGGTCCACAGATTGACGACGGCACCCAGCTTGCGCGCCTCGTGTACGGCCATTGCCAGGTTTTTACCATCGTTCAGGATTGCCAGCCCGGCGTCTTTGCCACCCGAAGGGCGCATGACAATCAATTGCGGATGGTCCATGACGGCGGCGCTGTCGCCATTCCAACCAGCAAGATCGCGGGCAAAGCGGGCCAGCAGGTCAGAATCGGGGTGTAATGATCCATTTTCTTGGCAATCACCTGCCATTTGCAGTGCTGCCCCGTCGGCCCCGGCTGCCAGAACACGCCCCTGTGCAAACCGCTCGGACCCGTCATAGAAACGCTGGGCAAGAGTGTCGTTTTCTTCGCTTTCCAGAGCTTCATCGGCGGATGCTATTTCGTCAAGATCGGCATCCGCAACAATGGAAATAACAGGCTCTGTCGGCACTTCTATGTTTTCACAGGCGGTTTCGATCTCGCTGTAGGTTATGCCAACGTCATCCGCCTCAAGCGCCGTGTCTGGTTGCAGGGAAACAAGCTCAAGCGGAGCAGGAGCGCAGGCGATGTCCGTGACCAGTTTCGCCAGCTTGACGGCCAGATCCTCACGCGATTCCGTTTCGAAATCCGGGGCAATACCGGATTGCACGCGAAACACATCCGTCACCCGAGAGCTGTTGACCTCAATCGCCAGGCAATCGCCGTTTGCGGCGGTGAATTCCAACCGACGTGGCAGGATGGTGCCGCGAATGGTACGCAAAACCTTTTCGCGCCGCGCCTGGGCTGTTTCGCCTGGTACGGTCACCGCCGGATTCAGGCGGGCGACAGATGCGCGACCGATATCGTCGAGCAGATCAAGTATGTCCGTGTCCATCATGCCGTGACCCCCCTCTGGTCCGGTCTAAACTGCAGCCGCTACCGGCCCCAGGCTGAGATGCGATTTGGTCAACGCCAACCCGACATTGGCGCTGTTGTGACAGATGTAGCAGACCACGTGATCGGGATATTCCCGGGTCCGCAGAAAGATGTGCAGCCGATCGTTCGAAAACACCGCGATTTCCCCAAATCCCGGACTATCCGACTCTTCTGCTGTGGCCGAGCGCAACAATTCCTCAAAGGCTTTGACGCCGCGACCCTGAAACAGGTTAGCCACGGCAATGGCCAAAGTGTCCAGAACGTCCGCGCTGTCTGTGTCCAAGGTGTTGGTCGCCAGCAACATCCCCGTTTCCATATCGACATACCCGGCTGCAATGCAGTCGGGTATGGTGTCCATCGCGGTGTTCAATGCGGCTTCGATTGTCATCGCTTGCTACCTGCGCTTCGGGTCACAACACATGGAATTCCGCCCCGCCGTTTTTCGAAGCGTTCGGAACCGTATGCATAGAATCCTTGGCCTGACGTGCGTAATGTTCGGCTGCGATCTGGTCAAATTCCTTGAGGAACGCGTCGAACACATTTTTCATGCCTTCAGCGTCGTCCGGCAAATCCTCATCCGCAGTGATGTCGCGCCACATGGATGCCGCGCTCAGCGGTTTTCCTGCCGGTACGTTCAGCAAATCTTCCAGTTTTTCGCCGTTTTTTGCGGCCGGGGTTGCCTCGTCAGGGGCGGCACCGTTGGACAGCGGCACAACTTGCATGTCCACAAGACCACTGGATTCGGGCTCGGGTTCATACTCATCATCTGCGCCTTTCGCCTGTTCCGCCAGCAAAGCCGTAATTGATGACACCGAGACATCGGCGCGACGGTCTTCCGGTGCTTGTTCGGCGCTCTCACCCTGCTCGGACGTGTCTGCCAACTCGTTTTCGGGCGAGGAAAGGATCGGGTCCGAAGCGGCCAGTTCTTCGGCAGGGCTGTCCACTTCGGGGTCAGACAACAGGTTGATATCGTCATCTTCGTCCAATTCGTCATCATCCAGCAGATCGAACGAGTCTTCCTCGTCGAAACCCCGCACGTGTTCGGACAGGTTCAGGCCGGTATCCGGTGTGTCGCGGAAAAAGGCGCGCAGCTCGTCCTCTTGGGCGTCCTGGACGGGTTCAGCATCCTGCTTTTCCGCCACCATTTCGGCGCGCAGGCGCTCGGCCTCGGCCGCATCGATGCGTTCTTCCCGGTCGGTATCCTCGGCGCGGCGCTCGACACGCGTTGGACGAATTGGGAAGTTGGTGACCACTTCGTCTGCGCCACCCGCCTCGGATTCGGATACGGGGTCGACCAATTTCAACGGCGCCGGTTCGTCGGCCTGTTCTTCCTTTCGCTTGGGGCGATTTGGCTGAACACGAAGGCCGCCTGACAGGCTGTTGTCGATCTGGTAGCGCGCCAGCATATCGGCGCGGTTGTCCATGATCTGTTCGGTAATTTCGAGGAAGCTGTCGACCATCTTGCCGCCACCGCTGCGGGCCCACAGCTCGGCGTCACCGCTTTTGTCCCGCGCCGTGATCGCGTCACGAGCCGAAAACAGGATCGATCTGTTAAACAGATGACCGGCTTCGCGGTTCACGCGGCGCAGCACTTTTTGGCGATCTTTCTGGCCCAACACATCTGCTCGGGTCACCAGCAGCAGCGAGTTATGCTGCAAACGTTCGGGCAAAGACACCCATGTCGCCCGCTCGGTCTCGCGCCAGGCTTGGGTGGCATGAGTACACCACAGCACGCCATTGGCTTGCCCGACCGCGCGACGCCAGACATCGCTGGAAATTTTCGGGTCGGAAATGCCGGGGGTGTCGATCAGGTCCACCGCTTCCAGAATGTCGGATTCAAGGAAAATGCGAACGAACTGAACGTCGTTGACCCCTACGGTATCAAGCTGGTCCAGCGTAATGTTCTCGCGGCTACCATCGTGGCGCTGCACATAGGCCGAACCTTTTCCCCAACTGAACCAGACGGGGGGCAGTTGCGTGGCCGTGACCTGCGTTGGCAGCGCGTGCGAGCGCAGCAAAAAGTTCATCAGCGTCGATTTTCCGGCACTGAACTCTCCCATCAGCGCAAAGATCGGTTTGCGCCGGGACCACTGCTCGATGCGTTCCCATGCCTTAGGAGAGACGAAGCGGGTTTGTGTGTCTTTTGCCATATCGCTACTTATGCTGCCTCGTTACTAAGATCTTTCAGGATGTCACCCAGGATATCGTCGCGCGATTTCTTGGGTGCTATACCGGCCATAAGCGCGGCCTGGCTTGGGTCTTGCTCGGCTGAGGCCGAGATGTTCAACAGGGTCTCGGCCTGCTCGCGCAGGAAGTCAGACAACCCGGCCCGGACATTTTCCAGAACCGCAGCGATCTGATTTTCCTCAAGGTCCTTGGTGATCGAGTTCGCCTCGGATGCGATCAGGCGCGTATAATCGGCAGCGTATGCTTCGAACCCTTTGCGTCGTTGCCACCAGCGACGCCACCATGTGCTTTGCAGGTCCAGCGCAATTGTGCGCCCGATGCCCAGTGGCGGAGGTACGCGTGGGACGATTGGGGCTTCGATGCTGAATTCACCCAGATGGTTGCCCAAAAGCTTCTGATACAGCGCTTCGACATCCGCCGCGGCGGTACTGTAAAGCGCGCCTGCCTCTTTGCGCATCGCGCGGGCAAAGCTGAAATAGGCCGCTTTCTGCAATGTGCGCAGACCCGCCGGGTCATATTGCCAAGTGCCTTCCTCGCCATTCTGTTCGAGATGCGAAATCAAAGAGTCCGTTGCGCGTTTGACAAAGTTCGCCTCGGCCGATTTCAGACGTTCCAGCACTTTGTCGCGCAAGGCGGTCGTCAGTTCCGCAGCCTTCTTATCGTATTCCTCAGCAACCTTGGCGATTGCCTCTTCGGGGGACACACCATCCAGATCCCGCACGACCCCTTGGCCGTCGGACAGGTTCTTGGCCACAGCCGTCGCCCGAATCTGGCTGGCGATATTGCGGGCGCGATGCCGGACGCGATCCAACAGGCGAGTACCCGCTCCGTCAGCGATCCGTTCATTCATCGCCAGTAGCAGATCGGGAAGACCCGACAATGCCCAGATTTTATCCAGCGACGGGGCCTGATCACCAAACCCTGCTGCCAAATAGAAGGTATTCAGAGCTTGCCGCGACTCTTCTGTCAGAATGTCGGGATTGCCGGTCAGGGCGGCTTCGGCCCAAAGGGCACTGCCGAACACAACGCTTGTGCTCGTGTCGATATTATTCTGTTTCAGCGTGTCCTGAATGCGGTCGCGGATTTCCGGCACTTGATTGACCGGATCTGACAGTTCGTCGATGCGGTTCACAAACAGGATGATCTGGCGGTTTTCAAACTGTGCGATGATCCGCATCAGCGCCATGTCCATGGTGGTCAGCGCCTGGCTGGCGGCCAGAACAACAACGCAAACCTCGGACCCGCGCAGGCTGCGCAGCGTAATCTGTTCGCGCACCATAAACGTATCGTTCACGCCGGGTGTATCGCAGAGTTTCAGCGAAATCGGATACTGCGGAATGTCCATAAACAGTTCCGCAGATTTGGTGACGTCGGCAAAACGCCCGGTCTTGGGGTTGATATCCGGGTCTTCGTCATCGCCCAGACAGACATAGCGCTGGATCAGTTCGTCGTCGAAATAGTCATACTGGTGGCTTTGTCCCAGGATCAGGTCAAAATGCTGGCCCAGGCGGGATTCGGATTTGGCCTTCATCTCGCCGATCTGGCGGCGAATATCTTCCATCTCATCATCGGCCCCGGCGCGATTGGCCAGTTCTCCCAATCGGCCACCGCCGACCATCAGGTTGTCCCACTCTTCTTGTTCGAAGAAGGTGAACTTGGCTTTTTTGTCGCCTTCTGTGCGAGTGTTGATGTTCAGCGTGGTTACCACCGAGGTCCACGGGTTCACATCCGACGGCAGCAGGGCGGGGCGCCCGGCCAGAATGTTCACGATCGAGGATTTGCCAGCCTTGACCTGCCCAACCAGTGTCACACTGGCCGTAAAATTCTCCATCTTCGTCTTGAGCGTTGCTAACCGCGCCGAGGATCGCGCATCTGCTACCTCTGTCAATTGGTCGATCTGCGTAGACAGGGCAGTCATGGCCGAAGTCATCGGCGTCAGCGCCTCATTTCCAACGGACAGAAGATGGTCGTTTCGGGCCATGGTCAGCCTCCGGTTCCAGTGGCAGCGATGGGATTGTGGTCCTGACCGTCATGAGAGCTGGTCATGATGTCGATACGCGCGATCAGATTCAGCGCAGTGCCCAGAATATCGGCCTCGTCACCGGGTGAGATCGTTTCATAAGCTTGAGAATCGGCAAGCACTTCGATCTCGCTGAACTGTTCACTGTTTTCCAGCAGAGCCAGGCGACGCCCGGTCGGAAAACTTTTTGATTTCGTTCGGGGCAACGGCATGCGCGAGTTGGCCAACAGGTAGTGACCCCCCGAATGCGTACGCAATGACACGCCGAAGCCTGTGTTCGGATGATTCCGGTTCAAGGACTTCAGTTCACCAAGAAAACTTTCACGGGCAAGACCAATGGCGTCTTGCTCGGCAGAAGCAGCGTTCATCATATTGGTCACGGTTAAGATCCTCGTGTTCGAGTTGAGCAAAAAAGAAACTCGTACTTGCCCGAAGGCAAAAAGACTCATTAATTCCCGCTCTCCATAATTGTTGGCAAGGCGGTGTTATTTTGACGCGAATAAGATTTTTTGGCGTTTGAATTGTGGCGCAAATATGGTCACAGTCTCTTGGGACGCTCAACTCATGGTCGAGTGGGAAGAATTTCGACACTGAAGAATCAAGGCGCCATAGCTGAGCAAGGCGTTGATTGTAGGATGAATTATATTGAAGGTTAGGCTGGTAATATATTGTTTTATAACAATATAAATTCGATAAGAGAATTTATCTACGAGCTGGTTTTCCGACCCTCCCGGTGCGATGATCGAAGCAACCGTGTTAGGTGCGCCCGGTTTTCAATCAGATAACTCAACGTAAGCGAGTGTAATTTTTCGGCCATCTTTAATGTGCATGAATCGTCAACTATTGGTAGGACGAGCAATTGATGGATCAAATGCTGTCGTACTGATTTTCGCCAGGGATCTAAGTTCCAAACATTCAATAAATTGGGACTATTGGCCCGATTCAGTCTGCTCACGCACCCTCAGAGGCTCGGATTCTGCGCGCCGGGTATGACGATCAGCCTCGCCAAGATTGTCGCCAATAAGGGGGCAATAATCTTTGCCAAAAGCCAATTTCCCTCTCGCACTCGGTCGCAGCCTTTGTTATTGAGCACGTCAATCCGGCGCTCAAGGCCGGTCGTGCGGGTGTGGCGAAATTGGTAGACGCACCAGATTTAGGTTCTGGCGCCGCGAGGCGTGGGGGTTCAAGTCCCTCCACCCGCACCACTTTTTCTGAATGCTGTCATATAACTATGTCTTGAAAAGACTGTCCAAACCATTTGTCTGGTTGGGCAGCAGCACCGCGCAGGCGTGCGTTGCTTTGTTCGTTGCGACACTTATGCCGCCGAGAAGGCCTGAAAGCTGCCGCGCGGTTCGAAGACGTGCAGGAACGCGTCGGGATGAGGGCGTATGCGATAGTTGTCCGTCTCATCGCCGAAGATCACTGTGCCATCTTCATCCAGTGCGATGACAGTCGCTTTGACAGTATCGCTAGGGTAACCGGGCATCTCAGACGGTGCTCCACCCAAATCTTCGATACCCAGGGTCTTGGCGTCGGCCAATCCGTTGTCCTGAAGGATCTCGAAATGTGCCGGTAACATCAGATTCTTTGCCAGTTTCTCGGAATTCTTGATGCCTTGGTTAGAGATGAACTTTACCTTCACACCCGCCTTTGCCTTCACCTCTTTGAGCTGGTTCATGCAGAAAAGGCACCAGTTGGCGCGAAAAAACACCAGCAGTGTTTGTTCGCCTGTAAAGGACGCGGAGGTCCTGTGTGTTTCGTCCAGCCGTTGCAGCGGCAATTCAGATAACGCTTGGCCTTTCACAATGGCAACGTTCGGCTTGCGGCCATAATTCGAGAAAATGTGGATGTACCATTGCATGGTGATCGCGCCAAACAAGGCCAGTCCTACGGCAACGTATTCACTTGGGGTCGTGAAGCCGCCGCGCGCGGTAATTTGGTAGACTACCCAAGCTACGGCAGACAGGTTGATAAGTTGGATCACCGGCAGGTTCTTCGAGGTTCGGGAAATGCCCAACGCTCCGGCCAGCACCATTAGGAAGAACGGCATGGTGAACGTCGCAAAAAATGAACCGCTCCAAATCGGATCGTAGCCTGACATCCAGAACATAATAGCTAAACCAGCGTCCCTGGCCTTCTTGCGGCGCCAGGGTGAGAACGTCGCCGGGCTTCACGCTAAGCTCACTGTCCAGTACCGCGCGGAACTGGTGCCCTTCCACGTCACACGTCACCAGCATATGCGGGCCCAATGGCTCCACAATCTTGGCCCGTGCCAAAGCCCTGATCCGAAACGCGTAAATCTTCCGGGCGAATGGCCCATTTCAGTTTTTGCCGCTGGCTGGACCCTCAAGGCTTTGCCCTGCAACTGTCCAGCGACCAGAGCCCGAAGACTCAGCCGGAAGGAAATTCATTGGCGGATCGCCGATGAAGCTGGCCACAAACTCGGCCGCTGGATCCCGATACACCTCGATGGGTGAGGCTGCCTGAACAATTTTGCCCTGATGCATGACACTGATCCGGTCAGCCATGGACATGGCCTCGACCTGATCGTAAGTCACGTAAGTGGCAGCGGTTTCGCTTTCGGCCAAAACCCCCTTCAACTCGGCACGCATTTCCATCCGCAACAGCGCGTCGAGGTTCGACAGGGGTTCGTCCATGAGAATCAAATCCGGCGCTATCGCCAATGCGTGGGTAACCGCAATACGTTGGCGTTGATCGCCGGACAGCTCGCCCGAATAGCGTTTTTGAAGTTGCTCAATATGCATCAGCCCGGCGGTGCGTTCGACCCAGCATTTGATTGATTTTGGGCACAAGCACATCGCTTATATTGGTGGCATCGAACAAACCTTGGTGCGCGAGGAACGCATTGCCGGCTACCTTAGCGCCCTTGATAAATTGGACGGCGTGCGCCCGATTGTTTGGCCATGTGAGGAAACAAAGCGCTCGGGCGTGGAAGCAATCGCCGCACTTCACCACTAACACCCTGAGGTGACGGGCATAGTTTGCAATGGGGATGTCGTTGCCCGTGGAGCCTGCTTTGGCTTGATCCGATCCAACTTGAAGCCCGGACATGATTTTTCGGTCGTGGGGTTCGACGATATCGAAGACGCGGCCGTTTCGACGCCGGGCCTTTCAACCATGGCAATCAACCCAAAGAAACTAGGCACGCGATTGGCTGAAATCCTTCTGGACCGAATGCGAACACCCGAACTGCCAGCCCGTCAATTTGAGCATTCCGCGACCTTGGTTGCACGGGGAACATCAGGGCCAGTTCCTGACCATTGAATCTATTCCCAGAATTTGCTGTAGGTATTCATCGCTGCCCTCGCTGACATTGTGCGAGCAGGGGAGCGGTCATTTATGATCGGCGCAGCGAATGTTCGGTTCGAGCCCGTACTTTGCAACACGGCCTGGGAAAACGGCCCTTTACGTTCAGCGGTTCTCTGCGATTTTGACAAGCTACACTAATTAATCTGCGCTCATCTAGCGCCACACGACAGCTTTAGCGTGTCGAATGCTAAATGCCCCAAAATCGTTTTGATGAACTGATGGATTTCGTCTGCGTCCGCTATAGCTATTGTGGAGGCGTCGTTGATGGGAAACCGATGCATGTAACACATTTCATTCATGAATATGGGAACGTAGCTGCAAGTGAACTTTCTGAATGGGTGATGTTGGCAGAAGATATTGGTCCGGATTCGAACTTGGGTTTTCGTGACCAGCATAAAAAGGACATAGAGGCTGCATTCGTAAAGATCATGGGAAGCGCAGTAGTTCCTGCCAAAGAATTGAGATGGGATGCAGAAGACTAAGTGACTTGTGTCGAAGCAGTTGAAGCGAATGATGCTCTATCTGCAATGCGTGAGTTCGACCGATTGGAGTTCCGCAGCACCGTCCCGGGTGCCGCGGAGATTTTTTTATTTAGAACGACCAGCGAAGTCCCGCCCGCAGGAAGGGGCCCTGTGCGTCGCTGCCGATTTCCTGTTCGGCATTCAGTTCAAGTTGAATGTCCTCAACAATATCTTGCTCGTAGCCGACCGCGACACGAGCGCCGGTGAAGTCGGTAGATGCAAAGATCAGCGACTGAGTCGATGAGAATACGGTCACATCAGCATCTGTTGTTCCCAGATCGCGCCGCAGAACACCGCTGAGCTGCCCGCTTAGGATACCGCCATTGCCGAACTGCTTTTCAGCCTCTACACCCAGTTGGGCTTCGATGACTTCGGTGGTGACATCTCCGACCGTGGCGTTGGCGCTTGAGCGTGTTTCGGTGTAACCATCGTCCTTCTGGTTGGTATAGCGCGCGTTCGCAAATCCGAGCAGCCCGAAATGACCACTGACGTCGAACCCGCGTTCTACCGCGATATGCGCTGTCAACAGCCTGCTGTCGTAATCGGCATGGGCATCATCGCTGCCATTGATTTGACGGGTGCGGTCTGTCGAGAGCCAGCCATAGCCAAACCCAGCTTCAAGCGTATAGGCACCAATCTGTCGACCCACGGCGGCGTCAAGATAAAAGCCGGTCGTGTCAAAGTCCGCGGACTCGTTATCTCCGTCCGCCGAGAACACGCCCATGCCAACAGCCAACGCAATGCCGTTGTCCATTTGACCGGTAATCCCGGCGCTGCCGCTGAAAAGCGATACGTCCAGATCGCTGCCGGTTTCAGGGTCGAACTCTCGATACTGTGCGTCGATCATCGCAAATGGCCTGAAGCCCGCAAAGGTGAACCCCTGCGCAACTTGCTCTGACGGTGCATAGTTCAGCGCGTTGCCACTGCTGCCTACTACGCTGCCGTAAAAGGCGACGACGTCGCCTGAAACCGCAAAATCATCAGCATCTACAGCGGCATATATCGGTGCTGCTCCGCCCTCATCCTGCACGAACCAGGCAGAGCCCTCTTCGGACACGGTGGTCGTGAAAACACCCGCTCCGGGCGTGGCGTCTTCAAAGTTGAACACAGCGCTGCCGCCCTGCGCGTCGAGATTTACGTTGTGCGCGTCGACCCGTATGACGCCGTCGACATCATCATTGGTGTCAGCGTTAAGCGTGCCCGAACCCGTCCCGAGATAAACGGCATAAACCTCGTCATTGCCGGAAACCCGGATGGTTCCCAGGCCGTCGATCGTGCCGTCAAAGTTGTCGAATTGGATACCGGCAGCACGTGTCCCGGCAGAACCGGTCCCATGAACAGTGATCTGTCCGGTGTTCGAGAACGATCCCTGCATGTCGTTGGCGTAGATACCGATTGCCGTTGATTGGTCCGGCGATAGTCCACCGCCATCCATCCCACCCTGGGCGGTGACCGTGATATTACCCGAGTTCGAGATGTCTCCGGTTGCGGTTTCGTCAACATAAACACCGTAAGCTTCGGCCTCGGTATCCCGCGAGATGGCGGTGGCCGTGATATTGCCCGAGTTTGTGATGGTGCCGCTCAGATTGTCTGTCAGATAAAAGCCTGCGGCAGTTGCCGAGTCTTCGGCAGCCTCGGCGCGCAAGGTCATGGTCCCCGAGTTGGTGACCGTTCCCGAAACGTCATCGCCAATATACATGCCCGAAGCTGTCGCCTCGTCACCGGTATTAAGAGAAAGCGCAGTTCCGGTGATCGTACCCGAGTTGATTACGGTGCCTTCAACCAGATCTTCGAGGTAAAAGCCGCCTGCATAGGCCTCATCATCGGTATCGGCACTTGCGAATGCAGTGATCGTGCCGCTGTTGATGATGGTTGCGCCTTCCAGCATATCATCATCGACGAAGATACCATATGCCGAAGCGTCGGATTCAACCGCCAAGGCAGTTACTTTGATCGTACCGCTGTTTTCAATTCGGCCGGACAGATCACTATCGACAGCAATGCCATAGGCGATCGCCTCATAGGTTGTTGGAGCAGATGCGAAAATGTCCAGAGTGCCCGTGTTCAAGATCACACCGGACGCATCGCCATCAACGAAAATCCCGAATGCAGAGGCAGTACTGTCAACGGTGGTGATGGCAACCGATTTTATGGTGCCCGAGTTCACAATCTCACCGGTCTCTAGCAGGTCATCCTCGACATAGATGCCCCAGGCATAGGCGTAATCGTCGGCGAAGGATCTGGCGCGTACATCGATTGTGCCCGTGTTTCGGATGGAACCACCAACGTCGCCATCAACGGCGATACCGTAGATAGATGCGGTGCTTCCTGCAGAGGTATTGATAAGCCCATCGACCCTTATCGTGCCGGTGTTCAAGATTTCGCCGGTCTCTGTAAGGTCTCCGTCGACATAGATACCCCAGGCTTCGATGTCCCCATCAGTCGATTGCACATCGACCTCTATGGTGCCGTTGTTCACGATCGAACCGGCGACATCACCATTGACCTGGACTGCATAAATATCCTGAGGGTCAGAGCCCGTAATATCCAGCGATATGGAGCCGTTATTCACCAGTTCGCCGCCCTCAAGCAGGCCGCCATCCAGGCGCAGGCCCGTCGCCGTATCCGTGTCGGTGGCAGTGACCGAAATCGACCCGTTATTGGTAAACGTGCTTGAGTAATCCGTAGTGATCGTCAGGGCGGCGGCCGTTGAAGATGTAATCTCAATCGCGCCGCTTGCTGTCACTTCGTGATCCGCATCGGTTGCGAAAACCTGAGGCGTCGTCACCACATTTGAGATCGTATCCGCATGTACGTCCCCGGCAGTCAGTGCAACCATCGATACCTGCGCCAGCAACGCAGCAGGAGCCGCACTCACAATTTGGCCTTTCCACTTGAAAAGACGCCCCCCACGGAGCTTGGGGGCGTTCACCCCCGACCCATTTTTAGACATTTACTATCCCGTTAGATTTTTTTGTCTTTTTTTGTCGAAGCTTGCCGCGTATTCGCGATCGGCTCCGCTTATGAACTGTTAAAAAGTCGTTAACATATATGCAATCCACCAATTTTGCATTGCATAAGATGATCTATTGCTGTTGGAAATTCGTAGGAAAACTGCAACACAATGTGGCAATTTGACGGCGCTTGGTATCAGGTTGCTATCATGCGCCAGCCCGGAGCTACTTGAATGCCAAAAAACCAGACTTTGTCCATCGGAGAGGCCTATAACCAAGGTGTTCAGGCATTTGAAACAGGGCAATTGAACAAAGCTGTCAAGGTTCTGAACCAAGTCCTCAAAGCGGCGCCCGAATATGCCCCTGCGCATCAACTGCTTGGAGTAATTGCGTTTCAAACCGGTCAGACCGGGCCTGCCGAAAATGCCATGCGCGAAGCGATCCGATTGCAGCCAGACAATGCCGGGTTCCTGTCAAATTTTACCGAGGTATTGCGCACGAACGGAAAACCTGAAGAAGCACTCAAGGTCGGCAAACGTGCGGTTCAGCTTGCTCCGGGGGTTGCAAACGCGCATTCAAACCTTGGGTTGGCCTATTATGATATGGGTGAACTGTCCGAAGCCGAAGCCTGTCAGAAAAGAGCGTTGGCCCTAAACCCCGATCTGATTGCGGCGTTGAACAATCGGGGATCGATCGCGCGCGACAACGAGGATAGAGAAGGAGCAATTTCATTCTACCGCCGGGTGCTGGACCTGCGCCCGGGCTATCTGGAGAGTGTCAACAACCTCATTTCTGTATTGATCGAAGCTGAACAGTCGGAAGAGGCCACAGAGCTGGCAGATGATTACCTTGGCAAGGGACATGTTTCCGCAGAGCTGCATCGCAATCGGGGACGGTTACACGTTTTGCAGTGCGAATGGGACGAAGCCGAACGCTGTTTTCGGAATGCAATTTCGCTGGATGAGAAGAAGCCCGAATCCTATGTCGGGCTTGCACAAGTTCTGACCGAGAAAAACCTGCATGAACTTGCCCTTGTCGAGGCTGAAAAAGCGCAGCGTTTAGACCCCAGCCACGCACCTGCGTATCACTATATCGCCGTCTGCAAATCGCACCTTGGCGACCTTGAGGCCGGTTTTGCCAATTACGAAAAGACCCTTGAACTAAAACCAGATTTTTCGGCCACGATGATCGCATTGGGGCATCTGGAGATGGAGCGCGGCAACTTTGACGCCGCCCGCAGTTGGTTCAACAAGGCGGCTGAAAGGGACAAGGCGCGTTTGAATGCGCAGATCGCGTTGGTCAGGTTGGACAAGGTTGCCGAAGACAACCCTGATTTTCAGGCTCTTGTGGCCGGGTTGCCCGGGGTCGACAAGTTGCCGCCCGAACAATCGGTTTCGTATCACTACGCTTTGGGGAAATGCTATGAGGACCTCAAGCGCTACGACAGCGCTTTTGAGCATTTTGCAAAAGGGGCCGCGCTAAAGCGCAGCATTATCGATTTTGACGCGGACCAGATCGAGGAAACCGCCGACGATCTGATTTCGATGTTTACGCCAGAGCTGGTCCAAAAGCTCCGCCAAAATTCTGTGGATAGCAGCCAGCCGATCTTTGTTGTTGGTATGCCCCGATCTGGAACCACGCTGACCGAGTCGATCCTAGCCAGCCACCCCTACGTTTTTGGGGCCGGAGAGTTGAGCTATATGCACAAGCTGTTTACCGATCAGCTGCGCGGTGGAAACAAGAAAACGGGCAGTCTGATCGCCGCTCTGCCGGATCACGAGATTTCGAAACGCGCCCAACAATATATCCAGCAGCTTGACGCGCACGCGCCTGGTAAACCGTTTATCGTCGATAAGATGCCTGCGAATTTTCTGATGGTTGGTCTAATACATGCGATCATGCCCAACGCACGGATCGTGCATGTCGCGCGCAATCCAATGGATACGTGCCTGTCCTGTTTCACACGGGTCTTTCAGCGCAGCCAGTATCACAGCTATGACCAGGTCGAGCTTGGCCGGTACTTCAACGCCTATGTTCGCGTCATGCAACACTGGAATGATATCCTTCCGTCGGGCAGTTTTCACACCGTTCACTATGAAAACCTGGTCGAGAACATTGAGTTTGAAGCGCGTCGCCTGATCGCCTTTTGTGGTCTTGAATGGGATGATCGCTGCCTTGAATTTCACAAAGATGCGCGGCGAGTTCGTACCGCCAGCGTTCAGCAAGTGCGCCAGCCGCTGTACAAGTCCTCAAAGGAAAAATGGCTAAACTACAAATCTCATCTAACCCCGCTTATTGAAACTATCGGAGAAGCAAGGATTTCTTTCTGAAAGATTTTGGCTGAAACTTAAAATTGAAGGTTGCCGGTGTGAAGAAGGGCGCTGTTTTCGATCCAAAATCACCAATGTCAGCTGGTTTAGAACGTCCGGAATATGAGTTCTTCGCGACGTGCGAAAGGCGCAGAACCTAACTCTCGCAATACGTAGATGAACCGACTTATTCCCGCCGCGCCATCACGTGATGCATCACCAAGTTCAGCACTTCGACATCATCCTGATTAAATGTCCGATAGCGAAACCGTACAGTTTCCCGGTCGGGTTTGGAACGAGACGGCGTAAGCGCTTCGACCGTGTTACGAGCGCAGAGCGTGTCGTCCGGGAAAACAGGAGCAGGCCACCGAATTTCGTCCAGCCATGGCCACCCTAGTTGGTGCCGGTGAGTATGCCGGTGTCACGAAAAAGGCGGAAGGTGAGGGGAATGGTTTGAAACCTACTGGCCATTCCTAGCTCCTGGTCCACCAGTGCTATCGCTCACCTACGTCAGAAGTTATCGTCCTTTCGAGTGTGCAGCAGACGCGGTCTTTAATCACCGAATAGTCACATGTTCGCGGATATCAACTCGTTAAATTTCCAAGCATGACGATCAACACTTGCAACAGAATGTTTGAAACACCCTCTGAGGTTATGGGCAATTCCAAGCAGCGACTTCCTCGGCAGTTATTGGGTATCTTGTCGCCTCCATCACTTCGGGTACCTGACTTGCATCATACCGGTCCATGACCCATTCCCAGACGGGATCGCCCGTACTGGTCACTTCCAGCGCTCGTCCGGCGCGGGATTCGGTTAGCAGAAGATTGCCATTGGGCAGCTTTTGCCATTTCCCGGACCACTTGGTGTAGAACGGTTGGTCGGGCCGTTTGGGAAAGAGAATGGCGCGTTCTTGCGTATGGGGTTGTACTGCGACGATACGCGATCCTCCTGCAGGCCTCCGCCCTCGGTTCGGTCGTAGTTGTTGTCAAAGATGCCGATCCATCCGTCACCGATGAAATCCGGGTCGTGCTGAAAAAGAGTGTCTGAATAGGTGTGCCATTTCACCTCTAGCGTCTCCGGGTCGAGCACTATGACCATATGAAGGTCGCGGAGGGACACGACGATGTCGCCCGCATCGAACAACGGATATTCAGCGGCCATATCCGGTGACAGTTCTTCTATGTCGTTGAGGTGAAAGATATCGCCATGATAATTCCTGCCTGTCCTCAGGTACACGTCGCTCAGGCCATTTTTCTCAAACACTTCGATCGAGCTGATGGATTTCAAGATCTCGCCATCGGGGCTGACTTTCATGAATACGTCTTCGTAGACGGGGAACGACACGATATCGAAAAGCGCCTCATCCCGCCCGTCACGAGAGCGCAGTTCCTGATTGCCGGACACCCAGAAAGAACCGTCATCATTCGCTGAGATAGAGTGATGCGCATTGGGTTCTGACAATGACCACAACACATCACCACAGGCCGACATACGCGCGATCCCGATGAATTCGAAGTTGAACAAAATGTCGCCATTGGGAAAAAGATGCGAGCCGTGAATATAGGGATAGTTATGCCGCCCGCCGAAGATCTCACCCGGATCAGGCGCCCAGGAATACAGGACCGCGCCGGATTCATCTATCAGCCGGACGCCTGCATGCCAGTCGAATTCGGGAAAATACGATGTGATAAGCGTTGTGCCGGGTGCAATGGCGTCGGCGTCCTGACGATCCGGCTGTTCATTTATCATTACACCATCGCCTTGACCGCGTGAGGGCTGCAGGTGTTCAGCTATGATTATTGTGAGACGGTCAAGCTGGATCCGTGTTCCAATGTACCCTGGGCGCTTGATGAGCCGTCGCACCATTCAATGGTGGCGTCCGAACAGGGCGGGTATCTGACACTTGGCCGTAACGAGTGGTCCGCTGCCGAGGTTGCTGATCGCTTTCCAGCCTTTTTTCAGCGACCCCAGATGAGAAATTTTTAACATAATTGTTGTTACACGAAATAGAGATGCGCCCAGGTGGATTCACAGCCGGGTACATTTTTCACGCCTTTCGATGCGGGGACAAAACCTTGTTATGGTGGTGTACCGCACCACACGAAATGTGAAGTGGCACCAGACCAGCCCCTGGATTCGGCAGCATGACCCAGAGTTTCGCCCGGATGGTAAAATCTCGACATTCAACAACAATACCTATGTGTCAGCGTATACATGGCATGGCAAAACACGACTGGATGTGCCCCGGGATACGAACATCATGGTCATTGACCCGGTAACCCGTGAGACCGAGATCGTTTTTGGCTGCAAGCCCGGTCAAGAGATGCTGTCGGTCATCCGGGGACAACACGAGCTTTTGGACGACGATGGGGTTTTGATCACCGAATTCGACGCGGGGCGGGTGCTGGAAATAGATGGCGCTGGCAACGTGATCTGGGAATATGTCAATAAATACGATGAGGAATTTGTGGGTGAGGTCGCCAATGCAAAACTCTATCCATTGAGTTATTTTGAAACTGATTGGAAGGAATGCGCGCAATGAAATGGTTCACGAAGTTTTGGGCAGGGGTAAGTTTTATACCGCTGTGGTTTGTCGGAGCGGTGTTTTTAGTGATGCAGGCAAACCAGGCTCACGCCTATTCCGGCTAAGCGCCGCTGGGCGGTTTCCATGTTGCTTAGTGTCCTGTTGCACTGAAACTTCCCTCATTCCATGTAGAAGTGATCCATATTGGAACTTCGTGTTTCTCGCGCCTGCCATTATGCCGTGAAATTCAAAGATGCGTCTCATTCCGCTTGTCTGGTCTTGCCTTTAGCGATGCGTGAAAAAAGTCGACCGTCGGTCACGGCAAAGCCCAAAGCAATGATGGCGAACCCAATCCACGCGCTCGGCTCCATCCTCTCACCAAGGAATGTCACGCCAAGACCGATAGCAAACGGTGGGATCAGCAGCGTCACCAAAAGAAGATTGGCCGCACCCGCACGCGCAAGAATTGCAAAGTAAAGAACATAGGCCAATGCCGTTGACAACGCGGCCATCCCAAAAAGCGCAGACCAAACGCCTAAAGACAAAGCAAAATTGGGGGCGCCATCCATCACAAGAACAATTGGGATCATAAGCACGGTGCTGCCAATCAGCATACCGAGCGCATTCACAAGCGGCGGTTGGCCTGAAAGGGCAGTTCTGCCCCAGACGCCGGCAAAAGCATAGGAAAGTGTGGCCCCAAGGATAGCCAACTGTGCCAGGTTGCTGGGATTGAACTCAGTCAACGCACTTGGCCCCATGATAAAAGCCACACCCAAAATACCTAGCGCAGCACCTGCTATCTTCTTTGGCGTCAACGGCTCATCCTTGAGAAGCAAACCAGCCACAACTGCTGCGAACATTGCCGTCGTTGCGTTTAAAATTGACGCAAGTCCACTGTCGATCTGCGTTTGCCCCCAGAAGATCAGCGAGAATGGGATGGCATTGTTGAGCGCGCCCATAACAAGATAAGCGCCCCATATCCGAGGGGTGCGTGGCACGCTCAATCCTTTGATTATGACGATCAGGGCAAGAATAGGAACCGCCCAGATCACCCTGTGCAGCGTAATTGTCAGTGGCGGCACTTCGGTCAGGGCAACCTCGCCGAAGAAAAACGAACCGCCCCAAACGGCCGCAAGCAACAGCAGCATGGCAGTGGCCTTCAAATCCATCGATGGCATGGGCTGCGGAGTCATTTGTTGCCTGTTCCTCGTTAATGCTTCTCCCAAAAAACTAGTCCGCGCGCCCCCAACACCGCGACCCGTTTCTTGCGGAAAGCTCTCCAATAGTGGTCACTCGACCAAAACCGCGACTTCCAAAAAGGCGATGGACCACCTTGTTGCGCATAACCAGGCATTTGCGAGATATCGCACGTTCGCGCTTCTACTTCTCTACACGCCTGAAATTGATAGATATTTCGGGGGTTTTAATCCTGATCCGCAAGACGCAGAGGCTTAAATTCCCCGATCCGTGCCATTCTAAAACAGGAAATTATTCCGCCGCCTCAAGCAATCTTTCTAAGGGCACCTGGATTTTCCGTTGAACGTCCTGCGGCTAACAACGACGCCTCATAAGATCTCAAAACCGGGCGCGCAGCCTCAAGACCCCGCCCTGATGGCAAATCAAGTTCTGGAAACAACGTCTGGATTTCTGAAACATCCTCTTCATCCAGTGCGGCTGTCCCCGCTTTGCCAAGAAGAAGGCTTTCTGACGCGACGCCATTGGCCCAGACAATCTGGTGATCATCAAAAAGCAGATGGAAATATTCGACTTCGCCACCGATGCGCACAGATATTCCGTCACCGTCAACCAGATACTTTGCTGCTGCCAAAACCTCTGGGCTGGCAAACTGCAACTCGATATCGGCGCCTTGTAACAGAAGGCGATGTTGCGGGCTGACCTCGAATGTGTCCTCGGCGCCCAAAACACCCGCGCGGATTCGGATGGGTGCGAATTTTCCAATAGCCGCCATCGTACGTCGACCGATCCAACGAATTGGTTGTGCGCCGCTATCCATGGTCAGCACCTGATCTCCCGCTTTCAGGGACTCGATGGGCCTAGGCCCGTCCGGGCAGGCAATCAACGCCCCCCGCACAAAACACAACGGATCGGAATCGGCCCTTTCCCCGAACAGCGAGTATCCGGTATTGAAGCCGTTCGCATAGATCGGCGTGACCAATTGAATCGACTCGATCGCGCTTGCGTCGATCGCGTCCTGATCCGCGTTATCCTGAAATTCCGGTGCCCAAAAGGTGTTGCCGTTGGTATCTTGAAAAACAACAGCTGTAATACTTACGGTCGAGCCATCGGTATATGTAATGACAGCATCGAATTGCATTGCTGCATCAAACGACTGCGGCGACCCACCGTCGATGCTGAACTGATCGTTCGAGACGTTGTTGTCCAGATCATAGGCCGTAGAATCCCCGCCGCTGAAACCAGACCCTGCCTCGGCGAAAGTCTGTCTGCTGTCAAACAGAGGATTTCCCGCAGACCCATAGGTGCCAAGGGACGAATTCACTGCGCCGGTTGAAAGGGTTTGGTTGCCTTCAGCCGTGTCCCAGATTTGCTGGTTGCCAAGGGAAAAGACGGTAAATGTTGTCGGCATGGAAAACTCGTAAAAAACAAAAAACGAACGTACAGCAGTCAAATAACCTTCGACTTCTTAACAATTCAAGAATTTTTACTTGTGGATCGGGTTTGGTGGTCAAAACAAATATCGAAACGTGTCTTATTGGTATCTGGGTCGGGCTGGTCAATCATCAGCAGAGTACAGATCTTTATCGTGTAGTGATGCGCAAAAGAACCGAACCCGTGTGGCGCATCAATTACTTACGGTGCAAATCCTTGATGGTCTGTTTTCTCATGTTAGGATCGCGTTCATGCTCAACTTGGTGCAAGTGAAGATCGCATTCGAAAGAGCTAATAAAAACACTGTTGATAGAAAGCAGTCTGTTGGGCCAAATACCTGCAACTGTACTGTTTTTCGATACAGCAAACAATAAAGGCCAAAATGGCCAGTCCACCAACGGAGGTCACACAATGACTATTTCAAACTCTCTGAAGCCTGCTTTGCTGGCTTCAGCCGCACTGCTGTTAAGCCAGGGCGCTGCTCTGGCCGATCCCATCAAGATTGCTGTCAACGAATGGACCGGTCAGCATATCTCGGCCCATTTTGCAGGGGCGCTGTTCGAGCAGCTGGGCCACGAGGTCGAGTACGTGACCGCCGGTGCCGTGCCGCAGCTGGCCGCCATTGCCGAGGGCAGCCTGCATTATCAGCCGGAACTTTGGACCAACAATGTCGGCGACATCTACCCCAAGGCCGTTGAGGCCGGGGATATCATTGTTGTTGGCGGCCTGGGGCTTGAGCCACAGGAAGGTTGGATTTATCCGCCATACATGGCCGAAAAATGCCCGGGTCTACCGGCCTATGAGGCGCTGTATGACTGCGCGCAGGCCTTTGCCGCCGCGGATACCTTCCCGGATGGTCGTCTGATCACCTACCCGGCAGACTGGGGAACCCGGTCAGCCGATCTGGTTGAGCTGATCGATCTGCCGTTCAAGCCGGTTCCGGGCGGTTCCGAAGGGGCGATGCTGGCCGAACTGAAAAGCGCCGTGGCCGCCGAGCAGCCTATCCTGATGATGATGTGGCAGCCGCACTGGGTCTTTGCCGAGACCGATGTGAACTGGGTCGAATGGGACACGCCGCATGGCACCTGCGACGAGGCCAGCCAGAAACGCGGCGAGGCGTGCGGCTTCCAGCAGGCGACTGTCGACAAGATCGTCTCGAAAGATTTCGCGTCGACCTATCCGGATGCGATGAAGATGGTTGAGCAAATGAACCTGACCAACGACGTACAGAACGTACTGATCCTGGAAGTGGATCAGAACGGGCGCGAAGTCAAAGAAGTCGTGGCCGAGTGGATGGGCGCAAACGAAGACGTGTGGCAGCCTTGGGTTGCAGCGGCAAAACAGTAACCCGTCTCTGACCATGGTGGAGCGCGACATATGCGCTCCACCCTTTGTAAGGCTGCTAAAATGACTGCATCTTCCCCAACCAGCACCCCGAAACTGTCTTGCAAACATGTTTGGAAACTTTACGGTAAAGGGGCGGATCAACATCTGCGCAACATCGGTGTGGCAGGTCAGGACCCAAGCGAGGCCAAGGCCCTGGCTCAACACATTCGCGATGACGGCGGCATTGTCGCCTCGACCGATGTCAGCTTTGATGTCATGCCGGGCGAGATTTTTGTGATCATGGGGCTTTCAGGTTCGGGTAAGTCCACCATCGTGCGCTGCCTGTCCCGTCTGGTCGAACCCACCGCCGGGGAAATATTGTTGGATGGTGAGGATCTGCTGAAAGTCTCGGCGAAGGAACTGATAGACATTCGCCGTCACAAGATGGGGATGGTGTTCCAAAGCTTTGGCCTGATGCCGCACCTGAACGTTCTGGAAAACGTGGCCTTTCCCCTGAAGTTGCAAGGGTTGGACGACAAAGAGCGTCTGGAGCGCGCCGAGCGCGTGATCTCATTGGTCGGCCTAGAAGGGCGCGAAAGCAGCTTTCCCAGCCAATTGTCAGGCGGGCAGCAACAGCGTGTCGGCATTGCACGGTCGCTGGCTGTAGAACCAGAGGTCTGGTTTCTGGACGAACCCTTCAGCGCGCTGGACCCATTGATCCGACGCCAGATGCAGGACGAGTTTCTGCGGCTACAGCAAGAGCTGCACAAATCTATCGTCTTCATAACCCATGATTTTCTTGAAGCGCTGCGCATTGCCGATCGAATGGCAATCATGAAGGATGGCGCAGTGGTTCAGATCGGGCGCCCAGTCGATCTGATCCTGAACCCCGTCGACGATTATGTGCGTGAATTCACCAATGACGTCCCGTGGGAGCTGATCCTGACGGCGGGCGATGTGGCTTCGGACAACGTCCCGCCGAGCGGAATCAAAGAGGTTCCGGCCTCAACCAATGTGGCCGATCTGCTGCCCTATCTGGCCTCTCACGACAACGGGGTGGCCGTGCGCAAGGACGACAATGCGCTGGTACACATGACCAGTCAGAACGTGATTGCCGCTTTGGCCAGCGGTGTATCAGACGCCTCAGCGGTCAAGGACTGACCTAATGGATGCAGTTTCGAACAGATCGCTGGTGGTCTGGCTTGCGGTCACAGTGCTTGTGGCCATTTGCGTCGTCTTTGCCAAAAGCCTTGGGCCACTGGTCACCTATCCTGATGCACTGGTTCTGCCGGTAACCGACCCGATGAATATCGCGATGCGGTGGGTTGTGGTGACCTTCGGCTGGTTTTTCAAAGCTATTTCTTGGCTGTTGGATTGGCCCATCCTTTTGGCCAAGACGGTTCTGCATGCGGTGCCATGGGTGGCGTGGTTTATGCTGTGGGTCTATCTGGCCCTTCGTGCAGGGGGTCGGGGGCTTGCGATCTTTACCGCCGTCAGCCTTTTATACATGGTCACGTTTGGGTTCTGGACACAGTCCATGAACTCTTTCGCGCTTGTGGTTGTTTCGATTCCAATGGCGGTGGCACTGGGCTTTGCGCTGGGAACCTGGGGGTTTCTGTCTGACCGAGCCTATCGGATCATCATGCCAGTCCTGGATCTGATGCAAACCGTTCCGGCCTTTGCCTATTTGCTGCCGATCCTGCTGTTGTTCGGATTTGGCACTACGGTCGGTTTGGTCGCTTCCATCCTGTTCGCCTTTCCTCCAATGGTGCGCAATACCATCGTTGGCCTGCGCGGTGTTCCAGACGAAGTGATCGAGTCCGGCCTGATGAGCGGTGCCACCCCATCCCAGCTATTCTGGCGCGTGCGGGTTCCAACGGCGCAGCGGCAAGTCCTGCTGGGGGTGAACCAAACAACGATGGCATCCTTGTCCATGGTGATCATTGCATCGATCATCGGCGGCACTAACGATATCGGCTGGGAGGTGCTATCGACCATGCGCAAAGCGCAGTTCGGTGAAAGCCTTTTGGCAGGGATCGTGATCGCGTTGATGGCCATGGTGCTGGATCGGATCACCTGGGGGTTCGCGGTGCAGTCCAGTTCAGCTAAACGCGGGGCCAAAGGCTGGATCATCTGCGCTGCGTTGTTTGGCGTTGCTTGGCTGCTGGCCATGGTTTTCCCACCCCTCAAAGACTGGCCCGAAGCGTGGGTGCTGAACCCCGCCCCGGCTATGAACGCGGGGCTTGAGTGGATCTTTGTCGAATTCCGCACCACGCTTGAAGCAATCAAACGTGTCGCGCTGTTCTACCTGATGCTGCCAATCAAGATCGGGCTGTCTCAGGCCGTCAGCCCGTTTACCTGGGGTTTTGCCATGACACCCGCCGTGACCACGGGGTATGCACTGATCGTCGCGGCAATAGCAGGGTATTTCGCGTTCAAAGGCAAGCAGTTGCAAGCTCTTTGGGTGATCCTATTCGGGCTGGTCCTGTATTCCGGCCTGACCGGGCTGGCTTGGATTGCGCTTTGCGCCGTTATCTTGGCCCTGGCCTGGCAGGCCGGAGGGAAGAACCTTGCACTCTGGGCGCTGGCCGGGGTCGCTTTTTTGCTTCTGACCGGAATTTGGGAACCGTCAGTCATTTCCTTGTACCTCTGCGGCGTGGGCGTTCTGTTGTCATTTCTGTTCGGCAGCGTCATCGGCATCTGGGCGTCCGAGAATGACACTGTGTCCCGCATAGTAAGGCCCGTTATCGACACGTTGCAGACCATGCCGCTATTCGTGATCCTCATTCCCTTTGTGATGGTGTTCAAGATTGGTGAATTCACGGCTCTTCTGGCCATTATCGTCTATGCGATTGTTCCGGCGATCCGATACACCGAACATGGGCTACGTAACCTGCCGCATGACGTGATCGAGGCGGCAACAGCCATCGGCACGACGCCTCGTCAGTTGCTGTGGCAGGTGAAATTGCCACTTGCGGTGCCATCAATCATGCTGGGCCTAAACCAGACAATCATGTTCGGGATTTCAATGTTGGTGATTACCGCCCTGGTGGGAACTGACGATCTGGGCCAGCAGATTTATATCGGTCTTGGAGACGGTGATTTCGGCGTCGGCATGACAGCCGGTATCGGCATGGCCATCATCGCAATGATCGCCGATCGCATCACGCAGGGGTTCAGCCAGCAAATTCAGGCGCGTCTGGGGGTGAAACTCAACGACGCCCTTTAATCTCCAGCGGTACGATATACTGGACACACGGCCTGACAAAATTACGCGGCAGCCCCCGAAAGGTCCAAAGGCCGCAGCGGTTGACCGATAGGATATGATCTATCATCCTGCCCCGTAACGGACTGGCCCGGCGCAGTTATTTTCACGTCGAGCGTAAATTTCAAACAAGGCTTGTAACATGCCCGATGGATCGCAGAAGCAATATGTGCTGGACACACATCGGTTGCGCGATCCTGAGCACACTCTGCAAATTGTTAAACCTTATCTAAAAGCCATGGGCATCACCCGGATCGCAAACCTGACCGGTCTGGACAGGATCGGATTGCCCACTGTGATGGTCGCCCGACCCAATTCCCGATCGGTTGCTGTGTCACTGGGCAAAGGGTTGTCACTGCGCGCAGCCGAAGCATCAGGCGTCATGGAGGCGATTGAGTCCTGGCATGCCGAACGGGTGCAATTGCCGCAGCGTCTGGCCAGATATGCCGAACTGGCCCAAGAAGCGACTGTGGTTGAGGTGACCAAGCTACCGCGTGTGACCGGCGGGCATTTCGATCCGCAGGCCAACATGTTGTGGGTTTTAGGCCAGGATCTGGGTACAGGTCACGCGTGCTGGGTTCCGCTTGAGATGGTCGATACCGACTATACCACCGCGCCGGTTGGCGGTCAGGCTGCCTTTCCTCGCACGACCAACGGTCTGGCGTCGGGAAACAACATGGCCGAGGCCAGCTGTCACGCCATCTGCGAGTTGATCGAACGGGACGCCACAACATTGTGGGATCACCGTGCGAGCGCCCCCCGGCTTAATCCAAACACTGTGGATGACCCGCGCTGTCGTCAGGCCATCGAAATGATTGCCACCGCCGGGCTTGAGATCGGGTTGTGGAACACGACTTCAGATATAGGTATCGCCAGTTTCCGCTGTGTGATTTGCGAAGGCGGCGGACAGCCCGGCCATATCGGTATTGGTGATGGTTGCCACCCAGACCGTGCGATCGCCTTGCTGCGGGCCCTGACCGAGGCGGCACAGACGCGACTTACCTATATCTCTGGCGCGCGGGATGATCTGGATCCAGAGGAATTCACCGATCAGGCCAAGATGGATCGGGGGCGCTATGTGCGTGACCTAATTGATAGTACCGCAGCGGATCAAAGATTTGACGATTGTCCGTCTCATGTGACCGGGTCCTTTGACGAAGACCTGGAATTGCTGCTGCAACGGCTTGCCGCCGTGGGCATTTCACAGGTGGTGACGGTTGATCTGTCGCGGCCTGAAATTGATATCGCCGTGATCCGGGCTGTGATCCCCGGGCTGGAGGCTCCGCATGACGATCCAGATTACGTGCCCGGCCCCCGGGCACAGCGCATAGTGGATGGTTTGGCATGACGGCAGTTGTTTTTGTGGGACCTACCCTGACGTCTGACGCAGTGGCCGAACATCTGGATGCGACCATTCTGCCACCCGTTCGACAAGGCGACGTCTATCGCGTCGCGCGCGAAAAACCGACCGCGATTGGGATCATAGACGGATTTTTCGAAGGAGTTCCATCGGTATGGCACAAGGAAATCCTATGGGCGATCGAACAGGGTATTCCGGTCTTTGGCAGCGCCAGCATGGGCGCGTTGCGCGCGGCCGAGCTGGCTGATTTCGGAATGATCGGGGTTGGTCAGATCTTTCAGGACTATTACACCGATGTCCTGCAGGATGACGATGAGGTTGCCGTGCTACACAGCCCGGCCGAGCTGGGGTTCCAACCTCTCAGCGAGCCGATGGTGTCGATCCGCGCAACTGTCGAGCAAGCGCAGGCTGCGGGTGTCCTGCCTACGGACACGGCGTCTGAGATGCTACATCTCGCCAAGGTCATGCACTATCGCCAGCGAATTTGGGCGGATATTATCTCTGCCGTACAGGACTTGCCAGGAGTGGACGGTTTCGCGGATTGGCTGCCGACGGGTCGGGTCGACGCCAAGGCGGTTGACGCATGCGCCATGCTGACCCGCATGTCGGACCACTTGAATGGTTCACCTTTGCCCACGACCGAGGTGACGCGTACCGAACCAACCCTGATGTGGAAAGCCTTATGCGCAAGGGTGGATGGCGGTGAGCCGAAAGCTGATCGCGCCATTGTCGACGAATTACGTCTGAACCCTGACTTATACGCGCAATTGAAAGATCGCGCCGCGTTGGCGCTGCTGTCGCGCGAAGATGCCTCTAAACGGGATCGTACCCCTGAACGCGCTGATCTGATCCGGCAGATGGACGATCATAGGGCGGCAACAGGCTTGTCACGGCGGTCTGACCTGATGGCGTGGATTGAGGCGAACGATCTGAACCCCGAAAGCTATGAGGCTATGCTAGCAGACGCTGCGCGGATCGACGCCGCCGTTGCATCCCGCGCGAGCTATTTGGACACACAACTGCTGTCAGAATTGCGTCGCACGGGTCAATACACCCAGTTGCGGGATCGGGCCGCCAGCAAGGGACAGAACGCTATTCCGGAGGGCTCATCCGGAGTGGATCGTTTGCGGGTGCTAATGTGGTATTTTGAATCTCGTCTTGACCAAGAGGTGCCTGATGATCTTGACTCCTACGCAGTGGCGCTTGGTCTGGCCGGGCGCGACGCGTTTTATGACCTGATAGAAGCCGAGTTTTTATACTGCCATAAAAGTGCCGACACCGGAGCCGCCGAATAGCAGGTCACCGGAATTTACCGGGCACAACACGGGAGGGCATTTTTGTGAACTACCCCGAACAGATCGAAGACGAAGAACCCGGCACCCGATTCCTGCTGTACCCACAGTCGCCCTTTCTTGAGCCTGACGCCCCGCTGGAGCTGGTCGAAATCTCTGCCCCTCAGGGTAGTGTTGGCCCGGGACCGTCTGGGCCGCGCATGTACACGGTGCACCCGGTGGGCAAAACCACGCCTTATGGGGCAATTGTACCGGGGCCGAACGGGCCCGGCATGTACCTGCCCCCTTGGGATGGCTATATCCAACCGCCCGCCATGCCGGATGAATTCGGAAATTTCATCCATATCGATCCTACCGACCCCTCCTTCGAAGCAGCGCATCTTTATGGTTCGGCCCATTTCACCATGGATGTTTGGCAGGGGTATTTCGACCGTCCGATCCCATGGCACTTTGCCCGCGACTTCGACCGTCTGGAACTGTCACTTCTGCCCAGCCTCGACAATGCGCATATCGGTTGGGGTTTTCTGGAAACTGGCGGCACCCATGAACACGGAGATGAATACCGTCCCTACAGCCTGAATTTCGACGTGGTCGCGCATGAAATCGGCCATGCCATTATCTATAGCGTGATCGGGATGCCGACGGATGGCGATGCTTCGGGCGAGTATTACGGATTTCATGAATCCGCCGCTGATCTGGTGGCCTTGTTGGCGTCACTGCATTTCGGGTCGGTGGTGGACACGTTACTCGAAAACACCCGGGGTAATCTTTATACCTTCAACCGTCTCAGCCGATTTGCAGAACTGTCGGACAACGCACAAATCCGGATCGCCGCCAATGACCGCTCTTTGTCGGAATTCGCTGCCGGTTGGTCCAGCGAGCATGCCCTGTCGGAACCCCTGACCGGCGCGATGTTTGATGTCTTTGTCGATATCTATCACGAGAGGTTGCTGGTACACGGCCTGATCTCAGCCGAAGAAGAAAACCTGTCAGATCAACTGGAAGGCACACCTGAGTACAGCCGGGTGATGCAGGGAATTTTTGACAAACGATACGCCCAAAACCCCGAAGGGTTCCGCACCGCCCTGATTGAAGCGCGCGATTATCTGGGCACCTATCTGGCCGACGCATGGGAGCGGCTAGACGCGGATATGCTGAGCTATTTTGGAGTGGAAAAGGCGCTTTTGGCTGTCGACCAAGAGATTACCGGCGGCGCCTTCCGCCGTATCATCGAAGGCAATTTCCGCATGCGCGATATCGGCCTGACAACGGCCGGCCCTCGCGTGCCGGACCCCGATGAAGACAGTCATTCCCATTCAGTTCGCACGCAGGTGCCGGGTTAGCGCCTAAAATCCTTTATTTTTAAACGGTTTTATGGCATGCAATCTTGGGGTGATTATTGGAATGTATTTGCTCGAATTATTTGTTCGAGTCTAATTTAAAGGGGGGAGATGAGGGTTCAGACTCCGTCGATCCCATAGTTGGGAGAAAATGAGATGTCCGAATCCTTGCTCAGTTTTTCAGAAGTGTTGTTGTTTGGCCGTTTGTTGACTGACCTTAAGGTCGCAGCATCAAAGAATGTGACAGCGAATAAAACTGTTCGACTTGTTGCGAAAAAAAAGGTGAAGTTGAACAAGGATTTGTCCGTCGCGGATGACACCATCGACGGTGAAGAAGTCGCTAATAACGACAAGGTTCTGATTACCGGAAATCGTCCGAAAAAGAACGGTATCTACACCGTAACGACTAAGAATAGTGGCGTGAATTACACGCTAGACAGTCTGGTGAGAGTGAAAGAAGGCGCCCTCGTTAAAGTCACCGACGGTGACAAATACGCAGATAGTTATTGGGAGCAGACGTTACCCACGCCGACTGGCTTCAATAAACAAGAGTTTGTATTCCGCAAGGAACTTTCAGAAAAACTTGGAGCCAATCAGCAGCTCAAAGATCAATATGGCGATGACGCCAGGTTGGCACGTATCTATGGTTTCTCTTACGAAGGCACCTATTATGAGTTGCCCGAACCCACTATCTTTTTGGTTCACGGTAAAGGCGAAAGCCCAACCGACGGCAACAAACCCGGTAACCTTGCGTCCAGGGCCCCGAGTGACCCAACCCTCTCAGGCGTTGCTTCAGCTGATTATCAGATCGCCAACGACATCAAGGTGTGGGACTATGACAAGGCCGATTACACCGTCCGGATGGATGTAATGACTGGTCAGTTTGAACAGGTTCTGCTGGATATCTTTTTCGGCTTTGACAGCCCGGCCGTCGGCGGAGCCCGCGTAAGTGGCGCGCGTGTCAGCGGAGCTCGTGTCAGTGGGGCGCGCGTCAGCGGTGCCCGTGTGAGCGGAGCCAGGGTCAGCGGTGCGCGCGCACGAGGCTCAGAAGACTGACGCAGTTTTACAGTATCGGGAAAGAACACGGCAGGCCCTTGCAAAACAGGGCCTGTCTTTATTTAGAAACCTGCCTTTTTCAGGCCCCCAACAAAATGTTGCGTGTCTTCTTCCAACTTGTCCGGCTGCACTGTTTCCCAACGTGCCAGTGAAAAATTAGGATGCGCGACACGGTGCTTATCCGCGATCTGACGCGCAATGTCGGTTTCACCAAGTTGTGCATAGCTTGCTGCCAGCAAACGTTGCCCTTCTGTAGGGTTGTTCATCTTGTTTACGGCGTCGATGGCGTCTTGATACTGCCTGAGATTGAAATATGCCCCACCCAGATGCCATAAGTATTGGTCCGGGAAGTATGGATTCAACCGCATCGCCTGCTGCAGATGAGTGATTGCCGTTTCGTTGTCACCGTAGTGAGCCAGCGCGTCGGCATAATCTGAATGCATATCGGCGTCGTTGGGATTCAATGCCAACGCCCGCCTATACGACTGTAGGGCCGCGTCATGTTCCTTGCGGTATAGGTGGACATACCCCAATTCACCAAAACCGCGCGCGTCCGTGGGATCCAGTTCAATCGCCCGCTGTGCGAAAGTCAGCGCCTGATCCAAGGCTTGCGTAGGATCTTCGGACCAGGAATAGCGCCAGTCGATATTCAGCGTTCGTGACAGGGCAGCCGCAGCGCGTGCATAACCCCCATCCCGGTCAAGCGCACTCTGATAGAAGTTTTGCGCCTTCCGGTTGTCATTCCTGGTGTATTTGAAGATGTGATATTGGCCCTGCAAAACAGAGCCATAAGCCTCGAGGTCGGATGGGACCGACTGGATCATCCGCTGCTTTTCATGCGACTCGATCATCACCGCGGTTGCGGCCACGATGCACTCGGTCACCTCATCCAGAATGTCGAAAATATCGTCGATATTACGATCAAACCGCTCACCCCAGATGGTGCGTTCGGTTGAGGCATCGATCAGTTCGGCCGTGATCCGAATGCGGCTGGCCGAGCGACGCACGCTGCCCCGCGCGATATACCGCACGTTGAGCTTTTGCGCGGCCTCTTTCGGTGGCATCCCCTGCGTCTTGAAGAAAAAGGACGAGTTCCGCGCGATTACGAACAGATTGCGGAACTTGGACAGGTTCATGATGATGTCGTCGGTCAACCCTTCCGCAATCCAGCTGTCGGATTCGTCACCGCCATTGCTGCTGAAGGGCAGAACCGCCACCGAGGGCGTATCGGGACGTTCCAGAATATTCCCGGGCATATCCGGTCGCATCGTTCCGGCCATTGTGGCGCCAGCGACTTCGCTGCGGACACAATAGGTCGAGACAGGCGCAAGGATGTTCTTCAGGTGCTGAGGACCGAGAAATTCATAGCCATAGCGCAGCCGGTTACAGACCTGATCATAAACGGCGGAACTGACGTAAACCCTTTCTGGTTCAGCAATTTCCTGAAGACGCGCCGCGATATTCACATTGTCGCCATGAATGCCGCGATCGTCGATCAGGATTTCGCCCAGATGGACGCCCGCGCGAAAGTTGATTCGTTGATTTTCGGCGCGATCCTGATTGTGCTGGCTGGCAATGCGGTGCAGTTCGACGCCGAACTCCACGGCACTGGTGGCAGTTTCGAACAAAGCCAGAATACCATCGCCGCGCACCTCGACCACCCGGCCCTGAAAACGGGCACAGGTCTCTTCAAGATGAGAAATCAACGATTTCAATGCGTTATAGGTGTCCAGCTCGTTCTCACTCATCAGGCGGGAATACCCGACGACATCGGCAAACAAGACTGCACCCAGCTTCTGCGTTATGGAAGAGTTTGGACTCTTGGTGTTCACATTCATAACTCGTATTAGGGGCTGCGTTCGAACCCTATGGTCACCTTATAGCAAAATGTGCCTCTGCGCTTGCAGAGCAATTGCACACCCCGTTAGTCACACTTATCAACCTGTGGTGGCCAAGACCAGCTTGGGCACCCGTTCTCTCCGAAAGTCACAACTGTTTCTGAGCTAATGCTTTTTGCCAGGGTCGGACGAGTATTCATCCAATCCTGACGGAGAAGTCCAACAACAATCATGTCATGAAACGTTCCGTCTGCATACCAGGCTTGCCGCATGGTACCTTCGACCTGACATCCCAGTCTTTCCACAAGGTCGCGGCTGATATGATTATCCTGCCTGTAATACGAGGTCAGCCTGTTCAATCCCAGTTGACGGAATGCAAAATCCGCCACCAGTGCCGTCGCTCTGATGGCAAGGCCCAAACGCCGAACCGATTTTTCGACAAACATGGCGATGACCGCGTCCCGGTTTACCGGGGAAATCGCCTCGAGCCCAACAATCCCCACCACTTGTCCGCTATTGGAGACGACAACGAACCAGCACTTTCCGCTGCCGCCTGACGCGCTAAATGCATCGCGCCAGACGTCTTCGGTTTGCGCAAGGTTGAACGGAATCCGCGATGTACGATCAAATCGGCCGAGGTCCTCGATATCCTGAAACCAGGGTGTGATTACCTCCAGATCTGCTTTTTCAAGTGGGCGCAGTTTGAATACGCTGTCGGACTTGTCTGACAATGGACCAACTACCTTTAACTAATATCAGAAAATATACACCCCAGAGCCTAACATACATAGGCAGCAAATACGAAATGAGAAAACAGCGGCCCGGCGATTATATACCTATGGTTGCGAAGATCAGACCCCGACGTGCCGAAGATCAACATGCCCTTGGTCGCACGATCCTGAAGTATGCACCGCACCGGTTTGTCTATTGCACGCCCAAGGCGGCGGTGATTTGGTCACATCGAACAGCATATTGCCGTCGTCGGCGGCTGGACCAACTGAGTTGAAAGGGAACAGGATATGAAGCTGTTACGCTATGGGCCGGTTGGCGCGGAAAAGCCCGGTATTCTGGATGAGGCCGGTAAAATCCGCGATCTGTCGGGGATTGTTGACGATGTAACTGGCGCGATGCTTGGCGATGAAAGCATGGCGCGGCTGCGTGGGCTCGACCTTGGAACATTGCCTGTCGTCGACGGTGATCCGCGGATTGGGGCGTGTGTCGGGAATGTTGGTAAATTCGCCTGCATCGGCCTGAACTATGCCGATCACGCAGCCGAAAGCGGTCTGGACCTGCCCGACGAGCCGGTGGTTTTCTTCAAGGCGACCTCTGCCATCGTAGGTCCGAATGACACCGTCGAAATCCCGCGCGGTTCGGTCAAGACCGATTGGGAGGTTGAACTGGGCGTCGTCATCGGTAAGCACACCAAATATATTTCCGAGGCCGAGGCGCTTGACCACGTAGCCGGATATTGTGTGATCAACGATCTGTCCGAGCGGGATTTTCAACTCCACCGCTCGGGCCAATGGGTCAAAGGTAAATCGGCCGACACGTTCGGCCCGATCGGACCTTGGCTGGTCACCCGGGACGAGATCGCCGATCCACAGAACCTGCAGATGTATCTTGAGGTGAACGGGCATCGCTATCAGGATGGTTCGACCAATACGATGCATTTCAGTGTGGCCACAGTCATTTCGCACCTGTCACAGTTCATGTCACTGCAGCCAGGGGATGTGATCTCAACCGGAACACCACCGGGTGTGGGTATGGGACGGACCCCTCAGATCTATCTGAAACCCGGTGACAAGATGGAACTGGGCATCCAAGGGCTGGGCGTACAACGACAGGACGTAGTGCAGGGCTGAACACCCTTACTCTGGCCAGGGCAAGGAGTAGGTCTTGACGTTGGTGAAGAATTTCATCGCCTCGATGACCCCTTCTTTGACCCCGTTGCCGCTGTCCTTGATGCCCCCAAAAGGCGACATTTCGATCCGGTACCCGGGCTGTTCCCAGATATTGCAGGTTCCGACATTCAGACCATTGATATAGGCAATCGCGCGGTTCAGATCGTTGGTGCAGACGCCCGAGGACAGGCCAAACGCAGTTCCGTTTGAGATTTCCATGACCTTGGCGTCATCATCCGGCACGCGGACGATGGGTATGATGGGACCGAAGGTTTCCTCCATCACCAGCTCGCTGGTGTGGGGAACCTTGTCGACGACAATCGGCGGCAAAAGCGCGCCCTGACGACCGGGGTGGTAGAGAATCACCGCGCCCTCGCCTTCAGCCATGTAAACACGTTTTTCGAACAGTTCCGCAGCCTCGGAATGGATCACGCAGCCCAGTTGCGTTTCACGACCCTGCGGATCGCCAAAGCGAATGGCCTTGGCCTTTTCCAGAACCAACGGCACAAATCTATCCGCCACGTTTTCCTGTACGAGAATACGTTTGATCGCCGTGCAACGCTGCCCGGAATTGCCAGTGGCCCCGGCCACGGCGATGGCTGCGGCCCGGTCCAGATCGGCCTCGCTCAGATCGTTCAAGACGATCAGGGGATCGTTGCCGCCCAACTCTAGCGCCTGACGTTTAAACCCCGCTTTTTCAGCAATCATTTTGCCCACCGGCACCCCACCCGTGAAGGTGATGATGTCGATGTTTTCATTGGTGACCATTTCATCACCAATGTCCTGTGGCCAGCCAGTGACCACCTGGAACATCTCGGGCGGCAACCCTGCCTCGTACAGGATGTCAGCCAGTGTCAGCGCTGTCAGCGGGGTCAATTCGGTCGGTTTGCAGACCATGCAATTGTTGGTGGCAATCGACGGGGCAACCTTGTGGCTGACCATGTTCAGGGGGTGGTTGAAGGGCGTGATCGCGCTGATGGCTTTGACCGGTTCGCGTTTAGTGAAAATCTTCCGCTGCTTGCCATTATGGGTCAGATCGCACGAGAACACCTCACCATCATCCTTCAGCGCTTCGGCTGCGGCGAACTGAAATACATCCTGCGCCCGCTTGGTTTCGTAAATCGCATGCTGGTGGCAGATGCCAAGTTCCAGCGTCAGCCACTTCGCCAGATCGTCGCGTTTTTCACCGATCAATTCACCTGCGCGCTGCAGAATCTGGCTGCGTTCGTACCGGGTAAGCTTGGGGGTATAACTTGCAGCGACCTCAAAAGCCTTGCGTGCGTGTTCGGCGGTGCCTGCTGGCACCGTGCCAATAACCTCGTTGGTATAGGGGTAGTGAACGGGAACCGTAGCCTCGGTAAAAACGATCTGCCCCCCGATGCGCATGCCTTCGTTGCGAATGTCGGATGTATTCATGATCCCGTCCATTTTTCTTAAGCGCCGCTTTTGTTTCATAGATAAATACGTCAATTATCCTGTAATTCGTCTCGTACCGTCAGAACGCCATTTTCGTACCAGGGAAATCCCTGCTCATGGTCCGTCAGAATCCGTGCGACACCTAATTGTTATCCTTAATGCAAAGGGCTTGGAAATTGTTCAGGCATTTTGTATTTTGGATACAAGTTTCCAGTACCCGAGACGAAGTGAATGCCCAGAACGCGTGCGATCCCCCGACAAAGCCTGCCCGACGTCATCACCAACGATCTGCGCGAGCGGATTCTGAGCGGTGAAATCGCCGAAGGTGAAACCATTCGTCAAGAGGCACTGGCTGAGGATTACGACGTCTCGCGCATGCCGATCCGCGAGGCGCTGAAACGGCTGGATGCCGAGGGCCTCGTGCAGCTAACCAACAACCGAGGTGCTGCGGTCACATCGCATTCCCTGTCCGAAATCGGAGAGATTTTCGACCTGCGGGTCTTGCTTGAGGTGGATCTTTTCAAACGCGCCATTCAGCAGATGACTGCCGCCGATTTCAACGAATGCGATCGGATTCTGGATGCGATGGAAAAGTCCTATGATGCATATGATGTGGGCCGCTGGGGCAGCTTGAACAATGAATATCACATGGCGCTTTACGCCGCTGCCGGTCGCGGGCTGAGCAACGAAATCCTTCAGCGGGTAAACGTGCAGTCCGACCGCTATGTTCGCATGCATCTAAGTGTCATGGAGCAACGCGAACCCGCCAAGAAAGACCACCGCGAGCTATTGTCGCTGGCCCGTGCGGGTCGGGTCGATGATGCCTGTGACCTGCTGACCCGGCATATCCAGCGCACCAAGGAACAATTGCTAGCCATGATTACGGCGACGCGTAAAACCGAATAAGTGGGTTTAGTCCAACGGGTGCAGGCAAGCGACCTGATGCCTGTCTCCGCTCAGCTCGGGCGGCGCGGCGCGGCATTCTTCGGTGGCCAGCCAACACCGCTGCGCAAAGGCACAGCCCTTGGGAATATTCATCGGGGACGGCAATTCACCTTCCAGCTTGATCCGCTCTTTCCGGGCCTCAGGGTCAGCGCGAGGTGTCGTAGACAATAGAGCCTTCGAATAGGGATGACGGGGCGCGGCGAACAGCAGCTCTTTCGGGGCTTTTTCAACTGCGCGGCCCAAATACATGACGATCACATCATCTGCGAAATGTTTTACCACCGACAGGTCGTGCGAGATGAACAGATAGGCAAGGTTCAAACGCTCCTGCAACTCGACCAGCAGGTTCAGAATCTGCGATTGGATCGACACGTCCAGCGCCGAGACCGGTTCGTCCAACACAAGTACTTTGGGGTTCAGCATCAGCGCGCGGGCAATTGCGATGCGCTGGCGCTGACCGCCTGAGAACATGTGTGGATAGCGGTCGTAGTGCTCGGGGCGCAGGCCGACAAGGTCAATCATCTCACGCGCTCGGGCCTCGCGGTCGGCGGCAGACATGTCGGGGCGGTTGATGATCAGCGGTTCCTGCAGGATCTGCCCGATCCGCTGACGCGGGTTGAGCGAACCATAGGGGTCTTGAAACACGATCTGCACCGTCTCGCGCATTTGCGCCCATTTCGACGGGGTAATGTCGACCCCATCAATGGTCAGGCTGCCCGAGGTCGGTTCTTCGATCATCGTTACCACGCGCGCCAGCGTGGATTTTCCGCAGCCGGATTCTCCGACAATCGCCAGTGTTTTGCCGGGTTGCAGGTCAAAATCCACACCTGACAGAGCCTTGACCGTTGCCGGTTTCGACAGCAATCCGCCTTTGACAGAATAGAATCTGGCCAATGCGCTGGCCTGAACGATGGGGGCGGTCATGCCAGTTCTCCGGCGGTTATCTTTTCAACATAATGGCAACGGGCCTTACCGAAATCCGCGCTGTGCGGGGTTGGCGGCAGAGATCGGCAGAGGTCGTCCGCATATTGGCATCTGGGGCTGAAAAGGCAGCCTTTGGGCCGGTCGAACTGACCGGGCACGACACCAGGAATAGTCGGCAACAGTTTCGAGGTCGCCCGTTCTGGCAACGCGCTCAGCAAGGCAGCCGTATAGGGGTGGCGCGGGGTGCGGAACAAGTCCTTGACTGGCTGCTCCTCGACCTTTTGACCGGCATATTGCACCTGAACCCGTTCAGCGGTTTCAGCGACCACACCCATATCGTGCGTGATCAGTACCAGCCCCATCCCTTGTTCGTCCCGCAGCCGAACCAACAGGTCCAAAATTTGCGCCTGAATGGTCACGTCCAGCGCTGTTGTCGGCTCATCTGCGATCAGCAGCTTGGGATTGCAGGCAATGGCCATGGCAATCATGACACGCTGGTTCATCCCGCCCGACATCTGGTGCGGAAAAGTGTTCAAGCGGCTTTCGGGGGCCGGGATACCGACCTGATCAAACAGCTCGATGGCGCGCTGGTGGCGATCCCTGCGATTCAGGCCGAGGTGAATCCGCAAGGCTTCCTTGATCTGGAAGCCGACTGTGAAACAGGGGTTCAGTGACGACATCGGCTCTTGAAAGATCATGGCGATGTCTTTGCCGATGATCTTACGGCGGTCACGAGCCGAAATTTTGGTGAGGTCGATGCCTTCAAAACTCAGTTGATCGGCCGTGATCGTAGCCGTCCATGGCAGCAGGCCCATCAACGCCAGCATCGACACGGATTTACCCGAGCCGCTTTCGCCGACGATGGCCATAAGCTCACCCTTGTCGACGGACAGATCGACGCCATCCACGGCGCGGAATTTCCCCGAAGCGGTGGCGAATTCGACGGTGAGGTTTCGGATGTCCAACAGGCTCATGTCGTCAGCTCCGCTTTAGTTTCGGGTCCAGCGCGTCGCGCAGACCGTCGCCCATCAGGTTGATGGCCAGCACGGTGACCAGGATGGCCAGGCCGGGGAATGTCACAACCCACCATGCACGAAGAATGAACTCTCGCGCTTCGGCCAGCATGGTGCCCCATTCTGGCGTGGGCGGCTGCGCGCCCATGCCCAGGAAGCCAAGGGCTGCGGCGTCCAGAATGGCGGTCGAGAAGGACAGCGCCGCCTGCACGATGATCGGGGCCAGGCAATTGGGCAGCACGGTCTTAAACATTAGCCGCGCTTTGCTGGCACCGGCCACGCGGGCCGAGGTGACATAATCCTTCTGACGTTCAGACAAGACCGAGGCACGGGTCAGACGCACGTAGTGCGGCTGAAAAACGATAGCGATGGCGATCATGGCGTTGGTCAGCGAGGGCCCGAGTATGGCGACCAGAACCAATGCCAGCAGTAGCGACGGGAAGGACAGAATGATATCCATCACCCGCATGATCATCGTATCAACCCATTTGGGTGCAAAGCCGGACAACAGACCAATGATCACACCGCCTGTCACGGCCACACAGACCACAACGATGCCGACAAAGAAGGAATAGCGGGATCCCATGATCAGGCGCGACAGCATATCCCGGCCCAGTGGGTCAGTGCCCAGCGGAAAGGCCCAGCTGCCCCCCTCTTGCCACGCCGGGGGCTGCAGGATGTGATTGCGGAACTGTTCCGTCGGATCGTAAGGCGCCAGCAGCGGAGCGAATGCGGCGCACAAGACAAACACGGCAAAAACCCAAAGCCCCATGACCGCGCCGCGGTTTTCGCTGAAGTAATACCAGAACTCGCGCAATGCGCTGGGGCGGTCTTCGGTTTTGGGTGGGGTTGCGGATAGTTCAGCCATCACCGCCTCCGGATTTTGGGGTTGATGATGCCGTAGAGGACATCGACCAGCAGGTTCACCAGCATGACAATCACCGCGATCATCAACAGGCCACCCTGCACCACCGGATAGTCACGGCGGAAAATGCTATCGACCATCCACTTGCCGATACCCGGCCAGCTAAAAATCGTCTCGGTCAGGATCGCCCCGGCAAGCAAGGTACCGACCGAAAGGCCGATCACGGTAATCACCGGGATCAACGCATTGCGCAGCGCATGCAGCCCGTTGATCCGTGTCGGCGCCAGACCCTTGGCGCGGGCAGTGCGGATGTAATCCTCGCCCAAAACCTCAAGCATGGCCGAGCGTGTCTGACGTGCAATGACCGCCAGCGGGATGGTGCCCAGTACGATCGTCGGCAGGATTAGGTGCCTCACGGCCGACCCAAACGCTCCCGGCTGCCCAGACAGCAGGCTGTCGATCAGCATGAAACCGGTGACACTCGGGAAATAATACAGCAGGTCAATCCGACCCGAGACTGGCGTCCAGCCCAGATTGCCCGAGAACACGATGATCAGCAGCAGCGCCCACCAGAAGATCGGCATCGAATACCCGACCAGGGCTGACGACATCAGCGCCCGATCGAAGAACTTGCCCCTGTTCACCGCCGCGATCACGCCGGCAGGCAATCCCAGTGCCACCGCAAAGATCATTGCACAAAGCGACAGCTCCAGCGTGGCAGGGAACAAGGCGAAGAACTCATCCCAGACCGGCTTTTTGGTGACAAAGCTCTCGCCCAGATCGCCATGCAGGACGCCGACAAGGTAATCCCAGTATTGTTGCAGGACCGGTTTGTCGAAGCCCAGCTTCTCGACCATCTCCTGATAGCGTTCCTCGGTCATGCCGCGTTCGCCGGCCATGACGATGATGGGATCACCGGGCAGGACCCGGATGAACATGAAGGAAATCAGCGTCACGCCCAGAAATGTCGGAACGAACATGCCAAGGCGTGTGAGTAAGTAGCCAAACATCAGCGACCTATGATTGTGAGATCTTTGGGAAAGCGGGTCAGCGACCGGCAGCCATCCCGTGTAACAAGCACGTCATCTTCTATGCGAACGCCGAAATTGTCCAGATCATAAAGGCCCGGTTCGTTGGTCCAAACCATTCCGGGCAAGATTTTCTGGTCATTCCCGCGCATAATATACGGTGCCTCGTGGACGTCCCGGCCCAGACCATGTCCGGTCTTGGTGCGGATGCGGTCGGCAAAAGGCGAGGCCTCAAGCACGCTGATGACCGCGTCGTCGATATCGTGCGCGGTCACGCCGGGGCGGCAGGCCTCGAAACCGGCGAGATTGGCGCGCAGGACTGTATCGTAGACCGCCCTGCCCTCGTCCGAGACCTCTTTGACGAAAAAGGTCCGGGTAATATCGGCGGCAAAACCGTGTTTGCGGGCACCGAAATCGAACAATAGCGCGTCGCCGGGTTTGATCCTGTAATCCGCCCGCGCCTTACCATGCGGTTGAGCCGAGTTATCGCCCGCGGCGACAATCGGCGCAAAAGCCAAGGAGGCGGCGCCTTCGGCAAACAACGCCTGGATCAGGGCCTGTTCGATCTGAACCTCGGTCTGACCGATACGCACATCTTCGATGACGCGCGCCAGCGCTCGCTCCGAGATATCAATTGCCGCCTGTAGCGCCGCGATGTCCTCATCGGTCTTGATGATACGCAGACCGGAAATCTCACGCTCGCCGTCTACAATGCGCAAGTTGGGCATCGCGCGGGTCAGCGCCTTTGATACGAAAACCCGCATCACCTGACCTTCGACCGCCAGTGACGACAGAGGCATATGCGCGGCCAGCGCGGCAAAGGCTTCGTCATAGCCTGCTTGATCGCGCCAATCAAAGACAGCGCCGTCAAACCCGACCAGCGCCCATGACCCCAGCTCAAGATTTGGCACAATCGCGGCCGGGGCACCTTCGGCTGGGATCACAACCACGAAAGGCCGTTCGTGGCTCATGAAGGGTTTTCCCAAAGCGCGGGTGAAATTCGGGCCAGGCACCAGCGCCACGGCGTCTACTGACATGTCCTTTGCCAGTTGACGGTACTCGGACAAATCCGGCATTCGCGCCGACCTCCAGAAATAGAAAACCGGAGCCGCCAATTTGGGCGGCTCCGGTCAGTGAGTGGTGATTTATTCGACGCTCACGCCATAGAAGATGTGGCCACCCAGCGGGTGCACCTTGTAGCCCTGCACCTTATTGCTCATCGGCATGTAAACGACCGAGTGTGCGATGGTCGCCCATGGCGCCTGCTCTTTGAAGACGACCTGAGCATCTTCATACAGCTTGGTGCGTTCAGCCTGATCGGTGGTTTGCTTGGCTTTCAGGATCAGATCTTCGAACGGTTCGTGGCACCATTGTGCACGGTTCGATGCTTCGCGACCGTCACAGCCCAGAAGTACGGCCAGGAAGTTGTCTGGATCGCCGTTGTCACCGGTCCAGCCCAGCAAAACGGCGCCATCGCGGTTCAGTTCTTTCGAGCGCGACAGATACTCGCCCCATTCATAGGACACGATCTCAACATCCACACCGACCTTAGCAAAATCCGCCTGGATCAACTCCGCCATGCGGCGTGCGTTCGGGTTGTACGGACGCTGTACCGGCATCGCCCAGATCTTCATCGACAGATCGGAAACACCTTCGGCTTCCAGCATCGCCTTGGCCGCTTCGGGATCATAGGCATCATCGGTGATGGCGTCGTTATAGCCCCACATGGTTGGCGGGATCGGGTTCTTGGCCACCTGGCCTGAGCCCTGGAACACCACATCGATGATGGCGTTTTTGTCGATCGCCATGTTCAACGCCTTGCGGACGTTCGGATTGTCGAACGGCTCCATAGTGGTGTTATACGCCAGATAACCGACGTTTAGGCCTTCCTGCTCCATCATATTGATGTCGCCGTCATCCTTCATCGCCTGAATGTCAGCCGGGTTCGGATACGGCATGATGTGGCATTCGCCAGCCTTCAGCTTTTGGTACCGAACCGAAGCGTCTGGAGTGATCGCAAAGATCAGGTTTTCCACGTCCGCCGGGTCTTTCCAGTAGTCCGCATTCTGCGCATAGCGGATCACGGCGTCTTTCTGATAGGCCACGAACGAGAACGGACCAGTGCCGATGGGCGCAGTGTTCAGCTTTTCAGGTGTTCCTGCTGCCATCATCGCATCGGCATATTCGGCCGACAGAATCGAGGCGAAATCCATCGCCATATTGGCCACAAACGGCGCCTCAGGCTTGGTCAGAGTGAATTTGACCGTATAGTCATCGACCTTTTCGATGGACTCGACCAGATCTGGCATGCCCATACCCTGGAAGTATTCCCAGGTGCCGCCGGACACCTGATTGAACGGGTGACCTTCGTCCTTCTGACGCATGAACGAGAAGATCACGTCATCGGCGTTAAAGTCACGGGTCGGGGTGAATTCGTCGTTGGAATGGAACTTGACGCCCTGACGCAGTTTGAACGTATACTCCAGACCGTCATCGCTGGCTTCGACGCTTTCGGCCAGACCGGGAATGACGTTGGTCGTTCCGGTTTCGAATTCCAGCAGGCGGTTGTAGATCGGGTGCGAAGACGCATCAAAAGTCGTCCCGGCGGTGAACAGGGCCGGATCGAACCCTTCGGGCGATCCTTCAGAGCAATACACCAGAGTGTTTGCCTGTGCCGCGGCAGCCGACAAGGCGATCGCAGCAGTTGCGGCCATCAATTTCAGTTTCATGTGGGTCTCCCAGAAATGAATTTATTCAGACATTCGCGTTGCTCTTTGTGGTCAGAGCATTCCTAGACGACTCGTGTCATCGCGATATCTCTGCCCAATGTATCCAAAATACAAAATCCATTGTCAACTGACTTGCACACGCTAATTTGAGCAACCCGTTAACAAGGCGGATACCCCCACACGTTCGGCCTTTTGGGTCGTTCGGGCAAGAGGATAATCACCATGACCTAACGGCCCATGTCTTGCTACGTGACAGCGTGTCGGCGGCCATCGCAGGTCAAGATACAAGAGATCAGTTGACGGTCAGTGCGAAAAAGTGGGCGTAACCCCGACAGGTGGCCGTTCATTAATATAGGCACCGATACGGTCCAAAAGCAGTCGGCGGGGACAGCCCGGACGCGTTGCCGCGCCCAAGTTTCGCAGATTGCCGGGGCCTTCGAACGGGACAAAGCACAAAGGCCACTTGTCCCGTTTGAACTGTTCCGCCGCCAATGCCGAGACGATGGTGCAATCATCCGAGTGGCAGATATGGCGGCAGATCGTCTCGAACCGAAGCGCACTTAGATCAAACCGCTTGCTGGCCCGGTTCGAGGGGTCTGATTCAGGCAGCCGGTCTTCCAGTTCATAACCAAAACTATGGGGAAGCCGGATAAAATCATGCACCGGCACATCTTCTGGCGCGATGGATGGCAACATGCATAGCGGGTGGCCCTCGCGTACGGCCAGAAACAGGGGTTCAGACCAGATCGAGGTGAAATCCAGCGCTTCGCTGTTGTTGACCTTTGCCACCAGGGCGACGTCCAGCGTGTGATCTTCAACCATTTGCAACATGTTCTGTGGCAGATCTTCAACCATGGTGACACGCATGTTGGGAAAAAGCGCGCTGAACAGCTCGGAAAAATACTGCGTCAGATAGGGGGCCAGTGTCGGGGTCATACCGATATTGAAAGGCACCGCCTCGGGGTTGCGAAACTGAGTCGCGGTATCGCGGATGTTCTGGGCGTCTTTCAGGATGCGCTCGGCAATGGCGATCACGCGATTGCCACAAGCAGTGGGACGCACTTCGCTATTCAGGCGCAGGAACAGATCCGTTCCCAATTCCTGTTCCAGCTTCTTTACCTGATTAGACAAAGCGGGCTGCGAGACATTGCAGGCCACAGCCGCCTGACTGAACTGGCCGTGTCTGGCAATGGCAAGCACATATTCCAAATCTCTGAAATTCATGGTTTTGGGCCCGTGATCCGTTTCCCGATCCTGCTGGGGATGCCCTTTACATACGCCAACCGGCGCGCCGCTGCAGGAAATCGGCATCACAATCACTGACAAAACCGTCAATCCGCGCCATTGAATAGAAGGGCACTGCGGAGACATGCCAGGCAACCAATTGAAAAGAAACGAGGCACGGTGGCCAGATATCACGCCATCCGTGACTATTTGCATTGGTTATACCGCCAATTCGAAGGATGAATTTTAGCTGCGCCGTGGTGGTGACTACCCCTTTGCTACGTGGAATGCCCAGACCAGCGGGCGGACCGCATTACGCAAACCCATGATGGAGTCCCCCATGCTGTCCCAACTTATGGAAAGTTTACGCGCACGTCTTTTAACCACGTCCACATTGGCGCAAGAGACCAGCCGCGATGGCCAAACCCTTTTGAACAACTTTTTCCAAAGCACGGTTGTCGATGACACTCCGGCCTTTGTGCTGGCAAATGATTTCTCGCGCCTGCTGAACTTTGGTGAGATTGTCACCAACAACGCCGTGGCTGCCGTGCAGGCGCAGGGTGAAGATGTCGACATCTTCAACTTTGCCTCGGGCCGGATCGAGGCAAATAACGGTCCCGAAGTTCTGGCCACCGGTGTACAAGTGACCGGCAGCGCCGCTGTCCGAAACTTCGGAGAGATAGCCGGGGATTTTAACGGGGTGCAGTTTGCCGGGCCTGACAGCTCTGGCAGCCTGGATAATTTCCGCGGCGGCGTGATCAGATCGGATAGCCGCGCCGTTGATATTCAGGGTCAGGGCATTGATGTCCGCAACTTTGGCGACATCATCGGCACCGGCGATCAGCGCAACGGCACGATCTATACCAACAGCACCGCCGAGGATGTTTCGATCTCGAACTTCTCGGGCGCCACGATTGACGCCGGTGAGGGCAATCAGGGCGCAGGTATTTCGCTGCAGGTCGGTGATGAGGTCGGAGACCGCGTGGAAACCGACGTGTTCAACGGCTTTGGCGCGACCATTCAGGGCCGCGGTCAGGCGGCGGCAAATACAGGTCTGGCCGGAGACGGCATCCGCATCGATGATGGTGCCGAAGGTGCCATTCTTGAAACCGAGATCATCAATAGCGGTCTGATTTCGACCGAAAGCAATCAGGGCACCGCCGCCGGTATTCGCATTGCCAATGGCGCAAATGCCGAAGGTGAGATTCTGAACACCTCGACCGGTGTGATCGAAGGTCCTCGCAACGGTCTCTATATCGGTGAAGGCGAACATGATCTGGATGTGCTGAACTTTGGCACCATCCAATCAGGCAGCCGCGCGGTTAATATCGACGGCTCCGGTGTTGATCTGGTCAATGGCGGTGACATTCTGGGCTCTGGCGATCAGCGCAACGGCACGATCTACGCCGACGACACCGCGTCTGATTTCTCGATCAACAACCTGGCAACCGGCTCAATCGATGCGGGCGAAGGCAAACAAGGCGCTGGCGTTTCACTTTCCCTGTCTGCCGAAGGCAATGGTGAGGTCGAAGTGACCAACGCAGGCTCCGTCGCCGGTCGCGGCAATGCAGGCGCTGGTCTGGGCACCGCCGGAGATGGCATCCGGCTGGAAGGCGCCCGGCTGGAAGGCGGCGGCTTTGGCCCTGCTCTGTTCACCGGAACGATCACCAACACAGGTTCGGTCTCGTCCGAAGGTGCAAATGGCACTGTCGGCGCGTTCCGCGCTGTGAACAACGTCAATTTCCAAGGCCAACTGGTCAACGAGGAAACCGGCGTCTTTGCAGGTGGTCAGAACGGTGTCTACTTTGGCACAGGCGATCATTCGGGCGGGTCCTTCGTCAACCGTGGTACTGTCACCTCGGACAGCCGCGCGCTGAATATTGACGGAGAAGGGCTCGAGGTCATCAACGAAGGTGACATTCTGGGCACCGGCAACCAGCGCAACGGTACGGTTTATGCCGATGGTACCGCCGACAACTATACCTTTACCAACACCGGTCTGGTTGACGCGGGCGAAGGCAATAACGGCTCAGCCGTCTCGTTGCAAACCGGCGATGTGTCTGGGGATGTGGTCTCGTCTGCTGTCGTCAACGAAGGCACGCTGCAAGGCCGCGGAGACGCCGCAGAGGGCAACCAGGTGGGCGACGGCTTGCGCCTGTTCACCAGCCAGGATGACGCGTCCTTTGCCGGTGTGGTCGTCAACGAAGGTCTGATCGCGGGATCCGAGGACTCTGACGCTGCGGCGGGCTTGCGCGTTGATGGCGGTTTGAACCTTGTTGGTGCCGTCCTGAACGAGGGTGAAATCCGCGGCACGGTCAACGCAATCGACGCCTCGGACGCAGGCACCGTCACCATCGTCAATGACGACGAAGGCGTGATCAACGGTGACGTTCTGCTGAGCGATGGCAACGATATCTTTGTCGATCTGGGCACTACCAATGGTGACATCGACGGTGGCGCAGGTGATGACGTTCTGATTGCCGGCGATGCCGATAATGTTCTGACCGGTGGTCTGGGCAATGACTTCATCGACGGTGGAGACGGCATCGACACGGCCGACTTCTCGGATCTGGACGTTGCAGTCGAGGTTCGTCTGGACGCCAACGGCAATGGCACCGCCACCCGCGATACCGGGTTCAACATCTCGGTCACCGATGCGGTTGTCGCGGCACCGGATCAGTTCGGGTCCAACATTGCCGATGGTGCCGGTTTTGTTGAGCAGGCGGTTCAAGGCAACCTCTACTACAACATCCACACCAACCAGTTCCCGGCGGGTGAAATCCGCGGGCAGCTATCGGTCGACAGCGACGTGACCGAAAACGGTATCCGCACCGTTAGCCTGAGTGGCGGTTTGGACGCGGTCCAGGAACCAGGGCCGCTGTCAAACAGCGAAGCGACCGGCGAGGCCACCGTTGTCATCACGCAGAACCTGAACACTGGTGAGGTCACCTATTCCAGCGAGCTGAGCGTTGTTGGCATCAGCGAAGCAGAGCTGGGCACCCCAATCCCCGGCACCGTTTCGGCGATCCATCTGCACAATGCTCCGGCGGGCGTGAACGGCCCGGTGGTGCAGGACACGCTGGTCGACGCAGGTGCAACGCTGGATGTGAATGCGACCGGCGGCACCGGTGTCCTCGGTCAGGACGTTGTCGAAAACCAGTTCGAGACCGACGTGCTGCAGTCCATTGAAAACGTCATCGGGTCCGATGATGGCGACGTGATCGTCGGCAGCGATCTGTCCAACGTGCTGAATGGTGGCGCGGGCGGAGACCTGATCTCGGGCGAAGGCGGTGATGACATCCTCATTGGCGGGCTGGGACGAGACACGTTCTCGTTCGGTGAAGACTTCGGCAATGACGTGATCCAGGACTTTGAGATCGGTCGCGATCAGCTGCAGTTCGGCGACCTCGGACCCGATTTCGGCGGTGCGGTGAATGTTGCGCAGGATGGCAATGACACCCTGATCACCTTTGGCAACGAAGGCTCGGTCCGTCTGGCTGGGATCAACAGCGCAGACCTAACCGAAGACGACTTCGTCGCCTAAGCGATCCACAACGGGGCGGTCTTGTGGCCGCCCCGCTTGCCAAACCGGAAAGGGCTATCCGATGTTCCAGAATTCCAATCCCGTCAAAACCGCCTGGGGATCGCTGCGCAAAGGCTTTGTTGCGGTTGCGATCTTCAGCCTGTTCCTGAACCTCTTGATGCTGGCCGGGCCGCTATACATGCTGCAGGTCTATGACCGGGTTTTGACCAGCCAGAACATAGACACATTGATCGCCTTGTCCGTGCTGCTGGCGGGGGTATTCATCGTCATTGCGTGCCTCGACCTGATGCGGATGCGCATTCTGGGCCGCCTGGCCGCCCGGTTCGAACTCAGCGTCGGCGCGCCCGTCCTGGGGGCCGCCATGCGCCGCCGGGTCCATGGAGAAGCTGAGGCAGGCGAAAACCTGGTCGAGGATGTGAACGGGTTCCGCGAATTCATTTCCGGCACCACCCTGACCGCCTTTTTCGATGCTCCGTGGATACCAATCTATTTGATGGTTCTTTATGTGCTGCACCCGTTTCTGGGTCTGTTGGGTCTGGCCGGAGCGCTGACCTTGACATTGATGGCGCTGATCAACAACGCCCGATCCCGAGGCCCAATGCAGCAGGCCGCGCAGGCACGAGGGCGGTCGGATGCGCTGTTCAAGATCAGCGACAGGAATGCCGAACTGGTCCATGCGCTGGGTATGAAATCCGATCTGGTACGCCGCTGGACCGCGCTGCAAACTGACGCGCATCAACACAAAACCCGCGCCGCTGATCGAGTGGCCAGCTTTTCCGTATTGTCCAAGACCATACGTATGGGCCTGCAATCAGCGGTTCTGGGGATGGGTGCGGCACTGGCCGTGATCGGCGAGTCCACCGCAGGCGTCATGATTGCCGCCACGATTGTTCTGGCCCGCGCGCTTGCTCCGATTGATCAGTTGATCGGGCAGTGGCGCACTTTTCTGGCTGCACGCGGGTCCTATAGCAAAATCAAACAATTGACCGAAGATTTTGCCGAGGCGCCTCCAAACCTGAACTTGCCGCGTGCGTTCAAATCGATGGACGTCCGCATCGCTCAGGCAGGCCCTCCACTTGCGCTCAATGCCACCATCCGGGCGATTGATTTCAGCCTCACGGCCGGGGACGTTCTGGCAGTGATTGGCCAGAGCGGTTCGGGCAAGACCACGCTGGGCAAGATGCTTGCGGGCATCTGGCATCCGCAACGGGGCGAGGTTCTGCTGGACGGCAGCCCGATGTCGAAATGGAATCCCGAAGACTTGGGCAAACAGATCGGATACCTGCCACAGGATGTCGAGCTGTTCGATGGCACAATCCGCGAAAACATTGCCCGGTTCTCCACCGCGATCGACGATGCCGAGGTCCTGCGTGCAGCGCGCGAAGCAGGGGTTCACGAACTGGTCAGCGGTTTGCCCGACGGGTACGAAACCAGGCTTGGCCGCGGTTTTTTCCTGTCCGGCGGTCAGCGTCAGAGGCTGGCTCTGGCACGTGCGCTATACGGTGATCCGTTTGTTCTGGTTTTGGATGAACCCAACTCGGATCTGGACGCCGAGGGCGAACAGGCCCTGCGCGATGCTTTGCTGGCCGTGCAGGAACGCGGCGGGATTGCCATTGTCATGACGCATCGCCCAGCCACGCTGCAGGCGGCGAACAAGGTGATGGTGTTGCGCAATGGCAATCAAACCCAATTCGGCGACAAGCAGGACGTTCTGAAAGTCAATCGCCGCAACGTTCTGGACAAACCAACACAACCGGCACCCAGTCGAGTGGATGAAACTCAGATCACAGGAGCGGCCCAATGACTGACCTGGTCAAATACTCAGCCCCTCGCACTGCCGTGGGATTTCACGAGGAGCAGCTGAAAGAGATATCGGACAGTTCCCCTGGCATCGCCCGCTATGTCCTGTTCGGCCTGTTCACCCTGGCGGTATTCGTCGGCGGCAGCGCCTATTGGGCCTTTGCCTCGAAACTCGATGGTGCCGTGGTTGCACCCGCATCCTTTGTGGTAGAGGGCCAACGCAAAACGGTCGAACATCTGGACGGCGGCATAATTCAGTCGATCCTGGTCACAGACGGCCAATTTGTGCAGGCAGGGCAGCCTCTGGTTCAGCTCGACAGCACCGAGATTAACGTGGATCTTAGCGTTCAGGGTAGCCAGTTGGGTGAGCTGTCGGTTCGCCGCGCGCGCCTGCTGGCGCAAATGAGCGGGCAGAGCCAATTTGAAGAAACCACCGCCCTGGCGGAATTCCGCGAAGGAATGGACCGCCTGCATTGGGTGTCGCCCTACCTGACCCAGAAACAACTATTTGACGCCGAAGCCCGTGCCCGCCGGACCGAAGCGCAGATCAACGCGCAACGTATCGCGGGCCTACGCAACCAGGTCACGGGTCTGGATGAACAGCGCCGCGCGGCCCGGAACCAGATCAAGATCACGCGGGTTGAGTTGTCCAACTTAGAGACGCTGTTGAATAAGGGTCTGGTCGCCGTCACGCGGGTCAGCGCACGGCAGATCGAGTTGGAACGGCTGGCTGGCGTTGACGCATCATTGCGCACCCAGATCGCCCAGGCCGAAGATCAGGTGCAAGAGTTGGAGCTGTCCCTGCTCAGCCAGCAAAAACTACGCGATGAGGTCCTCGCCGGAGAGTTGGCTGTTGTTGAGGCCCAGCTTGATCTGGTTCGACCGCAATTCGCGGGCACGCTGGCACGCCTGAAGCGAACACAGGTTCTGGCCCCGACCAGCGGACGCGTTGTGAATTTGGAAGTGTCAACCAATGGCGGGGTGATCCGCCCGGGTGCGCCAATCATGGATATCGTCCCAGCCGATCAGGCCCTGATCGTCGAGGCACGGGTCAAGACCGGCGACATTGACAAGCTGCGGATCGGTCAATCCACGCGCATCCGCCTGTCGGCCTTTGCGCAAGCGGACGTGCCCGAAGCTGTGGGGCATATCTTCGACATCTCAGCCGATGCGCTTGAGGACGAACGCACCGGCGAAGCCTATTACAAGGCGCGGGTAAAGCTGAATGCCGAACAACCGCGAGACGTGGCCGCATTGGAACTGGTGCCCGGCATGCCCGCAGATTTGTTCGTCAATACCGGCGAACGCGCCGTCATAAGCTACCTGTCGCAACCCATCAGCGATCGGTTGGCCAAGACCTTTATCGAGTGATTACGGCTGCCTGCGCCCGCGATTTGGGCGCAGGCATTTCTGAGATCGTTGTCCCGATCCAACCAGTATCAATGCGTGCTTAAGTGTCAGACGCCGTAACGCGCCATGAACATGTCCACTGCGTGCAACGCGATCTCATCAATCTCGGATTGTTTGAAATTGGTCTGGATGCCCAACGCGGCTTTGGTCCAGAAGCGAACCTTGCACAGTTCTGAGAACTGTTCGGCTGCAATCTGAACATCTTCGATTACCAATTCGCCTTTTTGAACGGCCTTTTCCAAATATTCGACCATATGACGCTGGCCATTCTGAGGTCCGGATTCGTAAAACGCTTGGCCCAATTCAGGGAACCGATCCCGCTCGGCCACGCAGATACGAAATACCTGCTGCGCGAAATCGGACACTAGAAATGCGGTTAGCTGCGTCGCCGTGATCGTCAACACTTCGCGCGCAGGTTTGGAGTCGTCGATCATCGAAATGACTCTTTCAGCCATACGCTTGCATTCGGTCTGGGCGACTTCCATGAACAGCAGACGCTTGTCAGGGAAATAGCTGTAGAGCGTCGCCTTGGACACGCCCGCCGCCCGCGCGATGTCATCGACGCTGGCACCTTCGAACCCATCCGCCATGAAAACTTCTCGGGCTCCGCGCAAAACCTGATCGAATTTGCGGCCCGTGCGAAGGATGGCGGCTGTCTGAGTCATGAGCTCTCCTAGGGTTCGTGTTCCCCTCAAACTATAAACCGATCAGTACAGATACAACGATTCGCGTTGTCCCGTTGCGTAACGGAATGTGAATTCTGAATGTTTTGCCCCGCAAACCCGCGGCTTCCGGTCGTTGTCGTTCAAGGCTTGCTGCGCGGTCAAACGATGCTAACACTTTGGGCATGGTCGAAATATTTCTGCGCACGCTTCCTTTTTTTGCAATCATCGGCCTGGGATACTGGGCCGGGCGCAGCCGCTTTTTCACCGAAGACGCGACAGCCTATCTGACAAAGTTCGTGTTCTATTTCGCACTGTCGGCGATGCTGTTTCGCTTTGCCGCCACCCTGCCCTTTGCCGACATTTTCAACGGTCGGCTGATGGCGGGCTATCTGCTGGGAACTCTCGCCGTGTATGGTCTGGCAACTGGAGTGGCCTGGGTTCGCAGGCTTGATATTCCTACCGCGGCGGTCGAGGCCCAATGTGCCGCCATCGGAAATGTCGGCTTTCTGGGACTACCGATGCTGGCGCTGTTGTTGTCCGAGGCCGCCATTGGGCCGGTCATGCTGGTTCTGACCGTTGATCTGGTGGTGTTTTCGTCCTTGATCGTGATTTTGATCAACGCGGGGCGCGACGGACGGCTGACCCCGGCAACGTTGTGCCTGATTGGGTTGGGATTGTTGAAGAACCCAATGATCGTTTCGATTTCCGCAGGGCTTCTGTGGTCGGCTTTGGAAATGCCGGTTCCGGCGGCACTCAATGATTTTCTGACCATTCTGGGCGGGGCGGCCACACCGGGGGCTTTGTTTGCAATTGGGGCCTCTTTGGCGTCCAAGTCCGCCGAACGCATTCAGGTTGCGGCATGGCTGAGTTTTTGCAAGTTGGTCATTCACCCGGCTTGTGTGGCCGTGGTGCTGCTGTGGTTGATGCCCGTCGATGCCTTTTCCGCCACGGTCGCAATTGCGGCAGCGGCGCTACCGGTGGCCGGAAATGTTTACATGCTGGCAGCCCACTACCGTGTGGCCCCGCACCGGGCCTCAGCAGCGATCTTGCTGTCGACTGCGGTCAGTATCCTGACCGTGCCGGTGGTCATCGCCTGGGTTGGGACGCTATGAGCCAAAGCATTCAAAAAAACGCGCGCCGAAGTCGTGCGGCCTTTACGTGGCGTCCTTGGATCGTTAGCCATAACGCGATCTAAATTTAAGGACTCTGCCAGATGGAAACCCTTTCGGAAAACGCCTGTTTCGGTGGCGTGCAGGGCGTCTACCGCCATGCGTCGCCAGCCTGCCAATGCGACATGACCTTTGGTCTGTTTCTACCTGCCGAAGCAAAGGACGGCCCGGTTCCCGTCCTGTGGTATCTGTCTGGCCTGACCTGCACCCACGAAAACGCCATGACCAAGGCTGGTGCGCAGGCCTGGGCAGCCGAACAAGGCATTGCCGTTGTATTCCCCGACACCTCTCCACGGGGTGAAGGCGTGGCCGATCACGATGACTATGATCTGGGCCAGGGTGCCGGGTTCTATGTGAATGCAACACAAACCCCATGGGCACCGCATTTTAACATGTGGAACTACGTGGCCGAGGAACTGCCGAACCTGTTGGCAGAAAACTTCGCCATCGACATGGATCGTCAAGCGATCACTGGTCATTCAATGGGTGGCCACGGGGCGCTGACCCTGGCGATGAACTTGCCAGGTCGGTTTCGGTCGGTTTCGGCCTTCGCGCCGATTTCGAACCCGACCGGCGCGGATTGGGGGCGCAAACAGCTGAGCGCCTATCTGGGTAATGACGAAGCCACTTGGGCCAAGCACGATGCCTCGCTGATGATGAAAGAGGTTGGCTTTGACGGACCGATCCTGATCGACACCGGTGCAAATGATCAGTTCATCGACCTACTGCGTCCCGAGGCGCTGGCGACAGCCATCGCGGAACGACGCCAGCAGGCAACCTATCGTTTACAGCCGGGCTATGATCACTCGTATTTCTTTGTATCGACCTTCATGGAAGACCACATCACCTTCCACGCCGAAGCGCTGTACGGGGACTGACGGATGAGCAAATTTGACTATGACCTGATCATCATCGGGTCAGGGCCATCAGGGCGTTCTGCGGCAATCCAGGCGGGCAAACTGAAACGTCGTGTGCTGGTGATTGACCGCAAAGACCGATTTGGCGGCGTGTCGGTTCATACCGGCACAATCCCCTCGAAAACCTTGCGCGAAACGGTGCTAAACCTGTCCGGCTGGCGCGAGCGCAGTTTTTATGGCCGGTCTTACCGGGTCAAGGATCAAATCCGCGCCGAAGACCTCAAGGCGCGTCTGCACATGACGCTGGATCACGAGGTTGACGTGCTGGAACATCAGTTCAACCGCAACCACGTGGAAACCCTGAACGGTCTGGCCAGGTTCGTCGGCCCCCATGAGATTGAGGTCGCCACTGATGCCGGTGAAACCACACGCCTGACTGCAGCCAAGTTCCTGATCGCCACCGGGACCAAAACCTACCGCCCGGATTACGTGCCCTTTAACGGCAAAACCGTGGTCGACGGCGATGACTTTCTGGAAATGGCCGAGATTCCGCGCTCGCTTGTCGTGATCGGCGCGGGGGTAATCGGCGTTGAATATGCCACGATGTTCTCGGCACTGGATGTGCGCGTGACTCTGATCGAGCCGCGCGAAACCTTCCTTGATTTCATCGACAAGCGGTTGATCCACGATTTCACCCATCAAATTCGCGAAAACGGCGTCGATCTGCGGCTGGGCTCTGCCGTGGAAAAGATCGAGGACACAGGGGATCATGTCGAAGTCACACTGGATAATGGCCGCCATGTCCGTGCTGAAATGCTGCTGTTTGCGGCCGGGCGCATGGGTGCGACCTCGGCGCTGAATTTGAACTCAGTTGGTTTGGAGACGGACCATCGCAACCGCATCAAGGTGGACCGCAAAACCTATCAGACCACTGTGCCGCATATCTATGCCACCGGCGATGTGATCGGGCACCCGTCGTTGGCCTCAACCTCGTTGCAACAGGGCCGTGTGGCGGCCTGTCATGCGTTGGACACCCCCACCCTGCCAGAAAGCCCTTGGTATCCCTATGGCATCTATTCGGTGCCCGAGATTTCAACCTGCGGTATGTCCGAGGAAGAATTGGAGGAACGCGGCATCCCATATGAGGTTGGTGTGGCGCGGTTCCGCGAAACCTCACGCGGGCATATCATGGGGTTGGAGCATGGCATGCTGAAAATGCTGTTCTCGCTGAAAACCCGCCGGGTGCTGGGCGTGCAGATCGTGGGCGAAGGGGCGACTGAGTTAATCCATATCGCGCAGGCGGTGCTGAACCTGAAAGGCACGGTGGACTACTTCGTGCAGAACACGTTCAACTACCCGACCTTGGCCGAAGCCTACAAGATCGCCGGTCTGGACGCGTTCAACCGGATGCCGATCCCCGAAGAGTTCAAGGTGCGCAAGAAACCCGCAGAACCCGCCAAGAAACAGGCCAAGAAGGCGTGACCACCCTGTATGTCGATGGCGATGCCTGTCCTGTTAAGGCCGAGGCCGAGCGGGTGGCGACACGCCACAAGGTGCCGATGGCGTTGGTCTCGAATGGTGGGTTGCGGCCATCGGCCAATCCATTGGTGCAGGTCGTCATCGTTGCGGAAGGTGCGGACGAGGCGGACAAGTGGATCGCCGAGCGTTGTGGGCCTGGGGATGTGGTGGTGACCTCGGATATCCCTTTGGCCGCCAAATGCGTTGAAGCCGGGGCACGCGTGCTGCGCCCAAATGGTGAAGCGTTTACGGCAGCCAATATCGGCCAGCAGCTAGCCATGCGCGATCTGATGGCCGACCTGCGGGCAGCCAATCCGCTGGGGGCTGGTGGCGGAGGCAAACCTTTTGGCAAGGCGGACCGATCGCGGTTTCTGGATGCGTTAGAACGTGAACTGCGCGCAGCGCGACGCCGGTAACTCTCCCGCCGGTCGGCCACGCATCATTGATGCGCCTTCTCCCGTTGGGCCGGGCAGCGCTGCGCGCTGCGGTTCCGACTTGAAAGTCCTGCCCGGGATTGGTTCAGTCGGGCGCAAGCAGAGATTGATTTGACAGGGGCGTAATATGCCGATTGAAGCCGTAATTTTCGACATTGGAAATGTTCTGATCGAATGGCAGCCAGAGCGTTACTATGACAAGGCCATCGGAGAAGACCGCCGCCGCGCCATGTTTGCCGAGGTTGATCTGCACGGGATGAACGATCTGGTTGATCAGGGCCACCATTTTACCGATACGATCTATGATTGGGCTGAGAAATACCCCGAATGGCGCGACGAAATCCGCTTGTGGCATGACAAGTGGATCGAATTGGCCACGCCGGAAATCCCGCATTCCGTTCGCCTGCAACGGGCTTTGCGTGCAAAGAAAATCCCGGTTTTCGCGCTCACTAATTTTGGGGTGCAGAATTTCGACTATGCCACCACGATTTATCCGTTCCTGAACGAATTTGACCGGCAATATGTCTCGGGCCGGATGAAAGCGGTCAAGCCGCACGCCCCGATTTATGAGATGGTCGAGGATGACTGTGGTCTACCGCCCAGCAGTTTGCTGTTTGCCGATGACCGGATCGACAACATCGAAACGGCACGCGCGCGGGGCTGGCAGACGCATCACTTCACTGGCCCTCAGGGCTGGGCGGAAAGGTTGGTGGCCGAAGGTCTGTTGACCCCGGACGAGGCCAAGTAGATCAGGCCGGAACCGCCGTTCCGCTGCGGTTTTCTCGAATGGGCAGGTGAACTATAGCGCTGAAGGCGCCAACGGCTACGCCAATCCACCAGACCATCGTGTAATCGCCATAGACGTCATACATGCGCCCGCCCAGCCAGACGCCCAGGAAACCGCCAATCTGGTGGCTGAGGAAGATGAAACCGTAAAGAGTACCCATATAGCGCAGCCCGTACAGATGCGCGACAAGACCCGAGGTCAGAGGCACAGTCGCCAGCCAGAGCGAGCCCATGACAATCGAAAATACGATGACCGACATTGGTGTAATCGGCATGAGGATAAAGACCGCAGCCGCCAATGTGCGGGCGGTATAGATCGACGCCAGCAGGTATTTCTTGGGGAAGTGATTACCGGCCCAACCGGCCAGTAAGGTGCCACCAATATTCGCCAGCCCCACCAGCGAGATTGCCACAGCCCCCAGGGCCGAGGTGGTGGTGATGCCCAGCGAATGCAGCACGCCACCGGGTTGGATCGGGCCGCACATCTCGGTCACGAAGGCTGGGAAATGGGCGGTGATGAACGCCAGTTGATAGCCGCAGCTGAAGAACCCCAGAAAAATCATCGCATAAGAAGGGTCGCGGAACGCACGGCTCAGAATCTGGCTCATGCTCTCTTCCAGTTCGGCCTTACTGACCGGTTGCTGCGCGCGCATGAAAGGCAGCGTTAGTACTAGGCCCAGGATCGCGGCCGCAAAGACAAGGAATACCTGTTGCCAAGCTAGGAAGCTCAGCAACCATTCCGCCGTCGGTGCGCCAATCACCTGTCCGAAACTGCCCGCCGCCGTGACAATCGCCAAAGACATCGAGCGGTTCTTGTCGGACGACGCACGCCCGACCACCGCCAGTACGACACCAAAACCCGTGCCCGCGATGCCAAATCCAACCAGCCACGCATACATTTGATGACCAAACGGCGTTACAGACCAAGCCGACAGAACCATACCAGCCGCATAGGTCAACGCGCCAAGAATGATGGCTTTTCGGTCGCCAATCTTTTCAGCCATTGCAGCAAAGATCGGCTGTCCAATCCCCCAGGCCAGGTTCTGGATCGCGATGGCCAGCGAGAAATCGGTGCGTAGCCAACCAAACTCAGTGGCAATTGGAATCTGGAACACTCCGAACGACGCCCGCACGGCAAAGCTGACCGTGATGATAATACATCCTACGATCAGGATCGGATTCAGCAGGCGCGTAGAATGCGACATAGGGACCTCGGGGGTATTGGTTCGACGGACGGTAGTGGATTTGAGCAGTCGGTCAAATCAGCAGATTTGCGGTCACGGATAAGGAAATTTGATGGGTCGTGGGAAATGGCCGCTTTTCAAGGCTCAACGCGGGCGCTATGGCTCGAATCCATGACGGATCTGATTTCGATTTACAACGCCCGCATTGCCGAGGGCAGCCTGACCCGGGACGATGCGCAAGAGGCCGTCCTACCCCATTTCGAACGTATCCGCGCGGCGCTGTCCGCCCCGGTTAAACGCGGGTTGTTCCGCAAGGCTCCGCCCCCGCCCAAGGGGTTGTATCTTTGGGGCGGCGTGGGGCGCGGGAAATCCATGTTGATGGATATGTTTGTCGATGCGCTGGAGGATATTCCCGCACGTCGAGTGCATTTTCATGCGTTCATGCAGGAAATTCATGCTGGTATGCACAAAGCCCGTCAGGATGGGGTCGAGGATGCCTTGGCTCCGGTGGCGAAAGAGGTCGTGAATTCGGTCAGGCTGCTTGCTTTTGACGAGATGCAGATTATCGATATCACCGATGCCATGATCGTCGGGCGTCTGTTCGACCTGCTTTATGAAGGCGGCGTTGTGGTTGTGACCACGTCAAACCGGCACCCTGACGATTTGTACAAGGACGGGCTGAATAGGCAGTTGTTCCTGCCTTTCATCGCCCGCATCAAGGAACAGCTTCAGGTGTGGGAGCTGGTATCCCCCACAGATTACCGCCAAAACCGGCTGGAGGGCGCACCGGTATACTTCACCCCAATCGGACCCGAGGCACGGCAGAACATTCGTGACGTCTGGACCGATCTGTCAGGCGGTGCCGCGGAACCGCTAGTCTTGCACGTCAAAGGCCGGTCGGTCGAGCTGCCGGCCTTTCGGAACGGAGTTGCCCGGGCCACGTTCTACGATTTGTGTGGTCGCATGTTAGGACCGGCGGATTACCTGGCAATTGCAGATGAGTTGAAGGTTCTGGTGCTAGAGGACATCCCGCGCCTGTCGCGCAACAACTTCAACGAAGCCAAACGGTTCGTCACATTGATTGACGCCTTGTACGAGGCCAAGGTTCGGTTGATCTGTTCCGCCGCGGCTGAGCCCGAGATGTTGTATGTCGAAGGCGAAGGGACGTTCGAGTTTGAACGCACTGCCTCGCGACTGCGGGAAATGCAGGATCAGGACTGGGGGAAATAAGGGGCTCTGCCCCCGCCGCGCTTTGCGTGGCTCCCCCGAGGTATTTTTGGCCAGATGAAGCCCCTGTGGGCAGAGAATTTAGCCGTTTTCGCGCAAGATGTTTCCCGCCAGATACAGCGAGCCGCAGATCAGAACGCGGGCTTGTGGGTTTTCCCCGACAATTGCTTTCAAAGCGTCGGCAACACTGTCGGCGGTTGTGGCGGATAGGTTGACTTTAGCCGCGGCAGCAGCCGTGTCTTCGGCACTCAGCGTTGCGGCCTCACCAGGGATCGATACTGCGGTCAGGCTTTGTGCCTGTTTCGCGAGCGGTGCGAGGTAACCCGTCACGTCTTTAGTGTTGAGCATTCCGCAGATCATATGCGTCGGGCGCTCTGGCAGTTTGGCCAGAATATCCGCCAGCGCCACTCCCGCGGCGGCATTGTGGCCACCATCCAACCACAGTTCAGCTTGTGGCGCAGCCTCGACCAGGGGACCGGTTTTCAGGCGCTGCATACGAGCGGGCCATTCGGCACGGGTCACTGCGGCCTCGTAGGCGTCGTCGCCCAGATCAAGGTGCCGTAGAACGGCCAGCGCAGCACCAGCGTTCTGCATCTGATGCGCACCCAGCAGGTTGGGCAATGGCAGGTCACGCAACCCGGTTTCGTCCTGATAGATCAGGCGCCCGTTTTCCTCATGCACATGCCAGTGCTGACCGTGGACCAGCAGCGGCGCACCCAGGCGTGCGGCGGTGTATTCTATGACCTCAAGCGCCTCGTCCTGTTGCGGGCCGACGATACAGGGCACACTAGGTTTGATGATGCCCGCCTTTTCGGCTGCGATCTTGCCCAGCGTATCTCCCAAAAACTGTTCGTGGTCGATCGAAACTGGCGTGATCACCGTTACGGCCGGTTCGTGTATGACATTCGTGGCATCCAGACGGCCACCCAAGCCGACCTCAAGCAGCGTGTAATCTGCCTGCGTCCGTGCAAAAGCCAGCAGGGCCGCGCAGGTCGTGATCTCAAAATAAGTGATGTTTTCGCCATCATTGGCAGCGTAGCATTCATCCAGAACGGCGGTCAAAGCGGGTTCCGAAATCAGCTCTCCGGCCAATCGGATGCGTTCGTGAAACCGCGCGAGGTGGGGCGAGGTGTAGGCGTGGACTGACAGCCCCGCGCCCTCCAACCCGGCACGGATCATCGCCTGGGTCGAGCCCTTGCCATTGGTTCCGGCGATATGGATCACCGGTGGCAGCTTGACCTGCGGATTGTCCAAAGCTGCCAGCAAACGCCAGACACGATCCAAGGTCAGGTCAATGATCTTGGGATGCAGCGCCATCATCCGGTCGAGGATGACGTCAGATGTCGGGCTGGTCATTCTTCGACCGTTTCCTCGGCTGGGGTTTCGGCCTTGGCCTCTTCGGGCTGGGGCGCGGGCAAATCGCCTTTGACTGCTGGCGGCTGGTTCATCAGCATCCGGGTAATGGTGATCAGTTCCTCACGCATCTCGGTCCGCTTGGTCACACGGTCCAACATGCCATGATCCAGCAGGTATTCCGCGCGCTGGAACCCTTCGGGCAGCTTTTCACGGATGGTCTGTTCAATCACACGCGGCCCTGCAAAGCAGATCAGCGCATTGGGTTCCGAAATATGAACATCACCCAGCATCGCATAAGACGCGGTCACGCCACCAGTAGTAGGGTGCGTCAACACGACAATATAGGGCAGGTTCGCCTCTTTCAGCATCTCAACGGCCACGGTTGTACGCGGCATCTGCATCAGGCTGAGGATACCTTCTTGCATCCGTGCGCCGCCTGCGGCTGAGAACAGAATCAACGGGCGCTTCAATTTTACCGCCTCTTGTGCGGCGGCGATGATGGCGTTGCCGACATACATGCCCATCGATCCACCCATGAACGAGAAGTCCTGTGCGGCAGCCACAATCGGGGTGCGCCCGATTTCGCCCCGAGCAACCAGCATTGCCTCAGACTCGCCGGTCTTTTTCTGGGCTGCTTTCATGCGATCCGGGTATTTCTTCTGGTCCCGGAATTGCAGCGGGTCAGCTGTTGGTGCGGGAACTTCGACCTCGGTGAAAATACCACCGTCAAACAGGTGTGCGAAACGGTCCCGCGGGGTGATCGCCATGTGGTGATCACATTGGGTGCATACATTCTGGTTTTCCGCAAGCTCGCGGTGGAACAGCATCGTGCCGCATTCATCGCACTTGTGCCAAAGGTTTTCGGGCACTTCCCGGCGCGAGAAGATCGAATTGATCCGGGGACGGACGTAGTTTGTGATCCAGTTCATGTCGGAACCTTGTTTTGCGGCATTGACGTCAAATAAGACGCAACGGAAAGAAATGCAATCAACGCCTGAGCGCAAGACGTGCAGTTAACCAGCTGACAGTCATTACCGCAAAATCAACGAACAGCCATTGCCGTAACGAGCCGGTTTCGGACATGTCGTAAGGCAGCAGATACAATGCCAACCCGCTTAACGTTTCAGGCAGCGAAATGAACAGAAGCGCGACCGCATTGTTCAGAAAATGCAATGCAATAGCAGGTCCTAATGTTCCCGACCTTGCGGTCAAATCCGCCGCCAGCAGGCCGAAAATACACGCCCAAATGGCCACCAGCAGGGCATTCTCGCCGGTGACACCGGGCGCATAATGCCCTGCTGCGAACAGTACCGAAGGTACTCCCATCCAGATCGCCGGAGATCGGAATCTAGCCGCCAAGCATTGCTGGATATAGCCGCGAAACAGCACTTCTTCGGCGCTGGTCTGAATCAGGACCGCAATCACCGACACTGGCAGCAAAAGCAACCATGTGGACAGGGCCAGGTTTTGCGTCAACGTCTCACCCATACCATAGGGTGGCAGGGCCGCCATGATCAGGCCCAGAATCACCAAGGCACGCAGGACCATCCAGAATTGTTGCAATAACAGGCGGCGCGGGCCAAGGATCGCGGCCAGAGACCGGTGCTGCATTTGACGGGCGGCGATAGCCACGCCCAGCGTCAGGAAACCGAAACTCAGCAGCAGAATCAAAGCGGCCGACGTTGAGGTTCCGTGCAAGAGATCCTGCGCCTGATCTGGTTGAAGCAATTGCCCGATAAAGGCAAACAACACTGCGTTCAACGTCACATAGAGAACAAGGACAATACCCAGACCCGCCGCGAGGCGCCACAGTTCGGGCCGGGCGCGCGCGTCGCCCACAAGCCCCTCATGGGCGGCATATGCGTTCGGGTCAGGCATTGTTGCCAGAGCTTTCACCTTCGATGGATTGCGGGATTTCAGGGAACACCTCAGATGCATGCTGGATGGTGTTGATCCTGGTGGACAGCGTGGTCAGATACCCGGCAACGGTTTGCAGCAACTGAACCGCGACCGACGCATCGCTTTCGATCACAGCGCGCAATTCCTCTGCTCCGATGCGCAGGAACGTACAATCTGTGGCCGCTGTCAGATCCAATTGACGGACATCGCCGGTGATAATTGACAGATCGCCGATCAACCGACCGGGTTCAATGATCGATATAGTGCGCGTGCCACCGCTCTCATCGGTCCAGTCCAGATTGGCCTTCCCCTTGATGCACAGATACGCCGCGTCGGGTGCTTGCCCACGGGAAAAGATCATCTGCCCCGACGCAGCCTCGTACCATTGTGCCGAAAAGGCCAGCAGCCGCTGATTGCGCGCATCCAGCCCCGAAAACAGCTCGGTCGAGGATATGATCTGCAGCTTGCGACTCAGATCAGCCGAGGCCCCGTCTTCGTGGTGGGTTTGGGTGCGCGAGACACCGTCAATCCGACCATCCTTGATCTCGATGAACAAGTCATAGGCCTCAGGGTGGGAAAAATGATCCTCCATGAAGATCATGATCGAGTCGGGCAGCAATTCTCGCAGCCGCAGACGCGTACGCAAACGGCTTTGAGAATCGTGGCTGGCCAATGCCTTGTCGAGGATCAGGATATCGGGACGTTTGATCCCCGCGCGGGAAAACGCCGCGCGCTCTTGAAACACGGTTGGCAGGTTGTTTCCGCCCAGCCCGGTCGGCAGATCGTACAAGGTCGACGCGGCCCGACGGCGCAGGCCCGCCTCGTTCACGGCCTGAGCAACGACATCTTCGATCTCATCGGCATGGGCTCCGGCCATCAGGGACACCCGGCCATAAATCGCATTCTCCATCACCGTCAGGCGCGGGATGTAGCTGTCGGGCGACAGCGGCACGAACATACCATCCAGCGCCCCACGCAGCCGTTCGGCCTGATCCTTGCGGATTGACAGAATCTTGTCCTTGTATTCCTCGGGGAAGTCCGGGCCAATCTGCTCAGCCGTCAGCAGGAACGGCAGCGTCAGCAGCAACGCGCGCTCATCCTCGGAAATTCCGTTGTCTCCTCTCGACTTACGCCGATCCTTGATGTCGAGCAGACGGTGATACATGTCCTTGGACATCCCCAGACGCAGGAACAGCGGGTGATCGGTGCCGTCGCGACCAAAGGCCTGATCCAATGTTTCCATCACGGCGCTGGCCATGGACATAGCGTCATCGGCAAGATCATGCATCCCAAGCATGTTCTTGAACCGCCGATCATCCGCCATAGACTCGGGCGTGATATCCCGAGACGGGGTCGCATAGAGCAGGTTACCCCCCAAAGGAACAGCCGGGTTAAAACGATCCGGGTCGAACCGGTAAACGTGTTGGTCCAGCCCTTTTTCCTGCAGCTTTTCCGCAATCGTCCCCCGCAGGTTGACCACGTCCTGCGCCAGATCGGGATGCAAAATGGGATCAAATTGTGTGCGCAGGGTACGGCGCAGCATAAGTTCGTCAGTACCCATCGCTTCGACCAGTTGGAACCACCAGGCGCGAATGTCATCAACATCGTCCAGACCGGCAAGCCCCGGATCAATCCATTCATCCGTCAGCGAATCCGTCGGGTTTCCGGCGCGGGCAGCTTCGATTTGCCAGCGAGTCGGCGCCACGGCGGCATCGGCCTCATGCTGAGGATGCGGACGCAGGGGCATCAACAGATTGTCGCCCAGCGTGCCGTCGAACAGATAGGGCCGCGAATAGGCATAGCCGATCCGGGCCGCAATCACGACCTGATGCAGGTCTTTCAGATTGTGGCCCGCCATGATCACGTCGCCCTGCACCGGCAGGACTTCGCGGGTCAGGACCTGCGCCAGCGCATTTCGTTCCGCGGCATGGGTCGATTGGATGGCGACCCGCGCACCCTTGGGTATGGTCAGGTCGATATCTTCCAGAATGGTCTTGCCGTCATCATCGCGCACGGTGACGTTTCGCAACTCGATATCGCCCGTCAGATGCGGAATAGTCTCGGGCTCACCCACGAACAGATTTTCAGGGATCATGTTTGAAGGCGCAAAGCGTTCGGTCACGACCTCCCACCGCAGGGACATGTCCTGTACCTGATTGTAGTAGGTCAGCAGGTCCTTCCACGGGCCGCTCAGATCCTTATAGGCCCCAAGTGCAGCAACCAGCGCACCGACCGTCACCTCACCCGTGATCGCCAGATAGCCGCCTACCGAATAGAACAGAAACGGCGTCATCTGCGTAATCAGGTTGTTGAGGAACTTCATGAAGAACTTTTTGTTGTAGATCTTGAACCGGATCTCGAACAAAAGCCCCAAACGATGACTGAACTGCGCCTGCCGATACCGCCAGCCGCCATTGGTGCGCAGATCGCTGATCCCAGCCGCACTTTCGCCAATTTCTGAACTGAGGTTGCGGACCTCTTGAATACGTTCCTTGTTCAGCAGGTTGATCTGGCGTTGCAACTTTGGAATCAGCCAGGCCTGTAGAGGGATCAGAGCCACACTGGCAAGGCCGAACCAGACGCTCTGCATGAACAGGAACGTGACGATGGTCATCATCTGCCCGAACTGGAACACCGGCTGCGCGATCGCGTCGCCCATCAGGCCACCCATCGGTTCGGCCTCAGAGGTGATCATCGACACCAGCTCACCCTGACTGGTGGTGGCGAAATAGGACTTCGGAAACCGCATCGTGCGATGGATCAAAGTGAACCGCAAACGGCGCAACATGCGTTCAGCAAGGATGCCCTTCATCGT
>NZ_JBQFIW010000004.1:0-97412 GCF_056535725.1 Ruegeria sp. BB10
GCGCGGGCCATAGACATTGAAGAACTGAAGCCCTGTGGCCCTGAGGCCAATTGCCGCTTTCAGAGCCTCTGCATGATGTTCCATCGCCAGCTTGTCAGCCCCATAGCCGGATATGGGTGTGACGTTGCAGTTTCGATCAGCGGCCGGTGGGGATTGTCTCCGTAAATGGCAGCCGAAGAGGCATAGACCACGGGTACATTGGCCCGCGCCGCCGCTTCAAGCACCTTAACCGAACCGTAGAATTCACCTTGGCGGCCTTTGCCCAGCCGTCCTGATACTGCTGCACCGACGCGATGGCAGCCAGATGAAAACATCCATCGACCCGCGCGATCAGCGCCGGAAGGTTTTCGAAGTCAGCAATATCGCCCTGAATCAGATCAACTTGTGGCGGCAGGTTAAACCGTGCGCCTGTGGACAGATTGTCCAGCACAACGACGTCGTGCCCCGCTTCGACCAGATGATCGGCCAAGTGTGAGCCGATAAAGCCCGCACCGCCAGTGACCAGATATCGCGCCATGCTCAGGTCCTTTCCCGCCTGACCGATACCCTAACAACAATGCGGAACTGCGCCATACCCAAGGGGCCAAATCGACCGGTACAGCATCCTTGACAGCTCATGGTGCGGCCTGCACACAGATAAAGGTGGTAAGGTCGGACCATGTCCGAAGCAGTTTGTTTTAGTGTCTATTTTTACCAGTGCAGAGTACAGCGCATGCCAGCACCAGACCTCTCGGTCATCATCCCATCGGTGAACAGTTATGACGATCTGAGAAACTGTCTGACCGCGCTTTCTGCACAACAATCGGCGGTTCCGGAAGTGATTGTTGTGGATCGGCTGGGCGAGACCGTGCGCAAAGCGGTGCAGCGCGATTTTCCCGATACCCGTATTCTGCCCGTGGCTGCAGACACGACGATCCCCGCGATGCGCGCGATCGGTATCGCCAATGCGACTGCACCAGCTGTTGCCGTAATCGAAGATCACGTGATCGTTCCGCCTGACTGGGCCCGCCGGATGCTGGACGCCCTAGCGGAGGGGCATGATGTCGTTGGCGGCGCCATCGAAAACGCGGCGACCGAAACCTGGATAGACTGGGCCGCATTCCTCTGCGAATACAGCGCCTCGCTGCCACCGCTGCCAGCAGGACCTTCGGGCGGAGTGCCCGGAAACAATGTGATTTACCGCAAGGAAGTACTGGACCGCTATGGTGATATTCTCGCGCAGCACAAATGGGAAAATCATCTGCATGATGCGATGAAGGCAGATGGGATCACGCTGATCATGCGGCCCGACATCGTGGTCGGCCACAAGATGCACTATACGTTCTGGCTCTATTTTTCACAGCGCTTTCTCTATTCACGCTCCTATGCGGGTGCACGGGTGCGAACCTTTGCCACGCCGCCTTGCTATGGGCACGGCCGCTTTTGCCCTGCCCCCGCTGATGTTCTATCGGACAGTTCAGCGCATCTTGTCGAAAGGCACCTATGTGGGGCATCTCGTCAAATCGCTGCCTCTGCTTGTCCCATTTTGCCTGTCGTGGGGCGCCGGAGAAGTTGCCGGATACTGGTTCGGCCCGGGCAACGCGCTTAGCAAAGTCAGATAGGACGGGTCACGCATGTCACAGCCCCCCGATCTGAGTATTGTGATGACGATTGTCGATGGCGGAGCGGTACTGACACGCTGTCTGGATGCCCTGTCCACACAACAGGGTGATGCCCGGTTCGAAGTCCTGATCCCTTATGACCACATGTCGCAGGAGGCCAGAGAACTGGCCGCACGCTACCCACAGTTCGACTTTATTGATCTGGGTAAAATTCTGGATGGCACCGTGCCGAAGAATCCTCTGGAAATGCATGCATTCTACGACACCCGGCGGGCCGAAGCCATGAAACGGGCCCGCGGCCGGCTGATTGGCATTATCGAAGATCGTGGCGTCCCTGACCCGCACTGGGCCGAAACGATGATCCGGTTGCATGTTGAACACCCGCACGGTGTCATCGGCGGTGCTGTGACCAATGGTGTGAACCGGCTCTGGAACTGGGCGATTTTCTTCTGCGACTTTGGCCGATACCAGCCGCCACTTTCCGAAGAAAACCCGGAATACGTGACCGATACGAACATCGTCTACAAAAGAGACGCGATAATGTCGGTCCGGACTCTGTGGGAGGTCAAATATCAGGAAGCGCAGGTCAATTGGGCGCTGCGTGACGCGGGGGTTGGTCTGATGCTGACGGATGCAGCCATCACCGAGCAGCTCCGACCGAAGGTCAGCATTGGCAGCCTGGCCGCCGAGCGGCTGCACTGGGCGCGCATGTTCGGTCAGGTGCGGGCGCGCGAAATCACCCGCGGGCAGCGGCTTAAACTCTGCCTGGCCATGCCACTTTTGCCCTTTGTCCTGTTTCTCCGGCACTTTCGGCGTCAGGTGGCGAAAGGCAGCCATGTAGGTAGGTATATCGCGGCGGCCCCCCTCACGCTGTTCCTGTTGGTTTGCTGGTCGGTTGGTGAATTCATCGGCTATGTTGAAACTAGGCCGAAAGCTAGTTGAAGCCGTGTTAGAAGGATCATGATGACCCCGTTTCCCATTGACCTCATCCTTCACGACGGATGGACAGCCCAGGACCTGGCAGCGCAGCTGCAGGCAGTCCGCCCCGGTGACACGCTGGCTCTGAATATCCTGCCCAATGCAAATTTCGACAGCAAGGCGCTGATATCCGTTCTGGCAGACCAGCGCGATCTGGACAGCATTACGCTGCGCCTGGACCACCACATGATGACGGCCGAAGACATCACGGGGCTGGCTTTTTTCGCGCAGACGCAGGGCATCTGTTTCACGACAGATTTTATACTGAAGGACACCGATGATGTGCCGGGACATGTTCTGGGCGAGGCCGGACGGCTCAGGCAGATCACCACGACCGCAGCGGCCCTGCACGCTGCTGGCCACACGGTGCGTTGGCTGGTCCCGCTGACGCCGGGCATAGTCTATCACCTTGAATTTCTGGGCTCTCTGGCAGCAATCAACGGCGTGACCCTGGTGTTGCTGCCAACTTCGGCGCTTGGCGGTGACGGGGCAGATCTGGAAGGCGATGACCGGCTATTTGCGTGGGATTTCGTTTCATATCGCCTGCTGGACGAAGAAATTGACCAGATTGCGCGCAACCGCATTCCGGCGCTCCGGCGGCTCTGCAGCGTGTTGTCGGACATGCCCGCCCCCGAGGCCGACGCACCCTGGGGCATCCTAGACAGCAAGGCCGGATATTCAGAAGAGTTACGCACACGGGGCAATCTTGGCGCGACCTTGCTGCGGCCCAGCTTCGACAAACATCGTGGCCCGGCTGCGGCGCAGGGGCTGAAGACAAAGATTGCAGACGTAGCCGATGTTCTGGGCTGCGGCGTCCCCGCGCATTTGCGCGCGCGTGTTGCGCCCGAGGCCCGCCCCGGCAGGGAAGACCCCAGAATGCCATATGTGTTGCTGATCGGTGCATATGGGGGCGAACATATCGGTGATTCGGCCATTCTGGGCGGGGTCCTGTACCGGATTCACAAGCGCCATGGCACTGCGCGGGCGATTTTGATGACCCAGCGCCCGTATCACACCCGTCATCTCATCCCCATGCTGGATGTGCCGGTCGATGTCGAAGTTCAGGAGTATACGCCCGCCAATATCCGTGCTGCGCTGTCTTCGGTTGATGGCGTCGTATTTGCCGGCGGTCCGCTGACCGATCTGCCCAAGCAACTGGTACGCCATCTGGAAACCGCTACCCGCGCCAAACGGCGGGGTCTGCCGTTTGTTATGGAAGGTATCGGGCCCGGCACCTTTGTCCGCAAACCATCAGAAGTCACAGCCCGACGACTGGTGAAACTGGCCGACAGGATCACGATACGGGTGCGCGATGACGCCCGCCGCGAGATCATCCAAGGATGTGACATTGAAATCGGCCGTGACCCGGCGTTCGATTACCTGGAAACCCGGGGTGAGACACTGACACGTCTGCCGGTCCATGAACCAGCACAGATTGCGACCTTGCTGGACGGCACCGCAGGCCGACCGGTGATCGGCATCAACATCCGTCCCATCGGACACCTGTTCACACCCGCCGAGCCGGGTCGGGACCCGGCCGCGCACACCGCGCCGTCGAAAACCGCTGCGAACGCGAACTGGCGCAGGCTGATGGACTACGCCCGTCAGACCGGCACTGACCCGTGTTTCGTGTTCTTTCCAATGAATGCGGTTCAGTTCGGCATGTCGGATCTGCGCAGCGCCGGCGGATCATGCAACATCTTGAACCCGGAACCGACTTCCGGATCTGGCAGGCAGACGCGTCGCTTGACGGGGTTGTCGCCCTTCTGCGCCGGATGGATACGGTGATCGCGATGCGGTTCCACGCAGCCATTTTCGCGCTCAGCCAGGATGCCGGTGATCGGCATCGACTACCGGATCGGCAAGCGGGACAAGGTGGCCGCCGTACTCGCCGATGCCGGGATCGAAGAAAATTGCCGCAGGATTGATGAACTGCGCGCCGACTGGCTGTCCGAGCGGTTACAGGCCATCTGCCCCGCCAGAACCGTGGAGAATGTCACATGACATCGCGGAAGGTGCGCAGTTTTCTGTTCCGGCTCCATGCTTGGATTGGACTGAACCTGTCGATCCTGTTGTTGCTGATGCTGGCTACGGGGACGACACTGGTATTCATCACCGAGATTGAAGCCTTCCGCACAAAGGCATGCGTGCCACCTCTGCCGTCACACAGCGCAGCGCGACACCCGGTGAAATCTATGACAGCGTCCGGGCCGCTTATCCGGATGTGAGTACCGGCTGGATCGAGCGGGACAAGGCCTCATGGATTGGGGATGCCACGGTTGTTTTCACGCGCTGGGGTGAAGAAGCCTTGTGTGGACAGATCCGGTCACGGCCGAAGTACTGGGTTCCCCCCGGCTTTCGGGGCTGAACCCGATCATCCGCGGCATTCACGACAGCCTGCTGACCGGGCATCGGTTGGGTGTTCTAATTGTCAGCAGCGCATCCGTGTTTTTGCTGATCTCGATCATCACCGGGCTGATCAGCTATCGCCGTTTCTGGCGCGGGTATTTCCGGGTCCCTCCGCGCCATATGGGCACACGAGGCTGGTGGGGCGGTCTGCACCGGCTGACGGTTCTCTGGCCCTGCCATTCCTGATCGTCATTACCCTGACCGGGCTTTTCTATTTCATCACCACAGTCGGGGTACCGGCAGGCGCCTACCCCAGCGGCCGAAGCAAGTGAACGGGCCGGACGGCTGCCTCCGGGTTCAGCGGGCCGATCTGGATCGCGCCGCCGCCGCGGCAACCGCTGCTGTGCCCGAGCTAGAAGCTACCCTGATAGTACTACCGAACCGGACAACCGACGGCATTAAGTTTCAGGGGCAAACCGATGCGCTTGTGGCAGAGGCAAAAGCAAACTCGGTGACCGTCGACCCCATGACGTTTCAAGTACTTGGCGCCTTTTCAGCCGGGGAGCTCGGTATCTGGCCCAGAGTGACTGCAATGATCCACCCACTGCATTTCGGCCAATGGGGCGGGTTTACATCCCGTTCTGTGGCTGATTTTCGGTGTGCTGTCGACTGGTGCCGCCCTGTTTGGCGCGCTCGTTTACGCATCCCGCGTCCTGCCACCTGCGCCGTCAGGCGCAGCACCGTCACCCGGTGTTACCCGCCGGATCTGGACAGGTATGTCGCCGGTAAAATGGCTTATGGTTCTGCTCATAATCGGCACAGCGACGCTCGGGGTATATCGCTTTGGGCCGATAAACGAGAAATGGGTTCGCCAATGGGTCCCGGTTCAGCCCCACGAAGCGCAGCTCTGGACGCGCGGAAAATTGCGGCCGGGGGAAGAAATCGAAATGCGTTTTCAGTTCAAAGCAGACGACAGCACACATCAGGCCACCGTTCAACTTGGTGACAGCACCGCCGAAACTGTCTGGTTCGAGCCAGATGGTGACGTGCTGGTTACAACAGCAAAGCTGCGGGCCGATGATACCGAAAATCGGGTGATCCTGACGCTCCCCGGCCTTGGAACCGAAGGAACCCGGCTGATCTGGCGTCTGGGCCGACCGGTATTATAGCAACAAATTGGGAATTGATACGAAACCTGACGCTGTAAGAGTCGAATTGAGCCAAAATCACCGACTAAGCTTCAGCATACGCTTTTGGGTGAACTCGAATGGAAAGCCACATCGGCGCAGGGGAATTAGGTAAGCAAGGGGAATTCACCTCGATGAATAAAGTGATTGAACGGGACCAGCCAACGGCCAGTGAACCAGCGCACCAGGACACCGCCGGTATGGAACTGAGCGTCGTCATCCCCGCCTATAACGAGGAAAACGCCGTCCGTGGCACTGTTGAAGATGTGCGGGCCCATCTCGAACCGCTGGGTATTCCGTACGAGATCATCGTGGTCGACGATGCCAGCCAGGACAACACCCGCGCCGAAGCCGAGGCCAGCGGTGCCACCGTCACCTTCAACGACGTCAATTCCGGATACGGCGCCAGCCTCAAGCGCGGGGTGCGGATGGCGCAATACGAATACTTGGCCATCCTTGATGCCGACAGCACCTATCCGGCACGTTACCTGCCGGGCATGCTGGCCATGTGCCGCGATCAGGACATGGTGGTGGGCGATCGGGGCGCCGCAATGAAGAACGTGCCGCTGCTGCGGCGGCCGGCCAAGAAGTTCCTGTTCGCCTTTGCCTCATTCCTGGCCGAGCGCAAGATCAACGACCTCAATTCCGGGCTGCGTGTGTTCCGCAAATCCGAGCTGATCCCGTTCCTGCCACTGCTGCCACAGAATTTCTCGTTCACCACCACGATCACACTGTGCATGACCTCGAATGGCAAGCGGATGATCTATACGCCGATCGAATACGGTAAGCGGGTGGGTAAATCGAAAATCCGGCCGATCGATTTTCTGAACTTCATCATCCTGATCCTGCGCATCAGCACATTGTTCAATCCGCTCAGGGTTTTCATTCCTCTGGGGCTGATGTTCTTTGCACTGGGCGCAGTAAAGCTTTGCATCGACCTCACATATCTGAACATCAGCGGAACCACGGTGTTTTCATTCCTTGCAGCAATCATGATCTGGTCGCTGGGATTGATCGCCGACATGATCTCGCGATTGCATCTCAGGCCCTGACCCACAGGTAGCTTTACGTTCCAGGGCTTGCCGCAAAAAAGGAAAGTACAAGTGACGGATGTTTCCCGAACCAGTAACGACACGGATAAACCCCGCATCATCATCCTGGGTGCCGGACCGGCAGGGCTGGCGGCAGCTCATACGCTGACCCGCAACAGCCAGGCGCAGGTCACCGTGATCGAACGCGCCAATCAGGCCGGCGGGAACTCGGCCTCGTTCCCGATCGAAGGGGTGAACTGCGATTATGGCTCGCACCGTTTTCATCCGGCCGCAGAACCCGAGGTGCTGTCCGACGTGAAGGCATTGCTGGGCGACGATCTGCTTTTGCGCCCCCGCCATGGGCGCATCCGGTTGGGCGGGAAGTGGATACATTTCCCCCTGAAACTTACCGATGCCCTGGTGCGGCTGCCCAAACCCTTTGCCTTGTCGCTGATCGGAGACATGGCTCTGAAACCCTTTCGTAAAAAGAGCACCGACCCCGCGACCTTTTCCACTGTTCTCTATGACGGGTTGGGGCCTACGATTTCCGAGCATTTCTATTTCCCGTATGTGCGCAAACTCTGGGGGCTGGATCCGGACAAGCTTGCCGTCACCCTGGCGGAGCGCCGGGTCGGCAGTGGTTCAGTCGGCAAGATCCTGATGAAGATGCTGCGGCTGATGCCGGGCCTGCGCAGCGAAACCGCCGGACGATTCTACTATCCGCGCCGCGGCTTTGGCCAGATTTCAGAGGCGATGCTGCAAAGCGCCCGTGAAAACGGGGCCGAATTCATGTTCGGAACCGAGATCACCCAGATCGAACGCAGCGGCGACCGGATCACCGGCCTGACTATCCGGGACGGTGCGGGCGAAACCCGGCTAGAGGGTGACCTGATCCTGTCGACCATTCCCCTGACCGGTCTGACACGTCTGATTGATGACCCGCCCGCCCCAGTGGTCGAGGCTGCCCGCACGATCCGGTTCCGAGGCATGATCCTGCTCTACCTCATTCTCGAAACCGACCAGTTCACGGAATTTGACGCACATTATTTTCCCGAAACTTCGATTCCGATCAGCCGCATGTCGGAACCCAAGAACTATTCCGCCAGTTCCGAGCCCAAAGGTGTCACTGTATTGTGCGCGGAACTGCCCTGCGATCCGGGCGAAAAATGGTGGGACATGTCGGATGAGGATCTGGGCCGCGAATTCACCGGCTGGCTGGGGCAGTTGGGCCTGCCCGTCACGGTCCCGGTGCGCCGTTGCGAGACCCGCAGGCTAGGTCATGCGTACCCGGTCTATGATGTCGACTATCAGACCCGGTTCGACACCGTGGATCAGTGGTTGCTGGGGCTTGAAGGGCTGCTGGTGTTTGGGCGGCAGGGCCTGTTTGCCCATGACAACACCCATCACGCATTTGCCATGGCCTATGCCGCTGCCGAGTGTATCGGCCCCGATGGGCAGATCGACCGCGCAAAGTGGAATGACTATCGCGAAATCTTTGCCACCCATATCGTCGAGGATTAAGCGGTGACGCCCCGGCTTGAAATCCTGATGTATCATTCGATTTCCGACACGCCGGGACCGACATCCATTTCACCGCAGATATTTGCAGCTCAAATGCAGGCATTGGCCGACTCCGGTCTGCCGGTTGTCTCGCCTGACGCAATGGCCGCGCCCCCCCGGGCACGTTCGGTCGTGATCACCTTTGATGACGGGTTTGCCGATTTCGACACCGTCGCCTGGCCGATCCTGCGTACCCATGGGTTTTGCCCGATCGTATATCTGCCTTCAGGGCGCATGGGCGGACCGGAAGACTGGGCCGGCTGCAATACACCGCCCCGCCCGTTGATGAGTTGGGATCGGGTCCGGCACCTGGCCGCCGAAGGCGTGTTTTTCGGAGGCCACAGCATCACGCATCCCGATCTGACCACGCTGCCCGCCGACACGCTGGAGCACGAGGTCGCCCTTTCGGGCCAGGATATCGCCGCCCGGCTTGGCCAACCCATCCGCCATTTCGCGCCCCCCTATGGCGCTTCGTCACCGGACGTTCGGCGCTGCATTGCCCGGCACTACACCACCTCTGTGGGGACCAGGCTGGGTGTAGCCCGGCCCGGAGAGGACCTGCACGATCTGCCGCGGCTCGAGATGTTCTATTTCACCGACATATCCCGCTGGCAGGCGCATCTGGCGGGCCGGGGCGGTCCGTATCTGGCAATCCGCCGCACATTGCGTCGCGCACGGCAAATGGCGCGCACGCATTTTGGGGTCGGCTGACATGGCATCGGATCTCAGGGACAAGCGCCAGTTCTTCCGCTTTTTCGGCGTCAACATCCTGGGGATGATCGCAGATTATCTTCTGGCCGTTCTATTGGCGTCGGTCTTTGGTACACCCTATGTGCTTGCCGTGACCTGCGGCTTTGTCCTGGGGTCATTCGTCAACTACTGCGGCCACAATATTTTCAGCTATGAGCATACCAGCCGGGAAACCATCTCGGCTGTGGGGTTCGGGAAGTACCTTCTGGCGGTTCTTTTTTCCCTTGTGGTGCGGCTTATCACGGTCGCAGCGCTGGACTACCTGTCAGTACTGCCATTCTGGCTGATCCTGCTGGTGGCGATTGGCGTCTCTTTTGTGGTCAGCTATGTAATCTCGACCCTCTGGGTGTTCCGGAAACCAGGCTAGGCCTGAATGTAAAGCTCGTGCCACATCATGTAATTCAGCAGCCCCCAAAGCGGTCGGCCGTTATCGCGCCGACCGGCAATGTGATCGTCAACCAGCGTCGCAATGGCCTGAGGCCTGAAGAGCCCGGTCCGTTCGATATTCTCGGGCCCCAGATATTGCAGCATCAGATCGCGAAGCTCATGCTTGAGCCAGCGTGAATAGGGCATTTCAAGGCCGACCTTCTTCTTGTTCAGGATTTCATCCGGCAGGTCCCGTGCCATCGCCCGGCGCATCAGGTGCTTTTTCCGCCTGTTCTTCATCTTCAGGCCCGCCGGAACCGAAGCCAGATAGCGGGTCAGTTCCGGATCCGTAAAGGGCACCCGCGCCTCAAGCGAATGCGCCATGGTCATCCGGTCATTCTTGATCATCAGATCATCGGGTAAAAAGATGGTTGAATCGATATACATCAGCCGCGAAAGGGTTTCATCCGCCCCACAATGATCATAAGCCGAGGTGAAATGCCGGACAGACGGCTGGAGCGGCGTTCCGTTCACGGCACCGGCCGCATAAAGGTTGGTTTTCTCTGCCTCGCCCAGTACGATCCGCCACCACAGATGCGCCTCGTGCGGCGGCAGGTCCAGCCCCCCCAGAAACCGTTTCGCCTTGAACTCAAAGCTCAGCTTCCGGTCTGATACCGGCAGGCAATTTACCAGCGGTTTCATGATGCCATTGCGAATGAAACCAGGGATACGCCGGGCCTGCTTGTAGACGTTATAGGCGGCATGGGTGTCATACCCGGCAAAGGCTTCGTCCCCGCCCTCGCCGGACAGAACGACAACGACCTCATCCTTGGCCAGTTCGCTGACAAAATACGTCGGAATGGCCGACCCGTCGCCATAGGGCTCGTCAATGAAACTCAGGTATTCGGGCAGCATGTCCCGCACCATATCGGCAGTAACTGTTACCTCGCGATGTATCGTGCCGAATGTTTCCGCGACGATCCTTGCATAGGGCAGTTCATTGAAGCTCTGATCCTCGAAACCTACGGAATATGTGTGAATAGGCTCGTCCACATGTTTGTGCATGAGCGCCACCAAGGTACTGGAATCCAGCCCCCCGGACAGGAACACGCCAATCGGAACATCAGCGATCAGCCGGCGCTGCAGGGCTTTGTCCATCAACGCGTAAGAGCGTTCAACCGCCTCTTCTTCGGTGATGCTGTCATCGACGCTGAAATCCAGATCCCAATAGCGCTTTGTCGTGATCTCACCGTCTCCGGAAATGGTCATGTAATGCCCGGGGGGGACTTCGTGAATGTTCTCGAAAGCTGTTTGAGTGCCGGGAATGTAGTTGAACGTCAGAAAATCATGCAGGGCCTGCATCGACGGTTTTCGTACAACCCGGTCATCGGCAATGATGGCCTTGATCTCGGAACCAAACCGGAAATACGCATCATCCTGCTGGTAAAAAAACGGTTTGATCCCATAACGATCACGAACCAGATGCAAGGCGCTGCTGCGGGTATCCCAGATCGCAAAAGCATACATGCCGTTGAGCTCGGGGATCATGTCCAGGCCGATTTCCTCATAAAGATGAAGGAGGACTTCGGTATCGGTGCGCGATTTGAAAACGTGCCCGCGCTCTTCCAAGCGGTACTTCTCTTTCAGTTCCTGGAAATTGTAGATCTCGCCGTTGAAGACGATTACGACACTGCCATCTTCGTTGGTCATCGGCTGATGCCCGGCATAGGACAGGTCAATCACCGACAGGCGTCTGAAGCCAAGGGCGACACGCGCGTCCAGCCAGGTGCCGTCATCGCTCGGACCACGATGCGCCAACGTCCGGGCCATTTGCGCGATAAGCCCTTCATCGGCTGCCGTCGCTGCCGGGTCCAGTCGCATGATCCCACAAATCCCGCACATGTTATCCGCTTTCCTTCATACGCTCCGACCCCCTGCCAGTGTCATGAGGCTGGAGCCGGTTTTTCAAGATTAATCACCACGGCCCCACCATTGAGCGTACCGCCAAAACTTCTGACTTCGGTAAAATCCCGGGCAATCCGCGCCATGATGCCGGGATAGGCCGTACGTGCATGGACCGGCATGGTATAAACCAACCAGGTCCGGCCGGAGGCCGCTTTAAGCCCCTCCAGTTCGGCGATGGATGTCACATTCGGCCAGTCCTTGCCGTAATAGGCGTTGAACGGAAAGCCCGCGATGCCGATCGTGACGATCCTGTCCCCTTCCTGACGTTCCCGTTCAATCAAATTGATCGCCCCGGCGAAGTTCTGTTTTGGCAAGTGGACATGGCGCAGCGACGGCAACATCACGATCACGATTGCCGCACAAAACAGCACACCCGCCCGTTGCGGCCACGGTTCAGACAGACGGAACAGACGGCTGAGATACTGTCCGCTCAGCATCGCGCCATGGATCACGATAATGACGCCGAACCCCATGGCAAAGAAGAAGAACCGCGGGAACAGGGTGTATCCGATACTGGTCATGGCAAGAAACCCGAACACGACGGGGATAAGAAACAGCGCCGCCACTTCGGGCCGGTGACGCACAAAGCCCCAAAGCCCGACCGCAAAAACCGCCACCGCAACAAGCCCTACCCCGGCACCTGCAAACCCCACCTGCAGGCCATTCACGATCTCCATCAAAGCCCATAGCGGGTTGGTCCATTCCGTATCTGGTCCCTGCAGGCCCGAATTCAGCAAGGCCCCCGACACCATACTTGGTATGACCATCGCATAGGCCTGAAAGGTCAGCAGACCAGCCGGAATAAAGCCATAGAACAAGCCCTGCCACCGGTGCGGCTGAGCACGAAACAGGGTCACAGCCCAGATTGCAAGATGCGCGATAACCACCAGGGCCATCGTCAGATGCGTATAGCCCCCCAGCCCCACCGCAATGGCATAGGCAATCCATTTGCGCGTACTGCCCTGCCGGAGCGCATCCAGCAGCCAGGCGCTGGACAGGATCGCAAAGAACAACAACGCTGTATAACCCCGGGCATTCTGACTGAACCAGATGTGATGATAGGAAAATGTCATCAACGCGACCGCGAACAGGCTTTCGCGGGTACTGACGACCCTGCGGGCAAAATAGTAAAGGGCTACAATACTGCCCAGACCAAAACAAACGGCTGGCAACCTAAGGGCCCAGACACTGTCTCCAAAGGTGTTCAACGATACCCGCGCCAGCACACTGAACAACACATGGTTGTTGGCGTCGTGGTATGTGCTGACAATCTGTCCCACCGTTAGAGGCATGTAGTTGACCGAGGTCAGCATCTCGTCAAACCAGATGCCTGTATTCAAATGATAAAGGCGCAGAAAAGTGGCGCAGAGGATCAGGCCCAGAAATACAGCCGTTTCGATTGGGCGCACTGCGGATATCTCGGGTTTCGGGCCATCAGGTTCGAAGGTCTTTGATGCAAAGCCCAACGCCAGGATGTACGTCCCAAGCACGACCAGCCCCGCCCGGAACAGTTGCGCCCCCAGAACAAGTTGCGGATCATCCGGGGCATCCGCCCCCTGCACTATCCTGATCCACCACACCGTCGGCAGGAGCAGGCCCGCAACAATAAGAAGCGTTGCGATGATTTTGCCGGCATAGGTCTGGTTCATTTGCATGGTGCCACAAGGCTGTTTTGCGAATTTTGAAACTGGCGTAATGCCCTAAAATCAGTCTACGGAACCGGGGCACCTGTCGGAAACCACCCTCTGGAAACAAAGTCCCTAAATCCGCCTGGATGAGCATACCCCAGCAGGGGTGCTTTTCAATGCAGCAACGGGATCGAGGCGCGCGCGCGCCGGTTCGCTGACAGCAAGCACATCAATTGCCTCATTTTAATGCAATAGTTTCAATTTCAGATACAAAGCTGACAACCCGGTTGCAGGTCTGCCGGCCACGTCAGAGCAGAGACAGCCGAACGTCCTGCGCCACCTGCGCGATCCCGGTCGACAGTGGTGTCGGTCGCCAGCCTTCCGGCGTTGCAGAGGGTAGAAAGCTCATGTTGCGGGCGTTAGAGGGATGCGGATCGATCTGCAGGAGCAACGGCATATTGACCGCTTTCCTCACCATCTGAACGATTTCGAAGATTGACGCAGGGCGGCCCTGTGCAATGAGATGCGTACACGTTGCCTCATCTCCGGGCAAAAGAATGTTTCTGGCCATGAAGCGGCCCACATCCTCGGCCAGCACGTAATCCCTGAGCGTGGACAGCGATCCCTGAATATAAGAGGGGCGCCGTTTCAGGGCATTGGTAATCAGAGTGGGGATCAGACCGGCCCGCCCGCCGGGATTGTAGCCATACACGCTTGTCAGTCGGTATATGTGACGGTGGGCAACCCCTCGTGCGGACATAACCGACTGTTCCTGCCGTATCTTTCCGGATCCATATGGTCTGAGCGGTCTGGGCGTCCCGTGCGGTTCGCAGGCCAACTGCCCCTCGAACAGGCCACCGGACGAGCTGACATGATGCAAGCAATGCGCGGCTTGCGGCAGGGCAGCGGCAAGGCGCGCGGCCAGTCCAAGCACATCCTGCAGAGCCTTCAACTCGTGCTGCATATCTTCCCGGGTTGAGCCGAAGCCGCTTTGCCCTGCGGCCCAGATAACGGAAACGTTGCGCAGATGCTGCATGCCTGCGGCCTGTGCAATAACGGCCTGTTCAATACGCTGCGATTGCTGTCGCCGGGTCTCGGCATTGCCCCAGTCATAGGATCTTTTCTGAACCACGGGATTTACAGCCTGCCGAATGGCCCGTTCAACGGCCCCTCCGACCAGCCCTGTCCCAAACAGCACGGCGATACCGTTCGGATATTGGTCAACTTCATGCCAATGCAGCAGCTTCATGGCTTTTGCTGCGCGAACCAATCCGTAAGCAGCGCATCCTGTGACCGGTCTATGGTAAAGAATGTCGGCTTGCCGTGCGCCTTGAGAACAAGGGTCGAAAGGTATTTCAGCACGACACCCAGCATGAACGCCAACAGCCCGCTCGCAAGACAAATCGCCAGAAACAACGAGGTCCAGCCCGGAACCGTAATTGCGTCGGGTGAGAAAAGCTTGAGGATCAGGAAATAAACGCCACCCACGAATGAGCTCAGCAACAGCGCGACCCCCAACCAGACCCCCAAATTCAGAAATCTGATCTGACTTGAAAAAAGCATTCGGGACGCGTGCCCCAGCAGGGATTTGAAACTGTATCCACTGCGCCCCTCACGAATGAAACGTTCATCCTTCAGCTCCATTTCCAAGGCCTCGACGCGCTGCGTGAACCAGGAAAGGTTGATGTCGAAATACGTGTCATGCGCGCAGACGCTGGCCACTGCACGCGCAATCGAGCCACGGATCAGGCGGAAACTGTTGAAATGAGACAGGTTCGGGTTGCCTGTCAGCCATTGCATCAGACGTTTGAAAACCCGCGATGTGCTGTCTCGCCAGACAGATTCATGAACGTCGGTGGCCGCCTGAGCATACACAACATCCGCACCAACACCGACCGCCTGCGCGAGCAGGCTAGGTATCTGGGCGGGAGGGTGTTGCAGGTCTTCGTCCAGAGTGACAACCCAGTCACCACAACTGTGCAGAATACCTGCAACCGTCGCCGCATGTTGCCCATAATTGCGGGACAGATGCAGCGGAACGATCCAGAAATGCTCCTTGGCGAGACGGTCAATCACCTCCGGCGATGTGTCAATTGCCGCATCATCAACAAAGATCAACTCGGCCAGAACCAGCGGCGCCTTTTCTTCCTGCCACTTATTGCGCAACGCCTGAACCGCATCCGCAAGCTCTTCCAGATATTTCTCACCGGCGAAAACGGGAACGACAAGGCTGACTGTCACCTCTTCGAAATCAGTCTTTGTCATCACGCAACCACATTATCCGAAACATTAAAAATTGTTACTGGCAAGAGTGATAAAATGAAAGCTCCTTCGGAAAGTGTATCGCCCAACCGGATTTCGCCAACCCGTATCGCGACGGCTGGCGCAGCCTTGTTTCAAGATCATCTTAACTCCCGGATTGCCTGCTCTGACCTAGGGTTTCAGCAAAAACTGGCTGCTTTTGCACTTGTAAACTTCAAGTTCTTGCTAAATCAAAGTCCATACCTGCATTGTTAATCGCAGGTTAACCCGGAACGCCCAAATTTGGTCATAAAACCGGGACAGAGTGTGTGCAGAGCAGGGGCAGTGTCTCCGTTTAAAACTGATCCAGAGGTTCGTCCAGAATCTGAACCACAAGTGGAGGGTATGATGGTAGTAGCTGTTATCGGGCTGGGTATCCTGACCGGTATGATTGCTGGTGCCGCAGCCCTGATTTTCGGTTATTCCTTTCTGACCGCCCTGGGAATTTATGCCCTGTCCGGCAGCGTCATCGCGGCGACCAGTATCGTTCTGGTCTGTGCCGTCCGGACTGCACACCGGTACTGGATGCGCCGCAGGCACGCTTATCCCGGCTGAGTAGTTCGGTCTCAGACCGGATACCCCCCTATCCTGCTATCCGTCTTGTGACATAGCCAAGGAAAGCCTTTCCGGCGTTTTTGAAAACCGGTCGTCCGCTTGCGGCCCAATAGGCCAGCCAGTCCGCCTCGAGGGCATAGACATCCCAGCCCGGCGCCAGATCCCGGGCCTGTTCCAGGATTTCCGGGGACAGTATTGGACGGTCCGTGGACTCGATCACCTGCCCGCGGCGGGAAAAACAGATGATATCGCCGGGCTCTTCGGTCATCTCATAATCGGGCAAGTGATCCGCTGCGATCATGTCCCGGATCATCTTGCGGAACACGCGGCGCGGCGAGGCCGAGCCTGATTTCTTCAACAGCGTCTCGACCGAAATACGCCACTCCGGTTGTCGGCCGCAATGCTTGCGGGCCAGTTCATACACGCGCCGCTCAAGTGGCTTGCGCAACCGGAAATAATCCCGGTTCAATGTCAGAACCGATTTCGCCAACACAGCCCTATACAACCAGTCCGACAGTTTCACGCTGACGCTGATCATCCGCCCGCCCCGGCTGCGGCGTACGATCTCCCAGTTTTCAATCAGGCCAAAACCGCTGGTCGTTTCGGTCTCACCGGTCGCTATATTGGTGGTAATCCGGGTCCCTGCCAGCCGCTCGAACGCTTCTCTCAGCCGCTTGTACCCGTCACCGGAAGTTTCCCGATTGCTCGCGACCAGAAGATCATGAGCCTTGAGGTGCAGAACCTGACTGACCGCCCGCCCCGCATTCAGCGCAGCCATCAATTGCGAGATACAGAAAATCAGAATGTCCTTGTCATGGATCGTCGCCAGCCCGCGCACACTTGGCGTGACCGTGATCTCAACCCCGTTGTGACTGTATTGCAGAATTCGCCGGTCCGGACGTGTGGACAACGAAAACATCGGATGCTCCATTGAGCCCAGATCGGTCTTTGGCAACGCATCAAAAATATCGCAAACAAAAAAATCCGCCGTTGGATGCCTGTCAGGCAACAGCGCACCTGCCCTGCTCATATCCTCTCACACATAGGTTTTGCTCGATTCTTCTTTCGTGGTTTTATTGACGCTCAACCTAAAGTTATCCACAGAACCCGTAAACCCATCAGATCGTGGGACCAGAGTCACCCTATCGTGGGATCAGAGTCGGCTTATCGTGGGATCAGATTCATCTCGTTCAAATTAAATGCGAAAAAATCATTTAAAATAATGATCTTACGAGGAGTGCTTTGTCTCTATAACTATAAACTAACTGTTTTTTAACTGAAAAAATTTCGCTCCTCATCAAAAAAAGCCGTTCACCAAGGCACATTCAGTGAATTTGCTTAGAAAAACGCTATCCTTATCGTCAAAAGCCTTCCATGTGATGTGTTTCGTGGTATATTGCGAAAAAGATGATACATAGGCGAAATCTCAATGCGCGCAGTCACACGTGAAGGGCTCCCGCCCTATCTCAGCATCTCACCTGATACAGCCCTGACCGAGCTTGGAGATCCGACGACAACCCATGACTTTGCCAATATCGCAGAAGCCTGCGCCCGGGGACGGGCCGACCTTGCCAGCCGCGGATTGCAGGAAGGCGGACAAAAAACACTAAGACTGTTCTCGACCTGGGAAATCACCAAATATCTGATCCCCGTGGCCCCTGCCCATTTCCGGCGCGTGCTCAAAAGCAATCCTGATCTTCCCCAGGGATCCTCGGAAACAGAGGGCGGCGCCAAATGGTTTACGTTGGATGAGGTGCTGAGACTCAGAGTGTATTTTGCTTCTGAAGGTTCCAAAGCCAAAGAGTATCGCCCTTATCGCCCCGCAACCATTCCCGCGAAAATGGTTGCCGTTGCCAACTTTAAAGGCGGGGTCGGAAAAACATCAACCTGCGCCCATCTGGCCATGTCCGCCGCTTTGGACGGGTACAAGGTTCTGGTGATCGATCTGGACAGTCAGGGTTCGATGACGTCGATCTTTGGCGGCAAAGTCACCGACGAATGGCAAACGGTCTTTCCGCTTCTGGCCCGGCACTATGCCTCTCATCTGCGGCGGGAAAATCAGGGGCGGATTGACCGGGGTGAGGCCCCTCATCCCATCGACGACACGCTGGCCGAAGCGCTGAAAACAAGCAGCCGGGACCTGATCCAGTCGACGCACTGGCCCAATATCGATTTGATTGGTGCCCAGCTGAATCTCTACTGGGCCGAGTTCCAGATCCCGGTCTGGCGCATGCAGGGCCGCAGCTGGAAGTTATGGGATGCCCTGTCAGATACGCTGGCCGAAGATGGGGTGCTGGATGATTATGACATCGTCTTTCTCGATACCCCTCCTGCTTTGGGGTATCTGACAATCAACGGGTTGTCGGCCTCGGACATCCTGCTGGTTCCAATGGGTGCATCGTTTTTAGAGTTTGATTCAACCGGTCGGTTTTTCGACATGCTGCATTCCACTTTTCAGTCGATCGAAGAGGGTGAGAACATGGCCGCCCGCGCGCTTGGCCGCGAGGAAATGGCCTTTGAATGGGATGCCGTGCGCACATTGATTACGCGCTATGACGGCAGTCAGCAGGCTGAGTTGGCAGGCCTGATGCAGGCTTATCTGGGGCCGACGCTTTCGCCGCATTGGCAAGGATTCACCGCGTTGATCGGTCAGGCCGGTGAACAGGTCAGCGGCATTTACGAAGCCGATTACCGCGATTTCAACCGGGAAACCTATGTCCGCGGGCGCGAAACCTTTGATGCAACCTATGCCGCATTTAAGCGCCTTTTGGTGGGGATATGGCGACGCGAAGAACTTGAACAACAAGCGGATGAGCCTGCAGAGCCCCAAGCCAGTTTGTAGGGTGAAATGTTTCGCACGCGAAACAGCGGCGCGGAAATCAGAGTCGAAACCGGCCGGACAAGGAGAAATAACATGGCAAAGCGCAAACGACTGACCCCTGCCCGGCCCGACTATTTGGGCGAGGCGGCGCCCGCGCTTGAAACCAAGGGCCTGTCTCCCGCAGGCGTTGGGCGCAACTCTCCGCCAATCGCGCAGGTTGCCGGAGATACAGCCGCTCAGGCGGCGTTGGAAGAGTTGACCGAAGAACTCCGTACAGCGCGGGCTGGTGGCCGTATGGTGCAGTCTCTGCCGCTTGGAATGGTGGATGAGGCGCATCTGGTGCGGGACCGTATGGCGGTGGACGACGCCGAGATGATGGCCCTGACCGAAAGCCTGCGGATGCGTGGCCAGCAAACACCGATTGAGGTTGTAGAGCTGGAACAGGGTCGATTTGGGTTGATCTCGGGCTGGCGCCGTTTGAGCGCCCTCAGGGCGCTGTTTGCGGAAACCGGGGAAACGCGCTTTGCCACGGTTCAGGCCTTGCTGAGACGGCCGGATTCCGCAGCGGATGCCTATCTGGCCATGGTTGAGGAAAACGAAATTCGGGTAGGGTTGAGCTATTATGAGCGCGCCCGGATCGCGGCACGGGCCGCAGAGCAGGGCGTTTACCAGGATGAAGCATCTGCGTTGCGCGGGCTTTTCGCCTCGGCAAGCCGGGCAAAGCGATCCAAGATAGGCTCATTCATGGTCCTGTATCATGAGTTGGACGACTGCCTGAGCTTTGCTTCGACCATTCCCGAGCGGCTGGGCTTGGCTCTGGTCAAGGCGCTGAAGGAAGATCCCCAGATGACTCGGCGGCTGACGGAGGCCTTGCGGAGCCAGACACCCCAAACAGCCGCGGAAGAGGCCGCGCTTTTGAAGCAGGCGCTTGAGACAGGCACTAAACCGCAGAAAAAAGCCCAGAAACCGGTGTCTGAAAATATCGGGGATATCCGGCTGGATATCAGCCGGAACGGGGATCGGCTGGTGCTTTCAGGGGGTGGTGTTTCGGACAACTTTGCAGAAAAGCTGCGCGCCTGGCTGCGTGCCCAAACCTGAACATGTTTCGCACGCGAAACATGATGTTCAGCCTGCAGATCTAGGTCGACACGTCCTCGATAAGCCCTCTGAGATAGCTGCCGTAGGACGTCTTGCCTAATCGGGCCGCCGCGTTTTCGATGTCTTCAGCCGTGATCCAACCTTGGGAAAAGGCGATTTCCTCAAGGCAGCCCGCCTGTAGCCCTTGCCGGTTTTGCAAGGTCCGCACGAAATTTCCGGCCTCGAGCAGCGAGTCGTATGTCCCGGTGTCCAGCCAGGCATACCCCCGGCCGATGCGCTCTACCGTCAATTGCCGGTCTGCGAGATACAGTTCGAGCAGAGACGTGATTTCCAATTCGCCCCTGGCCGATGGTGTGATGTCGCGCGTCCGGTCGCACGCCGTGCCATCCAGGAAATAGAGGCCGGTCACAGCATAATCCGATGGTGGCTTCTCCGGCTTTTCAACAATCTCGTTCACGGTTCCGTCGGGGGCAAAGCCGACGACTCCGTATCGTCCGGGGTCGGCAACATGATACCCGAAGACCGTAGCGCCCGAGGGTTGCTGATCGGCCGAGGCCAGAAGTTTTGGTAAGCCATGCCCGAAGAAAATATTGTCCCCCAGCACCATCGCCGAGGGCGCACCCGCCAGAAACTCCTCGGCCAGCAGATAGGCCTGTGCCAACCCGTCCGGTGATGGTTGCACCAGATAACTCAGTGATACGCCCCATTGCGACCCATCGCCAAGCGCCCGCTGAAACTGGCCCTGATCCTGGGGTGTTGTGATAATCGCTATATCCCGGATACCGGCCAGCATCAGGACCGACAGCGGATAATACACCATCGGCTTGTCATAGATTGGCATCAGCTGTTTGGATACGCCGAGTGTGATCGGGTGCAGACGCGTACCTGACCCGCCCGCCAAAACGATGCCTTTGCGCGACAGTGCATTCATCTCTGTACCTCCTTTGCGGGGATTATTTCGTCCAGAATTTTGCACCAGTTGGGGCGATCCAATCCGAAAGCGGCAGTGGTGCTGTCACAGGACAGTCGGCTGTTGAGCGGACGTTTGGCCGGGGTTGGATATTGCGTGGTCGTGATGCCCTGGATGCGGGTCTGGCGTTTCGCACGCGAAACAATCGCGCGTGCATACTCGGCCCAGGAAACATCCGGAGCGCCAGAGTAGTGATAAATTCCGGCTTTTTCCGGAGCGGTTCTGAGGGTCTCGGCGATCGTCAGGCATGCGGTTGCCAAAGCCGATGCGGGGGTTGGGCCGCCGATTTGATCCGCAACAATTGAAAGCAGATCACGCTCGGCCGAAAGGCGCAGTATTGTCTGGACGAAGTTCATTCCATCGGCGGAAAACACCCAGGATGTCCTGAGGATCACAGGGCACCCACCAGCCTCTAATACAGCGATCTCGCCTGCCCGCTTGGTCCGGCCATAGGCCCCCAGCGGATCGGGCTGATCTTCGGGCGTCCAGGGGGATTGGCCTGATCCGTTAAAAACATAATCGGTTGAGACATGCACAAAGGGGATACCAAGATCTGCCGCAGCACGGGCCATCACACCGGGCGCTGTGGCATTGATCAGATGGGCCGTTGTCTCATCTTCCTCGGCCTGGTCAACGGCTGTGTAAGCCGCCGCGTTGATGATTGCCGTCGGGCGATGAACAAGGATTGCGTTGGCACAGTCTTCCGGTTTTGTCAGGTCTGCATCCGCGCGGCTGAGCGGCTGCGCCTGCGGTGACTGACGAACCAGCGCTTGGCCGAGTTGACCCGTCGCGCCAAAGATCAGAACGCCAGTCACGCAGACCCCAATCTTTTCCCAACGCCGTCTCGGGACAAAAGGGCGCGCCACCAGTCTTCATTGTCGAGAAACCAGTTCACTGTACGGCTCAGACCTTGTTCAAGCGTGACAGAGGGGCGCCAGCCCAGCTCTTGCCGGATACGAGAAGGATCAATTGCATACCGCGCATCATGACCGGGCCGGTCCCGGACAAACGTAATGAGGTCGGCATATGGCCGCGGTCCGGGCCTCGTCTGATCCAGAAGCGCGCAGATTTGCTGGGCAAGTTTGAGGTTCGTCGCTTCGTTGTTGCCCCCGACGGCATAGCTGCGCCCGACTCTTCCTTTTGTGGCGACGGTCAGAAGGGCTTCGGCGTGATCTTCGACATACAGCCAGTCGCGTATGTTCGACCCGTCGCCATAGATCGGGATCGGTTCCTGGGCCAGCGCGCGCAGGATGATGACGGGGATGAGTTTTTCCGGGAAATGATAGGGGCCGTAATTGTTGGAGCAATTCGTCAGAAGGACAGGCAGGCCATAGGTTTCATGCCAGGCCCGCACAAGATGATCGCTACCAGCCTTTGAGGCACTATAGGGCGAACGGGGATCATAAGCTGTGTCTTCGGTGAAATGTCCTGTGGGGCCAAGCGTTCCAAAGACTTCGTCTGTGGAAACGTGGTGGAAACGGAAGGTTTCAGGGCGGCCCTGACTGACCCACCATTTTCGGGCGGCTTCCAGAAGTGTGTAGGTGCCAACAAGATTGGTTTGAATGAACTGATCGGGGGCATCAATGGAACGATCGACATGGCTTTCGGCCGCCAGATTCAGGATCACATCCGGGGCGTGCCGGGCAATGGCATCGGCCATTGCGGACGGGTCACAAATATCAGCCTGGACAAAGCGATAGCCAGGCAGATGCGCAACCGGCGCAACGCTGTCCAGACAGGCGGCATAGGTCAGTTTATCGACGTTCAGGACAGTGTGCCCCTCCTGAACCGCCTTTCGCACAACGGCTGACCCGATAAAGCCCGCTCCGCCGGTGACAAGCAGCCGCATCAGAACAGTCCCGGTTCAAAAGGTGAGATGAAATCGGAAAACCCCGCTGCGGAGTTGTCTTTGTCGGACACGATGGGCGCACCCTCAAGCGGCCACTCGATCCCGCAGCTGTTCCATGCAATGACCCCGTCTGCCGTCGGCACGTAAGGGTGAGTGCATTTGTAGAGAACTTCCGTTTCGTCTTCGAGTGTCAGAAATCCGTGTAAAAACCCGGCCGGTATCCAGATTTGTTTCCCGTTTTCAAACGACAGTTCGGTAGCCGTCCATGCGCCATAGGTTTCGCTGCTCTTACGAATATCGACGGCCACATCCCAGATCCGTCCATGCCCGCACCGAACCAGTTTACCCTGGGCATGGGGCGGCGCCTGATAATGCAGACCTCGCAGCGTGTTTCGGTGGCCCGAGAACGAATGATTATCCTGGGCAAATTCCCGTGGCAGACCAGCTTGGGCAAAGCGTTCCTGGTTCCAAGTTTCACTGAAATAACCGCGATCATCGCCGAACCTGGGTGGTGTGATGCAGATGACCCCGTCTAATTCGGTCTTTTCGATCAACAGATCCATATACTCAACAATACCTTACCTGCAAAAACACCCGCACCCATTGTCAGCCTTGCCTGAAACGTTTCTCATTTCAAGCGTCGAAATCTGCCCGGCGTGGCGGCAAAGCGTGACCATTCGGGCCGCCAATCCGACCCGGATTTCTATTGCCGGGTCGTGTTGCCCAGCATACCTGACAGCGCTGCTGCCTGTTTTCGTCTGACCTGCCGCATGGAGCTGAGGCTTGCAGCAGAAGCTTTAATTGTCATCTGCGAACAGACGTCTATTACGGTCTTTGGAGAAAGCTTTAGGGCCCGCTCCAGACTCGTCGAAACTCAGATATGCAACCCGGTGCGCTTCAATGAACGATTTCTCCTCGCAAACAGCCTGTCTGGACTCACTGTGCTCTAAGCTCAGGGATAAATCCGCTGTGATTGGCATAGTTGGGTTGGGATACGTTGGGCAGCCTCTGATGCTGCGCTATTCCGAGATTGGGTATCGTGTTTTGGGGTTCGACCTGAATCAGCAGCGGGTTGATCAGTTGAACGGCGGCTACAGCTCGATTGAGCATATCGAAAACAGCCGCATTGAGGCCGCCGGGCAGAACGGGTTCGAAGCTACGACAGATTTTTCGCGCATTGCCGAAGCGGACGGGATCATGCTGTGTGTCCCAACGCCTTTGAACAAGTATCGCGAACCGGATCTGAGTTTCGTCACCAGCACGTGTGACCAGATCGCCCCCTATCTGCGCGAAGGGCAGGTGATTGCCCTGGAAAGCACCACGTACCCGGGGACGACCAAAGAAGAAATTCTGCCCCGGCTGGAAATGGGCGGTCTCAAGGTCGGCGAAAACGTGTTCGCGGTCTATTCGCCCGAGCGTGAAGACCCCGCCAACCCTGAGTTCACGACCAATACCATTCCCAAGATTGTCGGCGGCCATACCCAGGCGTGCCTGAAGGCCGGTCTGGCGCTTTATGATCAGGCCATTGATACGCTGGTGCCCGTCAGTTCCACCGAAACAGCAGAGATGACCAAACTGCTGGAAAACATTCATCGGGCGGTCAATATCGGTCTTGTGAATGAGATGAAGATTGTTGCCGACCGGATGGGGATCGACATTTTCGAAGTGATCGAAGCGGCCGCAACTAAACCCTTTGGCTTTACGCCCTACTATCCGGGCCCCGGCCTTGGGGGGCATTGCATTCCGATCGACCCCTTTTATCTGACATGGAAAGCCCGGGAGTACAGCATCAACACCCGCTTCATCGAATTGGCGGGCGAGGTCAACGCGGCTATGCCAAGCTATGTATTCGGTAAGCTTGTTGGAGCTTTGAACGAGCGTTGCAAACCGGTGCGTGGCAGCAAAATCATGGTGTTGGGTATCGCTTACAAAAAGAACATTGATGACATGCGCGAAAGCCCGTCGATTGTTCTTATGGAAATGGTGCGGGATAGCGGCGGTGTGCTGAGCTACTCGGATCCGCATGTTCCGGAATTCCCAAGAATGCGCAATCACACGTTTGAATTGTCTTCAGAAGAATTGACCGCAGAGATTTTGGCTGAACAGGACGCCGTTATTTTGGCAACCAATCACGATGCGTTTGACTACGATATGATAGCTCGTCATGCGAAACTCATTATTGATACGCGTGGTGTTTACCGGGCCTTAAACAATCATATCGTACGCGCTTAGCCTTGTTCTTTTGTTATTAGAGAGGGGCAGTCGTGGTCGTGTTGGCCAATATCAATTTCGCTGTGTTCTCCCCATTACTTCATCCAAAAGAAAACAAAATCATGAGATGCGTAACCAGATTGCTGAGGGGTAGGTAGCAAGAATATCAATCTGGTAACCAAAATAGGCACCCACGTTTGCCCGAATGGCAGGGTTGCAAAATGCAGCTTCACCCCAGCAAATCCGCTGCCGGGTTTTCTGCGATATCGACGTCGTCATAGTATTTTTGCGCCTGTGCGAGGGAGCGGTGCAGGGACAGGCGCATGGCGGCCTGAATGGGGGCGCCGTCCAGCGCGGCCTGGGTCAGGAAGCCGGAGCGCAACCCGTGTGGCGAGGCAAAATCTTCGGGTAACCCAGCCAGTTTCAGCCGGTGCTTGACGATCTGTGCGATCGCATCCGGGGTCAGGCCGCGTTTCAGCACCCGGTCGGCTTTGGAGACGGGGCGGAAGAGGGGGCCATTACTGATCTCTCCAACCTCGATCCAATGCACCAGCGCCTGTGCAGCGCGGCCCTTCAGTACCAGTCGCGGGGTTTCGTCCTTGGCTGTGGTCTTGGTCTCCAGCAGCGTCAGCCAGACCACACCTCTCTTGTCGAACTCCTTCAGCGAGACATCCTCGCGCATCAGCCCGGTGATTTCGGACCGGCGCCGACCACCAGAAGCCCAGCCCAGCATCAGGATCGCCCGGTCGCGGCAATCCCGACGGGAACCGCGGCATGTGGTCAGCAAGGTCTCGAGCACATCGCGGGTGATCGGGTGCGCGGATTTAGGGGCAGGGGGCCGGGCGGCGGCACGGCGGGCCTTGGCCCGGGCCTGTTTCACCTGTGGCGCGTCAAAGGGCGAGGCGAGGTTCTTCATCCGGTGGAAGGCCAACCAGGAGGCGATGCGCCGGTCCAAAGTGGACGGGGCCGGGCAGGCCAACGACTTGCGCAGCTCTTTCTCGACGAGTGTCTCTGCCGTTTGACGCGCGATGTCTGTGTTCGGGGCATCTCCGAGATCGCGGGCATGATCGAGGATGAAGGCCAGCGCCGTCCCCTCGCTTTCGGGCCAGTCCAGCGCCCGGTCAAAGCGGGCCTGCGCCCAGGCGGTGATGTAGAGCAGATCGCGCTCATAGGCGCGCAATGTGTTGGGTGGCGTGCCGCGGATGTAAAGATCGGTCAGCGCGTCCTGATCCGCTTGGGAGAGGGCAGGGGAGGCGGCGGGGAGATATGCGGCTGGCGGCTTCATGCGGCCCATTCTGCGCCCATTTCTCGGCAAAATCAATTGTACCTGATAAGCGGTACTTATCATGAGTAATAAATAAGATATAAAGTTGTGAGCGTAGAGAGCAAAACATGTAAATAAAGACCACTATGGAGTGTTGCAGGTTGTTATGAAAGCTTTTCGAGGTTGTGCCCCCGGTTATAGGATCGGGTGGCGAAACAACCCCAAGATCTAAACAAAGCTAAACTTTGCAAAACGGGCGCAAAGGGGGGCAGGTCAGCCCAAAAAGCAAACAAACTTAGAATTTTCTGGCAATAAGCGCGAGCAGGGTATTAACTTAAACGATGTTGGGAGGCTGCCTCGGTTGTTATAGGGTTGCTCAACCGAACGGCTTGATGGTGTTAAACAGTTGGCGAGTATTGCATCAGGTGTCTGAAGATTTTGTCCGAGTGCGATGTGAGGCGTTGAGTAGTTGCGCTTATTTTATTCCCACGTCGGAACTCGAGAAATGCCGACTGCCCCCTTTAGCACCAAGACACGCGACCGGCTGAACAACATAAAGGGTCGGGCCCTTGATGCGCCGATCGCGCCAGTTTGTCTTGAAGAGGATGTGTCCAAGCATTTCGAATGGTGCGGATCGTCGCCTTATATGCTCCATTTCGCCAAAGTGACAAACCCGAACCTCAAGGCTGTGACCCACTTGGATGGATCCGCGCGCCTACAAACAGTCCGGCAAGATCAGAACGCAATGCTATATAATTTGCTTAGGGAATTTAGGGAGATGTCTGGAGTTGGAGTTTTATGCAATACGTCGTTGAATTTTCAAGATGCCGGATTCATCAATAACACCACCGATCTTTACCAATATGCCCAGTCCGCCGGTCTTGACGGTGTTGTGGCCGGCCTGTCTGTATACCAATTCCGCAAATAGAAGCCATGAGATAGACTTTGCACGGGAATCTAGGTTGTGCGGTAAACTTTCGGAAAGGTATGGATTTCAATTTGTTTCTGGGTTTGTACCTGAAAGCCAAGTTGCGCAGCAAATAATTAGTATTCAACCTATTGGGAAAACTCCTAAACGTCCTATTCCGGCCTCAGCCTGCATCGCCCCCACACGGTTCGGCAAGTGGCAAACGCCAGCGGGGATCACGTCGGAATCCAGCGACGGCGTCCCGTCAGACGTGACTCGCGAACAGCCCCGATGTATTTGAAACCCAGTCGGCTCATATTTCGGGCCGGGGTTGTATTATATTCATGGCAACTGCCAAAAAACGCCTTGATACCATTGGACATACGCGCCCGCATCAAATCGGAGAGCAGCGAATAATAGAGGCGACGACCGCGAAATTCTGGAAAAATCACCGTCTGAAAAAGGATTTCGGCGTCCTCAGGTACATCATAGAAGAAATGTTCGGATTCTGTGTGATCCAGCCACCACATCAGACATGCGGGCTGTCCGTCGAGTTCGCCAAGCCAGCATCTGCGGTTTTGCCCGAACCAGGATTTTTGCCCCCATTCCAGCCCTTCAGCCGGATCTTCGAGACGGGCGCGTAAATGGTTCGGCATGTCCTCCCATTGGGTGATCTCACGACAATTGAGGACGGGCAGGCCGCTGGTGTCAAACTTCGTCACATCGCGCGCATCGATACGGAAAATGAGGAATTTCCGGCGCAGAAGAACATCGGCAATTGTCATCCAGAGCTGGGAAAAGAAGGTTCCGAGACCTCGCCGATAGGCACTGCGCAACAGGATGACTTTTTTCATCTGCATCATTTTGCGCATTGCTCAAATTCTCCCGACCAAATGTGTGATCAAGTCGCAGACCCTGTAGGGCAGGGCGTTCAATCGTTAAAAGCTATCATACAGCACCAGAATGTGCTCGCTGATCTGAAAACGGGCCTGACCCCCGGTTGGACTTACATTCGTAAATTTGGAGTTTCGGGCCAGTCTTGTCAAATGTTTCCATGTACTTGGAGTATGTTGCAGCAGATGGCTCATCTGAGTTTCACACACGTGCGTGGCTATGGCGTTGGTTGGGGCTCACGGCGATGAATGATCAGGCTCTGGAAACAATTGAGGCCGTATTGGAAAACCATTCAGGGGATGTACGGGTCTATCTTCGTGGCTATTGGGCTTATGATCCGGCTGCCCTGTCCAATCTCTGTCTGGGTCATGGGTGTTGCGGTCAACCGATTGATGGTTTTCCGGGCAAACTCGATATGCTGTTTAAGCTGAGACCGCGGGGCGCTGTCCAGCCGGTTTCGTGAAAATATGTTTGTTTTCAAGATAATAGATTAAGAGGATCGACGATCCTGCCCGTCGGGGTTTCTGTCTTGCAAAAATCAGGGAACTCTGTGGGTTCCAATCGCACCAACCGATCACGGCTGAGGCTATAGTTTTGCGCGGGTCGCAGTTTGATGTCTGGCTGCGGCTTGAAAGAAACCTGTGCGGGGCTGGGCAATCGCGCTCTTGACGGTAACAGGACAGGGGCCGTTAACTGAGCGAATATAGATTTGTACAAATTCGATATGGTTGAGCGAGTGTTTTGGGTGAAGATGTTTTTCATGCACAACAGGACCAGCGGGTCATGAAGACCGATATCCGGCAGGGCGGTGGTCTGTTATTGGCGACTTTTGTCTATCTGGGTTTGCCGAATGTGCTGTTTGCTTTCGGTTGGCTCAAACCGTTTTATGCGGTTGGTTACACAATCGCCTGTCTCACCGGGCTGGTGTTTCTGGTCTCCGATATCCGCAGGAATTTTACGCCAGATTTAGAAGTTGGCAGGACCCTGAGGTATATCGTTCCCCTCTGCGGTGCGCTTGTGATCTGGGTCGGCTTTTCGGGAATTGGCGGCGTTGGTTTCCAGAACACGGACTGGAACGCTCATAATAGCCTTTTCAAACATCTGATCGAAGAAGACTGGCCGCTTGTGCTGGGGGCTGACGACCCAAACCACGAAGCTTTCTTCTATGTGTACTACGTGGCTTTTTACCTGCCAGCGGCTCTGGTGGGGAAACTGTTTGGTTGGGGGATGGCAAACCTTCTCCTTTTCCTGTGGAGCGTGACCGGGATCGTGGTTGCAATATCCTGGTTCTTAAAGGTTCTCGATCTTCCCTTGACCCCTTTCAGGTCGTTGCTGGCTGTCCTTGTTTTTACCGTGTTTGGTGGGCTGGATATTATTGGCTGGTATCTGAGACACGAAAATCTGCCCAGCATGGGGGAACACCTCGAGTGGTGGGCCAAACATTTCCAGTACTCTGCCAATACCACGCTACTTGTCTGGGTGCCGCAGCACACCATTGCCGCTTGGATTCTCACCGGCGTGACAATGTTCTATTCGATTTTCAGAGTTCCGCCGCGCAGTTTCGGGCTGTTTGTAGCCTTTAGTCTGCTCTGGACCCCGTTCGCAATTATCGGAGTCCTTCCATTTGTGGTGCTGGCCATCGTTTTGTGGGTCCGGGAAAATGGGGTCCAGGATATTTTCTCGGTTTCAAATCTTGTTCTGGCTCCGGTCGTCGGACTGACAAGCGCTCTGTTTCTTGCGTCAAACACATTCAGCTTTCCGGTCTCTTTGGGGTGGACGGGCAGGCCGGATTTCTGGCTCTTTTATCTGGTGTTCGTGGGGCTTGAGGTGGCGGTGTTCTTTGTACCGCTCTATTGGCTGACGAAAGACCGAGGGGCTGCTCACGCCTATACCCCCTGGCTGTGGACGTCGTTGGCCGTGCTGATCGTGCTGCCGTTCTTTCGGATGGGGTTTGCCAATGACTTTGTGATGCGAGGGTCGATCCCCGCACTCTTCGTCCTGATTGTCTTTATCGCTTACGGGCTGTTTGGGACATCCTTCAAGGCCCATCCGATCATGAAGCCGGTATTGCTGGCCGTGGTTTGCGTGGGGGCGCTGACCGGTGGTTCGGAATTGGCGCGTTCGGTCCAAAACTATACGTTTCCACCCCCGGACAGCCAATCGGTGCAGAGCTTTCTTGAATTGCCTGTCAACCACGTTGCGCAGCGCAAAGGGGATCCAGACTCTTTCTTCTTTCGGCAGATTACACGCAACTGACTACGCAGCATCTGTGTGTGCCATTTCCAACTGGCTTCGGATTTTCTCAGCCGCACGCCTGCCTTCCCGGATGGCATAGTTGGTGCCGCGGTCCTCGGGATATACTTGGGCCATGGACGCAAGATATGTATGGGGCATTGGCGTCTCAAAAGCCGGGATCAGCGACGAATAATGCCGGACCACAATCGGTTGCGCGTATTCTGCCGTCCATACATGCCGCTGCGTTACCCAGTTTTCATCAAAGTCGGGAAACATGCGCTGCAGATGCGGGAGTGCGAATTCGAAAGCTTCATCCGCGTTCATGGCGTACAAAGGATCGTCCACCGGCAGGTATTTCGACAGGTAAACGATATGTCGGCCGCCATAGGACTCTGTCGGTTCAAAATTTGTATGTTCGATAATTCCGACGAACGGAAAGGACGGATCATTGACGTTCGTCCAGTACAGGCCTGACAGGCTGCGGGTCATTTCGAGGATCAGGCAGACATTCCCCAGATATTTTATTTTGTTGAGCTTTTCCTGGTAAGAGGGCGGTGTGTCATGTTCCAGCAACCGCCCGGCGATCGGTAGAGGCACTGTCAGCAATGCGGTTCTTGCCGAAACCGGCCCATCTGCTGTTTCCACAACCACACCCTGTTCGTCGGGCGTGATGCGGGTGACTTCGACGCCTGTCGCGATTGTTCCACCATGCCCTTGCACATAAGCCGCGACCTCGCGGGCAAGCTTCGCGAACCCGCCGCGAAAATAGGCCAGTTGTTCGGAACCGCCAGCACCACGGCTGCTTCCGCGCAGAGCCAGTTTGTTCCAGAACCAGACGGCCGAGATTTCATCGGCATATTTTCCGAATTTTCCGATCAGAAGGGGTTCCCAGATGACTGCATAGACCTTTTTCCCGAACAGGCGCGTCAGCCACTCTTTGGCGGTCAGGTTTTCGAGGGCGCGCCAGTTTTTGATCCGTCTTACAAAAAGCGTGGCAAAGCCGGTGCGGATTCTGTCGTGAACCTGTATCGCACCAAACCGCAGCAAGTCCCCCGGCGTCGACAGCCGGAAGCGCTGACCAGAATAATACATGCCGGTGTTCGACTCTCGGAGAATGATCTGATCTTCAACGCCGACCTGTTTTGCCAGCGCGTTGACGTGCGTATCGCTGGTGAACCAGTGGTGGTAGAACCGCTCAAGCTCGTAGCCGCCGACATCAAAGCCCGCAGCCAGCCCGCCCAGCTCGGTCTCTTTTTCAAGAATAATGACGGAATGTCCCGTCCGGGTCAGTTCCGCCGCCGCTGCCAGCCCTGTGAAGCCACCCCCGATAATAGCGCAATCAAACGTCTTTGATTTTGTCATGAGGCTTCCTTTGCGAACCCGTTGGCTGGAACGTAATGCGAGAATTCAGCGTGTATTGCACAGCGACCACAATCACGACCGAGGCGGCCTTGGCCATAACCGGGTCCACGCTCAGAGTATCCACTAGAACAATCAGGACCGTCATGGAACACAGATAGCCGATACCGGCAAACACCACAAACGTGGCCAGTCGGCGTATCGGGGCGTCAAGCACGCGGAACGTGATGACACGGTTCAGAACGAAGCTCAGCAACGTGCCGGATGCATATCCGGCGACATTTGCGGCATGGTGCCAGACGCCGGCAGTCACGAGCAACGCGTACAGGACGAAATCCAAGGCTGCACCGCCACCGCCGCACAGGACGTAGAGGACAAATTGTCGGAGCTTCGGTGGCAACATTTCCCAGCTTTTCAAAGCGAAACCTCTTTTGGGATGGTGCTTTGCTGTCGGTCACGGAACTGCTGAGGCCCCAGAACCTCCAGGACCAGAAAGAGCGGGCGTTGCTTCGCCTCCCCGTAGATGCGGCCTATGTACTCGCCCATGATCCCAAGGAAAATGAACTGCAGGCCCCCAATCATAAGGGACGAAATGAACAGAAGGGTCCAGCCTGGAACCCAGCTGTCAGTCATAAGCCGCGCCGTAACCGCGTAGATGATACCGACGAGGGCCAGCAGCGACAGCATCAACCCGACAAAAGAGATCAGCCGGAGCGGGATGACTGAAAACGAAACGATCCCGTCCAGGGCAAGCGCGATCATTTTGCGCAGCGGATATTTGGACGTGCCTGCAAACCGCTTTGAGCGTTCATAGGGGAGGGCGGTTTGGTGATAGCCGACCCATGTTGTCATGGCGCGAAGCAATCGGTGCCGTTCGCGCATTTGCCTGAGCGCATCAACCGCGCGACGGTCGATCAATCTGAAGTCTCCGGCGTCAAGAGGGAGAGGGACTTCGGACAACGCGTTGATGAGGCGATAGAAGGCGCTGGCGGTCCAGAGCTTGAAGGAGGATTCCCCTTCTCTGGAGGTGCGGACGCCGTAGACGACATCATACCCGTCTTCCCATTTCTCGACCATCTTGGGGATCATTTCCGGGGGGTCCTGCAGGTCAGCATCGATCAGGACGACGGCATCCCCACCCGCATAATCGAGACCTGCGGTCGCGGCGACCTGGTGGCCGAAATTCCGGGACAACCGAATGATGCCTACATTTTTTGATTGCGCCTGAATGTCGCGCAGGCACAGCGCGGTCTGATCCGAGCTTCCGTCGTCTACATAGATGATTTCGAAGTCAAGGTCGGCATCTCCGAGAACGTCTACAAGGCGTTTGTGCGTGTGAAGAATGACTTCTTCTTCGTTAAAGCATGGAACGACAACCGAAATGACCGGAGATTTCGGACGGCTAGGGCTCAGTGTGCCCCGGCGATCATTCAGGCCCGAAATGGCCGTATCCATCATCCTGTAATCCTTATGAGCAAAATAACTGGATAAAAGCTTAGGCGCTTAGCTTTGACATTTCCATGTTGTTTGCCACACAGCAGGGTGCATGGGAGGGGAATGGCGTGTTCAATCCCGATATATTTAGCTCAGTGTTTCCAATTTTATGCAATCTGGTGTGGGTTGTGGCAGGCTCTGCTTTGGGAACGTTGTTCTTTCCGGTACATTTTTCGGAGTGATCATTTGAAAGCAGCAGGGTGGTTTAAGAGCTTTTTGTACGCCTGAGATCAGCGTCTGCACGCGCGCAGCGCTGTAATTTATGTCACTGACGCGTGGCGTGGGGTTTGCAGAAATTCTGTTGATTGTGACCTAGGCTGTTTGGGTTTTTAGGAGCCGTTATGAACAAATTTCCACAGACGGCGTTTGTGTTTTTAGGGTGGTTGTCGGGCTACATAATTCTGGTTCACTTCGTCCCGCGCGTCATACCAACCGAGAGTGACGCCACTATTGTTAGTGCAGCAGCCGCGCAGGGATATAACGCGCCAGTGGCATATTGGGTCGCGTTGATCTGGTCGGTGGTTATTATCGCGGGATCTGCAATGTGGGCCCGCAATGCGCAGGCAGCAGCGCCTGATCCCTTCACGCCCCCTACCCGAGGGCGGCTGCTTCCACTCGAATTGCTCATCGTTTTTGGCATCTTTGTACTTGCCTATTTTCCGGCTTTTCTGGCGCGCTATGGGCCTTTCAACGAGGACGAAGGCTTTATACTGGTGTTGTTTCGGATGGCCTGTGGTCAGGTGCCGTTCCAGGATTTCGAATTCCTGTATGGGCCGCTCATGCTGTACCCGATGTGGGGCTGGACGAAGATATTCGGCGTCTCCATGGAATCCTATTTTGGTTTCATGGCCCTTCAGGAGGGGCTTCAGTTTGCTTTGCTGATGGCGGTGTTGCAACTGACGGTAAAGGACAGATGGTGGCGATATTGCATTTTCCTGCTGCTCCTGCCGTTTCTCGTTAATACTCTGCTTGGCCCGAACTGGAGCGCCTTGCGGCGCCTGGTACCCGTATTTGCGCTTTTGCTGGTGGCGTACCGCCCATTTGACATACGTACAAATCTGGCCGTTGCGGTCATAACCGGTTTGCACCTGGCGTATTCGCATGAATATGCGGCGGCCACTTTGCTGGGCATCGGCACCATCTATGGGATGCTTTTGTTCGGACCGAAACAGCGCAATGCCTTGCAGTCCGGGCTTATCATCGCGGTCGGGGCTGTTCTGATTTGGGCTGTATCGATCAGCTTCATGCTCGGCGAAAACTGGCGGTTCTATATTGATACCGCGAGGCAAGTCACGGGTGTCATGTCGCAGGGCCATGCCGCCTTTGAATTCTACTGGACGGTCAACTCAGTCGTACAGATCGCCCTTCTGACCATGGTTTGCATGCTTGTAGGGGTGACCATCGTGCGGGCTCGGGGTGAGCTGCGGGCTGGCGATCTGTATCTGGTCGGTGGGCTTGTCTATGCGCTGGTTATTCTGAAAAGCGGTTTGGCGCGGGCCGACCACTGGCATTTTTCAGCACCCTTTCTGGTCCTGTATTTCGCGTTCCTGCTGAACCTTCCAACGCTTGCGACCCGTCTGAGCGCCGCCGCGCGGCGTGGCGCTGTTGTACTGATCGGGATTGCCTCTTTTACGTATCTCATTGGCATCTACCCAACGGCGGATCACTATATGAAAGTATATCTCCGCGGAGCCCAGGACGTTTTGTCTGCAGTGCCCACCACCGATGTTGATCAGAGCAATTTCCGGGCCCAGAGCGTTCAGTTCGAACGCACGACGGCCGATCCCGATATCGTTGCACTCGGAGGTTTCCTGGCAGCTCCCGCGCAGGCGCCCAAGCCTGTCCTGTTTCATGGTAAAACCTGGTTCCTGTCGACCCATGCCGGCATTTGTCGGCAGGACTACAAACATGACGACATTATGTATTCCGAGATTGAGCGACCGGAACGTGATTATCTCAAGCAAAATCCGGATGCGCTCGTGGTGATGTTCAAAAGCGACTATGAACGCATCTATGGCTTTACCGACCCTGACAGTTCCATCACGGACTGGCCCTGGCGGCGGGTGGAAAAGCTGGCGCGCTGGACAACGACAGTTCACCGTCAGCAGCGTGTCATCGAAGGCAGGCTTCTAAATCAGGCCAGAGACAGCGTGACCGGCAGCTATATTCGCGACCACTATCAGTTTCTGACTGAGTTCGGTGTATATGTGGTGCTTGCTCCTGTTGTGTCTGGGAATTCGGCCGCGCACGAGAGTTGAGGCTTCGGCGGTAGAAGGCGCCCGTATCTATGGCCAGTTGTCGGGTAAATCATCCGGCATTGCGCAAAGCGCCAGCACGCTGCCGGGTGCGCTCTGTGTTTGGCAGACCCGTCCGTCGGCCTCGGCAATTCTCATGAACCGACCAAGCCCGTCAGGGACACGTGTTTCGGACAGGTAATGGGCGAACAGCAGCCAGACCGGGTCCTGCCCCGCAAGGGTACTGGCCGTTTGCTTGAAATATTCCTCGCTTGTCAGGCGGTTTTGACTCTCGCGGGCGGCCAGCATCCATGATGATGTCGTGCTGTCATGAGGAAGAAGCCCAAGCACCTTTGCATTCGGATCCAGAATAAGAGCCGGGCGCAGAGTGCGTACACTTGGCTGCGCGCCGTAGTAGATCCAAAGCGGTGCGGGAAATTCGCCGATGCGGGCAAGATGTTCGGAGACCTCGGTGTTTTTGAGGTCGCCGGATCGCAAGACCGCCGCGCCGCATATCGCAAGCATGATCACACTCAGCACAACCGGAACAAAGGCTTGCGCCTTTAGCCGGGTCAGGACGAATTCAATGACCCTGACCAACCCAAGGGCAAAACACGGAACGACAAATGGGGTCAGAAACAGGAAATGCCGGACCGATGCGATCGGTAAGACATGGGCGATATTGGCGATCAGGATCGCCAGGATACCTGTGCTTAACCCACCGGCCAGAAATTTGGATCGCCGCCAGAGGGTCAGAAACCCAATCAGGCTGATGAGCAGGCAAATCAGATGAATAACGGTCACATACTGAAGGAGGCCAAGCCAAAAAATCAGTTCGTTAAAATAGGCGGGGGCAATCATCAGATAGAAGACCCCGAGGATGTTTTTCCCCGCATACAGGTTGTGGTCGGAAAACGGGGACGCGATGGTCAGAAAGACCGCGTCATACCTGCTTGCATAGGCTGTCTGATCAAGGATCGTGACGGGTTTCGTGAAATACAGAAAAAACAGCAGACAGCATATTACAGCTGCCAACCCCAAGACCGTCAGCCGCAGAAGGTCCCGCCGTGCTGGTGGACTGGTCCATTCCTTTCTCGGGTAGCGCGAGAGGGTCGCAACCAGCATGCCGCCGCCGGTGGCCGCCACGATAAAAGGGGCGGTAAAGGCAAAGATGCAGGTGAGCAGCGTAACGCCCAGAAAGGCCGCAGCTCGACGTTCATCCGGGTTTTTCAGGTAGGCCTGCCCGACCCACATGAGCAGACACGAGGTCAGGAAAGCATTGACATAGTTTTTGGGGTTGGTCGTGAACAGCAGAACCTCGTTTGGAGCGGCTATAAGGGCCAGTGCAAGGGTCGCCTCCCATATCGAAAATGACTGGCGGAGCATATGGTATAAAATGAAGTATCCCAGACATGCAGCAAGCGCGGCCCAGATGCGGATGGCGTGAATCCGGGCAAGACCTTCAGTCCCGAAAACGTTTGAGGCCAGATCAAGCAATACCACTGACCCCAGGGCTGTTGCTTGTTCAAACAGGGGCAGTGGCTGGAAATAGTTGTGTAGGGAACCCAATGGAAAATTGGCCATCAGCATCGCCTGATCGAACCCAGGGTCCCGACCGTCAACGATGGCGATGATCCGGCTGATAACAATCAGTGCAAAGACGATAACCGGGAGACATCGCTCATAACGGGATATATGCACAGAAGACATGGTAAGGGTTTATATCAGATTGCGGTAAGATGCCGCCCAAACGCACAGACCAGTTTCGGGTAGTGGGTGCGGGCTGGTCAAAGATACGCGTTCAGCGCGTTTGTTAGATATTTGTGGGCAGCGTCATGATTACTGCCGCACCAGTTTGGCCAATAAGTATGCGTCTGGAGTGGACCCGAGGACGGCAAGAGCTCGGCTGTTTCCAACGCTCTGCCTGAGAGTTTTTCGAAAATATCAAATACATTTTACGCTCCCACATTCGGAATACTGGCAACACTCTCATTATCGGCGCGTCACGATAATGGCGTAGGACGAATAAAAAGACCAACTTCTGCGGGCGCAAAGACGCGAGAGCCAGTTGTCGAGCTGCCGTAAGCCAAAAAGTTTATCGTAATAGTGATGGCCATAGTATTCATAGACTTCGACATCGGAAAATCCGATGTCGGCCAGGGCGTTGCGCATGTAACGCGTTGAGCCACGGCACAAGGAATAATAGGCGGGAAATTTTCCGGTGTTCTGCTTGTCGAACCGCTGTGGTTGCAGCAGTTGAACCGCCTTGCGTGTCAGCCCTTCGGGCAGCAGCCAATTGATCAGAAACGGAGAGGCAAAAAGCGTCGGGACCAAGTGAATGGCGATACCTCCGTCATTCAGAAGCTGGTGCATGTTTTTGTGGAACTGTTTTCCATCCGGCATGTGTTCGCCGCAGAATTTCGACATGATCAGGTCGAACGTCTGAGTCACATGAGCGATATCCCCACAGGCGTCGATCTGCAGAGTATCGAACTCATCAGACACATGTTCCAGTTCTTCGGCACTTATATCACTGATGGTGAAAGACGTGATGTGATCCGGCAAGGCCCGGTCGCTGGTCGAGCGGCTGGTCGTACCCCCGATCTCCATGATGCGATGGGTCTTTACATCCTGAATGGCTGCCCAGACCGTATCCAGATAATCCTGCCTGCAATCCAGGTGCCAGCGCATTTCAGATTGTACCACGCGTACCTCCGCAATCCGGCTTTCCGTTTGGTTCATCGGTCATGGGGGGCCACATCGCGATCAGGAAATTACCGACGGATTGGAAAGAGACATTGTGAAAAATGTGGCTGAGTCAGAAGAGTACAAACCGCCCAAACTATTTGATTGGCCTTTCAGATATTAAAACAACACGTAACGAAGTTATCCTCCGAGTTTGGCGTGTTTGGCAATGTGTTTGTCCAGAAAAGCTATGGGCGGAATACGAAAGCCGCATACCGCCCACAAGTTCATGATCAATTCTTGATTTATTCAGCGACTTTTTCCGTCAGCCAAACAAATCCTCATGGTAATACGTCTGGAGACCGAGGTCTTCTGCATCGTTGTCGTTTGCATGCCGGGTATTCTCTTCATCCCGGGCAGATCTCCAGTTGTTGTCGAGCGACCAGTACTTTTTGCGATTGCTGTTGAAGCCGAAATCGAATTCGGTATCGCTCGACGCAGAATAGTCATCGGTATCACTTGCAGCGAAATCGAACTGCTCAGTGTCTTGAGACTTGTCCTTGCGATTGGATCTTTCCGAAAACCAGTCTCTAAACGACCATGAGTGTGGGGTTGCAGAGCCAAAACAGGCGGCCAGATTTCCGTCATCCGCGTCGGTATAGGTCGGAGGATTCTTACCGGTATAGGTCGGAACATCCGTGTCGGTATCGGTCGGAGTATCCGTGTCGGTATCGGTCGGAACATCCGTGTCGGTATCGGTCGGAGTATCCGTGTCGGTATCGGTCGGAGTATCCGCGTCGGTATAGGTCGGAGGATTCTTACCGGTATAGGTCGGAACATCCGTGTCGGTATCGGTCGGAGTATCCGTGTCGGTATCGGTCGGAACATCCGTGTCGGTATCGGTCGGAACATCCGTGTCGGTATCGGTCGGAGTATCCGTGTCGGTGTCGGTCGGAGTATCCGTGTCGGTGTCGGTCGGAGTATCCGTGTCGGTGTCGGTCGGAACATCCGTGTCGGTATCGGTCGGAGTATCCGTGTCGGTGTCGGTCGGAGTATCCGTGTCGGTGTCGGTCGGAGTATCCGTGTCGGTGTCGGTTGGAGTATCCGTGCCGGTGTCGACCGGAGGAGTCGTGCCGGTGTCGACCGGAGGAGTCGTGCCGGTGTCGACCGGAGGAGTCGTGCCGGTGTCGACCGGAGGAGTCGTGCCGGTATCGACCGGAGGAGTCGTGCCGGTATCGGTCGGAGGGTTGGTCCCGCCGCTGGAGGGCGTTGCTGTGCCAACCCAGGAATTGTAAGAGAACGGGAATTGGTCGGCGAGATCTGAGCCGGCATTCAGTGTATCTGCCAGGCTACCGGCCTTGACGCCGTATTGGTTGTACCCATCAGATTGTGCCGTCGCAAAATAGTCGAATGCCTGATCGTATTCGCCTGGCTGGAGCAGGACATTGTCGTTTATGGTCCAGCCGCTTTGTCCGTTATAGCCGATGATTTGCGATGTGATGTTTTGTTCGATCGTGACGTTCTTCCCGGACAAAACATTGATCGCCGGAATCTCGACGCCGCCGGTCAGAGTCTTTTCATCCACATGCAGGATCGTGTTCTTGGATATGACCAAGCCGTCTACGGCATGAATGGCGATACCGTTGACGTGACCATTGTAGATCATGTTGCCTTCGATCACGACGTTGTGGTGAATGACATTCGGGTCGCTGAAGCTTTTTCCGTCACCGCCCATCCAGATGGTCTGCGCATAATCACCATTACCCATGTCGAACACGTTGTTACGGATGGTGATGTTGTCACTGCCGCTGCCATAGGCGCGTTGGATCTGGATCATGTCGCGGTGATCCCCGGATCCGGCTGCGCCGCCGAAATCATGGATATAGTTGTTTTCGACCAAGATGTTATCGACACCGTCGAACACCAAGCCATCGGATCGAATTGTATGGATGTCGCTTCCGGTAACGCTGACATCATTCGATTTCGCGGCGATGAGGCCTTTCCACCATTCCTTAAATTCGGTCCCGACGACGTCGATATTTGTGGAGTTCAGAATGTTCAAGCCGGTGCCGTAGCCGGTTCCGTCAATCGAAGTGCCGGTCCCCTGCGCAACGTCGCCGTCAAAGATCGAGTCCTTGAAGGTGACGTTAGAACTGCCACTCACCCCGAACGGGCTTTGGAAGTTATAGTCGCCGGGTTTGTAGGTATAGTCGAACATGATCGTATCGAAGGTTACGTTCGACGAGTTGATGAGAGACATTTGGCTAAAGCTAGCCATGTCGTTGGGATCGGCAGATTTTATTGTTACATTCGATCCGTATTTTGCGTCTCTGAGATCCAACCTGCCATAGTCGCCGGCCGCAAGAAGAATGGTTTCTCCTCCTGTGGCGCTTGCGAGGGCCTGTTTCAGCTCGGCTGAGTTGGTTACCGTGGTCGTTTGCGCTGTCATCGCACACCCTATTTTCCGGCACGCCATCGGCGCGCGTATGGTCCACCCCTCAGGCCACAGGAAACAATCGCCGAGCGGCGATTCAGTGGCCAGAATGAGGCTATGATTGGAAATTTGTGCCTGTTTCGAGACAATCTGCCCCGATTGCGTGTCATTTCCGAGAAAACTCGTAACAATACTGCTGGGAATTGTTTCCTTCCCATTACTGATGATTCGACAATTTCACGTTCGTTGGGCTGGGCGCAACAATGTGGCACTGAGCGCGTGTTTTGCAGGCATAGCCTTGCGCATATTGAAATCACGTCGGCAAAGAGTTGCCCGCTGCCCCGACGTCAACTGACGCTTTCCATGCCCACAGGATCGCCGAGGCTGTCATGGACAACACCAGATACGGGTCATAAACTTCCTTTATTTTTGGGAGAGGGGAATTCCATGCGCGTATTTAAGGCAGCCGTGGTTTTGGGGGGCGTTGTGCTGGCCCTGTTTTCACCTGCGGTGTCTGCCGCCCCGGCATGCTCGGGCGCCGAGCTTCCGGTGAGGGCGGCCCCGGCAGGGGAAAGTCAGGTCATTCGCAATGCGTCAGACCTGTCGAACGCTCTTCAGTCGGCGCGCGGAGGAGAGGTGTTCGCCCTTGAACCGGGAAATTACGGTATGCTGCGCGTGAATAAAACGTATCAGTCCAACGTGACAATCCGGTCTGCCAATCCGGCGTCCCCTGCCTGCTTCACCGGGTTTTTTCTGGGGGGCGCGGCCAACCTGGTGCTGGACAGCCTCTATTTCGACTATGTCTTCAAAAAGGACGATCCACATTTCTCCTTTCCGTTCAGCATTGGCGAAAGCAGGCAGATCCAGATTTCCAATTCCGTCTTTGACGGGGATTTTGCGCGTGGCACAAACTCTGAGGCGGACGGGTATGGCTTCGGGGTAGGCCTGCGTATCTGGCGCAGTAGCGACATCCGCGTATCTGGCAGTGTATTTCGGAAATGGTGGTCAGGGACGCTTGCAGGTCAATCGGCCCGGATCGCGTATATCGGGAATACAATTCACACCATCCGATCTGACGGGATCAATCTGGACGCGATAACGGGGCTAACGATTGAAAAGAACCACCTCTATGATTTTGGGGGAGCCGCCGGGTCAATGGACCACCGTGACATGATTCAGATCATGCGGGTGACCCCGAGTGGCAGTACCGACATCGTCATTCGCGATAACCTGTTTGACATGGGGCGGGGTGATTTCACTCAAACCATCTGGGCGGGCGGTGATGGAAAGGACCTTGGCAACCGCAATATGCGCCACCGAAATGTGCTGATCGAGAATAATATGATCTACAATGCCCACGTTCACGGCATTTCTATCCACGGATCTGATAATATCTCTGTCAGAAAAAATTCTGTGATCCGGGTGCCCGGAGGGCATTCTACCCCGGCCATCAACATCTCGGCGGATTCAACCTCAGTTGTCATTGAACAAAACGCTGTGGCCACCATCATCGGACATAAGAACCAACGCGACTGGGTGGTGCTGAACAACGCTATTATTCAAAACGAAAACTCTTCAAAGAGCGGCTTTTATGATCGTGAATTCGTGTATCACGCGCGTGGAGAGAAAAATGGATATAATGAATATGGCGTACGTGCAGGCAGCACTGTTGATCAGCTGAATGCAGGCTCTTCTTTAGCGGATCATTATCCGACCCGGTAGGGCAAGAGAAAAGCCCGGCGATTGCGGCATGCGAGAATTTTATCGACGGTGAACCGCCGGGTATGTTCTAATCTGGTATCACTTACGTCAGTGGTTAGAGCACAAGTTTTACGGGTATTGGTATAGCGGTGGTTACGGCAGATCGGATTGATGAAAGAGTTGCGCGACCAGTCGCCGTGGCCTTGTTGATGATCTCTTTCACCATGCCGTTTTTCTTTTCTCTGGGCGGTCTGAAGCTGACCGGCTATCGCGTGGTTCTGATCATTTTCCTGCTGCCGGCGATGATCCGTTGGCTGAATGGAAGCGCCGGCAAAATCCGTGGAGTGGACTGGCTGATTATCGGATTTGCCTTCTGGTCTGCGCTGACCCTTGCCGTCAATCACGGGCTGGTATCCAAGTGGCAGTTTACCGGTATGCTGGTGATCGAGATACTCGCCCCTTATTTCATTGCCCGGGCCTATATCCGCGATCTGGAGTCTTTCCGGTATTTCGTGCGCTGGTTTCTGATCATCATTGTCGTCCTTTTGCCCTTTTCTGTGTACGAGATGGTCACCGAGCAGTCGCCATTGCTCGATTTCTTCGGCGGGTTCGCGAATGTGTATCAGAAATGGATTTATGAACAGCGGCTGGGATTGTTCCGTGCTCAGGCGACCATGCCGCATCCGATCCTGTTCGGTGTGTTCATGACACCTTCGTTTGCCTTGTTCTGGTATGTGTTGGGATGGAACAAAACGCTGTTCACGAAGGTCGGTCTTAGTTCCCTCGCGGGGATCGTGGTCTTTACATCGTTGTCTTCGGGGGCCTTCCTTAATGTCATCATTCAGATGGCGCTGATGGCATGGAACAAGGTCTGTTCCTTTCTCAAGAATAAGTGGAAGGTTTTGCTGATCTGCTTTGCAATTTTTTATGTTGTTATTGAGGTCGGTTCCAACCGTAACGTGTTTCAGATTATCGCAACGCATATGACGCTTACGCCGGGGACGGCGTGGTGGCGTATCCTGACCTTTGAATTTGCCAGAGATGACATAATGCGAAATCCGATTTTTGGAATTGGCATGAATGACTGGACCCGCCCGCATTGGATGACCCTCAGCAGCGTCGACAATTTTTGGCTGCTGATGACGTTGCGGCACGGGTTTCCCGGATTGTTTTTGCTGCTGGGGACCGTGCTGACAATGTTCATCCAGATTGGCCGCAGGTCGCTGACTGGTGCTGTCGCTGATGCCAGATTGGGGTATCTCTTCGCCCTTTGTGCCTTTTGCGTGTCTGCGGTGACGGTGCATCTCTGGGACGCGACCTTCTGCTTTTTCATGTTTCTTTTTGGCGCGGGCGTCTGGTTGCTGGATGCAGAAGGGGATCAGGGGGACACTCCGGAAGCACAGCAAAAGCAGGGCAAACGCACAATCCGCTATACGCGGTTCCCGTCTGAAATGCCGGCTGCTCCTCGGGTTTCAGCCGGTCGTAACCCACCGTCGCCGCATCATGCCCAGCGTCCGGCGCAGCCTGCGCCTAAGTGACATTTGCCCTGCAAGGACAGAGTCTATCATGGCCTCGGACATGTCCCCGCGCAGGGACGTGCGTGGTCTGAGAAAGGCGTCCTGCTTCATCCTGCCGCCATCGCTTGACCAAACAGCAGTATAGTGCGCCGCACGCAACGCCCGCATAACGCGCGCGTCATAGCGCCCAAAGGGAATGCCGGCCTCGGTCACCGGCTGATTGCAGATATCTTCGAGCTGGCTGCGCGAGTCACATAATTCGCGCGTCAGTGCGTCGTCTGCCAGCGTTGGCCAAGCGACATGGGCGATACCGTGACTGCCGATGGTCATGCCTGCCTCCTGCAGCGCCCGTATGTGCTTGGTGTTCAGGGAGCCGGGATGGCCAATCCGTCCGGTCAGCACAAAGTAGCGCGCCGTCAGCCCGCGTGCGACAAGCGCGGGCAGCGCGATATCATGATCTGACTGATTGCCGTCATCAAAGGTGATCACATACGCTGTCGGATCCGGGCTGGCCGCAATACGGTCCAGAACATTCTCAAACTGCGCATGGGTTATCCAATAAGGAGCTTCGCCGGGTTCGAGATTGCGTTTTGGGTCGCCGATGCCGTGGAAATTGATGCCGATTGTGGGGGTCATTACCGGGCCTTCAGATGGGTATGCAACGCCTCAGCCGCCCTGATCAAGCGGGATGAGATGTTTGCAGGCCGGAACTCATAGGGGCCGGGTGCGGTGACATCGATACCGCCGGTCCGCTGTTTGAAACGGGTGACGCTGGGGTTGGTCTGTGGATCTATGCCGCCCAGATCGAAATGTTTGATGCCCAGTTTCTTGCTGTGCAGAATAGCTTGCCACATCAGATAGTGCCCGGCGTTCAGGCGCCGCCCGATCTCGGGGGTGGCGCCGAACAGGTAAACAGATCTGGCCCCCGATCGTCCGATTGTCATGCAGGCGATATCGCTCCCATCCTTTCTGGCGACCAGCAGGTCGTGTATGAAATCCGGCCCCTGCAGAGGATAATAAAACTCCGGCGGAATATCCGGGCTGAACCCCTTGGCGGTCTGTACTTCATCATAAAGCGCATGAAACCGTCTGCGGCCGTCGGCGATTGGCATACATTCCAGCGTGAGATTTGCTTTCAGCGCATTGCGCAGGGGGTTTCGCCATTTTCCATGCAATGCACGCATCAGTATGTCTTCGTCCTGATCGCAGTCGACGATCACTGTCCGATAGGGTGGAGACCGGTCCGAAGGCATAAAACCTTCCTGTTCCGCCAGACGGTCCAGTGCTGGAAGGTCCTGCAGGGACGGGGCAGGCAACCGCAGCCGCAAAATGTGTCCTGTCTTCTGCGCGTGGGTGCGAAAGGCGGCAAGGATGGCGCGTATCCGGTTGGCATTTGGGTTGGGGCAGGTCCGGTGCTGTATCAAGGGGCCAGCTGCGATCCAGATGATCCCGCGTCCCAGCCCCGGAACACGTTTAATACGCAGACATGCCGCAGCAACCGGCTGCCCTGAAGCATCTGACACAGCGACGAAGCGCGCCTCGGCCCCGATCCGCGCCGCAGCGGCGCGGGTATAGGTCAGGCTCTGTTCATAGGTCAGGTCGTGGAATGCTGCGCTGAGCTGTGGCCAATCCGCAGGCTGAACAGTGTGCAGGGAAACCGGAGGGGCCGTCATGGTCATAACCGTGTCCGTATCCAGGCTGTCCAAAGCGGTCGTGGTCTGGTGTTCAGCCGCGGTCTGATTTTCAGGAACCAGAGACGATAGTAGAGCAGATGAAGCGTATCCGCCCACAGAAGCAGGGCCTGCGCCTGCAGGCGCGCGACCGGGCGTGTGGAGGCCAGCACCAGGCTGTGAAGGGGAACCAGCTCTCCGCCGTAGCTGAGCTTGTATTCATACTTTCCCGCGCCGGCTTCGACCAGGCGGGTGCCGGCATTGATCAGATCCTCTGCGCGTTCGACCAGCCCGACACGACCAAGGCCGACCTTGCTGAACCGGGGGTCGACAGAGCGGGCATTCAGCCACCAATAGGTCTTGGCGCCCAGCATAAAGCGCAGCTGGCTCGACAGCAGCGTATCGCCCAGCCACTGTTCGTCTATTGCCGCTTGGCCGTTCGGGGCCAACTGATGCAGCAAAGCGCGATAAAAGGCTGCGGCAACGCGCCAGTCCGAAAAGTGTCCCCCTTTTCCGGCTGCTTCCCATTGCCGTGTATGCAGGTCAATGAAGCGGTCCATCATGTCGTCCTGGGTATCCGGTGTTGAACAGGTGTTGCGTAACGGTTCGTCTCGGGTCAGGCGCTTCAGGTCGCGGCGGACTTCGCGGCGCCGGCTTTTGGACAGCGCGGTCATGAATGCATCCGGGTTGTCGGGAAGATGCATCAGCGTATGGCCGCGATCACTTCGGTATCGCACTTCGGTGATCGCGTCGCAACCAGAGCAGGCGGCGCGGACAGGCTCTAACTGTTGCGATTGTTGCGACAGAGGGGACAAGCTGATGGTCGTGCAGCGCAGATCATGCACCAGAAAGCTGAAGACGGCGGTCAGCGCCTCGGTCTCCATCCCCGCAGCAATCGGCAGGGTCATGACGGCAAAGTTTGCATCCACCCCGGCCAGACGCGCAACCCGCACGGGCACCGGCCCCGCCCAGATCGTTTCGAGACAGAAGGGCAGGACCCCGACAACCTGCCCGCCTTTCCTCAGGATGAAGCAGGCGGCTTTCCGGCCTGAGGAGAAATCAGCGCCATAGTGGTGCCACCAGACCTTCTGCCAGTCGGACAGGAAATAGATTTCGGCTCCGGTTTGCCGGACAAGGGCATCCCATTCTTCCGGGGCAGACAGCTGATGGGCAGGCGTCTCAAGGCATTCCAGAGAAAGCAGATGATCATCCCGCCGTATTTGTTTCATGCTGCCGGTTCCCGCCCGAACAGATGAAACCGGATGACGTCCCGGGCCAGACGTACCCGGGCTTTGTGATCCGGCGTCGATCGGGCCAGGTTGGCCAGGCCAAAAGCGGCACCGCGTAGGATCGCACTGCACAGAAAGACGCTTTTGGCGCACAAAGCACCAAACCATCCATAGTGCTTGCGTGTATAGATCATCTTGCTTTTCTGTTTTTGTACATACATGCGCGATTTGATTTGCACGGTGCTTTTTGAGCCACCTTCAAGGTGCAGGATACGCGCCTCGGGGGCAAAAACACAGCGCCAGCCTGCGTCGCGGATGCGCCGGCACCAGTCCGCTTCTTCGGAGTAGACAAAAAACGCTTCATCAAGAAGCCCAACGGTTTCGAATACATGTCGTGGCACCAGCATGAACATGCCCGACACCACATCCACGTCGCGTTCGCTGTCACGGTTCCAGTCGCCATATTCGGGGCGGCCCAGCAGGGGGTGTCGGGGGGCCAGCCGATACAGCCCGAATTCGATCAGTGCCAGGTTCAGCGGGCCGGGATCGGCAAAACAGGTGCGTTGAATGGTGTCGGCATCCTCAAAGACCTGACAGCCGACGCAACCGACATCTGCATGGGCATCAAGCCAGGCGCACATGTCGTCAATCGCGTGATCCAGAATGATCGTATCGGGGTTGAGCAACAAAAGCTTCTCGCCCACCGCGATCTCAAGCCCCTGATTGTTGGCGGCTGCAAAGCCCCGGTTGGCGGAATTCGCGATCAGTTTCACCTTGGAAAAGTTCTGGCGCACCATATCGGCAGAGCCATCGCTGGACGCATTATCCACCACGATGACCTCATGTGGCAGGGTTGTTTGATTTTCAATGGATTGGAGACAATCGAACAGAATATCCCGCGTATTCCAGTTTACGACAACAATCGATACGGCACATTCCGTATGTGCTGATTCAGATGAATGGCTCATGGCATGATCGACCCCGGAGAAACCTACATCACAACAAACGCTTAATTCATTGGTTCATCTGCCGATGATCCACAATTCAGCGGGCGGACACAGCGGGATGGTGAATTATTTTTTTCATTTTACTGCATATACCTTCTATATTTTTCAAAAAGATGGCGAATTTAATAGCTAAGACATTCTGGAGAGCATTCCGAAGTCGTGTCGGGAAAGTGAGTGGTTGATGGATATCGAATGCTACGATGACCTGACCGGTGAACAAATACACGAATGGCGCGAATTTATGGCCGGTTGCCAGCATCCGCACCCCAGGCAAGACCCGCGGTTTGCTGATGTGGAGCGGGCAACTGGCGGCACCGTTGTTTTCGTGATTGCGCGTCAACAGGGGCAGATTTGTGCCGTTGGTTTGTTTTCCCTGTACCGCAGCCGAATTATGACCGGCAGATATTCCGTGGCGTTGGCGCTGAGCGGGCCGGTTTGCGACGATGCGGAAACGCTGGTCGCGTTCGTGGTTGCGGTTTCGGATCACCCCCGGTTTGCAAAGGTTGATGCGATCAAGGTCACGCCCTATTGGCTGGATGCGGACGCTGACCGATTGCACCAGCAATTTATCCGGGCCGGATTGGAGATATCGGACCCGACACCGTACCGTGACACCGGGCTGATTGATCTCAACCGTTCGGTGGACGAATTGCGCAGCTCTTTTTCCAGAAGTGCCCGGCGCAATCTGCGCAACATCGAGGCGGCGGATGTCGAAATCCGCCACATAACCTCACCGGATGAGATCGTGGTTTTCTTTGACCATTTGAATGCGCTTGTTCTTGAACCCAACAATCTGACGCCGGTGACGCGCCCGGAATACGAAGCCGGGTTTCGAAACGTCTATAACGACCCAGAGGCTGGGGTTCTGTTCACCGCCTATCACAAAGACAGTTTTCTGGGCGGTTTCCTGATGTATCGCAGCCAGATCACCGCGCATGCCCGCCGCTTTGTCGCGGACCCTCAGGCCGCCCGTAAGATCGGCAACCTGCGCATTGCACCGCTGCTCTGGCTCAGAGGGATGAAGTGGGCGATAGAGCAGGGCTGCACCAAGCTGGATGTCGAGGGGTATCTGCCCGACATTGACCGGAGCCATCCCAATTTCAGCGTTCTTGAATACAAGACCTATTTCAGGCCGCGCCATGTCCGGCGTGCGGCCGAACACACTCTGGTGAACCATCGGCTGTTTCATCAGGCGAACGTGGCACCGACGCAGCTGAAAAGGGCCGTTCGGCGTGGTTTGGGTGCAGCGCAGTCCATCACAAGAACGGGGTAAATCCCGCAGTTACCCGAGAGGTGAGGAGAATGTCCGGCTTAAGTCAGAGAAAAAGGGTAAGCTCTGTGCGATCTGATGCCGGGATAATCTTGAGGGGTGTCCTGCCTGAATGCCATGGGCCCAGCCTGCAGGTCGCTACAGGCCGCCGAAACTGGCGACCGAAAACAAGCTGATGCAGGTGCCGACCCGGATCGCGGATGCCGTCGTGACCATGCCCATGACAGCGGGCAGCCTTTGGGCGCGGGACGCGCAGGGGGGGATTCCGGCATTATTCGCGGATCGGCAGGTGCATTACGCGTTTCAGACACGTGTCGCGATCCGCGCCGCCTGCGATGTATTGGGGTTGCAGGCCGGGGACGAAGTTCTGGCTCCGGCGTATAACTGCGGTTCGGAACTCGACCCGCTTGTACATGCCGGGCTGAAGGTGCGGCTGTATCCGGTGCACGCGGATCTGCGCGCGGCTCCGGCGCGGATCGAGCCGCTGATCACAAGCCGAACGAAGGCCGTCTATGTGATCCATTACTTCGGAGTGCTCCAGCCCGATCTGGCCGGGGTGCGGGCGTTGTGCGATCGGCACGGCCTGCGCATGATCGAGGATTGTGCGCTCAGCCTGTTGAGCGGGAAGACACCGGCTGAAGGGCAGACTGGTGATGTTTCCGTTTTCTGTTTTCACAAATTTGCACCCGTGCTGCAGGGGGGCGCGCTTGTGATCAACGCGCCTGATCTGAAGGCGGTAAATCCGTTTCCCCGCTCTGCCCCTGGCAAAACAGTTGCCAAAACGCTGGCGCGGGCTGGATTGGCGCATGTTCTGGGTCCATCCCGGTCGCAGCGGATGCTGCATCGGTTGCGTGGACCGCTCCATCCAGAGATGCCCCGTGAAGAGCCGTCCGGCGCGTTGGAAGACATGCCTGGCCATTACTATTTCGACCCCGGTCTCTGCGGCCGGGGGATCAGTGCGTTTGCGGCCCGGTCTCTGCGGGCCTTTTCGGTCTCGGGCATGATAGCGGCCCGACAGCGTAACTGGCGCCGCTATCAGCAGCACCTGAACGGGATGCAGGGTGTTCGGATGCTGTTGCCCGAGCTTGATCCTCACTCTTGTCCGTTGGTCATGCCCGTTGTGGTGGAGGAACGCGATCGCGTGGCGCGGGAGTTACAGTCCTGCGGGATAGGTGCCACCCCGTGGTGGGCTGGTTTCAGCCGCAATCTGGATTGGACAGGGCAGGATGGGGCGATGGCGCTCAAGGATACGGTTCTGTCCTTGCCTCTTCATCAGTTTCTTGGCGATGAACATGTCGATTATATCATGTCCGTCCTTCAGGGGCTGATCCGCGACAGGTAGGATAACCGCATCAGGTACCTGTGCCGGGCTTTCGGTTTTCGGGTGACCCGATAAAGTGATTTTTGATTTTGGACAGCAGATCCAGCGCCATGCTTTCAAATCCCTGCGGACGCCCGACCATGTGCCACAGCAGCAAATGGGTGCCGATATATGTGACGATACCCGTCAGAACCTGCGCGGAAAATCTGATGCGCAGCAAGGGCAGGTCATCAACCGAGCTATAGGCCCAGCCCGCGACGTCCTCGTTGCCATAGGCGCTGATGAGGATAAGCACGGCAACAGTCATCACGCCAGTCGCCACAAATGAGCGCCAGGCCGCAAGGACCGGTTTGAAAAAGCCGCCAACTCCGAAATTGCGCGCCATGATCAAGGTAATGAAAATCGCGGCCAGGCTGGATGCACCAGCCCCGATCAGGGCACCTGTAAATCCGAAACGCGTCCCAAAAAGCATGAATACGATTGTGATGATCAGCAACATGCCATTGCGCAGAAACAGCAGCCGCGTGTTGCCTTCGACATAGCTTGCGGATTTGACATTGGCCTGCAGTGTTTCCACCGCTTTCAGCGGGGCGAGTATCCAAATGACCTGAGCAGCGGCAACCCATTGATACCCGGCGACGACGATAATCATGTATTTGGAAACAAGGGCCATCCCGACACTGATCGGAACGATGATCCCCAACAGAATGGCATTGGCCTGCTCGAAAGTCTTCTGGCTGGTGCCTTCGGTTCTGGAGGCATCCGCAAGCCCGGGATAAATCACACGCTCAAGAGGTGCAAAAACCTGAACGGTGAACAGCAGCACAAAGCGATAGCCTATTCTGAATATTCCGGCATCCACCAACCCCAGAGTCGCGCCGATCACGATCTGGGGCATGTTGGTGGTCAGGAATTGTATGATCTGGACTCCCACGGACCACAACGAAAACCCGAAGCAGTCGCGCCAGCATCTGAGAGTCAGCCTGGGCAGCATGGGGGCGACCGAGAAGGACCAGATAACGCGAGCCAGCTGAGTCAGCACGACTGCGACGACAATCGCCCAGAAATCCCGCCAGAACCAGGCAAGCAGGATTGCGAACAACGTGTATGTCACCCGGCTTATGGTTTCCTCACCTGCCGCGAATCCAAAGCGGAAGTTGCGCTCGAGCAGAGGAAAACGCGGGCTTCTGAGCGCGCTCATGAGTGCAAGCAGGCACAGCGAGGGGATCAGTTCGATCAACTCGGGCACGTTAAGCAGTTCGAGCAGCAGGGAAGACAGCCAGATCAACCCGGCACTTATGACGCCGAGCAGTATCTGTATGGTGAAGACGGTGTTGAGCAGATCATCGGATATTTCATCCTGCCGTATCAGAATGACCATCACCGAGCGTTGCAGAATTTCGAGAAGCGCAACGGTGATCATGAAATATGCAATCACGCCGAAATCGGCCGGGGTCAGAAGGCGGGCCGTAACAACAAGCGTCATCAGGCCCAGCATCTGACTGAACAAAGACGAGACGAAAAGCGCCCCAGCCCCCAGCGCAAGGGCCGTGCTTCGGCTACGCTTGGGTTTGGCGGGGTCGATCTGCTTCAATCGCTTTCTTTCTGTATTGAGAACAATGAGCCATTTATTCTTTCAGTGTCTCGTTTTCTGCGGTCTCATGACCTTGCTTCAAGTGGGATGCGAACCGGCGTTCTGGCTATCTGCATGGGCCGTTGACAGTCAAAATAAAGGCATAATCACCTTTTTCGCGTCAGGATCACATAAACCCCTTTCAGTTTCAGAATGTCGGATAACAATTCAACGTATAAATTGGTCTCTGCATATACCGCGTTCGTGTTGATCCGAAACGATGTGTGCGTCGCAGAGGCCCGGACGCTTCGGCCTGCGGATTGTAAAATGGTGTAATAGTATGAAGATTGCGATTTTCGGGCTGGGATATGTGGGTTTCACGGCGGCGTGCTGTCTGACCCGCGAAAGGCACGAGGTGATCGGCATCGACGTGAACGCCGATAAAGTCGCCGAAATCAATGCCGGTCTGCCCCCGATCAAGGAACCGAAAGTGGCCGATCTGCTGACCGAGGCGTTGGGCCAGAACCTGATCCATGCTGTGGTAGAGATACCGGACCTGTCCGATGTGGATCTGGCCATTGTTTGTGTCGGCACGCCCAGCTCGACCGACGGGTCGCATAACATGGATTTTGTGGCCGAGGTGACGCGCCAGATTGCCGAGACCGTGTCGCCTGACCGGGTGCGACCGCTGACGGTTGCGTATCGGTCGACTTTCCGACCAGGCACGGTGCGCCAATTGATCGAACCGATCTTTCACAGCTGTCTGGGGGACCGGACAGGGCAGGCAGTCGAGATCATCTACAACCCGGAATTTCTGCGCGAAGTTTCGGCGGTGGACGATTATTTCAACCCGCCCAAGATCGTGGTGGGGACTGCGGACGGGAACCGCTCGGCGGTGATGGATGCCCTGCACGAAAACCTGGATGCCCCGGTGTTCTACACCGCCTTTGAAGAGGCCGAGATTACCAAATTCGTCGACAATACTTGGCACGCGACCAAGGTGGCATTCGCCAATGAGATCGGTCGCATCTGTCACCGGATGGGCGTGTCGGCAAAAACCATGCATGAGATTTTTGTCTCGGACATCAAGCTCAACATCTCGGCTTATTACACGCGCCCCGGGGGTGCGTTCGGGGGGTCTTGCCTGCCCAAGGATGTCCGCGCGCTGCAACATATCGCCAGTGAGGTCGGTGCGCATACGCATCTGATCGATAGCCTGTTGCAGACCAATCAGGCACACAAGACCTATCAGGCGCAGGACATCATGGCCCGGTTGCCCGAAGGGGGCAGGGTGCTGATGGCGGGGCTGGCCTTCAAGGCCGGAACCGATGATTTGCGCGAAAGTCCCAATGTCGATATCGCCCGGCGGCTGCTGGACGCAGGCTATCAACTGTCGATCTATGATCCGGCCATCGAACCTGCTGATCTGCGGGGACAGAACCTGGGCTATGCCTTCACCCATTTGCCCAATGTAGGCAGCCTGCTGGTGAGCCGGGCCACGGCCGAGGCCGGCCCCTGGGATCTGGTGATCGGTTCCAACCGGATTATCAACGATCTGAGCCTCGGTGATACGCAGGTGGTGCGGACCTATGAATATGACTAGCCCGCCACCTGCGGTTCAGCCGATCTCATTTGAAGAACTGCGCCAGACCCAACCCCTGAAGGGGTTGAAAGTTCTGATCGTGGTCGAAAACCTGCCCGTGCCTTTCGACCGCCGGGTCTGGATGGAGGCGCGCACGCTGGCTGCCGCCGGCGCGCTGGTGTCGGTCATCTGCCCCACCGGCAAAGGCCATGAGGAACGCGTGTGGGAAGACGAGGGGATCAAGGTCTATCGCCACCCTCTGCCTTTGGATGCCAGCGGGGCACTGGGCTACCTGCTGGAATACGGCGCGGCGCTGTTCTGGGAAAGCTGGCTGGCGTTGCGGATCAAGCTGACGCGCGGTTTCCATGTCATCCATGGCTGCAACCCGCCCGATCTGATCTTTCTGGTGGCGCTGCCCTTCAAGCTGTTCGGCGTGCGCTATCTGTTCGATCACCACGATATCAACCCCGAGCTGTACGAGGCCAAATTCAACAAGCGCGGCTTTTTCTGGAAGCTGATGAAGACGTTTGAACGGCTGACCTTTGCTTCGGCGCGGGTGTCGATCGCGACCAACGAAAGCTATCGTAAGATCGCCATCGAGCGCGGTGGCATGGCGCCCGAAGATGTCTTTGTTGTCCGCTCAGGCCCAGACCTCAGCCGCCTACAGCACCTGCCCCCGAACCCCGATTGGCGCAACGGGCGCAAGTATATGGTGGGTTATGTCGGCGTGATGGGCGATCAGGAGGGGATCGATCTGCTGCTGGAGTCGGTGGCGCATCTGGTGCAGGTCCAGGGGCGTGACGATATCCAGTTCTGCCTTGTGGGCGGTGGTCCCAGTCTGGACAAACTGCGCCAGCAATCGGTGGATATGGGGCTGTCGGATTATGTCACCTTCACTGGCCGCGCACCGGATCATGACCTGTTCGAAGTGCTGTCGACCGCCGATGTCTGCGTGAACCCGGACCGGGTGAACGAGATGAACGACAAATCCACCATGAACAAGATCCTCGAATATATGGCGTTTGAAAAACCGATCGTTCAGTTCGACGTGACCGAAGGCCGGTATTCAGCGCAAGAGGCGTCTCTGTACGCGCGCGCCAATGATCCGGTGGACATGGCAAACAAGATCACCGAGCTGTTGGCGGATGAAGACCGCCGCGCCACCATGGGCCGTTATGGTCGCGCGCGGGTTGAGGCGGAAATGGCCTGGCCCCATCAGGTGCCCGCCCTGATTGCGGCGTATCAGCGGATCTGGAAAGGGTAGGGGCCCGCCCGGATTATTTGGCGGTTTGCTTGGCTTTGATACGTTCCGGAGGCTTGATCCGATGCCGCAGTTTCATGGCCGGGGCTTCAACCAGATGCCAGGACAGAACGGCGCATATCAAAGTGAAGGGCAGCGAGATGGCCATGTTGATGGCAGGGGTCGTCACACCCGATTGCGCCACCAGCTGCTGGATCGGAAAGGCGTAGATATAGACTCCGTAGGAGTAATCTCCGAGGCGGTTGTAGTGCTTAAGAACCGGCCAGTTGGCATATCCCACGACAAACACCGCATAAGACAGCGCAACGGCAAAGACCGGCAGGAAAAGCGGAGTAAACCACGCGATGACTGTCAGGCCCGTCAACGCGGCGAGGATGCTCAAAGACAAGGGGATATGTTGGCGCCAGATATAAAAGGCCATCCCGGTCATGAACGGCAGTCCCAGCCGCGTGATCTGTGTCATGCGCGGGTGCAGGTCGGTCACCATTTCGGCCGCGTAAAGGACGAGGAACAGAATGGAAATTCCCGCAAACAGTTTTTTGCGGCCAAGAATTCCAAGGATGCCGCATAACAGAACAGCCGTATACCAGGTGACTTCGTAAGACAGGGACCAGAGCGAGCCATTGATGGCTGGCCCATAGGGGTTCCCTTCAAAAACACCGGGCAAGGTATATTGCAGCTTGAACAGTAGCATATTGCGCACAAAAAAATCCGGCGCAGAGGCCCAGAACACGTGCGGTGGGGCGGTGGTCAGCAAAGTCCCGGCGACAAGGATGGTGACAATCGTGACGACCGTTAGGGCGGGTAGAAGGCGCAGCATCCGCGCGGTGACAAAGGCGCTGGCCGATTGTTTGCGGTCGAAACTCCGCGTGATGAAGAACCCGGAAATTGCAAAGAACAACCAGACACAAATCATCCCAAGGGACAGGCCGTGCAGCGTGGATTCAAACGGCTGCCCCGCAGCTTCGCCCCAGCTCAGGGGAAAGGCGTGCGAGACCAAAACACCTCCGGCGGCCAGCATGCGGATCAGGTTGAAGTTGTTGTCTCTGCCAGCTGACCGCGCGCCGATACGCGGTGCGGTTTGGATACGGAATGTGTCTATTATTTTCCCTTTCATCCGTTGATCTCCGGCAGTGGTCATAGATCGCTGCAAACGTCGTTATTGTGCTGTCATATGTTGATACACCTTCCAGAGGGCGCTGCGGCAAGTATCTTGCCTATTCACGTCCGGAGTGTCGACAATCATGTGAGCAGGAAGTGATTGTGTCTGGTTTGAAAAGGTGCTTCGGGAAAGAGCTGATACAGGTTTATCCGAAACGCCGTGGGATGACACCTGTGAGAACTGCTCACTCGGGCACAAAGCGGGGCAGATGACCAAGGCTTGCCTCCATGAATTTCTGCATCCGGGCGTCGGCGTCGGCTGCTGTTTCGTCGGGCAGGATGGGGGTGACGAAGCGCACCAGCGCCCCGTCGGTGCGCCCCATGGTAAAGCCGTCCATGATCACGCTCATCTTGGCCTGAAAATCATTGACCATACGTTTGCCGCGTTGCTCGAACCAGTAGTAGACCAGTTGTTGCGACAGCTCCTTCTGAATGACGGCGCGGTTGACCGTAAAGTGGCCATAGGGCGTGTCCTCCAGAGAGAGATCGAAAGGATCGAGGCTGAAGATTTCCCAGCCGCCGACAGGCAGGCAGACCTCGGGTGAATGAATGCCGTCGCCATCTGTCTGTTTTTCGTAGAACGCCACGAAGATGTTCACGAAGTCGCCCGTTTCGGTATGGATATAGCTGGCGTTGAGATAGTCACTCGCACCAAGTGTGATTTCGACCTGCGGATCCAGGCGGGTGGTTGCGCCGGACCATTCTTCGATCTGGCGCGGGAAGAGCGCGAAGGGATCGCGATCGATGGGGGTGTTTGTGGGCGAGAATTTCAGCAGCCAGGCGGTTGAAACGGCCAGTGTCAGCAAAGCCGCCGCAGCCAGCGCCCGGGATGGACGAATGCCGAGAATGCGGGCAAAGATCGGGCCAAACCCTTCGACATCCAGATCGATGGTGTCGGCAAAAGGTTTTGGGTCGCGCGTGAGCCGCTGCAATGCGATGGCCACCAGAAACAGGATCGCCACACAGACCAGAAAGATCACCCAGCCTTCGAAGAAATGCAGAAAGCCCTCGGCCTGGGCGATCCCGTGGCGGTCGACAAGAACGCCGATCACCCCAATGCGGATCGAGTTCATCAGGACCGTCAAGGGCGCGGCCAGCAGCAGCAAGAACAGTTTGTGCCAGAGAGGTCCGCGATAAAGAATGGCAAAGAGATAGGAAAAGCTCAGGATCGGGAACAGATATCTGAGACCTGAACACGCTTCGGCCACCTGTAGCTTGTAGACGCCGAGATCAATGATATTGCCCTCAAGAAAAACGGCGACGCCCGCTTGCTGAACAAACCAGACACCTATCACCGAGGATATCCCCTGCAGCAGGATCGTGAGCTTCCAATAAAGGAACTGCGGGAGCGGCAACATAAAGACCAGATGGAACACGGGCAACTGATGAAGCTTGCCCCGTTTCCAGCCAAACACGGTCAGCATCACGCCGCTTGTCCAGATGATCATGGCATAGGTGACGATGTCCGGGATCCGCGTCAGATTGCCCAGAACAGCGACCACAAGCGCCAGCGCGATCACGATCAGGCCCGGCCAACGGTCATGCACAACAGGCTTTGGAGGAGGGTAGTAGCGCAGCTCTCGCAGGAAAAGAAACAGTGAGATAACCGGAATGAGAGGCCCATGGCTGTATTCCGGGGTGCTCCAGGCGGCACCCAATGAGACAATGCCGATCCAGAAGATCGGAACGGACCCGGCCAGCAACAGGACGAACCAGAACAACCCCGAGGCGTTTACGGCCGGCAGGGTATTCCGTGCGGCTTCAAGCGCCTTGCCTTCGCTGTACATGTCGAATCGACCCCGAACACCATTTACTATCCGGCATGATAGCCGTGTCTTTCCAAAGACAGAAATATGCCAGGGCCTTTCGGAGCCCGGGCTGCAATATATCGGCCCGACATGGGGATTGTTCAGACCAGATCACAAATCCGACCCTGTCAGGGTTTAAGCAGGAACCTGCGCCCAAGCGTTAGATAGATGGAATTGGAATCCGCATCAAATGCGTTCTGCTCATCCGTCTCGTATTGGTATCCCATGGTAACAGCCCAATCATTTGTAATTGCGCGGGAATATGCGACGGTGAAATCGGAACGGGTGCGGGAATTGGCAGGGCCCGGCCCTTCGTCTTCCTGATCGATGAAGTTATATGTGAATGACAAGGCAGACAGCGGGTTGATGAAATAATCATATGTCAGGAACCCGATGTTTTCGCGGGTTTCCACACTTTGAGTACTGGTGCCAACCCGGCGCTGAATTCTGGCGCCAATTCGAGAGTTTCCGAGCCTGTGGGCATAGTCGATCTGGCCGATGGGCGTGGTTTCTCCGAACGGACCATGCGTGACCCCGACATTGAAAATAAATGAACCGTTGGGCCGCTGGAAGTTGCGTCCAAAAGTGGCATTTGTCCGGGACCCGTTGACCCCGAAAGTTCGGTCAAGAAAGATGTCTGCCGACCCGTCACTAAGCGCTTTGTTCCAGGAGAGAGAGGCAACAAAGTCTTCGGTCAGAGTATCCGTTCCAAACGCGCGCTGCTTTTCATCGACTTGTGAGTATCCGAAATTTCCGCTCACGGTCGTTGTTGGAGACACGTTATACGTGGCTCCGGCGGTTGCGACCGTTGTTCTTCTGTCGGTCCGGGGTGCATCCTCAGCAATGAAGTCGATATAGGCAAGGCGCAGGTTCGTCTGTAACACCGGGTTGATGCGGAAGAACGTGGTTAACGCGAAATCGTCAGACGTGTTGTCGAACAGGTCAGGGTCAAGAGTGTCTTCGTATCTTCGTTCCCAGCGATTGTAGACAAAGCGGAAACCTATGGGGTCATTTATGCCCACGCGCCAGTCCAGATTGGCGCGGGTGTCGATCTGGTCACCGATTGTGCCCGTAACGTCTGCCGCGTCGATGACGCCGTCCAGGTTAACATCTGTAAGCGAGCGGTTGAAAGCCAGGTCCCGTTCGCGATACTCGAACAAACCGTCTAGCGAACTGTTGGCGCGGACGCGTTGGTAAGTCAGCAGCGAGAAAGGGTCGGTGAATTCTGACTCGGTGCCGATGATCGGTTCGTTTGCAATCCGATACAGCCCCGAAAGGTCGAAGGTCAGCGTCGCGTCAGCGGTTTGGTTCACGATCCCAAGTGCAAGGGTGTTTTCCCACCAGGTGGTCGAGCCGAAAGATGGGTCCGTCAGTCTGAGGTTGTCGTCATGCCGGAGCGATGACAGATAGTCGAGCGTGACACTCAGCCCTTGGCCCGTCCCTGTCTGTCGGCGGCCCAGAACCCCAATCCGTCTTGCCGGGTTCCGCTGTGCTTGCTGTGTGATCAACTGCTGACTTGGCGGTTGCTGAGCTGTGGTTTGCGGTGCCGGTTGCGACGGAGCTTGTGTTGTTGCGGGCTGTGCAGGGGTCTGCGGGGATGGCAATCCGGGAATGTCCGCTGCCGGTGCCTGCAGGGTCGGGGTTGTCGCGTCGTCTGCTTGTGTGGCAGGTGTTTGCGGCGTTGCCGTTGTTTGTCCGGTTGCCGCAGAAAGTGAGACGGCAAACGCCGTTCCGGTTGCCAGAGTGATGGCCAACCTGTCCCTGATTTTCCCCACCGATTAGCTCCTATTCGAACAAACGGCGGGCTGGTACGATGATAACGTCCCCGGATTTGAGAACTGTACTGCCATTTATGCCACCGCCCGTGCCTTTATAGTTATAGAGAAACTTGTTTACTGCGCCTGATTTCTTGTCTGTGCGGCGCAACTCGACGCGTTTTTGAGCTGCGAACCTGGTGAAGCCGCCGGCCTCGGCCAGAATTTGAAGAATGGTTGTCCCTGGCTCTGTCGCGATCTTACCGGGTGCGGCGACCTCGCCCATGACAAAGACATCTACTGTCTGTTGGCTTGAGGTTCCTGTCCCGGTTCCCTGTGACAGCGAAGCAATCGACACAAAAACGGTCGGTGGTGTGTTGAAGTTCGGGGCCAGAGAAGAGGACAGAGCAGATTGCACTGTATTTGTCGTGCGTCCCGAAGCCTGCACCGAACCTATAAGCGGGAAGCTGAACGAACCGTCTGGCAATACCAGGACAGTTCGGTTGAGACTGGCATCTTCCAGAACTTCAACCTGCAGCGCATCTCCTGGCTGAATTCTATAGGAGCTTTGCGCAAAAGCGCCTGTTGCCGCGACCACAGCGGCCACAAAAATAAGAAATGATTTGATCACTGTATGCATGTCCAACTCGTCTTTCGTTTATTTATGTTGCCTTTAAATATGCAAAACAATCCACAGCTTTTCCGATTTTTATAACCTGCGGCACTTTTGCAGCGGGCGTTTTGCGTTTTTCATTAGGTCACTGTCCTGTATTCTGCGCCATCTCCAGTTGTTCGATTTCTGACAAAAGGACCGCGACGAATTCCGGGGATATGGCGGTGCTTTTGGTGTTCTCATGGGCGGCTTTATAAGCGCGCATGGCGTCGTGCTTACGATCGAGTGCGACATAAGTTTTACCCAGATGATACAGTACCAGCGGTTGATTGGGCATTTCTGACGCTGCTGACTCTAGATATTGCAGGGCTTCTTTGTAGTTCCCGGTCCGATAGGCAATCCAGCCATAGGTATCCTGAAAGGCAGGCACGCGTGTGCCGCGCAGACGCCGGGCCAGAACAACAGCGCGCTGCAAGCTCTCGTCATCGGTGCGGTGGGTGCTCAGCAGGCTGGCCAGATTATTGGCCACGACCTGCGCGCGACTGATGCCGTCATAGAGCGTTTCGTACACGCCGATGGCTGCATCCAGATCCCCGGCGCGTTCATAGCTTGCCGCCTGTAGCATCAGCAGATTGCCGTCGGTCGGCACAGCGATCAGGGCGTCCTGCAAAACGGCCTGTGCCGCCTCAGGCGTGCCACGGTTAAGCTGAAGGCTGTGCAAGGCCATCCAGACCGTCGCCAGATCCGGGCGTTTTTCCAATATTGAACGATAGAGCACTTCGGCTTCGTCGTAGTTTTGGCTGCTGGTCAGCAGGTGGGCTTTGACAAACTGCAGGGGGAGCGACCCGGGTGTCTCGGCAAGCAGTTGGTCAATGCGGGCGTTTGCGCCGGCGATGTCATTGCGGCTCAGCATTGTGCGGACCAGTGCGATTTCGGCAGGCAGGCTGAAATCGGGGGCACGCGTCAGCTGTGCCAGAAAGGCGGTCAGGTCGTCTGTACGTTGCTGTGCGCTCAGCATTGCCGCCCGTAACTGGTGGGCCGTACCCTGGGCGGTCAGGTCCTCGAAATCGCTGACCATGCGGATGATCGTTTCGAGCCCGCTCCAGTTTTCCGTTTGCAGATAGAGCTGCCCCATTGCCGTCAGCAATTCCAGATTGCCGGGTGCCAGGCGCCGGGCTTCTTCCAGAACGCTTTCGGCAATCGTCAGATCCCCTTTTGAGACCAGATACTGGACGTAACGCAGGGTTTCGTCCGGCGCCTTGAGCGAGACCTCAACCGCCAGTGCGAGCATCTCACCCATCAGCTCCTGATCACCGTTGCGCTCGTGCGCCCGGGCCATCAGAGTCATCAATTGCGGATCGCGCGGGGCCTGCCCAAGTGCCTCGCGCAGCTGGATGATGGCCTCGCCGATCTCATCTTCGTCAATAAGCCATGCGCCTTTAAATTTCAGAGCTTCGACCTGGGTGGGGTCCTCGGCCAGAATGGTTTCGATCAGGGCACGCGCGGTCGCCGGATTTCCGGCCTGAACCAGAATCCGGGCGAATTCCACCTCAATTGCACGGGTATCTGCATTGCGTTCCGAGCTTTCGAGCAGAGCCTGCATCTCAGCGATTGCTGTTTCGGTCTCTCCGGCCTGAAACTTCAAGACGGCACGTATTGCCCTGAACCGGGTCATATTCGGGCCGCCCTGGGCTATGATCCTGTCCATTTCGGAAATCGAGGCGGCTGGGCCGCGATAGTCGTTCAGGAATGCGGCAAGCCGCTGTACCGGCATGGGGTCTTCGGAATCGGGCGCCAGGGCTGCGCGCAGGAATTCTTCCGCGGCCTGCAAATCCCGATACTCGATGTAGTGTTGCAGCAGCATTTGCTGCACGCCTTCATCTTCGGGGAAGAGATCGACCATCTGCCTGAGCTGGGCTTCCTTTTCGGCTGGCCAGTCCAGCTCGTTCAGGACGCCCAGGCGAACGACATAAAGCTGGGTCTGACCCGGATCGACCGCCAGTGCTGCGTCGACTGCGCCAAGTGCGTCTTCCCATTCTTCATTGCGGACCAGATGGTCAACCAACACCTGTCTGGCCGTCATCAGTTCCGGGTCCGAGGCGATCAGATCGCGCGCGGCATGAACGGCTGCTGTCGTGGCGACCTGATCGGCAGACCTGATCGAGTTTGCATAGATCAGCGCATTGTTGAGCGACTGAATGCTCAAATCTTCCGGTGCCAGACTCGCGGCGAAATCTCCGTGGCGCTGCAGCTCTTCCCAGTTCCCGGTTTCAAGAGCCATTTCGGCCAGCGCCCGCCGACCTTCAAGATTGTCCGGATATTGTTCAATGAGGCGGAGATACTGACCATAAGAAGCCGAGACATTGCCCCGTTCCCGCTCCAGTCTGGCGTAAGTCAGGCGTGCTTGCTTGTGGCTGCCATTCAACTTGAAGACATTGCGAAACTCGATCATCGCCCGTTCGACATCGCCCTCGCTCAGCAGGGCCATACCGGCTTGGAAATGCGCCTCGGCCCGTTCCTCGGCTGAATCGCAGGCAGCCACCAAGGCGGCGATCGTCAGGGAAAATGCGATACACCGCACGAGATGAAGAAAACGGGTCCGGCTCAATGCTACCCCTTCCGTGATGAACGGTCGTTCAGGTCTTTCATGCAATCAGAGGATGCTGAACGGCGTGTGTCAACAACCAGTGCCGCGCAAGACGACGAATATGGTGCGCACCAGAATGATAACATCTGTGGTGAAAGACATGCTGCGCCAGTAGTCGTTGTCATGCATTGCCCGTTCAGCAAAGGTGGAGCTGTTTCGCTTGGAAACCTGCCACAGGCCCGAAATACCTGGGCGCATCCGGTAGTAGGTGTTGCTGGGATAGAGCTTTTGCTGGGCGATCATCATCGGTCGAGGACCGATCAGGGACATGTCGCCCATCAGGACATTCCAGAATTGTGGCAACTCATCCATCGAAGACTTGCGCAGAAACTGCCCCCCTTTGATGATGCGGGGATCATGGCGGAGCTTCTGGTTGTGCTCCCATTCTTCGCGGGCTTCGGGATGGTCCGACAGATAGCGTTCAAGTACCGTCTCCGCATCGTGGACCATCGTGCGCAACTTGAGCAGATAAAAGATTTTACCGTCCTGGCCCACGCGGGGTTGGCGATAAAAAGGCGTTACGCCTTGGCACTTCAGCATTACCGCAAATATCAGTGTCAGCGGCACGACGATGGGGGCGGCCAGCAAAACGAAAATAATGTCGCCAAGCCGTTTGCCAAAACTCCTGTATGCTGTCGGAAAACTGGAAACCACCGGTACTGCAGACTTTGAAGAGTAGCCAACGTTAGCGTTGACGACCTCCTTCGAATGAACTGTCACTGTTAACTCCCACACTCATACACAAATTTACTTTTTGGTAATTCAGAACAATCTTGCGGCTAACCATGCGGCAATGCCCGGAAAGCGCCTAATTGTTAACAAACTCTTTTCGAAACGCAAAATGATAATGATATGACCGTTTGCCCTGAGGCCGTATAAGTCGCTATTAAAGCGAGACATTCTATCCTTGGTTGCAGTTTCTCCCGCTCAATCGCTTGCTTTTTGTGTCTATTTTGGGCACAATTCTAAGCCCGCCGTATTTTTGACTATCGTTTGAGCACAGCGTTGAAAGCCGACTCTTTACGTGGGCGGGGGGACTATGTTCGGTTGGCCCTCAATTGCTACATTGTGATGTGGGTCGAAACAAAAAACTGTAACGGACTTCATTGAAGCTGGAAAAAGTGACAATAGTTTCACGTACAATGACAATCGTGCTGCTTGAGTTGACGTGTTGTCGGAAAGAATTGTGATATTATCCCTGCGTTGCAAAGTCAGTTACATAGTGTAAGGATTTACCGGTGGTTCAGGGTTCTAGTTTCATCGACCCCCGCCAAGTCGAGTCTGGATTTGAGAAGGTGGAAGATTCCCACGGCACTATAGCCTCCAATGATTCCTTTTACCTGGATTTTTTCGGGTTTGACCGGCGGCCATTCACCCTTCTTCCGGATCCAGGTTTTATGTATTGGTCGCCTTTGCACAAGCGCGGTTATTCGGTTTTGCAGTTTGGTGTCATGACCTGCGCCCCGATCACTCTTCTGACTGGTGAAATCGGAGCCGGCAAGACAACCCTTGTTCAGCATCTTCTGAGTGAGCTGGAAGAAACCATTACGGTTGGCCTGATTTCGAATGCTCAAGGTGGGCGCGGGGAACTTCTGCAATGGGTTCTGAATGCCTTGGGGGTCGCAGTCGAGGATGGCTCAAGCCACGTAAAAATGTTCCGGCTGCTACAAGATCTTCTGGTGGCTGAATACGCCCAGGGCCGCCGTGTGATCCTGATCTTCGACGAGGCTCAGAACCTGACGTTTGAAGGGCTCGAAGAGGTGCGGATGCTGACCAACATCAACGCCAACACCGACGAGCTGATCCAGTTGGTCCTGGTGGGACAGCCCGAACTGCGCGATTTGATCCTGGATCCCAAGATGCGGCAGTTGACCCAGCGGGTCGCCGCGAGTTTTCATCTTGAGCGCATGGATGAAGATATGGTGAGGAAATACATTTCTCACAGGCTCAAGACTGCCGGTGGGAAAGGCAGTGAATTTTCTGATGCTGCATGCCAGATGGTTTATGAGCAGACCCGAGGGGTACCGCGCCTGGTGAACCAGTTCTGTGACTTTGCACTGCTGTATGCATGGACAAATGATGTGCATGAAGTGGGAAAGGCGGTTGTTGAGCAGGTGATTGACGACGGGGTGTTCTTTGGCGGCAATTCTCTGGAAAAGAGGATGAAAATCTGACATGGGAGAAGTGCGTTTCTACATTTCCATTTTCCTGAGACGGCTGCCTTATTTCCTGATCGTTGCCACTGCCATTTCAGCCGTGTCGATCATCGTCGCCCTGACATTGCCCCCCACATATGAGGCGCAGATGCGGCTGATCATGGAATCCCCCCAGATTCCGACCAATCTGGCCTCAAGCACGGTGACGACGCCAGCACAGGAACAACTTCAGATCGTTGAACAGCGCCTGTTGACGCGCCCCGTGCTGCTGGACATTGCCAGCAAATTCGAGGTGCTGCCGGATCAATCCGAAGCAAGCCCCGATCAGATCGTGAATGCCTTGCGCAATCAGACGCGGATCTGGATCAGCGCCGGGCGCAATCAGGCCAGCCTGATGACGGTTAATTTTCAGGCCCGGACCGGACAGATTGCGGCGGGTGTATTGAATGAATACCTGACGGAAATTTTAAAACTGGATGTGGATTACCGCAAAGGGCGAGCGACCGACACACTGGCGTTCTTTGAACAGGAAGTCGATCGTCTGAGCAATGAGCTGGATACACGCGCAACCCGTATCTTAGCGTTTCAGGAGAAAAATGCAGATGCTCTGCCAGGCAGTCTGCAATTCCGGCAGGCACAGCAGGGGGCATTGCAAGCCAATCTGGAACAAACGGATCGGCAGATTTTTTCCCTTCGGAATCAACGCGAAAACCTGATTTCAATCTACAGCTCGACCGGACAGGTGGTCGGGATTGCACAACAGAATCTGACACCGGCACAGCGGCAGTTGGATCAGCTGCAGACGCAGCTTAACAACGAGTCTGTGATCTATTCCGAGAACAACCCGAGAATTCGGTTGCTGCGCGCGCGGATCGAAAAGCTGGAACAGGTGGTCTCGGCCGAGCAGGCCGCAAGTGCAAGTCAGGCGGCCAACCAGACGGGCAATTCTACTCTGGATCTGCAACTGGCGCAGATAGACAGTCAGATCGAAGCCCTGGAGGATCAGAAAGCCGGGCTTGAGGATCGGTTGGCCAAACTGACCCTCACGATCGAACAGACCCCCGCCAATGCCATCACACTGGCCGAGTTGCAGCGTGACCACGACAACATCCAGATGCAGTACAATTCAGCCGTGGGCCGTTTGGCGACAGCTTCGACCGGCGAGCGCATTGAGGTAACGTCGCAGGGGCAGCGTATTTCCGTGCTTGAACAGCCAACCGTTCCGCCCTCTCCGGCCAAGCCCGACCGGGTCATGATCGCAGGCGGCGGGACTCTGTTTGGCATCGCTGCGGGGCTTGGGCTGGTTCTCTTGCTCGAGATGCTGAACCGGGCCCCCCGCCGTCCCGAAGACCTGGTCAAAAAGCTTGAGGTCTGGCCGATCGCAACCATCCCCTATGTGCCGTCGAAAGGCGAAGTGATCACACGGCGGACCATCTGGGTCATTGTGGTGCTGGCAATCCTTGTCGGTGTGCCCGCCGGGGTCTGGGCGATCCATACGTATTATCAGCCGCTTGATCTGCTTGTTGGGCGGGTGATGGACAAGTTGGAGGTGTATTGGTGATGCGGGCCATCTGCATCGGTTTTGTTTCGGAGTGTGTGTAATGGACCGACTTCAGCAGGCGATTAAAAAGGCGCGGGTCGAGCGGGCCAGCCGCCAGCAAGAGATCCCTGATCATACCGCCCCGGACCCACAGCCCGTCCCGGTCCCGAGCGATGAGGTCTGGACCTCGCTCCCCGAAATCAAACTTGACCGCACGACAGTGGCGCGCCAGCGCCTGATGTCCTATTCGGGCGGGGTCGACGCCGCGCCCTATGACATGCTGCGCACAAAGGTTCTGCAGCAGGTTACGGCCAATGGCTGGCGGCGCGTGGCGTTGACCTCGCCCTATAGCGACAGCGGCAAGAGCACATCGACGGCCAATCTGGCGTTCAGCCTGGGTCGACAATCAGAACTGCGGACAGTCGTGCTGGATTTTGATCTGCGCCGCATGGGGCTGGGAAAAATCCTGAAGCAGACCGGTCAATACAACATGGCGGATGTGATCCAGGGCACGGTTCCTTTTCACGAACACGCCGTGCGGCATGGCGAGAATGTGATTTTCGGGCTGAACCACGCCCCAACACGCAATCCGGCGGAAATTCTGCAAAGCAGCCAAGCTATCGAACTGCTCGAACAGATCGAAGCCGTATATCAGCCGGATGTCATCTTGTTTGATACACCGCCGTTGATGTCCAGCGATGACAGCCACGGGTTTTTGAAGAACGTCGACTGCGCGTTGCTTTTGGTCGAAGCCGAGAAGACCACACTTGATCGTATCGATCTTGCGGAACGGCAACTGACCGAATTGACCAGCGTGATGGGAATTGTCCTGAATAAATGCCGCTATTCCAGCGGGGTTTTTGGTTATGAGTACGGCTATTAAGGAACCGACGCCCGCGATTGCCGTTATTATCCCGCATTATAATGACCTTCTGCGTCTGGAGCGGTGCCTGCGGGAACTGATGCAGAATGATCTGACGGATACAGAGATCGTCGTCGTCGACAACAAATCCCCGGTTTCGCTTGAGGCGCTGCGCCACGCGTTTCCAACCGTCCGGTTCGTGGTCGAAGACGAGAAAGGCGCGGCGGCGGCGCGCAACAGGGGGGTGTTTGAAACGGTGGCTCCGCGCCTGTTTTTCATCGATGCCGATTGTGTTCCGTCTCGGGACTGGCTGACTGTCGGGCGCGAGATCGCCGCAAGGGCAGATTTGATTGGCGGCCGCGTAGATGTTTTTGACGAAACACCCCCGCCGCGCAGCGGTGCAGAAGCATTCGAAGCCGTCTTTGCCTTCAATTTTCGCCAGTATATCGAAGTTCAGGGGTTTTCCGGCTCGGGTAATCTGCTGACACGGCGTGATATTTTTGAAGAGATCGGTGGTTTCATCAATGGCGTATCGGAAGACCGGGAATGGACGATGCGTGCGGTGGCGCACGGGTACGACCTGATCTACGAGGATCGCCTGCGCGTAAGCCACCCGTCGCGGCAGGATTGGAACGCCTTGCGGGCAAAATGGCACCGCACCACGCGCGAAGGTTTTCAGTTGAACGGCACCAGCCCGGTCAGGCGCCTGAGATGGGCTCTCAGGGCATTGGCGATGCCGGCCAGCGCGGTGGTGCATACTCCGAAGGTCCTTAAAAGCGGCAAACTGGCCTCGGCTGGCGAACGTATGCGGGCCATCGCGACGCTGTTCCGGCTCAGATGTTTGCGGATGACCTGGATGTTGCGTCAGGCGTCGGGAAGGTCAATCTGACCCGCGCAACAAAAAAGAGGCCGTGATCGGCCTCTTTCCTATGATCGGGATCGCCTTGTTGGATCTGTATCAGGCGGTCTTACGCCGACGCGCTAATACCAAACCACCAAGCGCTGTAAGCAACAGAAAACCGCCCGCAGGCAGCGGCACCGGTGCAACATCAAAGACGAACGAGATCGGGCCGTTATTCGTTGAAGCAGTCGAATTGTCCCAATTAAACACCAGGTCCTGACCCAAACGATCATGATTGCTCAGGAAGATGGTATTCAGCGTGGTAATACCCGCCAGCATAGGCGTCGAATTCAAAAGAGTGTTTGTTGCGGCATCGTACCACGCGACCGTCAAGTTGGTAAACGTACCCAAAATGCCGACCGTAATAGCTGCGTTTGCCGTACTGAAGACCGGGCTGGACGGAGATGTGAAATTCACCAAATAAGAGCCAGGGCCACCCGTGGCATCGACTTGCCCAGTGAACAGCGTGTCGGATGTAATGTCGTAGGATCCACCCGCGACGACAGAGGTCACCGCACTGGCCGAACCGGTCATAATTACCATAGCGAAAATCGCTGGTACAATTGTTCTCAAAATCCTGATCATCCGAACTCAACCCACCTGGCAAGATACACATTTCACCACACCAGATCCCTAATCTGACCTGGAACACATCCAATAAGGTTAGCCGAAATCGGGAAAATGTGCAAAGCAGACTTTGTCAGAAATGTGCTCTATTTGGGGCCGCAAGGCGGCAAATTGGATCAAAGGGAATGAAAACACCCTTTTGTGCCCGAACTGCGAACAATGGGAAAGGCGCATAAAATCCAGCACAAGCCGAAAGCCGAGCGCAGCCGCTTTGCATGAATGGCGGCATTTGCGGTAACACCGGCTGGTCCATCACTGCATGTTCTGATGGCCCGTCTCAGCACATGTTTTGACTGTTTCTATAGGATTGAAGGGAGGCGTCATGCGAAATTGAATCGCCTGAAAAGAGATGTCCGCAAGACGGAATATATCCGGTTCAACATCGTATTGAGCGCACAGAATATACGGCCCGGCATGAAGGGACACAGGACATTCCGGCACAATTGTTCTTCGTCGCTTCTGAAATTTTGTGTAGATTGAGCCAGTGAAATATGACGTGGATTAGAGTGCCGGTGTGGAGGGGTATTCTGCCATCAATTGACGACTTTGACGATATGTTTGGGCAATTAGAACTATGAAACGGTTTTCCCCGGATATCCGGCGGACCACAACCCGCTGGGAGCACCGATGAACACATCCGATTTTCCGCAAGATGGATATGATCCCGATGATCTGTTGCACCTGAGCGCAAAGCGCATTCTGGTCACAGGTGGGGCCGGCTTTTTGGGTTCGCATCTGTGTGCCGCCCTATTGGCGCAAGGCCACGAGGTTTTGTGCGTCGACAATTTCTTTACCGGACGGCGCTCAAACCTGCGCCCTTTGCTCAGCAACCCGCGGTTTGAAATCCTGCGGCATGACGTGACTTTTCCGCTCTACGTCGAAGTGGACGAAATCTACAATCTGGCTTGCCCGGCCTCACCATTTCACTATCAGCACGACCCGGTGCAGACCACCAAGACTTCGGTGCATGGTGCAATCAATATGCTGGGGCTGGCCAAGCGGCTCAACGCGAAGATTTTACAAGCTTCGACATCCGAGGTTTACGGTGATCCTACCGTGCACCCTCAGACCGAGGATTACTGGGGGAATGTCAATCCGATCGGTTTCCGTTCCTGCTATGACGAAGGCAAGCGCTGTGCCGAAACGTTGTTCTTCGACTATTACCGGCAACACAATTTGCCGATCAAAGTCGCGCGGATCTTCAACACCTATGGGCCGAACATGCATCCCGACGACGGGCGCGTGGTTTCGAATTTCATCATGCAGGCGCTGGCCGGCAAGCCGATCACAATCTATGGCGACGGAAGCCAGACCCGGTCGTTCTGTTTCGTTTCCGATCTGATCGACGGCCTGATCCGTCTCATGGGTTCGTCAGAAGATGTGACCGGCCCGATCAATCTGGGCAATCCGGTTGAATTGCGTATCCGCGAACTGGCCGAGGCCGTGATCCGAATGACCGGCTCATCTTCGGAGCTGGTGTTTGAGCCCCTGCCGCAGGACGACCCGATCCAGCGCCAGCCCGATATCACACGGGCAGGACAGTTGCTGGGCTGGGCGCCGCAAGTTCCGCTGGAACAAGGGCTGGAAACCACGATCTCCTATTTCAGAAAGATCATCGCAGCAACGCAGGGTGCTGCGGAAATAGGATGACTATGCCAAGCGCGCGCCGCGGACGGCTCTGGCCGGTTCTGCTGCTGGTTATGACCGCGATGCTTTGCCTGGCAGTGCTGATGATCAACCGCGGGCCTCTCTATTATTACGACACCGGCAGCTACATTTTTCAGGGGAATGTGGCACTGGATATGATTTTGCCTGCGCCTGCCGACACGGAAGGGGGCGATGCAGAACACAGTGGCGCCGACGACGATGACACAACCAGCGGATCGCGATCTTTAATATACGGGGTGATCGTCGCCCTGTTTGTCCGGGCAGGGTTTATACCGGGCATAGCGGTGTTGCACCTGGTGATGACCCTTCTCGCCGCTGGGGTGGCGGTCAGCGCCGCCCGGCGGTATCTGGACCCACCGCCAAACACAGTTGCGCTGCTGGCTGTACCGCTGCTGGCTGCTGCGGCGACCTCTCTGCCGTTTTATATCGCCTATGTGATGCCGGATATTTTTGCTCCGGTTCTGTTGATTGCGATTGCGGCCCTGGCCGCCTTCGGCCGGAAAATGACAGCCCCGGAACTTGCGCTTGCCTTTGCTCTGGCAGCTTTGGCTGTGGTTGTGCACCCGTCGCACATGGCTATTGCGGGTCTGATGGTTCCTGTCGTTTTTTTTGCGGCCTTGTTTCAGCGGACCCCGGCCCGGTGGCGCGCATCAATCTTGTTGATCGTGGTTGTTGTTGTCGCTTTGGCCGAACGCAGGGTTTTCGAATTCGCTGCGGAAAGCGTCGCGAACAAAGAGGTCACCTACACGCCGCATATCACGGCCCGGCTGATTGTGGACGGCCCCGGACTGGACTATCTGAACGCAACCTGCCCGGATCAAAAGGAACCGACTTGCGCGTTGCACGAAGCCTTGTCCTGGTCTGATGATCCCTATCGCATGACAGTGTCCCATATTATTTTCGAGCGGTCCCCGCAGCTTGGGTCATTTCGTCTGATGACACCCGAGGATCAGCGGCTTGTCGCCCTGGCGCAGCGCGATTTCTTTGTCCGTGTTCTTATGTCCCGACCGTTTGGAACCTCTTTCGCCTTTGCCGAGAACGCTTTTCACCAAGTGATGCGCTATAGCATCCAGATGACGATCCCGACCGAACAAATGATGGATAACGCCCGTCAGCTCTCTGGGTTGAATGAGGGTCGGCACGATCTGCAGGGTGGGCGACTGGCCACAAGCCGGGCCTGGATCGAGCGGATCGACACGGTACATGGGATTATCTACCTGATTTCTTTTGGGATCATTGTCCTGCTTTTGGGTTGGCCACGCAGCCTGCCCGGCGAGCTGAAGCTGTTCGCTCTGTTTCTGCTGATCGGGATTGCGGTGAACGCTCTGGTCTGCGGCGGTGTTTCACAACCCGCCGATCGCTATGGTGCGCGGGTGATGTGGCTTTTGCCCTTTGCAGCCACCTTCCTTGTTCTTTCTTTACCGCACCTGCGAATGCAATCCGTTTCCGGAGGGGAGTCATGACTCAGGACCAGACACTTTCGATCAGTGTGGTTATGCCCGCATATAACGCCGAGCATCTGTTGCCGCGTGTGTTGCCGCCGTTGATTGCGATGCTGGAGGCCGGGGACGTCAGTGAGGTTCTGGTGGTGGATGACCAGTCCCCCGATGGCACCGCTGATTTGGCCAGGAAGATGGGTGCCCAGGTCCTGACAACACCCGTGAACGGGGGCCCCGGTGCGGCACGCAATCTGGCAGCCGAACATGCCGTCGGAGAGGTTTTGTGGTTTGTCGACTCGGATGTGATTGCATGGCCTGACGGGCCGGAACATATCCGCAGTGCGATGTCCGAAGATAACGTAGCCGCAGTCTTTGGGTCCTATGATGATGCCCCGGACGGGCAGGCATGGTTTTCCCGCTATAAAAACTTGCTGCACCGTTATCACCATCAACGTGCCAAGCGTGATGCGTGCACCTTCTGGGCCGGCTGTGGCGCAATTCGTGCTGACGTATTCCGCGAGGTGGGCGGGTTTGACATCAAAACCTATGAGGTGCCGTCAATCGAGGACATCGAACTGGGCTACCGCATCGCCGAAACGGGACGTCGGATCGTCGTGGAACCCCGGCTTCAAGGAAAACACCTGAAAGTCTGGACGATGCGCAACAGCCTGAGTACCGATATCTTTTGCCGCGCGCTGCCCTGGGCCCGTCTGATGATCTCACGCGAGGGGCTGACCGACGATCTGAATACCTCTGGTGCCGAGCGGGTGCGGGCCGGGTTGGCGGGGTTGTTGCTCTTGTCGATACTGGCGCTGTTGATCCAGCCCGGCTGGTGGCCTGTGCCGCTGCTGCTGCTGGGGCTGGCGTTTTGGGCCAACCGTGACTTGCTTCGGGAAATGGCCGCCCATGGCGGCGTTTGGTTCGCGGTCAAATGCCTGCTATATCACCAGTTCTATTACATCTATTCGGCCAGCATCTATGCTTGGTGCCTGTTCGAGTACCATGTGTTGGGTCAGAGAGACAGAAGTTGCACGTGCGTCGGAACTAGCACGTGTTTCGTGTCATTCTGCCCGGCGTCAAAAGCGCAGGTTAATCAGAGCGCAGCTCGATTGCCGAGATCACTCTTGAAGAGTTTCTTTTTCGGCTCCGCTTCGAATTCCTCATGGTAGGAGCGGTCGACATTGACGTCCCACACATCCAGATCAGCACCCATGATATTGCGTGCGGCATACATCGCAGACAGCATTGAGTGATCCTGGTTGTTGTAGCGGTGCAGGCCGTTGCGCCCGACGGTCTGGAAGTTCTCAAGCGTCTTGAGCCAGTCGCTGATCGTATCGAGCGCTTCTTTGTATTCGCTGTCGTAAACCGGATAGGCCTTGGGCTGACGGATAATCGCATAGTCGATCACGTCTTTGGCTTTGGCCAGGCTCAGCTTTTCAAGCTCTTCGCTGGCCAGCTTGCGCAGGTCTTCATCCGAAGAGGACCACAACCCGTCGCCCTTTTGACAGAAATATTCCATCCCGATCGATGCCGTGTCCTGATTGGGCAACATTTCCTTGGACCAGGCCCGGAAGTTTTGAATACGCCCGACTTTCACCGTCGGACTATGAATGTAGATCCAATTGTCCGGGAAGGGATCGGGGTGGTCCAACACCAGAAGTGACAATCAGGAAGTCACGGTATTTCAGCCGGTCAGCAGCCGCAACAACTTCGGGCGGCGGAGGTGGATCGAACGCATGGATCAGATCACGGACAGCCATTGAATTGATGAAATGTTCGCCTTCGACCCGTTCGGTTCTCTCGCTTGCACCGTTTTCCTTATCCCACTGGCGCACATCGATAGACGTGACGCGGTTGCCATCCCGATTGACCTTCACGACCTCGGACTGCATCTGAACGGCGCCGCCCTTTTCTGTGATCAGATCGCGGGTCTTTTCCCACATCATGCCCGGCCCGAGGCGCGGATATTGGAACTCTTCGATCAGACTGGCGGTATCATTGGCACCTGAGATGGCATTCCAGACGGCTTTGGGCAGGGACAGATTTTTGATCCTCTGCGCTGCCCAGTCAGCCCGAATTTCAGACGGCGAAATCCCCCAGACCTTTTTCGTGTAGCTGTAGAAAAAGTGCATATAAAGTCGGCCGCCGAAACGGTTCACGACCCAGTCTTCGAACGTTTCTTCCTGCTGGCGTGGGCGCAGCTTCCATTTGATGAAGCTGCCGATAATCTTGTAGGTTTCATAAGGGCCGATATTTCCCAGCGCGTTGAAGATACGCAGGGGATAATCGTAGAAATCACCGCGATAGAAGATGCGGCTCATGCGCTGCACGGTGATGAAATCATCGCCCATCACCTCATGCCACATGTCTTCGACTTCGCCGACTTTGGTGAAGAACCGGTGGCCTCCTATGTCAAAGCGATACCCTTTATGCGTTTCGGTTCGTGAGATGCCGCCAACCATGTCCGACGCCTCAAAGACCTGGGGCACATGCGTGTCGCTCAGCTTTTGAAGTTCATAGGCTGCGGTCAGTCCCGCAGGACCCCCACCAATGACAACAACGGGAACAATATCTTTTTTCAAATCACCAACATCCGCACTAATACCACTGCCGTAACGCTACAGGAGGATACCTCATTTTCACAACAAAATCATGTTAACGCCCCCGAAATGAACCCTTGCTTGCCATAACCAGACCCACCTGATCGGTGAAAAAACATATGGCCATTATGTCAGGTCTACAGCGCAACCGGGCGCATAAAGATGTGTGCAGATTGAGGTGTTCACTTTCAGGAACTGGCCGATACTTCCTGCAAGCCAAGCAGCTGCAATCCCCGGCAGAGGGTGGGAATTCCTCCTCAACATGTTGAATAGTAATGACAGTTCAAAGTCCCGGAATTGCTCCGGCGGTTTCTGGAGGGTGCTGTCAAACCTCAGGCGGCTTTGAGATTGATGCCTTGTGTTTGATCTTTTGTTATCGCGGTCCAGAATGCGGCTTTCGATGCGAACCGGGCTCACTTGCAATACGCGCGGGCAAATCAACAATCTTATTCACCTGAACGTATTGTGTATTCACCAACACCAGAGCGTAAGGAAATTTGGGGTGACACGACTCGTACCCTTGTGAACCTTGACAGGACTCAACCCTCCCGTCCTACTGTTGACGAGTTTTTGGAACGACAGTGCCGCGGCGGGTTAAAGCCGACTAATTAGTGGCTGACTTCGTTGTTAACGAGGGAGCAATTTTATGAAATGCGTTATTCTGGCCGGTGGTCTGGGAACCCGGCTCAGCGAAGAAACCGTCAGGATACCAAAACCCATGGTCGAGATCGGAGACAAACCGATCATCTGGCATATCATGAAAATCTACGCCGCTCATGGGGTCACGGATTTCATCGTCTGCCTTGGCTACAAGGGGTATGTGATCAAGGAATACTTTGCGAACTTCTTTCTGCACAGTTCGGACGTCACCATTGATCTGGCCAATGGGGGCTTTGAAGTTGCAAGCAGCAAATCGGAACCGTGGCGCGTGACGTTGGTCAATACCGGTCAGGACAGCCAGACCGGAGGGCGGCTTCGCCGGGTCATGCATCTGCTCAAGGATGAAGAAGCCTTTTGCATGACCTACGGGGACGGGGTCGGAAATGTCGATATCAGCGCCCTGATCGCATTTCACAAAAACCACGGCAAACGCGCAACGTTGACGGCGGTGGTGCCGCCCGGACGCTTTGGCGCGCTGGAATTGGACGGCGACCGGATCGACCGTTTCGCTGAAAAGCCTGGGGGCGATGGTGGGTTTATCAATGGCGGGTTCTTCGTCTTGCATCCGTCGGTTGCTGAACTGCTGCATGGCGATGACGAGATCTGGGAGCGCGCTCCGCTTGAGACACTGGCTGCAGATGGCGACCTGATGGCGTTTCGTCATAAGGGGTTTTGGCAGCCGATGGATACGCTCCGCGACCGCCGCCAGCTTGAGGAACGCTGGCAGGAAGACAATGCCCCATGGAAGGTTTGGGAATGACACTGGGTGCCGCTCCGAAAATCATCCTGCTGGGCAATCTGGGCTATATCGGCCCGGTGGTCGCCGCCACTTTGCGGAAATCCTGGCCCAACGCCAACCTGATCGGCCTTGATCCCGGTTTTTTCTCGGATCGGTTGACCACGCATGATGCCTGGCCCGAGCGGTTTCTGAACCAGCAGATCATTGCTGACATCCGCGACGTCGACGCCTCGCTGTTTCAGGGGGCCGATGCGGTTGTTGCGCTGGCAGCGGTTTCGAACGATCCGATGGGCGCGCGGTTTGAAACCGTCACCACGGAAATCAATCAGGACGCCATTGTTCAGGCGGCTCACCTTGCCGCCGAAGCCGGGGTATCGCGGTTTGTCTTTGCCTCCAGCTGTTCCGTCTACGGATTTGCCGAGGGCGATGCGCGGTCCGAGAATGCGCCTCTGAATCCATTGACCGCCTATGCCCGCAGCAAGATCGGAACCGAGCGGGCGCTGGAGGCCATGAACACGCCGGGAATGCTGCGCACTGCCCTGCGCTTTGCCACCGCCTGCGGGCCATCGCCCCGGTTGCGGCTTGATCTGGTGCTGAACGATTTTGCAGCCTGCGCCGTCACCGCCGGTAAGATCACCGTGCTGAGCGACGGCAGCCCGTGGCGACCGCTGATTGACGTGCGCGACATGGCGCGGGCCATCGACTGGGCGATCACCCGGACCGAGGACGCCGGTGGCCAATGGCTGGCGGTCAATGCCGGGTCGGATGTGTGGAATTACCAGATCCGCGATCTGGCGCAGGCCGTGGCCGAAGCGGTGCCGGGGGCCAGTTATTCGATCAATCCCGATGCCTCGCCCGACAGCCGTTCGTACAAGGTCGACTTTTCGCTGTATAAGCAACTGGCGCCCGACCATCAGCCCGTTCAGACGCTTGCGGGTACGATCACTGATCTGCTGCACTTGCTGAATGAAATCCATTTCAAAGACCCCGATTTCCGATCCTCACCGCTGATGCGGCTGAAAGCGTTGGAAGAACATATCCACAATGGCACGCTGAGCGAGGACCTGCGCTGGAGGATGCCGCAATGACACAACCTGCCTGCCGGCACTGCGGTGCGCCGCTGAGCCAGACACTGGTCGATCTCGGGCTGTCACCACTGGCCAATTCCTATGTGCCGCCCGAACGCGCGAACACAGCCTGCCCGCGCTATCCGCTGCATGCCTGGGTCTGCAATGATTGCTATCTGGTTCAGGTCGAGGATGCGGTGCCTGCGGATGAGATTTTCAATGCCGATTACGCCTATTTCTCCAGCTATTCGGACAGCTGGCTGGCCCATGCCAAAGCGTATGTTGAAAAGATGGTCGACCGCCTTGATCTGGGTCCGGATGATCTGGTGATCGAGATCGCCTCGAATGACGGATATCTGCTGCAGTATTTCGTCGCAAAGGGCATCCCGGTGCTGGGCATCGAGCCATCGGGCAGCGTGGCCGCTGCTGCCGAAGAAAAAGGTGTACGCACGCTGGTCGATTATTTCGGTGAAACACTGGCCCAGAAGGTTGCCGAGGCCGAGAAACCTCCGGCGCTGATCGCCTCGGCCAATGTTCTGGCGCATGTGCCCGATATCAATGATTTCGTCGCCGGGATCGCCACCCTTTTGTCAGGCGATGCGGTCTATACGGTCGAGTTTCCGCATCTGCTGAACCTGATCAACGAAGTGCAGTTCGACACGATCTATCACGAACATTACTCCTATTTGTCGCTGTTCGCGGTCGAAAAGATCTTCGCCAAAGCAGACCTACGTGTCTTTGATGTTGAGGAACTGCCCACCCATGGCGGTTCGTTGCGGGTTTTTGCCTGTCTTGAAGGGGCCAGCCACCCTGAAGGGGCCGGTTTGGCCAAGGTTCGCGCCGATGAGACAGCGGCGCAGTTCGACCGCCCCGAGGGCTATATGAATTTCACCACTCAGGTCGAGGCACTGCGCGACGGGCTGCTTGCCTTCCTGCGCGAGGCTACAGCCCGCGGTGACACCATCGCCGCCTATGGCGCGGCCGCCAAGGGCAACACATTGCTGAACTATGCCGGGATCGGTCCCGAGCTGATCTCATATTGCGTCGATCGCAATCCGGCCAAGCAGAACACACTGCTACCCGGCAGCCACATTCCCGTGCACGGGGTCGAGGCGCTGCGCGACACACCCCCCGACTACGTTCTGATCCTGCCCTGGAACATCCGCGACGAAGTCATTGATCAGCTGGCCGATCTCAAAGCCCGCGGCACCCGGTTCGCAACCGCCGTGCCCGAGGTCCGGATCAGCTGATGGCCCGGGTTCTGCTGACCGGCGCCACCGGCCTGATCGGTCGGGCAACGGCCCCGGCTCTGACAAACGCGGGTCATGAGGTGATCAGGCTGGGCCGGAATCCGGCCAGCGACATAACCTGCGATCTGCTGGACCCCGACGCGACGACCAAAGCCCTCGAAGCAGCCCGGGCCAGCCATCTGGTTCACCTAGCCTGGCATGACGAACCGCGTGACCGCTGGACCTCTGAGGCCAATCTGGACTGGATAGCGGCCACGCTGCATCTGGTTCGGGAATTCGCGCGCTCGGGTGGCCAGCGCGCGGTCTGCGCAGGCAGCTGTGCCGAATATGACTGGTCGATACCGGAACTGACCGAAACTAGCCCCTTACGCCCTCGCACTTTGTATGGGGCGGCCAAGGCCGGAACCGGGATGGCACTGTGCAAGGGCCAGGATGCGCTGAACCTTTCGTTTGCCTGGGCGCGTATCTTCTTTGTTTACGGGCCGGGTGAGCCTCCGGGACGGCTGTTTGGCGACCTGATTTCAAACCTCTGGGCGGGTCGGTCGGTAGACTGTACCGATGGACTGCAAGAGCGGGACTTCCTGCATGTGGACGATCTGGCCCGCGCACTGTTACGACTGCTGGAAACCGACGTCACCGGCGCGGTCAATGTCGCCAGCGGCACCGCAATCCCGGTGCGGGCCCTGATTGAAGAGGTCGCAAACCAGATGCATCACCCCGATCTGATCCGACTGGGTACGATTGCGCGCGCGCCGGACGACCCTGACCGGCTAGCGGCAGACGTGACCCGATTGCGGGACGAGGCGGGATTTCAGCCCCACCATGATCTGATCTCTGCTATAGCAGCAACTCTGGCAGCGGAGGAACGGCCATAATCGATTCTAGAAAGATATGGGAATTCATCCGCTTTCTGGCGGTCGGGGTTCTGAATACCATCTTCGGCTATGCGCTTTACGCGTTGCTTCTGACCTTTGGTCTGGCTCCGCAACCGGCACTGGCGATTGCCTATTTCGGGGGTGTGATCTGGAACTACATGACTCATGCCCGGCTGGTCTTTGGTACCCGCGGTATTTCGCAATTACCCACCTATGTCCTGGCCTACCTGTCGCTTTATGGGGTGAATGCGCTTGGGTTGCAGGCGTTGCTGAGCGCCGGGCTGTCACCCTTTATTGCACAGGGAATACTGGTGCTGCCCGCAGCTGTCCTGGCTTATATTCTGATTGGCCGGGTTCTGACCGGGCATTTTCCGTGGTCGCGAAAAGCCGGATGACCCCGCATCCTTTACGCGGATGAAGTGCGATCTGTGACACTTGAACTGTCCGAAGCGGGTTCGATATTAATCCGCTCCTGCTCGATCACAACCGGCCCGCCCCGGACCTGATTGTGAATCGCGGTTATGTATTCCCCGAGCATTCCAATGAACAGAAGTTGCACCCCTGACAGGAAGAAAAGCGAAACGATGATCGTTGTTGTCCCGCGCGGGGCCAGATTGGGTTCAAGAAAGTATAAGACAACCGAGATCAGCGAAAACAGAACACAGATGGTGGCGATGACCAGGCCGCTGAGTGTGCAAAAACGCATCGGCGCCCGGCTGAAGGCAAAAATGGCGTTGAGCGCCTGATCTGTCATTGCCAGCAGGCTGTGTTTGGACAGGCCCCGGGCCCGGGCCTCCCATGTATAAGGCACGATGATCCGGCGGAACCCGCAGGCGGCAATGATCCCCCGGATGTAGGGGTAATGGTCGTTATGCTCCAGCACCGCCTCCAGCACGCGCCGGTCGATCAGCTGGAACTCTCCGACATTGGGTCTGAGTTCCACTTCGGAAAGCCGGTTGATCGTACCATAGAAGATGCTGCGGGCGGTCCGCAGGATAAGGCCTTCCTCGCGGGTGTCCCGGGCTCCGGCTACGACGTCATAACCGCTTTCCCAAAGCGAAACGAATTCGGGGATCATTCGGGGCGGGTCCTGTAAATCCACCGGTAGCATCACCACGACCGCATCGCCGCTGACATAGCGCAACCCATTGAATGTAGACCGGAAAACACCGAAATTCCGGGCGTTGACGATGACTTTTACATTGGCGTCTTTCGCAGCGATTTCACGCAGAACATTGACCGTCCCATCCTCTGATGCGTTGTCCACAAAAATGTGTTCGCACCTGTATCCGGGTAATTGTTCGGCAAACATCGCCTTGACCGTCTCATAGCAGATGGCGACGTTGTCTTCTTCATTATAGCATGGCGATACGACGGAAATCGTTTTCATGGGCTGCTCATGAATAGAGGCTGTAAGGCTGGGACGAAGTGATACCGTTTCCAACCCTCGGATAGATCATTGGGCAGTGGGGCGGCTTGCTGCCGATGCGACTGCCGCCCCGACACTGCCATCCTCCGCATTGAGTACTGTTTTAGGGTCGATGATCACTTTATCGCCCTTAATCTCGCAGGCGACCCGCTTGAGGCTGGGCAACGTCTTACAGGCCGATTTCCCCGAATGCGGATCGAAGGGCAGGCTGTGCCAGGGGCAAACCACCTTGCCATCCTCAATCCAGCCATTGGCCAAATCGCCCCCCTGATGCGGGCAGCGTCGGGTCATTGCGATCACCGTATCTTCGGTAAGCCGTGCGACGCAAAGCGCCGCCGAAACCCCGTGAACACCGCCCACCTCCAGCGCTGACAATGGCACTTGGTAGGTATCCCCCACCTTTGTTCCGATAATCTCTGGCGGCAAGGGATCGGGTTCACCCGGAGCAAGTGCGGGCACCAGCTTGTCGCGGACCCGTTTGGCAAAGCTTGAAACGTAACCGGGTTGCATCATCGCGGGCAGTTCGGACAACGGCTTCAACACCGAAGAGTTGTTCCACCCTGAGTGAACGTAGGTATGGTGGTGCAGTTGCGGGAAAACCGGCTTGTCGATCGACAAACGGCACGAGATGGCAAAGCGTGTCTCGTTGGTACGGTTTAGGACCGATCCATGCACATGATCGGTGTGAAACATCAAAACGTCACCTGGATAAAGATCAAAGGTCCAGTTCTGGTGCAGTTTCTGCCCATCCGCCAGATTGCCTGAACGCTGGAATACATATTCGCCCTCATAATCCTCGGGATAGATCGTCATACCATTGCCCGGTCGAATCCGGCCCATGGCAAACCACAGGTTCAGGCCGTTGGACGGGCAATCAAGCCAGCTGTCGCGATGCGGCCCATGCGCGGCAATCTTGCCTTGCCCGTGATCCTTGGCAAATTCGTTGTAGGCCTTTTTGTGTTCCTGGGTCAGATCATAGGGAATATGGAAACGCACATTGGGTGTCCGTTCAAAATAGAAACTGGAAATGCCAGGGAAGGCCCCATGCATGAAACGATTTAAGAATTCATGCGCCGAGGGTTCGATTTCAGCATAAACAGCATCCGTCATCGCCGGAATGTCTTTAGCCGCAACCCATTCGTGAATGCGGTGGAACCCGTCTCGGTCCGCACGCTCAGCCGCATCTTTGTCTACACTTTTCTCAATGCCGCGCAAACTTGCCTGACGCCACATCTCGTGCAGACCGAAGGCCTGCAGTGCTTCGCGGAAAACAAAAACCTCGCCCCTGAGTATCCGGTCGGCCAGCCCGTTTCGGTCTGCGCCTTCGCCCTGGTCAAATCTCAAATCGTGGTAAGACATGGTTTCCTCCACACAATCACACTCTTAAACAAACGTCACATGCCTTTAAAAAACGCACCGCAACCGAACAGATCAAGTGGCTCAAAAGACATAGGCCAATGTCACACATGGTACGATCCTTACCATGACACGGAACATAGTAGCCGCAATTCTGCACAGAATCATGTTCTTGCGGCAAACAGAAAAACAAAGAGGACCAAAACCGCACTTTATTCGTTTTTTTGTAAACAATGTTTCCAGCCGGAATGCCGCTCCGAGGCTATCGAATCAAGGATTGGCGGCACTGGGCCTTAAAAAGCGTTGCACGCCTTTGATGGGGTCATAGTCTTCTCAACAGAAGTGGACCCGAAACACATACCAAACCTGGCCACACCGCCGGGTTGGCAAGAGGGGCACATGACGGAATCTGGGCTGCGCATAGCCATGGTGACAACCTTCTACCCGCCGTTCAATTTCGGCGGGGACGGGGTTTATGTTCAGCGGTTGGCCCGGGCTTTGGCGGCGCGCGGCCACCACGTCGAGGTTATCCATGACACCGACGGATACCGCGCCTTGTCGGGAACGACCCCCGAAGCGTCCGCTTCGGATAACGGCATCCCGGTCCACCGGCTGGCCAGCAATCAACCTGTCCTCTCAAGCCTCGCCGTACAGCAACTGGGTCATCCGGCCCGGCACCGGGCTGCGTTGCGGGACCTGCTGACAGATCGTTTCGACGTCATTCACTTTCACAATGTCTCGCTCATCGGCGGGCCGGGTATCTGGAAATATGGCACCGGGGTCAAACTGCATACCGCGCATGAACACTGGATGGTCTGCCCCACGCATATTCTGTGGCGCGACAATCGCGAGATTTGCGACAAACGGCGCTGTCTGCGTTGCATCCTGCGCCACCGACGTCCCCCGCAATTGTGGCGGGCCACCAATCTCATTTCGCGCGAGGCGCGCCACGTCGACCGGTTCCTGATGCTCAGCCAATCCTCGGCGGACAATCATCGCCGTTTCGGCTTTGCAGCGCCGATGACAGTCTTTCCGTCCTTTCTGCCCAAATCCGAGGGCAGCGCGGCAAACACCACTGAGCCGGACCAATCGCCCCCTTACATTCTGTTCGTTGGGCGGCTTGAGATTATCAAGGGGCTTCAGGACGTCATCCCTGCCTTCAACGACCTGCCGGCAGAGCTGTGGATTGCCGGCAGCGGAAATTACGAAAGCACGTTACGGGCCTTGGGAAAAGACAATCCCAGGGTGCGGTTTCTGGGGCGCAAACCCATGCACGAACTGCGGCAGCTTTATCGGGACGCGGTCGCAGTAGTCACGCCGTCACGTTGCTATGAAGTCTTCCCCATGGTGGTCCTCGAAGCTTTTCAGGAGGCGACCCCCATCGTGGCCCGGGCATTGGGCCCCTACCCCGAGATTATCGAGGCCAGCGGCGGCGGGCAGTTGTTTACCACGGCCGAGGATCTGCGGAGCGCGCTGACGCACTATATCACAAACCCGGCGGCTGCGGCGGCGGATGGGCAACGCGGTCGCAAAGCCTTTGACAGACTCTGGAGCGAAGACGTGGTGATTGGGCAATATTTTCACGAAATCGCAGCGGCGGCACGCGACCGGGGCCTTGACGACGTCGCACGGCGTGCTGCCAAATTCGCCACAGACACAAACGATGAGTTGGTCAATGGTTGAACTGTCCTCTCCCGCCAGAGCTCTGGGCTGCGCGGGCCTGACCGGGCCAGCCAGCATCGCGTCCGGTGTTCTGCCTGTCAGGCCCGGGCGCACTTCGGAAAGGTCGTGATGGGAGCCGCCGCGACAACAGATATCCGGCAAACCGACCCTCTTGCGCCTGCGGACATCGTCCTCTTTCTGGCGCTTCTTGCCCTGATGCCGTTGATGGGCACCCTGTTCGGCTACGGCAGTCAGGCCGAACAATTTCCGATCGTCGAACGCTTGCGCAATCCGGATTTTCTGGCGGGCGATTTCTACGTGAACAGTGCTGCCCAGTTCGGCCCGCGGGTTTATTACGCACATGTCCTGGCCTGGATGCAGGACATTCTTCCTTTGCCGCTGATCACGCATGGTCTTGCGGTTCTTTGCAATTTTGCCCTGGCTTCGGTGACCTATTACGCAGCGACGCGCCTGCTGCACACCAATGCTCTGGGTGGTCTGCTGGCTGCGGTTTTTGTCGTGACCAATGGCAGCTTTTCCCTCGGTCTGGCCGGTTATCTGAGGTTCGAAAGCTTCCAGCCCGCGAACCCGGCTATTCCGCTGGCGTTGATCGGTATGGTGCTGCTGGTCAAATTGCGGCCGTTTCGGGCCCTGGGACCCCTGATCCTGTCGGCTCTGGCCCACCCGCTGATCGGCATGGAAATTGCGTTGATCGCCTATTGCGCAACCGGGCTTGCCATATTGTTGCGCCCGCCCGAGGCAGGCATTCTGCGCAGCCTGGCGCCCGCTGTCGCGTCTGGTCTTCTTTTCGCGATCGCCATGTATCTGGCGTGGATTTTGCCCATGTCCGACACGAATACCATTCGGATGAGCGATGCCGAGTTTTTTGAAACACTGGCGCAGTTCCGGTCGCCGCATCATTATCTGGGGCTGAGCTTCCCGCAACTGTCCTGGATGCAGGCGCTGGCGTTTGTCGGTTGCGCCGGGATCGTTCTCGCCTTTCACCAGTTCCGTCACGGCCTCAGTCGCGAGGTTCTCGCCCTGTCTCTGGCGGCTCTGATCGTATTGGTGCTTTGCGCTGCCAGCCTTTGGTTTGTCGACATGATGCAAAGCCGGCTCTGGGTCACTGCGCAGGTTTTCCGAATGTTGATGGTGGTTAAGTGGGTTGGTTTGCTTGCCTTTGGCTGGCTGGTCGCAGACTGGATTAGTCGGGATCGCCTTGCGGGGGTCATCATGGCAGGCTGTCTGGCACTGGCCACAGCAGACGCACAGCCCTATGCGATCTTATTCGTGCTGATTGCCGCAGGGGCGCTGGTGATGGGGCCGCGCTGGACCAGCGGGTCTGTCTGGGCCGTGATACGCTGGGCAGGTCTTGCGGTGTTGATCCTGCTGAGCCTTGCCGCCCAATACCGGTATGGTCTGACACAGCAAAGCTTGCGGGCCCTGCTGGCACTGACTGCACTGGCTCTGATCGTCGCACCGCGTCCGGGCAAACCGGCAGGAACCATTCTGGCAACCCTTCTGGTTGCGGTGACACTGACCGCAACGGCGTTGACGCGTGACAGGGGGCTTTTAGGTCTGGACGCGCTGCGGACCCAGTTGATCTGGGCTGATCTGAAGGGTGACAATTTCGAAATCTCTCGCGCCGCATCTGATCTGAGCCCGCCCGATGCGATCTGGCTTGTGCCGCCCGATTTCGAATCCTTCCGCATAATTTCGGGCCGGGCCATCGTTGTCGATCACACATCGATCCCATTCGACGACGCAGCAATGCGTGAATGGCGAACCCGCATGGAGGCCATTCATGGCCCGGTGGACGGTGGTGGCTTCACCGCCCTGCGTGCAATGAAACAAGTCTATCGGGACGGAATCGACTGGAGCGCGGTCGCACGGCGTTACGGCGCCGACTATGCGGTCCTTCATGCCGAGACGCCCTGGCCCGGCCCCATTCTGTTCGAAAATGACAGCTTCAAGGCCATAAGGCTGGACAGTTCGGAGCAATAGGGCTGACAATAAATTTTTGATTAGAGTTCAAGGAGAAACGGAATGCGTATTGGCGTTGTAGGTGCTGGCAAGATCGGCAAATTGCGGGTGCAGTCGATCATCGCGGACCCTACTGCTGAACTGGCTGCTGTTGTTGACGTGAACCTGCAGGCAGCAGAGGCGGTCGTCGAAGGCACATCCGCCACGGCATATTCGGATCTTAATGCGTTTTTTGATGCCGGGATGGATGCCGTGATCGTTTCAATCCCTCCGCATCTGCATGAGGACGCATGTGTGGCCGCCTTTGCCCGTGGTTTACATGTGTTATGCGAAAAACCGCTGTCAAATACGGTTGCGGGCGGGCAACGGATTGTCGATGCCGCCAAGAACGCGGATCGCATCCTCGCCGTGGGATTCAACCTGCGCTACTACCCCTTCGTGCGCTTCGCGCGCGAAGCGGTGGATATGGGAAAGATTGGCAAAATCGATCATGTGCGCATCTATGGGGGCCATAACGGGCTCCATAACTTTGGTCATGACTGGGAATACAAAATGCCGGAATCAGGCGGCGGCGCCATGATGGATATCGGCATCCATATGACCGATCTGGCCCGCTATTTCCTAGGTGAAATCACCTCGGTCTACGGGGTCATGACTGAAAACATCTGGCACGTGAACGGGTCAGAAGACAACGCCATGGCGGTTTTCAGAAATCCCGACGGGATCACCGCCACCTATCACGCGACCTGGGCCGAGTGGAAAGGCTATAAATCTTTTGTCGAGATTTACGGAGACAAAGGCATGGTACGGGGCGCGTATGCGCCAATGCAAAATCTGTTGATCTCCAAGCCGGCGACGAACGGGCCGGAAACCAGGCAACGCAAATTCTATCCCGAAATCATGATCCGCGAAAAACTGAAAACCTGGCAATCCACCTGCCTGCTTTCATTTCAGGACGAATTGCGCGATTTTCAAAGAATGGTTGCAGGGCATTTTGACGTGCCACTGGCCGATGGCCATGCGGGCCTGCGGGCGTTGCAGGTGGCTGCCGCGGTTCGCGAAAGCACTGTCAGCGGACAGGTCGTGGCGCTGGAAAATATTGGTAATATGCAGGAACAGAACCGGTAATCGGACATGACATTCAGGGGGGGATGGCAATCATTTCAATTCGGAAGTTCGCAGTTCTCGCCACCTTGGCTTTGTGCCTGGTAATCGCAGGCTATGCGGGGCTGGTTTGGCATGTCTATCTAAGGGGCAGTGACCCTGCAGAAGCCCCAACAAAAGAGACCTATAAATATACACCCGAACTGCAAGTCATCGCGCTGCATGATGGTTTCTTCGTATTGAGAGGGGCTGGAGGGAATATCCTAGTTTCAACCGGACATGACGGGACTCTATTGGTCGATTCCGGAGATGTGAACATGACCGCCAGCGTTTTAGCAGCCCTTGAAACCATTAACGCTGCTAATGTCGACATAGTCATCAATACCCATTCTCATGGCGATCATCGTGGCGGCAACTCCACATTCAGCCGTATGGGGGCCGAGATTATTGCGCATCGTGCGACATACGAAAACATCAAGACCGACACCTATACCACGTTCGAATTTGAAAGCCTGCCAAACTTTGTATTCGACACAGATCACAGCCTTACTTTCAATGGACAGGACATCACCCTGACCCATATCCCATTGGCGCACACGAACGGTGACATCATCGCGCATTTCAGACAGGCGGATATCATCGCTGCAGGTGACGTTCTGATAACAAACGGCCTGCCCTTCATCAGTATCGGCGGCGGCGCAAGCCTGAACAGTCATCTGGCCGGGTTAAGGACACTTATGCACCATGTGAACGATGCGACGACACTCATCCCGGGGAATGGAGAGGTAAATGTCGGACCAACCGAATTAAAGGAAACACATGACAAGCTGCAGGACATTCGCAACTATCTGATCTGGCTGAAATCCCGCAATATATCGACGCGGTATGTCCCGCTGTTCCATCCGCTCTACGCCTGGCCTGCCGAAAAACGCAAAGGACAGGGGTGGGAGAAATTCTGGGTCCGGATGATCTATGCCACGCTGCCCGACACATCGCCATAACAACGCCGGAAGCTGTCTTCACCCAGCTTGGCGGCATGGTCCCAGCTGAATTTGGAAGCGCGCGGCAGAGCGGCGGCTGTCACGGTCCGGCGCAACCCGGAATCGCTGAAAAACCGCAGAATTGTATCGCGGATCGCCCCCAGATCTTCGGGATCGAAATAAAGCCCTGCATCCCCCACCACTTCGGGCAGGCTGCCACGGTCGGATGACAATACCGGAATACCACAGGACATCGCCTCGACCGCAGGTAGGCCGAACCCTTCCCACAAAGAGGGAAAAACCAGTGCGGCAGCAGACGCAAAAAGTTCGACCAGTTCTGCGTCCGGGACATATCCCGTAAAGGTTACGTGCTGTTCGAGCGGCGGGTTGTCCCGGACAAAGGCCATCAACTCGGGGACATTGTCCCAAAAGCCCTTGCCCGAGGTGGAGCCGACAATGGCCAGGTGCACATCCGGGCGCTCTTGTACGATATGCGGCATCGCCCTGAGCAGGCCCAGAATGTTCTTGTGTGCGTTCATGCCACCCACGTAAACCAGCAGGTCCGATTGTTCAGGAATCCCGTATTTTGCACGGGCGGCCAGCGCTATGTGCCTGTCTTCGATGGGCCGGAAGACCGGGTCGGCAGCCTCGGTGACCACGTCGATCTTTTCACGGGGAATGTTGAGATAAGACACCATGTCATTAGCCGACGTTTCGGAAACGGTCATCGCTCGTGTCATCTGCCGCTTGGCCAGCCAGGTTTTGAGTTGCCACAGCCTGTGATTGGTTCTGGTCGGAAACAGCAGATGCGGAATCCGCTCGGCCGTCGTATCGTGAAAACAGGTCACGCAGGGCACCCGCGACAACAGCGGAAAATAGGAATAAACGGCCGGGAAATAGAACACATCGAACTGCATGCGCCGGACCAGCCTCCCCATCGTCCAGAGATACCCAGCCGAACGTGAATTGTCGCCGACCGCTGCCTCGTTCAACCCTTTTCCGGTCGCGGCGGTGACAATGTCGACCCCGTCCGGCACCGGCCAGTCCGCAGTCGGCGGCTGATCGAAAACCAGCGTGTAGCGAAGCCCGCTTTCCCGGGCGGCCAGGGCAGTAACAAATTCACGGGTAAAGCGGCCAAAGCCCCGATCATTCGACCAAGTTGTGGCATCGATTCCGATGTGGAGGGGCGGGCCTGGCATTTAATGTCCTGTTGGAAATTTCTGATTGGATAACGGCAATTGATCGGACTTTATCGAACTGACCACGCATGTATAGCCACTTGTCGACCTCTTGGCCGTCAGCATGCGCCCAAAGTCATCCGTCCTTGCCATCCTCAGGGACTGAGAGAAATATAGTTGGATCAGCGGGACCCGCTCTTCCGCGACAGAGAGGCTGAAACATGTCGATCATCGACACCGCACGTGAGCGGCTGGCGCATATCATGTCTGACCGGGGGCCCAAGCTCTTCCGGGATTTCGTGTCGTTGGTCAGCGGCCAGTCGGTCAGTATGGTGATCGGGTTTCTCGCGTTTGCCTATCTGGCGCGGGTTCTGGATACCACGCAGTACGGGGCGGTCGAATTGGCGATCTCGATCGCGGCATTCTCGGCTATCGTCATCGAGTGCGGCGCCGGAACCATCGGCGTGCGCGAGCTTGCCCGCAGCCCTGATCGCGCTCCGGATCTGGCCGCGCAGGTGCCTGCGGCGCGGCTGATGCTGGCGCTGATCGTGATCCCCGTTGTGGGGATTGCCGGATATTTCACCAATCAGGACCCCGAAGTTACGCTGCTTATCTGGATCTATGCCCTGTCTCTGCTGGCGGTTCCGCTCAAGCAGGAATGGCTATTGCAGGGGTATGAGAAAATGACCGTTGCCGCCCTGGCGCAGCCGATCCGAACCGCGGTATTCGCAGGTGGGGTCTTTCTGTTCATGGCCCCCGGCAGCAGCATACTGACGGTTGGCTGGATCGAACTGACCGCTGTCGCCATCGTGTCCGTCTACTACCTTATTGCACAATACATCTGGACAGTACCGTATCGCTTCGGCTGGCCGCCGCGCGCTGCCCTGTATTTCCTGAAAGAGGGTTTTTCGGTCGGCCTGGCCAACATGTTATGGGCCTTCATGCTCTATGCGCCGATATTCCTGCTTGTCAGCCTGGCGGATGGCGTCGGCCCGGCCTGGCTGGGCGCGGCACAGCGGATCATCATCTCGCTGATGACGCTGAGTTTTGTCTATCACTTTAATTTGTACCCGGTGATCACCCGCACCGTGCAGCACGACCGCAAAACCTGGAGCAGTGTAATGCGGTCTTCGGTTCATCTGGTTGCCTGGGCCGGGATCGCGCTGGCCCTGCTGCTGACCCTTTTGAGCAAACCGATAATGGGATCGGTATTCGGCGCGGATTTCCGTGCCGCAGGGCCGGTGCTGGCCGTACTGGCCTGGGCCGTGCCAATCCGCATGTTGTCCGGCCATGCGCGATGGTCCCTGATCGGCTGCAACCGGCAGCAATACCTGTTGTGGGCAGAAATCGCAGGCGCCGTTGTATTGGTGTGCGCAGGCGTGGCCACAATTCCGGTATTGGGCGCCACGGGCGCAGCACTGGCGTTATGCGTTGGCTTGCTGGCAAGCGGAATAGTGACCCAGATCGCAGCGGGCCGATTGATTGGTTCCATGGCACTGATCAAATCCGTGGCACCGCCACTGGCGGCAGCTTCGGCTGGGCTGGTCCTGTCACAATGGGTAACCACCGATCCGACACTGCAGCTCCTCATCTGCAGCAGTATCTATGTCGGCGTTGGCCTGACACAGATCGCACCGCTTTATAACGATTTACGACGGATCGCCTATGCCAAGGAAATACCAGGCTGATTCGAGTCCGCCTGACGGGCATCTGGAAAAGATGGAAACAATCCCACCATGGGCCCTTCATTGGGATGATTTTCTGACCCAATCAGCTGTATGCCTCAACCCCTCTTCCAGAGCGACATTTCCCCTGAAACCCAGCATCTCTGCTGCGGCCACAGACGAACCGAGCGAAATACGGATATCTCCGGTGCGGGGCTCTTCATATCGGATTTGCGGCGCGCACTGTAACACCCCGGCAAGTACGCGGATCAGATCATTGAGCGTGGTTGCCTCACCACGGCAAATATTGAACACGCCGCAATTCCCTGCGGCCGTCCAGGACATGGCCCGCATCAACGCCCCGGCCACATCAGAGACATAGACAAAGTCACGCGCCTGCTCCCCGTCTCCGAAAACAGTTATCGGCTGTCCAGAAGCCAGACGGTTGAGAAAAATACTGATTACGCCTGAATACGGGCTGCCGGGTACCTGGCGCGGGCCATAGACATTGAAGAACCGAAGCCCTGTGGCCCTGAGGCCAATTGCCGCTTTCAGAGCCTCTGCATGATGTTCCATCGCCAGCTTGTCAGCCCCATAGCCGGATATGGGGTGTGACGTTGCAGTTTCGATCAGCGGCCGGTGGGGATTGTCTCCGTAAATGGCAGCCGAAGAGGCATAGACCACGGGTACATTGGCCCGCGCCGCCGCTTCAAGCACCCTAACCGAACCGTAGAAATTCACCTTGGCGGCCTTTGCCCAGCCGTCCTGATACTGCTGCACCGACGCGATGGCAGCCAGATGAAAACATCCATCGACCCGCGCGATCAGCGCCGGAAGGTTTTCGAAGTCAGCAATATCGCCCTGAATCAGATCAACTTGTGGCGGCAGGTTAAACCGTGCGCCTGTGGACAGATTGTCCAGCACAACGACGTCGTGCCCCGCTTCGACCAGATGATCGGCCAAGTGTGAGCCGATAAAGCCCGCACCGCCAGTGACCAGATATCGCGCCATATGCTCAGGTCCTTTCCCGCCTGACCGATACCCTAACAACAATGCGGAACTGCGCCATACCCAAGGGGCCAAATCGACCGGTACAGCATCCTTGACAGCTCATGGTGCGGCCTGCACACAGATAAAGGTGGTAAGGTCGGACCATGTCCGAAGCAGTTTGTTTTAGTGTCTATTTTTACCAGTGCAGGAGTACAGCATGCCAGCACCAGACCTCTCGGTCATCATCCCATCGGTGAACAGTTATGACGATCTGAGAAACTGTCTGACCGCGCTTTCTGCACAACAATCGGCGGTTCCGGAAGTGATTGTTGTGGATCGGCTGGGCGAGACCGTGCGCAAAGCGGTGCAGCGCGATTTTCCCGATACCCGTATTCTGCCCGTGGCTGCAGACACGACGATCCCCGCGATGCGCGCGATCGGTATCGCCAATGCGACTGCACCAGCTGTTGCCGTAATCGAAGATCACGTGATCGTTCCGCCTGACTGGGCCGCCGGATGCTGGACGCCCTAGCGGAGGGCATGATGTCGTTGGCGGCGCCATCGAAAACGCGGCGACCGAAACACGGATGAACTGGGCCGCATTCCTCTGCGAATACAGCGCCTCGCTGCCACCGCTGCCAGCAGGACCTTCGGGCGGGTGCCCGAAACAATGTGATTTACCGCAAGGAAGTACTGGACCGCTATGGTGATATTCTCGCGCAGCACAAATGGGAAAATCATCTGCATGATGCGATGAAGGCAGATGGGATCACGCTGATCATGCGGCCCGACATCGTGGTCGGCCACAAGATGCACTATACGTTCTGGCTCTATTTTTCACAGCGCTTTCTCTATTCACGCTCCTATGCGGGTGCACGGGTAAGCGACGCACCTTTGCCACGCCGCCTTGCTATGGGCACGGCCGCTTTTGCCCTGCCCCCGCTGATGTTCTATCGGACAGTTCAGCGCATCTTGTCGAAAGGCACCTATGTGGGGCATCTCGTCAAATCGCTGCCTCTGCTTGTCCCATTTTGCCTGTCGTGGGGCGCCGGAGAAGTTGCCGGATACTGGTTCGGCCCGGGCAACGCGCTTAGCAAAGTCAGATAGGACGGGTCACGCATGTCACAGCCCCCCGATCTGAGTATTGTGATGACGATTGTCGATGGCGGAGCGGTACTGACACGCTGTCTGGATGCCTGTCCACACAACAGGTGATGCCAGTTCGAAGTCCTGATCCCTTATGACCACATGTCGCAGGAGGCCAGAGCTGGCCGCGCTACCACAGTTCGACTTTATTGATCTGGGTAAAATTCTGGATGGCACCGTGCCGAAGAATCCTCTGGAAATGCATGCATTCTACGACACCCGGCGGGCCGAAGCCATGAAACGGGCCCGCGGCCGGCTGATTGGCATTATCGAAGATCGTGGCGTCCCTGACCCGCACTGGGCCGAAACGATGATCCGGTTGCATGTTGAACACCCGCACGGTGTCATCGGCGGTGCTGTGACCAATGGTGTGAACCGGCTCTGGAACTGGGCGTTTCTTCTGCGACTGGCCGATACCAGCCGCCACTTTCCGAAGAAAACGGAATACGTGACCGATACGAACATCGTCTACAAAAGAGACGCGATAATGTCGGTCCGGACTCTGTGGGAGGTCAAATATCAGGAAGCGCAGGTCAATTGGGCGCTGCGTGACGCGGGGGTTGGTCTGATGCTGACGGATGCAGCCATCACCGAGCAGCTCCGACCGAAGGTCAGCATTGGCAGCCTGGCCGCCGAGCGGCTGCACTGGGCGCGCATGTTCGGTCAGGTGCGGGCGCGCGAAATCACCCGCGGGCAGCGGCTTAAACTCTGCCTGGCCATGCCACTTTTGCCCTTTGTCCTGTTTCTCCGGCACTTTCGGCGTCAGGTGGCGAAAGGCAGCCATGTAGGTAGGTATATCGGCGGCCCCCTCACGCTGTTCCTGTTGGTTTGCTGGTCGGTTGGTGAATTCATCGGCTATGTTGAAACTAGGCCGAAAGCTAGTTGAAGCCGTGTTAGAAGGATCATGATGACCCCGTTTCCCATTGACCTCATCCTTCACGACGGATGGACAGCCAGGACACGGCAGCGCAGCTGCAGGCAGTCCGCCCCGGTGACACGCTGGCTCTGAATATCCTGCCCAATGCAAATTTCGACAGCAAGGCGCTGATATCCGTTCTGGCAGACCAGCGCGATCTGGACAGCATTACGCTGCGCCTGGACCACCACATGATGACGGCCGAAGACATCACGGGGCTGGCTTTTTTCGCGCAGACGCAGGGCATCTGTTTCACGACAGATTTTATACTGAAGGACACCGATGATGTGCCGGGACATGTTCTGGGCGAGGCCGGACGGCTCAGGCAGATCACCACGACCGCAGCGGCCCTGCACGCTGCTGGCCACACGGTGCGTTGGCTGGTCCCGCTGACGCCGGGCATAGTCTATCACCTTGAATTTCTGGGCTCTCTGGCAGCAATCAACGGCGTGACCACGGTGTTGCTGCTTCAGCGCTTGGCGGTGACGGGGCAGATCTGGAAGGCGATGACCGGCTATTTGCGTGGATTTCGTTTCATATCGCCTGCTGGACGAAGAAATTGACCAGATTGCGCGCAACCGCATTCCGGCGCTCCGGCGGCTCTGCAGCGTGTTGTCGGACATGCCCGCCCCCGAGGCCGACGCACCCTGGGGCATCCTAGACAGCAAGGCCGGATATTCAGAAGAGTTACGCACACGGGGCAATCTTGGCGCGACCTTGCTGCGGCCCAGCTTCGACAAACATCGTGGCCCGGCTGCGGCGCAGGGGCTGAAGACAAAGATTGCAGACGTAGCCGATGTTCTGGGCTGCGGCGTCCCCGCGCATTTGCGCGCGCGTGTTGCGCCCGAGGCCCGCCCCGGCAGGGAAGACCCCAGAATGCCATATGTGTTGCTGATCGGTGCATATGGGGGCGAACATATCGGTGATTCGGCCATTCTGGGCGGGGTCCTGTACCGGATTCACAAGCGCCATGGCACTGCGCGGGCGATTTTGATGACCCAGCGCCCGTATCACCCCGTCATCTCATCCCCATGCTGGATGTGCCGGTCGATGTCGAGTTCAGGGTATACGCCCGCCAATATCCGTGCTGCGCTGTCTTCGGTTGATGGCGTCGTATTTGCCGGCGGTCCGCTGACCGATCTGCCCAAGCAACTGGTACGCCATCTGGAAACCGCTACCCGCCAAACGGCGGGTCTGCCGTTTGTTATGGAAGGTATCGGGCCCGGCACCTTTGTCCGCAAACCATCAGAAGTCACAGCCCGACGACTGGTGAAACTGGCCGACAGGATCACGATACGGGTGCGCGATGACGCCCGCCGCGAGATCATCCAAGGATGTGACATTGAAATCGGCCGTGACCCGGCGTTCGATTACCTGGAAACCCGGGGTGAGACACTGACACGTCTGCCGGTCCATGAACCAGCACAGATTGCGACCTTGCTGGACGGCACCGCAGGCCGACCGGTGATCGGCATCAACATCCGTCCCATCGGACACCTGTTCACACCCGCCGAGCCGGGTCGGGACCCGGCCGCGCACACCCGCGCCGTCGAAAACCGCTGCGAACGCGAACTGGCGCAGGGGCTGATGGACTACGCCCGTCAGACCGGCACTGACCCGTGTTTCGTGTTCTTTCCAATGAATGCGGTTCAGTTCGGCATGTCGGATCTGCGCAGCGCCTGGCGGATCATGCAACATCTTGAACCCGGAACCGACTTCCGGATCTGGCAGGCAGACGCGTCGCTTGACGGGGTTGTCGCCCTTCTGCGCCGGATGGATACGGTGATCGCGATGCGGTTCCACGCAGCCATTTTCGCGCTCAGCCAGGGATGCCCGGTGATCGGCATCGACTACCGGATCGGCAAGCGGGACAAGGTGGCCGCCGTACTCGCCGATGCCGGGATCGAAGAAAATTGCCGCAGGATTGATGAACTGCGCGCCGACTGGCTGTCCGAGCGGTTACAGGCCATCTGCCCCGCCAGAACCGTGGAGAATGTCACATGACATCGCGGAAGGTGCGCAGTTTTCTGTTCCGGCTCCATGCTTGGATTGGACTGAACCTGTCGATCCTGTTGTTGCTGATGCTGGCTACGGGGACGACACTGGTATTCATCACCGAGATTGAAGCCTTCCTGCACAAAGGCATGCGTGCCACCTCTGCCGTCACACAGCGCAGCGCGACACCCGGTGAAATCTATGACAGCGTCCGGGCCGCTTATCCGGATGTGAGTACCGGCTGGATCGAGCGGGACAAGGCCTCATGGATTGGGGATGCCACGGTTGTTTTCACGCGCTGGGGTGAAGAAGCCTTTGTGTGGACAGATCCGGTCACGGCCGAAGTACTGGGTTCTACCCCCCGGCTTTCGGGGCTGAACCCGATCATCCGCGGCATTCACGACAGCCTGCTGACCGGGCATCGGTTGGGTGTTCTAATTGTCAGCAGCGCATCCGTGTTTTTGCTGATCTCGATCATCACCGGGCTGATCAGCTATCGCCGTTTCTGGCGCGGGTATTTCCGGGTCCCTCCGCGCCATATGGGCACACGAGGCTGGTGGGGCGGTCTGCACCGGCTGACGGTTCTCTGGGCCCTGCCATTCCTGATCGTCATTACCCTGACCGGGCTTTTCTATTTCATCACCACAGTCGGGGTACCGGCAGGCGCCTACCCCAAAGCGGCCGAAGCAAGTGAACGGGCCGGACGGCTGCCTCCTGGGTTCAGCGGGGCCGATCTGGATCGCGCCGCCGCCGCGGCAACCGCTGCTGTGCCCGAGCTAGAAGCTACCCTGATAGTACTACCGAACCGGACAACCGACGGCATTAAGTTTCAGGGGCAAACCGATGCGCTTGTGGCAGAGGCAAAAGCAAACTCGGTGACCGTCGACCCCATGACGTTTCAAGTACTTGGCGCCTTTTCAGCCGGGGAGCTCGGTATCTGGCCCAGAGTGACTGCAATGATCCACCCACTGCATTTCGGCCAATGGGGCGGGTTTACATCCCGGGTTCTGTGGCTGATTTTCGGTGTGCTGTCGACTGGTGCCGCCCTGTTTGGCGCGCTCGTTTACGCATCCCGCGTCCTGCCACCTGCGCCGTCAGGCGCAGCACCGTCACCCGGTGTTACCCGCCGGATCTGGACAGGTATGTCGCCGGTAAAATGGCTTATGGTTCTGCTCATAATCGGCACAGCGACGCTCGGGGTATATCGCTTTGGGCCGATAAACGAGAAATGGGTTCGCCAATGGGTCCCGGTTCAGCCCCACGAAGCGCAGCTCTGGACGCGCGGAAAATTGCGGCCGGGGAAGAAATCGAAATGCGTTTTCAGTTCAAAGCAGACGACAGCACATCAGGCCACCGTTCAACTTGGTGACAGCACCGCCGAAACTGTCTGGTTCGAGCCAGATGGTGACGTGCTGGTTACAACAGCAAAGCTGCGGGCCGATGATACCGAAAATCGGGTGATCCTGACGCTCCCCGGCCTTGGAACCGAAGGAACCCGGCTGATCTGGCGTCTGGGCCGACCGGTATTATAGCAACAAATTGGGAATTGATACGAAACCTGACGCTGTAAGAGTCGAATTGAGCCAAAATCACCGACTAAGCTTCAGCATACGCTTTTGGGTGAACTCGAATGGAAAGCCACATCGGCGCAGGGGAATTAGGTAAGCAAGGGGAATTCACCTCGATGAATAAAGTGATTGAACGGACCAGCCAACGGCCAGTGAACCAACACCAGGACACCGCCGGTATGGGCTGGCGTCGTCATCCCCGCCTATAACGAGGAAA
>NZ_JBQFIW010000005.1:0-3896 GCF_056535725.1 Ruegeria sp. BB10
TGGAACGAACTGACCCGAGGGCGGGTTGCCAAGGCGCATGAAACCGCAGACCAGATGATCGCCCTCGGCACGTCCAAGAACGACCCGCGCGCAGGGCTGGCACCGCGATGAAGGCCTGATCGCGATGGTGACGGACGACCACGAGCTTGCGCTCAGGATGGCCGAAGAGGCGCGCAACGCCTCGCGGGTCGAGTTTGAGCTGGCAATCGCCGAGGCGGCGCGGGTTGGCTCGCTGGTGCCGCTGGAGAAGCCAGGCGCGCTCGAGACCGTTCAACGGCATGTGGACGAGTGCAGCGCCAAGGGTTGGGCCCTGTTCACGGCGGGGCCCGAGACGATGTTGGGCGTGGCCTACGCCATGAACGGGCAGATCGCGGAAGGGTTGCGTCAGATCGAGGACGTGATCCGGAGGCGCGACGAAGAGGGAACGCAGGTTGCCGCCGACTGGGCCGGCTGTTTCTGTGTGAAATGCATCTGGCCATTCTCACGGGTGAGGGCGGCGGGTCCATCGGTGTTCTGCTCAGGAACCTTCGGACGATCATCCGGGTGATGCTGACTGGTGAGAAACGGCTGATTTCCCTGATCGAGCGTGTGCGCAAGAACCCGCAATTCGACACCAAGGCCATTACATTGCCCGCTGCGACATGATCATGGGCCTTCTCTACAAGGCCAAGAAGAAAAACCGCTGGCCGTGCAGCACCTGACCGACGCGCGTCTGATTGTCGAAACCGCCGGGCAGTCGCCGATGCTTGCACGCATCGACGCGGCGCTGGCGGAACTGGCCTGACGCGTGCGGCCGGACGCGCTCAATCGGTCAGTTCCGACAGGTATTTGATGGCGGCGATGCTGGGCAGGAACGTGTAGGCCCGCCGCGTGCCTTGATCAGACGCGGGAAACCGCGCAGGCGGATCGTTTTGCCGTCGGGCAGCGACATGTCGAACCAGCTGGTCTCGGGCGTGTTTGCCCCAAGCAGCGGGTCGTTTGCGCCGGTGATCGTCGGATCATGCAAGCCGAGATTGATCCAGTCGCACATGACCGCCTCGAACTGCGCGCCGATATTGGCCCGATAAGCTGCCGAGCAGCCCGCGTTCCTGGTCGTCGGGGTTCCGGGGTCGAAATCCGGGCCATAGGACATGCCGCGCCGCACCAGCCGCCGCGTGTAGTTTGCGATGCGCTGGACGATCCGGCCGCCACGCGGGTTGCCGCGCCGCAGGTGAGAGCCCGCCGGGCAGCGTGAGCCGTGCCAGTAGTTGAAATTGGTCAGGGACACGGGCGGGTCGGGGAATTGCGCGTCCGGCGACAATTCGTATGGCACCCGTTGCGCCAGCGCCCCATTTGTGCCGCCACGACCTCGCGCAGGGCGCCGTGCATGTCAGCCTTCGCCGATCCGATCCAGATTGTCCGGTCCGCAAGCTGATTCACGTCAGGATGGGTCATCAACTGGGGCGGCCTGATCGAGATAGGCTTCGAACCCGACCACATCCTGCGCCAGCACCCGGAAGGCGTTGAAGGATCCGTTAAAGCCCAGCTCATGCGGTGTCGGCACGCGGAACAGGACGCCCTCTTGCCGGGTGGGATAGCCCAGAAGGGCGGTGCCGAGCGGATCTATGGGCTCATCCACGCCCACCTGATCGGGGTCGATGACATGTTTGAATCGCGGCTGCGAGATGCCGTCGACATAGCCGAAAAACACCTTGCCCTCTGGCAGGTTGCGCCTTGCGCACCCCCAGAACGGTAAAGGCCTTGGCCACCTGAGCCTCGACCTGATCGAGCGGTTCTTCGGTGTCCGCATGGATCGAGGCGATGATGTGCGTTCAGGTTTGTCAAACGGGCCGGCCAGTGTTCCGGCGCGCTGTCCCGAAGTCACCGATTTTAATCGCGCGTTTGGCCATGCCCTGAGCGAACTCGGTCGGAAGGTCTCAAGATGCTCGGCGGGGTGCCCAGTGCCCGCAGCCCTTCGAAAGTTATGCCGATGTTGAAGCAGACCGGCGGCTTTTCACGCCAGGTCGTGTCCCGCGTGATCGCGGGCACATCGGTGCTGTTGCCATCGACCGATGCAGACAGAACCGCCGCGCAGCGCGCGGTCCGCGACCTCAAGGACGAGGTGCCGCACGGTTGCGGCGGTATCCCGCAGGATGTTGCCCTGAATATCGGCAAGATTGAACGCTTTGGTCACCAGCCCACTCCGAATTTACTGCGCACCTGTGCGGCCGACACGCCAGGATACGCGCGATAGCCCCCACCCAGCGAAATGTTGGGGTTTGCATGCAGTTGCAGGATCAGTCGCGCGGCAGCGACCAGCATATGCGGCGGCTTGGGCGGCAGGCCCTTGGCCGCGTCCTGCAATCCAAACAGGTCCGTCGGAAATCCGGCGCCTGAAACAGGTCATGATCTTGCACCCAGTCGATGAACTCTTCGACGTTGTGTTGTGGGCATCAGCGCCTCGCCGCCTCGACCAGCGACATCACATCATCGAAGACGCTGCCGATCGTGGTGATGAAATCGCGGATGTAGTTGCTGAAATCGCCATCGTAGACCGAAATCATGCAGATATGGTTGTCGATCAGCAGAACCGCGCGAAGTGGACCGTGCCCATTGTCGAGGCCAGCAAAGATCTCATCCACATTCTGGGCGATGGCCAGCGTTGCCCGCGCGGCCCGCCGGAGAGGGATCCTTGAGCGGCATGATCAGGTTCATCATGCGCTGGAATTCTCGCTGGGCTGAGGCGACGGCCTTGGCCCGGCAGCTTGGGCTTGGGCTCTTTCCAGGCCCAATGGGCACCACCACATAGCGGGACAGGAAATTGAACCATTCGGTCGGGCAGGCTGTTGACATATTGAACCAACTGTCCTGGCTAGTCATGGTCTTAACTCCCCGAAAAGGGCAGGTGTGGCGCCACGCTGCTCGCTGAAAGCTCGTAGACTTCTGCGTATATGCAGCACGGGATCGTCCGAGGCTTCGATGCCTTCGGTCAACAGGCCCGGGTTGAAGCTGAGTTTTCGCTTTGCGCCTCCTGATCCTTGGGCACATCATCAAGCGTCAGCGTCCCCATCATCACCCGCTGCCGGTGCGGCGGCCAAGGGCGACGAGTTGTTGAAATCATCGCCGACCTCGCACCATCATCATCATCAAAACCGCGCAGGTTCGGCGGCAAGGCGGTCCTCGAGCTCCTGTTTCAGATAATCGTCGACCGGCGGCAGATTGGGATCGGTCCTGAGAACGCTGCAATCGGCTGCCAGCTAAAGCGCACCCATCGGCGCGTGTTGTCGGGCGCAGGTATTAGGTGTGGACGGCGTGATAGGCCGCACGCACATAGCTCACCGGCGCGCCGATGGTGGCGGCCTGCAACACGCCGTTGAGCATGTGCATTCCGGTCCGCAAACTCGATGGCTCCTTCGTCCGGGCTGATGGCTCCGGGATAAGGATCGCGCTGGCAGCTGTCAGATTCAACAGATTGAGGATTTTCCGCCACGGCGATTCACCCTTGTAGGGTTTCGGCTTGGCCGCCAGAGCGAAGTCGAGGAAATCCGGGCGTGGGCGAGAAGAACTCGGGCAGGGTCATCGCGATAAGATCGGTATCCGTGCCGTCCGAGAGGTGAAACGCGTCGCCATCCCCCGTACGTCCGACCAGCCGTCGCGCACCGTTGCACTGCCGGAACCGTTCGAGAACCGGACGATGACCTTGGATTTCTCACTCGAAATGATCCGCGATGGTTCTTGGCAATCGGTGAAGGCTTGAAAAACCCGGTGGCGCTGATGCCGATGGTGTGAACCGGGCGTTTCTCAGATCACCGTCAGGGCGGTGCAAAACCTCAACCAGTTTCTGGGCAATGCCAGTGTCGTCCATACGCCTCCTCCGCGTCCGAACAGATTTGAATTAATTGATAGATTAACTTTTC
>NZ_JBQFIW010000006.1:0-5283 GCF_056535725.1 Ruegeria sp. BB10
TTCCACAACGCGGCTGTCGCGGTCAGGAACCAGCGGCTTTCAGCGCGCCACGCAGGTTGGGATCGTAGAGCTGCAGTGCTTTCGAGATGCCATGCTTGACCGCACCGGCCTGACCGGTCAGGCCACCGCCCTTGACGGTCGCGACGTCGAACTCACCTTCCACCAGCAACCTGGAACGGCTGGCGCAGGATCGGCTGCAGGACGGGACGTGCAAAATACGTCCTGATCCTTGCCGTTCACGGTGACGCGGAACAGGCAGTCCAGACGCGGGCGACGGCGTCTTTACGCTTGCCGGTTGCATAGGGCAGCCCAACTCATCGCGCACGGGCTCGCGTGCAGCGGCTTCTTCGGCCGCGGTTTCAACGCCTGCGACGGCTCAGCTCTTCGAGTATTGATCTGATCAGCCATCGGTCATTAGCTCCGGGTGTTTTTCTTGTTCATGGACTTGACGTCCAGAACTTCGGGCGCTGCGCCTCATGAGGATGCTCGGCACCGGCATAAACGCGCAGGTTGGTCATCTGCTGGCGCGCCAGACGGTTGCCGGCAGCGCGCTTGACCGCCTGGGTCACGACGCGCTCGGGTGTGCGCCCTCGAGGATCTGCTGCTTGGTGCGCGACGATGCCGCCCGGGTGGCCGGTGTGCCAGTAAGTTTTCTTCGCTTCTTGCCAGTCATCTGGTTTTGTCAGCGTTGATCACGATGACGTTGTCGCCCATGTCCATGTTGGGTGAACGACGCTTTGTGCGCCACGCAGACGCATGGCGATCGAGCAAGACGGCCCAGAACAACGCCTTCTGCGTCGATCAGGATCCATTTCTTGTCGATGTCTGCAGGTGTTGCAGAAGGTTTTCATGGCAGGATAGTCCTGTTTGATGTGAAAGACCGACAATCAGGCCGGTCAATTCGATGGATGGGTTTATGGGGGAGCTGCGCGCAGGTCAAGCACGTTAAACCTGTTTACATGTTCAATTTCAACGCTGTAAAATAGGTATTATTTTTAAAATTGCCTACACGCTGATCTGTTCCGGCGGGTTGTCCAGCAATGCGCGCAGGCGCTGCATCGCTGCCTCGAAATCCGACAACGGCACATGGCCATTCGTGGCGTGCGCACCGCGTTGGGCGCGCGCCCGTCGCGCAGGCAAACTCATCGGCCGAGCGCACCTGCGCCTTCGCGTTCCGCCGCCTGCTGAGGCCGAGGCCGCCAGCCAGGGCAGCGCAGCCAGACAAAGGGGATCTCGGGATCCCAGACCAGATCGAACCCGCCCAACACATTGACCGTCACCCCGTAATCCGCCATGCGTTGCGTACCGCGCCTGCCAGGTCCTTGGCGCGCGGATCGCTGAGCACCAGTTGCACCAGCGCAGCCAGTGGCTGAGCCAGACCAGTACCCGTATTCCGCGGCGCGCAGATCCGCCCCCGCCCGCGGGCGGCGATACAACCCGCGCGCAGTGCTGGGGTCAATGTCTTTGAGATCGACGACACATGCCAGCCCGGTCCGGCGCCAGCGCTCGGAAGCTGGGCGCACGGGCGTCGCCCGCCGATAACAGTCGTCCTCGATGATCTGCAGATCGTGTTTCTTCGCCACCTCGACAATTTCCTTGCGGCGCTCCAGCGGCATGTGGCAGCCGGTAGGGTTCTGCACCTCGGGCGAGACGCAGATGGCCTGCGCCCGGGTCTGACGCAGGACATGTTCCGGCGCCTCGGCGCCGAGGCCCCTTTGTCCATCTTGATCCCCACCTCGGCGCGCATCGCTCGCCAGCCCGACAGAACCCGGCATGAGACAGGTCCTCGACCAGAACCACGGGCTGGCCTTAGGATCGCCGAAACACCACGCACAGCCCGTTCTGGCCGCCGTGGGTCAGCACCACATCGTCCGGGTCCAATTTCCCCGGCGGCAGTCGAGCCAGTCCACCACCGCCGCACCGGCAGATAGGCGTCGCGGGTCAGGTGGTGAGAAACAGCCAGGGATCGGCCGCGCCACCTTCCGCAGACTCGCGGATCAGCGCCACCTGCCCCACATCCGCCAGCCGCGGGCTGAACAGGCTGACATGGTTCGGATCCCGGGCCTCCAGCAGGTGCAACTGGCGCGACCAGACATCATCGAGGATCGAATTTAGGCGGCGCCGGAACCGCCCACCTCGGCCACAAACAGCCCTTCATCGGTGAGGATCGTATAGGCCCGCGCCACGGTGCCAGGGTGATGCCCAACCGATGGGCCAGTTCGCGCACCGGCGGCAGCTTGCTCCGACCTCAAGGTTCTTGTTCTTGACCGCGATCCGGATTGTGTCGGCAACCGCCTTGTATTTCGGGCCTTTCGCCCGCGGAGCTCTTCTGGCCAAATTGTACCTTACAATCTTTCCTTTGATTTTGAGGTAGGTATCAAACGTATCAACTAGATACGCATTGTGTCAATACAATTGAAAGGATTTTAGTCGCGACACGCGCGATGCCTGCCCGCTCCCTTATGCTGCTGAACGCCGGCCCCGGCTGCCGCTGATCGCATTGGCGGTACGCTTCGCAGCCACCGTCACGACATGGGAGCAACGCCGCAGAACCCGGGTCAACCTGAGCCGCCTTGACGATCATCTGCTTGCGGATGTCGGCCTGACCCGAGGCCAGGCCCGCCACGAGGCGCACCGTCGGTTCTGGCAGCTTTAAGCAATCCCCAGTCCCTTTCAGGGACCTCTTCCTGGGCGGGGTCTGACCCGGACTTTCACCGGCCGCCGCTGCGGCCGAGGCCCACAGGCGGAATCGAATAGGTCATCGTGGCGCGGGCCACCGGCGTCGAGCCCTCCGAGAACATCAGGATATCGCCGACCGCCAGCGACCTGCCCAGCTTCAGCAACCGGCTGCGCCACCATCTGCGCCGATCCGTCCGGCTTGCGCATGAAATCCATCGAACAGCTTGTGGTCCACCGCCAGCGCCGGACGGCCCAAACGGGCCAGCACCATGGCATGACGCAGCATCGGCCAGCGCGAACATCGACGGCCCGAGATGGTTCCGCCTGGACGCAGATGCCGTTCGGCGGTCAGCAGGCGCATGGTCACGCTGTCCTCGGTCAACTCGTCGATGGCGAAATCCTCGCGTACCTGCGGGAACACAGTCGCCATGCTCTGCCAGTTCCTCCTTGCCCATCACCACCGCCATGCTTTCCTCCCGCCGCTTGCCCCTAGAGTTGCCCCGAGTCTCGCGGGAGGGCAAGATGGCAATTCTGGAACGTCACGACGGGCGTAGTGGCCCATCTGCAAATGAACGCGCCCGAGCGGCTGAATGCGCTCAGCGACGAGATGCTGGCGGCGCTGCAGGCGGAATTCGATGCGCTGAAGGACGACCGCTCGGTCCGCAGTGATCCTGTCAGGCGGAAGGCGTTCTGCGCGGGTCATGATCTGAAACAGATGACCGCCGGGCGCCAGGCCGAGGACGGTGGCACGGCTTGGGACCTGTTCGATCGCTGCGCGCGGATGATGATGTCGATCCAGTCGCTGCCGCAACCGGTGATCGCGCAAGTCCATGGCATCGCCACCGCCGCCGGGTGCCAGCTGGTCGCCTCCTGCGATCTGGCGGTGGCTGCCGAGGCACACGGTTCGGCGTCAACGGGGTGAATATCGGCCTGTTCTGCTCGACCCCATGGTGGCGCTCAGCCGCAACATCCCTCGCAAACACGCGTTCGAGATGCTGACCACCGGCCAGTTCATTCCCGCCACACGCGCCGAAGAACTAGGGCTGGTGAACCGGTCATGCCTCCTGAGACGCTAAAGGCCGAAACCCGGGCGCTGGCCGACACGCTCGCCGCCAAGCTGGGCGGCGGTGAAGATCGGTAAACAGGCCTTTTACCAACGGTGAATGCCGCTGGATCAGGCTTATGCCTATACAGGACGTAATGGTCGAAAATATGCTGTACCGCGACACCGAAGAGGGAATCGCCGCATTTATTGAGAAAGAGACCCGGATTGGCGCCAGTAACGCAATTGTTTCAACATAATTCCGAGATTGTGTTCATTTAGCGCTTTCAAAACGGCAACACTGTGGCAAGGGAATTGGCAAGGCTTATGCCGTTTACTTACTTTTGGGTCGCCGTGGGCGGAAGGTCCCTCCCGACCGGTCTCTCACCGGTATGAACATCCCGCAGCGGCGACCCCAAGATTCCATATGACCGCCTTCCGGCAGCGTGTCGCGCTTGGGCGTTGCGCATGGTCCACCCCTGCCTTAATTGGCTGCTCATGACCGAGACATTGCATATCGTTGGCGGCGGCATGGCCGGCTCGAAGCCGCTTGCGGCCGCTGAAATGGGCGTGGATGTGGTGATCCACGAGATGCGCCCCAAGGTGGGAACCTTCGCGCACCAAACCGGCAATCTGGGCGAGATGGTGTGCTCGAACTCCTTCCGCTCGGATGATGACGAGCAGAACGCCGTCGGGCTGCTGCATTGGGAGATGCGCGCGGCAAACGGCCTGATCATGACCTGCCGATGCCCACCGCCTGCCCGCAGGCGGCGCGCTGGCCGTGGACCGCGAGCCCTTTGCCGAAACCGTCACCGCCAAACTGCGCGCCCATCCGCGCGTGAGCGTTACAGGCGAAGAGGTCACGCCGACCTACCTGCTGATGGCCGCTGGATCTTTGCCACCGGCCCGCTGACCTCGCCTGCCCTGGGTGAAGCGATCCGCACTGAAACCGGCGCCGAGGCGCTGGCCTTTTCGACGCCATCGCCCCATCGTCTGTGCCGACACGATCGACATGAGCCAGGCCTGGATGCAGTCGCGCTACGACAAGGGCGAGACCGAGGAAGAGCACCGCCACCAACTGTCCCATGAACCGCGATCAGTACGAGGCCTTCATCGACGCGCTGCTCGCCGCCGACAAGACCGAGTTCCACGAGGGCGAAACCGCCGGCTATTTCGACGGCTGCCTGCCCATCGAGGTGATGGCCGAGCGCGGCCGCGAAACCCTGCGCCACGGGCCGATGAAACCAGTGGGCCTGACCAACCCACACAAACCGCAGGAAAAGGCGCATGCCGTGGTGCAACTGCGCCGCGACAACGCGCTGGGGACGCTGTTCAACATCGTGGGCTTTCAGACCAAGATGAAATATGGCGCACGACGGAGGTGTTCCGCATGATCCAGGTTTTGGAAAATGCCGGGTTTGCTGCCCGCCTGGGCGGCATCCACCGCAACACATTCATCAACTCGCCCACCCTGCTGGATGCGCAGATGCGGCTGAAATCGCGGCCTCATATCCGTTTTGCCGGGCAGATCACCGGCGTCGAGGCTATGTGAGCGCCGCCAT